>NZ_AUMQ01000057.1 GCF_000430765.1 Peribacillus kribbensis DSM 17871 | reverse complement strand
TGAAGGTAGTCTAAAAAGTGGACACGTCACTAGGACAATTTTATATACTTTAACTAACAATCTTAGGGGCGTGTTAATAAATGAGAAAAACCTATTCACCCGAATACAAGGAATACGTCGTTAAATTAGTCCTGGAGGAAGGCAGGAAGATGAGTGAACTGTCTCGAGAGCTTGAAATTCCTTATGGCACCATGAATAAGTGGGTCATGGAATGTAGAAACAAAGGGAAACAGGACAAGGAAGCTTATCAGACCCCTTCTGAGCTGGCCAAGAAGGAAGAGCGGTATCTGAAAGAAATTCGTGAATTGCAGGAGGAGGTGGAGATCTTAAAAAAGGCCATGCACATCTTCTCCAAAAACCCCATGTAATTTTTACTTTTATTCATGAGCACCGTCATGAATATACCATTTTGAAGATGTGTACCGTCCTGGGGGTTTCCGCAAGCGGGTATTATAAATGGTTAAAGAGCCTAAATCATCCTAATCTCGAAAAAGAGTCCAAAAAACAGGAAATTGACCGGAAGATTAAACAGTCCCATGCACAAAGTTTTGGCACGTACGGAAGCCCGCGTATTTGGCATGATCTAAGAGGATGGGGGTATAAAATCTCTCAAAAAACAGTTGCCCGCCGTATGAAGGAAATGAGTTTAAGAGGCACCCCCAAGGAGAAATACCGGGTGACGACAGATTCGGATCATTCCATGAAGACCTACCCTAACCTCCTCAAAAGGTCCTTTAAGGCTGCCCTGCCGGACCGTGTTTGGGTAACTGATATTACGTATATTTGGACGCTGGAAGGATGGATTTACCTGGCCAGTGTCATGGACCTATTTTCCCGCAAAATTGTGGGCTGGAATATGGGTACGCACTTAAATAAAGAGCTGCCCAGGATCGCATTGGAAAGGGCTCTCACTCTCCGCGAGCCCACCAGTGACTTAATCCATCATTCTGACCGTGGCTCTCAGTATTGTTCGAAAGATTATATAAACGTGGTGAAAGCTCACAACATCCAAATCAGTATGAGCCGAAAGGGAGATCCATACGATAATGCCTGCATCGAATCTTTCCACGCCACGATTAAAAAGGAACTCATTTACCGAAACCGTTTCACAACACGTAAAGAGGCGATTTCTGCCGTCACAAGCTATTTGATTAACTTTTATAATGAAAGAAGGAAACATTCTACTTTGGGGTATCTCTCGCCTAATCAATTTGAGAGAAATCACCTTTTGTTAAACACATCTACTATATCCTAATTTTATTCTTGCGAGAAAAAAGGAATCTTTCTACCTGTGAATTCTCCTACCTAGGGAAACATTTAGTTTATACAAAACAAGCCATCATTTTAAAAGTTATCCTAAAATTAGTGTCCACTTTCTTGACGGAAGTCCA
>NZ_AUMQ01000056.1 GCF_000430765.1 Peribacillus kribbensis DSM 17871 | reverse complement strand
GCGTATTCAGAACATACTTAAAACTTATCGTGTCAGTACCATGCGTCATTTAGAAATAAAGATCAGTGAAGCTGGGCCTCCCGGTAAGCGCGTTGAGCCTGCAGTGCTTCATGATTCTTTAAAGTCCTTGATAAAACATGGTAAAGTCCAGGTGCTTCAAAATACACCTATGAAAATCATTGGTGCGGCAGATTTTGGTAAGCCTGGTGACAAGAGTCGTTTAACGGCATTCATCAAATGGCATGATATGTTTTTGCGTTATTCTCAATTAGACCATTACTGTGGACTAGTTTTAGAGAAAATGTTATTCGATTCTTTTGATATAAGTAACTATCATATTATCGGTTCTAGTCCTATTCTTGATGAAAAAGGATTATTGGTGAAGCCGACAAATTCAGAAGTATTGTTTTATGGCGGAAAAAAAATCTACAAACATGAAGATGGTAATGGTTTCGATCAATTTTTAATTCATAAACAAACTGATATTCCAGTCGGTATTGAGGCTAAAAATATTAGACAATGGATATATCCTGCCTCTCTCGAAGTTTGGAGGATGATTGCTCGAGCCTGTACTTTGGAATGTTTGCCAGTATTAGTATCAAGAAAAATATCTTACATTACCTTGGCTGGTTTCTTCAGTCATTTTGGTGTTTTAGGATTCAGATCACACTTTCAGTATTTTGCTAATGCCGTAAATGCAGATTCCAAATATAGGTTTAAGCCGGATGTTATTGCTAAAGAACGTCTAGGTTTTGCTGATATCAAATTAATTAAACCTAATGATCCGGCACCAAAACATTTCGGGCATTTTTTCAATACCATATTGCCTGAAAACATTGAAGTGTATTATGAGAAGTTCATGAAAAACAAAGAGCTGCTTGCTAAATATGCCATTGAGAAAGGAATGGCTGAAAATTCTTTATCGCAAGGGAAACGATATGCTCTTTATTTGGAATTTAAAGAAGAAGCTGAGTATGAAGATATTGATTTTGAAGACGACAATGATGATTAAGTAGATTTATAAAGAATAAAAAGAGACCGGAGATACTATTCCGGTCTTTTTTTGTTACGAGGGAATTAACCTGCATTTTGTTCTTCTTGGTGTTTTTTCGCACGTATAAGTGTACTTTTGCTAATGCCCGTAAGTTCTTCTACTTGTTTATATGAATGATCTTGAAGCAGCTGCAGAGCATGTGCAATTTGTTTCTTTGTGAATTTTTTTGGTCGGCCATCCTTAAAATCGTCACGCTGACGGGCTACGGCTTTTCCTTCTTGGGTTCGCTCAACAATCATGTCCCTTTCAAACTCTGCAAAGGCACTCATGATGGTAAATACAAGTTTGCCGGTTGGACTGTTTTCAACTAAGCCCATATTTAAAATATGTACTTTTATGCCACGTTCAAATAACTGTTTAACAACGTTTATTCCTTCAACTGTAGAGCGGGCAAACCTATCTAGCTTGGTTACAACCAGTGTGTCTCCCTCTTTTAACTGGTCAAGCAGCCGTTTAAATTCGGGACGATCAATTTTTGTACCTGTAAATGCTTCTTCAAAAATCACTTGGCAGCCTTCAGATTGTAATTTTTCAATTTGAGATTCTAGCGAGTTGCCGCCGATCTCTTGTTTTCTTGTACTTACCCTTGCATATCCATATTTGGTCATGTTCATTTCTCCTTTATTTGTACATTAATGATACTATCTTTTGATACCGTATAAAACCTTATATATCAACACTATAAAAACTGATTCAGAAGTGTTAACTTTTGACACCGTTTCCCACCGGGGTGGGCGCGGAAAGTCTGTCCAACAAAACCCTTATAAACCTACTTGTCCCTCGGAAAATATTTAAATTTTTCCTCCTTTTAGGTAAAATTTAACATTTATTTGCTAAAGAGGCTGCATTTTAGCCGTTAGACCCACATTGTAAGAGGTGTTTGTCACTGTTTCTGAAATTAGGAATGATGGCCTTGACAAAGCTAGTTGAACTGCTTACGTTTCATTCAATCGAACTAACAGGAGGAATTTTACATGCATATAGGACAAGTCATTCGACAAAAACGACAAGCACAATTTATGTCTAGTCGACAACTAGCTGATCTTTTGGGTATTGATCCATCATTGCTTTCTAGGTATGAGACAGGAAAACGGAACATATCTAGAACTCATGTAATTGGAATTAAAAGCTATCTTTCAGGTGACTATGATCATCAGATTTACAGTGCGATTATGGATGATCTGCGTAAAACATATGAGAACCTTACAGGTAGAAAGGGGTTGGAATTATGGAACGTTCAATCCGATCTGATTACGAGCAGCTAATTAAACGGCTGGAAGAGGAGAATAGCCGGG
>NZ_AUMQ01000055.1 GCF_000430765.1 Peribacillus kribbensis DSM 17871 | reverse complement strand
GCTATTGTCAAGGGCTTGAAGTTTAGCGATAGCTAAAGTTTTGCGGAGCGGGAGCGTAGCAACCCTTGATAATGGCATTGTAGAGCTTTTCTTTTGGAGTTTCGTGTTTTGAGATTTCATCAAGCTGAAGGTTGTGCTAGGATTTGGAGCATGACGGATCTTCCGGGCAGCTACCAGCCGAAGGTTTAAAAAATATTTATAGTTTGATATGGACAATCTTCTGGCGATTGTAGGATTATAGATTTATTGGGTTTTGGTTTTGATGTTTTTAGAATGTAGCGGAGCGGAATTCTTCTTATCTTGATACATATAGAAACAACAAGATTTTGAAAAACACGCTTAAGGTCATATTTATCAAGGGTCCCGGCCTTTATTCGTAGTTGAATTGTCGGAATTAAAAAAGGAGGTTTTATATATTGCTAGAACCACTCAAAGATATTTCTAAGAGTGGTAAGGAAAGACCATGGAATGAGAAAAAACAAATGTCTTTGAAAACTGCTTCCTTATTTGAAAAAGCTAACTTAGTGAAGAAAGCTGAGAGGATGACTGGATGTGGTGATATTCTCACCTTTAAAAAAACCAGTGCAGGGTTAAAGCTGAATCAAGCATTTTTCTGTAAGGTCCGATTGTGCCCTATGTGTAATTGGCGACGATCTTTGAAGCTGACGTATGAGAATAAAAAAATAGTGGAAGTAGCAAATAATAGGCAGAAACTCAGATGGCTTTTCTTAACACTTACGGTGAAGAACTGCCGGGGTGATGAATTAGAGGATACGATTAAAGATATGATGCAAGGCTACAACCGTTTATTGAAATATAAACGTGTTGATGAATCTATCGAGGGATGGTTCAGAGCTTTGGAAATTACCAAGAATAATGAAGATAATACGTATCATCCTCATTTTCATGTACTCATAGCGGTGAAACCAATGTATTTTAGCCGGAAAAACAAATATATTCCTCAAGAAGAATGGACAAGTCTTTGGCAGCGAGCAATGAAGTTGGATTACACTCCGGTTGTTCATGTTCAGGCAGTTAGGGCGAAAAAGACGAAGAAAAATTTTGAAGAGATTGTTGCTGATATCGAAAAGTCGATTAGTGAAGCAAAGGCAGTGCAAAAAGCTATTCTAGAGGTTTCTAAGTACACTGTGAAAGACACCGATATTTTAACTGGTACGGAAGAACAGAAAATAGAAACTGTCTTTACTTTGGATGGTGCTATGGCTAATAAGCGGCTTGTTGCATGGGGAAAAAGTCTAAAAAAAATACGAGACGAATTACGCCTCGCAGAAAAAGAAAATGATCTGATTCACATTGAGAGTGATCAGAATGACGATGTTTCAGACGAGATCCAAAAAGTCACAGCCTATTGGCACATAGGCTTAAAAACATACGTCATGAAAAATTAAGTCGAAAGAAAGTTAGCGGCTTTCTTAAGACAATAAAACGATTTAATACGTAAAGTATACCCAGTTATACTATGTGAAATCAATTGCTTTTATGTAATTATGAAATTATTAAATTATATAATTATGTGTTTATATAATTCCCTGCTTTGCAGGGTTTTTTTTATTTGAGTGTGAAAAACAGGGCATAAGCCCTGTTTGAAAAGGATTGTGACATAGTGAGGATAAAAGGAACATAACTGTTTTAAAATTGTTTGTCTGTAATTTACTCTGGCTTTTTATTTCCAGAATTGGTACCACTTTTTTTGAGGAGGTTTGGGTGGTGATTGTATTTCTTCCGGAAGAGCAGCTGCAGCAAGCTGTTTTTTGGCTTCCTGGCTTTCTCTTATAGCAGTCATTAACTTTCTATCTCGTTCTTCTAATTTTTTGTCTATGTATTCCTGTTGTTTTTGTATTTGTTCAACCAGTGACTGAATGACTTCGTTCTGTTCGTTCATGGCTGATTTCATATCCTGTAAGGCTTCGCCGATATTTATGGTCATCTGTTGGTCATCTTCGGTCACGGTTATAGTCATCGCTGTGCCTTTTTGAATTAATGTCTTTTCTACTTCTTCTAGGCTCTTACCATCGTCATATTGTTTTCGAATATCAAGCATTATAGGGATTGAATCGGAAGCAATGAAATAGCTTTTTCCTTTTTTCCGAATGTTAAGATGATGCCCGTGATTCCGAATGTACCTTCGGATGGTTGCGTTGGGTATTTTTGTTTGTTTTTCAATAGCTAATACGGTTAACCATTCGATATGGTTATTCATGCAGTCACCTCACATTCTTCACTATACAGTCATTGAGAACTATCGTCACGTATATCAACAGATTGATACGGTTATGAGCATGACTGCAGTCATGCGTTTGTTCATGCGGTCATATTTCGATTTTACTTGTAATTGTTCCTGCTATTCGGTTCTGAAGTGAGCGAATATTTTGCTTTTTATATGTAGGATAAGCTTATATAATATTGAATATATATTTTTAGGTTGAGGGACCCCGGGAATACTGTTAAATCTTTATAACGAACTTATGCCCTTCTAAACCCTTGGGGCTGTAAGGCTGGGGCGTGGTTAGGTGGTCGGGAAAAATGGCTCGCAGTGCTGAAGCTTGGATTGCGCTTGGAGAGG
>NZ_AUMQ01000054.1 GCF_000430765.1 Peribacillus kribbensis DSM 17871 | reverse complement strand
CCTACGATTAATCGTTGCTCCGCCAAAAAAAACCTCTCCTTTAGAATTTTCTTTTTAAGGAAAGAAATGAAAAATTACTTCTCCGGTTTAAACAGAAGTCTCTTCTAAGAACACAATAATTTGTTTCGAAAAAAATAAAATTTTCTCTCTCCTATATGATTAATAAATTCAGAAAAGATTAATTTAGTGAGGGCAAATAGATAGAAAAAGATACCTTATTACGCCCGAATTGTCTGAATTCTCTTCATCTTAGCGGGAAAATAAGAAAAGAATTCTACAATAAATACTTCTAGCGAAGGCTACTTCAGCAGCCCCCCTTATTAAACTAATGCACCCGTTAGCTTAATTTAGATTTTTACTTTTTGTTGACAAAAGTTCTACTAAAAAAAGTGAGCAACGTTTCCCTTGCTGAAAAAAACCATTTGCATGAATGGCATCTTAGTTGCATATTCTTGCTAAAGTACAAAGTTAAATTATTAAAAGAACAACGGGGGAATGCATGTAAATGAAAAAATTAATTGCAAGTATCGGAGGAGTCATTTTAAGTTTTGGGTTAGTAAGTTCTGCTTTTGCTGCGACCGATCAAGATGATAGCAGTAAAGTGAACAAGCAATTAGCTCAGGTGCGTCAGGCAACAGAAAAATATCATGATGTTAATGTTGCTATTCAAGATGGTTACATTAATACTCACGAAGTTGCTGTTAGTCCAGAGGGGGTAATGGGAATACATTTTGTTAATCCGGGTTTGATGTTTGATGGTGGGGTTTTGAATCCGAATCAGCCAGAAGTTCTGTTATACATTCCTCAAAAAAATGGCGGATACAAGTTGGTAGGAGTAGAGTATTATGTACCAGGGTTCATGGCTAATGGGCATCCGAGCCTATTTAACCATCCATTTGATGGTAGCATGTTAAACCACGACCTTGACCCAGCCAATCTAACAGAGGAAGAGATACAAAATCCTTTGAATCGTCACTATGATTTACATGTGTGGTTATGGCATGCGAATCCATCAGGCATATTTGCACCGTGGAACCCTGCAATTAAGATGCAAGAATAGAAACATTAAAGCCCAGCAGATTTAGTGGTTGGGCTTTTTTTATGTGTAAATTATTTATATACTTATTAATCGAAACGCTTTTCATATGCGAATTGGTCTTCCAAATGTCTTGATATTTTTAATTTTGTACTTCAAGTCAGAACCGCTTAGTTTAGTTCAGTCTTTTTTAGTGTGCCTTATTGAACTAACGCACCGTTAGCTTAATAAGAAAAGTTTAATCGTTCAAAATTTTTCCTTTGTAATGCCACTCCAAATAAGTGTAAAAAGAAAAAACACAACGAAACAAACTACTAACTTAAATAATTGGTTAAGAATCCAAAAATGAGATATTTCAAACCCCTTCATATTATCTAGAGTTGCATATACTACAAAAATTGTAATTAAATTCTTTTTATCCATACCCCACACCCCAAAAAATCAGCTGATAATCTTCATTATTAGCTTAAATTGAATGGTTGTATATGAATATAAGAAAATTAACCCAGCCACAACAATTTCCTTATTAAACTATCCTGCTCCTTTAGCAAAATAAGAAAACGAGATCGCCGCAGCCATCCCTTCTTTTACAAAAGCACCCTTTAGCGTGAGTACATTACTTCACAAACTAGGAAAAGGATTTAGATTGTAGAATAGTTATATAACAGGAGCAAAAGATACTGTTTACTTACAAGGGGGGTATGTTAGTATAGATATAATTAAGAAAATTCAAAATTTTCAGAGGTGATGTGAATGAATGTACCTTTAGTTTTGCCCCAATTTCTGGACCGGGCCGTTTCATTATACGGAGATAAAGAGGCGGTTTATTGTGATGAAAGAGTTTTCACATATAAAGAATTAAACGGAAGAGTCAATCGGCTATCTCATGGACTACGGGATTTGGGAGTGACAAAAGGTGACCGTGTTGCTTATTTGGCGCCAAATACCCTTGAAATGTTAGAAGGGTTCTACGGTGTGTTCCAGCTTGGAGCTATTATGGTGCCGCTTAACATAAGGCTTACTCCGGCGGATTATGTGTTTATTTTAAATCACAGTGAATCCCGGGTGCTCTTTGTAGACCAGGACCTATATCATCTTATACAGCCTGTTAAGAAAAAGCTGGAAACGGTTGAGCATATTATCGTTCACTATAAGGATCAGGAAACAAATGAAACCGATTACAATTGCTGGCTAGTCAACTATACCGATAAGCCTTTCGAGCGTGCTAATCTCGATGAGGATGATGTCTGCAACCTTCTTTATACAAGTGGGACGACTGGAAATCCCAAGGGAGTCATGCTAACTCACCGCAACAATTATCTACATTCCTTAAGTTCTATGCATCATTTACGGGTGAGCGACCGTGATGTTTACCTACATGTCCTGCCGATGTTCCATGTGAATGGATGGGGCTCCCCATTTTATTATACAGCAAACGGTTCAACCCATATTTGCCTGAAGAAAGCTACTCCAGAGGCAATTTTTCAAGCAATGAAGAATCATAAAGTGTCTATCCTTCATATGGCGCCAACCGTATTAAATTCTTTACTGCAGTATTATGAAGAAAGCGCACCAGTATTAGACCAACAGGTTCGTGTGGTAATTGCAGGTTCTGCACCGCCGCCGGCTTTCGTAAGAAGAGTGGAAGAAGAGCTTGGCTGGGAGTTCATCCAAGTCTACGGAATGACTGAATCTACACCGCTGAGCCTAATTTCCACCATTCGTCCACAAATTTCCGGCCTGCCTCAAAATGAACAGTACAGAATCAAAGCCAAAGCAGGCTATCCAATGATTGGCTGTGATGTCCGGGTAATCAAAGAGCACGGGGAAGAAGTGGCCCATAATGGGAACGAAATTGGAGAAGTGGTGGTAAGAAGTCATGGCGTCATGAAGGGCTATTGGAAAAATGAACAAGCAACGATGGAAACAATCAGGAATGGCTGGCTGCATACCGGGGATATGGGTACGGTCGATCAATATGGGCATATCGATATTGTAGACCGCAAGAAGGATATCATTATCAGCGGCGGAGAAAATATTTCTTCGATTGAAGTAGAAGGTGTATTATATGAACATCCAAGCATCCGGGAGGCCGCAGTTATTGCCGTTCCCCATGAAAAGTGGGGGGAAACACCGCATGCCTATGTAGTTTTAAGAGAAAACCAGAATATAAGTGAAAAAGATATCATCAACTTTTCCAGGGAAAAACTTGCTCATTTTAAAGCGGTTACGGGGGTAACGTTTGTAAAGGAGCTTCCGAAAACAGCATCAGGGAAGATTCAAAAAGTCCATCTCCGCAATGAATATTGGGGTTCACATGGGAAAACAGGCCGCTTGGTGAACTAATCCATATCAACAAAGGGGGCTGTCCCAAAAGGTCGTTTAATAACGATTTTTTAGGGGGAGCCCTTCTCTTTTTTCTGCTTTTTCATCCATCTTTATGACCGGCCAATTTCTTCTTTTGCTCTTTCGGCAGCATATCTTTTATCTTCATCGTCCACCTTCCTATTTTCTCTCAACAAAATGCCTTACATACTGTTGACAAAAAAACAGATACAAAAAAC
>NZ_AUMQ01000053.1 GCF_000430765.1 Peribacillus kribbensis DSM 17871 | reverse complement strand
TTGAATATATATCGTAAACGTCTATCCAAAGGGCAGGAGTTTTTTGTATCTGTTTTTTTGTCAACAGTATGTAAGGCATTTTGTTGAGAGAAAATGGGGTTCAAAGTCTAACAGAACCGCCAACCTACGTAGATGAAAACCCTGGAGGAGCTTCAACATACGGTACACCTTAAAATCATACATGGTTAAGTGAGCGTACAACGGCCGCTGTAAAAAGTGTGATTACATATGGCTTTGGAGCTGCAGCAGCATCTGTTGGTGCCTCATTGGGGCCAGTCGGATCAGGAGCAGCTGGAATTGTTGGAGCAGCAGTAGGGGATATGTTGCCAGCTATGTAACTCCAGCTTATGAAACAACTAAATATATGAGATCCTATAGCAGCTATTACAAAAAGTATTTGGTAGATTTTTATATTTTTATAGCACTACCTATAGTGATTCTGCAAGAACCGCAGTCAAAAAAGTCGTTGTCGAATATGATGTAAAATCAACAGCAAGCTTCTTCCACACTAAAATGGTATCATGGGGCAAATACATCAACAAGTGCAAAACTTTTAAGATTTGGCACCTTCTTCCCCCAAAAAAAGACTGCTTAATGACAGCCTAAAGAGTAAAATTAATATCTCCACAAATTTGAAGTTTCCAGAAAGTATTTCGGTCTTTTTCACTTACTTTTTAATGACCTCATTTAAATAGTCCATATAGTTTAAATACTGACAACCTAATATTCATAATAAAAAAGCATCCTTCATCGGGTGCTTTTTTTATATACGAACACATGATTGTCCTCCACGTAGGGTACAACACTGTCCTCCACGTAGAGGACGATCATTTTCAATCCCTGCCGTACATAATTTCTTTGTAATCTTTTTTCACTCTTTTAAAAATGGTAATTTCGCCCAGTAAAAATCATACAATAGTCTTGAAGGCTTGATATTAATAAATCTATGAAAGGAAGGTTTGATGGGAGGAAAAAAAAGGATAAGAAGAGTTGATTATATTGTCATTGGTGCTGGAACCGCTGGGGGGGTGGTCGCAAAAGAATTAACAGATGATTGCAGAACTTCTGTACTCACTCTTGAGCCAGGGACAAACATGACAAATGAGTTAAGCAGTGCTTCTAACCAAGGCTCAGGCCTATTAGCTACCGATAACAGACACTCCTTTAATATAATGTCTACAATTGAACCTAATATTAATACCCAGCTTAGGATCTCAAGTGGTCGAGCAATTGGTGGGAGCTCAGAACATAATGCCATGTATGCAGTAAGGGGAAGTCATGAACTTTATGATCAGTGGGGAGAGCTTGTTGGACCTCAATGGAAATATGATAATATTAGTTCTTTATTTAAAAAGAACGAAACGTATACAGGTGCAACACAAGATGAAGAACAACGAGGAACAGATGGACCCATTCATGTTAGACAACAAATTATTCCTGAGCGCGATAACGGCCTAACTAAAATATTAGCGAGGGCAACATCGGAAGTGATGAATATCCCAATTGTTGAAGATTATAATACAGGAGTAAAAGATTGCACATTTTATAAATCACAGGCTATGAACAAAAAGGTGAACGGAAAATTTGTTCGTTCATCAACAGCAACTGGATATTTAGGTAAAAATGTGGTTAAACAAGGAAATGAGTTCAAGTCTCGTGAATGTGGGGTTGGTGGAAGACTGCTAACTATCTTCACAAAAACAACAGTGAATAAAATTCTCTTTAAACAACAAAATGGGGTTCAAATAGCTGTCGGTGTTGAGTATGTCAAGGATGGTATAACCGAAAGGGCTTATGCAAAAAAAGGGATTGTTCTTTCAGCTGGAAATTTTTCATCGGTCATCCTTCAACGTTCTGGAATCGGAAATTCAAGGGATTTAACCAGAATCGGTGTATCGACATTAGTAGAGAGTCCTAATGTTGGACACAACTTCCAATCTCAATTTACTGGTGGAGTGGGAGTTGAAGTAGAAACTAGTCGACTTCTAGAATTGAGAGATGCAGACCCCGATCTACCATTTCCACTAGGTGCTTTTAAAGGAGAAGGTAAAACAGGAGCTCGCCGTCTTCAAATTTATAGCAGCATAACACCTTCTTTTCTTCCATTATCAGTTATATTCGAGAACAACTGGGCATTTGATCCAAACAAAAAGACGAATGTGATGAGTATTGGTCCTTTCGACAATAACCCGAGAAGCAGAGGAACGATCTTGGCCGCTCATAGCGATCCTGAAGCTTATCCTTCCGTTAACCTCAATCCATTGCAAAATCGGAATGACTTAGAATTCATGATCGATCAGTATATTGTAATTTACAAAATTATGAAGAAAGCTCGAAAACTTGATCCTAAAGGTATTTATAAGTTAGTATACCCTGCTGAAGATGTCTTTGAAATTAAAAATGAGGCAGAAAAAAGAGCAGAGATTGCTAAATATGTTAAAGCTACGTATCGCAATATTTTCCACTTCGGCGGACAATGTAGGATGGCTAGGAGCATTCAAAAAGGAGTTGTTGATGGGTATCTCAATGTATTTGGTACTAAAAACCTCAAAGTCGCAGATCTTTCAATCTCCCCAATTTTACCAGACGGCAACACTTCTATCCCTTCGCAAATGATTGGGTTAGCTTGTGTACGATTTATTAAAGAGCAAGGCATGAATCGCAATAAATCCAAGTGAGAAGACATTTGCTGACAGCTCATAAGAAAATGGTACAGTATAACGGATGTTGGGCGGTATGATGTAATCTTGCCCCATTATCCCTTGAAATTGAATTGTAGTTGGATTCAACCAGAAGTTAGCTAGATAAAAAATGATGGTGATTAACTATATTAGCTAAGCACCACCAAATTTTTGACCACATTCTGACCACAAAACATATACAATCGTATAATATTTCATTTAACATTTTAATTAATGAATGTTGAACCCGCTCTACCACAAGGATTGTTTTAGTTCGTTTTTCCTCTTATTTTAGGCACACAGGAAAGAACGTAAAAAATACGATCTTTAAGCCGGCCTCAGCTCTCAGAGCATTAATTCATCTAAGCATAAAAAGCTCTAACCGATTCTGGTTGGAGCTTTTTTTAGTTTGATAGGCGGCCCGGAGGATAATCCATTACCGATCTTTCATAAACTCTTAACGCTCTTTAAAGTAGCCATAGTAGCCAATGGCTAAAACTTCAAGTTATTTGGAAGCCAATTTGAAGTTGTGACATTTAGAATTGCCATACGATAGCTTGTCTTACCTTTGAGTGTTAAAATAGGTGAACACTACTACATCATGGGTTATGTTCTGTGTCTACATTCAGCAATCCAGTCATGTGGAGTGTGTATCGCAACTCATTTTGAATAAAGGCAACTAACCGTTTTGAAGGTGTTCTGTCCGTTTCTTATAATAATAATATGCTGCCATAAGACATTCCTTTTGGAGTGTCTTTATTCTTTTATTTAAGATTTTTATAAAAATTTAAGTTAAATTTACGAAAAATTTACACTATTAAAATAATTTGCATAAAGTTCCCTATTAAACTATAAATATGAAAAAAGATTAAGAGGGGATGAAGGATTGATGAAAAAAGCAAAAATTCTAGCAACTGTAAGTGCAGTCGCTTTAGGATCTGTTATTGGATTGACCTCATTATTCAATGCTGCTCCACAAAAAGCAAATGCAGATGAAGGAACAGATAATAGTAAGGAACAGGGTGTATTGTTAACTTTTTCAACAGTTGGTGACTCCCGTGGGGATGCCGCTCAGTCTGGATTAACCGCTCAAGACAAAATTTGGTTGCAGAACACGAAGGCTTTTACTCGTATCACGAGAGAGGTTCAAAAGCAAAAAACAAACTTGTTCTTCTTTAACGGAGATATGATCATGGGTTATACCAAAAATTCTGATGTGAATGTGTTAAATCCACAGTACGCTTACTGGCGCGGTTTGGTTGCCAATATGTTTGAAACCGGTACCTATGTTGTTCCTGTTCCTGGAAATCACGAGGTGCAAGACAAGTATAAAGATGCTAGTGGAAATACTGTTAAAAAAGCGACCCAAACCAATGAAAATACTTGGAGAGCGAATATGGGTGACATCATTTTGGACGCTGAGCGTTTTAAGCAAATTGAAGGTGTGGATATCAAAGACTTTGATGTTAAAAATCACCCTCAAATAGGTACAAATAATATTTCAACTGATCAATCTCAATTGTCCTATTCTTTCGATTTAAAAGGTTCCCACTTTGTGATTATAAACACGGACCCGGTTGGAAACGATAGTCATGCACCGATTGAATGGTTAAAGCAGGATTTGGAAAAAGCGAAGAAAAATGGTGCGAAGCATATCTTTGTGTTCGGCCATAAGGATGCATTTCCATATGTAGCGGATCCTTCCAATCCCCCATCTGCTGACGGACTCGATGCTGACCCAGCAAGCAGAGATGAATTCTGGAAAGTCATTGAAGATAGTAATGCTACCTATTTCTGTGGCCATGAGCATGTTTTCAATGTAAGCAAGCACGGCAAGGCCTATCAAGTACTGGTTGGTTCCGGCGGCAGTCCGTTTGAGGTCACTGCACCAACAAATAACCCTACTGATCGTATGTACGCATGGGCCACCGTTAAGGTTTATAAAAATGGGAAAGTTGAAGTAAATTGCTACGGATTCGATGAAAACTACGGTAAAACAAGACTAATAAAAAGCATTGAACTTTAATGAAATTGTTCAAAAAAAGTCTAGAATAATAGCGGTAATTGAATCTGAATAAATTAGACTTGGTCTTCCTAGTCTACTGTTGGTTTTAAACTTCACCATCTTCACATGTTGCTACATACACTCAGAACATGTGGATTGTGTAACTGCGATTTAAAAGCGATGCAAACAAAATTTGCACCAGCTTATGTTATTAAAGGCATCAAAGTTAATGGAAAATCATTGACTCCTACCAACATGCTAACATTTTGCTAACGAAGTCCAATAAAACGAAGTAAACTAGGGTTAAAGATATTACACTTGATGCCAGCATAATGCTGATTCGACGGGTCTTTCTTCTACCGTCGTTAAAAATGTTACAGCTTAAAACCATATGGGCGGCATAATGTAACAAACTGAACAGGGCTGAATCTTCATTTATGTTATTACATAAGCACTCTACGCTTGGGCTGTAAACTCTTATATGAACATCAAGCAGAATGAATAAAGTACCCAAGGTGTACTAAACTTGTGGGATAGTTGTTGACGAATCGTTGACGAAAAACGTCAACAACCTGCTTTAAGCAACTATATAGGACCATATCTATTTATGAGAAACCCTTATAAATCAATACTTGATTACAAGTTAACCACATATAGACACAGAACCACCGCACCTTGACAGGGTAGGGGTCGGGGGTTCGAATCCCTCTCAGATCATACCGAAACCCTTGATATATCAAGGGTTTTTCTTATGCGCTTTTTTAGAT
>NZ_AUMQ01000052.1 GCF_000430765.1 Peribacillus kribbensis DSM 17871 | reverse complement strand
GGGCCTATAGCTCAGCTGGTTAGAGCGCACGCCTGATAAGCGTGAGGTCGATGGTTCGAGTCCATTTAGGCCCACCATTCCGCAGTAGCTCAGTGGTAGAGCATTCGACTGTTAACCGAACGGTCGTAGGTTCGAATCCTGCCAGGGGAGCCAATGTTCAGCTAGTTAGTGAAGTGACCAACGATCATAACCGGTTGGAACCTTCGATCTATTTTTTTTTATTTTTGATGGCAGCATAGCCAAGTGGTAAGGCAGAGGTCTGCAAAACCTCCACCACCGGTTCAAATCCGGTTGCTGCCTTAAATTTTACATTGGCGGGCAAGAGAGTATTCTTAGGGACACAAGAAAAGGCATCCATCCAGGATGTCTTTTTTTAATGAAAAAAATTACTGTATACACATTTCCTCCAAGGAGCTCAATATAGTAGATTGAACAGCATAGCGCTAAGCAAAACAGGGATACCAAAAGAAGAACCCAGTATTGGAGTAATCTAATACTGGGTTCTTTTGATTTTTACTGGAAGAAGGCGGTTTCAATTTAGATAACCCAAGTCATAAAGCGAACAAGTAGGCATACATTTAAATTAACAGAATGTCATAGGAGGTTCATTGTATGGAATCGGTCTTAGCATTTTTGCCAAAACATATTGCTGATCTTCTGAAAAATCTGCCGCTGCTGCTAAAAGATTCTCTGGAGGAAATCCGGATCCGGATCGCCAGGCCGATCGAACTGATGATTGCAGGAGAATCGCGGTTTCTGCCATATCTCGCCACTCAGGAGGATTCTGAACAGCTGTTGAATGCGTTAAGCCAGTTTTCTTTATATACCCTGGAAGAGGAGCTCAGAAGGGGATATATCACCATAGAAGGGGGCCACCGTGTGGGGCTTGCAGGCAAAGTGATCCTGGAGAACAGCTGTGTAAAAGCGATAAGGGATATCTCTTCTTATAATATCCGGATTGCGAGGCAGAAGATTGGAGCCGCTGCTGGACTTACACCCTATCTATATTCGGGCAGGTGGATGCACACTCTTTTGATTGGAGCGCCACAGACAGGAAAAACAACGATATTACGAGATTTAGCCCGATTAGTTTCTACCGGCATCGAGACAGCATCCATTCCGCCGAGGAAAGTGGGGATTGTGGATGAACGTTCAGAAATTGCCGGCTGTGTAAAAGGGATTCCACAGCTGGAGCTTGGTCCGCGGGTGGATATTCTCGATGGATGTCCAAAAGCAGAAGGAATGATGATGCTGATCCGTTCAATGTCACCAGATATCCTGGTGGTGGATGAAATCGGAAGGGCGGAAGATACAGAGGCTGTCCTGGAGGCAGCAAATGCCGGAATAAAGCTTATTATTACCACCCACGGCAGCTCTCTTGAGGAAATAAAGAAAAGGCCCATTATCCGCAAAATCCTTGAGGAGAAAATCTTCGAGAGGTTTGTGGAAGTCACGAGGAATAAGGTTCCGGGATATATTTCGAAGGTCTGGAATCAGGATGGTGTTGAACTGACCGGAAAGACAGGCGCCTATGCTTAAGCTTGTTGGTGCTGCTTTTATTATCTTTGCAACGACATGGACAGGCTATGGAATCGCCAGGGGATTTGCGGAAAGGCCACGGCAGCTCAGACAGCTGAGATCCTCCCTGCAGGCACTGGAGGCGGAAATCATGTATGGCCAGACACCGCTCCGGGAAGCATCCATGAAGCTATCAAGACAGCTGCCAGCCCCTCTCTCTCTTTTTTTTGAGACGT
The DNA here is from genome assembly GCF_000430765.1 of Peribacillus kribbensis DSM 17871. Classification (GTDB taxonomy): domain Bacteria; phylum Bacillota; class Bacilli; order Bacillales; family DSM-1321; genus Paraperibacillus; species Paraperibacillus kribbensis. The sequence continues at coordinate 4,304 of NZ_AUMQ01000052.1, read as the reverse complement.
TTGGACATAAACTGGAAAGCAGTGGGACAACTGTGAAGGATTCATGGACTGACAGTCTGCAGGAAGTGTGGAAGCTTTTATCGCTTAAGCGGGGAGAATACGAGATTCTGTCCCAATTCGGGGAAACTCTGGGAAAACAGGACCGGATGAACCAGCAAAAGCAAATCCTCCTTGCACTGACCCATTTGGAAAGAGAAGAAAAAGAAGCGCTCGACCGCCAAAACAAGTATGAAAAGATGATTAAAAGTCTGGGTTTTTTGTCGGGGCTCCTGCTGGTTGTCCTGCTTATGTGATTAGGAAAAGGAGAGAAGAGATATGGGAATAGATGTAGATCTGATTTTTAAAATAGCTGGTGTGGGTATTATCGTCGCTTTTCTTCATACAGTGCTGGACCAGGTTGGGAAAAAGGAATATGCACAGTGGGTGACGCTTGTCGGCTTTATTTTCATCCTGTTCATGGTGGCTTCGGTGATGGATGATTTATTTGAAAAAATTAAATCGGTATTTTTATTCGAGGGTTAGGGGGAGATTGCCATCGAAATCCTCAAAATCGTCGGCATGTCCTTAATTGCAACGTTCCTTGCCCTTGTCATTAAGGAGCAGAAGCCGAATTTTGCTTTTCTTTTGGTGGTTTTTGTGGGCTGTTCCATTTTTCTTATGCTTGTCGGTCAGATATCAGACATTCTGCATATGATTCAAAAAATCGCTCTAAAGGCGAATGTGAATATGGTATACCTTGAAACGATTCTAAAAATTATCGGGATTGCATATATAGCTGAATTTGCGGCTCAAATCACCAAGGATGCCGGCCAGGGGGCTATTGCCTCCAAAATTGAACTGGGAGGAAAAATTATCATTCTGGCCATGGCAATCCCGATATTGACCGTCATTATTGAAACGATCATTAAACTTATTCCAAGCTGACAGGCGGGGTGGCGAAGCATGATTCGAAGCACGATTCAAAGCATTTTTTTTCTAGTATTCCTGCTGGGGCTCTGTATACTCACAGACCAAAAAGCTTATGCCGAAACCAATGAAAGTCAACATGTAAGCAAACAGGATATGGTGAATTCCCAGCTTGAAAGCATGGGGGTGGACCAGCTTAAGGAATTTTGGGACAAAGTCATTACTGATTACGGAGGCTATCTGCCTGAAAGCCAGAAGGGAAGCTTTTTTGATTTTGTAAGCGGTGAGAAAAAGTTCTCTATCACTGAATGGATGAAGGGTCTTGGCAAATTTGTTTTCCAGGAGCTCCTGGTGAACGGAAAGCTTTTGGGAACACTTGTCGTACTGACCGTCCTGAGCATGTTCCTTCAAAATCTGCAGTCGGCGTTTGAGAAAAGCACCGTCAGCAAGGTTGCTTATGCAATCGTGTTCATGGTCCTCATCATCCTGGCGTTAAACAGCTTCCATGTAGCAATTGAATACACAAGCACGACCGTACGAACCATGACTGAATTCCTGCTTGCCCTTATTCCGCTCCTGATCGCTTTGATAGCTGCATCAGGAGGAGTGGTCTCGGCAGCCTTTTTTCACCCTGTATTAGTGTTCCTGATGAATACAAGCGGAATTCTTGTCCAGAAAATTGTCCTGCCTCTATTACTTCTATCAGCGGTGTTAAGCATTGTCAGCATTTTAAGCGAGCAATACAAAGTCACGCAGCTGGCTAATCTGCTCCGCAATGGAGGCATCTGGCTGATCGGTACTTTCATGACCATTTTCCTCGGTGTCATATCTGTTCAGGGAACATCGTCGGCTGTTGCCGATGGGATTACCATCAGGACCGCAAAGTTCATCACGGGAAATTTTATTCCCGTGGTGGGAAGGATGTTCTCAGATGCGACCGATACAGTCATGAGCGCATCTGTACTGCTGAAAAACTCCGTCGGGATTGCCGGGGTCATTATCCTCCTTTTGATCTGCATTTTTCCAGCCCTGAAAATCCTGATTATCGCCCTCATATATAAGCTGGCCGCCGCTATCCTCCAGCCACTCGGGGGAGGACCGGTGATCAGCTGTCTCGGTGTGATCAGCAAGAGCATGATTTATATATTTGCAGCATTGGCCATAGTCGCCCTAATGTTCTTTTTAAGTGTTACGGTCATAATAGCCGCAGGAAACGTCACAATGATGGTGAGGTGAAAAAATGCAGTTTATCACAAGCTGGGTAACCAATATTATTCTCTTTATCCTGCTGGCAACAGTCATTGACATGCTTCTGCCGAATTCCTCCATGCAGAAGTATGCCAAGATGGTCATCGGCCTTCTGTTGATCGCGATCATATTATCACCCATTCTTAAGCTTTTCTCTGCAGATTTTGAACAGGTGATGGCCAAAGCCCTGAATACTACTGACCAGCAAAGAAATACAAAAAATTTAATAGAAGCGAAGAAAAAAGAAATACAAGCCTCACAGCAAGCATATATTTTAAAACAAATGGCTGTCCAGCTTAAAAAGGACGCGAAAGAGGAGTTGATGAATAAATACCAGCTGGAGCTTGCACAGGTGGATATTGAATCGGCCAGTAAGGATAATCCTAAATTCCCCAATGACATAAAAAATATATCGCTGGTCCTGAAGCCTGCCCAGGAAGGGGAAGCCGTCGAAGCTGTCACACCTGTGAAAATTGATATAAGCAAACCGCTGCCAAGACAGAATGCAGAAATGAATGCAGTTAAAAAATTTCTCGCAGCAAAATGGTCCGTAAAAGAAGAAATTCTTACTGTTGAGCTGGAGGGAGGAGGAGTTAAGCATGAAAGATGACAAAGGTCCTTTTTCTTTGCTGGCCAAGCTCCTAAAAAAGGACAAGGGCCCAGGGAAACCTTCCATGCATGCTTATGTACTAACAATTCTAGTAGTGGGTGTCGGTTTAATGCTAGCCAGCAGCTTTGTATCAAAATCAAGCCAGTCAAACAGCACAGAAAGCGAAGCGGTTACGGCCGGCAGTCAGCCGAAGGAGGATGTAGCGGCCTTCGGTATGAAAAAAGACAGCGGAAAGAAGATGTTCACAGACTATGAAAGAGAATACGAGCATCTGCTAAAGGATGCTCTCGAGGACGTAGCCGGGATTGGTGATGTGACGGTCGTGGTCAATGTAGACTCCACGGAAAAGAAAATTTACGAAAAAAACACCGTAACCCATAAGCAGTCCACCAATGAAGAAGATCGGGATGGCGGCAAGCGCCAGGTCGAAGATACTTCTACAGATGAGCAGCTGGTCACGACAAGGAACGGTGAAAAGGAAGTGCCTCTTGTTGTACAGACAGAAAAGCCGGTCATACGCGGGGTACTGGTAGTTGCCAAGGGTGCCGATAATATCGAAGTAAAGAAATGGATCAGGGAAGCTGTAACAAGGGTTCTGGATGTCCCGACCCACAGGGTATCCGTTCTTGCCAAGAAATAACTTAAAAAAGCAGATGCTGCCATGAATAAGCATTTTAAATAAAGCTGTTTACAAAGGCAGCGATGCCAATCCGAACAGCCAAAATAAATGAAAAATATTAGGAGGATTCTACAATGTTATTAAAAAAACAAACAGTATGGTTATTAACAATGCTGAGTCTAGTGGTTGTTCTGTCCGTCTATTACATTACAACTCCTCAGAAGCCGGCAAACGATATGGCAGTTTCAGAGGAAAAAAAGAAGGATCAGGAAAATAAAAAGACTACAGCAGCAGAGCCTGCCAAAAATGAAAAAGGAGCAAGTGCTAAAGCTGTCACAGAACCGGCAAATGATGAAGTGTTCGAAGCAATGAGAATGGACATTGAAGACCAGCGTAACAAAGAGAAAGAAGACCTGAATGTAGCCTTGGCCAGCGATATCTCCACAAAAGAAAAAAATGCAGCCTTTGAAAAAATCAAAGATCTCGATAAATTATCCGTAACAGAAGGGCTTCTCGAATCCCAGATCGTAGCCATGAATTACGAAGGAGCACTAGTGAAAATTGACGGAAACAATGTCCATGTCCTGGTCAAATCCAAAAAACAATCCAACACCGCAGCGAACGAAATCATGAACACCGTCACCAAAGAAATAGGCTCCTCCGCCAACGTAGCAGTAGAATTCCAACCGAAATAAAAGGCGGAAAGCGGTGACTGCTAAATAAGATTTATATAAGGCACATTGATACAGGAACTTATTATTCTCCGTAATTATTAGCAGGCAGGGACCCGACAAGCATAAGACAGGGTGGCTGTGGGAAGCGGGCTTCTTCCCATAGACAGCCTGGCTTATGACTCGAGGGTCTCAGCTTGGAGCTGGATTAGACAAAAAGCGGAGAACGGTGCTTTTCAAACCAAGATTA
>NZ_AUMQ01000051.1 GCF_000430765.1 Peribacillus kribbensis DSM 17871 | reverse complement strand
CCTCAAGATGAGATTTCCCATAGCGTCAAGCTAGTAAGATCCCTGAAAGATGATCAGGTAGATAGGTCTGAGGTGGAAGCGTGGTGACACGTGGAGCTGACAGATACTAATCGATCGAGGACTTAACCTAGTTGGTTTATGAAACGTGCAAGCCTTCTGTTATCTAGTTTTGAAGGAACGAAGTTCTTTCATTTTGTCTGGTAGTTATGGCAAAGAGGCCACACCCGTTCCCATCCCGAACACGGAAGTTAAGCTCTTTTGCGCCGATGGTAGTTGGGGGCTCTCCCCCTGTGAGAGTAGGTCGCTGCCAGGCACACCGAGATCAGCTGTTTTAGCTGGTCTTTTTTTGTGTTTTTATTCTTTTTTTTGAGTGATTATCAAGGGGACTGAATTCTACTACAGGTACCGAGATACAACAGGTGAATTATGATCCGATATTGCGGATGATCCAGCCCACCGGGAATGAACGTAAACTTTTTGGTATGATCGGCCCAACTGGGAAATGATCATAAAATCTTCAATAGAGAATCAGCGATCCAATTTATGAACCAAAAAACCACCATATAATCTGGCTGTCTAAGTTCTGTTTATAAGATTCTCATATGATCCAGCTGCTCAGTCAATGATTATCTTCTTTTAACTCAGAAGTACTTATCCCTCAACACCTTCCAGGGAACCAGCATCCACACTTATTTTAAGCATAAGGATGAGCTTCCCGAAGCCAATTCATAATCAGTAATGGGCTCTTTTCCTCAGTGGTATGGAGGAAGCTTTTGATAAAGGCGAAGTCTGAATTGGGTGTGGTTTTTAGTAATTCAAGCCACCATTCTGTTTCGTAGCGTGCAATCATGCTGAGATTGTAGAGAAGCAGATAGTGAACCAATATTTCAGGAAAGGAAAAGCATTTGGAATCTTTATTTAAGGAAACAGCCAGCTGGCTATCCGCAATGTTGAGGCGGAATACGCCCTTGTCTGAAATAGCTGGCTGATTAAAAGATATTTCCAGCTTATTTTCGTGTTCCTTTACGTTTAATTCAGTTTTTGATTTTTGCTGGATGTATTCGTGAAATCGGTCGCTTCCCATATGGTAGCGCGATAAAATATCCTTGCTCAGGCTGTATGTTTCTTGTTGCCTGGATAGCGGAAGGAAAGATTCTTCTTTAAAATACGAATAAAATAAGTGGCTGAGTTCGGGTATTTCCAGCAGGAGATCTCTCATAATAACTTTTTCTCCTTCTAGATGTTTCATGTGAAACATTCTTTCAGCAAAATGAGTGAGCAGACCGTTTTTCTGGATTTTGATTTCATCATAAAGGAATTCGTATTGCTGTTTTTTTCTCTTTCTTGCGGATACTCCGTGAGCAAGGACCGAGGTAGATTCGGGATAGGAGCAGTCCACTGTAAGAAGGCAGGCTTTGATCAATTGGCCAAATCCGTAAAAAAGCAAGTTGGGTTTAATTGTTAACGGTGCTATTTTGGCTTGATCATAATAGTTTTGGGCATGTTCAATATAATAAATAAAAGGATAACAATTGTCATAGCATTTCGATTCACTATTCGGAAGCGCCTTCTCCTGATAGCATTTCTTTAAGTAACCTTGTGTATAGGAGGCGGAAAAGAAGACAATAAAGTCCTGCCAGGGGGATTGAAATGGAACCAAAGCAAAAACCTCCAAATTAATTGAAAAATCAAACATTTACAATCTTTCTTGACAGTATTTTATCCAATTGTTAACCTACTAATAATATTTTTTTTGAAAAGCCTGGAGGGGAATTTGATGTGGGAATCGAAGTTTGTTAAAGAAGGGTTAACTTTTGATGATGTATTACTAATGCCGGCTCAGTCCGATGTGCTGCCAAAGGATGTTAATATTGCTGTTTCATTGACAGATACACTGAACCTGAATGTGCCAATCATAAGTGCCGGCATGGATACAGTAACAGAAGCAGAGATGGCCATTTCCATGGCGCGCCAGGGAGGTCTTGGCATCATCCATAAGAATATGTCTATCGAACAGCAGGCCGAACAGGTGGATAAAGTAAAGCGTTCCGAAAGCGGAGTTATTACAGATCCTTTCTTTCTTACCCCAGAGCATCAAGTGTTTGATGCAGAGCACTTAATGGGCAAGTACCGCATCTCAGGTGTGCCTATTGTAAATAATGCAGAAGAACAAAAGCTAGTCGGTATTATTACAAACCGCGATCTCCGATTCATTCAAGATTACTCCATTATGATTTCAGATGTTATGACAAAAGAAAATTTAGTGACAGCTCCTGTTGGCACAAACCTGGAACAGGCTGAAAAAATTCTCCAGAGATATAAAATTGAAAAGCTTCCTCTAATTGATGACCAAGGTGTCCTAAAAGGGTTAATTACCATAAAGGATATTGAGAAGGTTATTGAATTCCCGAACTCGGCAAAGGACAGCCAGGGAAGGCTGCTGGCTGGAGCAGCTGTAGGCGTAACTAAGGATACTATGAAGCGCGTAGAGCACCTTGTGAAGTCGAATGTTGATGTGATTGTCGTAGATACAGCACACGGACACTCTCAGGGGGTTCTAAATACCATTAAACAAATCAGGGAAGCCCATCCCAGCTTAAATATTATTGCCGGCAATGTAGCGACGGCTGAAGGCACCAGGGCACTGATTGAGGCTGGTGCAGATGTGGTAAAAGTAGGAATTGGCCCAGGCTCTATCTGTACGACACGTGTGGTAGCCGGTGTGGGTGTTCCTCAAATCACGGCCATTTATGACTGTGCAACTGAGGCAAGGAAGCAGGGCAAAGCCATTATTGCAGATGGGGGCATCAAGTACTCAGGGGATATTGTAAAAGCCCTTGCTGCTGGAGGTCATGCTGTCATGCTTGGCAGTCTTCTCGCCGGAACTTCCGAAAGTCCCGGGGAAACAGAAATTTACCAGGGCCGCCGATTCAAAGTCTATAGAGGAATGGGTTCAGTAGCAGCTATGGAAAAGGGGTCAAAAGACCGATATTTTCAGGAAGAGAACAAGAAATTCGTTCCAGAAGGCATTGAAGGCCGTCTGCCTTATAAAGGACCTCTCGCAGATACGCTCTATCAACTGATTGGAGGACTGCGTTCCGGAATGGGCTATTGTGGAACAAAAGGCTTAAGGGAATTGAGAGAAAATGCGCAATTTATCCGCATGACAGGAGCTGGACTTCAGGAAAGCCATCCGCATGACATCCATATTACGAAGGAAGCTCCAAATTACTCTAAATTCTAAGTCTTTCTTCCTAGATAAGGAACTGGTATAATATACAAAATAGACAGAGTGCCATCTCTGTCTATTTTTTTATTTTTTTTTATGATAAACTAGTAAAAGTGAAAAAAGTACATATAAGCTGGAGGTACAGAAACTTGAAAAAAGTCAGCCAGATTACACTGATTTTGACCATGATGATTGCGTTTATTGCATCTCAATTTTCCTTTCAAGCAAGCCCCGCTCATGCTGAAGACACACTGGGGTTAAAAGCAGAGGCTGCGATATTACTTGATGCAAAGACAGGAAAAATAGTCTATGAGAAAAATGCGGACGCTGTATTAGGCGTTGCCAGCATGTCCAAAATGATGACAGAGTATAATACCCTTGTGGCGATTAAGGAAAAGAAAATCACCTGGGATCAAAAAGTGAAGATTAGTCACTACGTTCACCAGCTTTCAGCCGCACCTGGCTTGTCCAACATCGGATTGACCGAAGGTGAAGATTATACAGTAAAAGAATTATACGAAGCGATGGCGATCTTCTCAGGTAACGCTGCAACCGTAGCACTTGCTGAGCTGTTGTCCGGAAGCGAAAAGAACTATGTTGCATTTGCTAATAAAAAGGCTAAGGAGCTCGGGCTCAAGCACGCAAGATTTGTAAATGCAAGCGGTCTGGTGAACTCAGACTTAATGGGAAATATCCCTGCCGGCACTGATAAGGATGAAAACATTATGTCAGCCCGCGATGTGGCGACTCTTGCATTCCACTTGATCAATGACTTCCCGGAGGCTTTAGAGTATTCTAAGATTCCTAAGCTAAAATTTCGTGATGGCAGAGAATATCCGAACTTCAACTGGATGCTTCCAGGTTTGATTTATGAATATAAAGGTGTGGATGGACTGAAAACAGGTTCAACAGACTTTGCCGGATATTGCTTTACAGCTACAGCCGTACGTGATGGCCAGCGTTTTATTTCTGTCATTATGAAAGCTGATTCTAAAGATTCACGTTTTACTGAAACTAGAAAGCTATTGGATTATGGCTTCAGCAACTTTAAAACAGAAACACTTCTTCCAACCGGTTATCAGGTAAAAGGAAGCAAAACTCTTCCTATAGTTAAAGGGAAAGCGGACAGTGTGAAGATTAAAACAGCTGCGCCTATAAAATTCATGATCCGAAATGGCGATAAAAAGAACTATAAGCCTGTTCTGGTTCTGGATAAAAATAAATTGAATAAGGATGGAGAATTGACTGCACCTGTTAAAAAAGGGGAAACAGTCGGATATGTCTCTGTAAAGCCTAAATCCGGACAGGATTACGGCTACCTGATTCATGATCATAAACAGGGTGTCGTTAAAGTGGTAGCTGCCGAGGATGTGGAAAAAGCAAATTGGTTTGTTCTCTCCATGAGAGGGATCGGCTCATTCTTTGGAGATGTCTTCCACAGCGCTGCTTCTGCAATCAAAGGATTATTTTAAATGAAGGAACGGCCATCATCGGCCGTTCTTTTTTGCCTCATGCATAAAAGGCTTGCATCAAGAGAAAAATTGTAGTAAATTATCTAATAATAAAATGAACAAAGCAATGACAGGAAACAGTAACAGGGTATCCGTTTTCAAGAGAGTCGATGGCTGGTGGAAATCGATATCGGACCGTGTGAATCCCTCCTTGAGCAGAGCGTGGAACATCTTTATGCACTCATAAAGATCACTAAGCGTTTTCGGCTGAACGCCGTTATCGATTTAAGGTGGAAAACATATTTGTTTTCAACTAGGGTGGCAACGCGGGTAACTCTCGTCCCTTTTAGGGATGGGGGTTTTTTTGTTTTTCTGCACCTGTCAGGTTTATTTATTTAGGAGGAGTATATATGCTGGATATTAAATATTTACGAGCGAATCTTGAGGAAGTAAAGAAAAAATTAGCTTTCCGAGGCGAAGATTTGAATGACTTCGATAAGTTTGAGGAGCTGGACAAGAGAAGGAGAGAACTAATCACAGAAACGGAACAGCTGAAGAGCCGGAGGAATGAAGTTTCTCAGCAGGTGGCACAGCTAAAGCGTGAGAAGAAAGATGCTGAAGAGCTTATCGTTGAAATGAGGGAAGTTGGCGATAACATTAAGGCTTTAGATAATGAGCTAAGGGAAGTGGAAACAGTTCTCGATAAATTGCTGATGTCTATTCCGAATATTCCTCATGAATCTGTGCCTGTCGGTGATTCAGAAGATGATAATATTGAAATCCGTACTTGGGGCAATATTCCTCAATTTGATTTTGAACCAAAGCCCCACTGGGATCTTGCAGATGAGCTTGATATTGTCGATTTCGAACGTGCCGGCAAAGTGACAGGAAGCCGCTTTGTATTCTATAAAGGGTTAGGAGCAAGACTTGAGAGGGCCCTCGCAAGCTTTATGCTTGACCTTCATACTGAAGAACATGGGTATGAAGAAATTTTGCCCCCATATATGGTGAACAGAGAAAGTATGACAGGGACTGGACAGCTGCCAAAGTTTGAGGAAGATGCGTTCCTGATTGAAAGTGAGGATTATTTCTTAATTCCAACAGCAGAGGTTCCTGTCACTAATATGCATAGAGATGAAATTTTGGATGGCGAAGAGCTTCCAATCAACTATGCCGCCTACAGCGCCTGCTTCCGTTCTGAAGCTGGTTCTGCCGGAAGGGATACAAGAGGATTGATCCGCCAGCATCAGTTTAATAAAGTTGAGCTTGTTAAATTTGTGAAACCAGAAACTTCTTATGAAGAGCTGGAGAAATTAACCGGACATGCAGAAAAAGTATTACAGCTTCTGGGCCTGCCATATCGTGTGCTGAGCATGTGTACGGCTGATCTTGGTTTCACTGCCGCAAAAAAATATGATATTGAAGTATGGCTTCCAAGCTATGAGACTTACCGTGAAATCTCTTCTTGCAGCAACTTTGAAGGCTTCCAGGCAAGAAGAGCCAATATCCGATTCCGCCGCGAAGCGAAAGGAAAACCAGAGCATGTGCATACATTGAATGGTTCAGGCCTGGCTATTGGAAGGACTGTTTCTGCAATCCTTGAGAATTACCAACAGGCAGATGGAAGTGTCATCATTCCAGAGGTACTTCGTCCTTATATGGGCGGAAAAGAAATTATCAAGCCTTAAGGGATTCTGAATAAAGACCGGTCCTGATAGGCCGGTCTTTTTTACAAAAAGAATAAATGAAAAACTAAAAACCTGTTGACTTTCATTTTGGGATATAATAAAATATATTTTGTTGTTAATAGTGATTTGGAGGTATACCCAAGTCCGGCTGAAGGGATCGGTCTTGAAAACCGACAGGGGTGTAACAGCCCGCGGGGGTTCGAATCCCTCTACCTCCTCCATATTTTCAATTTATAAAACCACAGCGCATAAAAACTGGAGATTTAATCCGTTGTTCCTTGGGAATAACGGATTTTTACTTTGGGAAAGAAACCCCGAAAAAAGACGGTGCCGATTTCTTGGCACCGTCTTTTTATATTTAAGCTTTTACTCTCAATCTTTTTGTCTGATTAAGGAAGGAAGCCACCCTCTGCACGATCAGCTCTATGGAATCTTCGTTATTGACCAGGTCGTAATCATTAATGTTCAGACGAAGAACAGGACAGGCATTAAAATGATTGATCCAATCTTCATACCTTGCGTGCATTTCTTTCCAATAGGATACAGGTGTCTGCTGCTCCATCGGCCGTCCGCGCTCTTTAATACGCTCTAATATATCATCTAGAGAGCCTTCAATGTAAATCAAGAGGTCAGGATGGGGAAAATAAGGAGTGAGGACCATTGCTTCAAAAAGGCTGGTATACGTCTCATAATCGACCTTGTCCATTGTGCCTTTTTCATAATGCATTTTAGCAAAAATGCCGGTGTCTTCATATATGGAACGGTCCTGGATAAAGCCCCCTCCATATTCAAATATTCTCTTCTGCTCTTTGAAACGCTCTGCCAGGAAGTAAATCTGCAAATGGAAACTCCAGCGTTCAAAGTCCTGATAAAACTTATCCAAATATGGGTTTGAATCTACCTTTTCGAAGGAAGTGCGGAAGTTAAGTGCTTTAGCCAGCGCATTGGTCATCGTCGATTTACCGACACCGACTGTACCTGCTATCGTAATGACAGTATCGTTGGGAATATCATATTTTTTCCGTAGGTTCATGCTTACATACTCCTTTTTGAAGCTCATTTTCAATAGTAGACAGGATAAAATCCAGATCTTGTTTGTTGTTGACAAAATCAAAGGAATCTCCATTGAACTGCAGTACAGGGATTTCTGGATGGAGATTTTCAAATTCACTCATAAAGTGTTCATAATCCAAAGACAGCTGCTTTAAGTACAACGGGCTGATATTCTTTTCAATATCTCTGCCTCTTTTTTCTATCCTTGAAAGCAGGGTATCAAGACTTGCATTAAGATATATAATCATATTGGGAACTGGCATGTCTGATGTTAAAATTTTATATATGTCCAAATATTTATCGTATTGATTTTCTTTTAGTGAACGCTGGGCAAAAATAAGATTTTTAAAGATATGGTAATCAGCAACGACTGCTTTATTTCGGCTAAGGAAATCTTCATGGATATCCTCCAGCTGTTTATAGCGATTGCAGAGGAAAAACATTTCTGTCTGGAAGCTCCATTCTTCAATGTTTTCATAGAACTTTCCCAAGAAAGGATTCTCGTCCACGATCTCTTTTAACAGTCCGAAATGAAAATGTTCTGATATGATCTTCGCTAAAGATGTTTTACCCACACCAATAGGACCTTCCACAGCAATGAATGGTGTGTTATTCATGAAATATATCCCCCTCCGTAACAGGTAAGACAAAAAGTCTAAATATGTAAAACAATGAACAACAGATATTTTAACACAGGAGAAGGCAATAGGGAGAAGTTTATTTTTGGCATTGGTGAAATCGGGGGGGTTCTTATTTATAAAAGAGCTTTAATGTCGATAGTTTATGCCGCATCGATCGCTTTAAAACCAGGAGGAGACAATATTAATGAATATAGATGAAACGTATATGCAGCTGGCTATAGGTGAGGCCCGCAAAGCGGAGGATATGGGAGAGGTGCCGATTGGTGCGGTGGTGGTATTGGATGGAGAGGTGATATCCTCGGGATTCAATCTGAGGGAGAGCAGGCAAAAGTCGACATCGCATGCAGAAATCATTGCCTTGGAAAAAGCCTGTGAAAAACTCGGGACCTGGAGGCTGGAGGATGCCACCCTCTATGTGACGCTCGAACCCTGTCCGATGTGTGCAGGCGCCATTATTCTCTCCCGGGTAAAGCGTGTAGTATTTGGTGCCTGCGACCCAAAAGCTGGATGTGCAGGAACACTTATGAATCTGCTGCAGGATGACCGCTTCAACCATCAGTGCCAAGTAACGTCTGGAGTATTGGCGGAGCAATGCGGAGGGCTGCTTACCACATTCTTCAAAGGACTGAGAGATAAAAAGAAACTGATTAAGAAACAAGGAATAGATCATACAGAAATTAACAATCTCTAAACGTTGATTTTTTGTATAAAAGTAAGTATAATTGGTATTACCGTGCTAGGCGGGGAGGTAGCGGTGCCCTGTACTCGCAATCCGCTCCAGCGAGGCTGAATTCCTTTTCACGGTTAATATACTGCAGGGTCTGCCTTAAGTAAGTGGCGTTGATGTCTGGGTCCTGCGCAATGGGAATCCATGAACCATGTCAGGTCCGGAAGGAAGCAGCATTAAGTGGAACCTCTCATGTGCCGCAGGGTCGCCTGGGCTGAGTTAACTGCTTGAGTAACGCTTGTGGTTATTAATCAACAAAAGGTGCACGGCTTTATTATGCCTAATCAAACTCATTCCTTCTGGGGATGAGTTTTTTGCTATATGAAGATTATACTTAAATGATGAATCCTTTTGTAGAGGGAATTCTATTGAGTTATAATGAAACCATCACAGATATGAAGGGGAGTTTTTACCGTGGGATATCAAGCATTATATAGAGTCTGGAGGCCGCAGTCATTCATTGATGTTGTAGGCCAGGGTCATGTCACGAAAACCCTGCAGAACGCCCTCGTCCAACAAAAAATCTCCCATGCATATTTGTTTTCAGGACCAAGGGGTACCGGAAAGACCAGTGCTGCGAAAATACTTGCAAAAGCAGTCAATTGCGAAAGAGGACCGGCTCCAGAACCATGCAATGAATGTCCTTCCTGCAGGGGGATTACAGATGGTTCCATTCCTGATGTGATAGAAATTGATGCTGCATCCAATAATGGAGTAGAAGAGATAAGGGATATTCGGGATAAGGTTAAATTTGCACCAAGTGCAGTGAAATATAAGGTATACATCGTGGATGAAGTGCATATGTTATCCATCGGCGCCTTCAATGCACTATTGAAGACACTTGAAGAGCCTCCGAGACATGTCATTTTCATATTGGCCACAACGGAGCCCCATAAAATCCCGCTGACAATTATATCGAGAACGCAGCGCTTTGATTTTAAGAGGATTGGGACCAGGGATATTACTGGCCGTATGAAACAAATCCTGGATGAAACCGGAGTAAGATGCACCGACCAGGCATTAAACATAGTAGCCAGGGCAGCAGAAGGCGGAATGCGGGATGCGCTGAGTCTTTTGGATCAAGCTATTTCATTCAGCGAGGGAGAAGTGACAGAAGAGGATGCCCTTACAGTGACCGGTGCGGTATCACAGTCCTTTCTTACCAGGCTGGCTTACAGCATAACCGAAAAGGATGTCGCAAAAGCCCTTGATATCTTTGAACAGCTGCTGTCTCTTGGAAAAGATCCATCCCGTTTTCTAGAAGATATGATCTTTTACTTTAGAGATATGCTTCTTTATAAGACCGCTCCAGGACTGACAGAAGCCCTGGAAAGAGTATGGGTGGATGATGAGTTCAAGAGTCTTGCTGACTCCCTTGGCCAGGAAGACCTATATGCCATGATAGAAAGCTTCAATGCAGCCCAGCAGGAAATCAAATGGACGAATCATCCGCGGGTATTTATTGAAGTCGCCCTGGTTAAACTCTGCCATAGGGAAAATAGCCAGACTGGTGAAGGCTCCTATCAGGAGTTGATGCAAAAGATCAGTTCGCTGGAAAATCAGCTGCATGAACTTAGGGAAAGAGGAATTGCTGTTGCTGCAGAGGCCCAGCCATCTGCCCAGCCTAAACCTCAGCGTACCGCTAAAAGGCAGTTTAAAGCACCTGTGGGCCGGATTAACTCTGTGCTGAAGGATGCAACCAAGCAGGACCTGGCTCAGCTGAAGGGTCAGTGGGGACAGATGCTGGAGCTTTTGGTTAATCAGCAGATGAAATCGGCCGTAGCCCTTTTAAATGATGCTGAACCAGTAGCTGCCTCAGGAGACGCTTTTGTGGTAAAATTTAAATATGAGATTCACTGCCAGATGGCGATGGATAATGCCCGCTTTATAGAGGCACTCAGCTCAATCATTCAGCAGACGATTGGAAAACGTCTGACGATGCTCGGGGTGCCGGAAGACCAATGGGCATCCATCCGGGAGGAATTCCTCTCTTCCCAATCAAATGATGGGACGATGGATAAACAGGAAGAAGATCCGCTCATTGCAGAAGCAAGAAAGCTAGTCGGCGATGAATTGCTTGAAATAAAAGATTAATGGAGGATGATGGATATGATGCGTGGAGCAGGCAATATGCAGAACATGATGAAGCAGATGCAAAAAATGCAGAAGAAAATGGAAGAAGCCCAGGCCAACCTAGGCGAAGAAAAAATTGAAGGAACTGCAGGCGGTGGAATGGTAACGGTTATAGTAACGGGACAAAAAGAAATCGTAGAAGTAAATATTAAACCAGAGGTTGTGGATCCGGATGATATCGAAATGCTTCAGGATTTGGTCCTGGCAGCTACAAATGATGCTCTTAAAAAAGCAGACCAGCTTGCCAACCAGACAATGGGGCAATTCACAAAAGGATTGAATCTCCCTGGTATGTTCTAGGAGGCGGATGTTATGCATTACCCAGAACCAATATCAAAGCTGATAGACAGCTTTATGAAGCTGCCGGGAATTGGGCCTAAGACCGCGGCCCGCCTGGCTTTTTTTGTTTTAAATATGAAAGAGGACACCGTCCTTGATTTCGCAAAGGCACTTGTCAATGCCAAGCGGAACCTTAGCTATTGTTCTGTCTGCGGCCATATTACCGATCAAGATCCTTGCTATATATGTGAAGATCCAAGGAGAGACCGATCTATTGTATGTGTCGTGCAGGATCCAAAAGATGTTATTGCGATGGAAAAGATGAAGGAATATACCGGTCTGTATCATGTTCTTCATGGAAGTATCTCACCCATGGATGGGATTGGACCGGAAGATATCAATATCCCCGATCTGCTCAAGAGGCTTCAGGATGAAACTATCAAAGAAGTGATCCTGGCGACTAACCCCAATATTGAAGGGGAAGCGACTGCCATGTATATATCCAGGCTGCTTAAGCCATCCGGTATTCGCATAACCCGTATTGCCCATGGGCTTCCAGTTGGCGGAGACCTGGAATATGCCGATGAGGTGACCCTTTCCAAGGCAATCGAAGGACGAAGAGAAGTATAATTATAACCTTGAGGAGGCATTCTCTGTGTTTTTCCGGAAAAAGGGGTCGCTTCGCAAAGAATACGACCAGAAGCTGATTGATCAGCTTGAAGAGTTAAAAGTGAGCTGGCTGAACCAAAAGGCATTGTTGGAAAAAAGCCTCGATCCTTCACCTGATATTATCTGCCAGGCGAAGATCGCCGAGGTGAAATACTTTTATCTATTTAAAGAAGCGAAAAGCAGACAAGTTAAATTAAAAAGATAAGTCTTAAAAGAATCTCCCGTTCATATGCTAATGGTACAAGCACATATGAGGGAGGTTTTTCATTATGGGACCGATTGCCTTTGTCTCAGTTATTGGATGTCTGATTCTTCTATTATTATTAGCAGGTACTCCATTGAAGCCTCTTAGGTGGGTGGGGCAGGGAGCCGTTAAGGCTATAATCGGTGCACTGCTTCTTTTCTTCTTGAATGTCGCCGGAAGCAAAGCAGGCCTGCATGTTCCGATAAACTTTGCCACAACAGCAGTGGCGGGACTTCTTGGTATACCGGGGATCCTGGCCTTGGCCGCTATTCAATATTGGGTGCTGTAAATGGGGGGCTGCCGAACTGGCAGCTTATTTTTTATAAAAAGGTTTGACTTTGTTAGAATTCCTTGGTATTATATTTCTTGTCGCTAAAAACAAATGAAAAACAGCTTCTGAAAAAGTTGTTGACTTTGACTAAGAGAAGTGGTAAGATAATAAAGTCGCTTCTGAGACATTTGTTCTTTGAAAACTGAACGAAACAAGACGCCAACGTTATTTTCTTTCGAGAAAATACAAAAACAAGTTTTAAACTTTTATGAGCTACATCAAACATTCTTCGGAGAGTTTGATCCTGGCTCAGGACGAACGCTGGCGGCGTGCCTAATACATGCAAGTCGAGCGGATCGATGGAAGCTTGCTTCCTGAGATCAGCGGCGGACGGGTGAGTAACACGTGGGCAACCTGCCCCTAAGATCGGGATAACTTCGGGAAACCGGAGCTAATACCGGATATGACTTTTCTTCACATGAAGGGAAGTGGAAAGACGGTTTCGGCTGTCACTTAGGGATG
>NZ_AUMQ01000050.1 GCF_000430765.1 Peribacillus kribbensis DSM 17871 | reverse complement strand
GCCATGATTTTTACAAGACCATACTGTAAATCAAATTTAGGGTCATTCGGAATGATTCTACAAATGCCTGTTTTATGAAATCTTTCGTCAAGCTCGACATAGCGTACTTTTGAATTTGAACGGTATTGAGCTGAAAAAACTTGGTCGAGTTGCGCGGGGACAGTAACAATATGAGCATTAAGTTCATCTATTCCTTGGATAAATGTAGCCCCTAGACTATCATGAAGCTCTAAACGTTCAAGATTGGTAACTTGGGGGTGAAAGCCTACGATTAATCGTTGCTCCGCCAAAAAAACCTCTCCTTTAGAATTTCTTTTTAAGGAAAGAGATGAAAAATTCTTCTCCGGTTTAATATAGAAGTCTCTTCTAAGAACACAATAATTTGTTTCGAAAAAAATAAAATCTTCTCTCTCCTATATGATTAATAAATTCAGAAAAGATTAATTTAGTGAGGGCAAATTGATAGAAAAAGATACCTTGTTACGCCCGAATTGTCTGAATTCTCTTCCGAGTTTTTGTGAACCTTCTTCAAATCCATTTTCTATTCTTTATAGATGGCAGTGAGAGCTCGTCTATCCACGACCATTGTCTGATGTATCAACACGGACGAAATAAAAGAAACTGGGTCACATGTGAAAAAACATCCAGTAGGTTTAAATATTAAATTGGTTATACCGGATTAATGAAGAGTATTGATTATGGCAATGGGTTGAATTTGGCATTTATCTGGAAGTTACCAATCTAAAGCATACGTATATTCATTTACTTGTGTGAGTTCTTGAAAGGCGAGCAACGATTTTTCCTCTAGGTCATTATAAATCTCATCATACGTATGAGAATCTACTGACCATTTAATAACATAGAAACATCATATGTGATAAATGGACTTGACAATTCAAAAGATGGAAAATGTGAAATACTAGGTTCAAACTTTAATTTCTCATAAATTTTATCCCATACCTCTTTATATTCTAAATTAGATAAGTGAAATTGTGTTACTCCTTCGAATAACAATTCTATTGCCGATGGATTATTGT
This sequence comes from Peribacillus kribbensis DSM 17871, assembly GCF_000430765.1. Lineage (GTDB taxonomy): Bacteria > Bacillota > Bacilli > Bacillales > DSM-1321 > Paraperibacillus > Paraperibacillus kribbensis. The sequence goes on along the minus strand of NZ_AUMQ01000050.1, from coordinate 13,937 downwards.
ACTGTCTTTGAAACAGCATTCGAAATAGTTCAGTATAAAAAAGAGGAGTAGCTATGAACAGCCACTCCTCAACTATTGAACCCCTTTAGCTACAATTTGACAGCGAATCCTCATAAAACAATTAAATCTCTGTCTGAATTAATTTAATTCAAAAAACTCTAGCCAAACCTCCAAGGCTGGTTCCACCTGTTGCAGTGCCTGTTCCCACAAAAGACCAAAATCCAGTTGAAGGATCAATGACAATAAGCTTACCACCATCGGTTGCAGGTGGTATAGCATTCGCTGTTCCTCCAAATAATAAATTATTACAGAACTGCAGGCTGACAACACCGCCGCTTGGTGTGGACCCATCAGGGTTCTGAATACGTGTAACAAATGTAGCGGCTCCCGTTTTGGTATCTATAGTGTACAGTCCCGGTGTTCCGTCACTGCGACGAACGCGTAGTGAACCCCAAAGTGTACCAGTCTCATCAAAAGTGATTCCTTCCATTCCTTCAATGGTGCATGAACCAGAGTCACATATTCCATAGGGTCCAACCACTGTAGCTACTCCTGTACTTTTATTTATGATAGCCAAATGATCTGCACCTGTTGGGCTGCCACCAATTATATTAACTGAAGCAAACAACGTGCCATCGCTCCTAAAATCCAATCCTGCAATAGAGGTAAATGATCCTAGTCCCGTATTGCCAACAAAAGTGGCTGTACCTGTATTTGGATCAACCGTGTAAAGAACTGCTATGCCTCCACCAGTACCGGCATACAAGATACCAGTTGTTGGATCGGTGGCTAGTGATGGAGCTTCATCAAACATTTTACCTATAATTGTTCCGTTTCCCGTCAATGTATCAATGGAAATTAGGTGGCCAAGAATTGCATCAGTTCCATATAGTTTATTACATAATGGTCTTACCCCCAATTTATACCCCCTCCTTTTTACTTTATATCCTTTATTAAATGCATTATCAAAGATAGAAGTATAGACAACTATCGTAGTCCATTGCATCAATTTTAACTTTATAGATTCCTTCATTAAGATAGATTTATTTTACAAAATGCCCCGTTAGCACAATAAGTAAAAGTAAAAGTTGCCTTTAGAACTATTCTCGTCCCACAACTTTTACTTTATCAACATTTAATTTTTCATTTCTGTGGGGTAAACAATGGATGTGACCACTTTTGATTAGTCTGCTTGCTCCCCAAACTTCTTTCCGTTTAGGATGTAGTTTAGCATTAATAGTGGGGAACCGTACCATAAGTAAATGAGGTTTTTACATAATAAGAACAAGCCCTATCCGGTGATGAATTACTAGGGCTTGGTTCTTTTAAAGTATAACGTTGTGCTTGTCTAGGGGGCCTCTATATCATTTATTTCACATTATAGGATTAACGAAGCAAGTCCAATCTACTTAAAAGAAGAGGCAGTCGTAGCTGACTGCCCTGCTTTTATCTCCAATTAACATTTAGCCATACCCTATCAGATGATTCATAATTACTGCCAGTTTCGAGGTTTTAACTCTGGACCAACTATGTGCGAAACTTCCTCTCCACTTGTTTCATCATGTACGAAATGTGCCGAATACCAAACCACTATATCTTTTCCATTAATATACTCACCATTTACAAATTGGTCTAAATTAGCTCTAGCTTTATTTAAATTTGAGGTAAAACCTTGTCCATCATCTAACTCATTACTATGGTAACGAAGAAGCCACACGTCCCCAACGCCAAAACTGTCTGCTTTACCATCACCCCTACCAGGAACCAAATAATACCCTTCACCTGTTAATTTGTTAGAAATTAGCCATTTTCTATTATGAAAATTGTCACGCGTTCTTTTGATTTCATAACCAATCGTATTAAAAATAGATGTTCCAGTACTGATTTGGTCGTTAATTTCTTGTATAAAGTTATTACTAGCTTCCAGAATATCAAAATCAAATCTCCAATATACGTGGTGAATATGAGGATTGCACGTGCAAGAATTGGATACTGCACTAAAACCAAAACGTGGGCGAATCGTACCATCGTTGTGGAAACGCCATTCACTGATATATCGATACCAGCCGGCTTCCAATTCACTTACTAATACCAGTTCTTCCCCTTCTGTATAAATCCCTACACCGAGGAAGTTACCGGTATCTGCACCAGTATCAAGGATGGTTCGTGCAGGGGTGGAGCACTTGCGAAATCCGGGTGCAATATCTGTTCCAACTGCTTCAATCCTCCCTTCTTGCCACTGCCAATCACGGTAAGGACCACAAACATCATTCACATAACGAACATTCAAGATTGGTACATGGGCACGGGATAATACTTTTTTTCCTCGATACATCACATTTTGAAGTTCGATCCCTGAACCAACTATACCAGAAGAAGCAGCTGGTCTTACTGCAAGGAAACTCCAAACCTCCGTATCACCTTGTGACACTTTTATTTGTGCCTGACCAGCAGTTCCTCTTTTTACTGTAGGCTGATTTGCATCAGGCGGGGGTTCACAAATTTGAACACTTGCTGTTGAAGATGGCGGGGCACCCGTTGCATATATAATTACTTCACGTCTAATCATATTAATTCCGACAATCTGATGTAATAGCTCTTCGTTCCCTTCTTGACCTTCCTGAACAGGGAGAAGTCCAACCGCAAGGGTCCTTTCAATACGGCCGTTTCGAACCTCTGAATCGATGATGGCTGGCATTGCTCTGTAAGGACGCACAAGGTCTTCTTGAATGAAGCGGCCAAGCTCAGGATGTTCTCGAACGATATTTACCGCCAACTCGAATTCCTCAGTACTTGGCAACGGCTGCGTATCTAATTGAGAGGTTTTGAGGAGTCCTGGATTATGAATCGGTCCAGAGGCTATTACTGCTCGATTGTTGGTGTAGTCATAGTATGTGGCCAAAAAATCACTGGGTGGTCTAGGTTGAGAATGTTTCGGGTTGTTTTTTAATGGGTTCCCAGGAATATCCCCGGGATCAAGTAATTCTAACGAGAGCAGCAGATGCCTGGTTCCCCGTAATAAAGATTGGATAGTAGGATGATTGCCACAGATACTTTTTAATTTATTTGTTGTTTCTTGGTCAGGACCAAATGGAACTACCTCTATAATAAGTTCTGGTCTTAATGCCATTGAATCACTCTCCAATTATACTCTTTGATAGTTAATTACAACTCTTCAAGCATCATATGTTAATGAGACTTCAAAGGAAACAGTTTGGAAGGGGGATTTCTTTTTGGTTCCGTACACTTAATCAAATCCAGAGAATTGATTTTTTCTATTGACATTTAATATGAAATGGTTATGTTCCTTTTGCCGTTGGATGAACTACCGAACAAATTAATTAAATGGAGGAAGCAAATCATGAAAAAAACACAGAGAAATACTACTGAAAAATTCGAAACAATACACAAACTGCCATGCAGCGCCTAAGAGATAGAGGGATGAAAAGCTTTGATTGAAGATGAAAAAAACGGATTGTATGATGTGATTTTAGCCAAAGAGCTATCTCGTCTGGCGCGTAATGGCAAGCTTTCATACGAGTTACGGGATATGTGTAACGACCATGGAATTCACATCGTGTGCATGGACAATTCCATAAATACTATTGAAGGCAATACCAATAACTTTGGATTATATGCCTGGTTATATGAAAATGAATCAGCCAATAGCAGCCGGAGGAATAAGCAGGCCAAGCGCGTTAAAGCGCAAAGGGGAAAGTTTGTAGGTTCACATCCTCCTTATGGATATGGTTTGGAAAATGGAATAACGATGATACTCCCAATGTCGTCCGCCGTATATTTCAGGACTATTTAAGCGGGACGGGTATGGATACCATTGCAAAAAATTATACCGAAGGATCATAACAAAAGAAGATTTAATGGAATTAAAGCAAACACTTGATGCCAAAGTAGAATCCCTACTGAATAAACAGGCGCAACTAAATGAAGACTTGATTGAGTCCGAAAATAAGGATTATATTGCGACCCTTAAAGAAAAGCTTAGTGACTTGCTTAACCTTAAGGCTTTGACGCCTCAAATACTTAATTCATTAGTGGAAAAAGTAATCTGTCAATCAGATGGAACAATTCACATCAAATATAGCTTTGTAAATCCATTACAAGAAACATGAGAGGCAACTCCCAAAAGGGTTAGTTGCCTTTCTTTAAAATGAGTTGCGAAACACTCTCCACCTGAGCTGTCTGCGGAAACATATCCACCGGCTGGATGGAATTCACCTTGTACAGCCTGCTTAGAGTCTGGATGTTTTTCGCCAGTGTCGAAGGATTGCAGGATACATACACTATTTTCTTCGGCTTGACCTTGATGATCGTCTGAAGGAGCTTATCATCGAGTCCCGTCCTTGGTGGATCCACGATAAGGACATCTGGCTTCCAGCCTTCTTTGATCCACTTTGGCATGATGTCCTCCGCTTTGCCTACTTCGTATTTTGCGTTTTTCACTCCATGGCGGGCTGCGTTTTTCCTGGCATCCTGAATGGATTCCTTGATGACATCCATCCCCCGGATTTCTTTAGCAGAATCAGCTACCCATAATCCGATGGTCCCTACACCGCAATAGGCATCCACAACACGTTCCGTTCCAGTCAGCCCAGCGGCTTTTTTAACCTCATCATACATTTTTACAGTCTGAATGGGATTCAACTGGAAGAAGGTCCGTGCTGAAAGCTCGTAGGACATGTCCCCCAGGGTTTCCCGGATGAGGTTTTCGCCGGATAAGTGTATGGACTTTTCCCCGAATATCATGGAAGTATTTTTGGAATTTATGTTTTGTACTACCGATTTCACTTCCGGCAGCTGTTTCTTTATTTCAGCTATCAGTTCGTCCCGTTTAGGCAGGGTGTCTGTAGCAGTTATGATGACAATCTGCAGCTCTCCTGTATTGAAGCCCACCCGTGTAACAACGGTCCGGACCACCCCTTTTTTCTTGCGCTCATTATAAATAGGGATCTGCAGTTTAGCGATGATTTTCTTGACAATCCGGGTTGCCCGGTTGCTTTTCGGATGCTGTACGATGCATTCCGGGATATCAATCAGGCGGTGTGTATTCAAGGCATAAAGACCCGCAATAATTTCTCCATTTTGATTCGTGCCGACCTGGAATTGGCTCTTATTCCGATAGTGCCAAGGATTTTCCATGCCGATCGTTTCACGTATATCAATGCTCTCTCCAGAAACCTTCGCATGTCGTTCAAGGGCTTGGACAATAATATCTCGTTTTTCCTTCAGCTGCCTGTCATAGCCGATATGCTGAAGCTGGCAGCCACCGCACTCATAATATACCGGGCAGGGCGGCGTAACGCGATCTGCTGATTCTTTCCGGATCTTTTTAATGCTGGCTTCTGCAAATTTCGGGTGAATGCGCGTGACCTCTGCCACTACCTCTTCCCCAGGCAGGGCTCCATGCACAAATACTACCTGCCTTTTAAAATAGCCTACTCCTTCGCCATTAATGCCGAGCCTTTTAATGGTCAGGGGAATGGTCTGGCCCTGTTCTAGTTTTACTTCTTGCTGGTTCAATTATGTTTCACTCCGTTTTTCAATGCTCCTCCATAAATATAAAGAAGCATAGCTTAAATATGGATTCCAGCCTTCGCTGTATGTATCCATTTGTTCTTGTGTCGGTTTTTTCTCTAAATCAAAAAGGTTCTTTATCGCATTTTGAATGCCTATATCTGCTTTGGGGAATAAATTGGGCCTTCCGAGTCCAAAAAGAAGGAAATTTTCGGCAGTCCAGCGTCCGATTCCCCTTATTTTTGTAAGCTGCTCTATAACTATTTCATCCGGCTCACTGCTGAGCTCTCTGATATTAAGCTCTCCATCTGCAATAAGCTGTGAGATTCCAATCAAATATTCTGCCTTTCTTGCACTGAACTGAAGTTCCCGTAAATCTGCCACCGATAATTTTGCGGCCTTTTGGGGAGGTGGATAAAACCAGGCGCCATCAACCTGGAATCCATAGGCTTTTACATAGCGGGCAGTCAGGGTGTAGGCGAATTTCAGGTTCAGCTGCTGATGGACGATGCATTTCACAAGGCAGCCATAAGGATCAAAGTCCAATATTAAGGGCGTGCCTCTATGCTCCTGAAAAATTCCCTTTAAAGCGGAACTTTCAAAATGGTTCTGTATATTTTCCAAGGGTAGATGCCAGCCAAAGATTTTTTTTATTCTTTCCATAGCTTCTTCCCTTTGCGGTTCCCGATCACCGGAAATTCTGAAGGAAGGCGAGTCTGTAGTCCCCGCTGCCTGGACTTTAACAGCTATTGGTTCTTCTTTCACATAAAGGGGTACCAAGATGCTGCGTCCTGATGTATCCACAGCATGCAGAGGGTCATTTGACAGTCTGTCCAATACAAGATCAAAATTGTAAGGCGGTATTACGTGAATGGTTTCAGTCCACACAGACAGAGCCCTCCCATAAGCCAATTTTCCATTATTATAGCATGTTTTCCAATTAGCTTAATACAGCATAGGGTCTTTTAAATCCTTTCCCATCATCAGGGCATCAAGTGATTTGAAGGTATATCCCTGCTTCTTTAAATCAATGATGATTTTATCCAGGGCATCGGCGTTATCCTTTGAAACGGTGTGGAGCAGGATAATGGCTCCCGGATGGATCTGGCGCATAACATGATTATAGGAATACATCGGCCCCTTTTGAGAATCCACCTTCCAGTCTACGAATGCGAGTGACCAAAAAATATGCTTATAGCCGTGCGCATTCGCAATCTCCATGGTGCGTTCACTGAATACTCCTCTTGGCGGACGAAGATAAACCATCCCTTTCTGGCCGGTAAGCTTTTCCGTCTCAAGCTTCACAGAGTCTAATTCCTTCACAATTTCCGCTTCTGATTTAGTTGTTAAATCAGGATGATGCCATGAATGATTCCCAACTATATGGCCTTCCTTTACCATCCTTTTCGTCAAATCTGACGCGGATTGTAAATAATGGCCTGTCACAAAAAAAGCAGCAGGTACTTTTTCTTTCTTCAGCACGTCTAGGATTTTCGAAGTATATCCATTTTCATAGCCATTGTCAAAGGTTAAATATATATCCTTTTTGGTAATATTTCCCTTATAAATGGCCCCGTGCCTTTTCAGCATATCGTCCAGATTCTTGCCGGCCTCAGCAGGCTTTCCGCCATGTCCCTTTGCAAACCCCCAGTTGTACCGCTCATTTGAACTGGAAGTAAAGCCTGTATGGACAAATTGAAAATACAGGATCATACCTATCATGAGATACATGAGCTTTTTCATTTTGTCATCCTCCTGGAATTGAACTTTGTTTTACGGTTATTGTTTTACTCCAGCACGAAAACATGACAGGTGAAAATTTACCAAAGAAGCAGCTGTCCAGAAAGCCAGTAAAATCAGTAACAAAAACAAAAGCAGGTGGAGAAAACTTTTCGTTTTTCTCCACCTGCTTTACATCAATTATGTTTGAAAAGCACCGCTTTCCGCTTTTAGTTGAACACCCGATCTTTAAACTGGCTCAGTTTTTCGAGTGAGGACATGGCTACGTCCTGGTGGAGGCTGTTGCCGTGGGAGTCCATGGTGACAACTGCGGTGAAGCCTTCTACTTTAAGGTGCCACATGGCTTCTGGGATGCCGAACTGCATCAGGTCCACACCTTCGACTGATTTTATACAGTCAGCATAGTATTGGGCTGCCCCTCCGATGGCATTGAGGTAGACGCCCCCGTGTTCTTTTAAGGCTTCCAGTGTTTTCGGCCCCATACCTCCTTTTCCAATCACAGCACGGATGCCGAAGCGCTTCATGATGTCTCCTTGATAAGGCTCCTCGCGGATGCTGGTCGTTGGGCCGGCTGCTTTGACATGCCATTGTCCATCTGCATCCTTCAGCATGACCGGGCCGCAGTGATAGATTATCTGGCCATTAAGGTCGATTGGTGCTTCATTTTCGGATAAATGTTTATGAATGGCATCCCTGCCTGTGTAGATCATTCCATTTATGCGGACAACATCACCGACTTTAAGTTCTCGGATTTGTTCCTCAGTGATGGGTGCCTGAAGAATAACCTCATTAACTGCCGGCGCTTCAGCGGCTGCTGCCACTTCATGGTCCGCCTGGGAAGCAAAGCTGATTTTTTCACCGCTCTGATAGAACCACTCCTGGATTTCACCGGTTTCAGGGGAAATCTTTACTCCCTGGCGGCGGTACGCCCAGCAATTATAGGCAACCGAAACAAAGAAACTTGCCGGAATGCGGTGCATGACACCAATTTTACAGCCAAGAAGTGTCGTTTCTCCGCCAAAGCCCATGGTTCCGATTCCAAGCTTGTTCGCATTTTCTAGAACATATTCTTCAAGGGAGCGGAGATCTTCATTTGGATTGACATCCTCCACTTCCCGGAATAACTGTGCCTTTGCAAGATCATAGCCTGAACTGCGGTCGCCGCCGATGCCAACGCCAATGAAACCTGCGCTGCATCCCTGTCCCTGAGCCTGATATACAGAGTGGAGGATGCACTTTCTGATTCCGTCAAGATCCCGGCCCGCGCGTCCTAATCCTTCCAGCTCACAAGGAAGGCTGTATTGGATGTTTTTATTTTCACAGCCGCCGCCCTTTAAAATCAGGCGGGCATCGATATAATCCTGTTCCCATTGTTCATATTTGATAACTGGCACACCAAGCCCCAGGTTATCACCGCTATTTTCCCCTGTCAGTGAATCCACGGCATTCGGGCGGAGCTTGCCGTCCTGTGTCGCTTTCTGAATGGCATGCAGAATCGCCGCATTGATCTCCAGTTGGTTGACTCCTACCGGTGTTTTCACCTTAAATGTCGGCAATCCTGTATCCTGGCAGATCGGTGAAATATTTTCATCCGCCATTTGAATGTTTTCTGCAATTGTATCCAGGCTCATCGCTGCCCGCGTTCCAGCACTTTCCTGCTCTTTCGCTGATTTAATAGCCCGCCTGACGTCTTTTGGCAGATTGGTGGATGTTTCTACAATTAATTGATACATGCTCTCTTGAAGTTTTTCTGTATTCACTTGCTTGTCCCCCTCATACTCCCAGAATGATTCTATCTTTGTTATATTACAATATTATAAAAATTCACAAATCCATTATACCCCTATCTTGTTTATTCGGAAAGGCAATATTGCAAACGCTCCCAAACCTTTACGGATTCAAAGAAGGAATTTTCCTGTCTGTGAAGAATTACTTACAGACCGTGTAAAGGGGGAAAGGACTTGTTTATTGAGCTTGAATCAGAACGGCTTTTGCTTGCAGAAGTGAAAGAACACCACAGCAAAAGACTTTATGAGATTTTTTCGAATGAGGAGGTAACACGCTATTATGGCATGGATACCTTTACTTCGATAGAAAATGCCGTAAACCTTATCCATTCGTTTCAGAGGATGTTTAATGAAAAAAGATCGATCCGGTGGGGACTGATTTTAAAGGAAAATAATGAATTGATCGGAACGGCCGGATTTAATAATCTGCAGACATGGAACAAAAGAGCAGAAATCGGCTATGAGCTGGATCCTGATTATTGGGGGAAAGGATTGGCAGCCGAAGCCGTAGAGGAATTGCTTCGATATGGATATGAAGATCTTGGTTTATACAGGATTGGCGCTGTTACATACCCGGACAACGCTGCTTCTCAGAGGCTTTTAGAAAGGCATGCCTTCCAAAAGGAGGGATTGCTCAGGGGCTATATTTTTCAGAATGGACGCTCTCATGATGCGAATATCTATTCGATCCTGAAAGAAGATTGGATGGTAAGTAAAGAAAGAAAGGTGAATCCTGCCTCCCGGGCTTGATTCACCTTTTTTCTATTCTTTAGAGAATTGATTGACCTTCAGCTCTAGATCATCCAGCATTTCAATCAAGCGGTCAATGTCTTCCAGCTCTGTTTCTTCAGGATCGATACTGTCCAGTACGTCTAAAAACATGGATAGCCTCTGCTTTAAATAGGCTACCTGTCCATCTTTATTTTCAATCGCTTTTCCCAAGGTGATTTCTCTCCTTCCGTCTCTAATATCCTACCCAATTCAGGAGAAGAGCGCAATGAAAAATAGGCGTTAGGGAGGTTGTTTGATTATTATTTGTTCATTTAAGGCTTTTATTTCAGTCCAAATTTTGAGACATGCTTGTTTCTCATTCCCTCATTTACACAAAAAACCCCATTCTTCTTTAAGAACGGAGTTTTCGCACTTATCTTGCCGATACCATGAAACTGAAGGAGAGATGGTCCTGGATAGGGATCCAGGCTCCGATCCCCTGGGATGTAACATTTTTTACGGAAATATAGCGCTTTGTGCCTTTTAAGATTAAATATACTTCCCCATACGTCACTTTGCCTTTTTCATTGACAGCAGATGCATAGGCATGGAGATAACCGGTCCTGTTAGCAGGGATGTTGTAAATCCGGTCCTTTTTTGTGCCATTGCCGATAATCGCTTCATAGGCAAGAGGAAGCCCGGTTTTGTTGGCTGCCTTCAGGAGCATCATTTTATGCACATCTTCAGCCTCCGGTATTTTGGCAGTCAATCCGCCGCGCACGGTTTTTTGCGCTTCCTGTACATAATGAATCTGATAGGGGGCAATTCCTCCCCTGTTGTCAAAGTAATTTGTATTCACCTTCTGATACTCCCAATTAGGAGAACTCTCTAGAGACTGATAGTTCAGCGCCCAATGGCCCAAGTATATGGTTGCCCGGTATCCAAGGGCAAAGGGAGATTTATTGATATTGGATTCATTAAGCATTCTGATCAGCTCTGGATTTTCAATCTTCACATTGGACGATTTGGTCAGCTGCCTGGTCAGCTTGCTTGGCTGAAGATACGGCATGTCCTGTGAGGCATTCGGATACGTATTTTCTTTAGCAATATTTAGAACAGACTGAGGAACAGCGGTTTTTGGACTGGTGTTATTCTGATGCTTCCCTGCTGCCATTGAAGACGGCCCTGATAAGGCAATAAGGGAGAAGCTGAGTGATAAGGATAAAATGAGTCTGAACATGCTGCACACTCCTTATTGGCTTTATATAACTTTTCTTTTATGATGCTTATCTTATTTGGGATTTATGCGGAGGCCTTATAAATTTATCGCGTCATTGTAATATAATTGTAAAATTCAGAAGATTTACAATTATTAATATTTTTGTTATACTATCTTTATAATAAAGGAAGGAGGCGAAATCGTTTCATACCCATCTATATATAGGGAGGTATGCCTATACAAACTGATTTCAGCTTTAAACGGGTGAAAAGTTGGTTTAATGGAAAGAATGGTTTCGCTGTGCAGCAAACAACAGGGGGTGAATCAGCTAGAGGACCACTGTAAATGCTTTTGTACCTTTAAACGTTATTTAAAAAATCAATGACTCTGCCGTTCCCAAGCGGCAGAGTCATTTTTGCGTTATAAAAGATAAAAGCCAATTCCCATGATCACATAAGCTGCCAGGAGGGTCAGTCCTTCAAACCAATTGGTTTCTCCATCATTTGAAATAATAATCATGAGCAGTACAGATGTAACCATGGCAGTTAATTCCGGCCATGTGAATACCAGGGGCATTGATTTTGAGAAAAATAGGGAGACCAGCACAAGGAGCGGTGCCACAAACATGGATATCTGCAAAGTGGAGCCTACCGCAATTTCAACCGCAATGTCCATCTTATTTTTAAAGGCCATCATGACGGCTGATGCATGCTCGGCTGCATTCCCTACAATTGCTACTACAATAATCCCGATAAAGAGCTCCGTCCAGCCGAATGTTTTCCCGACTGTCTCAAAGGTATGAACTAAATGCTCAGAGATGTAAGCTACAGCCACAGTTGCCAGCGCCAGTACTGTAATGGCCCTTCCCTTGCTCCATTCCGGTTCTTCCTCCACCTTCCTTATCTCTTCCTTATGCTGATAGACCCCGCGGTGAGTTACCAGCTTGAAAAATAAGGCAGCAAGATATAACACGATCATCGTAATGGATATTCCCACACTTAGCTTGAGCGTTTTCGTTGAAGTCATATTCATGCTGAATACTTCCGGTACGACAAAAGCAATAATAACAGCAAAAATTAACAGTCCAGCATTATGCCTCGCATCAAATACATTAAATTTCTGCCTTTTATATTTCAGGCCTCCAATAAAAAAGGAAAGTCCTGCCACCAGAAGCAGATTCCCGATTACCGATCCCGTCAAAGATGCAAGCACGACTCCGACCAATCCCGCCTGCAGCGCAAAGATGGATATAATCAGCTCCACTGCATTGCCGAACGTAGCATTCAGCAGTCCCCCAATTCTGGGCCCGGTTATAATGGCGAGACTCTCAGTTGCCCGGCCCATAAAGCTTGATAAGGCAATAATGGTAAGGCAATAGACAAGAAACATAAGAATTGTCGAGAAGTGCAGGAATGTTCCAATAACAGATAGTGGTACTCCAATAATCACTAATATCAAGAAAATCTTATTGACCATTATTCCCCTCCAAAGTTTAATGCGATTTCTTTGTTATGTACGTTTCCAAGGTTCTTTCTTCCTAAAGCAATATGCTTCTTTACCTCATTTTTTACTTGCCTAATCCTGAACCAAACTAGTAACATCTATTATTATAATTGCTCAGGGAGAACAAAATGAAACTAACAAGATTGCAATTTTGGGTATTGGTAAGCATCGTAGGCATTTCGGGATTCTCACAAGGAATGCTTCTGCCTCTATTGGCAGTTATATTTGAAAAGCACGGGGTCAGTTCTTCTATAAACGGACTCCATGCAACGGGTCTTTACATAGGAATCCTGCTCGCTTCTCCATTTATGGAAGCCCCCCTAAGGAAGCTGGGCTATAAAAAGATGATCATAATCGGAGGATGTACGGTATTTGTGTCCCTCTTCTTATTTCCATTATGGACCTCTCTTTGGTTCTGGTTTATTTTAAGGCTGTTTATCGGAGTTGGCGACCATATGCTGCATTTCGCTACACAAACCTGGATTACCGCCTCTTCCCCAGTTGAAAAACGCGGACGGAATGTATCCATCTATGGGCTATTTTTCGGGCTGGGATTTGCTGCCGGCCCTACACTTACAAATCTGGTGGAATTTAATGAAAAGCTGCCCTTTTATCTATCATCAGGCATCAGCATGCTTGCCTGGCTCACTTTGTTTATACTGAAAAATGACTATCCAGAGAAATCAGTTGAAACCATTTCTCTTAGAGGGACAATTAACAGGTTTGGCAGAGCCGCAAAATATGCATGGCTGGCGTTTTTGCCTACTTTTTCCTATGGTTTTGTTGAGGCATCCTTAAATGGAAGCTTCCCTGTTTATGCTTTACGGAATGGGATCACAGTATCAGAAGTGTCCCTCCTGCTTCCCGCTTTCGCTGTGGGAGCTATTCTGTTTCAGTTTCCGCTCGGTATTCTGAGTGACAAATTCGGAAGGAAAAAGGTCTTGATCGCTGTCATGCTTTCCGGATTTACCTTCTTCACTCTTGCGGGGTTAAGCAAAAATTCCGTCACAGGACTGTTCATCTCCCTGCTGCTGGCAGGCATGTTGACAGGATCGACATTTTCTCTCGGAATCAGCTATATGGCAGACTTAACTCCGTCCAGCCTCCTGCCGGCAGGGAATCTAATGTGCGGTATCTGCTTCAGTCTGGGAAGTCTTGCAGGCCCCTTCTTTGGAGGTCTCATTATCCAATTCTTCAAAGGAGAAGCCTTTTTCTATGTAATCAGCAGCATTTTCCTGATTTGCTTTATCCTCCTTTCCGCCTTCAAACCCCGGGGAACATTTCCGGAAACCATGAATAATGCGGAGACATTATAATCTTAAAATTACTTAATTTATAATTTATAGTCCTAATCCAGCCTGCCAATTTAGTTAGAAAAGCACCGTCGTTCTCCGTTTTTTTAAGCGGGAGCAGCGGGACAGGTGAGACCCCGCAGGCGAAGCCGA
>NZ_AUMQ01000049.1 GCF_000430765.1 Peribacillus kribbensis DSM 17871 | reverse complement strand
AAGAAAATAACGTTGGCGTCTTGTTTCGTTCAGTTTTCAAAGAGCATTCATGTTAATCAGTAATGGTCAACTCCGTTAGAAGCGACCTCCTTAATATAACATCTTTAATTCGTTGTTGTCAACAACTTTTTTCAACTTTTTTAAGTGAGTTTGTGTTGTTCAGCAGCAACGTTTATAACTATACCAGCTGCCAAGCGCTTCGTCAATGACTTTTTTAAGATAATTTTGCAGTATAAATAAGACCCTGGCTGCTCCACGTTACTGGGCTGGACGGCAAGTAGTATAGGGCCAAAATTCCGGATCCCTCAGCAGGTTAAATGATCTATGAGGCCAGGTGCCTGTTGTTGATCAGAGGAAGCGCTGGTTTAAAATATGATCTTATATTATCTAATGATCCTAAAATCCAGGAAATGACCGTAAATCTCCATTTTATGGTCCAGCCATCAGGTAAGTCCGTGATCTCGTACACTCGTTCATGATAACCGCTTCCCAGTTATCTTTTCACTACTGCAAGAATAGCAGACACTTGATCCATGAGCCAAAGCTCATCCATTCCCCATCCTCTGGGTACCGAAATAAACTTTATAAGGTTTATCCCGCTTGATTAGTTTCTCTCCATCCCTTCTTTTTCAGATGTGCGCATATAAAGGAGACATTCCTTCGGCGGTGCTACTCTTTTGAATAACTTAAATAAGATTTTATATCGTTCCTCCATGGACCGTTTTACAATAAGTTCAATTCGAGAGTCGCTTAAATCAAATAATATTTCGTCCATTTCTCTTTTGATCAAGTACTCCATTTCTCTTATCTCTTTTTCAGTTACCAAAAGACCCATCATAAGACCACTCCTGTATGTTTTTACCTATTTTTCACCATGCAGCCCGTATTTATGTTTGTTTTGGTCTATTTATTTCACAGATGCATAGGATGTAGACAAGAGTCCATGGACGAGGTGACCATAATGAATCATTTTTATTCAGCGCACATCAAAAGGGTGAAGCAATATACACTTGTTATTATCGCTGCTTTTTTTACCGCTCTATTCTTCTATGCCCAGTCTGTTTATCACTTTTCCGTTTTTTCCACCGCTTCAGGGCCAAAAGCCATCTATAAGGGAGAAAGAGATCTGGCTCTCACCTTTAATATTGGATGGGGAGATGTACGGGCCGAGCCTATACTGGATGTATTAAAGAAGGAGCAGGTTCCTTCAGCCACCTTCTTCCTTTCTGGTTCATGGGCGGAGAGGCATCCGCAGATTGTAGAGCGGATTGTCAAACAGGGCTATGAAATCGGCATGCTCGGTTATGGATATAAGGATTATTCAAATATGGAGGAGCAGGAAATCGCCCGTGATATTTCCAAAGCCCAGGAAGTGTTCCGAAAGTTAAATGTAAAAGATATTGAGCTGATCCGGTCACCTACCGGGCATTTTGATAAGAGGCTTCTAAAGGTTGGCGAAAGGTATGGATATACCGTGGTCCACTGGAGTCTCAATTCGGAGGATTGGACGAATCCAGGGGTTCAAAAGATCGTTTCGAATGTTGATGGAGCTGAAAAGGGAGAGATCATCCTTATGCACGCCTCTGATTCTGCCAAACAAACAGCCAAGGCCCTGCCGCTTGTCATCCGCACTTTGAAGGACAAAGGGATGAAATTTATCAGTGTTTCGGAGATGATTGCGAACTCAAAAGCTAAAAGCGAGGAAATAAGATAAGCTTCCGGACCATCAAAATACAAAATAAAAACCGCCTCCGAAGGCGGTTTAATTTATTTCAACTCTACCTCCCTTTGAGACCTCGCATTGAAGGATCCCAGGGTAAGCAGCTGATAGGCATTGCATACCAGAAGCGGAATCAGCATAAAAAGCATCCAGTTTTTATCATTGGTCCTCAGTACAGGCACCCATTCAATAACAGTAACAACCGTCATGAAAAAGACAGCCGGAACAAATGCCCTTTTATTGGTAAGGTTAACTTTATACCAGGCAGCAGCCAGTCCTACAATCAAGAGAACCGCACTGTAGACTGCATACATCCAGCGATCACCTTTATCACCAAACCATATTGGAGCAAAATAAATTAAATCAAATAATAAAAAGGCAATCAAAACAATCTGTACTCCGTTCCAGGCAGTTCCGAAGATTCCCAGTCCCAGCCTATGGACGGTTAAATAGGCAAAAAAACTCAACTGGCTGATTACGCTGAATAACAAACCAAGGCCGACAAGCATGAGCAAGGTCATGAAGAATTCACCGAATTCCCTTTTCCCAAGAAGAGGTTCAAGTTCTCCCCACCTTGCGAAGAGTCCGATCAAACCCGCTGTTATTCCACCTAAAATCAATGTTGTGAATAAAAATCTAACGAGGTTCCGGCTGTTCAATTTTCTTTCCCCCAACGTTTTTCTTATTGTCTTCCTGATTGTACCAACCTGCATTAGAAAAATCTAGGTGCCATCTGAAAAGAGAATAATTTGTCCCGGGTAACATCATATTAAGAATATCCGAAATAAGAAAGGGGTTTCCCAATGAGATACGGAGCCTTGCTTCTTCTTATCTCCTCCTTTTTCCTCGCATTAGCCGGGTGTAATCAAAATCAGGGAACACACCAAGCAGAGAAAGTGGACTACGAAGAAACAAAAAAAATGGTCGTAGACATTATCAAATCAGAAGATGGAAAAAAAGCATTTCAGCAAGTATTAACTGATCCCAAAATGAGGGAGCAGTTCGTTTTAGATGATAAACTGGTCACGTCGACAATCGAAAAGAATCTGACAACTGACCAGGGAAAATCTTTCTGGGAAAAGAATTTTAAAGATCCCAAATTTGCTTCAGCCTACGCTAAAAGCTTAAAAGGGGAGCACGAACAGCTTTTAAAGGACCTTATGAAGGATCCAGGCTACCGGCAGCAGATCCTGGGGCTTATGAAGGATCCTCAGCTTGAGGATGAATACCTCAAGGTGCTGCAGAGTCAAAAATACAGGGACAGCATCAAAAAACTGATGCTCGAAACCATGGAAAGCCCGCTGTTCCAGGTTAGAATGCAGGATATTTTCATCAAAGCCGCACAGGAAATTCCTTCGTCCAAACAAAAAAGCGGAGGCGGCCAGCAAAGTGGCAGTCAAGGCGGCGGCGGGCAAGGCGGAGGACAATAAATAGAGGGCTGCCTGAGAACAACACATTCAGGCAGCCCTTCTAGTATTAACCTAAGATAGTCACAATTCTTTCAGAAATATTCGTAAATATTTTCCCGGTTGGATGGTCTTCCGCATAGATGGATGGAGCGAAGTCTTCATCGTTCCAATCCGGCTGCTGAAGCGGAAGCTGGCCAAGTACCTCTGTATTCAATTCATCAGCAAGCTTTTCTCCGCCGCCTTTTCCGAATACATATTCCTTTTCTCCGGTAACCTGGCTTTCAAAATAGGACATGTTCTCGATAACCCCTATTACCTCATGCTCTGTTTTAATAGCCATAGCTCCCGCACGGGCTGCAACAAATGCTGCTGTAGGATGCGGAGTTGTCACAATAATTTCCTTGCAGGAAGGCAACATAGAATGGACATCAAGTGCCACATCCCCTGTGCCTGGAGGAAGGTCCAGAAGAAGGTAATCCAGCTCTCCCCACTCCACTTCTGTAAAGAAACTGTTCAGCATTTTACCGAGCATTGGCCCCCTCCAAATAATAGGGGAATTATCTTCAACAAAAAATCCCATTGAGACAACTTTTACACCCTTCCGTTCTACGGGGATGATCTTCTCCCCTCTGACAACAGGCCGTTTGGTGATTCCCATCATGTCTGGTACGCTAAAGCCATAAATGTCTGCATCAATCAGACCTACCTTTTTGCCTAGGCGGGCAAGGGAAACGGCCAGATTGACGGATACAGTAGATTTCCCTACACCGCCTTTACCGCTCGCGATTGCTATAAAGGTGGTTTTTGCCCCTGGTGATAATAGTCCCTGGCTTTCCTGAGGCATAGAGCTTCTGTGGCGCTGCAGCTCTTCTTCTGGAAGCTCTGAGAACCGGATGCCTACTGTGGCAGCTCCTGCTTTTTTTAGGGAATCGACAACGGCAGTCTGCAGTTTAAGCTGTTCGCCTGTCCCTGTTTTTGCTATGGCCACCTTTACGCTGACATGATTCTTTTCCGGCTTGATTTTAATCTCCTGGATGGCATTCAGCTCATCAAGAGTCTTATTTAGAAATGGGTCCTTCAGCCCCTTAATCGCATCTTTTACTTGTTGCTCCGTTAACAAAATCTCCACCGCCTCGTTTGAATTCGTTTCCACACACATTATAGCACAACAACCAGTCATCCAAAAAAACGGTGCTCGAATATTATAATTACTTGATGTCTTCCTCTGTAAAGTATCGAGATATTCCCTTATAAATGGCCGAAGCGATTTTTTCCTGATAAATATCGCTTTGAAGCTGTACCTTTTCCCTTGGATTGGATAGAAACCCTATTTCCACAAGAGCTCCAGGCTTTGTAGCCCTCTTCATGAGATATATAGTATTTAGTGCCTTGGCTTCCCTGGATGTATTTTCCATGCTCCGCCTGATTTCATGCTGAATGAGCTTGGCCGCACGTTGATTTTCTTCGTATCTTGTAGAATAAAAAGTCTGCGCACCGCTCCAGTGGCTTGAAGGAAAGGAATTAAGGTGCAGAGTGATATAGAGGTCCGCCTCCGATTTGTTTATAAACTCCACTCTTCTTCTTAGATCCTCTCTTTTCCTGTTTCTGAGCCCTTTGGTTTCTTGATCGGCAAGATCCTTATCCTCCTCTCGTGTAAGCATGACAAGAGCTCCCTGTTCCTGCAGATAGTCCCTGATTTTTTTAGATACCGAAAGGGCAATCTCCTTTTCTAGGGCAGATCCGTTGGTAGCCCCTGCGTCCGGTCCTCCATGACCCGGATCAATGATGACGATCTTACCGGATAAGGGAAGGCTCCATGGCTTCCACGAATCGTGGTCAATGATTTTAAAGGTTATAAGTAAAAACAAGAGAGTTATTCCAATAGCAATCCCGCTGTATTTCCATTTCTTCTTCAAAATAAATAACCTCCCGCTTGTCCAGTTATTCATAAGAGTCCTTTCTGATCCAGCAGCCTTATAAGCGTCTGTATGAGAAAAAACATTTATAATAACATATGGGACAAGGGGAGGAATTAGAACTATCCTTTAGTGCAGCCGCATTTTATACATTTTTTGTCCTTTTTCAAATCCATCTAGCCACCAGAGTTCCACATATCGTTCACATTCATAGTAGAGGGATTCGCTTATATAATCCTGAGCTTCGGCCTTTCCCCAATACAAAAGGAAGTTAAATAAGGTGTCAATCAGATGCTTTTCATCCTTCTGGCACCTTTCTTTCACCGATTCCATACTTTCACCGTGATAACCGAATTTACTGAAGTGGGCTCCGAGGAGATATGCTTCGATCGCAACATCATAACAGCCTTCCTCCAGGACCTGTGAAAAGGAAAGGCTGAATAGCCGGTTATGGCCAAATTGTTCTTGAACCCGCTTCTTTAATTGCTCTATCGAAAGCTCGCGCAAAACCTTTCGTTCATATTTCACCTGTTTTTCGCGCTGCTTTTCTTTCAATGTGGTAATGACATTCATTGCTGCACCTCTTTCAGGTTTGACAAGGGCTAATGAGAAACCTTAGCCTTTTTTACTGCTTCACCTATGATTTCTCTGAGCTTAGTTTCTGCCTGCCTTGAAATAGCATTCTTCTCTATTGCAAATTGTACTTTGGGAATTATTTTAAGGGAACACGGATGTCCAAATGGGAATACTATTCAAAAATCACTCACATAAAAAAGGGCCAAAAGCAGGGGGCGATTTACATAATGATCCTTCCAAAGAACTGGATGATGACTCCCCCTTTCCCTTGCCTGGGTAAACTAATGGATCGCCCGAGCTCCGCTTGAATAGAGTGAAGGGGTACTTTTTCAAAAAAAGGAAAGGTTTATTTCAGATTATTCATTGATGATTCGTCCTCATGCCATTATCCTTAAATATCACAGTAAAATTGCTTAAGAGCCGTGTATGGTTCAAAGAAAAATAAGGTGGATTATTAAAGAAGCCTGGAGGGCAGATATCTAAATAAACTTTTTAAAGGAGAAGAAGGCGGGCCTTACATTTATGGAATGAGCTTTCTTAATATACTCCTCCAGGATATCTTATTTTTTTCGGCCACTAAATAAACCGCAGTCTCTTGGAGCGACTTTTTAGTCTCAAGCAAGCTATCATAAAGGGAAGAGAAGGTTTCCGCCTGGGCTTGCCTTTCTTCTTCCTGAGTTCCCCTAACTTCCTTGATAATCTCTTTCATCTCCTGTATCTCGCGAAGAAGGTCTTTATTCTGACTTTTGATTTTATTTTGATTCATACGGGCTTGTTCATTTTGTTGTACTAGGAAACTCATCAGCCTCTTCATATCCTCCATTTCTTGATTTACGGAAACAAGAGATTTATTTTCTTCTGGATCATAAGTGATGGTTACACGCACACCACTTTCTTCAAGCTTGGAATTGACTTCCTCTTTTTTTAAACCTTCCGAATAAAACTTCCGTATGAGTTTAATCTTTTCCACTTCCGAAACATGAACTCTATAGCGATTATGTTCTTTTTTGAAATTAAGATATTCTTCATGTTCTATAAGATAACGTTTAAGACTGTTTTCGGGAATGTCAGGCAGGAGGTCTTTCAATTCCTTCATGGTTAGATATGGATTCATCAATGCTTTCAACACCTTTCACGTCGTTCAACCACCCACTCATCAACACAACAACCATTAATTTTTTACTTTAGCAACGAACCACCGACAAACCATCCATTTACTCTATCTATTATTCTTCCTGTTTATTTTATTTCCCTTTCTATTAGGGCAAGGGAAAGACGTGTTTTTTCTACATATTCCGCTTTTAAGAAACTCGATGATCATTTCGAAAGAAAGATGAAGTGTAAGGGCCCTCTAACCTGTTCATTTAGCCCAATAACAAAAGGCTGGCAAAGCGGATAAAACGATTTTTAACTAACGCACCCGTTAGCTTAGCATGGTGAAGTTGATTCTCGGGAATTCAGTTTTAGGGATTTGCTTTTCAACCAGTGATTATAAAACATTTTCAACCTGCCCATTATTAAACACTCGGGTTGCAACCCAATGATTGCCAATGAGCTTTCGCCACTTGTTATTGGAAAAGACTGAAAAAATCTTCTTTGGTTTAAAAGATATCTGTAGAGGGCAGATATAAATATGCGGTGACGCTGAAAATAAGTGAAGGAGACTTGATATGATGGAATTTTTATGGTCATTAATTATAGGTGGCATTATTGGTTGGTTAGCTGGAATGATTCTAGGCCGTGACGTTCCAGGAGGCGTAATTGGAAATATCATCGCCGGGTTTATTGGTGCCTGGTTAGGCGGATTGATTTTTGGTGATTGGGGTCCTCATATTGCCGGTTTTGCCATTCTTCCAGCTTTGATAGGAGCTATAATTTTAATCCTTATTGTTAGTTTTATTATGAAATCTGTAAGAGGACGAAATCACAGACATTAATAACACTATCATCTTAACTTAATTAATAGAAGGCAATGACCCTTCAAAAAAGGTAAAACTCTATATTTTCAGAGTTTTACCTTTTTTTGTTTTTTTCGATATAACCCTCATTGGCTTCACTAATACGGCTGCCGTAGCAGCATATCTTCTTCAACTAACGCACCCGTTAGCCATCCATGAATCGCACAGTTCAGCGATTCACCAATAGGCTGTGCAGACTATACTGTTTAATGCTGGAGAAGAAGGTCTTTGAACTATGGTGCCTTAGAGCCCATCCGTAACAACTCCTTCTGCACTGGTCTCATAAATTATTCTGTTATTTTGGTAGGCATTATTCCTGCCTTTTAGATTTGCTGTGGCCCACTTTAGACTGATATCCGACAAAAAATAGGAACCGTGAGTTTCCATCCTTATAATCAACAAAAACTCCTTCCCAAACTAAATGAGTTCAAAATATATTATATAAATATCATAAGTAGTCAAAAGTAGGTTCCTGAGCGGATCCTTATTGTGATATTAAAAATATTTCTACCCGGTCGGTAATTTCATTTTACCTTTAATGGTTGAAAGATATTTCCTTACAGTCCCAATCGTGTTATTTTGCTGATTAGAGGCTTCGTTTGAGTTAGGACTATCTGCCATCAGTCCTAACACTTCCATTTCGCGTTCGTTTTTATCGGAGGCATCATCTATAAGTTCGGGAGAGTAAATTCTCTTTCCATCCATGATGCCGCGTATCGAGCTGGCTAACACGTCGCTCGGGCTATCTTTCAATAAATAACCTCTTACATTAGCCTTTAAAGCACGTTGAAAATAACCATTCCTTCTAAAAGTTGTCAAAATGATTACCTTGTATTCAAATGGCTGTAAAGCTTCTGCTGCCTCAAGTCCGCTCTTTTCAGGCATTTCTATATCCATGATGCATACATCCGGCTGCAATTCGTGCACTAGGGTAAGTGCTTCGTCCCCATTACTCGCTAGCCCGACAACTTCTATATCTTCTTCAAGATTGAGTAGAGAACTAATTGCCTCTAACAGCATTTCCTGATCCTCTGCAATTACAATTCGTATCATTTAGATATCTCCTTATCGGGCTTTATTAAAAAGACTCCCCTGAATACGAATGATTAAGGGGAGTCTGGCCCGTTATAGTTCAGGTTTCACTTGAACAGAAACACTTTTCTTCGTTAAATATTTTACTTCTTTAAAGCTGATGAAATTCTTGTTTTTCTCATCCCACAGGCGGAAACGGATCGACTGCAAGCTTGTAGCAAGAGTAATTGTCGGTACGTTCTTTAAAGGAAGCGTATTATTGTGTGCCTCTTCTAATTTATAGTTAGGGATCCTTGGACTTAAATGATGAACATGATGGTATCCGATATTACCAGTAAGGAATTGCATCAATTTTGGAAGCTTATAAAAAGAACTTCCTTCCACTGCTGCTAATACATATTCCCAGTCCTTATTTTCTTCAAAATAAGAATCCTCAAAAGTATGCTGTACGTAAAACAGCCAGATGCCCACTGAACCTGATATTAAGAATATGGAGCCTTGTACTAAAAGGAATGACTGCCAACCAACTGCCAAGCAAAGTACTCCTGCTAAAACAACGATTAGTACATTCGTCAAATAGGTATTCCTTTTTTCCTTCTTTCTAGCACCTTTTCTGTTAAATCTATTCTTAATAAGGAAAACATAAATTGGACCTATTCCAAACATAACCAATGGATTGCGATAAAAACGATAGGCTAAACGAAGTTTAAGCGGTGCTGCCAAATATTCATCCACTGTAAGAGTCCAAATATCTCCTGTGCCTCGCTTATCTAAATTACCACTTGTAGCGTGATGAACAGAATGCTCATGTCCCCATTGATCAAACGGGAATAAAGTTAGAACACCCATTCCTGTTCCCACGATTCTATTGGCACGGCGGCTTTTAAAAAAGGAATGATGCGTACAATCATGAAAAATAATGAAAATACGAGTCAAGAATCCAGCAGCTATCACAACTGGAACTAATGTTAACCAATAAGAAACGGACAGGCTCAAATACGCCAGGTACCATAAGATAATAAATGGCCCGATTGTATTGATAACCTGCCATATACTTTCCTTCGTCGTAGATTTTTCAAATGGAGCAATTTGTTTCCTCAAGTTTTTTGTATTTTGTAAGGTCATTGTTCAAATGCACTTCCTTTTATTGTGCTGTTACTTCATATTATAAAGGAAGGATAAGGACATTATTAGTACCAGATGTCATGTCTAGGATATGACAAATGTCATGTGCAAATTTAATTCAAGCTACACTTTTTGTAATAAAAAAATTACAATAAATTGGTTCCAAGATTCACCTTAGAGTCATTCCGAAGAATCTCGTAGGGTAGGTCCGAAAAGGCGCTTGAATCGGACACATTCCCTCCTTTAACCATAAATCGCTCGGACACTCTGAGAAATTCCCCTGGGTTATTTCTTAGTAGGTCTAGGGATATTGAACTCCACTGTTATATTACTATTTTGGTTTACTTCCTGTTTCTCCAAGGCCTTAAATCCAGCTCTGTCTAGAAAATCTTTCGCAACTTGATACCGAATCATAGGATTAACATCCTTATCTTCTAAGATTTCTCGTAACACCTTGCGAGCTTCCATTGCATCAATCAAAAAGTGGGCCCGAATAGACATTTCCATTTCTCCACTTATTGATTTTATTAAGGCTTTTATTTTCTCCTTCTTTAGCATGGTACTGGCAATTACGCTAGCATTCTTTTCAGAATATCCGGCTTTAACCGCTGATAGTGTTCCATTGTTTGTTTTGACATAGCTCTATAAAAAAACATAATCTTCATCCAATCACTAATCCATGGATTACGCCATACCCACGCCCTCCCTCTTGTTTGAGGCTGGTGCAAGAATAAAGGAGGTCCAGGAACGTTTGGGGCATTCAGACATTCAAATGACAATGAATATTTACACGCACGTCACGGATTATATAAAAGAGCAAACGGCACAAAAATTTCAAAAGTCCATTGAGCTATGATATATGCGTAAAACGTGGTCAAAAATATATCGTGGTCAAAATGTGGTCAAAAGCGTTTTTCAGAAATAAAAAAGACCCCCAACCAAATCGGTTGAGAGTCTTTGAAGCGTTGATAATTAACGCTTTGAGAACTGAGGTGCACGACGAGCGCCTTTAAGACCGTATTTTTTACGTTCTTTCATACGAGCGTCACGAGTAAGTAGACCTGCAGATTTCAATGAACCGCGGAATTCTGGATCAGCTTGCAGCAATGCACGGGAAATACCGTGACGGATTGCGCCTGCTTGGCCAGTATAACCGCCGCCTTTTACAGTTACAAGAGCATCGTAGCTGCCAACTGTATCTGTGTTGTTAAGAGGCTGTTTAACAACCTCGCGTAGTGCTTCGAATGGGATGTAGTCGTTGATATCACGGCCGTTAATTACGATGCGTCCGTCGCCTGGTACTAAACGTACACGTGCTACGGAGCTCTTACGACGACCAGTTCCATAATATTGTACCTGAGCCATTATAAAGTCCTCCTTATATTATCCGCGTAGTTCGTACACTTCAGGCTGTTGAGCTTGGTGCGGATGCTCGCTGCCAGCGTATACGTGTAATTTTTTAAACATTTGACGGCCTAGAGAGTTTTTAGGAAGCATGCCTTTAATAGCAAGCTCGATCATTTTCTCAGCGTAGTTTGTACGCATTTCTAGAGCTGTTCTAGTTTTAAGACCACCTGGGTGTAAGCTGTGGCGGTAGTAGATTTTGTCAGTAAGCTTTTTGCCTGTAAGGTTTACTTTAGATGCATTAAGAATGATTACGTGATCACCAGTGTCAACGTTTGGTGTGAAAACTGGCTTATTTTTTCCACGCAAGATAGCTGCTACTTCACTTGCAAGGCGACCAAGAGTCTTGCCTTCAGCGTCGATAACGAACCATTTACGTTCAATTTCATTAGCTTTCGCCATAAATGTCGTGCGCATGGTTATCCTCCTATTAAATCGTTGGTTATATTTATTATCAATCACGGTAAGTCTTCCGGGGCTTAGCGTGGGGTTTAAATATCATACCTATGATATAATATAATTTTTAGACTGTAATGTCAAGAAAATGTTACACCAGGATTAGTTGTCCTAAACTTGGACAATCCCTACAGCCATAAGCTTTTTTTCTCAAACAAAAAGCCCTTCGAAAAAATTTTAATTTTTTTCCAAATCCCTGCTGCTGTAAAAAACCTTCCAAAGATACAAGCCATGGCCTGGAGCCGTCTTTCCCGCATGCTTACGGTCCCTCTTCTCAAGGATCTCCTTAAGCTCCTCCGGTCTTCGCTTCCCGATCCCAGCTTCGAGGATGGTGCCTGTCAGAATCCTCACCATATTATATAAAAAGCCGTTTCCGACAAAGCGGAAAATGAGTTCATTTTTCTGCTCAATCAGCTCAATATTCATAATGGTCCGCACCTTATCCTCCACTTCAGTCTTTGCCGAGCAGAAGCTTGTGAAGTCATGAGTGCCGATTAAGTGCTTGGCAGACTCTCTCATGGCCTCTAAATTGAGGTTCCAGCCTGGCTGATAGGCAAAATGGCGGCGGAAGGGATCTTTGTCCTTCTCAAGAGAAACCACATAGCGATATTCCTTTCCCTTTGCATCAAACCGGGCATGGAAATCAGGAGGAACAGGGGAGATCTCCTTGACAGAAATATCATCAGGAAGCAGGGTATTAAGGGCCTTCAGCCAATTTTCCTCCGCCATATTCAAGGAAGAATCAAAGTGGATAACCTGGCCTCTCGCATGGACGCCGGCATCCGTCCTTCCAGAAGCCGTCACCTTGACGCTGCTTCCTTTATGAAGTTTTTCAAGGATTGACTCCAGTACCCCCTGAACTGTCCGTTTCTGCGGCTGTATCTGATAGCCGGCAAAATGGGTCCCATCATATACAATTATGCATTTATATCGTTTCATTCTCCGGCTCCATTATGTTCGAAATACGATCAAAAGAATTCCCAGGATACATATCGCCAGAACCAAGTACGTATCTTTTCTCTCCCAGCGCAGCAGCCTGAATTTCGTCCTTCCTTCCCCTCCGCGGTAGCCTCTTGATTCCATTGCGACCGCAAGCTCCTCCGCCCTCTTAAAGGAGCTGACAAAAAGGGGAATTAACAGGGGCACTACCGCCTTCATCCTGCTTGTAACCGGACCGCTTGAAAACTCGGTCCCCCTGGCTGCCTGAGCCTTCATAATCTTGTCTGTTTCCTCAAGCAGGGTTGGAATGAACCGAAGGGAAATGGACATCATAAGAGCCAGCTCATGGACGGGCAGCTTCCATTTTTTCAGCGGGTTAAAAAGTGTCTCCAGGCCATCTGTAAGGGAGATGGGCGTTGTAGTCAGTGTCAGGATTGAGGTTATGACTATCAGGAAAGCAAATCGAAGGGATATAAAGATTCCCTGGCGTAAGCCTCCGCTGTATATTTCAATCACATTCCATTTATAAAGCAGTTCTCCTTCTTTTGTGAAAAAAAGATGCAGAAGAAAGGTAAATAGAATAAGAATTAGAACTGGCTTTAAACCATTTATTAAAAATCGTGCCGGTACTTTAGATAGTTTGACAATTGCCAGGGTAAACACAGCAACCAATGCATAAGAAACCACATTGTTTGCAAGGAAAATGACAAATACAAACAAGAATACCATAATCAGCTTGGACCGTGGATCCATTTTGTGGATAGCAGAGTCTGCAGGCACATAACGGCCAAATATCAGCTTATCCATCATGAAAGATCACCTCTTTTCATGCTGGCGGCAATTTCAGACGTCAGTTCATCCAGGGACAGGCATATGCGTCCAAATTTCAGCCCAGTGGACCTTTCAAGCATCAGCTGCACCTTCACAGTATTGGGAACATCAAGCCCAAGTTCTGCAAGCTCCGCGGAACGGGAAAAGATGTCTCTCGGCTTCCCTCTTTCAAATACACTTCCCTTATGCATGACAACAATCTCGTCTGCGTACCTGGCAGCGTCCTCCATACTATGGGTCACAAGGATGGTAGATATGCCAGAGTCCTTGTGGATGGAATAAAACAAATCCATAATTTCTTTGCGGCCTCTAGGATCCAGCCCTGCAGTCGGTTCATCAAGAACCAGCACCTCCGGCTGCATGGCAAGCACACCCGCAATGGCAACTCTCCTCATTTGTCCTCCTGAAAGGTCAAAGGGGGATTTCTCAAGGATCTCTTCGCCCAGTCCTACTTTGGTGATTGATTCTTTGGCCAGGCGGATCGCTTCCTCTTCCGAAACGCCAAAATTCATTGGCCCAAAACAAATGTCTTTTAAAACCGTCTCTTCAAACAATTGATGCTCTGGAAACTGAAAAACGATCCCGACCCGCTTCCGGATGGCCTTCAGGTTCTTTTCCTTTTTACCTGCAGTGATTCTCTGCTCCCCTACCTGGATGTATCCTTTGGTAGGCTGAAGCAGCCCGTTTAAATGCTGCAACAGGGTAGATTTTCCTGACCCTGTATGCCCAATTACTGCCAGATAGGTTCCTGACGGGATATCGATTGTTACATCGGTTAATGCCGCCCTTTCAAAGGGGGTATTTACCTGATACTTGTGCTCTACATTTTGGAGATTAATTCGCATAGGTCATTCACCAGCTCTTCGTCGGTTAGATGGATTTGGGACAGTTCAATACCTTGTTCTCTCAGGCTGGAGCTCAATTTTACGGGAAAAGGAATATCCAGCCCCAAACTGATCAATTCTTCTTCAAGAAGAAATATATCTTTTGGAGTTCCTTCTTTATACACAGAGCCTTGATTCATAACAATCATACGATCAGCACGGGCTGCCTCTTCAAGATCATGTGTAATGGAAATAACGGTTACACCCCGTTCTTCCATAAGCATTCTTACGGTCTCAAGCACTTCCTCCCTGCCTTTGGGATCCAGCATGGAAGTGGATTCATCCAGGATAATGACACTAGGGCTAAGGGCAACAACTCCGGCAATAGCTACTCTCTGTTTTTGCCCGCCTGATAGATGGTGCGGCTCTTGATTAAGAAATTGGTCCATGTTTACCTTATGAAGGGCATCGCCGACTCGCGTTATCATTTCTTCTCTTGGGATACCGGCATTTTCTAAGCCAAAAGCCACATCATCCTGGACAGTGGTGCCGACAAACTGATTATCAGGGTTTTGAAAGACCATGCCAATCTGTCTCCGTACATCCCAGACCGTTTCTTCTGTTAATTCTTTTTCTTTAACAAGAATGCGTCCGCTCTCAGGAAACAGCAGACCATTCAGCAATTTAGCTAAAGTAGACTTTCCAGAACCATTATGACCGACAATCGCCAGCCACTCACCCTCAAATATTTCAAAGGAAACGTGATCTACTGCATTACGCTCTTGTCCATCATACTTAAACACAACCTGTTCGAGCTTCACAATCGTTTCTCCCATTTCTCCCATAACTCCTATCCTCCTCTGTCTCTGCTATTCTCTTCTAAAAAAAGGTATAAAAAAACGCTGCACCCCTACCACAAGAAAGGCAAAGCCTTTTCCTGGATTAAGAACAGCTTAGAGCATCCTATATCAAATAAGAGCATATGACACTTTCATCGGCATGAAAGCAGGAGGGGTGCGAGAGCTAGACGGGCCGGACAGAATCACCGGTCATCGTAACACTCTATTAGCGTATTGCAATTGCATAAAAAGCCTGGTTTAACTGATAAGAAAAAAGGGCAAAGACAAGTTAGTTCGGAACTGTCCTGCCCTTCCTATACCGCTATTAAACTAACTCGATAATTACCATTGGTGCGCCGTCTCCGCGACGTGGACCAACTTTCATGATACGAGTGTAACCGCCTTGACGTTCCTCATAACGAGGTGCGATATCACTGAATAATTTTTGAAGAGCATCTTGCCCGCTTTCAGCGTTTGCTACTTCGTTACGGATGAATGCTGCAGCTTGACGGCGTGCATGCAAGTCACCGCGCTTACCTAAAGTGATCATTTTTTCAACAACAGAACGTAATTCTTTCGCTTTTGCTTCTGTTGTTTCAATACGCTCACTTACGATTAGGTCAGTTGCTAAATCACGAAGTAAAGCTTTACGTTGAGAGCTAGTGCGTCCTAACTTTCTGTAACCCATTGAGAGATTCCCTCCTTTTTTGAAGTCATTATCTATTTAGCCTGGTCAGGAAAGGACCTGCATGAAACAATCAGTCGTCTTTTCGTAAACCTAAGCCTAGTTCTTCTAATTTCGCTTTCACTTCTTCAATTTTATGAGCAAGCTCTTGAACGGTATTGATTCCAGCACGCTTTAAACAGTTATAAGAACGAACAGAAAGGTCAAGTTCTTCAATAGTCATTTCA
>NZ_AUMQ01000048.1 GCF_000430765.1 Peribacillus kribbensis DSM 17871 | reverse complement strand
TCCGAGGAACTTTAAGACGCAGCTTTCCTGAGGAAACAATCATTTCTCTTTCATAGTAGCCATTTCGGTAATCCGTACGGTTTGATGACCGTTCATGGGAACCGGCCTGGATATACTGATCCCTTTCTGTCTCCATGTACTGATTTAAGATAAGTACCAAGGAAGACTTCACAACATCGTTCAAGTCAGATTGTCCAATCTCAGCTTTAAGTTTATCGAAATCTAGTGTAAAATTAATTTGGGTCATCATCAGATCCTCCTGTGAATGTTTCTCGTGGTTGAAAACATTGTAACATGGAGGGCTGATGTGGCCCTTTTTCTTTTTACACAATTATATAGACTTAATCTCTCTAAAGGACAAAAGGTACCAGACTGCTGCGAAAATGTCCCTTAGAGGCTCTCTAAAGGACAAACCCATGCCCGGCTTGCAGGAAAGCTGTCCTATAGGAGCGTTCTTAAGGATTTGCCCGGTAGCCGATAGCTATCATTCTTTAAAGTAAAAGAAGTTTCTATATGTAAAACTCCCAACGGTGTTGTTCCATCAATCATCTCTACGCGGAGATATTTTTCTTTTATCTACTGAAATCTTCATTCTATTACTATCAAAGACTCCCTGTGTATTTTATAATAGTATTATTTCTAAATAAATCCAAAAAGTGAAGAGGTGGGCCTATGCCTGAAATTAAGAAACCCTCAAGTATTGCGGCAGAAATAAAGGAAGATGGATCATTTAACAGACAGGTAAATCGGTTTACAACTCCGTTTGGGGAGGAAGAGGGCTGCCTTCCGGTTGAAAAGGGAAGGTACAGGCTCCTGTGGTCTGCTGTGTGTCCATGGGCGCATAGGTCAGTAATTGTAAGGAGCCTATTGGGTCTTGAGGATGCCATTAGTTTGGGAACTTCCAGCCCGATGCGTCCTGATCTGCCGCATGTGGATTGGGAATTTTCGCTGGATCCGGATAACGTGGATCCGGTGCTGGGCATCCGCTATTTGAGTGAGATCTACAAAAAGACGGATCCTGAATACAGCGGAAGGCCGACAGTGCCTGTTATGGTGGATATTGTGGAGCAAAAGGCCGTAAACAATGATTATTTCAGATTAACCAATTATTTTGAGACTGCCTGGAAACCCCTTCATAAAAAGGATGCTCCAGATCTTTATCCGGAAGCGCTGCGGGAAGAAATTGATTCCCTGAATGACATGATTTTTCATGATGTGAATAACGGGGTGTATAAATGCGGCTTTGCGGCGGAACAGGAAGCTTATGAGAAGGCATATGACGCTTTGTTTGCAAGACTTGATGAATTGGAGGAAAGGCTTTCGGGCAGGCGCTTTTTATTTGGGGATTATATTACAGATTCAGATGTGAGGCTTTATGCCACACTGATCCGTTTTGATGCCGCCTATTATTCCGCATTTAAAACCAATAGGAACCGCATCATTGATTTTCCGAATCTTTGGGGGTATTTGCGGGACCTTTACCAGACGCCGGGATTTGGTGACACCACTGATTTCCATGCCATCAAGGTTCATTATCATCTATCTTCCCATCTTTCAAGCGGAACTCAAAAAGCGAACATTCTTCCGAAAGGGCCAGATCTGTCAGGTTTGAATTCTCCGCACAATAGAGAAAGATTGAGCGGGAAAATAGAGAAATTCCTCTTTCCTCATAGTAAGGATTTTGTTATCAGAAATGCAGAGAGCCATGAGCTCCCCTTTTTAAGGACACAGAGACTTGAGGCCTATGAGGAGCATGCGGCTAAGGTTCCCGCTGATCACTGGAAGGCGCTGAAAGAGGCCGTTTCCTCCAATGCGGATGAAATGCCTGGTGCGGAGCGGATCGTCGCTGTATTGGATGGGGAAATTGCAGGGAGTGTCATTCTGTTTCCTGCTAAAAGTGATGCCTATGAGGGATTTGCGAAGGAACAGGACTATCCTGAAATCCGCATGCTTGCCGTGGCGCCGCTGGCAAGAGGGAAGGGGGCAGCTTCCGCTCTCGTCAAGGAGTGTATATCAAGGGCAGAGCAGCAAGGTTATTCAGCGATCGGCCTTCATACCGGAGCTTTTATGGAAAGCGCCATCCAGCTATATGAAAAGCTCGGTTTTATAAGAGTTCCGGAGCTCGATTTTGAACCAGCTGATGACGGCATCCTTGTTAAGGGTTTCCGATATAACATCGTTCATTCATAAGAATAGTCAAACGGGAGCCGGCGGAAGTTTGGTCCGTCGGATTTTTTCCGTATGCAGGGCAGCTTCCTGGCAGACCATGATTCGTACAAGTCAAACTTCCATAATTCGAGGCGATCTCCCGGTCCCTCAAGTGGAAAACCAACAAAAACCTACGAAAAGATCCTTTCTAAAACCTGAACTTCTTTATAGAATCCTGCGTTTGTCAAATGGGGGAAGATAATTTGTTGAAACATTTATCCATAAAAAGGATTAAAATTGCAAGCGATTTCAATTATAATCAAACTTACCTACACGTCGGAAGCAGCCATTTGGGAAGAGAGGAGGCTCATCGTTTTGAAGGAGACCAATTTAGTTCTGAATCATTTTGTTAAAGAAAATCAATTTCAGTTGAATTCATATTTAACGTATTTGTTTAAACAGCGTAAGACTGCATGTGTTGAAAAGAAAATCGTCCATATTAAGCGAGAATATAATGGAAGGAATTAAAAAATGAATAGTGAAGGCAATAAGCGGCATTTTTGTTCCTAGTCGAGCAGAAACGCCGCTTATTTTTTGACTTGAATGAAAGCCGGGATACTTGAACAAATTATATGGAGAATTCAATACAAGTTGAGGGATCTCCATGAAGGAAACCAGAAAACATACATATAATAAGGGATTAAATGCATTCAGTCTTGCGGGACTCGGTATTGGCGGGGTCATAGGGGCAGGCTTTTTTCTTGGTTCCGGAATTGCGGTAAGAGAAGCAGGACCTGCGGTGTCTCTTTCTTTTTTGATAGGCGGGCTGATAATGATGCAGGTATTAGGCGGGATGACAAGCATTAATGTGAACAGGATGCAGCACGGATCCTTCCGGGTGTATGCCGAAGAGTTTCTAGGTTCATATACAGGCTTCCTCCTTGGCTGGGTCGTTTTTGCATCCAGTATTCTTTCCATTGGCTCAGAGGCACTGGCTATGGGTTTGTTCGTCCATTTATGGCTGCCGCATATCCCGCTTGCCATTCTAGCCACAACATTTATTGTGATTATCATTCTGATCAACGCCATGAACATGCAATTTTTCAGCAAAGTGGAATCCGGGATGGCCGCTGTAAAGGCCCTTGCCATTCTAGCATTCATTCTGCTCGGCGTTTATGCGATTTATTCAAAAGGAGTAAGCCTTCCTTCTCCTGCACCGCTGTCCAGCTTTCATGCTTTCTTTCCGAAGGGGTTCTCTGGGGTTCTTCAGTCCATGCTGGTCGTGATTTTTTCTTATTCTGGAATCAGCGTCATTGCGATGGCTGCTACAGAGGTATCAAAACCGGAGAAACAGATTCCTCAGGCGGCAAGATACATGACATTTGGTTCCATTGGTCTCTATGCTCTCTCCATGCTGGTCCTGGTCTTTATCACAAGCTGGAACACCGTACCTGAAAAAAAGTCTCCATTTGTTCAGGCATTTGATGTGATCGGCTATGACTGGGCAGCTGTCATTATGAATTTCATCGTCATTTTGGCTGCGTTTTCGGTCATGGCCGCAAGCTATTATTCTTCTCTTCAAATGCTTGTGTCCCTGTCAGAGGCCAAAAAAGGCCCGCATATGTTTCTGCCCCGAACAAAAGGCGGCTTCTACCGGAATGCCTGGCTTGCGGTAGGAATTTCAGTATTGCTTGTCGTGGGGCTGAGCTTTCTATTATCCTCCAAGCTTTATAATTACTTGATTTCGGCTTCATCTTATATCACTTTTCTCAACTGGATTGTAAATTTATTGACCTATCTTATTTGGAAAAGAAAAAGGGGAGAAGAGGAAACGTTTCAATCCAGGCTGATCTGGGGAAATACGGGAGCATATGCGACCATCTTGATCATTCTTGTTATGTTTGTTATGAGCCTCAAGGTTGTGGATTTCCGGATGGGATTTTATGCAGCTGCTGTCATCATCGGAGTCATCAGCCTGGCGTATCTATTGTGGCTGAAATTCAGCAGAAAACAAGAAAAGAGTCATAATGCTTGATAAGTCTATACATACGGCCCTTAATTGTTATAAAATATAGAAAATTCTTTCTATGACAGGCGGGGTCTTTCTATGAAAAATATAGACGAAATCAAGCATGAAAAAAGATTGTATATCGCTTTTGATGTAGGCGGCACCCATGTGAAGCATGGACTTTTAAATTGGGAAGGAAGCTTCCTGAAAAAAGGGAGCTATCCAACTCCCTGCCTTGATTTAGACCAATTTTTAGATCAGATGACCCACGCCATCACAGAATATAAGAAAGAGCACGCCATACAGGGAATAGCCATCAGTCTTCCGGGGTTCATTAATATTGAAACAGGATATTCAGAAAGAGCTGGGAGCATCCGGGTACTGGATGGGAAAAACCTAAAGGAATTAATCGAACAGATGACAGGATACCAGGTGGAAATCGAGAATGACGGAAATTGTGCAGCTCTCGCAGAGAAACTGAATGGAAACGCCGAAGATTGCCAGAACTTTATTTGTCTGACCATAGGTACCGGGATTGGCGGGGGGATTTTCATCAATGGAAGGATCCTTCATGGAAGCGGATACAAAGGCGGAGAATTTGGATTCATGCTCACGCCTCCCTCAACAGAAAGCAAGCCATTTATGCATGGAAATGCTTCAACCTCAGCCCTGATACAAAGATATAAGGAGCTGAAGCAGCTGAAAGAGGTAGAAGCAGAAGGGGAGGCTGTTTTCCTTGCAGCAGAAAAAGACCCTGAAATAGGGGAGCTTTTAGATACTTGGTATAAAAATATCAGCTATGGCATTTTTAATCTGGCTGTTACACTGAATCCTGAAAAGATCCTCATCGGAGGCGGAATCAGCCAGCGGGAAGACCTCATCGAGGAAATACTCGCCAGACTCAATCAAATCCCATATTGGGATGAATTCAATATTTCTCTTGAGCCTTGTAAGCACAGAAATGACGCTGGGATGCTTGGGGCTTTATATCATTTCAAAACAAGGCTTGCTGCTGATGTGATCGTTTAAGCTTGTCCATCAGAAAGGGCAGCCTGCAGGATATCCTCCGTATAGGTAATCGTGGCGAACTCATTATGCAGGGCAGCCATTTCCGCCTCATGCACTGCTTCCGGAGAAAAGCGCACCTTCCGATGATCCGTAATTTCAAAAGCCGCCGAAGCATCCCAGACAAGATAATTGTTAAAACCAAGATTTTTGCTCATTCTTGTCGTGGTCGAAACGCAATGCTGAGTGGCGAGCCCTGTAATGACCAGTGTCTGGATGTTTTTTTCATTCAGGTAAACCTCAAGGGAAGTCCCGATGAATGCGGAATTTACATTTTTGGTGAACACCGATTCTCCGGCCAGTGGAGCAATCCTTTTCTTGAATTCAATACCTGCTGCATGTTTATAATATAGCGGAGACTGAGGCTGGAGCGATAGGTGCTGTGAGTAGATCACCTGCCAGCCCAGTCTTCTCCACACATCTAAAAGCCTGCTGATATTATGTTCAGCTTCCGGATTATTTCTCTCGCCCCAGTAAGGATCATCAAATCCCTGCTGTACATCCAGGATCAGCAATGCGGGTATATTCTTAAATTGAATCAATTCTCTCACTTCCTTTCTACTTAACATAATATATTTATTTGAAACTTTATTTAAAAAAACTAAAGCTGAAAATCTCCCTTATAATTTCTGCAGTTTTCCCTTTTTCATTCAAAAATGAAAAGGCATGCCCGGGCGGCGGGACATGCAGATGCTTCATTCCTTGTGATCTGTTTTGATGTTCTTTGCCTTGGATAATTGGTGAAAGGGGCACCTTGAAAGGGAAGAGTCATCATCTCGCAGAAAATACTGCTTCCATTCATGGTTGTCTTCATTTCCATATGTGTTCAAATCCGGGTGAATCGGTACAGAATCATAGTCCGCCAGACGCTTCCGGATACTCGTTTTAATTTTTGAGGAACGGGATTTTGAAGAATTAAAATGTATCAGCACCGATCTTGGAGTAATGGCGAGCATTAAATAAGGAAAATGGCGGCTCTTCCGGTTTTTATGGGCAGGAGTTCCGCAGTACATAAAATATTGTTCTTCGTGGAAACAAAATTCCCATAAGACATGATGGGGATCTCCCGGTATATGCTGGGGCCAGCTCCGTGTATCCTGCTGGCTTACGGTATAGAGCTGGTTCCAAAAAATTTCTTCGTATTCTTTTACGGTCAGAAGCTCGTTTCCATGATTTTTATAAAATAAAATAAGGGAAGTATAGCTCCCTAAAGCTTCATAAGTCTTTGTATATTCTTCCAGGGCCTGCGCAAGTGCGAGAGGGGATGCCGGATCCTTTGGATGCGGCAGGAATCCGTATCGAAAATGCTCAAGCTGATGGCCTTGAGTTGCAGGAATACAGGGGAACGGCTTCTCCTTATCCTGCATTTTCTTTTCAAACTGAGCTGCAGCATCCTGCATCCATGGCTCCAGCTCCATTTGAAAAAGGTCCCTATTTGTATAAATGGTCATGATGAGCCCTCCTCTGTCATTAGAGTATTCTTGGGCTCGATAAGTGTGAGAAATCCAAAACAAAAAGCGCCAGCTAAAAAGCAGGCGCCTTCTTCCAGTTAGTTAGTATTGGCTTCCTGTGAAGATCCCTTTGGATTTTTGATAAAAAAGGAAACAGCAAGTGCGGCCAGTGATAAGATAGAGACAACGATAAATGCGATGTTGACACCGTACATGTCAGGATGCTGGATGTCCGGGTTTCCTTGTACTCTTGCTTCGGTTGTGGTCATAACCGTTACAAGGATGGCTGTGCCTACAGATGCCGCAATCATCTTCATGGTGTTATCCATGGCGGTTCCGTGCGCAAGCAGCCGGTTTGGCAGCAGATTAAGGGCTGCTGTGGATACAGGCATCATGACAAGGGATAAACCAAGCATCCGGATGCTGTACATCACCATGATGTACATAAAGGATGTGGAAGGTCCCAGGTTTATGAAAGCAAAGGAGGCAGCGGTCATGATGATGAGACCGATGATGACCAGCCATCTGGCACCGACCCTGTCGAACAGCCGTCCGATGACAGGGGACAGAATGCCAGTGATAAAGGCGCCAGGCAGGATGGCAATTCCTGCTTCAAAGGCTGTAAAGCCCCTCATATTCTGCATGAATAAAGGAATAAGTGTTTCCGCTCCGATCAATCCCATAAATCCAATCATACCGATAAAAATGGCCATAGGGAAAAAGGAAAATTGGAATACCCGGAAGTCGAGCATAGGGTGTTTCATTTTCAGCTGCCTCATGATGAAAATGAAGAGGGCTATTGCTCCAACCAACAAGGATACGATGGTGCTGGTGGCTGTCCAGCCTTCGTTCCCGGCGCATGTAAATCCATACAGCAGTCCTCCGAAGCCTGCGGAAGAAAGGACGATGGACCATACGTCCACCCTGGGACGGGTCACCTCTGTTACATTTTTTAAAGCAAAGTAAGCAACCACAATATCAATCAGGGCAATGGGCAGGATGATAAAGAACAGCACCCTCCAGGAATAATGCTCCGTAACCCAGCCTGAAAGGGCAGGCCCAATGGCAGGCGCAAAGGAGATGACCAGTCCGATCAATCCCATGGCGGCACCTCTCTTATGCACTGGGAAAATCATTAAAAATACAGTCTGCATAAGAGGCAGCATAACACCTGCTCCGCTTGACTGGATCATTCTGCCGAGAAGCAGCATCCCAAAGTTAGGTGCAAGACCTGCGGCAAGAGTCCCAGCCGCAAACACACTCATGGCTGAGATGAAAAGCTGTCTGGTGGTAAAGCGCTCGAGCAAAAAGGCGCTGACAGGAATCATGATTCCATTCACCAGCATAAATACAGTCGTCAGCCATTGCGCACTGTTCGGCGTTACATGCATTTCAGCCATAACCGGCGGAATTGCGGTGATCATTAATGTTTGATTTAATATTGCGATAAACGTACCCGCCAGTAACAGTGCAACAATAGTCGACTGCTTATAAGATTTGTTTTCCATTTATCTACTCCTGCTAATTTGATATCTGATAAAAATCAGTAGAAATACATATATTACCGTATTTTTTCCCGAATTTCTATGGAAATGCATTTAGAGAAGGAAATAAAAGCAGCCAAAAGGAAGGATCCGAAAGAAGTATGGAACAGTAGCATTCCTTTTAGTATCATGAGCCGGTACGGTTTTATTCCTTACTTAAACAATAAAAAAGTAAAGGTACAGCAAACTTCCATAGAAACGGCGTCGTCTAATCTATAAAGGGGATACAGATATGAAAGAACTTTCACCTTCAGCACTGGATTCACAAAAACAAAATCATCCTGAATGGACTGCACCCACTTTCATTTAAGACTGAAAGCGGGTGCAGTCTTTCTTTTACCTGTTCAACTATTCCCCTGAATGGACTTTCAAACATTGCGGATAATAAGGGAAGATAGGATGGAAAATGATCTTATGGCGGTTTTCATCCTTAAGGAGGTCACAGAATTGGAATCCATGACTTTTGTTTTGTTTGGGGCAACAGGAGATCTGGCAAAGAGAAAGATCTTCCCGGCTCTGTATAATTTATATATCGACGAAAAGCTGCCGCAGGCGCTGTCCATTTTTGGACTCGGAATTGATAAACTGTCTACTGGCGATTTTCAAGAACATGTTAAAAATTCCATCCTGACCTTTTCCCGGAGATTGGAGCATGATGCGGAAAGTCTCGGAGATTTTTTAGAGGTCTTTCAGTATTGTGAAGTGAATGCCAGGGAGAAGGAAGATTACCAAAAACTCCTCGGCATGGTGAAAAAAACAGAGGAGGAACGCGGCATTGAAGAGAACCGAATGTTTTATATGTCGGTTGCCCCTGATTTCTTTGGGATTATCGCTCAGAATATAAAAGAAAGCGGACTGGGCAGCACAAAGGGCTGGAAGCGATTGATGATTGAAAAACCATTTGGCCATGATCTGGCTTCAGCACGCGAGCTGAATGACATTCTTGGCAGGACATTTGAAGAAGAAGAGATTTACCGGATTGACCATTATTTAGGAAAACCGATGGTTCAGAATCTGGAGGCTCTTGAGTTTGCAAATCCGATCCTTCAATCCATCTGGAATAAAGAACATATTGCGAACGTCCAAATTACGGCAAGTGAAACTGTAGGGGTAGAAAAAAGGGCGGGCTATTATGATCATTCCGGGGCCATCCGGGATATGGTGCAGAATCATATGCTGCAGATTCTCATGCTTAGTGCCATGACTCTTCCAAGCAAAATCAGCGCTTCCGAAATACGAAGGGAAAAACGAAAGGTCATCGAGGCAGTTCGTCCCATCGGCAAGGAAGAAGTACAATCCCATATTGTCCGGGGACAATATACATCGGGTGAGATGAATGGAGAACGCGTACCCGGATACAGATTGGAGCCGGGGGTAGATCCTGCTTCCATGACGGATACTTTTGTGGCAGCGAGAGTTTGGATTGATAATGAATTCTGGTCGAATGTCCCTTTTTACATCCGGACCGGAAAGAGGATGCAAGAAAAATCGACAAGAATTGTGATTGAGTTTAACAACCCCTTGAATCTGCATTACAAGAATAAAGATAAAAATGTGGAACCGAATTTATTGATCATTGAAATCAGTCCGGATGAAAAAGTAACACTTCAGCTGAACAGTAAAAACCCTGAAAAAAGCGGCCAGCTGGAACCTGTGCTGATCAATTGTTCCCATGAACACTCTGAATCAGGAGTGCCGGAAGCTTATGAACGTCTGATCCATGATGCTATGAAGGGAGATTCCTCCTTCTTTGCCCATTGGAGGGAAGTGGAAAAATCATGGGAATGGGTACAGCCGATTCTGGATGCGTTTGAAGACAACGCTCTTCCTTTAGATGAATATCCTGCGGGTACTTACGGTCCTAAGGCTTCAGATTTACTTCTTGAGGAACAGGGATTCAAATGGTGGCTCGACAAGCAGATTGCAGGCAGTAAAGAAATGGAACTAAAAAAGTAAACGAAAATGGGGAGAATAACAAGGCAAAACTGAATTCCATGTTTAACGACCATCAAAAGAGGAATACGGATAGAAGAAACACCTTTTTAAATTAAAATTAGGAATAGAGATATAAGGAGGAACTGTTCATGAAATTTTTTATTGATACAGCGAACATGGATGATATCAAGAAAGCTTATAAAATGGGGGTATTGTCTGGTGTAACGACCAATCCATCCCTTGTCGCAAAAGAGGGCATCAGATTCGAAGACCGGATTGAAGAAATTCTCCAAGCCGTGCCTGAAGTGGAATCCGTGTCAGCAGAGGTAACACCACATGCGCTGACAGCAGAAGATATGATGGCTGAGGCAGATGAACTCATCAAGATTAACAACGGCGATAAAAACATAACCATTAAGCTTCCGATGAATCTTGCCGGACTTGAGGCATGCCGCTACCTTACAAAAAAAGGAGTCAAAACCAACGTTACCCTGATCTTCTCTGTGAACCAGGCTCTATTGGCTGCAAGGGCAGGCGCTACGTATGTATCGCCTTTCCTTGGACGCCTGGATGATATCAACGAAGATGGAGTACTGCTCGTAACAAGAATCGCCGAGCTGTTCAGGGTCCATGATCTGGACACACAGATCATCGCTGCATCTGTCCGCCATCCTGATCACGTAACACGTGTGGCACTGGCTGGAGCGCATGTTGCGACTATGCCATTTAAGGTAATTGAACAGCTGTCGAAGCACCCTCTGACAGATCAGGGGATCGAAAAGTTTGCGGCAGACTGGAAGTTTTAACAAGCAGCAAAGCCCCTGCCAATCCCGGCAGGGGCTTCTTTTATAGATTAAAGTGTATATCCTCAGTTTTCAGGTTCATCAGCCTGCCGTAAACTTTTAACTTAGACTTAATGTCCTGTATTTGTTTTTCACAGACTACATTAGTGTCTTTGATTTCATCCATTTGCTGCGCCACATATTTCTTGAAATATGGAGACTCTGTAAGCAGGTACCGTATCAGTTCGCTTGCGGCTTCTTTTTCTTGTTCATTTTTAACTCCATAAATACTTTCCCTGTCGGTGTTAAAAATGGTAATAGTTGAAAGGCTTTCCGTGATTCGTACCCCAAAAAAGCTTTCATCCCCTCCGTAAAAATCATGATTTCTGATCCGGAACAGCTTGATGCCGACCAAGAAGGAGTAATAGGGAGACTCATCCTCCGGGTAAGAAAAGGAGGTAATGGTAAGTGTTGAAAGGTCATCGACATATATTTCTGTTTCCAGCAGGGTCTGGATCACTTTTGCGTCATGCAATTTCACGGCTGAACCCTCCACATATGTAGTGTATAAAGGTAGTAATGCCTAAACTTCTTTTCCTTATTCAGAAAAATAATCGAGGTGCGAAGCAGGAATAATAGGAGAACATTTCTTAAAGCGATATAATGATGGTATTACATATTCTTAATCACCACATAAAAGCAAGGAGCTGTATCTTTTGAAAACAGTGACAGTCATAGGCGGGGGCATTACCGGGCTTTCGACTTTATATTACCTGCAAAAGCTCAATCGTGAATATGAT
Organism: Peribacillus kribbensis DSM 17871; assembly: GCF_000430765.1. Taxonomy (GTDB): domain Bacteria; phylum Bacillota; class Bacilli; order Bacillales; family DSM-1321; genus Paraperibacillus; species Paraperibacillus kribbensis. The sequence goes on along the minus strand of NZ_AUMQ01000048.1, from coordinate 6,889 downwards.
TTACATTTGAACTTAGTTCTCATTGAAAAGGAGAACGATTTAGGCGGAAAGATCAAAACTATACATAAAGATCACTATATTATGGAAACAGGTGCAGATTCCATGGTAGCGCGGAATGCACATTTGATGCCATTCATCAAGGAACTCGGCCTTGAGGAAGAAATGGTATATAACACGACTGGAACTTCCTACATCTATACGGATGGAAGGCTTCATGAAATACCGGCTGAATCTGTATTTGGAATACCGGCAAGTATGAGTTCATTATTTAATAGCACATTAATCTCCCACGAAGGCAAAATCAGGGCCATGAAAGACTTCACCACACCCAACACAAAATTTTCGAAGGAAGATTCCGTTGCTGTCTTTTTAAAAGCATTTTTAGGAGAAGAACTAGTAGAAAAGCAAATTTCACCTGTATTATCCGGGGTATATTCAGGGAAATTGGATAAGCTTACTCTCGCATCCACACTGCCCTATCTTGTGGATTATAAAAATGAATACGGAAGTATCCTGAAAGGGATGTTCAAAAATAAAAGCAGATTTCTATCAGGAAACAAAAAGTTTATTTCTTTTGAGAATGGGCTCTCCCGGATCATTGAACGGCTGGAAGAAGAGCTTTCGGGTGCTTGCATCCATAAAGGGACGTCCATTAAACAACTTACAAGGGAAGGGGAGAGATATAAAATCAGCTTTGAAAAAGGCTCAGACTTCTATTCTGACTTTGTCGTGATATCGACCCCTCACCAAGCAGCCAAGACGATAGTGGGAGATCAGGAATTGAATCAGGAATTCGACAGGCTGGTCAATTCGTCCTTGATCAGTGTGTATCTGGGCTTTGAGTTTGATGATGCTGAACTGCCTGCCAATGGAACCGGCTTTATTGTTTCGGAAAACAGCGGCCTTGATTGTGATGCCTGTACCTGGACAAGCCGGAAATGGAGTCACACCTCGAAAAAGCAGAAACTCCTTATCAGACTTTTTTATAAAAGCTCCAACCAAGCCTGGGGCCGCTTGAAGGATGCCTCAAGGGAAGAATTGATTGAGACGGCATTGAGTGATATCGAAAAAAGCCTGGGCATACAGGAACAGCCTTCTTCTGCAGAAGTGACGAGTTGGAAAGAATTAATGCCCAATTATACCCTTCAGCACAGCGGTGCTGTATCTTCCTTAAACCAGAAGCTCGAGTCTCTGTATCCCGGCCTCTTCTTAGCCGGTGCCTCCTATTATGGAGTGGGTATTGCAGCCTGCATAAAAAACGGGGAGGAAACAGCCGAAAAAATAAGCGGGCTGATCCTTTCCCAAAAAACAAGTAAATAAAAGAAAAAGGCTGCTTTTTTTGGCAGCCTTTTCTTTTACTCATGAAACTGAACTAAAAACCTGATTTGCTTTCTATAACACATGCCAGGGATTGGTTAAGATATATTGATTCTTATACTTGGAAGGAATCTCTGCTATCTGGGAAGAAGATATCTTATATGAGAGGAAAGGAGAGGATACAGCATGGGATTTATGAATATCCAAGAGATCCTGGATAACTACAAAACTTCTGTTTATGAGCAGGATGTTAACCGGTTTTTGTCAGCGTATGCCAGTGACATACATATTTATGACTGCTGGAATGAGTGGGAATGTATGGGTATTGAAAGGTGGAAGGAATCAGTTCAAGAGTGGTTCAATGGGCTGAAGGAAGAAAGTGTGGTCCTTCATGTACATTTTAATGATGTACGAGTAGAGGAAGAGGAGAGTCTGGCTTTTGTTTATTGTGCGGTTACCTTCGCTGCCCATGATCAAGGAGGAGAAAAGCTTCGCCAGCTGACAAACAGATTCACGATCGGGCTGCAAAAAGTAAAGGACTCATGGATCATCATCCACGAGCATTCTTCCCTTCCAATTAGCAGCGAAACGAACGAGGGAATGTTTCATTTACGATAACTTAGGAGCGGTCCGCAGGTTGGGCGGCTTTTTTTTGAGCGGATTTTTTGAGTTTGGAGAAGTTTAATAAGAAAATGGGTATAAGTCCTTTGTAAAAAAACAAGCTAAAAAGGCATAGGACTTTATGGAAGGAGAGGAAGAGTTATTCAACTTTTATCGGGAAGACATATTGTAGTTACGGGTGGTTCCAGCGGCCTAGGCTATTCCATGGCTGAATCACTTCTTCAAGAAGGAGCTTCTGTGGCCATCGGAGCCCGTCCCGGGGAAAAACTGGACAAGGCTGTGGAGCAGCTTTCTGAAAAGGGATACGATGTGTATAAGCTGCCAATGGACGTGCGTTCTGATGAGTCCATACAGGCGGCGGTGGACTGGGTGCGCGGTACATGGGGCAGTCTCGATGTACTTGTAAATAATGCGGGAATCGGTATGAGGACTGTGAATGCAGAGTTTTTGACAAATCCTCAGCCATTTTTTGAAGTCAGCCCTGACTCGTTCCGCAATTTGATCGATACGAATCTGACCGGTTATTTTCTGGCGGCCCGTGGGTTTGTTTCCTTCATGCTGAAACAGGGAAAAGGAAAAATCATTAATATTTCCATGAACCACGAGACGATGAAGCGAAAAGGTTTTGTACCATATGGCCCCTCCCGGGCAGCTACCGAGTCTTTGTCGTACATAATGGCAGAAGATTTAAAGGAATACGGAATTACCGTAAACATGCTTTTGCCGGGAGGAGCCACATTGACTGGTATGATTCCTGATGAAGCAAGAAAAGCCTTTGAAGGAAGCGGAAGCCTCTTGGAACCTGAAGTGATGGGAAAGGGTATTGTTTATCTTGCATCTGAAAAAAGTGATGGAATTACAGGAGAACGGATTGTCGCTGCTGAATTTGATCAGTGGCTGAAGGAAAGGGGATAAGATGATGAAGAAAAGAAAGTTAGGAAGCTCCGGGCTTGAAGTCTCTGCCATGGGCCTCGGCTGCATGGGAATGTCTGATTTTTACGCTGGAAGAAATGATGAAGAATCCATCAGCACCATTCATCGTGCCATCGAACTGGGAATCAACTTCTTCGATACAGCCGACATGTATGGAGTAGGAAAAAATGAGGAGCTGGTTGGCAGGGCTCTAAAAGGAAAGAGGGATTCTGTCATCCTCGCCACTAAGTTTGGCAATATGAGAGGAGAGGATGGTGCCTTTCTTGGTGTAAACGGAAGGCCGGAATACGTGAAGGAGGCTTGTGACAACAGCCTTAGACGACTGGGTGTGGATCATATCGATTTATATTACCAGCATCGTGTAGATCCGGATACACCTATTGAGGAAACCATCGGGGCCATGGCGGATTTAGTCAAAGAAGGAAAAGTCAGGTACCTTGGGATGTCGGAAGCCTCTGCAGCCACAATCCGCGCAGCCCATAAAGTTCATCCGATTACAGCTTTGCAGACGGAATATTCCCTGTGGAGCCGGGATGTAGAGGATGAAATTCTTCCTGCGGTAAGAGAGCTCGGGATAGGTTTTGTTGCTTACAGCCCTCTCGGCAGGGGATTTTTGACCGGGGAAATCCAGAAATTCGAGGATCTTGCTGAAGACGACTACCGGAGATTTTCCCCGCGTTTCCAGGGAGAAAATTTCAAGAAGAACATAGAATTAGTAGGCAGGATCAAGGAAATAGCGTCTTCAAAGGGCTGCCAGGCCTCTCAGCTGGCACTTGCCTGGATCCTGAGCCAGGGAGAAGATATTGTTCCGATTCCCGGTACAAAAAGAAGAAAATATCTTGAGGAAAATATTAAAGCCGCTGAAATCAGCCTCACCAAAGAGGAGCTGGATTCGATCAATGAAGCAGCACCTAAAGGGGCCGCTTCTGGCACTAGATATGATGAAAGATCAATGAAGAGTGTAAATATTTAAGTTTTCGAGGAGCTCAGGTTTGGGCTCCTTTTTTGGTGAAAAAATAATAAATATTTTGGCCAGATGAATTTTGAAGGTTTTTATTGAAGAAAAGTGAGGGGAATCTTTATGGGAAAGCAATAAATTGATTTTGGTATTCAAAAAAGAGAGAAAGCTCATCTGCCATTATGTCTGCAATATACTGGTTCCAAATCATTAATAGTAATCCCACCAACTCCTAGATTAAATTTATTCGGAAAACGCACAATACACACCTTACGATTTTCCACCATTTAGGCCATACCTTACCATGTAAAACAGTAATTTTAAACAGTAATTTCGAGGACATAAACATTTGAAACAACCTAGTTCCAAATCTTCAATAGTAATAAAAACAAAAAACCAGCAGTTAAGAATACTAAACACGAATCGAAAAAAACAAGAAATTCATCCAATAATTCTACTGTGCTTTATTGAAATTTAGAGAAGCCTTTCCTTCTAGTTAAATAATGCGAAGCCAGATAGATCAGGAATTGAAAGGGGCGGAATAGAGATATTCCTAATGATCTAAGACATATATCTCAAGCCAGCTAAAAATAGGTTCACCCACATAGGAAGACAAAACCGCAAAAATTCCAGCCTTTAGGAATGGATTTCCATGCGGCTTGTACAGCAATAGAAACAAAATGGAAACCGGCATAAGAGTTACATCCCATGGAAAATAAGTAGGGAGCACAGGGATTACATTGTAGCGGTAATGCCACAGACCGAATTGATCACCCAGAACGTCCAGCATAAGGAAATGACCATAACCAGCAATTCTCCATAAAGGAGTCGGTCGCTGCAGTCCTTCCTTCGTTTAAAACCCCATAAGATCCATGGCAGCACAGTCAGGATGGCACCAAGCCACCATAGAGTGGAGAAGACGACTTAGGAAGTCCAAATATCAACTTTCTTTTGGATTAATTGATGGATCTCAATGGTATTGTGATCAATCAAACGTAAGACTTCAACTTATTTTTTCATAGCCAGCCTCCTGAATTCTTCTCGGTTAGTTTTGAAAATTACCACAAAAAATATTCATTTCGGAACCGCGATTGGTATGATGGAGGCTATTTTTGGAACGATAATAAAAAATCATCTCATCAGGTGGCATATGAACAATTACAGCAATGAAAACACTGCAAGGAGATATAAAGCGCATGTCAGCATATGGGGCACAACACAGCTGCACCTTCGCAATCCCTTTATCATTGCCTGGTGGTCAGCTGCATTTCCAGGGTTTGGGCATATGCTCCTTTCAAAATATCTAAGGGGATATGCACTATTCATATGGGAAGTGATAGTTAACTTGAACGCCCATGTTAATTCTTCCATGATTTATACATTTGGCGGTCATTTTGATAAAGCTAAGGATGTGCTTGATACCCGGTGGCTGCTGATGTATATCCCTGTTTATGCCTTTGGCATTTGGGACAGCTACCGCACTGCGGTGGATATGAACAGAATGTATCTGCTTGCTGAGCAGGAAAGTCACCCCTATAATACTTTTGCCCTGGGTGCACTTGAAATCAATTATCTGGACAAAAGGGATCCGCGCATAGCGGTTTTATGGTCAGCCTTCATCCCTGGATTGGGTCAGATGTATATCCACAGAATATTGACCGCCTTCTTTGTCATTGTGGCTCTGGTAATATTCTTTTATTATTCTCATGCACAGGAGGCGGTTTCGCTATTGTTCCTGGGCAAATTGAAAGAAGCGTCCTCAGTGCTGCACCCTGACTGGCTTTTGTTTATCCCCTCGCATTATGGATTTGCGGTATACGATTCTTACATTAATACGGTGGAAAACAATAAACTGTTTGAAAAAGACCTGAGACATTATTTGACTGTGAATTATCAGAATGAAGGATTTACCCTCCCAAATGGACAAAAGGTGAAGTGATAGTGTGCATATCTTTTCTACGTTTGAAACCACAAATTACCTGGAGCTGGCCGTATCCACTCTCGAAAAGAGGGGGATACAAAAAGAGTGTATATTTGCTGTTCCCCTGGATAATCGGACAGAAGACCGCAAGCTGATTGATACTATTCACCGTTCCGACGGGACTTCACTTATCGATATAGGGATGGCACTTGGGACGGCACTTTCCGTAATTGGGGCAAGCATCGGTTTTGAATTGTACTTGGGCCCGATCATATGGGGATTAATCTTTGCCTTTATAGGATTTGTACTGGGAGTAGGGATCAGACTCTGGATTGAAAAACGTTTAAACCGGAAAAAAAGGGTATTAAAAGGCAAGCATTCGGAAGTCATTTTGATCATTAATTGTGCAGAATCTCAAACAGAAGTAATTGAAAAGATCCTTTGGGACCATCTGGCTGTAGGGGTAGCAAAAGTTAGATGATGATTCAGATGCATTTGGCGGCAGAAAAAAGGCAAACAAAAAAGCGGCATTCAGCCGCTTTTTTTATGACTGAATCCTAAGAACCGGCTTAATGGTGACACCTTTTTAGAATCCTCAAACGCTTCATTAAGTTCCTCAAAATCATAGAATTTCACAAGTTTATCAAAAGGAAACTGACTGGCCTTATAATAATCCACCAGCTGCGGAATAAAGACTCTCGGAACCGAATCACCACCTTCGATCACTTGCAACAGCAACCGTATGACAAACGCCGACTGCAGCCACCTTAATCAATACTTCATTCGCCTTTGGCAGGGCAAGTTTGGACTTCTGTCAAGAAAGTGGACACTGTTTTTTGAGCTGCTTATTTAGCGAAACTACTACCGCACTTCGTTTGGTAAAGCTTGAAAAGTGACAAGTCCTACACCGGGACTCACCACTTTTTAAGCTAAATGGTTACTTAAGGAGCTCTGTTTCTCTGCTTTCAGAAGATGCTTTCTCTCAAAATTATTGGGAGAACAATAGCCCAAGGTCGAATGTTTCCTTTTTTCGTTATACCTGCTTGTTATATAGTTCGTGATGGACTGGACGGCTTCTTTTCGAGTGGTATATCTTCTGCGATAGATTAATTCCTTTTTGATGGTCGCATGAAAGGATT
>NZ_AUMQ01000047.1 GCF_000430765.1 Peribacillus kribbensis DSM 17871 | reverse complement strand
AAGAAAATAACGTTGGCGTCTTGTTTCGTTCAGTTTTCAAAGAGCATTCACGTTAATCAGTAATGGTCAACTTTGTTAAAAGCGACCTCTTAAATATAACATTTCCGTTCCGTTGTTGTCAACAACTTTTTTCAACTTATTTTCAAGTGAGTTGTGTTGTTCAGCAGCAACGTTTATAACTATACCAGCTGCCAAGCGCTTCGTCAATAACTTTTTAACAAATCTTTTAGTGTTTTTCTGCTTACCGTCAGCTTAAAGTAATATTAGATCCAAACGTTAAACGGAGGGGGCTGGCGAATTTAGTAATGATCCGTTTTCATGGTGAATGAATCCAGATACACATTAATCGATCCTGCAATCACCGTAATGATCCAAACACGCCCCTAATATCCTAAATAAATTATCGTTCACGCACCGGCTGGCCCTACACTCAAAACAATTCGAACATCCACCTAACTAAAAAACCGCAGGCAAACCTGCTGTATATCAGGTTTGCCTGCAGTCCGGATGATCCTTCATGCTTTTTAGATATTAATCATGAAAATTCGTTCCATCAGTAGTAGCTTTCACGATGCCGGCGCGGATTACGAAGTCTCCAAAGTGCTCGGATTCATTCCGTTCTTTTGCATATCGGGACAGAAGCACACGCATTTCACCCAGGATTTCTTCTTCTCCTATATTCTCTCGGTACATTTTGCTTAAACGGCTTCCATCATGGGCAGCACCCAGATACATATTGTATTTGCCTACAGCTTTTCCTATAAATCCAATCTCACCAAGGGCATGGCGTGCGCAGCCATTCGGACAGCCGGTCATGCGGATTGTAATTTCCTCATTCCGAAGTCCATTTTCGTCTACGATTTCCTCCAGTTTATCTATTAATGAAGGTAGATAGCGCTCTGCTTCCGCCATGGCGAGTCCACATGTAGGCAGTGCCACACAGGCCATAGAATTACGGCGCAGTGCTGAGTAGCGGCTGCCATCCGTCAGGCCGAATTGCTCGATCAGCTCAGTGATTTTCTTTTTCTTTTGTGATGACACATTTCCTATAATAAGGTTCTGGTTAGCAGTCAAACGGAAATCACCGGTATGGATCTTGGCAATTTCGCGAAGACCTGTTTTCAGCCTATAGTCATCGAAATCCGCAACACGTCCTCCCTCAACAAAGAGAGTGAAATGCCACTTGCCGTTTATACCCTTTACCCAGCCGTAGCGGTCTCCATTATGCTCGAATCGGTACTCCCTTGCTTCCTCAAGGCTCCAGCCCAGTCTATTTTCAATCTCCGCTTTTACATTATCAAGTCCTAGACGGTCAATCGTATATTTAAAGCGGGCATTTTTGCGGACAGAGCGGTTTCCATAATCACGCTGAACGGTGATGATTTTTTCAGCTGTCTCAAGAATTTGTTCCGGTCTTACAAAACCGATCACCTTGGCTAGCTGCGGATATGTGGCTGTATCTCCATGTGTCATCCCCATACCGCCGCCGATTGCAACATTGAACCCTGCAAGTCTTCCGTCCTCTACTACGGCGATCAAGCCCAGGTCCTGAGAAAACACGTCAATATCATTTGACGGAGGCACAGCAATCCCAATTTTGAACTTACGTGGAAGATAGAGCGGACCGTACATTGGTTCCACTTCTTCCTCTGTCTCCGGAGTACCGGCCACCTTTTCTTCATCAAGCCAGATTTCATGATAAGCTCTTGTACGCGGAAGCAGATAATCGCTCAGTTTTTTAGACCAATCATAAACCTCAGTATGGATTTCAGATAAGTAAGGATTCGATGTGCACATAACATTCCTGTTCACATCTCCGCATGCTGCAATTGTATCCATTAAAGAGGCATGGATGGCCTGGATTGTGCTCTTCATATTCCATTTAAGGATTCCGTGCATTTGGAAAGTTTCACGTGTAGTCAGTTTTAATGTGCCATTTCCGTATTTTTCGGCAAGGTCATCCATTACCAGCCATTGATCCGATGTAGCAACTCCTCCTGGGAGGCGGACCCGGAGCATAAATTGATAAGCAGGCTCAAGCTTCTGCTTCTGTCTCTCGTTACGAAGGTCACGGTCATCCTGCAGATAGCTCCCGTGGTGCTTCATGAGGCGATTATCATCCTCTGGAATTCCGGCACTGATCCGGTCCTGCATTACTTCCTTTAACGTACCGCGAAGATAGCGGCTTTTTTCCTTAATTCGTTCTACATCACTAGGCTGGCCTTCAGGCGCCTTTAAAACAGGGTTCACCATGTAGGATAGCTCCTTTCATTTAAACTTAATAAACGTCCCTTTGATATCTCTTGTCCTGCTGCAGACCAGCCAGGTAGCTTTCTGCTTTTTCCCGGCTCATTCTGCCCTGTTTTTCAATAATTTCGATCAGCGTATTCTGAACATCATGTGCCATGTTTTTTTCATCGCCGCAGATATAGACTGCAGCTCCTTCTTCAAGCCACTGGAAAAGTTCTTCGCTTTGTTCAAGCATACGGTGCTGTACGTAGACCTTCTCCTCTAAATCGCGGGAGAAAGCCACATCCATTTTAGTAAGGACTCCATCCTTCAGCCATCTCTGCCATTCTGTCTGGTATAGGAAATCTGTTACAAAATGCTGGTCTCCAAAAAATAACCAGGCCTTCCCTTCCGCTCCTGTCTCCTCCCGTTCCTGCATGAAAGACCGGAATGGTGCGATCCCCGTGCCCGGTCCAACCATAATGATTGGAGTTTCAGGATTTTTAGGAAGCTTGAAGTTTTCGTTTTTCTGTATATATACGGGTATGGTATCTCCCGGCTCAAGCCTTTCAGAACATAAAATAGAACAAACTCCATTTCGGTCCCTGCCATGCGCCTGATACCTCACTGCCCCAACTGTTAAATGTACTTCCTCCGGATTGGCCGCCAGGGAGCTTGCAATCGAATAAAGCCTTGATGGCATCTTTCTAAGGATGCCTGCAAATTCCTGGGCAGGAAGATCCCATGGTACAAAGTCCCGTATCAAGTCGAGCAGGTCTCTTCCCTCTATATACTCCCTCAGCTGTCCGGGATTCTCAGGCTTTAGGAGCTCCTGCAGCTTCTCGTTTGATGAAAGCTTTGCGGCCTGTTCGATTAAAGGCTTTGTAAGCACCGTAATTTCATAATGGGTAAGAAGTGCATCTCTGATGGAACGCTCTTCTCCCTGCTTGTTGATCCTAATCTTATCTTCCGGATTCCAATTCATTTCGGCAATAAGCGCGTCCACCAATGAAGGGTCATTTTCTGGAAAGATCCCCAGGGAATCTCCTGGTTCAAAGGTCAATCCAGATCCTTCAAGCGATAATTCCAAATGCCTTGTTTCCTTTTTGGAACCGCGTCCGTTCAGGTTGATGTTTTCGAGAACTTCAGCCCTGAATGGGTTGGTCCTGGAATAAACGGATTCCGTAGCCTGAGTCACTGCAGGCGCGGATTCTGTCTTCTTTCCGCTGCCCCCTTTCCCTAAGGCCTCTAACACACCGCCTGCCCATTCTGCAGCAGGTTCATCGTAATCAAGGTCACAGTCCACACGTGGATACAGCCGGCTGCCGCCAAGCTCCTCCAGCCTCTGATCAAATTCTTTGCCTGTCTGGCAGAAATATTCATAGGAGCTGTCTCCGAGGGAAAGGACAGAGAAACGGACTCCCTCAAGCTTTGGAGCTCTCCTGCCGTGAAGAAACTCATGGAAGGACAGGGCATTATCCGGCGGATCGCCTTCTCCGTGAGTACTTACAATGATCAGGAGATCCTGTACTTTTTTTAAATTGTTTGGTTTAAAATCGCTCATGGAAGAAACCGAAACAGTAAAGCCACTTTCCTCAAGCGTTTTTTTTGTTTTTGCAGCAAGGCCCTGTGCATTTCCTGTCTGAGAGCCGAATAAAATCGTAATTTCCCTCTGCGGTTCAGGAGAAGCTTGTTCAGTTTGAACAGAAACACTCTGCTGTCCAGACGGAGCAGGAGCAGGCTGAGAAGCTGCAAGAAAACCGCTCAGCCAAATTTTTTGGGATTCAGTCAAGGTTGGCAGCAGGCGGTTCAGAAGATCAGCCTGCTCCTGGTTAAACGGACTATTGATTACCTGGAATTGCAACGATATCCACCTCACAAGAATTTAAAGCTGAAGATCCCGGTTTATTCTATGATTTCCTATAAAACAAGTCGGGTTTATTTATAAAAAAATAGCCTGGGACACAATATCAAAATCACTGTGAAAACAGCTAATTTTAAAAAAGTTTCTAATTATTACTTTACCTAAAGAAGAAGCATTAGTAAAATAAATAAAAATTATAGTACTTATTAACTTTCCTAATAATTAAGAAGGAGGTTTTTTCATTGAACTATGATGAATTAAAAACCTTTGTTACTCTGGCAGAAGTTAAAAATTTCACCAAGACGGCCGAACTGCTCCTTATGTCCCAGCCAAGCGTAAGTCTCCATATAAAAAATCTTGAAAAGGAGTTTCAGACCATCCTTTTTCAGAGATCTCCCAAGCATTTGAAAATTACCCCGACGGGTGAAATTCTCTATGACCGTGCTAAACGGATGATTGCCTTATATGAACAAACTAAAACAGATATTCTGGAGCATCATAATTCCATTAAAGGTGAATTGAAGATTGGCGCAAGCTTTACCAATGGGGAATATATCCTGCCGGCTATGCTTTATTCTCTTCAACAGGAATATCCGGAGCTCGTTCTGCAGATTACAATCGGCAACACGGATGAAGTGGTTCAATGGGTAAGGCAGTATCAGGTGGATATTGGGCTGATTGAAGGACAGACAAATGACAGAGAGCTGTCTGTACATCCATTTATGCAGGATGAGTTATTCATTGTTGCCTCAAACAGCCATGAGCTTGCTGCAAAGAAGGAAGCTTCCATTGCCGATCTTCAGAACCAGTCCTGGGTCTCAAGGGAAATTGGGTCGGGGACAAGGGAGTATCTCAACCACATCATAAGGTCAAACGGTCTTAAGATTAATTCCCTTCTTACAATCAGCAGCAACCAGGGAATTAAGGAATCAGTCATTAATGGAATGGGGCTCTCCCTTCTCTCACAAAGCGTGATAGAACGGGATGTGAAAAGCAAAACCCTCTCCATTATTCCTTTAAAAAACCAGCGCTTCAACCGTGCACTTTCTTATATCCTGTCTCCCGTGATGGAGGATAAAAAAACCGTGCAGACCTTTATAAAGGCATTGGAAAGAAAATATTCCACCTCTAATGATAAAAGGCGATAAAAAAGAGCATCCGCAGCGGGATGCTCTTTTTCGATCACGGAATATACTGCTCCGTAATTTTTGTAATAACTCCGTTTTTCAATTCTATATGAAATGGAATGTAACGGTAACGCTTCTTCTGCATTTCTTGTTTAAAGGTCGCCAGAGAAACTTTTTGAGTCTTAACGTCGTATGTTTTCTCAATTTGAAAGGTTTCCATTGTAACGACAGCATTTTTAGCAATTTTCAGGGTGCGGATTTTCGGGTTGATGTTGCGGATATAATAATCGTCCATAGCATAGCATTTTCCCTTATCCCAGTAACATTGTTTATCTTTATAGGCTTCCTTGTTTGCCTGTTCTCCTCTAAACCATTGGATATAATCCGCTTTTATGTATGTCCCCTTACTATTCGTAAAGAGCTTGTTGATATATGTGGTCTGTTTTTCTGTTTTGGTGGCAGCTGAAGTGAATCCGGCAGGCAATAGTACAAGAACAGCCAGTAACGAAAGAATGAATTTCTTCATTTTAATTCCCCCTGTAAATCTATTTAACATTCTATTCCTTAAACTAAGTTTAATAGTACACCTGTTTTAATCCGCGGTTAGCTGCAAGAAAGATCCATCTGGTCTAACATTCATTTACCCTTTTATCCCGCGTTCTAACCTTGAGTATTAATATAGACGGATGAAGGATAAAAAAGTTTCAAATCCTCCAGGCTTTTTTCCGTCAAAAATTTAAGAGCATAATTTTTGGCTTAGATGGATGACTGATGGATAATAATGATAGAAGTAAAAAATTTTCATGATAGGTGGGGGATTAACATGATTGGATTTATAGGCCTTGGAATTATGGGCAGCAGAATGGCAGCGAACCTTTTAAAAGCAGGTTTTGAAGTAACGGTATATAATCGTTCAAAGGATAAAGCGGAGGAGCTTTTGAACAAGGGAGCGAAATGGGCTGAATCACCTAAAGAGGCGGCAGAGAAGAGCGACGTTCTTTTCACCATGCTTGCCAATCCATCCGTTGTTGAGGCCGTCTCCCTTGGCGAAGAGGGATTCCTAGACAGCTTGAAAGAAGGGAAACTGTGGGTGGATTGCAGCACGGTTGATCCTTCTTTCTCAAGAAGAATGGCAAACGAATCCGAGAAGAGGCATCTTCGCTTTCTGGACGCCCCTGTTTCAGGCTCAAAATTACCCGCTGAAAATGCAGAGCTTATATTTTTAGTCGGCGGCAGCGGGGAAGATCTTGAGGAAGTCCGTCCAATGATGGAAGCTATGGGAAAATCGATCGTGCATCAAGGCTCCCATGGTATGGGATCTTCTATGAAGCTAGTCATCAACCTGATGCTTGGCCAGACTATGGCTGTCTTCGCTGAGGCAGTTTCCTTTGGGGAGGCTATAGGGCTTGAGCGGGGCACGGTTGTGGAAACTTTGCTCGGCGGCATTACCACAGCTCCTTTCCTCAAAGGGAAAAAGAACAAGGTCCTCGAGCATGATTTTGCGCCTGAATTCCCTCTGGAGCATTTGCAAAAGGATTTACAGCTGGTATCTCAGACAGCTTTTGAAAACAATACCGCGATGCCGATTGTCAATGTGACGAAGGAGATTTATGCACTGGCAAAACAGCAGGGGTGGAGTAAAGAAGACTTTTCTGTGATCTACCGCCTGTTCTCAGAAAAGAAATAAAGAATGTACGAGCCTGGACGAATCCGTTCAGGCTTCAATTTTTACAGGCTTTGAATCATTTCCACTCGATTGCCGAATGGGTCTCTGAACTCAAAGCGTTCATAGCCTGGAATCGGCACAGAAGCAAGCGGTTTAATGTTTTCCTGCTCCAGTGCCTCTCTCCAATACGAGACATCCGCAACCTCATACGCAATATGCGCCTTGGTTTTTAGTCGTTCAACTCCTTCCTCGGTTCCTACATGGATCTCCCTGCTTCCTGCTTTTAACCAAAAACCGCCGCGCCCCTTCAAGGAATCCGGCTTCTCAATTTCCGGCAGGCCCAATAAGCGGCAGTAAAAGTCCCGGCCATCATCTTCGGCTCCCTTTGGTATCGTAATCTGCACATGGTGCACTCCTAGAATCATACAATCTCTCCCCTTTGAAAGAATCGTTCAATAATTATCATACTAGCTGTTCCGCATAAAAGAAATTCAGTAAATACAATTACCCGTTATAAGATTTCCTTATATGATCCGTAAAAAAGAAGACAGCCTCCCGGGAATTCCATCACCCGAGGGCTGTCTAGAAAAATTATAGAAGCTTTCTGTCCCAAAACCGGTGGGCAGAAACTGCATCAGTAAACCTAGAAATAAATGTGCTGCTATCGTCTTCAGCAACAACTCCCCTAGATTCTGCCCCGCAGGTTTTCTCAAGGATTTCCATTCCTTCAAATGTAGCTCCAATGGGTTTATAATGGGCAAACGCTTCAGACACGTACCGGGCTGCTTCTTTCATGAAGAGGCTGTTTCCTGTCCCGCCCGCAGCATAGATCGCATCAAAAAGAACTGAATCTGCAGTCAAAAAGGTATGGACAGCTTCGATCTTTTCACCCTTATTTCCTGTAACAGGTCCAAGCTTATTACTGATAACCTCCGGCTGCATCCCTTTTTGCTTCAGCCCATCCAGGATGGCACCAACACCTTCTCCATTAAAGTCCTGTCCCAGAATAACGCCGACCTTACGTGTTAAGGGCAGTTTCTTCGTATTCTCCTGACTTAATGCCGGGGAAGATTTGGCATATTCCTTATCTTTTCCTGAAGGCGGAACAGCACCAATGGCTTCGGCAAAGGCAGAAGCCAATTCTATGCTTACATTAGCGAACATGTCCACAACCTGCTGCTGGACAGATTTGCTTTTAACCTTGCCCAGTTCAAAGCTGAATGCCTGTATGATATGTTCCTTCTCAGGGGTGCTCATGCTGTTCCAAAACAGTGTGGCCTGTGTGAAGAAATCATTGAAGCTTTCACTCCGGCTGCGGATTTTTCGGCCGTCCACTTTTTCCTGATAATGGACATATCCGCCTTCAGCCCCGCTCGCAGGACGCGGAGTGCCAGCAGCCAGTGAATTATTGTGATAGCTAACCTGCCCCCTGTTAATGGTCTGCCTGCCGTATCCATCCCTTTGATTATTATGGAACGGACAGACCGGCCGATTGATCGGAAGCTCATGGAAATTAGGGCCGCCTAGTCGGATTAGCTGTGTATCAGTATAGGAAAACAATCGCCCCTGTAATAACGGATCATTTGTAAAATCAATCCCCGGGACTACGTTTCCAGCATGGAATGCGGCCTGCTCTGTTTCAGCAAAAACGTTATCCACATTCCGATTCAGTGTCATTTTCCCTATTAATTTTACAGGGATATCTTCTTCCGGCCATAACTTTGTCGGGTCAAGTACATCAAAATCAAATTTAAATTCATCTTCTTCAGAAAGCAGCTGAACACCGAGCTCATATTCTGGATAATTCCCCATTTCAATGGATTCCCATAAATCACGGCGGTGGAAATCCGGATCCTTGCCCCCAATTTTCTGCGCTTCATCCCAGACAAGCGAATGCGTGCCAAGGACAGGCTTCCAATGGAATTTAACAAAATGGGCCATTCCCTCTTCATTCACAAAGCGGAAGGTGTGGACACCGAAGCCTTCCATCATCCGGAAACTCCTTGGAATGGCACGGTCCGACATTGCCCACATCACCATATGTGCGGATTCCTGGTTGTTAGCGATAAAATCCCAAAATGTATCATGGGCCGACTGTGCCTGTGGAATTTCATTATGTGGTTCAGGTTTTAGTGCATGAACAAGATCCGGGAACTTAATGGCATCCTGAATAAAGAATACCGGTATATTATTTCCCACAAGGTCATAATTCCCTTCCTGGGTATAAAACTTGGTGGCAAAACCACGGGCGTCACGCACGGTTTCAGCTGAACCACGGGAGCCGGCAACTGTTGAAAACCTGACAAACACTGGTGTGACGTCATCGGGGTCCTGCAGGAAATGAGCTTTTGTATATTCCTTCATTCTTTCATACACCCTGAATTCTCCATGTGCGGCAAATCCTCTTGCATGGACGACCCTCTCAGGGATTCTTTCATGATCAAAATGCGTCATTTTTTCGCGGAAATGGAAATCCTCCATTAGAGTAGGACCACGAACCCCAGCTTTTAGGGAATGTTCATCTTCTGAGACCTTCACTCCCTGATTGGTTGTCAGGATTTCTCCCTTATCATCGGCAGTAAATCCTGAGAGCTGCTCAGTTTTCATATTTTCCTTTTCATTTCCTCCATGATTCATTCTTGTTCCTCCCCCAGTTTTATGTAAGTACAAACCTGTTTGTTTCTACCCTGCAGGCATGGATGAAAAACCATTCAACAAAAAAAAATAAGCCTCTTAGTGCAGAGACTTATTTGTATTCGTTTAGAATTTGCCGCAGTTTAATCTGACGGGCGGATTCGCTTATTCTGTATTGGTCTTCTAAAAGCTCCCAAAGCAGTTCCTGCTTTTCCTCCTGAGATAGGCCAAGCCCTTTTATCACTTTCCGGCATTGTAAAAGAAATTCAGTATATCCCTCCCAGGATTGGTCAAATTGCTGCTCGAATTCCTTTTTCAGCTTTCTTGTCAGCTTCGGGCTTGCTCCTCCAGAGGTGACAGCTATCTGGAGGCTTCCACGCCTAACGGTGGCCGGAAAAGCTACATTTCCGTTTTCAAAATCGTCTGCGATGCATACAAGCTGCCGGGGAGGAAGAGAATCCGCAAGCTGTTTGTTCGCTTTAGGATCATTGGTTGCCAGAATGACAAGAAAAGCCTCCGAAAAATCCTGCGGGGCAGCCTTCCTTTGGATTAAGGTATACCCTTTTTCCTTGGAAAGCGTCTCCACCTCTGCAGAAAATTCAGGTGCAATAAAAGTAATGGAGGCAGATTCTCCATCAAGGACTCTCGCCTTTCTTGCAGCTATTTTTCCGCCACCCGCAATGACAACCTTTTGCCCTGCAATTTTAATGATAAATGGCTGCATGAGTATCCTCTTTCTGAGAAGCACGTTCAATGACAATTTCCCTGATGGCCTTATGCCCGCTCAAAGCACCCGTCTGAAGAATGTCAGCCCCCTGGCTTTTCTGTCTGCTGACTTCCCGGTTTACTTCTGCAAGCAATAATCCGCCAAACAACAGATAAGGAATGACAATAATCCTGCCCTTTGCTTCCTTTACAATGGATGCCATGCCATCTTGGAAGGAAGGGGAAGCAGCGGCCAGATAGCACACCCTTACGGAATGGACATTCAGCCTTGACTGAATTCCCCTGGCAATGTCGGCGAACCGATCATGAATCTGCTTTTCGCTGCTGCCTCTCCCCACGATAAGGACGGAATCCTCGCTGGCCGTGCTGCCGGCAGTATCATAAACAAGCTCTTGGATGGCATCGAGAATCCGCTCTTGGACTCCGAATGGATTGGCAGTATGAATTGGAATCCCTGGATATTTTTCAGCGAGGGGCTTAAGTGCTTCCGGGATATCCACCTTGATATGCCCGGCAGCCAGAAGGAAAAGAGGCACAACATGTATACTCGATGCCCCTTCCTGGACGCAGCGTTCAAATCCTTCTTCAATCGAAGGGGCTGTCAGCTCGAGAAAGCTCATTTCCTGAATGGGTGCATGGACCCTCTCCATCACGCTTTCTATAAACAGCTTTGCTTCTGCTGCCCCTATTTTCGAACGGGTTCCATGACCTATATAAAGAATAGCCTTCAAAGCTTTATCCACCTTTCTGCTAATGCGGCATTATGGGAAGATGGGGTACTACTTCCTCTTCAAACCAATTGATTTTATGCCGGAGCCGCACGACCTCCCCGATTATGATCATGCTGGGATTTGAAATTCCTGACTCTTGAACTCTGGATTCTATTGATTCTAACGTGCCGGCAACCGTCCTTTGGCCAGGAAGTGTTCCCCAGTGGACCAGGGCAATCGGCGTATCCTTGGATTTTCCTGACTGAAGCAGATGCTTCACGATATTCGGCAGATGGGAAATTCCCATATAAACACATATGGTATCGACCGCCTGGGCTAGATGAGCCCACTGATGCTCTGCCTCCTCATCCCCAGCCTGATGGCCGGTTATAAATGCAAAACTCTTACTAAGCGTCCGGTGTGTGACAGGTATGCCTGCATAGGCAGGTGCTGCAATTCCTGATGTGATTCCAGGCACAACTTCAAATTCCACTCCGTTTTCCGTACATTCTTCGGCTTCCTCTCCGCCACGGCCAAAAACAAAAGGATCCCCGCCTTTAAGACGTACCACCTTGAGCCCCATTTTGGCATACTTCACAAGATGGCTGTTGATCGTTTCCTGGTTCATAGCGTGGTCATGAGGCAGCTTTCCGCAGTAAACAAGCTGTGCATCATGTCTGGCATGCTTCAGCAATTCAGGATTTACGAGACGGTCATATAAGATGATATCCGCTTCTTGCAGGCAGCGCAGGCCTTTGATTGTGATTAACTCCGGATCGCCCGGACCGGCTCCTACTAAATAGACTTTTCCCGCCATTTTCCGCCGTCCTCTCTTTGGTCTGCCCATTAGTTTAACTATTCGAAACAATTCTTAATCAGCGTACATTATATAGATCCTGTACCCATTTTGCACGTGCTTTTTGTTTCCATTACGTTCTTTTATGAAGAAAAGCCACTGAATGGTACCATTCAGTGACTGCTTTAAGCCTATATTAACAGAGCAATCCGCGCTTACAGAATCCCTCTATTCTTTAAATCTTCAGCAATTTGCTTTACGGACTCTTCAACAGAAAGAGAGTTAGAGTGAATAGTGATTTCTGGTTTGACTGGAGCCTCATACGGAGAATCAATTCCTGTAAAATCTTTTATTTCTCCGCGCCTTGCTTTCGCATAAAGCTTCTTAGGATCCCGGCGTTCGCACTCCTCAATAGGGCAATCCACGAAGACCTCGATGAATTCCCCTTCTTCAAATAAAGACCGCACTTGGTCCCTATCAGATCGGAAAGGGGAAATAAAGGCTGTAGTGACAATTTTCCCGCTGTCGACGAAAAGCTTGGCCACTTCACCGATTCTCCGGATATTTTCAGTTCTGTCCTCGTCAGAGAATCCGAGATCCTTGTTTAACCCATGCCTTACATTATCCCCATCGAGCACATATTCACTAATTCCCTCTTGAAACAGGAAGCTGGAAAAAGCATTCGCAATGGTGGATTTTCCAGACCCGGAAAGGCCTGTGAACCACAGTACACAGCTCCCATGCCCATTCCTGCTCCGGCGTTCTGCTTTAGAAATCGCAGCTTCATGCCACGTAATATTCGTTGCTTTGCTCATTTTGTGCTCCTCCTTAGATCGTCGCTTTTTCTCTCAAGCCGTTAATTAATACTTCAACAACTTCTTTGCGGCTGAAGGTAGAAGGAGGAAGTTCCCCTGAACGAAGCATTTCCCTGACTTTTGTTCCTGACAGGATGACTCGTTCTTCTTTGCCATGCGGGCAGGTTTTATCAGAAGCCATTCCCTCGCAGGCTGTGCAGTAAAAGCTATGTTCAAAAAACAATGGCTTGATTCCCAGTTCTTCCTCTGTAAATTCACTGAAGATATACTGGGCATCATATGTTCCATAATAGTTTCCTACTCCGGCATGGTCACGTCCGACGATGAAATGGGTGCAGCCGAAATTTTTCCGTGCGATTGCATGGAAAATCGCTTCTCGCGGTCCTGCGTAGCGCATGGCGGCAGGATAGACTCCAAGCTGTACTCGTTCACTTGGATAGTAGTTTGCCAAAAGGACACGATAGCTTTCCAGTCTGATATCTGCAGGAATATCGTCTGATTTGGTTTCCCCGACAAGAGGATTCAAGAATAAGCCATCTACAGTTTCAAGTGCTGCTTTTTGAATATACTCATGGGCACGGTGGACAGGGTTCCTTGTCTGGAATCCAACAACTGTCTTCCAGCCTTTTTCCTCGAACATCTTTCTGGTCTCTTGGGGCTCGAACCAAACATCGGAAGCGACGCCTTTATCTGACTTCTTCACAAGAGTAACAGTACCGGCCACATAAACCTCACCGCGTTCGAAGAGACGTTTTACGCCTGGATGTGCAAGCTCCTCGGTTTTATATACCTCTCTCGCTTCCTTATGCAGGTCCGGCTCATAAAGCTCAGAAATTTCGAGTGCGCCGACTGTTTCATTTTCAAACGTCAGCTTGACTGCATCCCCTTCTTTTAAATCCTCTGCAATTTCACGGCTTACAGGAAGAGTTACCGGGATGGACCAGATGGTTCCATCGGCAAGCCTCATGGATTCAACAACCGATTCATAATCTGTTTTTCCCAGAAAACCAGTCAGCGGGCTGAACAGCCCGATTCCGATAAGCTCCAGATCGCTATAAGCAATCGCATCAATAGCCATTTCCTTTTTCACATTAGAAAAATCGTAATTTGGATTATATGCAGAAACTAGAGTACCTCCATGTGGTGCAGGCAAAGACATTTTGAAATCAACCTTTCATTCTTTTATATATAAATCCTGATTAAGAGGATTCATCACGATTAATGTTCTTTTGATAAGAGTACGGTCCCCGGCTCAGCCGGTTTTCGCATTAAAAATTTTATTCCGAATACCGATATAAGCACACCGATAATCACGATGATCGGATAGACATTCTTTTCAACAATAAGCTGGATAAGCGTAAAAGACAGTACCATGGATAACACTGGTGAGACGATCCAAACTGCCAGGAGCTTAATGACGATGTCCTTCTTTAGGACCTCTTTGCCGTATTTGGCAAAGCCCAACCCAATGATGGATGAGGTCGTAATCTGCGTGAGAGGAACAGGGATTCCGAAGATGGAAGCTGCTGTAACAATACCAGCCCCTGTCCCTGAAATGATGCAGCCCTCTTCCAGCTTTAGGTCTGTAATCTTTTTTCCATTTGTTTCAAGGACCTTTCTGCCAAGGAAAAACGCTCCCAGCGAGACGAAAAGGCCTCCCCAAAGAATGCCATTATGAGTGGATATCAACCCAGCCCCAACCAATGGTCCTACTGCATTGGCCACATTGTTCATCCCTGCAGAAAATGCCTCAAACAGTCCCATGAAAATAACCAGCACTCCAAGGATCCTGGCAGCTTTCGGCGCCTTCATCAAGGACTGGACCACTTTAAGATTAATCAGTGCAGATACGGCTATCGCTATAAAAAAGGCAGCGATAGGCGTCAATAGCCAGAACATGAAAATCCAGATAAGCTTCGCAGCATATACGGATTGGTATACGATGCCCGCTCCAATGACGGATCCCACTGTTACTTCACTTGTGGAAAGGGGGATCCCAAAATAATTCGCCAGGAAGAGAGACAGTGCCGCAGAGGCTAGAACGATCAAGGCAATGGCAGTAGTAAAGGTATGTTTCGGAACAATCCCGCTTCCAATCGTTTTTACGACCTCTCCGCCGCCGAGCCAGGCTCCCAGAAATACCGCTATCCCGCATAGCAGGAGGGCGATTTTATGGTTTTTAATGACTCCGGCGCCATATGATATTCCCATTGAAGCCGCTGCCCCGCTGGCCCCAATATTCATTGCAAAAAATAACCCTACGGAAACAGCAACAAGAATGAGCATATTTTCATCTCCTTTTTAGCGAGTATGCAGACCGCACTCTGTTTTTCCCATACCGGCCCAGCGTCCTGCACGGCTGTCGCCATCCACGCCTGCTGCCTGCGTGCATGGGAAGCATCCGATGCTTGGATATCCTTGATCATGAAGCTTATTGTAAGGAAGATCCTTTTCCCTGATGTATTCCCAGACCTCATCCCATGTCCAGTGGATCAGAGGGCAGATCTTCAAGTTATCGAACTTTGCATCCTTATTGATGAAGTTAGTGTTCGCCCTTGTAGGGGACTGCTCTCTTCTCAAGCCTGAAATCCATGCTTCCTTAGTGGATAGCGTTTCTCGCAGCGGAATGACCTTTCTGATGTTGCAGCAGCTGTTTGGCTCCCTCTTCCATAGTGCGGTCCCATGCTGTGCAGCCTGTTCATCCAGGGTTAAGGCCGGGAGCTTCCTTTCAATCCGGAGGCTCGGAAAGCGTGCCTCGATCGCATCGATCACTTCATATGTTTCCGGGAAGTGAAGGCCGGTGTCCAGAAATACGATATGCGCATCAGGCTTAACCTGTTGTATGAGATCAATTAAAACAATGGCTTCTGCTCCAAAGCTTGAAGCATAGACAATCTTCTCCTCGGCAAATGTCTTGTATGCCCATTCAAGAACTCCCAGGGCTCCTTTTGTTGCATCATCTATAGGAAAGGTCTCAGCCTTCTCCAGTGATTTTTTTTCAAACTCTGATATTTCCATCTATACATTCTCCTTCCAGCATATAAAGCGGAAATTCCCTCATTTTCAATATTTCTAAAAGCACATGAGAACAATGCCTAACACATGATATTCCCGATGAAATTTTGATGTACTGAATTTTCCCTGTTTTTTTCAATATCCAAAAGGAATCATGAAAAAAAGGCAGTCCTCCCCTGTTTTCAGGATCGGACCGCCTCTAGTTTTTCTAGTCAGCGAGATTTATTTGATTGAAGACGAACCTTTTCATTTTTTTCAATTTGAATGACTTTGCCATCCTGGATTACTAAAGTAATCGATCCATACTTCACAGATGCAAGCATCTTCTCTAAGTGCCCGGCTATCTCTTCCCAATCCGATGGTTTCAGCAGGTCCGCCTCCTTTCAAAATATATAAGGAAGAAAGGTATTCTTCCATTATGGCTGGAATTCCCTTCTTGGGTCATTCCCTTACCATATATGAATAACTTTTTAATAAAATTAATCCTACCATACACATCAGATTTGTCAATAATTTTTCAAGCAATATTTAGAATATTAATTTATCTAAGGCTTTTTTTTCTTATAAACTCCTGCTTTTTTCCATCAATGTTCAGCCTGCAGAACCTGTTGATAGGAAGTTTAACTCCTTCCAGCTCTAATCCGTCTGCCAGTTAATCATACATACGTCTTTTACGAAGTTTTATTCCGATTGTTTTAGTGTGTTATTGGAAGAAATAAATAGAGCAGCCAGTCTATCTGTCTGGCTGCTCTTTGGTTTCCTTCTCAAATTTCCATTTCCCAGCGTTCCTGTTCAGTCTTTTTCAGCTGTTTCTCGGTTTCTTCAGGAAAGACTGTCCGAAATTTATGAGAATCAGCAGGAATGATTTCAATCATTTTTTGAATCATGTCTTCTGGATCAAATTGATTTTTCAAGGCTTCTTCTTGTTTAATCATGTCTTCCTTGCGTGTGAAATTATTTTCCTCGTCAAACCATTTCCATTTTTCTTCAGCGCTCCGGTCATTGAATCCAGTCTTGAAGGCACCCGGATTAATGGTGGCCACCTGGACTCCGAATTCTTTCAGCTCGGATTGGAGTGTCTGAGCAATGCCTTCGATTGCATGCTTGGTGGCAGTATAGGGACCAACATAGGGTGTCGCCGAGATTCCGGCCATTGAACTCATGAATACAATTTTCCCCCGGCCTTTTTCCACAAACTTTCTGGCAGCGATTTGGACTGTCTCAAGGGTCGCAAATACATTCACCTCAAAAAGTGCCCGAAATCGGTCCATCGGAACCTCACCAAGCGGTCCTCCTTCATTAATGGCAGCATTGGCCACAAACACATCAAAATCATATTCCTTAATCTGCTACAACATTAAGATTCTCTGCCTCGAATTTATCGAGCAATGCTCGCACTTCATCTGTTGACTCTGTGTTCATGGATTGGTTTCTTAATTCACCAGCCCCCCGGAACCCGCGGATATAGATCTTAAAAAAGCGATGAAGAGCTTTAAACGAACGGAGTGTATATTGATCGTGAAGATCCAGATGCAGCCTTAAGAGATCAAGCAATTCCTTAGGGCTATGCTCTTTCGGCTCCTTTTCAAAGGCAAATGGATTATTGAAAATACCGCGGCCGATCATTACCCCATCCACACCATATTCCTCGGCAAGCTTTAAGCCGGTTTGACGGTCAGCAATATCCCCGTTTATCGTCAAGAGTGTATCTGGTGCCACCTGGTCACGAAGCTTCTTAATCTCCGGGATCAGTTCCCAATGAGCATCTACTTTGCTCATTTCATCTCTTGTACGCAGGTGAATGGAAAGATTAACAATATCTTGTTTCAATATGTGTTTCAGCCAGTCACGCCATTCGCCGATCTCCGAATAACCCAGCCTTGTCTTTACACTTACCGGCAAGCCTCCTGCTTTTGCGGCTTGTATTAATTCTGCTGCAACTTCCGGACGGAGGATCAGGCCGCTTCCCTTCCCATGCTGCGCCACGTTAGGTACAGGGCAGCCCATATTGATATCGATGCCCCGAAATCCAAGTTCTGCCATACCAATGCTCATCTGCCTAAAGTTTTCAGGCTTATCTCCCCATATATGGGCCACCATGGGCTGTTCATCCTCTGTAAAAGTCAAACGCCCGCGAACACTCTCTTTCCCGTCGGGATGACAGTAGCTCTCCGAGTTTGTAAACTCTGTAAAAAACACATCCGGTCTGGCAGCTTCACTCACAACATGCCGAAAAACTACATCCGTCACATCTTCCATTGGTGCCAGTATAAAAAAAGGTCGTGGTAACTCACGCCAAAAATTATCGTTCATTTCAAAATTTCAATCCTCTCATAATGGGATGGCATTCCAAAAGCCTTATCCCACAATTAAAAAGCAGAATGTCCCCTGCTTCTTTATCACTTATACCATGATTAAGCACTGTTTATCAAACCGATTGATAAATCGCCTAATTTTTTATAAAGGTATGATTTATTTTAACCTTACAATCTCTATACAACTAAAGTGAACTCCTGCTAATATTCGCCTCATTAACCACTTTGTTTTTGACATGAAAATATCTTCGACACTAATGTGGTAAGAATGTAACTTGAAAAGACCCCGAATTCGCAGGAGTCACGAATTCAGGGCCGGACTGGCAATGATTTATTCACACCTTAATATTAACTGCGAAACACTCTCTACCTGTGTTGAGTTTATGTGGCAGCACAAGATGCTGGTGAGTTTATTTAGTTACAACATGCCTATTTTACATAATTAATCCGAATAACTGGCCTATAACCTATCAGTGTTATCAATTGAATCCTTTATTGTATCTGTTCTTACTGAAATTCCGTTTTTGAAAACTGACTACCTTAATATCAAGGATATTTTCATTTAAGTTAAACTCATTTTCAACAGCAAATTTTTGAAGTTCTTCTTGGGTAAGCGCTTCAATCATTTTCTGTTTATTTTTAAAAGAAATTTTATAAGTACTATCATTATGATTGAATGTTTCATTAGTCCCAATTATGTAAATTTCAGAAAAGTTAACTACATATGTTTCTTCCTTGATTGCCTCCTGTAGTTTGTTATTAAGTTTATCAACCAAGTCATCCTCAACAACTTTACTAAAAACAGGTATTTTAACTTGATCCGGATGATTTAACATGACATCTTCAATAAACATTATTACATCCACAATACTTTCTGAGGAGTTTTGTCCAATGTTAAATTTAATAGAATTACCAACCTCAATACCTTCTTTAAATATTGAAAAGTCTTCAGTAACTTCTACTTTTGCTTTAATTTTAGTATGACTCACCACTATCAAATTCAAAGTTATTGTAGTTAACGTAAGTATTTATTGATTTGTTCTTTTGGGAATTAAGCGTCGTTAAAGCTGTGGTTTTAACTTCTTTGTACTTTAATTTTCGCGCAAAATTAAAGGCAAAGTTTCTATCGCAATATTTATCTACTTGTAGATTTCTCCATGAAATCAAGTATTTGTCATAACCAGGAAGGTGGAAAACAAACTTTTGTTTGCCGTCCCCCTCCCATTCTTTAGTTTTCAACAATGGAGCTTAAATACCTTCTGCACAGCCTAGAGCCGTAATAGTACCGTTTGGAACAGGTTCAGCACCTGTTTGCGAGAAAAATCCTGTAATATCAAAACTTGTGACAATGTCAGTTGCTACTCCTGGAGATTGATTATCTCTAAATACTGCAGTAAAATCAAGTCCCGTAGCATCTCCGCCAAATCCTGTTTTTGAGCCCGTTCCTGTAACAGTAACAACACAAGTGTTTCCTTCTCTTCTGCATGTAACTGAAGTAATGGCTGTTGCAGTAAAATCAAACGAAGTATCTGGTGGATTCCCATCAGTGTCAGTAAAGGTTAGTGAAAGTGTGGATGTAGCTAGTGTATCAGCGCAAACATTTGCCATATACGTAATTGTTCCTCTTTCGTTACCATTGACTCCATTAAATTTTACATTAACATCTTCTTTCGTTGCATTAACAAGCACTCCACAACTACAGCGAACTCCCATAGATAACATCTCCTTTATAGTAATCTACATTAATCATATGAAATAAATTTTTTTTTGCCTGTGTTATCAACCAGACAAGCCTAAATAATAGCCTTTTTTTAGATTTTGAAGTCCTTGAAAAAGATTTGTGGAAAATAATAAAGGAATCTTATGAAAAAGGGGCAAGTGTACCTGATTATGTTGGGGGAATCCTTTATAGCCTTGACCAAAAGTTAGCTAAAGAAATGGCAGAACGTGAAAGGCAAGCAAAAATCACCATGATACGTTACTTTATTCAACTAACCTGCCATTTAGCTTAATAAATAACTGATTCCCTTCCCTTGAATCTAATACGTTCGTTAACTTTCCAGATAACTCTTCACGATTCTTAGCAATTTTTGTATCCAAAAAGATTTCCCCTCCCTAATAGGTAAACGAGAGAATTTTGCTTGATTTTTTTCCCGATGACTATTTCTATTGCTCCGCCAAAAAAAGAGAAAAATTCTCGAAGATAAACTAGTTTTTTATCGCCGTATCCTGGAAACAAAATAATATCCTCGTCGCCTAATGCGAGCAAATTATCGGAGTTTAAAAACAGTTACATTGCAATTTGTTTATTTTTGAATTTGGTTTTAACCAGCAGTACCAGCCCCACCTACGCTGAATACCATGATGGACACACTTACCATCCGACCCGATTTTGATTATATCAATTAAAAACGTCTCCATAATCCCGGAAAATTGGGTTTAAGAGACGTTTTTTATACGATTAAGGATTTGAACGCAATTTAAAAGACGGTCCTAATATAAATATTTCTTTATATAATCCTTTATAATTCGCCTGCTGCGATCATAGCGGAGTTTGCGTTGATTCTACCAAATTTGTATAGTGTACCAGCACCGGGTACATCATCTGTTGATGATTCAATTGCTTGACGTATTTGCACATTTGTCAATGAAGGAAATGTTGCTTTGATTAACCCAGCTAGACCCGCAACAAATGGAGTAGCCTGTGATGTTCCAGAAAGGGAACCAAAGTTTAGCGGTCCTTCAGAATTTGGAAAAGTAGGCAATGTGGAAAAGATGTTAACTCCTGGTGCTGCAACATCGACTCCATCTCCAA
>NZ_AUMQ01000046.1 GCF_000430765.1 Peribacillus kribbensis DSM 17871 | reverse complement strand
ATCTAAAAAAGCGCATAAGAAAAACCCTTGATATATCAAGGGTTTCGGTATGATCTGAGAGGGATTCGAACCCCCGACCCCTACCCTGTCAAGGTAGTATTCTCCCGCTGAACTATCAGATCGCAATTAAGTTATATTTATAATTATATTGATAAAGTGATAAATGTCAATGACTTTTTAAAAAATACCGGTCCTTCAATATAGTATATCCTCTAGATAAATGCCTATTATCCATTCAAATCCATCTTTCTCCTTCACTGGAAATAAAAAATACGAACACAGGTTCCTTTTTATTGGAATAAAAAACATACGTTCGTATATAATGATCATATAAAAGGATTGAAATGGAGGAAAGAACGTGAAAGGATTAATCAATCGGAGCCTTGAGGAAAAAAAGCCTTTGGAGATTATTTATCTGAAGGGAGATCAGCAGATTTCCCAGCGGACGATTCTTGTGCTGTCTGTAAATGGAGACTATATCCGTGCCTTCTGCTATCTCAGGAATCAAAAGCGGACCTTTAAGATGAGCAATATTTTATCTGCCGTCCCATCCAGGAAGCGGCTGGATTTACTGGCTAATTAGAACGCAATAATAGGATAACGGGACCTATCCTTCCCGGCTGCGTGTGCCTTTAGGAGAATGAATCCTAAAAATGCCCTTCCGCATCAGAGCCTCCAGATGTCCCCTATAGAGACTTACTTGTAATCCCCCAAAGAGAGCCAGTGCGGCAGCCACGATTTTATTCAGCATGTAAAATGAACAGAGTATCTAACATGCTGCAGCTCTCTTTCACCTTTTATCCGTTAACCTTCCTTATATCAAGGTATTCAGATTGCCATAAATATAAACGGCGAACCCGGAGCAATCCCAAGCGGGATATGCTAAAATGATGTCAATGACAGGTTTTACTTATCAAAGGAGGATTTTCATGCAGCCCCCTCAGGGAAAAATCAAAGAATATACGCTTTACAGCCATGCTTTAGAGGAAGAGATGGAACTTCTGGTTTACTTTCCGGCATCTTTTTCTACCTTATATAAATACACTCTGCTGATCGCCCAGGATGGCCGGGATTATTTCCAGATGGGCCGGATCGGCCGGGCCGCTGATGAGCTGCTTCATCAAGGAGAAATGGAGAATACGATCATCGTCGGGATCCCTTATAAAAATGTCCATGACCGGAGGGCCAAATATCATCCGGAAGGAGAAAGGCAGAAAGCCTATATCCGCTTCCTCGCCCATGAGCTTGTTTCCTTTTTGGACAAGGAATTTCCCACTTATCATATGGCCAAGGGCCGGGTGCTGATTGGCGATTCTCTCGGTGCCACCGTTTCGCTGCAGACCGCCCTGCAATACCCCCATACGTTCGGCCGGGTGATCCTGCAATCTCCGCTCGTAAATGAAACCGTTTTACATCAGGTGCAAAGCTTTTCAGAGCCTCAGCTTCTGGACGTCTATCATGTAATCGGCAGCGAGGAAACGGATGTGCCTACAACTGATGGCGGACGGGCCAATTTTATTGAGCCAAACAGGGAACTTCATGCCCAGTTTTCCAGCATGAATTTTTCTTCCTATTTTTATGAGGAATTTGATGGCGGCCATACCTGGAAATATTGGCAGAAGGACTTAAAGCAGGCCTTGAAAAAAACATTAGCAAACTAGTACTTTTTAAATTCGCTTATTTTTCAAAAAATTTGTTATAATGATATAACTCTACTTTTAAATTCGGGAGGTAACAAAATGAAATATGGTGTTGTAATCTTTCCTTCAAAAAAACTGCAGGACTTAGTTAATTCCTACCGTAAACGATATGATTCACATTACGCCCTGATTCCTCCGCATTTAACCGTAAAATCCGCCTTTGAAGCTACGGATGACCGCATTAAAGAACTTGCAGAAAAGCTAAAACCGATTGCCCGGCAATTCGAACCTTTTACCATGAAGGTCTCAAAGGTAAGCTCCTTCCATCCTGTCAATAATGTCATCTATCTTAAAATTGACCCGGTGGACGAGCTGAAAGGCCTGCATGACTCCCTTCATGACCAGTTCTTTGAAGGGGAGCCGGAATATGCATTTATTCCCCATATTACATTAGGGCAGAATCTATCTGATGATGAGCATTCCGATGTACTGGGCCAATTAAAAATGCTGAATATCACACATGAGGAGGAAGTAGACCGGTTCCATCTGCTGTACCAGCTTGAAAACGGCTCATGGACTGTCTATGAAACCTTCCAACTTGGAAAGGAACAATGATTTCGTGGAAATAAAAAGAGTAGAAACTGAACAAGAACTGGAGAAAGCATATTCTATCCGGAAACAGGTTTTCGTAGAGGAACAGAAGGTGCCTCTTGAAGAAGAAATTGATGAATATGAGAATGATTCCATTCATTTTCTTTTATATGCCGATGGAATTCCAGCCGGTGCTGGAAGATTCCGGGTGCTGAATGGGATCGGCAAGGTGGAACGGATCTGCGTACTCTCCTCCCTTCGCAAGAAAGGATCGGGGAAGGCCATCATGGCCGGCATTGAAACGTATGCCAAAGAACAGGGAATCACCGATCTTAAATTAAATGCCCAGACCCAGGCGATCCCATTTTATGAAAAGCTGGGCTACCGTGTTGCCTCAGAAGAATTCATGGATGCAGGAATCCCGCACAGAACGATGGTCAAGACTGTATAAAATCGGCAAAAGGCACCTTGTGGGGTGCCTTTTTTGTTTAAGCGAAGAAGTTAACCGCCTTTCCCTTCCCTGTGATTTCTGCGGCAATTTGAAGGACTTCCATAGGAACGGTTCTTTTTGCCTGCTCCCTGCTTTGGTTTTCCTGCGGCTTTCCTGCAGGCTGGTACTGATTGCTGTTTCCCTCCTGCTCTTCTCTTTCCCGCTTTCGGTTCAACATGACAGCAAAAACGGCACTTGCTCCATTAACAAATTCCTTTGAGCTGCTGATCCTGCTTTCTGTCCGGGCTGCGTACTGCATTGATTGATAATCTGTTATAGGAGTAACGAAAGACATATAAAATCCTCCTTTATTATGTATGTATGTATGTATACTATTCTAGTTATCTACCCGCATTTATGGCCGTATAAACCAAAAATTATCACTTTTTCTTTCTTTCGATTTGCAGCTGTGTTTGTTATGATTGAATGTGATATTTAACTGAGGCTTACAAATGAAGATGTAAAAAGAGGTTTTGATTGAATGAAACGCGCTTATAAACATAATATGATGATAGATTTAGAGACAGCCGCCCCCGAAGGCCTGCAGGGGATCTATGACGCTGCCAAAAAAGGGCTGCTTTCCTGTACTGTATGCGGAAGCCCGGTTTCACTTTACCTTGGCATCCTTGAGAAGCCCCACCTTTTCCATCAAAATTCGAAAATCGATTGCCTGGAGCCTTCCATTTCCCAAAAAGCTGAAACAGATGAGCGGCAGGAGGATGAATCTGGATTCAGGCTGCCAAAGTCGAGGGCCATTGCTGCTAAGGTTCCTGAAATAGACTGGAAGGGAGCAGCCTCCATTTCAGGAAACCCTGCCTTCATGAACACAGAAAAAGGACTGCCTGCTTCCGATCTTCCCTATCTGAACGCTCTTTCCCAGTCCGGTGTCCGACTTGATTCCATGCAGACCAAAGCCGTCACCTCTGTTGACGGTCCCATCCTTGTCCTTTCAGGAGCAGGAAGCGGAAAAACCAGGGTGCTTACGGTCAGGACTGCCTACATGATCATGGAATGCGGGATTCATGCAAATGCAATCATGCTGGTCACATTTACAGCCAAAGCTTCGAAGGAAATGAAGGAACGTCTTTTGAGCTACCCCGGGATGGACAGGGCGAGGCTGACCGGACTTGTGAGCGGCACCTTCCACAGCATCTTTTACCGGATTTTGATCTATCATGAACCCATCAAGTGGCGGAAGGAATCCCTATTAAAGCGGGATTGGGAAAAAGAACACATTCTAAAGACAGCCGGAAGAGAGAAAAATCTGGATGAAAAAGAATTTGCCTTTGATGCCGCCCTGCAGCAGATCGGACTTTGGAAAAATTCACTGCTGCTCCCTGACATGGTGAGACCGGCTGATGATTGGGAACGGGACTGCCAATTTCTTTACCGGAAATACGAGGAATACAAAGAACTTCACCATAAATATGATTTTGATGATATGCTGATCGGCTGCTATTCTCTTTTAAAAGAGAATCCGGGAATCCTGGAGTTTTACCAGAATCGTTTCTCCTACTTTTTAATCGATGAGTTTCAGGACGTCAATAAGGTGCAGTATGAATTGATAAAGCTGCTCGCCGGCCCGAAGAATCATATCTGTGCCGTTGGGGATGATGATCAGGCCATATATTCCTTCAGGGGAAGCGAGCCGGAATATATTCTGCGCTTTGAAGAGGATTTTCCGGATGCCCGGATCGTAAAATTAATGAACAATTATCGATCCTCCCATCAAATTGTGGCAACAGCGAACCGGATTATTGCCCGCAATAAAAACCGAAGAAATAAAAAAATGGCTGCTCTGCATGATGAAGCACCCCCTCCTGTTCTATTCTTCCCTTATGATGAGGAACAGGAAGCGACCATGATTGTGGAGGATTTAAAAGAAAAAATCGCAAATGGTGCAAGACCAGGGGACTTTGCCATTTTATATAGAACCCATTCGATGTCACGGGCTCTGTTCGAGCGGCTCGCGCAGAGCAATCTTCCGTTCGTCATTGACCAGGATGCCGATTCCTTCTATAACCGGAGAATTGTAAAGGGAATGCTTGCCTTCTTAAGTCTGAGCATAAACCCGGAGGATCCGCAGGCTGCAGCTGATATCCTGCCTGCCTTATTTCTGAAGCAGAATATGCTGCAGCAGATCAAGGCACAATCCATCCTTCAGGATTGCACCCTTCTTGAAGCTATATCATTGATAAAGACCGGATTTTCTTTCCAGGAGAGGAAATTGGCTGCCCTTCCGGCCGGAATCAAGCTCCTCAAGGATCTATCCCCTGCCGCAGCCCTGGAGAGGATCGAGAAGGACTTAGGATATTCGGATTATATTAAAAAGCGCGGAAATGAAGGAAGCACAGCCGAAAAGGGCTCTGATGACATTAGAGACCTAAAGGTTGCAGCCCGCCGTTTCGCGTCTATCAGAGAGCTTCTCGACCATGCGGAGCATATGAGAGCCATGAATGCGGAAGTCAAAAAAATGTCCAAGCATTTTCAAAGCGCAATCCAGCTGACCACCATCCACCGCTCAAAAGGGCTTGAATATGAATGTGTCTATATGATCGGCGCCGTGGATGGAGGAATCCCCCACGACTATGCCCTGGATGCCTACCGAAAGGGCGATTCCAAGCTGCTTGAGGAAGAACGGCGCCTCCTTTATGTTGCAGCGACCAGGGCAAAAAAACAGCTCATGATCTCCGTCCCGCAGACACGAAGGGGAAAAACCGCCCTTCCTTCCCGGTTTATAAAGGGGCTATACTGATAAAAAAGAAAAAACAAAGAACAGGGTACCCTGTTCTTTATTTTTTATTAAGAGTAAAGGATGACCCCAACTAATTTGGAATATCCCAAGGTATTTTTGAATAGCCGGAAATTAAATATAGGTATACGTACTTTGATTACTTAACCTTTATGAAAAAAACACTGATTATAATATCTTATTGATCTTCGTTTCAGGCGCAAAGACTCCTGATCCAGCTCCAAACTGAGACCCCGCAGGCAGAGTCGAGGAGGCTTACCGCACGCCCCGCGGAAAGAGATTCGCCTGGAACGGAAATCAACAGCCCCATTTTAAATTTTATAAACAAAAAAACAGGGCACCCGCCCTGTTCCTACTTTTTATTATTCAGCATATTCGAAATGGTCCCGAAATCCAGCTGCTTTCCATCTTTTATGATGGAATTGACAATTTTATCTTCAAGTTCGGCATTGATCGGTTTATTGGCGATTTGAGAAACTCTTTTGATGACATTCCTGACGGTTTTTTCGTCTTTAAAGTTTGCACCCTGCAGAGAATTCGCTAATTCAAATACATCGGTCATCTTAACCCCTGTTTTCTTCTCAAGGTTCTTAAAGAACTGATTATCCATTTTATCGTCCTCCTTCTCTGTAATCTATCGTATGAACGAAGATGTAAAATGTGCTTTTATCATAAAAGTTTTCAAAAAAATAGTCCCTTGTCCGCACCAACCCAAGCTCCTTCTGCATATGATGTCGTGAATCCACCTGAAAGGAGCACTGCTATGTGTACAAGAAAAGATATACCAAAAATCAGGCCATTCCCTGTCCTGCCGAATATGGACGATTCATGCCGTCCGCTCAGAGTTTCTGATTATATAAAGAATGAATCATCTTCATCAAAGGGATGGAAGGGTGATGAAGGTGCGGATGAGCATACGTCAGAATCAAGCTGCTCCCATGAGTCATCTTCTTCTTTGGAATCTTCTTCAGATGAGTCCTCTTCCTATGAGTCTTCGTCACTTTTTGAATCATCCAGCAGCAATGAATCCTCAAACTGCGAAGAAGAATAAAAGGAAAAACAAAAAACGGAATGAATCACTCATTCCGTTTTTTTAATTCCATATAATTGCTCCGACTATAATAAGCAATATGAAAAGAACCACAATTAAGATGAATGTGGAACCTCCAAAACCGCTCCCGCCTGAATACATTCGCATCACCAACTTTCATATCGTCCATTCATGTATATGAAAGTTGTGATATTCTGTGCAGGCTCCTCTTAGATGTAACAGGGAATCATCCTTTAGGCTTAAAGATCAGAGCCCCCAGGAACCCAAATATGATGGCTGCAGATATACCTGCGGAAGTGACTTCAAACATTCCCGTTACTACTCCGACAATTCCATGCTTTTCGGCTTCCTGCATGGCTCCGTGCACCAGCGAATTCCCAAAGCTCGTAATCGGAATCGTAGCTCCTGCTCCCGCAAAATCCATCAACGGCTCATATAGCCCCAAACCGTCAAGCACCGCTCCTATAACTACAAGAAGGCTGAGTGTATGACCAGGGGTCAGCTTGGCAACATCAAACAGCAGCTGGCCGATGACACAAAAAGCCCCTCCGATGACAAATGACCAAAAAAACATCGCTAACATGGTGAATCTCCTTTCCCTTACTTGATATGTTCCTTATGCATTGGTTCCATATTCCACACTGACTGCATGCGCGATGCATGGAATGCTTTGGCCCTGCTGAAAAGACAGTGGTGACAGAAGGGCGCCAGTAGCCACGACGAGGATCCGCTTGAATTCCCCCTGTTTCATCCTTTTTAGAAGATGGCCGTAAAATACCGTGGCTGAGCAGCCGGCACCGCTGGCCCCTGAGAAGACCTCCTGATCCTCTTTATAAATCATCAGCCCGCAGTCCTGGAATTTTTCCTCCTGTAGATCCAGCCCCTGCTTCTTCATATATTCGAATGCTGTTTTTCGTCCGATCTTCCCTAAATCTCCGGTCACGATTAAATCATAATAATCCGGATCCTGCCCGATATCTTTCAGATGCTTTATGATGGTATCCGCAGCGGCCGGCGCCATGGCTCCCCCCATATTAAAAGGATCGCTTAACCCCATGTCCACAACCTTTCCGATGGTCGCTGAAGTAATACAAGGATAGGCTGCACCGTCTTTCCCGGCCTTTGCCACAAGGGCTGCCCCAGCACCAGTCACAGTCCATTGCGCGGTTGGAGGTTTCTGACCACCGTATTCGGTTGGATATCTGAATTGTTTTTCAACGGCCGCATTATGGCTTGATGCCCCTGTTATCAAATAATCGGCCCCCGAATAGTTGACGATGAACGCGGACAGAGCAAGTCCCTCCATGGAAGTCGAGCATGCTCCGAACAGTCCGAGATAAGGGATGCCGTTGGCTGCTGCCGCAAAGCTTGATGGCGTGATTTGATTGATCAGATCACCGGCTAAAAAAAACTGGATCTCTTCTTTCTGCATCTGCTGCTTTTCAAGTGCTTTTTGTACCGCCTCTTCCAGGAGGAACTGATGGGCTTTTTCATAGGTATCCTTTCCCATCCATAAATCATCGTGAAGGATATCAAAGTCCTCGGCAAGCTTTCCTCCGGCTTCAAACGGGCCTCCTGACACTCCTGTTGAGAGGATCACGGGACGATTTTGAAATATCCATGTGTGTTTACCTGTCAGCACATTCTTATCCTCCTATTTTCATGATCAGGGTCTTGATGAGGGCCACAATAAATGCGGAAAAAACTCCAAACACAATGACCGAACCAGCCAATTTAAACATATTCCCTCCGACACCGAGAACCAGCCCTTCTGTCCTGTGTTCGATGGCAGCAGAGATAACCGCATTCCCAAAACCGGTTACCGGAATGGCGCTTCCCGCACCGGCAAACTGCCCAAGCCTGTCATAAATGCCAAAACCGGTTAAGAGCATCGCGATAAAAATCATTGTGGAAACGGTAGGGTTTCCGGCAGTCTGCTCTGTGAAATTGAAAAAGTAAATATAGAAATACGTTAGAGCCTGTCCCACAAGGCAAATCAATCCCCCGACGAAGAAGGCTTTTATACAGTTAGCCAGGACCGGCCGTTTAGTCTCGTAATTTTTCTGAAGCTGCTGGTATTTCTGCTGCTGTGGATTTAATTCTTTCTTTTTTGGCATGATGATCCCCCTTTATGTTAATTCTTCCTTAAGCTTAACGATCTGATTGAACCTTTTTGCCGCTTCCTTGGTTGAGGTGCCGGGCCGATTCGTTTTTTCACTCAGCCGGACAATCTCAAGAAAAATCTTATAATCGCTGGATACGGTGAATGTATAAGAGGGAAAATCCTTTTCAAGCTTTTTGGTTACCTGAGATTCAATCTTCTTCATTTGAAATCTTTTAAAGTGTTTGACCTTGTAGCTTACGAGCACTTCTTTTCCCTTCCTTGCAATGGCCGCATCATAATTGGTGTTTACGCTCATAACATCCTGCTTGATTCTTTCAAGTTCTTTCCGGTTTTCCATTGAAACCGGTGCAATCAATGCTGGTTTGGGATTTACTTTACTGAATAAAGCCTTTTTACTCTGCGGTCCGCTTTCTTCATTGCTGCACCCTGATAGCACCATGATGAGAAGGAGGGCGGTGCTAAGGGACTTCATCCTGGATGGCTTTAACATTTCAGTCACTTCCTATATATGTATTTCAGTCAAGATTCTTTTATTTTTTTCATTTAAACAGAAATTATGAACTCTAATTTAAGGAACATAATCCCAAATGTGTGAGCATAAAAAAAGCATTAGACATCGTGTCTAATGCATAATCCCTTTCACTTGTTCTTTTTTTTGCCGCATCCGCAGTCCTTTTTAACTTTTACTGGTTTTTGCTTGGCAAGATAAGCTTCAAGATGGGAATACGTAACTTTCTTTTCCATAGAACTTTCCCCCTTTAATCTTAATAGTACATTGTATGGATATATAGAGAACCTGCATATCATACTAGCCCAGAAGCTTCGTATTAATTACTTCAAGCAGTGCCCCAATTGCTGCAACAGAGAGAATGAGGATAACCGGGTCTCCCACTTCTGGAATAAAAGAATGAAGGCCTAATAGGATGGTGCTGCACCAGATTCCTGTACACCAAAAGCAGCTGAGCAGTTCACCAACGAATTTTTTAAACCCTTTAGGTTTAGGTATTATATATATTTCTTCTTTTCCATGTTCATCTTTTTCAACCATTTCATCAAAAAAAGGAGCCCTCCATCTTTCCGTAATCTTGTCATATACAACTAATCGTGTGAATCGAAAAGATGCCAGTCCCAGCAGCAAAATCAGCGGTAAATTAATTCCCAGGAGCATAGCAGAATCCCTCCGGTCTTAAAGAAATTAATAAAAATTGGGCTAATGACTCATACCACCCTTTCCCCTATATCATAGTCTGTTAATGAAATATATTTACTTTACCAAGGAGGAGAAACCATGAGTTGCGGTTCCAATTTTGAAACTTCAAATTGTGTATGCGAAACATTATTAGCGATTGCAGAAGCTCAAGAACAGGTCAATCCCGATCATCATCATCCAGGATCACCATCCACCTGTACAACAAGCTGCAATCGATCAATAAGAGAATTACTGGGCGGTGTATCCGGCCACCACGGTAACGGAAATGTAAGTCCATTCAATACTATTCCGGTAATCCTAACCAGCAAGAGCACTGCTCTTCCATATTTAGGATTAGGCTTCCGCAGGGAAACTAGTTATGGCTCACATCATTCAAATCTTGTGTTATTTGAAACCATCGTGTTCCGGGTGGTTGATGTATGTCCGGATACCTGCTGTGCTACACTTGAGCTATTGACTACTGAATGTTTGATCGATATAAGAGACGATCTTGCGGATTTAGACAGCCTGGTAGCCAAGATTCAAACGATTGCGGCGGCAATCGATGAACCTTTCCTATCCACTGGAATCTGTATCACTGTAGACCTCGACTGCTTCTGCGCTGTTGCATGCCTGCCTGCTACTACTGTAATAGCTGCAGACCATGTAACAAAACACCACGATGATCCTAAAGAATAACTATTTCTACCCAACCTGGGGGTGCAGCCTCAGGTTGTTTTTCTATTGTGGAATATCTTTATCTGGAGCTTTGCTGCTGAGTTATACAAGCTGTTGGTTTGGTAATATATATATATGGCTTGTTTCATGAATGGTTTGGGTCTTTTCATCAACCTGTTCGAAAAAATTATGGATAAGCTGTTTGCTTTATCTCAAGCCCCGAATCCTGATACAGCAGCAGGTCCACTGCCCAGCCCTTCCCATAAAGAAAGGCCCACCCAGAATGGAGCCTGCAAAAAAGAGCAATTCCATAATAGAATCACTCCGGTACACTGGTTAAAACCTCAGAAAGGTAATATATTCAATTTCCTCTTTTCTTGCTGAAATTAAGTTTGTTCCATAAGCCGGCCTTATATATATAATATCATCCTTACTTTTCTCAATCTGCCCTCTGATGATCCTGTCATTGACCTTCATTTCACAAAATGGCTTTGGCACAATCCTAGGGATCCTGATCAAATACTCAAGCAGCTCATTCGTAGTCATTTCTGTGAATTTCTTTTGAATCTTTTTTCTTCTTTGGGTTTTAGGCTCCCCGGTTCCTTCTTCTTCTGTTTGGAACCCCTCATTGCTGTGAATAATTTTAAACTGGATTTCTTCAGCCTCTTCGGGCACTTCTCCCCCAGCTTCGGTTTCCAGCCCCTCCTCTTTTGTAATGCTGATAATATTAATCTCAGGGATATCGTCATCTTCCCCGTTCGCCGCTTTTTCTTCAGATGGAATTCCTTCGGCAGGAACCAAATCTTGAACAGATTGAACAATCTCCCCCTTAATAGCTTCTTTCTCCTTCTGCATGACCTGCTCTGAGGCAGCACGAGGGCTGCCAGGCAGTTCCTCGATCTCTATGATTTCATCATGATGGGTCTTTTTTATCCGAATTTCAGACTGAACCGCGGTCTTAGGCGGAGTCAATTTAGGCTGGACTATATACATGAAA
This sequence comes from Peribacillus kribbensis DSM 17871, assembly GCF_000430765.1. Lineage (GTDB taxonomy): Bacteria > Bacillota > Bacilli > Bacillales > DSM-1321 > Paraperibacillus > Paraperibacillus kribbensis. The sequence continues at coordinate 10,914 of NZ_AUMQ01000046.1, read as the reverse complement.
GGCTTTTGTTCCCGGATATCCTTCTTTTCCGACATACCTCTACCTCCTCTTCGATAGGCGACTAAGACAAACACAGCTGTTGATCTTGTTGGTTTAAACAGCCCTTTTAAAAGAGCCTGCTCTTTTTTCATCCTATTCAACAGAATGTTGTCCTATGACAGTTTCGGAGTAAATCCCAATGGGGCAGGCGGTATGAATGAATGCTGTGAAATGCTTGAAAGTCCATTAAAAAAATATGGCTGTTTTCGCAAACTTTGTCGCTTTGGAACAATGAGGTTGATTTCCGCTCAAAGCCAAAAATAAAAAACTGCAGCCTTCCCCGATCTGTATCAGGTCTGTCTGCAGTTTGGATTAAGAAATATGTTTTATCTTGCCAGGATATGATAGCCGGAATCCACATGGATATTTTCGCCCGTGATGCCGCGAGACATGTCGCTGAACAGGAATACAGCCGTATCGCCCACTTCTTCAGTTGTGGTTGTCTTGCGGAGAGGAGCATTCTCTTCAATGACATTCAAGACGGAATTAAAGTCGCTTATGCCTTTTGCAGAGAGAGTTCTGATCGGTCCGGCAGAAATCGAATTCACGCGGATTCCTTTAGGGCCAAGGTCATTCGCAAGATACTTCACACTAGCGTCGAGGGAAGCTTTGGCCACACCCATTACATTATAATTGTTTACGACTCTTTCCCCTCCCAGATAGGTAAGGGTAACAATGCTTCCACCTTCGGTCATCAAATCCTGTGCCACTTTTGCAATCGCAGTCAGGGAGTAGGAGCTGATATTCTGCGCCAGCAGAAAACCGTCACGAGTGGTATTCATATATTCACCAGTCAATTCTTCTTTGTTGGCAAAGGCAATGCAGTGAGCGATCCCATGAATGACACCTGCGTTTTGCTTGATTTCATCAAAGCACTTTTTGATGTCCTCATCGCTGGTAACATCACACGGAAGGACAACTGCCTTATCTCCGTCCAATGATACAGCCAGTTCACGTACGCTCTTTTCCATTCTTTCTCCAGCATATGTATAGATGATTTTGGCACCTGCATCGTGGAGCTGACGCGCTATACCCCAGGCGATGCTTCGTTTATTCGCTACACCCATTACGACAAATGTTTTTCCTTCTAAAGAGAAGCCCATTAATAATCCTCCTATATATAACAAGTTATTAGTACCTAGTCATAAGTTTATTATAAACGACTTACGCAAAAGAAAAAAGTGTTTTCCCCTTAAGGAAAGCTCCGGCGGGCCAATCAAAAGCCCGCACCTGATGCGGGCCTTTTATTTCAAATAACTTAAAAATAAGGTCGCCATCCCAAAATAAATCAGGACGCTGATAATGTCATTGATGGTCGTAATAAAAGGGCCTGAGGCAACTGCCGGATCAATTTTCATTTTATGCATAACAAGCGGGATTAATGATCCGGCAAGGGTCGCTACAAATAGTGTCACGATAATTGCAGTGCCTACCAGCAGCCCCAAAAAGATATCATTCTGCCAGAAATACACGACAAAGGTTACGAGTATGCCGCAGCTGATCCCAATCAGAAGTCCTGTGCTTCCTTCTTTCAGCAGCAGCTTCCACTTGCTTCCGGACCTTATGTCTCCTGTTGCGATTCCCCTGACAACAACAGCAAGTGCCTGTGTTCCCGTATTGCCCGCCATCCCTGCAATCAAGGGCATAAACACAGCAAGTATGGCCTTTTGGTTCAATGTTTCTTCGAATCGCCCGATCAGGCTGGCGGTGAACATGCCTAAAAATAGTAAAATGATGAGCCAGGGCAGACGCTTTCTGGCAGCAGCAAAAGGGCTTCTGTCAGCCGTATCGGCATCAGGGATACCTGCCAGCTTCGAATAGTCTTCTGATGCTTCTTCTTCCATGACATCCACAATATCATCAATTGTAATGATTCCCATCAGATGATTCTGAAAATCCACGACTGGCATTGCCAGAAAGTCATAATCTCTCATCATTCGGGCCACTTCCTCCTGATCCTCCCCTACAGATACGGATACAACTCTCTCACTCATGATTTCATGGATCATCGTCTCATCATCGGCTACAATCAAATCCCGCAGCGAAATAACGCCTGCGAGTTTTTTATCTTCATCAATTACAAAAAGATAATAAATGATTTCTGCTTCCGGTGCTTCTTTTTTCAATATATACATGGCCGAACGGACTGTCTGGTTCGCAGCAATCGCTACATATTCCGTCGTCATAATACTTCCGGCCGTGTATTCTTCATAATGCAGGAGCTCTTTAATTTCTGCGGCGGCCTCTTTATCCATGATGGTGAGATAGCTTGCGGCCTGCTCCTTGTCTAGTTCATTCAAGACATCGACCGCATCATCTGCATACATTTCCGAAAGCATATCTGCAGCATAGGCGGGATTCATTTCAGAGAGAAGGCCGCGGACCTCTTCTTCTTCAGGTTCAATATTTTCAAAGAGGGCTGCCATTTCCTCCGGGGATAAATAATGATAGATCCGTGTCCGCTCATCCCCATCCAGGCTGCTGAAAAACTTAGCCTGAACATAGGGATGCATGTCTAGGAAATCCCCCCTGAATGAATCGATCTGCTCGTTCTGCAAAGCTTCCAGGAGTCTGTTAAATTCCGCCTGTTCCATTCTTTCTTCTTGTTCAGCCAACTGTGTCTCCCCCCTCCCAAGCTGTAATGCTAACCGATAGAAAGTGCGCAACCCTTCATAAGCATAACGCATCATCCGGGTGAGCGAGTACTATTCAGTATGCAAAAATTGAAATACTTTTATAACCTCTATTCCCTTATAAGAATCGGTTCAACGTTTCAGGATAAAATTCTCGTGCTAAGATACTATAAGACTGCAAAATGTTTTCAGCTGTTTACTCTATGAAGCCAGGAGGCATAAAGTGAAGATTGATATTATAGGCGATATCCACGGATGCTATGATGAAGTAAAAAGCCTTATTGAAAAGCTCGGATATCAGGAAAAAAACGGGGTCCCGGAGCACCCGGATGGCCGGAAGCTTGGTTTCGTCGGCGACTTGACCGACAGGGGCCCTGCATCACTGGAGGTAATCCGGCTTGTCTGGAAGCTTGTCATTCAACAGCAGAACGCTTTCTATGTACCCGGAAATCATTGCGATAAACTTTACCGCTATTTCAAGGGAAATAAGGTCAAGCTTATTCACGGACTGGAAACGACGGCTGCCGAGTATATGGCACTTTCGGCGGAGGAAAAGGATAACATACGAAGCCAATTCATGGAGCTGTATGAGGCCTCTCCCCTTTACCACGTTCTGGACGATAGGAAATTGGTCATTGCCCATGCAGGGATCCGGGAGGACTACATAGGCAGGCACGGTTCAAAGGTTAAAACGTTTGTGCTATATGGAGACATAACTGGAGGAACAAATCCGGATGGAACTCCTGTCAGAAGGGAGTGGGCCAAACATTACAGAGGGAATGCGCTGATTGTCTATGGCCATACTCCTGTAAAGGAGGCCAGGGAGCTGAATAACACATTTAACATTGATACAGGGGCCGTTTTCGGCAATAGGCTTACGGCACTGAGATATCCTGAACGCGAGCTGGTTTCTGTTCCCTCCAGCATGCCCTTTATCCCTGAAAAGTTCCGGAGAATGTAACTATCACAGAAATGACGTATGAATGGGCATACGTCTTTTTCTTATTCCCGCATTTAGGATTACGAGGTGCTGGTCGGATCGGCTGAAGGATAGGGTTATCCGCTCTGATAGATAGACGGAAAAATTCCGTCTGATGACTCAATTCGAAAAATAGAGCCTCATTTTTATGCATGAACTAACTGGCGTTACGGTATGACTTCTAAAAAATCCGCCAAAATATGAACTGCACCCTGAAAATTAGACTTTGTCTAAAATTCAGGGTGCAGTTCACTAAGGCGAGTTTTACTAATAGACTGTCTTTTCGGCCCTCTGTAAAATCACACAGCCTGTGTTTTTATGTTCTGCCCCATTCAATCAGCTTTTTCATATCGGCTGGAATGGCTCTTTCAAAATAACGTTCCTGATCCAGTAACGGATGATAAAAAGAAAGCGATTCACAGTGAAGGGCCTGCCTTGCTATATGTACTAATGTCCCCCCGTATAAATCGTCACCGGCAAGCGGATGTCCAATATGTGCCAGATGGACACGGATTTGATGGGTCCTGCCAGTCTGAAGCTTAAGCTTGAGGTGTGTATAGCCCTGCAGTCTCTCTATCACCTTATATCCAGTATAGGCATACTGCCCATCGTCCCTCACTTCACGTTCAATGATGCTTGTGTCCTTCCTTCCGATCGGAGCATCGATAAATCCTCTGTCCTTCTCCACAGGTCCATGTACGATGGCTTCATAATAGCGGTTGACTTTTCCTTCCTTTTGGAGGGCGCTTAATAAGTGGTGCACATGTCTGTGTTTGGCTATAAGCATAAGTCCCGAAGTATCCCGATCCAGCCTTGTTACAATGTGAATGGTCGAAGCCAGTCCGATCCTCTGATAATAGCCGGCAATGGCATTGGCCATGCTTCCCCGGGGGCGGTCCCTTGAAGGGATGGTATTCATGCCCGGCGGTTTTTCGATGACCATAACATACGCATCCTCATATACGATCTCGAGCGGCAGATTCTCCGGGACGAGCCCGGGGCTTAGCTCTTCATGCGGAAAGCGGACCTCGATATGCTCAGTCCCGCCTAAACGATATCTTACCGTTGCTTCCCCTGAATTCACCCGGATGCTGCCACCGTTAAACTTGATGTCAGTGAGGGAAGCCCGGGAAATTTCTTTTTCTGCGAGAAACTCCCGAAGCAGCTTCCCCTGATCCCTCTTTCCGGCTGTCCATTCAAGCTTGAACCGGCTGTCAGGGCTTTCTGTCCCAGCCTTCATGCTTTCCCTACTCTCTAATGAAGGATTCCGTTACACGTCTCCAGAATGGGAACGGACGGAACCGTGCGAAACGGATTTTCTCTGAAGCCACCCGAAATTGGATGCACCTGACATCCTTATGCAGAAGAGTCAGATGATCAATGGTGATTTGGAAATCAACATCATTCACAGGCTTCAGCATGCATGTGTGATGCGCCGGCAGTACAAGCGGAGAACCGACTGTCCTGAATACCCTGTTATTGATGGAAGCCATCTCGGCCAGCTGAATGGCAGGGATGGAAGGATGAAGGATCGCACCTCCCAAAGCTTTGTTATAAGCCGTACTGCCGGAAGGGGTCGATATGCACAAGCCGTCTCCCCTGAATGTTTCAAAATGCTGGTCCCGAATTTCCACATCAATAACCAGAGTGCCCTCCACTGATTTAATCGTTGATTCATTCAGGGCCAGATACCTGGATTCCTTACCATCGTGCTGATAGCGGATGATCACCTCAAGAAGGGGATATTCCACCACCTGAAAAGGAGTTTTAGCCACTGCGATGACCAGCTTTTCCACTTCATCAGGCGTCCAGTCCGCATAAAAGCCAAGATGCCCGGTATGAACTCCTACAAAAGCGGTCTTATCCAGCCTGTCTTTGTACCGGTGGAAGGCATAAAGAAGAGTGCCGTCACCTCCGACAGATATCACCATATCCGGCTGGTTCTCGTCGTATTGAAGATCAAAATCATTTAAATAGGTTCTCATTTTGTGCATAAGCTCATTTGATTTTGTATCGCCCTTAGAAGTTATTGCATACTTCATATGCTCCCGCCCTTCATTTTTTATTGGATTTCTGCCAGGCTGCAAGAATGCTTTTCAATTTTTTTCTTTGCCTTCCGCTTTCCTGAGAAATGCTCTTTGTGCCTCTTTTATTTCCGAGCGGATCAAAGACATTTCCTCATCCAGCCAGAATGCCGCCTCAGCGGCCCTTTGCAGGCGGGTCTCAATATCTTCAGGAAACTGCCCTTTATACTTATAATTTAAAGAATGCTCGATTGTTGCCCAAAAATTCATGGCCAGGGTCCGGATTTGAATTTCAGCGAGGATTGATTTCTCTCCATTGATCGTCTGGACAGGATATTTAATCACCACATGATAGGAACGATAACCGCTTTTCTTTTTATGTGAAATATAGTCTCTCTCTTCAATAATTTCAAAATCATTCCGCTGCCTGAGCAATTCAACGACCCTTTTAATATCATCCACAAACTGGCACATCATTCGTAAACCAGCAATGTCCTGGAGCTCGGAGCCCAGCTTATCCAGGGATATCCCCTTTTGGTGCGCTTTATCCAGGATGCTTGCAATCGGCTTAACCCTTCCCGTTACAAATTCAATGGGAGAATGATGATGTTCAAGTTCAAACTGCCCCCTCATGCCTTTAAGCTTCACCTTAAGCTCATCAACTGCCTGTTTGTATGGAGCCAGAAATTCTTCCCAATGTTTCAATTTGCGCCACCTGCCATAATACCATTCTTTTCTTAAGTACACTATTTATATGAACGGTATTATTTTACCATATCCTCTCTTTGTTTCATAAGGTTTGGTCCTTTTGTTTCGTGCCGAAAAGATGGCCCTTTGCATATCGGCAGCCTTATAAAGGAGATGGCAATTTCCTTGTTACTTAACAGGAAAATAAGATTATAATAAGAGTTATTGTTGTACCGCGGCAGTTAAGAAAATTACAGCTTGGAGGATAACATGAAACAGGAACTTGAAATTGAATTTAAAAACATGCTGACACAGGAGGAATTCCAGGCTGCAGCGCACTATTTCGCACTGCCTCCCCATGCCTTTCAAACGCAGGCAAACCATTATTTCGACACTTCTTCCTTTGACTTAAAGAGCGAAGGCTGTGCACTAAGAATACGAGAAAAGCACGGCCGTTTTGTATTGACGCTGAAACAGCCTCAGGATGATGCGATTCTGGAAACCCATGAAGCCCTAAGTGAAACAGAGACAGAAGGGATCCTGTCTGGAGCCGTCATACCAAAAAACAGCATTTATCAAATCATTTCCTCCCTCGGCATTGCCCCAGAGGAGCTCAAGTATTTCGGAACCCTGAAGACCACCAGGGCCGAGGCTCCGTATAAAAATGGAACAATCGTTCTTGATCACAGTACCTATCTTGGGCAAGAGGATTTTGAATTGGAATATGAGGCTGAGGAAAGAGAAGAAGGAAAAACTAATTTTTTCCAGATGCTAAAAACGCTAAACATCCCGGTACGTCCAGCCGAAAATAAAGTTAGACGTTTTTATCGTGCTAAATTTGGCCGGTAGGCTGAAAACAGGTGGTGCAATTGATGAATATTCAGGATTTACAATCCTTTCTTAACATATACAGCCTGCAAAATTCTTCGCCCAAAGAAAAGGATAATACTGCAGGAGCTTTATTTCAGGAAATACTGGGAAATATGCTGGATAGCGGGAGCGGAGCGGCAGGTGCGCTCGGAGACAAGCTAGGGGCTACTCTCTCCGTTTTAGAAAATGCCTTTGAAAAAGCGGAGAATTCCGTGTCTTCCTTCACCCTGCCACTCCCCTCTGCCCCTCTTCTTTCGCCCGTGGCTTCCCAAAAGGAAAGTCCAGCTTCAGGCGGAAGCTTTGGTGAAATCATTGATAAAGCGGCATCCATTTACAATATTCCCGCTAAATTGATCAAAGCTGTCATTCAGCAGGAATCCAATTTTAATTCGGACGCCAAAAGCGGTGCAGGAGCAGGAGGATTGATGCAGCTGATGCCTTCCACCGCACAGTCTCTTGGAGTGCAGGATGTTTTCGACCCTTATGAAAATATCATGGGAGGAAGCAAATACCTCAAGCAGATGCTGGATCAATTCGGCGGCAGCACAGAGCTTGCACTCGCCGCATACAATGCCGGTCCGGGTAATGTGAAGAAATTTAATGGGGTGCCTCCTTTTAAAGAGACCCAACATTACGTTTCCAATATCATGGCCCATTATAATAAGGCTTAACCGAGAGGACAGTCGGCTTTTCTGCCAGAAAAGGGTTTGGAGTGATTCCGGACCTCTTTTTTTGGCCTCGATCATTTCCCATCTTTTCGGAACATTCTTCTGGTGCCTCGATTATGTCCCTTCTTTCCAGATCATTCCTCTGATTCCTCGAACATTTCATCGCTTTTTCGACCATTCCCGATATTGAAACCATACCGTCAGCCACCTTTGGATCATTAATTTTAGAATCGGACCATTAATTTTAAGAATCGGATCATAAAATCGGGAAATCGGATCATTTATTATGTACTTCAGATCATAATGAGTTCCAGCGGCCAATCTCCTCTCATACGCCATTTCGGATTGTCCCTCACACCTTTTATAATTTCAAAAACACGCCTATACACCCCCTGCCTCCTGGATGAATCGAGCCCGGCTATTTCACACTCCAAACCAGCCCTTTCTTTCACTCCCTCTTTTGGCTACAGCCCAGTGTTCCCCCGAAAAGCACCCTTCGCCGCCGGTCCCATGAAACGAAATAGACTAAAGCCAGCCTGTATCCCCCGGCCCGACCAGGATTTCTATTCATAACTTTCTCTGTAATAGAACAGTATAAGGCGATATGTTTGAGATATTACAGAGGGATTGATAAAATATCTTTACACATTATCTAAAGGAGCAACGGGAATGATAGAAGGGCATAACACACCATTTGAAACAATTGGGGAAGAAACATTACATCAACTTATTGACTTATTTTATTCAAAGGTAAGCAAACACCCAGCCTTACAGCCTATATTCCCTGCTGACTTAACTGAAACAGCCAGAAAGCAGAAGCAGTTTATGACTCAATATCTTGGGGGCCCGCCCCTTTATACGAGCGAGCACGGACATCCTATGCTTAGAGCGCGCCATATGCCATTTGAAATAACTCCCACAAGGGCAGAAGCCTGGCTTTCCTGCATGAGGGAAGCCATGGACGAAGTGGAATTGACAGGGGAAATCCGGGAATTCTTTTACCATCGCCTAGTATTGACTGCCCAGCATATGATCAACACTCCTGAAAACGATGCGAAAGGAGATCACAGTTGAACTCTCAAGAGCCTAATTTCAATGTTACAGAATGGATAGCTTCCCAGCATTGTAAGGCCATGGATAATAAGCCTATTGAAATATACGTTTTTATAGATCCACTCTGCCATGACTGCTGGTCTATAGAACCTGTCATTAAGAGGCTGCAGATCGAATATGGCAAATATATCTCCTTCAAGCATGTCCTTGGTGCAAAGCTTTCAGCTTTAAATAAAATGAAAAATGTAAGAGTTGAATCAAGCCCCGCTAATCTCCAGCCGTCTTTTAAGCCGGAAGGGAGACGGAGTTCCGAGAGTCCGGTCTCTACTCCCTATAATGCGTCTATTGCGATCAAAGCAGCTGGCCTGCAGGGCAGAAGAGCCGGCATCCGTTTCTTAAGAAAGGTTCAGGAAATGCTTTTTATTGAGAAGATGAATATTTCCGACCTTGATATACTATATGAATGCGCTAAAGGCGCCAAGCTTGATACTGCGGAATTTGTCAGGGATTTTGCCTCTGCGAGTGCCGCCAAGGCTTTTCAATGTGATTTAAAAATCACAAGTGAAATGGAGGTTGCTGAACTTCCCACCTTAGTCTTCTTCAATCACAATATAGAAGAAGAAGGAATTAAAATATCCGGATACTATTCCTATGAAATTTACAAGCATATTTTAGAGGAAATGCTTGGAGGCCTCCCAGAACCAGCCGAGCCGCCTGAGGTTGAAGAATTCATGAAAATATTCAGGCTTGCGTCCTCATCGGAAATATCCAGCATTTATAAGATGAGTCACCAGGATGTGGAGCGCGAAATGAAAAAATTGGTCCTTCGGCAGCTGGTGCAAAAGATTTCAGGGACAAAGGATACGTACTGGAAAATCATTGATTAAGCACTCATTTTGAGATTTTATATTGTTTATAAAAGAGAACAAAAAAAGTCCTTGCCGAAGCAAGGACTTTTATCATTTTACGAACAAAGGGGTTGGGAGAAATTTCACGGTCCAAACAAAGGGGTATGTTTGTATGTGATTAACTTCACACTCTAAATATATCAGATGTATAGAGAGAGGGCAAGAGTTTGTGTTTTATTTCACAAGTTTGTCAAAAATTAAGTATGAAGGCAGCAGCACATACATATTTTAAATGAGGACAAAGAATAGAGGTGACCTATGAAAAAGCCCGCTATCCTTTTGATAATCTTCTTACTGCTGCTCTCCTTCTTCCTTTTAACGTTGAGCTTTATGCGTTTGTTTCCTTTTTACATTTCTGCCCCGCTTTTATTTCTCTCTATTTTTCTTCTGCTTTCTTTCTTCAATAATAAAAAACGGTTCAGGGGATTTAAATCCTAATAAACAGGTGAAGAAAAACGAAAATTTTTCTCCACCCTCTTTTATTTTTGGATCATCTTATTTTGCTCCCGCGAGGCGATGTGTAAAATAGCGGGAAAAATTCCCCTTAATTCAAAATCTACCTAAAAAATAGATTAAATAAAGGGAGGAATTCCCCTTATTAACTCAAAACTAACGAAAATAAGTGGTTTTTCCATGCATAACGGTAAAAACTCCCCTTATATGCTTCCGAAACGAGCTCCAGTTTGGACATAGAGGTAAATTCTGGACTTCCGTCAAGAAAGTGGACACTAATTTTAGGATAACTTTTAAAATGATGGCTTGTTTTGTATAAACTAAATGTTTCCCTAGGTAGGAGAATTCACAGGTAGAAAGATTCCTTTTTTCTCGCAAGAATAAAATTAGGATATAGTAGATGTGTTTAACAAAAGGTGATTTCTCTCAAATTGATTAGGCGAGAGATACCCCAAAGTAGAATGTTTCCTTCTTTCATTATAAAAGTTAATCAAATAGCTTGTGACGGCAGAAATCGCCTCTTTACGTGTTGTGAAACGGTTTCGGTAAATGAGTTCCTTTTTAATCGTGGCGTGGAAAGATTCGATGCAGGCATTATCG
>NZ_AUMQ01000045.1 GCF_000430765.1 Peribacillus kribbensis DSM 17871 | reverse complement strand
TCCACTTCCCTTCATGTGAAGAAAAGTCATATCCGGTATTAGCTCCGGTTTCCCGAAGTTATCCCGATCTTAGGGGCAGGTTGCCCACGTGTTACTCACCCGTCCGCCGCTGATCTCAGGAAGCAAGCTTCCATCGATCCGCTCGACTTGCATGTATTAGGCACGCCGCCAGCGTTCGTCCTGAGCCAGGATCAAACTCTCCGAAGAATGTTTGATGTAGCTCATAAAAGTTAAAACTTGTTTTTGTATTTTCTCGTAAGAAAATAACGTTGGCGTCTTGTTTCGTTCAGTTTTCAAAGAGCATTTCCGCCTCTCGTTTTCTTGAGAGCGACTTTATTATCTTAACATATCACCTAAGTGACTGTCAATATTTTTTTAAAAAGTTATCCGCCGCCAGGAAGATGATTATCTCCCTCAGCGACGTTTATAACTATATCATCAATTTTCAAATGGGTCAATACTAAAAAAGCTTTTTTACAATAATTTTTTATTCATCCTGTGAGACCGCATAATACCGATGATAAATGCCCTGCCCCTTTGTTTCTATTTTGCATACTTCAATTAAATGTTTATCCACGAGGTACTCCAAAAGTACTTCTAGATCAACAGAATAAAACTCAAGCTCTGGCAGATTGGACAGCTCTGCAATGGTCCAGTAGCCTTCTCTTGACCTCAGCACATCTATTATATGCTGGGAGCCTAGATGGGTTCTTGAATGAATAAGAAATTCGCTTGCTAAAAATAATAATTCCAGACGTTTCCCCAAAGATTCCTGGCTTGTGACCAGTTCTTCATAGAGCTTAAAGATCTCCGGACGGATCATTTTCACTTGATTCCACACTGTCACCTCAGGATAAAATCCCTGATCGATGATCTCAAGCCTGGCTAAATGATGCAGAGAATGGATCACATGGTTATAGGCATCGAGATAATGCCCGTTTTCGAAAAAGGACTTCCCATCAAGATAACGCCGGATCAGCTTGGCAAACTCTACACCTGTTTTAATCTTCCGTCCGTAAAACGGAAATTCCCTAAGCTCGCTTTTCAGGTTTTCTACAAACTCATTCCGGTCAAATACAATCTTTCCGTTAAATATCCATTCAATGATTTTTCGGTTGGAACCGAGCAGGATCCACTCTCTCAGTTGAGCTTCATGGACCACATGCAGTGCAGCCTTTTTATCATTATATATGTAGTGCTTGATAAAAACCGGATCCTCCGCGTCATTCACAATAGCAAGCAAAATATAGTCAAAGGTATCCGTCGATGATATATCATTAGGTTTTTTTTCTACAAGCAGTATTCCAAGCGTTGATGGCCAGCTGGCCCTTTCCTGGTACAAAGGCCTGAGTATATCTTCCATTTTTTATTCCTCCAAAAAAGCTGATGGCTTTTTATGTTCAATATTCTTCAAACGATTCGACAGAAAACTATAATACTCCTTTAAATAAAAGAATTTTTTATTTAATGAGGGAATATCCACACAGAGAACGTCAGGCTTTTTTAGCCCTTCCCCATATCTTTTTAAGGCCCATGACGAAAACAGCCTGTCTCCAGCTCCCTTATATATGATATAGTGGGAATATCAGGAGGGACAGCTATGGCTAAATATTCGAATAAAATTAATAAAATTCGCACATTTGCCCTGAGTTTAATTTTTATCGGCTTTTTTGTTATGTATGGCGGTATCTTCTTCAGAAAGTCCCCGATCTTAATGAGCCTCTTTATGGTCCTTGGAGTATTGTTTATTATCGCTAGTACTGTAGTTTATTTTTGGATAGGGATGCTGTCAACTAAAACTGTACAAGTCCGCTGCCCGAATTGTGAAAAAGTAACTAAAGTACTAGGACGGGTGGATATGTGCATGTACTGCAATGAACCCCTTACCCTCGATAAAAGCCTTGAAGGCAGAGAATTTGACGAAAGTTACAACAGAAAAAAATTACAAAGCTGAACAAATAATAACGCCGGCTAAATGCCGGCGTTATTATTTGTTCAGTATTAATGTGCTTCCTTAGCAGAACACTCTCCGCAGACTCCGTACACTTCCAGCCTGTGGCTCCGCACCTTAAATCCTGCAACATGAGAAGCTAGATGCTCCACTTCATCGAGTCCCGGATAATGAAAATCGACTATTTTGCCGCAATCCTCACAAATCACATGATAGTGCTCAGTAGTGACAAAATCAAATCTGCTCGAGGAGTCACCATAAGTCAGTTCCTTTACGAGACCCACTTCACGGAAAACCCGCAGATTGTTATATACAGTCGCAACACTCATATTAGGAAATTTGCCTTCCAGGGCTTTATAAATATCATCAGCTGTTGGATGGCTCATTGAATTGATAAGGTACTCAAGTATCGCATGACGCTGCGGAGTAATTCTGACCCCCGTTTCTTTTAAGGCATCTAATGCTTCCTTTAATTGAGGATGAGACACCGCCATGCACCTCTTTCTAATTTAGAATTAATTTTCAAATAATAATGTTTATAATTAGTGTACTCCTGCAGAGATATTTTTGTCAAACCTTCATTACCTAATTAAAGGCCCGAGCCTTATTAAATTTTACTTCAGTAACCAGCAAATGATACATCCTTTTCTCACTTTTGATGCAAAACGGGCTCACTGCGGTTTAATTTTGAATTCACATACCTTGCAGCGACAAAGAGGTAATCCGAAAGACGATTCAGATAGGACATGACAAGAGGATTGACACCGCCTATTTCCACAGCTTTTCTTTCAGCTCTCCTTGTGATTGTGCGGGCAAGATGGAGCGCCGCCGCCGCAGGGTGTCCTCCTGGCAGTATGAAGTTTTTCAACTGAGGAAGGTCTCCCTCCATTTCGTCAATCGCGTGTTCAAGGTTTGATATATGTTCCTGCTTCATTTCCCAGTTGACCTTTTTCCCCTCGGGAGTAGCTAATTCGGCACCGGCATGAAAGAGGACAGTCTGAATTTCATGGAGCCCATCCAGAATAGCCTCTTTACCGGCAAATTCTTCACCCATTAAGTGGCTGACTCCCAGTCCGATGGCTGAATTTGCCTCATCACAGGTCCCATACGCCTCAACTCTTGGATCGGTCTTGCTCACTCTTTGTCCATAAATTAAAGAAGTGGTGCCCTTGTCTCCTGTCTTTGTATAAATCTTCATGAATTAATACCCCCGGTTCAGATTGATTTTATTTTCAAAGTTTCTGCCGCCATCCAGGTAAATGTCCAGGTTATGTCTAAAGATATCCAGGGCTCTTGGAAGATAATGCGGAGAGTGGCTGGATACATGCGGTGAGACAGTGACATTTTCCATCATCCAGTAAGGATGATCAGCAGGCAGTGGCTCCTCATGAAAAACATCGAGAACAGCATGAGCGATTTCCCTATCCTGCAGAGCCTGGATCAAGACATTGTCTTGAAATAAACTTCCCCTGCCTATATTCATAAAGAGAGCGGAATTTTTCATTAACCTAAAATGCTGCAAAGTAAAAAGACCGATAGTCTGGGGAGTTTCCGGGAGGATTGCAACAATATAATCCCCCTTACCGAGACACCTTTCCATTTCATGGATAGTGTACACTTCATCAAAGAGATCTACCCCGCCGCCGGTTGTGTTTACTCCGATCGTTTTCATACGGAAAGCCTTGGCAAGCCGGGCAATCTCGCTTCCAATCGCACCGGTTCCCAGAACTCCAATCGTCTTGCCGCTGATCTCCCCGAAGGAATGTTCCCGCTGCCAGTGACGGGCATTCTGAAGAATATGAAGCTCCTTCATTTTCTTCTCATATTCAAGCAGCCTTCCCATCGTATACTCGGCCATCGGAATCTTGTGAATTCCCTTCGCATTGGTGACCAATATCTTTTTCTTTTGAATATCTTCCAGCGGCATTTTCTCGAGCCCTGCCGAGACGACCATGATCCATTTAAGCATTTCGGTCTTAGCCAAGTGTTCATTTAAGAGATCTTCACCATATGTAACCAGTACTTCTGCATGAGGGAGATCTGCTTTGCTTTCTTCAATCGAAGCTCTAAATCTGAAATCGACGGACGGATACTCTCCGGCTAACCTGTCTTTTAAATTACTTGGAGGGATGAATGTAAATAATACAAGCATATTGCTGCCGCCTTCGCTTTATGATTTTTGCTCAGCAGCTGATGTCCGCTGTGCAGTGATGTCAGGTAAATTTTATCATGCAGGTATGAACCCTGGAAAATAAAAAACGGGCCAATCTGGCCCGAAAAAGTAAGTTTGAGGAGGTATTCCTAATAAAAGAATATGCACCTCAGGGATCTTATGAGTGGACAAAAACCCTTATTCAGCAAAATAGGCAAGCTTTACTTCAGATTTTCAGGATTCAGTCCTTCTAATTCCGGAATGGTAAAGAGTCCGTCTTTGCGGATCAATACATCATCGAAATAGATTTCCCCGCCTCCATATTCCGGTCTTTGAATAAGGACCATATCCCAATGGATTGAGGATCTGTTTCCATTATCCGCATCTTCATACGCCTCTCCAGGGGTAAAATGCAGGCTTCCGCAGATTTTCTCGTCGAACAGGATATCTCCCATCGGCTCGGTAATCATCGGATTGACTCCGATTGCAAATTCCCCAATGTATCTGGATCCTTCATCCGTATCAAAGATCTCTTCGATTTTTTCAGTCTGATCCGCGCTTGCTTCCACAATCTTTCCATCCCTAAACGATAAGGAAACATTTCTGAATGTAGTACCATGGTATGGGCAAGGCGTATTGAATGTGATCTTTCCGTTCACACTGTCACGGACAGGAGCCGTGAAAACTTCTCCATCAGGGATGTTATTTTCCCCGGAGCATGAAACAGCAGGAATCCCCTTGATAGAAAATGTAAGATCTGTCCCTGGTGATACCAGACGGACTTTATCTGTTCTTTCCATTAAATCCTTCAATGGCTGCATGGCTTTATGCATTTTTTGATAATCTACTGTACAAACATCAAGCAGATAATCCTCGAACCTGCTGGTGCTCATTCCCGCTTTCTGCGCAAGCGCCTTGGTAGGATAATTCAATAGGACCCATCTTCTGTTATTCACATAGAAGAAGGTTACTGGCTTCATGATTTCCCCTCTGATTTTGTGCTTATCAGCAGGAACCTCACTCATCTCAGAGTCATTTTCTTCCCCGATGACCAGGATGACAGCATCCACATCCTCATACTTTTTCAGCATCCAGGATGCCTGGGTCTCCAGCTGCTCCCGGGAAGCCCCCATGGCAAGATGGCGGCTGATCTCATCGTCCATGATTTCTACATACGGATAGGCCCCGAGCTCATAAGCGCCATCAATCAATTCAGTGATCAGCGGCTGAGCTGAGACACTTCCTCTTATTAGGACTCTTTCATTTTCCTTTAATGTAACCGAGTGTGTCAGAAGTACATTTGCAAGCTTTGTCAAACGTGTATCTCTCATTTCTCCAGCTCCCTAATATTCTTTAAAGCGTCATAGAAGACTTTATGTATTCCAATGCTTCTTCAACATGGCCTTCTACTTTGACCTTTCTCCACTCTTTCACAAGAGCTCCTTCTTTATCAATAAGGAAAGTGGAGCGTTCTATGCCCATATATTCCTTGCCGAAGTTCTTTTTCAGCTTCCATACTCCGTATTTCTCTGCAGCTTCTTGATTTTCATCTGCCAGAAGAAGAAATGGGAGTCCATACTTTCCGGCAAATTTCCCATGACTTTCGACCGGATCAGGGCTTATCCCAAGGATAACTGCATCTAATTTTTCAAATTCTTCATGGGCGTCCCTGAAGTCGCAGGCTTCAGTTGTGCAGCCAGGTGTCATGTCCTTAGGGTAGAAATATATGACAACATTCTTCCCTTTAAAATCACTCAAGCTTACCTCTTCTCCATTTGTTGCTGAAAGTGTAAAGCCAGGTGCTTGTTTTCCAATTGTTAACTCCATTTTAACTCCCCCTTTTGATCATACATTACCTTAAAGTATTTTTCCCATGTTTTTCACTTCTTTTTCCCTGCGCTTTGGGCACGGTTTACTCAGGTAACGACGAGAATCCTACACACCTGTAAGCGTACCCAACTTTTTGCTTTTCCACAACTTTATCGTTCCGGAAATCATCTTATCAATACAGGAAAGCAATGAAAGATCTTCCCTTTACCTTTCATGATTTTCAAACGTAATGACCGTTTTGATGACAAACGCTGCAGGCAGGACATAACCCAGGAATGCCTGGACAGCCGCAATCGCCCTTCCAATTCCGACAGGGGAAAGATCGCCGTAGCCTACCGAAAAAAATGTAACAGAGCTGAAATACATGGCGGTGGCAAGTTTATAAAGATAGGAGCCTTCTATCGGACGCCCCAATTCAAGAATGACTGTATAGCTTTCAAGTTCTAAAAGCAAGTAGATCATCCCGAAGCCCAGTGCAATAGTACTGTAAAAAACAGCAAGCCAGATAAAATTTTTAATGGTCAGATGCTTATCTATAATCAAGGGAGTAAAAAAGCTTTTAAGGCTCAAAAAAATGCAGATCATTACCAGTAAAAGGAATACATTCAGCATTGGATTCACCCTCGAAGGTTAGTTTCTTTTTAAATATGTACGGACTATATCTCCCGGATATTCACTCTGCCCAGAAATAGGGAAAGACATTTATCTGTCTCAATATGGGGCAAAGTGATAAAATAAGGGGCGAAGCTTAGAGAAGAAACAGTGGAGGTAAGCATGAATTTTTCTAAATCTGAACAACTACATAATGAAGCATTAGAACATATAGTCGGAGGAGTCAACAGCCCTTCCCGCTCTTTTAAGGCGGTCGGCGGCGGTGCACCTGTTGCGATGGAAAAAGCAAAGGGCGCCTATTTTTGGGATGTGGACGGCAATAAATATATCGATTATCTTGCGGCATACGGACCGATCATCACCGGTCATGCCCATCCGCATATCACCGAGGCCATTACCAGAGCCGCAGAAAACGGAGTACTATACGGGACTCCTACTCCTCATGAAGTAACGTTTGCAAAGATGCTGAAGGAGGCAATGCCGGGACTTGAAAAGGTACGCTTCGTCAATTCCGGTACTGAAGCGATTATGACTGCCATCCGGGTCGCACGCGCATATACTGGCCGGGATAAGATCATTAAATTTGCAGGCTGTTATCATGGCCATTCGGATCTGGTTCTTGTAGCAGCCGGATCAGGCCCATCTACATTGGGGACCCCCGATTCTGCCGGTGTACCAAAGTCCATTGCCAATGAAGTGATTACCGTGCCATTTAACGAAATTGAGCCTCTGAAAGAAGCACTGGAAAAATGGGGCAGCGAGACAGCGGCCATCCTTGTTGAACCGATTGTAGGAAATTTCGGGATTGTCGAGCCAAAGCCCGGCTTCTTAGAAAAAGTGAATGAACTGATGCATGAGGCAGGCGCACTGGTTATTTACGACGAAGTCATTACTGCCTTCCGCTTCATGTACGGCGGTGCCCAGAACTTATTAGGAGTCGAGCCTGATATTACGGCACTTGGAAAAATTATCGGCGGCGGACTTCCTATTGGCGCGTATGGCGGCCGGAAAGAAATCATGGAAAAAGTCGCTCCTCTCGGACCAGCCTACCAGGCTGGAACTATGGCGGGTAATCCTGCATCCATGCTTTCAGGAATCGCATGCCTTGAAGTGCTGCAGGAGGAAGGCGTGTATGATCAACTGGACCGTCTTGGTGCCATGCTTCAGGAAGGTATAGAAGCGGCTGCAAGAAAATACAATCTGCCGATCACCATTAACCGTCTGAAAGGTGCCCTTACCGTGTACTTTACAGATGTGAAAGTCGAGAATTATGAGCAGGCTGAAAATACAGATGGGGAAATGTTCGCTAAGTTCTTCAAGCTTATGCTGAATAAAGGCATTAATCTGGCTCCTTCAAAATATGAAGCCTGGTTTATTACCACTGCACACACAGAGACAGATATCAGGGAAACCATTCAAGCTGTTGAAGAATCCTTCGAGACTCTTTCACAAAGCGGAAATTTATAATTATACATTTATTATTCACTCCTGGAGGTTCTGCTTTCAGGAGTTTTCCATGCGGATTTTTTGAAAACGCTTTCATATATACTTTTAACATTCAGACCATATAGACCGCTCTTCCCATCTTATTCAAAACTCTGTATAAATAATTGATTTTCTTACGTTAAAGTGATAACATAAATTACACTATTCTGAAAATTTTCAAAAGTTGATAAAAGCATATTGGGAGGTGAATGGCGATTTATAAGGAGAAACTCCTTATAATGCCTTACTATGACAACAGCGTGGAATCCAGCTTTTTTTAAAGACTATTATAAACATGAACATGATGCCTGTGGGATCGTTGCATGTATAGAGAAAGAAAAAACTCCTACCAGAGAAAATATCTTTTCCTGTATCGATGCTCTGGTTACCATGAATCACCGTGCAGGATTTATAAATAATGAGGGTGACGGTGTGGGTATCCATATCGACATTCCCAGGGCTCTCTGGAGAAAAAAACTTGCCGAAGCAGGCTCTGACCCCGATCTGACCGAGCACGAAACATTTTTCGTCGGGCATTTTTTCTTCAATAGAAATGCAGCTTCAGCTTCTTTAAAAGAAGAAATCAAACAAAAGTTCAGCGCTCAGGGTGTAACCGTCATGTTTGAAACAGACAAGGTGCATAATCCTGCCGCTTTAGGTCCGATTGCCCTTCAGGAAAACCCGTTGTTCTGGCAGGTAGCCGGCACTGTACAGGCCGATTCTGACAGTGAGTGCTCAAAGATCTTATTCGAACTGATTCCAGATATTGAATCAAACCAAAACATCCATACTGCCTCTTTAAGCCAGCATTATGCAGTATACAAAGTAATGGGTGCCGGGGATATCCTTCCGAGCTATTACAGCGACCTATCTGATCCGCTCATCGCCTCTACTATGACTCTTGGCCACAACCGTTATTCTACCAATACGTTATCCAGCTTCTTCAGGGTCCAGCCATTTAGTGTACTGGGGCATAACGGTGAGATCAATACGATCGCCAAGCTTAGAGATGAAGCCAAGATGATCGGTGTGCCGCTCGTAGAACAGGGAAGCGACTCGCAGGATCTCAGCCGTACAATTGAAACCTTAATCTGCCGCCATGGATATTCCCTATTTGAAGCTATGGATGTTTTATTCCCTCCGATCATTAATGAAATAAAAGAATATCCGGAGCATCTGCAGAACCTTTACACATACTTAAGAGAAGCCTGGGGCCACTTTGCCCAGGGTCCGGCCGGCATCATTTCACGCTTTGGGAATGAGGCGGTATTCTCTGTCGACGCGCTGGGCCTAAGGCCGCTTTGGAAGCTGACTACAGAGTCCTCCTACCTCTTCTCTTCTGAACCGGGAATTATTCCTGCTGAAGAGTACACAGCTGATCCTAAACCTCTGGCTCCCGGAGAAAAAATCGGCTTCAAATGGAACGGAAACAGCATTGAAGAATTCGAATACCGCCGCTACCAGGAGGAAGTCTTCCGGCTGATGAGCAGCAAAATTACACTGTCCAATGATTCAGAAAGGCTAAAGCCCCCTGTGATCGATAAAGTCGTGGCAAATGGGGTTAAGGTCAAGCTGCATAACGGCCAATACAAGTCCTTCGGCTGGGAACGGGATCATGTACAGCTTATCGAGCAGATGGCTGAAAAAGGTGCTGAGCCGATACGATCACTCGGACATGATGCCCCTCTTGCAGCCATTAATCCCGAGCGCAGGAACATCGCTGATTTCATCAAGGAAAGTGTAGCAGTCGTGACAAACCCCGCAATTGATCGGGACAGGGAAACAGAGCATTTTTCAACCAGAACGATCATTGGTAAGAGGCCCTCTCTATTTACAGCTGAAAAAGCAGAGTTTGTCATGGAGCTTCTATCCCCCGTTGTCTTAGAAGGATTGGTGGGAAGCAGCTGCATCAGAGAAACCAAGCAGCCAAGCTTTGAACAGATCATGCATTTCTTCCAAAAAGACGGCCTGTCAGCTGAAATTCCTGCTGTGCTTTATGAGGATGAAAGCGTTCAGGAAGCCCTTGCCCGTATTAGCAAACAGGCAAGGGAAGCTGTCCAAAACGGGAAAGCCCTAGTCATTTTGGATGACAGCGGCACCCATGAAGAAGGAAAGCTATGGCTCGATCCTATGCTCGCGGTATCCACCGCCCATCATTCTCTGTTGGAAAGCGGATTGCGCCGGAGCTGTTCGATTGCTTTACGGTCAGCATCATTAAGGTCCCTGCATGATTTAATTATTGCATATGGACTTGGAGCAAATATCCTCAACCCATATTATATGTTCTTAACAGTGGCCGATGAAAACACAAAACCGTTGATCAATTTATACAATGCACTTGTAAAAGGATTGGAAAAGGTCATTTCTACCATAGGTATCCACGAGCTTAGAGGCTATGGACGCCTGTTCTCCAGTATCGGACTTAATGCCAGGCTTGCAGAAGTTCTGGGGATTGTTAACTTCTTGGGAGCCGAAGACCTTTCCTTTGATGAGGAATTCCTTAAAGAAGATGCTAAAAAACGTGCAGAAGAATATCACAATGAAAAAGAAAGGGCTGGAAAAAGCTTTCATATGTTCCCGCGTATTTGGAAAGCCATTGGCGAGGTTGCCGCGACCGGGGACTACTCTCCTTACCGCGAAAAAATTTCCGAGCAGGAGACCCAGAATCCTACTACCATCAGGCATTTGACAGAGGTAGCCTCAACAGGCAGCCCTGTTTCAGCTGAAACAGTCGATATCAGTGTCGGTGAGCACAGCCTGCCGTTTATCATCTCTTCCATGTCCTTCGGCTCCCAGAATGAGATAGCTTTCAGGGCTTATGCCGAAGCAGCGGATCAGCTGAACATGGTCAGCTTAAACGGCGAAGGCGGAGAAATTAAGGATATGCTTGGAAAATACCCAAGAACCCGGGGCCAGCAGATTGCCTCTGGAAGATTTGGTGTTAACGCAGAGCTGCTGAACTCTTCCAACCTGCTTGAGATTAAAATTGGGCAGGGTGCCAAGCCGGGCGAAGGCGGACATCTTCCAGGCTCTAAAGTTACCTCAAAGATTGCGGAAGCAAGAAATGCAACTGTAGGCTCTGACTTGATTTCACCGTCCAACAATCATGATATCTATTCCATCGAGGATCTTGCCCAGATGATCCATGAGCTTAAAACAGCAAATGACCAGGCCAAGGTTGCTGTTAAAGTTCCAGTGGTTCCCAATATCGGAACCATTGCAGTCGGTGTGGCAAAAGCCGGAGCAGATATTATCACCCTTTCAGGCTTTGACGGAGGTACAGGGGCTGCAAGGATCCATGCCCTTCAGCATGTGGGACTTCCCGTAGAAATCGGAGTCAAGGCTGCACACAACGCCCTCTTGGAGGCTGGAATCCGGGACACTGTCGAAATATGGGCAGACGGCGGGATTAAGAGTGCCTATGACGTATTCAAGGTCATGCTGCTTGGGGCAAACCGGGTTGGCTTTGGTACCTTATCCATGATTGCCGTAGGCTGTACAACCTGCAGGGGCTGTCATTTAGATACCTGCCATGTAGGAATTGCCACACAGATTGAAACCGAAGCACAAGCCAAGGAACACGGTCTCCGCCGTTTTGTTCCAAGAAAGTTTGATCTTGCTGTCCAGGGCCTTTCCAATCTGTTTACTGCTTTTGGTACAGAGCTTAAGGCGCTTGCAGGAGCAGCAGGAATCCAGACCCTTCAGGAAGCAGTCGGACGCTCAGACCTGCTTGTCCAGGCAAATGGCAAAGACAAGATGGACCTTACTTATCTGCTTAAGTCTCTTGATATCGGCCAGCTTGCATCCAAAGAGGCGGCTGCCGCGATGGAAACAGGGGCATTCCAGATGGCTGCAGGTGCGGAATATCTTGATTCAAGTATTGAGGAACTTCACTTGTCCCGTAATTTTGAAAGTGTAAATTCCGAGCAGAGAGTTCTCGCAAGCCGTGTGTCCTGCCACAGGGTACGCAACAGGCTGGATGGCTCTTATAAGAAACTCCCGGAAGTCAAGCTTTCTTATAAAAACTCCATCCCTGGCAACGGACTTGGAGCCTATAACAGCTTTGGCATTGATATTGAAGTTTCTGGCGGTGCTCAAGACGGAGCCGGTAAAACATCCTTTGGTGGTAAAGTTAAAGTATTTAAATCCAAAGGGAAAGATGGACAGTACTACAATGGTTCAGTCGGCAAAGGATTTGGGTATGGCGCCCAGAAAGGTTTGCTGATTGCCCAGGGGAATGCCGACGCAAGAGCCGGCATCCGTTTATCAGGCGCTGATATCATTATCGGCGGACAGCTCACAAAGCCGCTGCCTGAAAAAGAAACCGGGAACATTGCAGCCAATGCCAATATTAAAGGCTTTGCCTTTGAATATATGACAAATGGAAGAGCCCTAGTTCTTGGTGATCCGGGCCCTTGGATCTGTGCCGGAATGACTGGAGGCAGTGTATTCCTTCGAGTACAGCCGGAAATGGGATTGACCAGGCAAGCTTTGGAGAAAAGGATTGCATCTGGAGCCAAGGTTTCCATGGACACCCTGTCCGAGCAAGGAAAGAATGATGTAAAGGAACTGCTGGGGCAATATATTGCATTGCTGGCACAGCAGGAGCAATATCGCGAGGCTGAGGAATTGAAGTCTCTTCTGGATGCTCCAGAGAAAAATTTTATCCAGATCCAGCCAGTCAAAGAGCAGGCGGATCCATCGGTTTCAACTGAGTGACATGGCTGTGTATGTGACTGTATGATCTAATCAATGAAAAACCTGGCTGACAAAAAGGATGATCCGCTTGTTATGTCTTTTTAGACTCACTCTAAAAGGACAGGGGCAGCTTATCCTTTTGTCAGCCTTTTGTCTTTTATCCTGTCTAATTGAAGCAATTTCCCCTCCTCCCTGCACCGTCTCGGCTTACGCTGCCCAGAAACCCAGGGGCTTCTTCACGTTGGTTCTGAAGAAGGTAAAGACATAATTAAGATAAATAATCTATTATATCTATTGAACTTCTCAGAAAAAACTTGTATATTACATTAATGCTCCATGAAGAGAATAATAACTTTTGATCATTTTGAAATACTGTTTCAGAAAGGAATTTAACCACATGAAGCTTGGCGCCCGCATATTAAAAACGGGGATTGCAATTGTGTTAGCCATATATGTCGCAAGATTTTTCCATATGCCGGGATCGTTTGCAGCTATTTCCGCTATTTTTGCCATCCAGCCTACCATCTACCGCTCCTATATCACCATTTTGGAGCAGGTTCAGGCGAATATCGTAGGAGCCATTGCAGCGGCTGCAT
Source organism: Peribacillus kribbensis DSM 17871 (assembly GCF_000430765.1). Classification (GTDB taxonomy): domain Bacteria; phylum Bacillota; class Bacilli; order Bacillales; family DSM-1321; genus Paraperibacillus; species Paraperibacillus kribbensis. Next base: position 25,486 of record NZ_AUMQ01000045.1, on the reverse strand, counting down.
TTGTACTATTGCTCGGCAATGACCCTTTCATCATTGGTTTGGCAGCCATAATCGTTATTACGGTAAACCTTAAGCTTAATATGAAAAATTCCGTTTCCATTGCACTGGTCACTCTGATTGCCATTATGGAAAGCCAGGGCGGAAACTTCGCTGCCTTCGCGGCGACAAGGTTCTCAACGATCTTAATTGGAATTCTATCTGCATTTGTGGTCAATCTGGTGTTTCTGCCTCCTAAGTATGAAACACGGGTATTCAATAAAATGTCTGATTTAACGGAGGAAATATTTCAATGGATCAGGATCAATACCCGACATGCAAGCGACCATGGCCAGCTGAAAAATGAACTTCAGCGTTTTCGCGAAGATTTACTGAAGATGGAACAGCTTTATGCGCTGTTCAAGGAAGAAAGAAAATACTTTAAACGCGAAAAATTGGCAAAGTCCAGAAAGCTTGTTGTATACAGACAGATGATCACCACAACCAAAAAGGCTCTGGATGCGTTAAAAAGGCTCCATAGATATGAAAACGAACTTCAGCAGATGCCTGAAGAATTTCAGCAGAAAATCCAGGACCAAATGGATATGCTGATTTACAATCATGAACAGGTCCTGCTTAAATATAGGGGGAAAATCACACACAGCTTTACAATCGAGGAAAGTGCCAATACAAAAGAACTGGTAAGCCTATTGATGGACCGCAAAGAGGAACTGGAAGAAGACCGCGGCCAATGTCTCCTGTACCACATGGTACCGCTGGCCGCCTCCATCATCGAGTATGAAGAGGCCATCCTTCACCTCGACATGCTCATAACCAGCTTCCACTCCTTCCATAGCGAAACCAACGAAGTCGCACTTGAACAACCCGAAGAAATCTAAACCTGCGGACAGCAGGTTTTTTTTAATGGGTTCCTTATTTACCAGGAGTCAAAAGAGCATTGTTCCTTAAGCTCAGCAGGGGAAATGGTGTGGGAAATGGGCACAGACCCATTTCCCAAAAGAAAAAGGAAGCGGGCTCCGCTTCCTTCAGAAAAATTTCTATTTTATAAGGGCTCTGTTATTTATTTAATGTTCTAGCTGCTGGACCTGGAAGAGCCTGTAGTAGCCTCCCTGCTTTTTCATAAGTTCTTCATGGGAGCCGATTTCAGCAATTTCTCCATGTTCGATCAGTACGATCCGGTCCGCATGTGTAATCGTGGATAATCTGTGCGCTACGATAAAGGTAGTTCTGTCCTTGGCCAGTTCCTCGAGGGCCTCCTGGATGAGATGTTCACTCTCAAGGTCCAGAGCTGAAGTGGCTTCATCAAGCACAAGGATCGGCGGATTTTTCAGGAAGACCCTTGCAATGGCTACCCTTTGCTTCTGACCGCCAGATAGCTTGACTCCCCTCTCCCCCACCTTAGTTTCATATCCTTCTGGAAGGTTTTCAATGAAGTCTCTGGCATTGGCGGCAGCCGCTGCATGATAGACTTCTTCATCCGTTGAATCTGGCTTTCCCATTAGTATATTGGCTCTCACAGATTCACTGAATAAAATATTATCCTGCAGCACCATTCCAATTTTATCCCGAAGACTTCTCACCTTATAATTTCTGATGTCAATTCCATCCAAGAGAATCCTTCCATGAGACACATCATAAAATCTGGGCAGAAGGCTCACAAGGGAGGATTTCCCGCCTCCGCTCATCCCCACCAGTGCAATGGTTTCTCCCCGTTTCACATCAAGGGATACGTTTTTTAGGACAGGCGGTTCATCTTCATTATATGCAAAAGAGACATTTTCAAATTTTATATCCCCCTTTATATTCTTAGCTTCAATCGCATCGGAAGTATCTTCAATGTCATATTTGACATCCATGAATTCAAATACCCGGTCCATGGAGGCAAATGCCTGCGTGAGGCTCGTAGAGGAGTTGACCATTCTTCTCAGCGGGTTATACAGCCGGTCAATATAAGCGATGAACGCAACCATCGTTCCCACGGTCAGGCTGCCCTGGATGACTAAATAACCGGAATATCCAATCACAAGCAGCGGAGAGATGTCTGTAATGGTATTGACTACTCCAAAGGATTTTGCATTCCACTTTGTCTGGTCAAGAGCTTTATCCAAATAATTTTGATTTTGTTTACTGAACCTGCCCTGCTCATGATCTTCAATGGCAAAGCTCTTAATGACGGGCATCCCCGACACTCTTTCATGCAGATAGCTCTGCACTTCGGCGAGAGCCTGGGAACGCTTCCTGGTCAATCCCCTCAGCCTGCCAAAAAAATATTTAACGGAGAAAGCGTAAAAAGGTATCATCAAAATAGATACAAAGGTCAGTTTCACATTCAGTGTAAACATGATCGCTGCGGTAAATACGATTGTCGCCAGATCAAGCCAGAGGTTCATCATGCCTGTCATGACAAAGTCCTTTGTCTGTTCTACATCGTTAATAATCCTAGAAATGATTTCGCCGACCCGGTTATTTGAATAATACTTAAAGCTTAACCGCTGCACATGGTTAAAGAGCCGGTTCCTGATATCAAAAAGGATCTTGCTCCCCGTCCATTGCGCATAATACTGTCTGTAGTACTCGACTGGCGGACGTACAATTACGAAAATGAAAAACATAATGCCCATGGCCCAGGCCAATCGGTTCGTTTTTTCAGCAGTAGATAGATGTCCGTTACCAATGACATCATCGACTACATATTTAATGAGATATGGCAGCAAAAGAGGTATGCCAAATTTAACGAGGCCGATGATGATGGTCCAGATAATCTGCCACTTATAGGGTTTGACAAACTGCATATATCGCCGGATACTGCCCAAGGTGATCACCTGCTTTTTATGTTATTGCCCGGTTCTGTTTCTTCTAAAGGACTTCATTAGAAAAACCTGTTGTCATCAACAGGCATCAAGAAAACATATTAATCCCGGGCATATGCTGCTTCGATGGTTCTGGCTTATTTATTTATTTATTTTCTGTAAGTCAGATACCGTTCATACCAATTGTCGATGAATTCCGGAGAAAACGGGCCTTTACGCTGCCTGATCCAATAAATAAGGTTGTCCATATTCCGCCTTAAAATTTTATCGATTACTTCAGGATAGCCCATTTCCCTGCTGTGCTGCTGGTATTCATCCTCATCAAGGATATTGAAGGTCATATCAGGATACACCTTGATATCGAGGTCATAGTCTATATATTTTAAAGCTTCGGTATCATAAACAAAAGGTGAACTCAGATTACAGTAGTAATAAACGCCGTCTTCCCTCAGCATGCCTAAAATATTGAACCATAGATTTGCATGAAAATAACAAATGGCCGGCTCGCGGGTGATCCATGTCCTCCCATCTGATTCAGTTACCATTGTTCTGTCATTTGCCGCAATGACAAGGCTTTGGGTGCCTTTTAGGACAGTGGTTTCTTCCCAGATACGATGGATCTTCCCATTATGCTTATAACTCTGTATTTGGATCTTTTCTCCTTCTCCGGGAATCCCCATTTTCTTCTCCTCAACTTTCTAATTGTTTACAGCTAATTTTGAAGCATTGGATTTCAGACAGGCAGCGCTCTCGCATCCTGCACACTCCTGCCCTAACGTTTTAAATACATATTCTCTCGTTCGGTATATTCTACTATTATAACGATAAAAAAATTTTTTTAAAACAAAAGAGTCATTGAAATTCAATGACTCAAGAGAAAAAAGTGAGAATTCACCTATATTAAGTTCATTTGGGCTTCCTGGTAGGTACGAATTACCTCTTCTGTTTGGAATTCAAAAATCTGCTGGATGTCGTTTAGACTCTTTTTCATGAGCAGTACTTCGTGCTGCAGGGATTCAAGCTCTGCTTCATGTTCCACCCTTCGGAGCTGCTGCTCCACGTCCTGGCATCGTTCAATCTCGGATTGCAGGAAAAGCAGCTTTTCCATAGTTTTTAACTGTTCATTAACAAGCCGGTCGAAATCATTCAAATTAAAACCTCCCTGCTATTTTCCTTACCCTTTCTTATTCTCTGTTTTGGAGGCTTTACCTTTGACTATTTCTGTTGACATACTGGAAGTTTTGTCGAGGAGAAACATGGGATTAAAAATAAAGAAAGGAGACAGCGGCTGCTGTCTCCTCGTATCATTATTGTTGTTGTTGATTGTTTACTCTTTGAGCTTTTTGAGCATTAGCTTGAGCATTTTGCTGTCTTACTTGCTGAACGTCAGTCTGGCGTTCAGTAGAAAACTCAGTGCCGAATTGGCCTTGGGAAGCAGATGCTCCCATAGCTTGAGAAGCTGAAGAGCTCATACCTTGAGAAGCTGAAGAGCTCATGCCTTGAGAAGCTTGTTGGTTTTGTCTTCTCACTTCAGCTACATTTGTTTGTCTCTCAGAAGCGAACTCAGTGCCAAATTGGCCTTGAGAAGCAGCTCCCATACCTTGAGCTCCCATACCTTGAGAAGCCTGTTGGTTTTGTTGTCTTACTTGCTGAGCGTTAGTGTTTGCTTGGGATTTTCCAAAGTTGTTTGCCATTGTTTTTTCACCTCCACGCTCTTAATGTAACCAAGATGCGTGAAGTTATCCGAAATTTCCTGAGAAAGTTTTACCAATTACACAAGCAGGGAGCGCCCGCCATCCACAATGATCGTCTGGCCCCTGATCATGCTAGATTCATTAGAGATCAGGAACATGACGGTGTTGACCATGTCTTCGATCTGAACCATGCGGCCGGCAGGAGTCTGCGTGGCAGCGTCTTTAAGGAGCTCTTCCCGGTTAGGGAAATGCTTAAGCGCCTCTGTGTCAATCGCTCCGCCTGAAACAGCATTCACGCAGATGTTTTTGGGAGAAAGCTCCACAGCCAGGTACCTTGTCAGTGCTTCCAGGGCAGCCTTTGAAACGCCGACAGTCGTATAATTCTCCAGCACCCGGATAGATCCAAGCGAGCTTATGCTTACCATCTTTCCTCCGCCGTTCTTTTCCATCAATTTCGCAGCTTCCTGTGCGCAGAAAAGAAATGCCTTGCTGTTAATATCCATCGTCCAGTTCCAGTGGGTTTCCTGCAGATCCATGGCCGGTCTTAATACACCGGAAGCAGCATTGTTGACAAACACATCCAGCCGCCCGAATACATTTTCAATCTCTTCAAACATTGTTTTAATTTTCGCAACATCCCCGACATTGGCTTTAATCAAAAGGGCCTTTCTGCCCAGGGCTTCTATTTCAGTGGCTACCTCCTGTGCCGCAGAGCGGCTTCTTGCAAAGTTAATCACGATATCATAGCCTTCTTTTGCCAGCCTGATGGCTGTCGCCTTCCCTATTCCCCGGCTGCTCCCTGTTACTAATGCTACTTTTTGTGCCATGTTTAACATCCCTTCTAATGGTTTATATGAATAATGAACACTTTTGGTAAAAACATATACTTATGCTATTTAAGGAGGAAGAAAATATGTACGTTGGCCGCGATATGACCGAGCTTTCCATGATCCCTAAAACAGAATGGCAGGACAGCGAATTAGCTTATTTCCATCAGACACTCAGACAGGTCGTTCCTTACCTGAATGCTGAAGGCCAGACCATTCACAGGGAAATCGTAGAAGAGATTGAACACCGCGGAGGTTTGAACCGCGGTGAAGCAGACTACACACACGGAACAAGACCAGCTATTGATTAAAGTATCGGCCATTAGGCCGATGCTTCAATCATATCCACATAAGCCTTCCAGATTTTCTGGTGTGATACTGGAAAGGCGTATTCTTCAATTTGATCTTTGTTCACCCATTTATATGGTTTTAAACCATCTGTTATATTTTCCCCTAAATCATCGATTTGTCCAGTGAATACTTCCATTTTCCAGACTAAATGGGAAAAAACATGGTCAAGGGCTATAAGATGCCCGTTCAAATGCAATTCCTCCTTACATTCCTCCTGGAAATGCATTTTAAAGGTTTCCCGTCTGGTTAAGAGGGCTGATTGATCCTCATAGCTTGGAAATTCCCATAGGTTGGCTAGCAGTCCCTGGGACGGCCGTTTTCTGATAAGGATTTCCCCTGCGCTGTTCGTTATGACGGCAGCAGTAATCTTTACATCTCTGGACTTTTTTTTGCTGCTTTTTACAGGGAGCTCAGTCTGCATCCCTTCGGCAAAGGCTGAACAATGCTCCCTTACCGGGCAAAGAAGGCATGAAGGAGTTCCCGGGGTGCATATCAGTGCTCCCAGTTCCATCAGTGCCTGATTGAAAAAAGAGGTATTTGCAGGGTCAATCAGGACCCGTACCGCCTCTTCAAATATTTTTCTCGTCCTGGGCTTCGCAATATCCTCGTCAATAAGGAGGATTCTCGAAAGCACCCTCATGACATTCCCATCCACAGCAGGTTCCGGTTTTCCGTAGGCAATGCTAAGGATGGCTCCTGCAGTATAGGGCCCGACTCCTTTAAGCTTTGATATCTCTTCCAGGCTATCGGGTACAATGCCACCATATGCCTCCTTAACCTCTCGAACGGCACTCTGCAGGTTTCTGACCCGGGAATAATAACCAAGTCCCTCCCATGCTTTAAGGACTTTTTCCTCATCTGCATCAGCAAGGCTTTCCAAGGATGGAAACCATTCTAAAAATCGGTTAAAGTAAGGGATAACCGTATCGACTCTTGTCTGCTGAAGCATGATTTCTGAGACCCAAACTCTGTAAGGATCGGAATTTTCCCTCCAGGGAAGCTCTCTTTGTTCTTCAGTAAACCAGTTTATAAGATCTTGTCTGAATAAAGGTACATCCACCTTTTCCAGCAAGTTTGAATTATTCAATGATTTGACCTCCATTGATGTTAACTTTACAGGGGATATGGGAATATAATAAAAAAGAAACTACTAAAGGCCTGGGGCCACTTACATTTTAATATGCCTGCTGGATAAAAGGAATTATTAATATGCACCATATTAGTAATAAAACTAGGAACTGTCAAAAGTACCCTTGCTCTCGGGTATGTTTTTACAATACTTCTCCGTCTGCCTTAAGCCCGTAAAAGCTGCCCGTACGGATTACGGCAAAGCGGATGGAACCAGCCTGATCATCTCAGGTAATATCTATAAACAATTAGGAGGTTGGCCTTTTGGATACCGGAACTCATTTTGTTATGGGCATAGCCATCGGGGGTCTGGCAACTTTGGACCCGGCCATCGGTGAGCATACCCTTGCTGCTCAAGCTGTCTTGATCGGTGCTGTACTTGGCCAGCAGGCTCCTGATTTGGATACGGTTCTAAAACTTAAGAACAATGCGGTTTATATCAGGAATCACAGAGGAATCACCCACTCCATTCCCGCTGTCATGTTTTGGCCGCTGCTTATATCAGGTACACTGGGCGTTGTTTTCCCAGAGGTGAATTTTTTGCATTTATGGCTTTGGACTTTTTTTGCTGTGATGTTCCATGTGTTTGTTGATATTTTTAATGCCTATGGAACCCAGGCAATCCGTCCTATTTCGTCCAAGTGGGTGGCTCTTGGTATCATCAACACCTTTGATCCTTTTATATTCGGTGCCCATGTTGCAGGGATTATACTTTGGGGATTCGGGCTTCATCCGGGGATCATTTTTTTCACGATGTACATGGTCATCGCTGTCTATTATGTGTTTAGATTTATTGAGCAGCGGCGGGTCAAAAACTCTATTTTGAAACTTATACCAGACGCAAAAAAGGTAATTATTTCCCCTACCATGAGGTTTCACAGATGGAGGATCGCCGCACTGACCGATACGAAGTATTATGTCGCCCGCTCCTGCGACAGGGAAGTGACCATTTTGGATACATTCGACAGGGTTCCTCTTCCGCACAGCAGCCTTCTTGAAGCGGCAAAGCATGATAAGAATTTATCAGCGTTTCTTTCATTTTCTCCTATATACCGGTTTGAGATTACAGAAGGGGAAGAGCTGTCCGAGGTCCGGTTCATCGATCTGCGATACAGGACCAATGGCTATTATCCCTTTGTGGCTGTCGTACATCTCGATAAGGAGCTGAATATTGTCAATTCGTATACTGGCTGGATATTCAGTGAAGAAAAACTGAGGAAAAAGCTGCAGATTGTGCCGGGATAATAAAAAGAAGCTGTCTCTTTAAGAGGTTTTGTACCCCTTGATTGCCGAGACAGCTTCTTTTTTAATGCTTGGGCTCATTTTCCTCAAATAAATGCTTGTACTTTGAATTGCCGGCTAAAAAACGGTGAATGTCTGCTCCATATGTCTCAATCAATTGACGTACATATTTTTCCGTCATTTCCGGGCCGCGGTATTCGTGTCCGGCTTTCGCGTAGGTAGCTTCAAAGTCCTCCCAGAGAAGCTCGACCCATGTTTTGGCTTTTGCATGTGACAATTCCTCGTTTTTGCTTAACAGCAGATTCGTGAGCACTTCAATATAACTATGCATTCTTCATTTCGCCTCCAGTTCCTTTATTTATAAAACATAGAACCTCTAAATTGACCGATACTAAGGGTAGGCTTAACGCCAAATCAAGGAGGAATTCAGATGACCAACAAAGATCGAATTTTCCCTGGACAGCCCAACGGCACGGATGCCGGACCGCGCGCTAAGGCAGAGTTTGCTTCCAAGCGGGCGGACGGTACCATCAATACACATCCTCAGGAACGCATGAAGGCTTCCTCTCTTAGAGAGCGTTAATTAGCTATTATCTTTGACGGAGTGATTTTATGAAAAGCATGTCCTATCGTCCCGCTGTTCCGAAGCATAGACACGGCCCCCGCCATGCAAAAGCGAAGGGCTTTATTCCAGAGAGCCCTTCACGGCTGCCTGAAATGGACTCTGCTTTATCCTTTAATGATAAAAATGATGATTAACATAACATACGCCGGCTGTATAAGCCGGTGTTTTTATACTCCAAGAATTTAACCTATTTAATCTCCTTCAACAAGGAAATCGGAAGCGCTTCTTCTTCCTTATTGCCATTTAGACGAAAGCCCCAGGCAAAAACCCCATTTAAATATTGAACCTTGAAATACTCGCCGGGAGCCCCTTCAATCTCATAAAGCCCACCAGCCTTAAAATCAGCAGGATTTAAAAGATACGCCTTTGCCATCGTTGCCTTCCGCTCAAGCACAGCATACTCATTCACCATCCCAAGCCTCTCAGCCTTCCTCGCCTTATCGGTCAGTACCGCAATCTCCTGCTGCAGCTCAGATACCGACAAATCACTATACCGCTTCTCGCTCATCATAAATCCCTCTTTTTCGGAAATGGGGAGAGTCCCTATTTCCCTTGTTATTTTTATGGATACACCGTACCGGGAAATGGGGTCAGCCCCCATTTCCCAGCTCTTCCAGGAATCTCTCAATCATATCCGTCGGGAAGCCTTTCCGGAATAAGGTTTGTTTCATTTTCTGTGTATATTCGTATCCGGTGTATTTTTGGCACCTCCGGTGGGCCTTCATGCCTTGGATGACGATCGCTTCCCATTCAGCGTCTTCTTCCTTCTCTATATCCGCCTCTTTTATAACTTCCTGGATGATTTCTCTAGAGAACCCTTTTCTCATCAGGGAGGCCTCCGTTTTTTGGACGGCTTCCCTTTGGGAGGAGGACTTTGCCTGTTTCAGCGTTTTTTCGGCAATCTTAGCTGCATTTTCAAGCTCCTTGTCAACGGGATATTCCAAAAGCCCGGTCTGGATTGCCTCCTCAGGTACCCCTTTCTCCTTCAGCTCCCGATAAATCACCCCTCTTCCCTTCAAGCTGGAGTTCATCTGGGTACGCACATACGCTTTGGCAAATTCCCCATCATCCAAGTAATCATAGCTATATAATTTATGAATGACTTCCTGAATAATGGATTCCCCATATTCTTTTTTCTTCAGAAAGTTCCTGATTTCTGTTTCCGTCCGGATCCTGCTGGATAAATAATGAAGGGCAGAGTTGAGCGCTTTTTGGATATCATCATTAAAGCCGATCTCCACAAAGTCGAATTCATTGATTTCCTTGCCTTTTTTCAAGTCAAACTTAATAAGGACATCTTCATCCACGCTGAATGCATACTCAGCTCCATTACCTTTATCAACATAAATATTAAAACGGTCGGTTCTTTTCTTTTGAGCCGTTATTTTAGATATACGGGCCATACCGCTCACCCCCTGCACTAAATGTACCACATTACAAAAGGGTTTTCTTCATTCACACTCGAATAACTAAAAAGGAGGGATTGATGTGAAAATCGCTGTTGCAGGCGGCACTGGTTTTATCGGTCAGGCGCTTATACATTCATTGAGCCAGAATGGAGCTGAATTCTTTATATTAACAAGGAATCCAAAAATCCACCACAGCGGCAGAAACGTCCACTATATCAACTGGCTGAAGGACGGGGCTGCCCCTGAAAAGGAACTTCCCCCATTGGATGCAGTCATTAATCTGGGGGGAGAATCGCTAAATGGCGGGAGATGGACAGAAGAGCAAAAGCAAAAAATTGTTACAAGCAGAGTGCAGACCACACAGGAAATGATCCGCATTATCAAGGAGCTTCCCCAAAAGCCGGATGTTTTCATTAATGCCAGTGCGGTAGGCATTTATGGAACTTCACTGAAAATGACTTTTGATGAAGAATCCAGGGAAATAGGATCAGACTTCCTTGCAGAAACCGTCCATAGATGGGAAAAGGAAGCGAAGAAAGCAGAGGAACTTGGTATCCGGACTATTTACACGAGATTCGGGATTGTCCTTGGAAAAAATGAAGGTGCTCTCCCTAAAATGCTTCTTCCATACAAACTGTTTGCTGGCGGCCGGATCGGAAGCGGACAGCAATGGATGTCATGGATCCACATTAAAGATATAGTCCGTGCTTTTTCTTTTTTCCTGGAGCATAAAGAGCTAAAAGGGCCTGTGAATATGACGGCGCCCCATCCTGTCACAATGGCTGCATTCGGTAAAACGATCGGAAAGGTTCTGGGCCGGCCGCATTGGCTTCCGGTCCCTGCGTTTGCTCTCCGCACCCTTTTAGGGGAAATGAGCATGCTTGTGCTGGAGGGACAGAGGGTGCTTCCCAAAAAATTATTAACTGCAGGATTCTCTTTTCAATATCCTGAACTTTCTTCTGCTCTCTCAGATATTTTAAAAGGGTGAAAATTTCTGCGTTTATTCAGGTGAATAAGGGGAAAAATGGCTAATAATTCTTTTAAAGGAGGCAGTTGCATGGAAAAGAAACGCAATGAAAAGCAGAAAAACCATTTAACCAGCGCCCAGGAAGTAACGTATAACAGAGAATTCAAGAAGGCGGACCGTGCAGCCGGATATACAAAATAATCTGCATGAATTACCAGCTATGATGCTGCCTTTCAGGTGAAATGCTACTAGAAGGGAAAGAATCTTCCCTAGTCCATCATCTCTAGGAGGCGTTCTAATGGCACGTTCCCGAGGCAGAAATCATAGCAGAAACAAACAAGACCTTCCGCTTACACCGAAAGAGCTTAAGCATGATGGTATTGATGTAGAGTTTTCTGAAGCATTGGCCGATACAGATGATATGGAGGCCCAGGCTCGCAGCAAGGCTGCAGACCAGCGGGCAAAAGCAAGAAGATTGCGTAAGGGATAAAAAATGGCCGGCACAGAACTTCTCTAGTGCCGGCTTTATGTTTTGTTTTTTGTGGATAATGTGTAAAAACCTGTTAATGAATTCTGGTGTATATATCCTGATTGTGGATATATCTGTTAATAAGTGATTAAAACTGTGAATATTCCGCCTGACACTATCATTAGCAGACCGGAATTTCAGCAAAAAATTCTTGATATAAAGCCCTGACTGCCTTTTGCTCATCCACCTCTTTAACTCCGAACATCATGCTGACTTCAGAAGATCCCTGATTGATCATTTCTATATTTACCGATGCAGCAGCCAGTGCTCTTGAAGCTCTTGCTGTAGTCCCTACATTCTGCCGCATTCCTTCCCCTACCACCATGATAAGAGCGATATCCTTTTCAATCTTTACTTCATCTGCCTTTAATTCCTCATACATTCTATTTATGATCCTCTCTTCGGTCCTGCTGTCCATTTGACTTTGCTTTAATATGATCGATATATCATCGATTCCTGAAGGAGAGTGTTCATAGGAAATATTAAAATCCTCTAAAATCTGCAGAATTCTCCGGCCAAACCCTAATTCCCGGTTCATTAAGTATTTGCTTATATAAATGCTGCAAAAGCCCGCATCACTTGCGATCCCCACAACGGGGCCATTTGTGTTCAGACGGCTGCTTACGATATGAGTTCCCGGTGCACAAGGATTATTGGTATTTTTAATATGCACAGGAATTCCCGCACGAAAAGCAGGAATCAACGCCTCATCATGAAGGACGCTAAATCCGGCATAGGAAAGCTCTCTCATCTCTCTATATGTCAATTCCTTAATTTCCTTAGGTTCTTTCACGGTAAATGGATTTACGGCATACACTGCATCCACATCTGTATAATTTTCATATACCTCTGCATGGACCGCATTTGCAAGGACAGCTCCTGTGATATCGGAACCGCTCCTTGGAAAAGTGACCGTTTCCCCTTCCTGCGAGAATCCAAAGAATCCCGGAAAAACCAGAATGCCGGATAAATTCCTCAGTGCTTCCAGGTTCCGGTACGATTCCTGCAGAACCTGGGCATTACCAGGTTCATTACTGACCAGGAGGCCGGCTTCTAAAGGACTCATATACCTCGCTTCGATTCCCTCATTATAAAGGTAGGCCGCCATCAGTCTTGCATTATTGTCTTCTCCTGCAGCCTTTACCCTATCCATATAATGAAGAGGAGAAGTAAAATCTGAAGTCAATCTCATTAGAAGATCGGCTTTAATCTCTGTTATAATTTTTTCACCAAGCTGCAATTCCTCAGCAATTCCTGAATATCTCGCCAATAGATCAGTAAAGCAGATTTCGTTTAGTTCTTTTTTCTCTAAGAAATCATTTCCGGCTTCGATTAACAAGTCTGTAACCTTCCGATCTGTTTCACATCGCTTGCCAGGGGCCGAGACTACAACAATTCTTCTTTCCTTATCCGCCCGTATGATATCCAGCACTTTCTTAAATTGAGTCCCGGATGCAAGCGAGGAACCACCAAACTTAATGACCTTCATGTAAGCATCTCCTGGTAAAGCGAATTTTTCGAAAATTAACTTTTATTATAATGTTTTATGGAAAAGAATCAAGAAAATTCCATACTAAAAATACATTTGTTTACCTTAAAAAGAATTATTTATGACCATTAAAAGTTATATATTTCTCTAAAGCGGGTAAAGGTAAGGAAAAGGCATACTATATTACAGGAGGTAAAAAATGATTATTGTCTACATTAGTCTTGCAGTCATCGTCCTCTCCCTTGTCTATTTAGGTGTATACGCATTTAAGACGTTTAAAGCCGTAAAGCCGGCCATTGATAACATGTCAAACACTGCCGCCCGCCTTCAGCAAAAGACTGATACCATAAAGGTGGAAACCAATCAATTAACCGAACACCAGCAGCAGCTTATGACAGATATACAAGTTAAAAAAGAAGCAGTCAACCTAACCATCCAAAGCGCAAAAGACACTCCAAAGCCGCTGATTCAGCTTTGGAAAAGACTCAAACCTGAAACCAGCAAGGAATCAAAAAGACAGTCCAACAGCAAAACAAAAAAACTGCTCGCCAACTATGGACGATAATAAATTGGATAAACGATTCGGAGTGCTTTATTCCGGATCGTTTTTTGTTGAATTAAAAGGAAGATGTCAGAGGATATGAGGCTGATTCCAGATCTCTTCATACATCTTTTTTAGGCTTTTTTCAAAAGATTGTTGTTTTTAAAGGGTTCTGAGGGGAAATCCCGTTGTTAAATCAGATTGATTGGAGCGGAAGGTGCGAAACTCCTGCGGGCTCACCGCCCGCCCCGCGGAAAGCGAGCATCCTGGAGCGGAAATCAGCCACTTTGATCCATAGCAATAAAGTTTGCGAAAACAGCCTTTTTTTATCATAAAATAATGATCCCCCATTCTCTACCCGCAGTTTTTCCAATAATAGCAAGCGAAGTAGAGCGAAAGTCCGGGTATAAATTAGCACTTTGTTACGATAAACTACCTAAGATGTCTCCTTTTTGTAACGAAATTAGCAATCCTTTGAAACATTCCTGTTACATTCAATTGGTATTCTATTCCTACCAACGAAAAAAGGAGAATACAAGTTTTGAAAAAAATAAGTATTTTTGCAGGTCTTCTACTATTTCTATCGTTTGGAGCCAATGGAATTGCATCAGCTAGTTCAAATACATATCAAGTAAAAAGCGGAGATACCCTTTGGGGAATATCTAAAAAATATCATATATCTGTATCACAGCTTAAAAGCTGGAATAAGCTTAAAAGCGATCATATCAAGCCAAAACAAGTTCTAAAGATTTCTGCCTCAGCTGCAGCCCCTGCTGCCAAGAAGGCCGCATCTGTTTCACCGGCTGCTTCCTACAAGGAGATTACAGTGACAGCTACAGCTTATACTGCAAGCTGCAAAGGCTGCAGCGGCATTACTTCAACCGGTCTCAACCTGAAGAAGAATCCAAATGCCAAAGCCATTTCCGTCGATCCAAAAGTTATCCCGCTGGGTTCTAAGGTTTATGTTCCAGGCTATGGTTACGCTGTAGCAGCAGATAAGGGAAGCTCGGTAAGGGGAAATAAGATTGATGTATTCATCTCTAATAAGTCAAAAGCCCTTCAATGGGGACGCAAAACTGTAAAAATTAAAATCATGAAGTAAATAAATAAAATGTCGAGTACTTAAGCCTGCTGAAGAAGCAGGCTTTTTTGTGCTTCCCTTCTGCTAAAAAATAGTAAATTAGAACTATTAGTTTATTCTGAAAATTTATAGAATTTGAGATATAATATATTTCGTAACACTAATTATTCCGATATACTAGGGGGAACATAATGAAAAAGAAAAAGCTTTCCGCTGCCTCTGCCGCGGTCCTCTCCATGGGCCTGCTATTTTCCGCAGGCTTACAGGTAAATGCCCAGGAAGTAAAAGCAAGTACTTCTCCTTCATCAGCATTAACAGCAGGCTCCTCTGCCCCGATTGATTTCGGCATTGCCAACGATGAAAAGCTGATTGAAATGCTTAAAAAGTCTGGCAAGATCCCAGCAAACGCAACGGATGCTGAATCACAAAAGCTATTAAACAAGTACCTTAAGAAACTTGCAGCGGAAGCACCGAAGGATAATGGATCCCTAAAGGCTGAAAGCGCAAAGCTCAAGAAACAAATCAAAAACAAACAAAATAAAAACGGCGTAGGCAAAGACAAACGCTTTGAACATGCAGACAAAGTCAAATCCGTAAAAAAAGATGGAAAATGGAAAGGACCTGTCAGAGAAGATAAAGTGCTTGTCCTCCTGGCGGAATATCCAGATTTCCCACATAACAGCATTAAGCCTGGTGAATCTGATATGTACTATAAGGATTACACTGAAGAGCACTATCAGGACATGATTTTCGGGGAAAAAGGATATGAAGGGCCAAGCGGACAAAAACTGATGTCTGTAAAACAGTTTTACGAGGAACAGTCCGGCGGCTCATATACGATATCCGGCCATGTATCCGGCTGGTACAAAGCTCCTCATAACGCTGCCTACTATGGCGGGAATGACCCTGCTACAGGCAGTGATGCCAATCCGCGCAGCCTGATTAAGGATATTTTGAATGAAGCCTCTAAGGATCCAAACCTTAACTTGCAGGACTATGATAAAGAAGATCGCTATGACCTGGATGGAGATGGCAACTACCATGAGCCGGACGGCCTTATTGATCACTTAATGGTCGTTCACTCTTCAGTCGGTGAAGAAGCCGGCGGAGGTTCTTTAGGTGCAGATGCAATCTGGTCTCACCGGTGGAATCTTGGCAGTGTGTATAGCATCCCAGGAACAACAGCTGATTCGGATAACTGGAACGGCAAAATGGCAGCCTATGATTATACAGTAGAACCTGCTGATGGTGCTGCTGGAGTATTCGCCCATGAATACGGCCATGACCTCGGCCTTCCGGATGAATATGATACGCAGTACACAGGGGCCGGTGAGGCTGTCGGCCACTGGTCCATCATGTCATCAGGCAGCTGGTCCGGTGATATTCCTGGAACAGAGCCGACCGGTTTCAGCTCATATGATCGCGAATACTTACAAAACTCTATGGAGGGAAGCAACTGGCTGAAGGGTTCTACACTTGATTTCAGCGATATTACCAAAAAAGGGACATCCATTCTTCTTGACCAGGCTAACTCTAAAGGCAGCAATAATGATGCGGTCCGTGTCAATCTGCCAGATAAAAAGGTAACAGTGAATACACCAGCCAGCGGAAACAATGAATTCTTCTCCGGTAAAGGAGACAATCTGCACAACTCCATGAAAGCAAATGTGGATTTGACGAATGCTTCTTCTGCGCAATTGACCTTTAAAACCTGGTATGATATTGAAAAAAACTTTGACTATGCCAGCGTAAGAGTTTCCGAAGACGGTGGAAAAACATTCACAGGCCTTGCGAATAATTTGACGACGGATACAAATCCGAATGAATCAAACCCTGGTAATGGAATTACCGGCACTTCCAACGGATGGGTGGATGCGGCTTTTGACTTAAGCGCCTATGCAGGGAAAAACATCATATTATCTTTTAACTATGATACAGATGGCGGAGCTGCACAGGAAGGCTTCTATGCAGATGATATCAAGGTGACCACTGATAAAGGCACAGTTCTTGAAGATAACGCAGACAGCACCATCAAGTTCGACCTTTCAGGCGGTTTCCAAAAGAGCAGCGGATACAGCTTCTATACGAATTATTATCTTCTTGAATGGCGTAACCACCAGGGTGCAGATGCCGGTCTTGCCCATATCAGACGCGGTGACAGCTTACTTTCCTACGATCCGGGACTCATTGTATGGTACGTAGATAACAGCTTTACTGATAACTGGACAGGCATCCATCCTGGAGAAGGTTTCCTTGGGGTAGTGGACGCAGATCAAAACGGTCTGAAATGGTCGGACGGTACTGCCGCGGCAAATCGTTACCAGCTTCATGATGCGGCATTTGGATTAGTGCCAACATCCAAGTTCTTTTTAAATAACAAGGGCATTACGCTGACAGACAGCTATACAAGGCCAAACCCGCTATTCAGCGATTCTTTCAATTACACTAATCCTGTTCTTCCTGATTCCGGCCGTAAGGTGCCGAATTATGGATTAAAATTCATTGTAACAGGTGAAAGCAGCGACAGAACAGTTGGACAAGTAGTAATATCTAAATAAAACATAAGGGCTGCCTCATAAGATTATGAGGCAGCCCTTTTTCAAGTTTGAGGCAGTTACCATACAAATAAGCCCACAATCATGGCACTAAGAAGGGAAACCCCCACACCGCTGACCAGCAGCTTCCACACATTTTTCCCGATGATCGCTGACTTTTCATCACTTAAAAGAGAACTGAATGTACCATAAATCATCCCAACCGTACTAAAATTGGCAAAGGAAGTTAAAAAGGTAACTGCCGCAGCAACAGTATGATTTGGAAGATGCGGAATCTTATTTTTAATATCGAGCATTGCAACAAATTCATTCGTAGAGAGCTTTATTCCCATCAGCTGAGCCACATACATGGCATCCTTTCCGGATAGTCCCATCAAATAAGCGAAGGGGCTGAAAATTATGGAAAAGATCTTCTGAATCGTCAGTCCGTGAATCAGCACACCAAGAATGCCATTGATGGACGCAGTCAGTGCCACATAGCCGATCACCATGGCAGCAATGACGATCACCATCCTGATACCTACCAGCATGCTATTAGAGATAGTGGAGAAAAAGTCCTTCCTTTCCTCTTTTGGAGGAACATATACGATATCCTCTTCCCTGTTTACATCACCAGGATTCAAAATACTGGCGATTAACAGCGCATTCAGACAGTTAAGTGGAATGGCGGCAAATACATACTTTGCCGGCACCATCGATAAATAGGCCCCAATGATGGATCCGCTAATACTGCTCATGCTCATGATTCCAAAGGTGAGAAGCCTGTGCTCCCTTAAGACCCCAAGCTGCTGCCGGATGACAGCCAGTGCTTCAGTATTCCCCAGAAACATCATTTGTATGGAGAAAAAGCTTTCCAGCTTGGGAAGACCGGATATCTTGGAAATCACCCAGCCTACCTTATCAATCAGCCATGTCAATATCCCAAAGTAAGTGAGTATATCAAAGAATGTAATAATAAAGATAATGGGCATTAAAGCACTGAAAAAGAAATCTACATTTTCATTTGCCATCGCAGATGGAAATACAAAAGAGATGCCCTCTGAGGCACAGGAAATAAGCCATGTAAAAAAGGAAGCTATTTTATCAATGACCCAGTTTCCCACCTTCGTTGAAAGCATAAACCACGTAATGAGGAACTCTGTAATCAGCAGAATAATAATGGATTTCCACTTCACCCTTCTCTTTTCAGGTGAACACAAGAAGATCAGCCCTAGAACAACAACAATTCCTATACAATTCAGCAAGAATAACATCCGATCAGCTCCTAGGGTTATTGTCCCCTGAATAGGCCGCCTTATTCCTTCACTGTTTTCCGAATGGCATAAAAAAACCCAGCTGCTTCTATGAGCAGCCGGGCTATTTAAACCAGCCTTTTTCTTTAAACCGGGTGATTGCTTCTATTCTGTTTTTCACCTCTAGTTTATCTAGAATCGTGGAAATATAGTTCCGGACCGTTCCAGTTTTAATGCTTAACTCATCCGCTATCTCTTTTGTATTTTTTCCATCAGCGACCAACTCCAGGACTTCCTTCTCCCTTTCTGTTAAAGGATTATCTTCTCCATATAAATCATCCATCAGTTCAGGAGCGTAGATTTTCTTACCATCCATGATCTTCCTTATTGAATTCGCTAGTTCTTCGCTCGGGCTGTCTTTTAGAAGATACCCCCTTACTCCAGCCTTTAACGCACGCTGAAAGTATCCAGTCCTCGCAAAAGTAGTCAGGATGATCACCTTTGAATGGAATCCCCTCAGCTCTTCTGCTGCTTCTAAACCTGTTTTTCCCGGCATCTCTATATCCATAATACAAATGTCAGGATTTAAATCCTTCACAAGAGCCACTGCTTCTTCCCCATTCCGGGCTTTTCCGATCACTGTCATATCATCCTCTAGATTTAACAGTGAGCCTAGAGCCCCGCGCAGCATTTGCTGGTCCTCAGCTATAATAATGGAAATCAATGATCTTCACCCTTTTTTAAATCATTAGGTACCCTTATAATCAACGAAGTTCCCTCGTCCAAATTAATCTCAGCACTGCCATTGACGAACTCCAGCCGCTCCCTTATTCCAGCCAGGCCATGCCCCTTAGATTCTCCTGATTTAAAAAAACCATTATCATGTATCAATAGAGTTACTTCGTCCTTTTCCTGTGTGATAGAAATATGGCAGGCAGTGGCACCGCTGTGTTTAACTACGTTGTTTACCCCTTCCTTTAAACACATGCTTAAAATATTTTCCGATAATAATGAAATTTTACCAAATTCTTTTCCAATATCGACTTTATAATCAATCCCAGCTGCTGCAAGGATTTGTTCAATACGCTGCAGTTCATCCTTTACTTTGATTCCCCTCATCGAAGAAACAATCTTTCTAAGCTCATTCAGAGCAATTCGTGCCGTTTGCTGCACATCCTTTAGTTCACTTTTTGCCAAATCCAGATCCTTAGGTATTAACTTCCTGGCCAAATCACTTTTTAACCCGATCAGTGAGAGCTTTTGCCCGAGTGTATCATGCAAATCCCTGGCAATTCTCTGTCTTTCCTCTAACTTAACTAGCTCTGATATACGTTCATTGGCATCCTGAAGCTTCTCCTCAAGCTGATCTCTTTCTTTCCGGTTATGAATGCTGAACGGCAGAAGAATTACACTGATCCAGGCAATTACAACAAAAGGCAGCTGCTTGAAAAATAAATCATCTTGGACCAAAATACTGTAATTAATAGAAATAGATGTACTGATTAAATGAACAAAATATAAAATAAAAAAAGCCGGCCTTTCTTTGATATTCCCGATGAAATATGCCAGTAGAAATGCAAAGTATACATAACTATAAAGGCTTGTGGTAGTAATGGAAATGGTCATTAAAATAAATGACCATAAATAAACGACCCACCCTTTGGAAAGAAACGCGATACGATAAAAAATGAAAAAAAGGACAGTCAAGACGATTCCAATTATAATCTTTACAGTGGATGAAGTATGAAAAACAAAGTAGAATGGCAGAATGCAGAGCACCAGCCAAATATAGAGAGAAATCCCGTTCAACTTCTGAAAAGAAAAGTATTTTTTTATCATGATAAGAGCTCCATAAACAATTTATAAAACTCGCCTGAATCAACTTGGAAGTGAGTCGGACGAGTCTTAATTTTTTTGTATTCAGCTTTAAGTGCAAGGAAGATCCTATTACCAGTATAAAAGGTTTTGCTTTTAAAGCATAATTATTTAAAGCTTCCCTGGTTGATTCTCAGATTTTTATAGCTCACAAATTTCTTTTTATGCTCATCCCACAGCCTAAAACGCAGGGAGGATAAGCTGGCTGCCAGTGTAATGGTAGGTACATTATGAAGGGGAGGCGCATGTTTATGGGCCTTCTCCAGCTTATAATTCGGTACTCTTGGGCTTAAGTGATGAACATGGTGAAAACCAATATTCCCTGTCAGCCACTGAAGCAGTTTGGGCAGCTTATAAAATGAACTTCCTTCTACTGCAGCCTTTACATATTCCCATTCACCGTTTTCCTCAAAATATGAATCCTCAAAAGTATGCTGTACATAGAACAGCCAGATTCCGAGTGATCCCGATATCAAAAAAATGGGTCCCTGTACAAGTATAAATGCCTGCCAGCCCACCAGCCAGCAAAAGAACAATACCAGAACGACTATAAAGATATTGGTTACATACGTATTAATACGCTCTTTCATTCTTGCCCCTGTTCTATTAAACCTGTTCTTTATAAGAAAGGCATAAATGGGGCCTAAACCAAACATCACAAATGGATTACGATAAAGGCGATACATGATCCTTGTCCACATTCCGGCTGCTAAATACTCATTAACAGTAAGCACCCAAATATCCCCAGTGCCTCGTTTATCTAAATTACCGCTTCCCGCATGATGAACCGAGTGGTCGTGCTGCCATTGACTAAAAGGAAACAAGGTCAAAATCCCTGTCACAGTTCCCAAAATTTTATTAGCCCGCCGATTCTTGAAGAAGGAAAAATGGCAGCAATCATGGAAGATTATAAAAATTCTTATTAAAAAACCCGCAGCCACCACTGTTATAGCAAGCGTAAGAATCACAGAAAAGTCGATGCTCTTGTAAGCAAGATACCAAAGTAACATGAAAGGCACGAGGGTATTGATAATCTGGAACATACTATTTCGGTAATCAGGTTTTTCATACTCAGAAATCTGCTTTTTTAAATTCAATAGTTTTTGTTTGGACATGATCATGTATTCCCTTCCTCTTATCTCCCTCTCATTATAAACATCGATTTTGTTCTTGTGCAGTAGCACACGTCATGCATGGAGTATGACATATGTCATGGGCTGCTTTTATCTGTTGGGTAACCTTTTATAGATGAATACGTGGAAGCGGCAGAAACGGTTTAAAGCCGCTCTTTCAGTGCAAAAAAAAAGCAGCTAAGCTGCTTATTGCTGCAATTACGTTATCTTGCCCAATCTATGACTGGCCAATCCACTAAGCTGTGAAACTGTTTTGTTTCTGTCCGCTTCTCCTGCTTGGTGGATCTTAATGGCTTCTCTCAGGGAGGACATCAGATTCTCCTGAGTACCCTTTAATGTCTGAATACCAGCCGTTTCAATGGAGTTATTCCATCTCTTTATTTCTTCGGCCTTCTTCTCTCTAAGTAAAGATAAAACGATAGATACCTGATTTCTCCAAATGGGAATCGAAGTTACAATCGATGACTGGATCTTATCATAAAAAATTTCATTTGATTTTTGAATCATATTTATTTGGGCTATGCTCTGGAGGGCAATCTCCCTGCTGACCTTTAGATCTAAAAGGCGGTTTTCCAATAATTCCGCACACTGTTGACCCTGTACTAACCGATCAGCTTTCATGGGGTTTAATGAGCTGTCCCCTTCTTCTTTACACTTGGGGATAATCTGTCCTACAAGGATTTCCAGATACTTTTCCCCGGCCGTAATATGGGCTTCAAGATCATGATAAAATTCGTAATTTAATTCCTTGTATCTCTCTAGCTTCAAGGTATCTTCCAAAAGGAAGCTTTTGCTTCTGTCCAGTTTAACGCTGATTCTTTCTATGACGATGGCCATTTTATGAAGCTTTGACAGCGTTTCTTGAATGGAAGATGTTCTCCTTCTAAATAACTTAGAAAATTTACCAGGTGCCCCTATAAGCTTGTCCACAGGAACTTCATCCAGCTTTGCCAATAACTCCTGGATGGCATCTCCTATAAGGCCTGCTTCCTTTCTCTGCACTACCTGAAGCATACTGCCGCTAATTTCAGCCAAACGAGTTTGAGTACTATTGCCATAGCTTAAAATACTGTGTGAATCCTCTGGATCCAGTAAGCTGATTCTTTCCTTAAGGGAATGTTGATCAATCATGTCTTATCCCAGCTCTCTTTCAATTGGACTCAGGAAGAGTTTCCATGGAGCGTTTAGCGACGTCCAGCTCAAATTGGAGTTGTTCCAGATCTTCAGACAGGATGGCAAATAAATCTTTATCTATCAGATCTATTAACTCATCCATTGTATTTAGCGTTTCAAATAACGCCATGTCAATTTCCAAACTCTTTTTTGGCTGCGAAGCGAGCAGATTATACTTCTCTGTCAGTTCTACTACCGAATCCAAATGGGAAAAATAAAAATCATGTGCCTGATAAAAACGTTTTGGTTCCTTTTTGGTCAAACTAAATATCCTTCGAGTGATCTTGATTAACTCAATCCTCTTTCTTAATGAAGGAAGATGACGGCTTACCATCAAGGCTTTATGCAGACGAAAAAGTTTTTGTTTAGCTTCCAGTAAATTTTGCTCAATGTAGCGGTATTCTTTTCTGGTAAGACCCTGTTTCTTCAAAAAGCGGGATTTAACAACTCTGGAAACCCCCCAGAAAAATATGAATGCTCCAAGAAGGGAAAATATAAAAGAGATCCAAAGTGACTGGCTCAATCCGAAAAAGCTGAACAGAAATATTGTAAAGGCAGCAGGCACAGCAGCGGTAAAGGATAAAAATAATACAGCAAATTTATTCATGTTTGGACTCCTCTCTTATTTACTTTATACGGAATAGCTGGTCTTTGGGTTTCATATTATGGAGAAAAGCAATGCAATTATACCTTACGATAATACAATAGGATTTAAAAGAGACTGTGGATGTAAACTTTTATAAGACCAGAGTCTTATAATACGCATGTATTTTACTGATTGGAGGCTTCGTCCTTCTATTATCCATAATTTTTACATTTTTTGCAATGTAACAAAACTGGAGGAAAATGTCACATGTCAAACGAATTGAATATTTTTGGGCTCAAGCAGGAAGATTCCCCATAAATATATTTTTTGTTAATGTTAATTTATTCAGGATGATTTTTAACCACAAAAAAGCTGTCTGCTTATGCAGACAGCTTCAGAATGACCCCTACGGGATTCGAACCCGTGTTACCGCCGTGAAAGGGCGGTGTCTTAACCGCTTGACCAAGGGGCCGGATATGGTGGGCCTAAATGGACTCGAACCATCGACCTCACGCTTATCAGGCGTGCGCTCTAACCAGCTGAGCTATAGGCCCATATTAATTGGAGCGGGTGATGGGAATCGAACCCACGACATCAGCTTGGAAGGCTGAGGTTTTACCATTAAACTACACCCGCATCAATGGGGCGACTGATGGGAATCGAACCCACGAATGTCGGAACCACAATCCGATGCGTTAACCACTTCGCCACAATCGCCAAATTCATTTAAATATAAAAATGGTGGCTCAGGACGGAATCGAACCGCCGACACAAGGATTTTCAGTCCTTTGCTCTACCGACTGAGCTACTGAGCCATAAAAATATATTGTTTCCTAAACCAATTAGGTGCCTTTTACCTTCACACAAATCTCAGAACGTTTATGCAAGCAGCAGCTCGATTTGTGCGCTGAAGTCATCTTCACAGCTTACTCGAACGTGCTCTACCGACTGAGCTACTGAGCCATAAATGGCGGTCCCGACGGGAATCGAACCCGCGATCTCCTGCGTGACAGGCAGGCATGTTAACCGCTACACCACGGGACCACTTTAGATATAAGAATTCGTTATGCTAATAGATCCTGCTTAACTGTCTCTTCCTCTTCCAGTATACTCACTGAAGTAAATGCGTCGAGACAACTCGCAGATGAGTCACCGCAGCGTCGCTCGTCGCTACACCACGGGACCACTTATTGCGGGGACAGGATTTGAACCTGCGACCTTCGGGTTATGAGCCCGACGAGCTACCAGACTGCTCCACCCCGCGACGATAAGAAATATAAAGTTCTGCATATGCTTTAAGTCCCTGCCAGGACTGTCCCGATTTCAGTAAGCAACTCAAGATGCGGCTCAATCGGTACAACTCGATGCCTTTTCATCGAAGGAATGCTCGTTGCTCCACCCCGCGACGGTAAAAAGTATAATTTTCGCATATGCTTTAAGTCCCTGCCAGGACTGTCCCGATTTCAGTAAGCCCTCCAAGAAGCAGATCAATCGGTACAACTCGATGCTTTTTCATCGAAGGAATGCTCGTTGCTCCACCCCGCGACGATAAGAAATTATGAAATTTAAAATGGAGGAGGTAGAGGGATTCGAACCCCCGCGGGCTGTTACACCCCTGTCGGTTTTCAAGACCGATCCCTTCAGCCGGACTTGGGTATACCAGGTCCAATAAATATGGTAGCGGCAGAGGGGATCGAACCCCCGACCTCACGGGTATGAACCGTACGCTCTAGCCAGCTGAGCTACGCCGCCATCTTTATTTAACTTCAGTTGGTGGAGCCTAGCGGGATCGAACCGCTGACCTCCTGCGTGCAAAGCAGGCGCTCTCCCAGCTGAGCTAAGGCCCCAATTTCATTTCAATGGTCGGGAAGACAGGATTCGAACCTGCGACCCCTTGGTCCCAAACCAAGTGCTCTACCAAGCTGAGCTACTTCCCGTAAATGGCGCGCCCGAAAGGAGTCGAACCCATAACCTTCTGATCCGTAGTCAGACGCTCTATCCAATTGAGCTACGGGCGCATTTTACTATATTATCTTGGTAATTCAAACATCCGAAAGGTTCTCTGGAGCGGAAGACGGGATTCGAACCCGCGACCCCAACCTTGGCAAGGTTGTATTCTACCACTGAACTACTTCCGCATATATGGTGCGGGTGAAGGGAGTCGAACCCCCACGCCTTGCGGCGCCAGATCCTAAGTCTGGTGCGTCTGCCAATTCCGCCACACCCGCATATGAAGATGGTG
>NZ_AUMQ01000044.1 GCF_000430765.1 Peribacillus kribbensis DSM 17871 | reverse complement strand
CGAAACCGTCTTTCCACTTCCCTTCATGTGAAGGAAAGTCATATCCGGTATTAGCTCCGGTTTCCCGAAGTTATCCCGATCTTAGGGGCAGGTTGCCCACGTGTTACTCACCCGTCCGCCGCTGATCTCAGGAAGCAAGCTTCCATCGATCCGCTCGACTTGCATGTATTAGGCACGCCGCCAGCGTTCGTCCTGAGCCAGGATCAAACTCTCCGAAGAATGTTTGATGTAGCTCATAAAAGTTTAAAACTTGTTTTTGTATTTTCTCGAAAGAAAATAACGTTGGCGTCTTGTTTCGTTCAGTTTTCAAAGAGCAGTTCGTGTTGGTCAAGAATAATCAATGTCTCAACGACAACTTAATTAGTATATCATGTTCGAATGAACAAGTCAACACTTTAATTGCTTCAGAGTGAATCTGTGAAACAGCATTACTGCATTGAAGGATATCATTTTCCACAACAATGGTTATGTCGTGTATTAAATATACTATCACCCTCCAGCAGATACGTCTACCTAAAACCAGCAATTTATAATCGGTATTTTTTTCCAAATCAGTAAACCCTATTAATATAAGAAAGAACTAACACTTTCTCATGGCTTTCACGGTATTCTTCCAGCGGGCCAGCACTGATTCGGAATCCAAAAGAGATATCTGAATACCTGTTGTTATCTCCGCGTACTTGGCTTCGTCTTCCTTAAAAGCTTCCACTTTTGCGTTAAATAGCTCCAGGCTGGTCTTTTGATCCGGTAAAGCTCCCATGCTTTCCAAGGACAGACGCACATAATTAACCCTGCCTTTATAAACAGCTGCTAAAAGCGCTCGTTTATTCCGCTTGATATTTTCTGTTGTCGTGGTGCCCTGCCAGAGTGCAAGTCTTAATGTGCTTTTATCGAATGCGGTCAGCTCCCCCACGCTGATCATCGCATTGTGCGGCCACCCGTCTTCAGTGAGTGTCATTAGGAACATTGCCTCATTCTGTTTTTGTTCCAGCTGTTTTCCGTTCAGAAGCTCGAATAGTAAATCTGAAATTTTAATTTCCATGTCCAATCTTCCCTTCTTTCTTCTATTATATATGAAGGCTGACTCCTCATGCCAAGGAGTCAGCCTTGTTTCTTATCCTTATTTATTTACGTATTTAGCAGGCAGCGGCGGCACATTTTCCGCCAACGGAATATCAGCCGGGTCTACTTTAAAAGCACGGTTGTATTTTTCCGGCTTCGTAATGCTCTCCGGTTCAATTGAACGCCAGGTAAAAATACAGACGGGGCACATATAAACTTCCCATGCACCTTCTACCGGTGATTTTGCCATTAAATCTGCTTTAGATTCACAGCGTGGACAAGTATGCATCATCGAACAACTCCTCGTATCTCTTTTGTATTCATCAACTGAAAACTATTTACTGCATTAATTCCCTTAGGCGTTTTTCCCATTTATCTACATCAAGAGGTGAATCCAGCGGCTGTGAATAATGGCCTCTTGTTTCAGGTGCCAGCGGCGTAGTAGCATCCAAAATCATCTTGTGGGAAATTCCTGCTGGAGATGAACCAGGATCAAGCGGCAAAACAGACAAATCTGGAATGATGACGGCATCGTGCTTAGGGTGCATCTTGGTTGACAATGCCCACATGACCTGCGGCAGATTGAATGGATCCACGTCCTCATCGACGACAATGACCAATTTACAATACCCTAGACCATGCGGAGTAGTCATTGCACGCATGCCGACTGCTTTTGCAAAACCACCATAACGGCGCTTAGTAGAAACAATGGCGACAAGTCCATGTGTATACATAGCATTTACAGCCACGATTTCATTTGGATAGGCTTCCTTCAGCTGCTGATAAAGCGGAACACTTGTATTAACACCGATCATATAATCTGTTTCAGTCCATGGCATACCGATATACAAATGCTCAAATATTGGGTTAGCCCGGTGGTATACTCTATTGATCTTAATTATAGGCATACTGCGTCCGCCAGAATAATGGCCAGTAAACTCCCCGAAAGGTCCTTCGAATTCCCTAACACCAGCAAGAAGTTCCCCTTCAAGCACCACTTCGGCTCCCCATGGAATATCAAGGCTGGAGTCCTTGGCTTTTACGATTCGGTATGGCTCACCCTGGATCGCACCTGCCATTTCATATTCAGATTGATCATATAAAAGCGGGGTAGCAGCAGCCGTTGTAATAGCTGGTTCATTCCCCAGAGCAATAACCACCGGGAGGTTTTCACCGCGCTCCTCAGCCTGCCTTAAGTGGATGGCGATATCATGCTGTGGAACAGGCTGGATTCCCAGACGATCTTTACCTTTGACCTGCATACGATAAATCCCCACATTTTGCTTGCCAAAATGTTCAGGATCATCCAGATCGCGGGAAATGACACATGCCTTATCAATATAAAAGCCTCCGTCACCTTGATTCAAACGGAATAACGGCAGGATATCAAATAGGTTAATATCTTCTGTTATTTCCACTTCATGAAAAGGGGCTTTTTCTTCGCGCTGTACAGGCATAGGGAACTTGCTGTAACGGTCTGCGAATTCAAAAAATTGATCTTTAAGCGGTGTATTTTTCGGCATTCCCATCATAAGGGCATGGTTAGGCCATGAGCCCATGACGTTCATGGCCACACGTGCATTTGTGTATCCATAAATGTTATCAAACAGCATGGCAGGTGTCTCCTGGCCAAGCTTGCTCATTGCATTGGTTGCCGCTGCAATATCCGGCTCAGGTTTTACTTCATCATGTATGTTTAGAAGCTGTCCTTCTTGTTCGAGTTTTGTTAAAAATTCTCGAAAATCTTTATATGCCATTTAATTTTCCTCCTGTTTTTTAGATTTCATGCCTTCCCAGCGCTTCGCCTTCGTCAACTGGATGTCAAACTGATCCAGTGCCCGGACTGCGATGTGATCTACCATATCATCCAATCCTTCAGGATGATTATAGAAGGCTGGCATCGGCGGGAATATGATGGTCCCCATTCGTGAAAGCTCCAGCATATTCTGAAGATGAATGGAATTTAAAGGCGTTTCCCTTGTCATCAATAAAAGTTTTTTTCTTTCCTTGAGCATGACATCAGCCGCTCTTGTAAGCAGGTTATCAGCCATCCCCATCCGTATGGAAGCAAGCGACTTCATGCTGCACGGCGCCACAATCATTCCATCAACCCGGAAAGAACCGCTCGAAATTTTTGCCGCCTGGTCTTTATAGGAATAAACAAAATCGGCCATTTCCTCTACCTCTTTGACGGTAAAACCTGTTTCAAAAGGAATATTGGCTGTCGCCCATGACGACATGACCAGGTGGGTTTCAACATCTGTTTCTTTCAAAAGCTGAAGGATGCGGATGCCAAAAATAACACCGGTAGCTCCGGTAATCCCAACAATAAGTTTCATCTGCCCCCGCCTTTCCTGACTCTTACTGCTTATCTAGTGCCTTGCAGTGTCAGTATACACTTCGTTATTCAATCAATAAAATATATATATTTTATGCTTTACATATATTTTTCTTATGCAATATACATCCAAGGCATTTCTGCCGGCTGTTTATGCCTGGGTTAACTTTCCATTCTATTTTTATAAGCCCTTCGCTTTCCCTTCCTGCCAGGCTTTTATATAATAAGCACACCAGTTTTTTAAGGAGAATACGATGGATATCCGCCAATTACGCTATTACATTACAATAATTGAAGAAAAACAGATTACGAAGGCAGCGAGGCACCTTCATATTGCCCAGCCAGCATTAAGTCTGCAGCTTCGTCAGCTGGAGGAGGAACTTGGGGTGACCCTGATTGTACGGGAGGGAAAGCAGTGGCAGATAACCGAAGCGGGAAAAGCCCTTTATTCACGCGCTAAAACGATGCTGCAAGATGTGGATTCCATAAAAAAAGAGATATCCGAGATTAAAGAAGGAATCAGCGGAACGGTCTGCATCGGGACCTCCACGATTTGTGTATCTCATCTAGCTGAACATTTGACTAACTTCCATCGAATGTACCCGAAGGTTTATGTGAAAATCCTGAATGGCGATACACATTATCTGGAGGCATTGCTGCAGCAGAATAAAATAGATATGGCCTTGCTGCTGCTTCCTATAGAAGGAGATAACTATGAAATGATTTCCCTTAATGAAGATCCTTTCGTAGCGGTCATCCCGAGGAAATGGGAATCGCGTTTTCCTGAGAACTGCATTTCTTTGAGCGAAGTAGCCAGGCAGGACCTTTTGTTGACCAAGAGAATTTCCGGGCATGGAGTTTACGAGGATATCCTGCAGACTTTTAAGGATCACAACTTAACTCCCAGAGTGGTGATGGACGGACCTGATATTTCCACTATTCTGACCCTTGTTGCTACGGAAATGGGCATGACGATTATTCCTAAGTCTGAAATCCACCAGGCCTATGATGGAAAATTCAAAGTCTTAGAAATAGAAGAGCCCTTTATGACGGCAAAGCCGGCAGTGATATGGTTTAAGGATCGATATCTCTCAAAGGCTGCCTGTGAATTGTTAAAACTTCTGAAAGAGTAATTCTTAAGTAAAAAGCGTGGATGAGCCTCCCTGCTCTCCACCCTTTTTTGCCCATAAGGCGGCATCCCCCCCCCCCGCTTCATATGGTTTCCTTCTCTATTAGCCTGATTGTATCGTTGACCCATTTTTTTTGATTAGAAAAAATCATGAGGATTTACCTACGAAAACCACCTCATTATGAATGACATACTTTCTAATGGTGATTTAAGGGAGGGCCTTATATTATTTATCATTTCCAGTTCAGGGTACTTTTTTCAAGTACCTGCATCGTTCTACTCTTGATTAAAAACTTGGAATGCATACAGGACGGAGGTGAAGTTTAATCCAGGTCATATTCAAATAAATTTAAATAAAATTCTAAACATTATCATTATTCTTAAATAACTATTTATCTGCTTACTCCTAGTTAAAACTTTATAAATTCACAAAATATTATTTACATAATCGACAATTAAAGTTATTATAAAATAACTTAAAGGAGGAGAGATGATGGCAGAATTAAATAAACAGAAAATTGCGGATTCTGTGCCACAAAAAGGATTCTTTGGACATCCTAAAGGACTGTTCACCCTTTTCTTCACAGAATTTTGGGAGAGATTCTCCTACTACGGCATGCGCGCAATTCTCGTCTATTACTTATATTATTCAGTTTCTAAAGGCGGACTTGGCATCGACCAAGGCACTGCTCTTGCGATTGCTTCCATATATGGGTCACTCGTTTATATGTCCGGAATCATCGGCGGCTGGGTAGCTGACCGGCTTCTGGGTACTACCAAATCCGTGTTTATCGGCGGAATCTTAATTATGTTCGGGCATATCGCCTTGTCCATTCCAGGCAGCCTGGCGATGTTCTTCGTATCCATGGTCTTGATTGTCCTTGGTACAGGGATGCTAAAACCTAACGTATCCAGTGTTGTGGGACAGATTTATCCTGAAAATGACAACCGCCGTGACGCAGGTTTCAGTATTTTTTACATGGGAATCAACTCCGGTGCGTTTCTATCACCTCTGATCGTCGGGACGGTCGGTATGAATTACAGCTTCCATCTAGGTTTTCTTCTGGCAGCGATCGGAATGCTTCTGGGCTTGATTGTCTTCATGGTGACTAAAAACAAAAATCTAGGGCTTGCCGGGTCTGCTCCAGCTAACCCGCTGTCCCGTGAAGAAAGAGCATCTGCTTTCGTCAGAATCGGAGGCGGAACGGTGATCCTTGCTGCTATCATCGTAATTTTTGTGGTTACCGGCAAGTTTACCATTGGTGGATTTATTAATACCGTAGCCATTTTAGGCTTCATCATTCCGGCTCTTTATTTCATTTTCATGTATTTCAGCAAAAAAACAACCACTGTTGAACGTTCCCGTTTGATCGCTTATATTCCGTTGTTTTTAGCTGCGGTTATGTTCTGGGCCATCCAGGAACAGGGATCTACCATTCTTGCAAGCTATGCCGATAAGCGCACTCAGCTTGATTTTGCCGGCATTCATATTTCTCCTGCGTGGTTCCAGTCCCTTAATCCATTATTCATCATCGTCCTTGCACCTGTATTTGCATGGCTGTGGATCAAGCTTGGGAAACGCCAGCCTACTATTGCGCAAAAGTTCTCCCTGGGATTGTTATTCGCAGGACTATCCTTCTTGGTCATCCTTCTGCCGGCATATTTCGGCGGAGACCATTCTCTTGTGAATCCACTATGGCTCGTACTCAGCTACTTCCTGGTGGTGATCGGAGAGCTTTGCCTGTCTCCGGTAGGCCTTTCTGCTACTACTAAACTAGCTCCTGCTGCATTTTCTGCACAGACGATGAGCTTATGGTTCCTGGCAAGTGCCGCCGCTCAGGCACTGAACGCATTAGTTGTTAAGTTTTACTCTCCAGCCACTGAAATGGTGTACTTCGGAGTGATCGGTGTAGCATCCCTTGTTCTGGGGCTCATCCTGTTCGTACTCGCCCCTAAAATTCAAGATTTAATGAAGGGTATTCGATAATAATTTTACAGAGAGACATCCGGCTTTCCCGGATGTCTTTTTTTGTTTTTATACAAGGATAGTATAGCCAGTTCAGGGCAAATTATCGGAAGAACTTTGTTTAGGAGAGATGTATATGAAGAAAACCATCGCGGATCTGCTGATCGACTCTCTGCTTCAGGCAGGAGTTAAGCGGATTTATGGCATTGTCGGTGATTCGCTCAATGCTGTACTTGACTCAATAAGGCGCTCAAAAAAAATCGAGTGGATCAGTGTCCGACATGAAGAGGTTGCCGCCTTTGCTGCCGGTGCCGATTCACTCCTGAGCGGAAGCATTGCTGTCTGCGCCGGGAGCAGCGGTCCAGGGAATCTGCACCTAATCAACGGATTATACGACTGCCACAGAAGCAGGATCCCTGTCCTTGCCATCGCTGCCCATATTCCCAGCAATGAGCTCGGAAGCGAATATTTTCAGCAGACCCATCCCGAACAGCTGTTTAAGGAATGCAGCCATTTTGCCGAGGTTGTAACCCGTCCGGAGCAGATGCCTCGAATGGTGACCATCGCTTTGCAGCACGCAGTATCCAATAAAGGAGTGTCTGTTTTGGTCCTCCCTGGTGATGTAGCTGCCCTTGGAGATGATGAGACGGTACCTGAGCATGTCATGCATGTCACACAGCCTGTAATTATTCCATCCCAGGATGAATTGACAAGGCTCGCCGGTTTCCTGAATGAGGGCAAAAGAATTACCCTTTTGTGCGGGGCTGGCTGTGAGGGAGCTCACTCCCAGCTTATGGAGCTGTGTGACCGGCTTAAATCCCCCATGGTCATAGCCCTAAGGGGAAAAGAGTTCCTTGAATATGATAATCCTTATTCCGTAGGGCTCACCGGGCTGATTGGATACTCTTCCGGCTATCATGCCATGATGAACTGCGATGTTCTTTTAATGCTCGGAACTGATTTTCCATACCGCCAGTTTTTTTCAAAAAAGGCCACCACCCTCCAGGTCGATATAAGGGCTCAGCATCTCGGCCGCCGCGCATCGCTCACGATGGGTGTATGCGGAGACATAAAGCATACCGTTAATGCACTCCTGCCTCTTTTGACTGACGCCCATGATGACACTCATCTGAGAAGGCATGTTGAGGATTACAGTGAGGTACGAAAAGGGCTGAATGAACTCGCCACCGGAAAGCCGGGAAGGAAACCGATTCATCCTCAGCACCTTACAAAAGCTGTAAGCGACCTTGCCAGTGAACATGCGGTATTTACCTGTGATGTAGGAACACCGACCCTATGGGCAGCGCGTTACCTTGAAATGAATGGAAAGAGACGGCTCCTCGGCTCATTTAATCATGGGACAATGGCAAATGCCCTGCCACAGGCAATCGGTGCACAAGTCGCTGACCGCAAAAGGCAGGTCATCGCTCTATCAGGCGATGGAGGTCTCGCCATGCTGATGGGGGATTTATTGACCCTGAAGCAGCATAATCTTCCTGTGAAAGTAATCGTATTCAATAACAGCGCATTAAGCTTTGTCGAGTTAGAAATGAAAGCAGCGGGATATCTTGAAACAGGCACCGGGCTGGAAAATCCCAATTTCGCCAATGTCGCTCAGGCGATGGGAATTGAGGGCATCCGTGTTGAAGACCCAGGAGATGTAGAATCCTCCATTAAACGTGCCTTTGAAATAGATGGCCCTGTTTTGCTCGATGTCCTGGTCAACCGGCAGGAGCTTTCCCTGCCTCCAAAAATCGAATTGGAACAGGCCCACGGATTCACACTGTGGATGATCAAAGCCGTCTTGAATGGCGAGGGAAGCAAATTGATCGAGCTGGCTAAAACGAATCTGCTTCGATAATTAAAGCGATCAAGAAAACGAAAGGCGCAGATATCTGATTCCTTTCGTTTTTTGTTTGTTGTAGCAGGCTTGTCCAAGGCTGGATCCGAAAAGCTTTCAATAGTTGGAGCCATAACTTGTCCGAACCCCTTCGGACTACTTTGACAGTCAACCGGCTCTACCTGTCCGAATTCAGTCATTAAAAAAAGCCTTCGACGGCACTTTTATGCTTGCATAAAAACCCCCGAGAAAGCTAAAAAAAACAGCAGCCGCTGCTCTATTACATGAGCCGGCTGCAGTCTATTATTCACATTCATCATAAAATAAAGTGCTGCTTCTACTTCCCTTTTTTAACTTCCTCCAAAAGATTTGGGAAATTCGTGAACATTCCTGTTACTCCCCAATCAATCAGTTTTTTCATCGTTTCCTTATCATTTACAGTATATGGATGAATCCCAAGTCCAGATGAGATCACTTTTTGGACATAGTCTCTGCTTAGGTAGGTATAATTAGGGCCGATTGCTTCTGCATATTGCTTAATGTCTGATATTTGTTCATCCGTAATGACAGCATTGGATGAATAAGACAAGAGCTGAACAAGATGCAGGGATGGATCCAAATCATGGACAATCTTCAGGCTTGGCGTACTGAAGGATTGAATGAGAAGCTTGTCCTTGTTGATGTGATATTTATTGACCAGGCGCAGGAGCTCCTTTTCCATTCCTGGGTAAACTTCTGGTGACTTGGTTTCGATATAATAAGCATTATTTTTCCCGAATTTCGTGAATATTTCTTCAAGGGTTGGCACCTTCAGCCCCTCATAACCTTGAACAGCATATTGGGGATATTTTTCATTGAACCAGCTTCCGGCATCGAGTTTTTTAATTTGATCAAGGGTATAGTCTCTGACAAGACCCTTCCCATTGGTTGTCCGATCCACACTCTCATCATGCATGGCAATCAATTTGCCGTCCTTTGTCATCTGAAGATCAATTTCAATATAATCTCCGTGCATCTTTTCTCCAAGAGCATAGGAAGCCATGGTATGCTCAGGCGCATAGCCTGAAGCACCGCGGTGGGCCACATTGACAATATTTTTATACTTTTCGGATGCAGCAGCTTCCCCTCCTCCGCCAGAGGCCAAGCTGATTCCAATGGCAAGAGCTCCAATCATCGACAGCCATTTCCCTTTCATTCTATCCATCTCCTATTCTATGTATGGTACAATCATAGATTAAGGGAAGGATATTAAGCTAGCATTTCATGAAAGTAAAAGTTGCTTTTCATTGAAGTAAATTTGAAGTAAAGATTCAGTCCGTTTTGCACAGCTTTTCACAGCAGCCAGGACAGCATAATGGGGCCAAAGGGGCGGCCCTTAGTTCCAACATAAATTCTGCCGATATATTCCCCGCTAGTCCCGAGATGGAATGTCAATTAATTCAAGATTTTTCTGAAAAATGTCTTTTCGAAATAACCTAAAAGCGGTAATGTATTATGTAGGCTTTCTTACAGCAGGGATGCTCCTAACTATAAAGCTTAACAAAAATTAGCGATTTGGATGATGCCAATGAATAGCAGTAAATATAACAATCAGCTGGAGAATATCCTTCAAACCATAAAAAGCCTCGGGACTTCCCAGTTTATCCGCATAAACCTGAATGAATCAGACAGTACTGATTTCCCGACTTTATCTTCCATTTACGAGACATTGTACGAACTGGATGAGTCTTTAAGAGACTTAACCTGGCTGAACAGCCATTTGCGTATCGTCCATGATTTTGGACGGACCTGTGCACAGACCCTTGATGAGAAAGTATTAATGGAAAAAGCCTATGATCTGGTGTCGCGCGTGATGCCTACGGATGCTTTTTTCATTGCTCTAAAAGATGATTCAAGAAATGTGATTGACTTCCCCTTCATGGTTGATGAGGGAGAGATTGTGGAGCCTGATACCCTGCCTATGGATAAGGACAGTTTTACAATTAAGGTCATAAACTCTAAATCGACCCTGCATGCTAAAACTGCGGAGGAGCTCGATCAATTCAATGTGCAATTCGGGACAGGCAATCAGGGGAAAACATGCATCTTTGTGCCAATTATCATCGATGACAAAGTCAGGGGTGTCATTTCTGCACAAAGCAACCAGGAATTTGCCTACCGCAAGGAGCATGAAGAACTGCTGCAGATGATCGGAAACCAGGTGATAAGCTCCATTATCACAGCACAGCTTTATTCCAGGAATTACAAAATGTCCCTTACGGATGAAATGACCGGGCTTGGGAATTATAGGGCTTTTCATTCTGATCTGGAGACCTTCATTGCCAATAATGAACCTCTTGCTTTATTAATGATCGATACGGATGGATTAAAAGGAATCAATGATACGTATGGGCACCATGCAGGTGATCTATATATAAAAACACTGGCAGAAGGAATTGATCAGATCCGTCCTCCACATTCTACAGGGTATCGGTATTCTGGTGATGAATTCATGATTATTCTGAAGCAGCCCACTACCCAAAGCATCGTTGAATTATTTAATAATCTCCGCCGGTATATGAGCGATCATCCATTTGAAATCAATAACAGCAAAATTACTGTTGCGTTCAGCGGAGGAACCTCTCTATTTCCGTGTCAGACACTGGATGCTGAAGAATTAAAAAAGTTTGCCGATCTTTCCTTATATGAGGCAAAAAGGAATGGAAGGAATCAGGAAATGATTGTTTCAGTTGAGTGCCTTTCTACTTGATTGGCAAAGTAAAAACGGCGGTTTCTCAAGAAACGCCGTTTTTTAGGTTGAAAATCATCTATCTTCTTAAGCATCTTAAATCGTCCAGGAAAGCTTTTTGATCTTCTATCGACTGTCGAATAAACTCTCTTTGGCTTGCAAGTGATTGACGAAGGAATTCTCTTTGGGCTCTAAGGGAATCTCTTTGAAAATCAACCGTTTTTTCAATAGCTTTTTTAAGCCGGCTTCTTCTGTTCTTCATTAGATCACCTCCTTAAATATAGAAAGCTGAAAGCTCTAGTCTTCATCACCCTGTCCATGCTCTTCTTGCAGATCTTTAAAAAATCCAGAGAAAACATAAGCACCAAATCCAAGGTATTCATGGACAGGCTCAAGGGGAGCATCCCCGCTTGGAAATAGCATGTACATTCTCCATCCCTCCTTTCCTGATATAGACCTCATGGTTTACGGTCATGACCTTGAAGGGAGCCATTCTGCCAAAAAGTCTGGTAGTTCACCGTTTGATATCATAGCCGAATGTCCGTTATCCAGGAATCTAAAGGTTTTATCCCCGCTTGATACAAGTTCGGTTATTTTGCTGCTCATTGAATCCGGTACCAGCTTATCATCCTTACCTGCGACGCCAAGCAGATTGGCGGTAATATTCTTTAGATCTGCCCTTTTTTCTCTTATCATGAGAGTGCCATTGACAAGCTTATTCTCTTTTCCAATATCATTCATTAACTGCTTCATCACCGCGCCGGGAACAGGAAGTGTGCTGTTCACCCATTCGTTGAACCTCAGCCATTTCTGAACATAAGCTGGATTATCTGCTTTATTTAAAAGGGAAAGATACGGAGAGTAATAGATTGGTGAGGTAATTAGACGGATTCCAAATTGGACAGCAAACCCAGGAAGAACCTGCAAGACATCCAGAACATCATCAAAATTTGCTTTACCTTCCTTAAAGGATTGTTCCCACTGATCAAATTCGGAATGTGAGAAATCGATTGGAGTAGTGGATAGTATGATATTTTTAATTGGCTCCTCCGCAATGGCGGCATACATCGCAGTAAGTGTCCCGCCAAGACAGAAGCCGTAAAGGGTGATTTCCTTTGCTCCAGAATGCCTGAGTGCCCTTTGAACTCCTTTTTGCAAATAATCTACAACCAAATCATCTACATTTATATGTCCGTCCTCATAGCCCGGGACTCCAAAGTCCAGTAAATATACTTCCCAGCCGCCATTTGTCAGGCTTTCGATCAGACTCATTCCTGGTCCTAAATCAAGGATTACGGGCTGGTTTATAAGGGAGAATACAAGAAAAACTGGAACCTTGTATTTCTTTTCAGCCGGCCGATAGTACCATAAGGTAGCTTTATTCTTCTTCCATACTTCTTCCCTTGGAGTTACTCCCATGTCGGGAGCAGGTCCGCTTAGAGCTTCAGCTGCCAATTTCCATTTTGACGGTTTCCGTTTCTTTTTCTTCATGGTAATTCCGTCCCTGATTTAAATGGACTGGATGCCGTTATAGCCTTAATAAGGTCATCAATCCTTTTTTCTTTATCCATTTTTATATCTGTAATGGACTTTTTTTTCTTCTTTTTCCTGATGTTTTTTTTCATCTCTAAAAGAATTTCTTCTAGATGGTCGATTTTCTCCTCCATCTGAACCTGCATTCGAGCGACATTTGCGACATCCCTTTTTGTCGGGATATTTCCGATGACAGACATCATTTCCATTAATTCCTGCAGTTTTTTTGCTTCTTTCGCTGCAGCATTCGATTCTAGGCTTGCCTTTTCAATTAATTCTCGGCTATTTAGCCATTTTTGAATTTTCTCATTTAACTCTGCCTCTAATTTGGTTCCCTTTTTTTTAAGCACCTTCAACAATTCATCTTCTGATTTCTTTTTCCCCATAAGTACTCTCCTTTCCTGTTCATTTTACGCCTGAGCAGTTATGCCCCCATCTATATTTAGAATCTGCCCCGTCATATAATCGGACGCATTTGAGGCTAAAAAGACCGCAGCTCCTTTAAGGTCTGAGTCCCCCCCAAAGCGCCCTGCAGGCACGCCCTTCAAAAATGAACTCTGCAATACTTTACTCGTTATCTTGGTCGGAAAAAAACCAGGGGCAATGGCGTTCACTTGAATGCCATACTTAGCCAATTTAAGGGCAAGATCCTTAGTGAATGTAATAACGGCACCTTTGCTAGTGTTATAAGCCAAAGCTTCCATCACCTCCGGCGGTGTCCCCCCATGTCCGGCAATCGATGCGATATTAATAATTTTCCCCGACGACTGCTTGAGCATTTCCCTAACAGCAGCCTGCGAAAATAAAAAGGTGCCGTTCACATTTACATCCATGACCATCTTCCACTTATCTTCCGGATAATCAACAACGGGAGAAATCCATGAAATCCCACTGTTATTCACAAGAATATCGATTTTGCCAAAGGCTTTTATGGTTTCATCTATAACATTTTGAATCTCTTCTTTTTTGGTAATATCACAGGAAAATGCCAGAATATTAACACCCTGTTCTTTTAATTGCGTGCATACTTCATTGCAGGCAGCTAAGTTTCGTGAACAAACCACAATATTGGCGCCAGCCTCGGCAAGCCCTTCCGCGATCTGCTTTCCCAGCCCCCGCCCGCCGCCGGTTACAATAGCCGTTTTACTGGTTAAATCAAAAAGTTTATTTTCCATAAGGGCTCCTTATCATTCAATAGAATCGTTCATTGCTTTCTACTAAAATATGTCCTTCCATCCAAAAGGCAACGGACAAGTGTGTAACTTTAGACAAATTTCATAAAAAGGCCATAGTCAATAATCTTCAGTTTTCCCTTTTTATCCAGCGCAGTATTCACTGGCCGCAAGTCTACGGGTAAAATCCCTTGAGAAAAGAATCTTGCATGCAGGTTTATCAGTTTATTAAAGTTTTGTAGGGTTGGAGGGAGTTTGTCATCCATCTTCTTCATTACAATCCACCCATTTCCATGCTCTTTCACAGGACAGAGATATTTCTTAACGCTTGGATGACAGTCAGTGTATAGAGAGTGTTCATTCTTGTTGCTCAATAGTCCAACTTCTGATAATGCTATCTTTAATACATGCCCATTTCCAAGATCGAAGACAATGCGGTTCAGTCCCTGCCCAAGGATACGGTAAGAATGGCTGAACATATTCTTGATATAAGTTATTTTTTGGTTCTGAGTATGCAAAGAATAGCGGTTTAACTTTTTGATCCAGGTTTCAATAGACGTTACTTCTTCATGTGTTAAGAAGCTGCTTTTTGTGATCCTCTGGCTTATACTGTCCTTGCCCACCGTTAATGCTCCTTTCTTATGAATCATCTTCTTTCTATCCGCATTTTCAAGCCGCCCTTAGGCCTAAGCGTAATGGAAGGAAAAGGCTTCACGATCTGACCTTCGGGAAGAATGACTTTAAAATGCTGGAGTATGGAGGCGAGTACAAGTACAGCTTCCATAAGTGCAAAATGATTCCCTATGCAGACCCTTGGTCCGCCCCCAAAGGGGAAATAAGCAAAGGCAGGAATCGTTCTTAGATAGTTATTGTCAAACCTCTCAGGCCTAAAAGTCTCTGGTTCCGGAAAATATTCGCTTTTTCGATGCATAACATATTGACTTGCCAGCACCATATCGCCTTTTTTGAACGTATAGCCATTAATTTCAACATCTTTATCAACCTTACGGCCTGCCACAAAACCTGGCGGGAACAATCGCAAGGATTCCCAGACAACATTCTGGGTATATACCAGCTTCATAAAATCCTCTGGCCTAGGGTCCCTGCCGCCAATCACTTCGTCAATCTCACGGTGCACTTTTGCTTCTGCCTCCGGATTCCGAGACAGCAGATAGAGTGTCCAGGAAAGCGCATTAGCGGTCGTTTCATGTCCGGCAAGGAAGATCGTCATCAGTTCGTCACGCACCTGTTCGTCTGTCATACCAAGACCATCCTCAGATCTGGCGTCCAGTAAGATCCCCAGCATATCATTTCTGCTTCCCGCATCCTGTCTTCGTTCCCCAATCAGACTATAAAGAACCTCATCAAGGGTCTGTATCGCTTTTTTATAGTTTCTGTTGTTTTTTGTCGGGACCCATAACGGAGGCTTAATAAGGCCTCTCATACTCTTAATGGCCATTCGCATTGAGGTTTCAATCGAATTGCCAATATGATCGTATCCACCCTGGAAATCCTTGCTGAACATGGTTTTCGATACAATAGCGAGTGTAATATCCATCATATCGTGATTGATAATTCGCTCCTCTCCTTCCTTCCAGGCTGAAGCATAGCTTTTAGTGATGTCAATCATATCCTGGCCGTACTGCATGATTTCAGTCTTTTTAAAAGAAGGCTGTATTAATCTTCTCTGCCGCATGTGAAACTCTTTCTCGCTGGTGAGCAAACCTTCCCCCAGCAAAGGCTTTAATGATTCGAAATCCTGCGATTTAACAAAATACTTTTGCTTAGTGACCAATACTTCTTTAATCATTTCAGGGTCTGAAATGAGATACACCTTTTGAAATGGCCCAAAACGGAATTTGGCTACCGGTCCGTAAGATTCGGCCAGACCTGCCATAAAACCAAGCGGATCTGCCGAGAACATCTTGGTATGGCCGGTGAAAAGTTTCCCCTTCGGCCCTTGTGCCTTTTTATTCTTAGTCAAGCGAACATTCCCTCCCGATATAATAGTCTTCTATACTATATGGATAGGATTTATTAACGCTTGTACTCTATAATGAAAAAATGATTCAAAGGCCAAATTCCGCAAGAGCCCTCTTTTCCTGGTAGGAAATAGGAATAAAAACCACTTCCTCTTTTTTAGCTGCACCAAGATTCAAGCTCAGCTCAATCAATAGATAGAACTTCCCGCCAATCCTGACCACAAAAGAATCATTTATATTTACAACTTCCAACTATCACTACCTCCATCATCATCGAAATAGATCTTTCCCCGGGTTGGCTGCTAAAGAGACAAGACTGCCTTTGATTATCGGTTAGGATATAAAAATGCTAAAGAATATTTATTCTTGATAAAATTAAGCAGGGATATGCTCATTGCTTTAATCGGGTAAGGTGAAGTAAAACATGTTTATTCACAGCATATGGATTTTCAATTTGTATAAAGTGTCCTATATTATTGATAACCTGCACATCTGCATGAAGAAGACTTTCAATTTTTAGCTTGAATGCAAATTTCAGAGGAACGTACGGATCAAGTTCCCCCCATAGGATTGTTACCGGACATTTGATGGCTTTCAATTTTCCCTGGTAAAGCTGAACATCTTCCTTGTTCATTGAACGATAAAGTTCTAATATCACCCTGCTTGTATCTTCATTACGGAAGACCTGGTAAAAATCCAAGAGAGTCTCATCATCAATATTAGGTATCGATTTTTTTGTTTCTGCATGAAAACCCATAAAGTCTTCCATTTGCTTCATTACCTTTTCCCCTGTTAAGGGGGTCCTCCACAGCTGCGCCAGCTTATGCCATACATAATCAGTAGAAATAGTGGAGTTCGAGACCATCAGACTTCGAACGCGTTCAGGAAAGTCACACGCCCACCTTAATCCAATTAGTCCTCCCCAATCGTGGACTATTAAATGAAAATCCTCCAAATTCATATGGGCTGTAAACTCTGTAATAAACTCTGTATATCGTTCCCAAGTGGAAGCTTCTTCAAAGGGTTCACTCTGCCCAAATCCGGGAAGATCAGGCGCGATCGCTCTAAACCCGCAGGAAACAATCTCTGGTATCATTTCCTTCCATACAAGACTTGTTTCTGGCACGCCATGAACCAAAAAGACTGCAGGATCATTTTCATTCCCTGCCTCTAAATAGGCGACCTTCCTCCCATTTAGCAGTACATCTTTTTTTTTCATTCCAGGTCCCCCTCTAAAGTAAATTTACAAAACTTGTCCATATTTATATATGCTTTTCCAATTAGTTTGATTGGGTTATACCGGAATTTAAATGCTGCGCTTAAAAGCTATATGAAACAAAAAAGGCACCTTCTTAAAGAAAGGTGCCTTTAACTTATATATCCTCTAAAATATTTTCTGTTTGTTCTTTTTCTTTGAAGGTCAGGACCTCTTCTACCCGCTCGTAAGAGGATCCGTAAAACTCTTGGTCTCTATAAGTATGGATCAACTTATACGTTTTTTTCATTGCTTCATAAATCTCTTCTTCAGATTCATTATTTGGTGCCCAATAAAGGATTTCCATTTCATTGATTTCATTCGTTGCGAGAGATCTTCTTCTGTACCCAATCGAGGAAGCATGAGTGAAGTCTTCCCGCTTGTAAAATCTCAGCCTTTTCTCCGTATCGGTTTCCTCGTAATTAACCGGCTCGACTTCAAGAATGATGGGCTTCCCCTTTTCCTTCATTTTTTCGATCAGCTTGTGGCCAAGCCCCTGTCCCCTGGCATCCTTAGAAACAAACAGATAGTCGATAAAGACAAAATTATCGAGTTCCGCATACATCAGCACATGATTCGGGCCCTCATCCTTGTGATAAATATCGGAACGCTCCTCAAGCAGCGTCTCCATGTGTTCTTTTGATTTCATTTCTTCGATCGGGAAGTACTTATTTAATTTCTCATACCAGTGCATCCAACTAACTCCTTTTTGTCTTCCTATTAGTCATTATGATTTCACTATGTTCTCTTACCCTTATTTTTAGAACTTAATAATGGAAGTATCTGCTTTTTTTATGATTGGCATGCATGTATAAATGAAGCTTATGCCGCGCCAGGGCTGTTTATTTCCGTTCCAGACACTTCGCTTTCCGCGGGGCGGGCGGTGAGCCTCCTCGGCTTCGCCTGCGGGGTCTCACCTGTCCCGCTAATTCCGCAGGAGTCTTCGTGCCTGGACCGTAGATCAACAGGTTTTCTCCATTAGATCGTGCGTTACCGAAACATGTAAAAAAATAATAAAGATTCTTTCAAAAACTCTACCTTAAAAAAATTAAAGGGTTAAATTGTAAAAATCCCTTTGTTCACAAGGAACAGCTTTATTCAGATTTCCCCCAAAAGTCATAGATAGCGGTTCGGAGGATTTGGTCCAGTTCTTTCTTTTTTTTGCCTGCGATCCATTCAGCTTGGTCGATCGGGAGGGTGAGGTTGAGTTTAACTTTTACCTGGGGCATTTCCACCTTCCGGATTTCTTCAATGGTCAGGTCTTGGTCGATCCGCGGGAAGCTGGTTTCATTTTCATTTACAATCATGACATCAGGATATTCATTGGCATCATCTATATAGGTATACAGACTTAATTGAGGCAGCCCACCCGGTATTGGCTGTATATGCATGATGGAATTAAATACTCTTCCATCCTCAAG
Organism: Peribacillus kribbensis DSM 17871; assembly: GCF_000430765.1. Classification (GTDB taxonomy): domain Bacteria; phylum Bacillota; class Bacilli; order Bacillales; family DSM-1321; genus Paraperibacillus; species Paraperibacillus kribbensis. Next base: position 23,963 of record NZ_AUMQ01000044.1, on the reverse strand, counting down.
CTCGATTTCCAAAATAAGGTTTTCTTCCTTTTTGTATCTTTCCTGCGTGATTTCAGTGACAATCATATCAAGGATCAGGCTCCATCCGGCACTTGCTTCAAGAATATATAAGACACTGTTAAATATATATATATCTTCACCATCAATTTTTACAGTTTTCACCTTAGTCATATCTACAATCCTCTCCTGAAGGTCTTGAAGAAGGAAAATATTCTTTACGGATAACCAATTCAACTTTTATTTTAGTACCTAAAGGTCTTTTTATAAAGACTCTTTATACCATTTTTCCATCTTTGTCTATTTCTTTCTTCATCTATTCAACTAGTAATGCGTGTCCATTCTTTTCCACTAAAATCCTAATGCTGAAACGATAGTTGCAATGTACAATATATTGATATAGTGCATCTGTACTACATATTTTTTTGCACAGAGTTTTCCAAAGGCAAGATTTTTTGGTTGAAGGGGATAGGAATATGAAAAAGCTGACAGCCCTTCTGTTAGGCTTCCTGGTGTTTCAAGCATCAGCCCATACTGCGCTTGGCGCACAAATGGTTATAGTGAACAAAGCTCACAATGAGCTCGCCTTTTATGATCAAAACAAATTGGTCAGGACTTTCAAAGTGGCTACAGGGAGAGATAATTCCCTCACACCTCAAGGTGCCTTTAAGATTGTTACTAAAATTAAGGATCGTCCTTATTATACAGGCCATATCGCGGGAGGAGATCCACGCAATCCTCTTGGGACCCGCTGGCTGGGCATAGATGCGAATGGGACCGATGGGAACCATTATGCCATTCACGGAAATAACAACCCAGCATCAATTGGAACGTACGCATCAAGCGGCTGTGTAAGAATGCTCAATAATGAAATTGAATGGCTGTTTGATCAGGTATCTATAAAAACACCTGTGGTGATTACTTATACTTCACAGACCTTTGATCAGATTGCAGACCAAAACGGATATTACATCTCAACCTGGACCCTGCTGAAAAAGGGGTCAAAAGGAGAAGCAGTGAAACACCTGCAGGCACGCCTGACTTCTCTCGGGTATTCAACAAAAGGAACCGATGGAATTTATGGAGAGAACACGGTGCTGGCAGTTAAAGCATTTCAGTCCAGCCATCATCTGAATGCGGACGGCGTAACAGGTTCTCTTACAAAGAAAGCTCTAGGCCAATTATAAAAAACTAAAGAAGGGGCTGTCCAATAAGTCCCTAAATCAAGCAGGTGGAGAAAAACTAACGTTATTCTCCACCTGTTTTTTGTTTGTCTGTTTTCTCCATTCGTTTTTTGTGCCCGCTTATGCCGCCCTGACGGATACATAGACGGAAAATATCCGCTTAATTCGTAATTAGTATGAAAAAAGCTGGTTATTTAAAATGGAATATGTCGGTTACTATGAGGAGTTTTACTTTTTTCATTTTCAGTACATATTTTAAAAAAGCACCTCAAAACAGGACTTATTAAAATGCCCGCTAAAAAACTATCATATTTTCCTTCAAAACTGAATGTAATAGATATAGAAAATCTATTAAGACTGGAGGCGGGCAAACATGGGCCGTATCAGGGTCACTCATCCCATTATGTTAGTGTTTTTAGGCATTACTATTATTCTCGAATGCTTCTTCATCCATTTTTATTTTTACGGAGGTGTGCATGTTATTCTGGCAAAAATATACCTGTCCCTCTCTGCCGCCCTCGGCATTTTCCTCGGAACCTATTGCCTTATAAAATACCGTGAAGAAATGATTTCCTTTCTATTATCAGGCATTTCCCTCCTTCTCGGTACAGCCCTCCTTTGCATCTTTGCCCTGGAGGCTGCCCTGTCCGCAACTACTTAAAAGCATTCTACGAAATCAATCAGCGTTTCTTGATTTTCGATAAAAGAAACCCTCAGAATATCTCTATAAAAGAGTAAAATAGAGGTTTTTGACGGGAATTTGGCGATAAAAAGAGCCTTTCTCTTGAAGGATTCCTTAAGGGATGCGTGGAATTTGATAGGCATAGGGAACAAAGACCCTCGATTCTTTTGGAAAGGTAGTGAAAGTATGTATCATCTGAAACTGCGTACCAAAAATCGTGCCAAAGCTCCTTCATCCAGCCGCAAAGAGGCGGTTCTAAAGGGAATCCTTGAATTCTTCCGCGAAGGTCAAAAATCGATTCTTGTGTCCGAACCCGCTGCTGGCTCACTGACAAACCGTCCAATCCGAACACTTCTTGAGGGTCTTAAGGTGAAATTTGAAGCATACTCTCCGGCTGGCCTATTGTTCCTAGGTCCAGGCGATACATGGGCAACTTCAATGGGGAGAGGAGTGGTAGCCGTATAAAGCAGGCCTTCTTCAATGGCCTTTAAAGGAAGTGCACACCTTTTAGGGCCACGGCCGAGGAGACCGGACATACAATTGAATAGAAAAGGACTGGGGGCAGCGGCCACCTGCAAATAAAGCACTGAGAAGGTGCTTTTTTTGTGCATCATTACAGAGTCAAATACATTTCGAATTGCGCAGGGAAGCTCTTGCTTAAATCCAAGATGCTTGATAAAGCCTTCCAGCAGATGGTTATCGGGGAAGGATATTGATAGATTCTTAAGATTAAGTTCATCCTCGGCATTCTTTAATAATCCCGCTGGCCCGTCAACTGACATCATTATCCACCCAAAATAGAATACCGCCTAAAAAGACGGTATTCCGTAGTTCAGCTCTTATTACCCAATCCTCCGGGAAGATCATAACGGCCTTCAAAAAACGTCAGCGGATTGCCTTCTCTTAAGACAAGTTCCTGCACCTCACCCAGGAAAAGTGTATGATCCCCCGCTTTGTGAGAATCATAGACGGTACATAAAATGCTGGCAATGGCATCCGGAATCAACGGATAATCATCGATCCATCCGTATGGTATGTCCCTTTTCTCTTTGATTTGTCCGGCAAAATACATGGAATATTCCTTTTGGGTGTCAGCCAGGATATTCACTGCAAATTTTCCTGTTTCCTTCAATCTGTCATGCATTCTTGCCTTCTCCCCTACGGAAACTGCAATCAGCTTTGGATCAAGTGATACCGACATGAATGCATTGGCTGTCATACCATGTGCCTCGCCTTCATAATTTGTGGTAATCACAGTCACACCTGTAGCGAATTTTCCCATGGCCGTGCGGAATATACGATCATCCATCATTATGCCTCCTACGCTTCAATAGATTTAGATCAACCTTTTGTTTCAGAAACCGGCTTTGGATATGTCCATCATATGGGACTCTCAGGTATTATATGACTGGATAGGAGCAGGTTTTTGCTTTCCTAGAGGACTCTGTGTTTCAACTGGGGAAATACTTCCCGTATCTGTTCAATTTGGGATAAATTAATTTCTGCTTTTAGGACTGTTTCAAATTCACCTGCACTTGCGATTGTCACTCCCCATGGGTCCACCACCTGGCTGTGGCCTCCCAGCAGGGTATGATTCGTTTTTCCTGCGCAATTGCTAGAGATCAAAAAGCACTGGTTCTCAAGGGCTCTTGCTGCGTTAAACAAATTCCAATGCTGCAGCCTTTGATGCGGCCAGGCGGAAGTTACCAGGAAAATGGTTGCCCCCTTATCGACCTGTGCCCGGTACAGCTCAGGAAAACGAAGGTCATAGCAGGTGGACAGCCCGATTCTTCCAAACTCTGTGTCGATGACTGCCGGCTCTTCCCCGCGTGCCAGCAATTCTCCTTCCATTGATCCATATCGGAATAAGTGTATTTTTCTGCTTGTCCCGACCAGCTCTCCCTCCCGGTTGAACACTACGCTCGTATTGTACAGCTGGCCGCCATCCTTCTCTACAAAGCTTCCGGCATGAAGATAGCTTCCCAGTTCCCTCGCTTTCTTAGAAAAATGAGCCACAAAGGGGCCATCCAGCGGCTCTGCTTCTTTTGCGTAGGAATCGAAGGAAAAATAGCCAGTGGCCCATATTTCCGGAAGCAAAATTAAATCCGTACCCTTTAATTCATTTAAAAGGGAGCTCACCCTCTCTATTCGTTCCTCTTTCGTCTCAGTGTCTTTTATTTCAACTTGTACAGATGCCAGTTTCATAGATATACCTCATTTCATGATCAATAAATATTTTGACTATTGATTTATTTCTAAATAAATTATACTTGAAATATCTCAGATAATCTCATAAAAATTCATCCATACCAACTTCCTTTAAAGGACTGATTGAATTGTCTTTAAAGAAAAACAAAAAGCCAAGCCTTAAAAAGAGAAAACATCGGGACGGGGAATCAACCTGGCTGCTTGTGATTGATATATTCCTTGAATTTGGCGAGTATATCATCAAAGGAATCTTTCATTTGATCCTCCATGGAATCAGGCTGGTCCTGAAGCTGCTTAATGCCTCCAATTAGCAGGGCAGAGCGTACATGCCAAAGGCCTCATATTAGGTATGAGCTTCCACAATTGACTGTGCGGTCTCTAAGAAACACAAATAAATATACAAAAAAAGGTTCCGGAATGAATTCCAGAACCTTTTTTTGTTATTGCATGCCTGCCGTATTGACCGCACGTTTTGATGTTTTTCTGTCCTTATAGCGGTCATACATTTCCTTTGCAAAGTTGGTCCATTTGATAATATTGGCGATTCTTGACTGGTTGCCTTCAATTCCAGTCTGCGCTCTGACGGATACTTTTTTCAGAGAGGAATTGAAGCCCTGAAGGGAGTCTCCCATATGCTTCACATTCACAAACACAGAATCCAGGTTTTCCGATTTTTCCTGAATGTTTTCTGCGAGAGCATTTGTCTTGTGCAGCAGCTGTGCTGTTTCAGCCGTTACTCCCTGAAGCTGGCCTTCAAGGCGGGATATGGTATCCGAGACAGTCAGCATCGTTTTTTCAAGGGCTTTAAGCGTTCTTCCTAAATATAAAACCAATAGAACAAAGGCTATTGCAATGACAGCAATGCTTAAATAAAGAATAATTCTCATCTGTACACCTCCGGATTAGTATAGTTCTTAATTACCCGTCATCCAGCAGGATAAACTGCTAATTAAAAAAGCCGAAAGGCCAGATTCAGTTATGTTACTTTATTCAAGCTCTGCTGCTTCCACCCGCCTGTTTTCTTTTTCCGATAAGGCAGCCATTTCATTCACCAGTGTAAGATGGAAAGCATCCTGGCTGGTTATGGAGGGAGGGATATTTTCTTTAATTGCATCGGCCCACTGATCCAGCGGCATTTTTTCCGCGGGCGGCACATCATCCGGTACCATCCATTCATTCCCTGCATGGCGGGATTTTATCCGGATCTTCTGGTCTTCAATTATCAGTGTGCCATCTGTGCCGTAAAGTTCCAGGAGGAACGGGCTTCCGCCTGATAGAAAGCTGGTTTCCAGAATCCCCAGAGTGCCGGATTCATATTCTGCCAGAACTGCAGAATTCACATCCACAGGAAAACCTGACTTTTGCAGCCTGGCTGAAATGGACTTTGGCTTCCCGGCCAGCCTGTTGCACAGATAAATAGGATGGGCACCGAGATCGATGAACGCACCTCCGCCAGTCTCCGCTTCATCAAAAAAATGCCTGGGCAGCCAGCCCTGCGGATGCTCTTCTGATGCTGCCGCCCCATTATGCGCCGTTCGGCATCTGATCGTGGTCAGAGTACCAAGCAGTCCCTGATCCAGAGCCTGCTGTGCATATAAGTAATAGTCTGAAGTCAATCTAGGGAGTGACAGAGTCAGGATGACATGATTTCTCTCAACTGCCTCTAAAACTTTCTTGCAATCCTCCACTGAAGCGGTAAGGACCTTTTCTGTAAAGATGTGTTTTTTTCCTTCAGCAGCTTTTAATAGAATTTCGGTATGCAAAAGCGTGGGTGCTGCAACAATGACTGCATCAATATCCGGGTCTGATAGCACCTTATCGAGCTCAGGTTCGAAAGGAACACCGATTTTATCTGCCCACTCCTCACCTCTCCCCGGAATTTCATCCCATACCTTAACAATTTGAAGATATGGGTTTTCTGCCGCCTGCTCTGCATATTCATCCGCATGAACATGCCATCTGCTTAACAGTGCTGTCTTGATCATCCTCTTCCCCTCCTATTTCCATACTGCCTGATATCACTCATTATAGTACCGTTTTCATAAAATTGAAAATTTGATGATACTGAAAGACATTGACGAATCTCATTACCGGGACAACCATCGGGCCGTCGGCAGCGAGCGTTTCCTTATCGGTGGCAGCTATCCCCTTCTTCGCAAGGCTGTGGATATTTCGCAGCGGGAAATTGACAAAGTAATCATTGAAGCAGCCGTATCTGCAGGTGCGACGCCTTGGATGATCATCAAGGATGTGCTCTTGGCGGAAGCGCGTCCCGGCATTACTCAGGGAATTACCCTTACCGCCATCAGCTTGATCGGGTTTTCGGCAATGGCAGGAATTGTTGGCGGCGGCGGGATTGGCGACCTCGCCATCCGATTTGGTTATTACCGCTATGATAACACCGTCATGCTGACAACGGTCATTATCTTAATCTGTTTAGTACAGCTCATACAGCTTTTCGGAGACTGGATTTCTGCGAGGCTGAATAAGCGCTAAAAATATACCTAATTATAAGGAGGAAGCAACATGAAAAAGCTTATGGTTTTATGCATTTTCTTACTAACTGCAAGTCTTCTTGCAGCATGCGGCAGTTCAGAGTCTTCTAAGAACATGGAGGTTACAATCGGGGCAACAACCGGCCCATATAGTGATATGGTTACCAAAGGGATCAAGCCTCAGCTCGAGAAAAAAGGCTATAAAGTAAAGGTTGTTGAATTCAGCGATTACGTACAGCCAAATATTGCGCTCGGAAAAGGCGATCTTGATGCCAACTTATTTCAGCATAAGATTTACATGGACAGTTTCGCAAAAGAACATCATTTAAAGTTATCAGAGCTTGTTATTGTACCGACAGCTCCCATGGGCATCTATTCAAAGAAGTATACATCCCTTGATTCAGTGAAGAATAGGGCGACTGTCGCTATTCCAAACGATCCTTCTAACCCGGCACGGGCACTCGGAGTCCTTCAGGATGCAAAATTGATCGTGCTTGATCCTAAAGCCGATCCGCTGACTGTATCGGAGAAGAATGTAAAGGACAACCCAAAACATCTTCAGTTCAAGCCGATTGAAGCCGCACAGCTTCCAAGGTCCGTAGACAGTGTAGACCTGTCAGCGGTGCCTGGGAACTTTGCCCTTGCAGCTAAAATGGACCTGACGGATGCCCTCAAGCTTGAAAACATGCCGGAGGATTACCGCAACCGTGTGGTTGTGAATACGAAGGATTTAGATTCAAAAGTTTCTAAAGATATTAAAACAGCCGTGGAGTCCAAGGAGTTCGAGAAGGTCATTGATGAGCAGTTCAAAGGCTTCGGAAAACCGGAATGGATGAAAAACAACTAAAGAAAAACGAGACTGTCCTTTCCCGGCAGTCTCGTTTTCTATGTTCTCTTATGAAAGTGATTCCTTCTTACCGGAAAACGCCTTTTTAAGTCTTTCTAATCCCTCGATAAGTGTAGAGCGCGGACAGGCGATATTCATGCGGATAAAGCCTTCTCCTCCCTCCCCAAATCCATATCCTTGATTGAAAGCGACCTTCGCTTCTTTATGGACAAGCCTCTCCAGTTCTTTGGCAGAGAGACCATGCTTGCGGCAGTCGATCCAAAGCAGATAGGTCCCTTCAAGAGGATACACCTTTAGATCCTCCATATGCCGGCTGATATAGTCTTTTGCATATGTATAGTTTTCATATATATAGGAAATCAGCTGTGAAAGCCAGTCTCCTCCATAGCGATAAGCACTCTCGGCGGCAACCATCCCAAATGTATTAATCGAACCCATAAAGTTTTGTTCAAGCGCCTTACGGAATTTTACACGGAGCTCCTGATTGGCTATGATAATATTAGAAGTCTGAAGTCCCGCTAAATTAAAGGTTTTACTTGGTGCGGTGCACGTGATCGTCCTTTCGGATAACGCCTCAGAAAGAGAAGCGAGCGGAATATGCCTATGTCCCGGCATAATCAGATCAGCGTGTACTTCATCCGCTGCAATCAGAACGCCGTGTTTCAGGCAGATTTCTCCAAGCCTATTGAGTTCTTCCCTGCTCCATACCCTGCCTACAGGATTATGGGGACTGCTCAGGATGATCAGCTTCGCCCCTTTTCGAGCTTTTTCCTCCAGGTCCTCAAAATCCATTACATAGCGTCCATCCTCTTCTTTAAGGGGATTGGAAAGCAGGGTCCTTCCATTCATTTCCACTACCTTTGTGAATGGATAATAGACGGGGTGCTGAATAATCACTCCATCCCCAGGCTTCGTAAAGGCCTGTACAATTAAGTTCAGCGCCGGTACAACCCCGGGGCTGTGTGTGATCCAGTCTGTTTCCACTCTCCAGTCGAACCTTTCATTCATCCAGCTGCTTACGGCCTCCAAGTAGGCTTGAGATCCTTTTGAATAGCCGAATATCCCATGCTCCACCTTCTCTTTTAAGGCATCGATGACCGGCTGCGGGGCACGGAAATCCATATCTGCCACCCACATTGGTATCATTTCCTTTTCGCCGAACAGCTCTTCAGAATGGTCCCACTTCACCGATCCGGTCCCTGTGCGGATGATTCGTTCATCAAAATTATAGTTCATGTTCAAGCCTCCCTTTTTAAACTTCCACCCTTTCTTTTAGGATACCCTTCCAACTGTGAGAGTTCAAAAATTTGATTTTCATTAAACTTCGATTTTAATTAAACTTTAATGGTTGCTTCATCTCATTTTTATTTTTCAGTCTTACAATGTAAAGGTCCAGAAAATCCAAAATGCATGTATATGATTCCTGCCCGGCAGGTTAGGATGAAAGGGATAGGGTAAAGAAATTCGATAGATATCCCTTTCTACACTAAATGATTTAGTTGGTGACTTAGCATGAAGCACTCATTTTTCAGGTTTTTGCTTGTGGGAGTGATTAATACTCTCGTGGGACTATCCATTATGTATACCCTGTTAAACGCGTTTGGACTCAGCTACTGGGTTTCCACATTCGCTGGCAATATGATTGGGGCAGGTGTCAGTTACATATTAAACAGGACATTTACCTTCCAGAGCCGTGCAGCTGTTCCAGGCAGTATGATCCGCTTTGCTTTTGTGATTCTATTCTGTTATGTGACTTCCTATTACATTGCACTGGTCCTTTCTAAGGCTGTCATGAATATGACTACCGTTCTTCCACATCTCGTTCAAAATAATCTAGCTGTTTTAATCGGAACCGGCCTCTATACCATCATGAATTATTCTGGCCAGAGGTATTTCGTATTCCATGCAAAAGATAAAACTGCAGAATCGTAAGGAGGAGCCTAGTGATGAAAAAAATAAAAAAAGCCATTATTCCTGCAGCTGGCTTAGGAACTAGATTCCTGCCCGCCACAAAAGCCATGCCGAAGGAAATGCTGCCTATTGTGGATAAGCCCACCATTCAATACATTGTGGAAGAGGCTGTTGCTTCCGGCATTGAAGATATCATCATTGTGACCGGGAAGGGAAAAAGGGCCATCGAGGACCATTTTGATCATGCCTATGAACTGGAAGATACGCTCTCTAAGAGAGGTAAACTTCATGTGCTGGAAATGGTCCAGAAATCCTCCAATATGGTGGATATACATTATATAAGACAGAAGGAACCAAAAGGGCTCGGGCATGCCATCTGGTGCGCCAGAAAGTTTGTCGGCGATGAGCCGTTTGCTGTTCTGCTCGGAGATGATATCATTACGTCCGATGTTCCCTGCACGAAGCAATTAATGAATCAATACGAGTTGACTGAACGCACGGTAATCGGGGTGAAACAGATTCCTAAAACGGAATCTCACCGATACGGCATGATTGATTTTAGTGAACATAACGAAAGGCTGTATCAGGTGGAGCACCTAGTAGAAAAGCCTTCGCCGGCAGAGGCCCCATCTGACCTTGCCATCATGGGCCGGTATATCCTGACGCCAGATATATTCCCTTTTCTTGAAAGGCAGGAAAAAGGAATCGGCGGGGAAATTCAGCTGACCGATGCCATCCAGAGTCTGAGTCTGCAGCAGCAGGTTTTTGCCTATCAGTTCGAAGGGAAACGGTTTGATGTCGGGGAAAAGCTCGGATTTATCATGACGAATTTAGAATTCGCCCTGAAGGACGCGGAACTTAGGGGACCCTTATTCGAAGAAATGAAAAAGCTTCTTGCGGAAGAGAGCAGCAGGAAATTTTGAATGCAATCAGGTACGCAGAATGCCAAGTATAAGTTTTAAAAGATTCAGAGACTGGAAGAAAGAAAGCAAATATATCTTTTTTTCCTATGTCATCATTGTTATTTATTTATCTCCCATGTTCATCCTGGGAGAACATTCACATATCCGGGTCCATGATAATCTGGATTCAAATATTGCCTGGTATAAGGTCCTTCACCATAGCGGTCTCTTATTTGGCGGAATAAATTCAGTAGTCCCTCAAATTATAGGCGGCCTTCCGCGCAATGCCTATGGGACTGAATTCAGCGGAATCCAATGGCTTCATAATCTGCTTCCTTCTATGGAGGCATACAGCATCAGCCAGGCCATTACAAGGGTCTTTGCCTTTTTGGGGATGTACCTGCTTTTAAGAAGGCATTTCCTGAAAGGACAGGAATACCTCCTTATTACAGCAGGGGTATCCCTCTGCTTCGCGCTGACTCCTTTTTGGCCGTCTGGCATGCTTAGCACCCTGGGACATCCTTTGGCTTTATGGGCTTTCTTGAATATACGGAGCGGCAGGTCCTCATATAAGGACTGGCTGACATTGGTGCTGCTGCCCTTCTATTCCAGCTTCGTACTTGGATTCTTCTTTTTCCTCGCTGCGATGGGGATATTGTGGGTAAGGGATGTTCTTGTCAAGAAGAAATGGAATTTTAGATTTTTCGGCAGCATCGCCTTAATGACTGCGGTTTACCTGCTGATAGAATACCGGCTTGTTTATTCTCTGGTTTTCCCTACAGCACCGACTAGCAGAAATGAATTCGTCAGCTCCAAGCTAAGCTTTGGACGGACCATCTGGCTGTTTATCAAAAATTACTTTCTTGGCCATACCCATGTCATGACCCTGCATACGCTTGTCATCGTCCCACTCTCATTCATTGTGTTCTGGATGATTTACAAAAAAAAGGCATGGAGAGAACATCAAACATTTGTAAGGCTGTTTGCCCTTAATATCCTCCTGTCTTTATGGTATGCCTTTTGGTTTTATAAAGGCTGGGAGCCTTTAAAAGATCGGTACCAGCTGCTGAATACATTTAATTTTGCCCGTTTCCACTTTTTGAGGCCGCTTGTCATTTATATGATGTTTGCAGTCGGCGCCGCCATCCTCTGGAATCGGAACGGAAGGTGGAAGATCTTTGTGAAGGTCTGCCTCCTGGTACAGCTTCTGGTCCTGTTTGGCGCCAATCCGGAAATTTATTACCGTGCTGCCGGCTATCCTTCCTTCCAGCAGTTTTATGCTGAAAAGCAGTTTAAGGAAATCAAAGAGTATATCGGCATGCCTCAAAAGGATTACCGAGTTGCAAGTATCGGACTCCACCCTGCCATCGCACAGTACAATGGCTTTTACACAGTGGATACGTACAATAATTTTTACGATCTATCCTATAAGCATCAATTTAGGAAAATCATCGCACCCGAGCTTCAAAAAAGCCATGTCCTAAGGACCTATTTTGATGAATGGGGCGGACGCTGCTACATTTTCTCAAGCGAGCTCGGGAAGTATTATTTATTTCAAAAGGATTCAAAGAAGAAGATCCGGCATCTCCAGCTGGATACGGAGGCATTCAAAAAGCTGGGCGGACGCTATTTTCTATCTTCCGTTCCCATACTGAATGCAGAGGATATCCATCTGGACTTATTAAGGACCTTCAACGATAAGAATTCCGCCTGGAAAATTTACTTATATGAGGTCCAATAATGTATTTTAGGAGGGATAGTATGAACTCACCCGTTTTAAGGATTGTGGTTCCTTGTTATAACGAAGAAGAAGTGTTCAGCGATACAGCCAGACAGCTGTCTGCCCTGCTCACCGAGATGATTTCTGAAAACCTGGTCTCCGATGACAGCAGGCTGCTGTTTGTAGATGATGGCAGCAAGGATGATACATGGAAATTAATCGAGGAAGAAAATGGACGGAATAAGTATGTCGAGGGTTTAAAGCTTTCAAGGAATGTGGGACATCAGAATGCCCTTTTGGCAGGTCTTGAAGAGGCGAACAGAACATCGGACTGCGTCATTTCAATAGATGCTGACCTTCAGGATGATATTTCTGTTATTCCTGCCTTTATAGAAAAATACTGGCAGGGCTATGAGGTGGTCTATGGAGTCCGGGACAGCCGTGATACAGACACCGTGTTTAAAAGAAAAACCGCGCTATGGTTTTATTCCTTTATGAAAAGGCTTGGCATTAACCTGGTACAGAATCATGCAGACTTCCGGCTGATGGGAAAGCAGGCGTTGACAGAGCTTTTGAAATACCAGGAATCCAATGTTTTCCTAAGGGGCCTTGTGCCGCTGGTCGGTTTCCCTTCTGAGAAGATCTATTATGATCGAAAAGAGCGGATGGCCGGGGAGTCTAAATATCCGTTCAAGAAGATGATTGCCTTTGCCATGGATGGTCTCACATCCTTCAGTGTGGCTCCCATCCGCTTAGTCACACTGATCGGCTTCATCTCCTTTCTTTTGAGCCTTTTATTTGGCGGCTATGCCCTTACGATGAAACTCCTTGACCACACCGCCATTGGCTGGACCTCCCTCATCGTAAGCATCTGGACAGTCGGGGGCCTTCAGCTCATCGGAATCGGCCTCATCGGGGAATACATCGGCAAAATATTCAAAGAAGTCAAAGGCCGGCCCAAATATGCCATCGAAAAAACACTCTATGGGAACAGTCCCCATCTCCCGGTCCTGCCCCAAAGGGAGGGCCAGTACAGCAGATAGCGGTATGAAGCTATCTGCTTTTTATGAGGTTTTATCTTCCAGTATGGATGGTTATACTGGGGGATAAGAGAGTTTTTTTATAAACCTTAGAAATACCTGTTATTTATCGATATAATGGGAGTAACTGAACTTGGGCATTGTTCCCTGATTTTTTTAGCCTGCACCTAGCAAAAAATATGATCTGGACCGGATGTGGTGATAGACTTGCAGCAGCATATATCTTTATTAATTGAACATTACGGATACGGCGGGATTATGATCGCGCTGGTTGCAGGGATTGTCGGACTCCCCCTTCCAGATGAAGTGCTGCTCGCATTTGTCGGCTTTCAAGTATATAAGGGAGACATGCTTTTTCTTCCCTCTGTACTCAGTGCATTTATAGGGGCCGCCGGCGGGATTTCCCTAAGCTATCTTTTAGGGATCAAACTGGGTCTGCCCTTCATCCATAGATATGGACCGCGGCTGCATCTGACAGAAAAAAAGCTTGATTCCGCCAGGAAGTCCTTTATAAAATTCGGGCCCATTCTTCTTTTCTTCGGTTATTTCATCCCGGGTTTCCGCCATATAACAGCCTATTTGGCTGGCATAAACGGGTATTCTTATCAAAAGTTTTCCAAGTATGCCTATACAGGAGCCTTTCTTTGGACCCTCGTGTTCATCACACTCGGCCGCTCCCTCGGGAGAGAATGGATCAAAGCAGACGAGCTGATTGCCCGCTATAGCATCCCCCTTCTGATTATTGCCGTTCTGGCAATTGGGATCGGTCTTGTAATCTGGAATCAGGCAAAAGCAAAAAAAACCAATGAAAAAAGGAGACAGACTTAAAGTCTGCCTCCTTTTTTCAAGGCCAAAGCTGAATATATTAAGAAGAGTACCCACGATAAAAATGCCAATAAAGCTTAAATAAATCCTTCTGATTCCAAACCTTCCTGACAGGATCCGCCCAGGCGGTACACCAAAAGCAAACGCCAGATTGGAAGCGACAGATGGAAGCAGCATATCATGAGTGCTCAGCTTCAAACCGGTCTGAATCAAGTTTTGCTTCATGATATAAGAAAGATTCGTAAAATATTGCGGTCCGAATGAGTCAATATAGAAACCAGCAAATATTTAGGAAGCCCAAAATGCTTTGTTTCTTCAGGTGATGATTGACTCATCATTTTCCTCCTTTCTATTTTGTCGAATCTGCTTAAATGAAAATTTGAATACCTCTGTTCAATAACTTGTATTTAACAAATTGTATTATACAACATATAAACCAAATTACAATAGTAAAATGCATGCGGCAATTCACTCTTCCTGCACGGAAGGCCGGGTCAGGCTGCTCCCCCCCTATTTCCGCCAACTTTTAAAATCATGGTTCAGCCTCGTTAAATTTTTCTCCAGAACCTGCAGTTCTTCAGGTGTCCAATCCTTTAAAATCTCCGAGTATACATCATGGCGCGCCTTCTTGACCCTGTCTAAGCTTTTCAGCCCCTCCGGCTTTATTTCAATCAGACTGATTCTCCCGTTCTGCGGGTCTGGATACCGGCAGATATAACTCTTGGATTCCAGGGCAGCAATCTGCCTGCTTGCGGTCGATAAATTCAGTTTCAGATATTCCGCCAATAAATTAATGGCAGTAGGACCGCGCTGTTCAAGTTCGCGCAGCAATAAATATTCAGACCGGTCCAGTTTTCCAAGTTTTGGGCTGTGGGCAGTCGTAAGGCGCACAAGCAATGCAATGTCATATTCAATGGATCGGATGGAGTCGTTGCTCATAAATGCTTCCCCTTTTCAAAAACAATACTGATTGAATAAATTATAGCTAATGCATGGCACTTTTGGAAGGCTGTTTAGATTTCCCCTGTTATAGCCATATTAAAGATGGCAAGCGGTGCATGCAGAAATTGGATGCTGATTTCCAGCCGAACGACGTTTTTCCGTGTAAATTAGTGGAATATATATACTATGCAGGGCAATACGAAATGGAGGGATTGGAGCATGACCTTAACATCTGCTTTTAACTTGCTGCACGGGCCAAAGCGCTATTCAGCAGATCCCAAGCGTAGATTCGTATGGATGACCCCTGACAGTCTTGATGCTAATCGCTATACTTGGCCAAAGAAACGCATTGTTAAAGAATTGCCTGTTGAAGTCTACTTCTAAGCAAAGATTTCCGCAGCAGAGTTCATATAAAAAGATGATTCATAGTTACCAGCCACTTGCAGTAGAGCCCTGCATAGCCCCATCCGTGCGAAAGCATGGATGGGGCTTTTTTGGATGCCTATATCCACATTTCCATGTCATGTGGGTGCGGGAGAATCCTTTTTGTGGTTTATAGATCGTTCGTCATAAATATGGAACCTTTCCATAATTTCCATTTCTCCCTAACTTATGTTTGGCCATTAATCTCTGAATTCAGATCATTAATTTAAAAAAACGGCTCATATAAGTGAAAATCGGATCATTTATTTTGGATTCCGTTTTAAAACTACACTGCCAGCCTGGTTGAATCCTAGTTCTCCCCCCGGTCCTTTATTCCACAGTCAATGATTTAATTTTACAGCTGCAAAAAAGAAAAACGGCACCAATCAGCCGTCTTTAACAGTTTAATTTATCTGCTCCTCGATATATAAATTATGTAAACTTTTGTTCAATACGCTCTCCACATCCTCACCTACACTGACTGCCAGCTTTCTTCCCCTCCACAATTTCGTTCCGCACGTAACCCACCCCTCTTTAGGTATGGCAAAATGGACCTCAATAAAAGAGTTCTTATGAAACAGCAAATTAATCTTCAAGTATGGTTCCCCCTTTCATGGAAGAATTTTCATCTTGGATGGCAGCCGGCATAGAAATCATAAAACGTTTCTTATTGAAGGATATTCTGAAGAATGAAGATGTTTCCGGGAATTTTTTTACGAAAGAGAGACGCGCAGTAAAAAAGCCTGCCTGCATTAAGGATAAAGGGTTCCATTTTGAGGGGCAAAATAAATGACTCGTTAAATAACATTCAAATTGTGGAGTGTCTTTTCATTTATCCCTGTTTTATTAAGGCTGTTTTCGTAAATATTGTTGCACATAGGGGATTAAAAAAACTCGCAATAATATGCGAGATTTCTTTTAATATAAGGATTTAGAAGCCCATTTTGCTGCTTGTACCTCTTCAGTCTGTAGAAGGTGTAACCCACCAAGAAGGACCCAATATAGTTAGAGGTAAAGGTGAGATAGAATACGAAGTCTATTTGAATACTCGCAGTGACATTTGGTCAAAGCGTTACCTAATCGTAAGAAAAGGGCTGCCTCAGCAGCCCAGCCTTCTTAAAATCCATCAGTTTACTTCGATTTTCTTCCGAATGCCTCGCTTATTCGCTGGATACCAAAACTCCACACAAACGAAGTGTTAAGTAATTTTGTATAAATAAATCCGCCAGTAGGCATCCTTTGAATCAAATACCTTTTGTAACTTGAGGTGATTTTCCGATGCATTTTTAATAGGGACAGCCGACAGGATATAATTCCCGCCCATTTGTTTTAGAACTTTACTATTTATATTTAAATGCCGAATGACTTTGGTGGACTCTTTTGGAAACATATATTTTTTGCCCAGCTCACTAACAAATAAATAGCAGCGTCCTCCCCATTGATCAAAATAATCTCTAATGGTTTTGCTTTTAGCGAGTTCTGGTGCAATTATTTGCCGGAATTGATGCTTATAGGACAATGGGTAAAAATTATTATAGGTATCTAATGTATATAAGCCATTATATTGAGCAATGGCAGGGTGAAGTCCGATACTGACAACCCGGTATTTTTGAACTGGTTTACCGATAAATGTCTTGATGTTATTAAATTCATCCACTGCATAGAATTGCTGAAACGTAGGCAATTTATGATAAAGGATTTGTTCGTTAGAAGGAACTAGTACAGCAATTTGTAATATAGCAAAAACAACTGATAATTTCCGCCATTTTATATTGAGCTGCCATAGTATCCGCAAAGAAACAGCAAACAAAATGTAAATGATCATTGGTCTTAAGTAATGATAACGGGAAAAATTAAAGGTGTTTAGAATGCTGATTTTTTCTTTTATAGGCACCCAGCCTTGATACCACCAAAAAGAATACCAGACAGATAACAATAAATTAGCTAGATGTAATCCAATAAACAACTTTTCCTGTTTCCATCTTTTTTGCATGATGACAATAATTAAAGCAATCAAAGCCGTTGGGAAGATGACAAACTCATAAAGAGTTTGATCTTGGTTATGTCCCATAAAATAATTTTTGAAAATTAATTGAATGGTTTGAATGAGGTTGTTTTTGGATTCGTAAAACTCTGAACGATTTGTCTTTTCATGTGTAAAAATTAAGGATGCCACTTCACGGTACTCAATTGCCAAATAAATGATTGTCATATACAAAATGGAGAGGAACAGTCTTAACTGGGCTTTCTTGGTTTTTATGACATCAATAAGCCAAAATACACCCATTGCACTTAAGAAAAAGAAAAAGCCCAACATAAAAGTTGAATAAAACGGTAAAAGCGTTAAAGTCACTAGACTGACCCATGTCTTTTCGTGATTTCTAATATTTAAAAAAGCCCATAAAGCAAGCGGCATCCCTAATGTACTTAACATTCCATTTGCCCAGAACGGTGTCAAAGCAAATGTTAATGCGGCGATAACCCGGATAAACCCCTGATTTTCCTCTTTAATCACATATCTTCTTAATAATAAATACATACCTAAAAACGCGATAAAACGACTAATCGCCTGGTTTATTCCGTATGCAATAACAGGAGAAAAAAATTTAAATAATTCAACAATCCCGTAGTATTGGGAATAATAAGCGTTTCTCGATAATTCACCATTAATAACCTGGGGTATCATCGCATTAATGGGTCCAAATAGCTGCCCGCTGTCAATTAAAACTTTGTACCATGAGATATTAGAATCCATGTTATCTTGAAGGCGCATATGTGCGTGTTGTCCAAGTACAAAATAGGGCAAAACCCAAATTGCAATAATAATTAGTGCGATAAACAAATATGCTTTTTCCTGTTTATAACATGTTTTAAAAATAGATGAAGTCATTTAATCCTCAATTCCTTATAAAACAAATTTATATTCATTCACTTTTAAAATCTTAACATTATTTTTTTAATATAATTTATCTTAATCAATATTTAATAATAAAATTAGACATTTTTAAGATTTTACTTCTAATGGATGAGTGAATTTTTAGTTTCAGGAAGAAAAATCTGCTCACAAAAGTGTATACAAGCGGGTATTTAATGATTACACCACTTGCAATTAGTAAGTATTACTATAAAGTTGTAAACAGAACTTCCTCTTAATGTTTCATTAAATAACATTTAAATTTAAGGGCATCCTTTTTTAAATCCTTGTTTAAACCCTTGAAGAACAAATAAAAAACCAACTATCCTGAGGATTGGGATGTTGGGCTTGGCAATTAGTCCAATAACATTCCGATGCTAGTGCTGCGGTTAAATAGGTATAGTCCTAATTTAATACTTCTGTTTTTTTAAAAGCTTTGCAACTATATAAAAAAATCAGGAGCCTTCATAGTAACTGCCTTCAAACTTATTTTCCTGTCGGTTCAGTCACTCTTATCATGAACGCTCCCCTGATACCATACTCTCGCAACTAATGTGTAAAATCAATGGTTACCTGATGGATCTCCCTTTGGTGAGTGCGTTCTCAACAAAATAACCCACTTCGTCTAATACATATTGTTCAAATGAATTTAGTTTTTCTCCATTTTTAAGTTTATTCAGAAGTAATTGCACAAAACCTCGATTGCCTTCATCTTCTATTTCATGATCTAGTAAGGATTGTAAAATATATATGGGTAAAGTAGATTGTTTTGTCTTTAACTCGTCATCTAAGGCGATCCCTTCACCTTCTTGGGTTAGAAATGAACTTTTTTCATATTGGGGAATAGCTAATTTTTCCGCCCCTTCTATTTCTTTTGATTTGCTTACCAAAAGTATGCTGCATTTTCCGGTGTGAATTTCAAATTCACCATTTAGCCAAGCATCATCCTTTACCAGTATGTTTACTCTTTCCTTATACATATTCAGTGTATTTATATAATTTACTACGGTTGGATGGACACTTAGCTCCACTTCGACCAAGGAAAAATTTTCATAATTAACCAATCGCATTGTTCCTTTTTGAAATAGAATGTCAGTATTTTTAATTGAGACCTTGTATACCTTCATTTTTAACGCCCCCAAGCAGTGATCTGTAACTAATGGTTAAACATGCCACTATTTATAGATACATTACCTCAACAAACTGAAATTCCCCTTAAAGTAACATTAAAAATAAATGATAAATTAAGACAAAGAGGATTCTTTAACAAATAGTATTTTGTAAAGAAGCTTTATTCGTAGTAACTATCTTAATAACATTACCTAGGTATTTAGGAATCATTCTTGTGCTAATCGGTGGGATAATTGGGCTGCCGATTCCTGACGAAGTGTTGGATATAATGTATTTTTAGGGAGAATGTCGTATGAAATTTCTTTAGTTTGTTCGTTTTTAGGGGCAATAGGAGGAATATCCCTCAGTTATTTTATGGGGTTAAAATTAGGGCTTCCCTTCTTAATAAAGTTAAGTCCAAAATTACATATCACTGAATCTAGAATTGCACTGACCCGCCGTTTGTTTTCAAAACTAGGTCCCTACTTGCTATTCTTAGGGTATTTTATTCCAGGAGTCAGACATGTAACAGCTTATTTGGCTGGTATTAATTCCTTGACGTTTAAGCGTTTTTCATTATTTTCTTTTTCAGGAGCTGCACTTTGGGTTTTTACATTTATCTCGTTAGGATATAACCTTGGTTCCGAGTGGAAACAAGTACAAAAGCACACGGAAAAGTGGAGTGTGCTGATTCTTTCTATTTTAATAGGATTAATTTTCCTTATTATATTTCTATACAAAAAAACAAAGAAAGACAACACTTAAATGCTAATGCTGCCATTTATCTATGTGGTTAATGGGATCTTTTTAACCTGAATGTTCCTTAGTATTTTACTCAATAGAAAAGCAGAAATCCTTACTATCATACCATTAAGAACCGCAGTAAAATCCCAGATTGGTTTACTCTGATCCTGTTACGGAAGCCCCTTTCCCTTTTAATCTCAAAAGAACGCCTCATTTTACATGTTCATATTATTATCCTTGGCAGGAGCTACCCTATGTCTGCCAAAAGCCACGAGGAATAGACAGGCTGCGGCGGCGAACAGAGTGTAAATGGTAATCAAACGTCCATAGCTGATCGCAGAGGAGATAAAGCCAAATAGCAGGTATCCTGCCGTTGAACCGATCTGGGTGATATTCATATAAAGAGTGGTGGCGGTTCCCGGTGCTTCCGGAATAAAATCCTGAAAGTATGAAATCGCGATTCCTGCGGTAATGGAAACCTGCGCAGCGCTCAAAATCTGAAGCGGATAAATCTGCCATGGTTCTGATACAAATCCAAAGATTAAAAAATATCCAAACGCTATAAAGTAGCCGATTCGAATGAGAATCGCATTATCCATCCTGGTTGCCAGCATTCCGATGATGATCATCATCGGAACCTCAAAAATGGGCGCCACACTAAATACAATTCCTACCTGCATCTCCGTACCATGAAGAACCTTGGTAACAAATTGAGGGACATTTAGCATATGGATGGAGGTCGCAGCATACAGGAGGAACGCTGCAGCAAGATTTCCGAAGATATGCGGCCGGCTGATATACTTCGTGACTTTCAGGTTCTCCGTGCTCGCAATTTTATGTCTTTCCACATCCTTCAAAAGGAAGATGATGGTCAGGAAAGCCAAGAAATAACAAGCAGCCACAAATAAGAATAAGCCCTTAAAGTCAAACATCATCAGCAGCCAAGCCCCGACGGCAGGTCCCACCGTCCAGGAAAGGGCAAAGAACATCCTTAAGATATTCATCACAAAAGGCGTATCCTCGCTGCTTACATCAGCCTCGGTCAACGCATCCCGGGCATACGCCCATAGCTGCGGCACCGCAGCCGCCGAACAGCCCAGAAGAAAAAAGGCGCTGATTGCCAAACCATAGTAATTCCGTATAAATGCAAAAAGTATGTAGCCCATGACGCCGGCAAGGGAAGTAAAAATCAGGATTCTCCTCCTGCTGGCCGTGGTGTCAGACTTCTTTGCGATAAAGCTGCTGATTGCCACACCGCCAATGGCCATAATCGTCATAAAAATTCCGAATCCCGCATTGCTCATCCCTGCTTCATCAATTCCAAACAAAGAAGAGAAAGGAGCAAAAAAGGACGCCGCTAGACCAAATATCGTATTTAACAGAAATAGGACTGGGAAAGAAGGAAGCCTCCAGACAAAGACAATCTTTTCTTTGAGGGCCGAAAAAACATTTGTATGCATAATGATCAGTCCTATCGTTTATTTTCCAGGTGTACGTGTACCAGTTATAAACCATTTAGCCGCATGCACGGAGACAGGAGCTGTTCCAAGAAGCTCCTGTCTCTGCATGTGTCTGGTGTATGTACTTTCAATTAGCCCATTTCTTTCTTGCTGAACCGGAGCAAGCTGGATATCCGGTTGTTCTCAGGTTATGGTTATGAAGCCTTCCTGAACCAATCTTTGACTTTTGATGAGTTTCGTTCATGAGAGTCCCTCTTTAAACCATTTCTCTGAATCTATCACGGGTAATGATCATGTAAACCGTTCTCTGAACCATTTTTCTGACTCTTCCACGCAATCTTGGTGTTGAGAAACCTCCTCACGGACTAAGGTTAGACTCACCTAACGAGTTTTGTCCTTTAGAAGTACTCTCACGGACTTATCTTTGACCCACCTGCAGGGTTTTGTCCTTTAGAGGCACTCTCACGGACTTATCTTTGACCTTCCTACCGGGTTTCGTCCTTTAGAGGCCCTCCAGTATAAACAAAAGGATCCGCAGCTTACAAATTTTCTCCATTCGTTTCAATAACATCTTTATACCAGTAATAGCTCTTCTTTTTGATGCGGCGGAGGTCGTGGCCGCCTTCTTCATGCTGGTTGATGTAGACGAAGCCGTATCGTTTTTGGAAGCCGTTGAGCCAGCTTAAGAGATCTGTGAAAGACCACACGCAGTAGCCGAGAAGGTCCACTCCATCAGAAACAGCTTCCTTCATGGCTTTTACATGGGAGCTGATATAGTCTATGCGGTAGTCATCATTAATTATATCGCCTTCTTCCAGCTTGTCATACTCTCCTAATCCATTTTCGCTGATGAGGATCGGCAGGCCGTAACGGCTTGTGATTCTCTTAAGGGCAACTCTCAAGCCCTGTGGATCGATATTCCAGTCCCAGTTGGTTTTTTCAAGGTTAGGATTTTCTGTGGTTTTAAAAACACCAGGGATTCCAGAATCCTTGGAGGTTCCTTTTTTGCCCGTTGTATTCATTTCCCCCTGGGAAACGCCTCCTTCTAAAGGGTTTTCTTCAAATGTGGTGGTCTGGTAATAGTTCAGACCCATGAAGTCCGGCTTTCCTTTTCTTAGAAGTTCCAGGTCTCCTTCTTCTATGACCGGTGCAAATCCTTTTTCTTCAAGATACGCCAAGGCTGCTTTTGGGTATCTGCCCCATGCATAGATGTCCATCCACCAATGGCTGTTCAGCTCTTCGGCATTTTCTGCAGCCAGGATATCCATAGGGCTTGATGATGCCGGGTAAGCAGGGGAATAGGCAAAGCTTGGTCCGATTTTCCCATCCGGCACATAGCTGCGGAATTCCTTGATGACCCGCGCATTGGCCAAATTGGCATGATGATTGACCTGGTAAAAGAGCTTTTCATCCTTTACGCCCGGCGGATGTGCGGCCATTTTATAGCCAAAGCTTGTAAAGATTCTGCTCGTTCAGGCTTACCCAATATTTGACTCTGTCGCCGAATCGCTTGAACAGTTCCACACTGTAGTTCGCAAAGTCCTCGATGATCTGCCTGGATTCCCAGCCGCCATACTCATCCTGAAGCGCCTGCGGCAAATCCCAGTGGTAAAGAGTTAAAATAGGTTCGATGTTATTCTCCCTAAGCTCGTTGATCAAGTTATCATAAAATTCCAGGCCTTTTTCGTTTACTTCCCCTTTTCCATTAGGGAAAATACGGGTCCAGGCAACAGAAAAGCGGTAAGCCTTCATCCCCATCTCCGCCATCAGGCGGACGTCTTCTTTATAGCGGTGGTAGTGATCCACTGCTACATCGCCATTGGTTCCTTTAAAGGTTTTTCCCGGGATACGGACAAACTGGTCCCAGTTTGAAACTCCCTTTCCATCCTCATTCCAGGCCCCTTCTATTTGATAGGCGGCGGATGCTGCGCCCCATAAAAAATTCTGCGGAAACGGCTTTAGTGTTTTATGTATCATTCAATTCTCTCCTCCGTTGCTGTATATATCCCTAAAATCACTAGGCAAAAATTGTCAGTTATACACTTTCCTATTCTCAAAAAATCACACTCTAAAACCTTATTTATATATTTTCTCCTGAAGGACCGGCAGATTCCTTGTTTGGATCCGTTCTCTCTACCAATAGGCTGATTTTTTCAATTGGCGGTTCCGGTATTCTTCCAGGTTGATCTTAACAAGCCCGTTATCGTTTTTAAAGGCATTCATGGGGGAATTATAAGTTCAAGTGGACTTCTGTCAAGAAAGTGGACACTGTTTTTTGAGCTGCTTATTTAGCGAAACTACTACCGCACTTCGTTTGGTAAAGCTTGAAAAGTGACAAGTCCTACACCGGGACTCACCACTTTTTAAGCTAAATGGTTACTTAAGGAGCTCTGTTTCTCTGCTTTCAGAAGATGCTTTCTCTCAAAATTATTGGGAGAACAATAGCCCAAGGTCGAATGTTTCCTTTTTTCGTTATACCTGCTTGTTATATAGTTCGTGATGGACTGGACGGCTTCTTTTCGAGTGGTATATCTTCTGCGATAGATTAATTCCTTTTTG
>NZ_AUMQ01000043.1 GCF_000430765.1 Peribacillus kribbensis DSM 17871 | reverse complement strand
CAAATAGAGGGAGAAATTCCCTTTATCGACCCTGAAAAGTTAAAAACGGAAGGGTTTTTTTAAAATAAGGGGAAATCTTCCCCTTATTTTCCCCGAACTGACCTCCATTTTGGATTTAACGGTAAAACCTCCCCTTATTTTACCTTTGGTTCCTAGAGTAAGGACATTAAAAAAAGCCATCCAGCAAGCCGATTTACCCGACTTGCTGAACAGCCCCTATGTTTTAGCGGATTAAAATGTCTGGACGCAGATACGTCCTTCCTTCATGCTCTGCCTCTATATACACCCATTCACCGGTGTGGGTCAAAAATTCATTTTCCTTTTCGCCTACAAGGATCGTATCTTCAGATTTAATGCCCTGGATTGCTGGATTCCAGGCGAAGGCCTGGTTGAGCTGTACGGTTCCTTCTACTCCAGGCACAGCAAGGAATTCACGGGATGCATAACCGGTCGGTCCTCCCTGATGCAAAAAGCGCCAGTCATCTCCATGGCCCACCTCCCTGTACATATCAAATCCAAGCTGCAGCACATCCTTGATGGCAGCTCCCGGCCTCGTTGCCGTATTCATGGCGAGGTCGATTTTCACGAGCTTTTGCTTGTTTTCCTTCAGATTCTGGGGAAGCTCACCAAAGTGGACGAAGCGGGTCGCATTGGCCACAAGTCCCCATTTCTCCGCACAGATCACAATCATCGCATATTTGTCGAGCTTTTTGGCCGTTGGAATCGGATGGCGGTATTTATATACCCTGTCATCAGTAGAAACCAAAATGACCTGGGGATTGATTCCGTCCTTGACCACTTTTGCCCCAAGATGCGCAGCGATCTCATACTCTGTCCAGCCCTGTTCAATTTCACGTGTCGTGGCCTCGACTGCCTTCGCTGCCTTTTGAGAGAGCCAGCGGTAGCGCTCCTGCTCCTCCTGTGACAGCGTAAAGCGCAGACTGGCAAGCGCCATTCCGAAATCAGTGAATCCTTCAAATGGAACATCGCTGGCTGTCTTTTTCCCTTCTGCCAGTTTACGCACCACCGCATCCTGATCTTCATACCATTCCGGCGTGATGAATTCAAAGCCAAGACCCTCAAGCTCTTCATCATGGATACGGGCTGATTCCATTTTGGAGGTAATGCAGTATTTCTGGTCCAAAGTGATGAAAAGATCGGCCACTCCATTTTCTGTGGTATTGACAATATGATTCACTTTCCCGCCGGTCAGCCAGGAAAAATTGTTTCTCTTTCTGAAAAAGACTCCATCGATGCCATTTTCTTTGATAAATCCACGTACTCTATCAATCGCTGTGTCCATTACTTCTGCTCCTTTTCGGCATAGCCGTACGGATGCGCCTGATGCCAGTTCCATGCTGTCTCAATAATGGTCTTTAAATTATTGTACTGCGGCTTCCAGCCTAACACTCTCTGTGCTTTTTCAGAAGTAGCTATCAGGATGGCAGGATCGCCCGCGCGCCTTGGACTTACTGCTTCAGGGATCTCATGTCCGGTGACCTCGCGGCTGGTTTCGATGACTTGCTTTACCGAAAAGCCAGTCCCATTGCCCAGATTAAACACATCGCTCGTATTTTGCGCACGCAGATGCTCAAGCGCAAGCCAGTGGGCATTTGCCAGGTCCATCACATGGATGTAATCGCGGATGCAGGTTCCATCCTCTGTCGCATAATCATCCCCAAAAATGCCGATTTGCTCCCTTTGTCCAAGAGCGACCTGGAGAATGATCGGAATTAAATGGCTTTCAGGAGTATGATCCTCACCGATGATGCCGTCAGGATGGGCGCCTGCCGCATTGAAATATCGCAGCGACACGGACTTCAAGCCGTAGGCTCCGTCGCACCAGCGGAACATTTTTTCCATGGCAAGCTTCGTTTCCCCGTAAGGACTTGTCGGGCTTGTCGCATCGCTTTCCTGGATCGGAATCTGTTCCGGCTCGCCATATGTGGCAGCCGTCGAAGAGAACACGATCTTTTTTACATCATGCTTCAGCATGGCGGTCACAAGAGAATGGGAAGACAATAAGTTATTATCATAATACTTTAGCGGATCGGACACGCTTTCGCCCACCAGGGAGCTTGCCGCAAAGTGGATGACCGCTTCAATCTCGTGCTTTTCAAATACAGAATCCAAAAATGCAGAGTCACGCAGGTCTCCCTGATAAAAGGTACCTCCTGTGACAGCCTGTTCGTGGCCTGTTACCAAATTGTCGATGACAACGACTTTTTCGCCTTTAGCGAGCAGCTCCACAACCGTATGGCTGCCGATGTAGCCTGCTCCGCCCGTTACCAATACTGCCATGATCCTTCCCCCTTAAATAATTTCCTTTGCTCCGTCGCCGATTTCACATACATAAAAATCTGGAACAAGATTCGTTTTTTCTGTGTAATTTTTCGCTACCTGCTCTTTAAATGCTTCAATCGCTTCATCCTTCACGAGACTCACATTGCAGCCTCCGAAGCCTGCTCCTGTCATCCGTGTGCCAATGCAGCCCTCGACTTTCGAAGCTTCCTCAAATAGAGTATCAAGCTCGAAGCCTGTCACTTCATATAAATCACGAAGAGACTCGTGAGACTGCTTCATCTTACGGCCAAATTCCTCCAGATCATTTTCCTGAAGACTCTTTGTCGCAGAAAGCACACGATCATCTTCTGTTATCACATGCTCCACCCTCCGGCGGATGACGTCATTTTCGATGCTGTCTTTAACCTGCTCCCACTGCTCCAGGCTCACGTCTCCTAAATTCACAGCTTGCGGCAGCTTCTGCTGAAGGATGGAAAGACCTTCCTCGCACTCGCTGCGGCGTTCATTATATTTAGAATCCGCTAGGCCGCGTCTTTTATTGGTATTGGTGATCACAAGCTTATAGCCATCAATCTTGACCGGTACATACTCAAAATCAAGAGTATCGCATTTCAGCATCATCGCATGGCCTTCTTTTCCCATGCCCACAGCAAACTGATCCATGATGCCGCAGTTCACTCCAACGAAACGGTTTTCCGCACGCTGCCCCAGCTTCACAAGCTCAAGCATCTCAATGTCCTGCCCGGTAAGCCTGCTTAGCGCAAGACCGGTTACGAGCTCGATGCTTGCTGAGGAAGAAAGGCCGGCACCATTCGGGATATTCCCATAAAACAGGATATCGGCTCCTGTGTAGATTTCCTTTTCATCCGCTAGGAGAAGTAATTCATTGAGCACGCCCTTTGGATAATTGGCCCAGTCATCTTCTTTACGGAAGGTGATTTCCTCAGCTGTCGTAAGTGAAGCGGTTACAGGAAAATTAGCTGAAGCTAAGCGATACGTACCGTCCTTCCGCGGTGCTGCAGCTGCCCAGGTTCCAAAAGTCAGTGCTGCCGGGAACACATAGCCGCCATTATAATCTGTATGCTCCCCGATTAGATTGACACGTCCCGGTGCAAAAAAGATCCTTGCCCCTTCATCATAGCCAAAGTGCTCTTTAAACAATTTTTTCAGTTCAATCGTATTCATCATTTCAGCCTTCCTCCTTTTGTAAAATGTATAGGGTAATAGTTTCCACTTAATTAAATTAACTAATAAAGTTATGAATCAAAAGCAGCCGCCTCCCAAAGAGGCGCCCTGCCTTATTTCAAGTGAGTTTTCAGGTGCTGAATGAACCGTTGAAATGCCTGGGTTCCTTCCGGTGTCTGTTTAAAGACTCCCGCATGCTCGAGCACGGTCTGGAATGCCGCTCCAACTTCTGCCTGAATGATTCCTTCCACATTTTCAGTAGTAATATCTGCATGTTTTTTGAGGATTTCCTGTGCCCAGTCCCAATGTTTAAGCACCGACTCGTCCCAGTTCTCTTTCGGACGCTGCTCGACAAGGTAGTATGAGGTGATCTTCAGCTCCTCTGAAAGCCTTCCCGGAAGGACGGCAAGACCCATGACCTCGATCAGCCCGATGTTCTCCTTCTTAAGATGATGCAGCTCCTGATGAGGATGGAAGATGCCATGCGGATGCTCTTTGGATGTCCTGTTATTGCGCAATACTACATCCATTTCATACAGATCTCCGCGCCTCCTGGCAATCGGTGTCACCGTATTATGCGGTATTTCCCCGCTGAATGCCTGGATTCCGGCTTCTTCATCGTTGTACGTCTGCCAGCTTCTCCAGATGTATTCTGTCACCTGCTTCACTTCATCCTTGCTCCCCTGGACCCGGATTACACTCATCGGCCAATTAACCCGTGAGATCGTGACAGAAGGAAAAGCCTCCAGCACAGCCGGCTCCTCTGTTGCCGCCCGCTCTATCGCAAACTCATATCTTCCTCCCTGGAAGTGGTCATGAGTCAGAATGGAACCCCCGACAATCGGCAGATCCGCATTGGATCCGACAAAATAATGAGGAAACTGCTCAGTAAACTCGAGCAGGCGTTTAAACGTGTCACCGCTGATTTTCATCGGCACATGCTCGGCCCTGAACACAATGCAGTGCTCATTGTAATACACATACGGAGAATATTGCAGGAACCAGTTCTCTTCGTTCAGCGACAGGGGAATGATCCTGTGCGTCGCCCTGGCCGCATTCCTGAGATTCCCTCTGTATCCCTCATTTTCCCTGCACAATGCACACTTAGGATACGAGCTCTGCGGGGCACTTTTCAACATCTGAATCTCTTTCGGGTCCTTCTCCGGCTTAGACAAATTGATGGTAATATCAATTTCCCCATACGGTGTCGGCGTCTTCCATTCAAGATTCTTTGCCACCCGGTCCTTCCGGATATAATTGGAGGCAAGAGAAAGGTGATAATATCGGTCTGTCGCCTTATCCGGACTTTCCTTGTAATTCTCCCTAAATTCTTTGACAATCTCAGACGGACGCCCCATCAGGCAGTTCATGATTTCCGTATCAAAAATATCCCGTTCAGTCAGGGTATTTGTTTCAAGAAGCTTATTGGCAAATGCCCAATTCAAAATCGAATTTAAAAGCTCATGAAGTTCCCCTGAAGCCCCCTCACAATCTCTCCAATCATCCAGCCTAAGCAGCTCCATCAGACGGTTGCGGGAATATACCAGATCCTCTCTTTCCAAAAGCCCCTGCTGCACTCCATATTCAAGCAACCCCTGAACATTTTGGTATATCGTCATCTGCGTACACCTCTTCTGTTAATATTTCAAACTTAATTAAATTAATTAATTATCTTATCTCCATGATAGTGCTTTCTTTGGAAAATTACAATGAATATATTTAGATTGTTGTATTTTGATAGAAGAGCCCATTATTTTTTAGGGGTGATGGCGTTCTCTTCCGGACAGGCTTTGATCTCAGCGCTTGACCTTATCCGAATTGATCCTCCCTGCTCGATGTATAATAATGAAGAAATCAGGAAACACTAATATGTGTTTTTTAAAGGCAAAAAAACCCCGGCCAAGGGCCAGGGTTTTACGGTCGGTCTTTTGCGTTTACGCCTTTGCTTGCGCTCAGCATTTTTAGCAGCGGCTTATAATCGTGGCTTACCAGGCCTATTTTTTCTACGAATATTTCGATTGCGATGACCAGGATGGCAACGAAGAGGATGGCTCCCCATACTGTGGACATCGAGAATATTAAAGCGGCAAGTCCGAAAGATGCAGCAAGTGCATAGATGAGAAGCACGGTCTGCTTATGGCTGAATCCTACCCTTAACAGGCAGTGATGAAGATGTGATTTATCCGGTGCGGCTATCGGCTGCTTATTCACAATTCTACGGATGATCGCAAAGAATGTGTCAGAGATGGGAACGCCCAGGATAATGATTGGTACGACCAATGAAATAAAGGTTACGTTTTTGAAACCCAGCAGGGACAGTACAGAGATGATGTATCCAAGGAACAGCGCTCCTGTATCCCCCATAAACACCTTTGCCGGGAAGAAATTGAATTTCAGGAAGCCAAGGGTGCTTCCCGTTACGATCAGCGCCGTTACAGCAACGAACATGTCTCCCTTAATCAAGGCCATTCCCGAAATGGTGAGAAGGGCAAAGGAGGAGACACCGGCTGCAAGGCCGTCAAGACCATCAATCAGATTGATCGTATTGGTGATGCCGACAATCCAGAAGATAGTGATCGGTATGCTCATGATGCCAAAGTCCAGCTGGCCGTCAAACGGAAGGTTGATATATTCAACCTGAATGCCGCCCCAGTAAACGACAATTAGGGCTGCAACAATCTGGCCCGCGAGCTTGGTCCGCGCTTTTATTTCATAAATATCGTCCAGCAGGCCGACCAGTACAATGACAAAGGCGCCTGCCATGATGGCGATTTTATTGTACTCATATGGTGCATCCGGGTGGACGAAAAACAAAACAGCGATAAAGCTGATAAAGATCGCCAGTCCGCCGGCTGACGGCATGGCCGCGATGTGCACCTTGCGGCTGTTAGGCTTGTCTGTCGCCCCCACCTTATGTGCAAAACGAATGACGAACGGAGTTACAATCAGCGAAATAATCAGGGCTGCAGAGAAGACGAACAGCAATAGCAAGGCACTCACCTCTTTTCCTCAATGTATAAAATAAATACCCAATCTTCTCAATCTGTAACATATTTGCATTACATGGTCATTTATACCAATTATAATGGATTTTCTTTTCCTAACTACACATTATAAAGGTTTTCTTCATATTTCTCCATGATTATTTTACACAATGAAGCATTTTGAAGAATTACGCCCAGTTCTGTCATATACCTGTCTTTTTTGTTACAGGGATTAGTGATTTCTGACCGGTTACTATGTAGGAACAGCGCAGGTTTTAGCTTATTTTAGAAACCTTAAGATTACCTTAACCTAAACATCCGCGCATTATGTCGGATGCTATCACTTATATCGGCAGGGTACAGACAGGTTTAATGCTTTTCTTAAAATTAGACGTTCCTTATGCAAGAAAGTTACAGCTTTTATGGCCTGTTTTTAGCCACCCTGAGGAGGAAACGCGGAATGGCGAGCATCCTCTTCCATCTTGTAGGCTGGCGCAGCAGGCGGTAGAGCCATTCGGCATGCAGCCTTTTCCAGGATTCCGGAGCTCCTTTCACCTCGCCGGCGAGGATGTCAAAGCATCCGCCCACTCCCATGAAAATTCCTTTATCAAATTTATCCATATGGGCTGCGATCCATTTTTCCTGTCTTGGAGCCCCTGTAGCCACAAAGATTAAATCCGGCTTAAGCTCCGCTATCTCCCTGGCAAAGGAATCGTCTTCTAAATTAAAGAAGCCATGATGAAATCCTGCCAGCTTTAAATGAGGATAAAGCTCTTTTACTTTCCAGGCAGCCTTCTGAATCACATGCTCCTGCGCACCCAGCATGTATACGCTGAGAGATTTTCTGTCGGCGAGAGCCAGCAGATCATTCAGGATATCGAACCCTGTGATCCTTTCTTCAAGAGGCTGGCCGATCATTTTGGAGGCCACAATGATTCCGATTCCGTCCGGGACAACGAAGTCCGCAGATAATACAAGCTTTTTATAGTCCTCATCTGACACGGCGAACTCAACAATTTCCGGGTTGGCTGTAACGATGAAGCATTTTTCCTTGTGTTCTATTCTCGGCAGGAGCTCTTTTTGAATAAACTGCTCCCTGGTGCCTCCTATAAAGGGGATGTCTAATATGGTAACTCGATGTGCATCCAAATCATTTTCATCCTTTTTCCTTATTTCCTGTAAAAAAAGCCAGCCGCAGGCGGACCAGCTCAGCCGCGCATACGGCTTTCTCTTTTCGAGGGAGCAAAGACCTTCTCCACTACCCGCTGTGAAGCATTTCCGTCCTCAAGGCTGCAGAAGCGGTTATAAAACTCCTCCATAAATGGATCAGGTTCAAAGCCCCTTGCTTCGACTCCCCGAATGGCTTGGATCAGCTCTCCTGTCGTCTTCACAAGAGGACCCGGAGACTGGGATTCAAAGTCAAAATAAAACCCTCTCAGCTTGTCCCTGTAGCTGTCTATGTCATACACATAAAACAGCATTGGACGGTTCAAATTGGCAAAGTCAAAAAATACAGACGAATAATCGGTAACCAGCAGATCAGAAATCAAATAAAGCTCATTGATATCGCCATGCTTGGACAGATTATAAGCAAAGCCTTCATATGGAGAAAGATCCAGATCCTCCGCAATCAAATAGTGAAGCCTTAACAGAACGACATACTCATCGCCCAGCTCCTGCTTCATTTGGTTCAGATCCAACTGCAAATCGAACTTATAACGGCCTATAGAATAGAACTGGTCATCCCTCCAGGTAGGGGCATAAAGGATAACCTTCTTTCCGGCTGGAATTCCGATGCGGTTTTTAATCTCTTGGATCTTTTCAGGGGTATTTCCTTTATAAAGGATGTCATTTCTCGGATAGCCGGACTCAATGATTTTTTCCTGCGGAACCTGGAAGGCTCTTGAAAAAATCTCTGTGGAATACGGGTTGGGAGAGATGAGATTATCCCATTTGCTTGCTTCCGCAATAAAATTTTTCTTGTATTTATCGGTTTCGGTGCCGGGCATGTGCACTTCCTTCATATCAGCCGCGAGCTTCTTCAATGGAGTTCCATGCCAGGTCTGCAGATACACTGTATGCTCAGGCTTTGGGATCCATAAAGGCATCCTGCTGTTGGAAACCCAGACTGCCGCCCTTGGGACATTCAGCATCCACTTCAATGAAAGGCGCCGGTAATAAGGGATGCCCCGTTCATCGAATTCTTTGGAATAACGCTTATCCACACTCCAGATCATGTTATACTCTGGATGGTTTTCCTTTAGATACTCGTATATAGCCCTTGGATTACAGCTGTACTGCTTTCCAAGAAAACTCTCAAAAATGACCACGTCCTTTTTAACCGGAAGCTTCCCGGAGAACTTAAAGATCATTTTAAACACCCGTGATGCGAGTGAACCTGCTTTTCTTTTTAAGGATGCCGCTAAAGACAACTTATTATTTGTTGGTTTTTTATCTGCCGCTGTTTCCATCTGCATATCCTTCCTGCCAAAACATTTTTCCTTATAGTTATCTTAACATAAAATTAATAAAAATATCTCGCCTCTCAGGAAGAACACCACCC
This sequence comes from Peribacillus kribbensis DSM 17871, assembly GCF_000430765.1. GTDB lineage: Bacteria > Bacillota > Bacilli > Bacillales > DSM-1321 > Paraperibacillus > Paraperibacillus kribbensis. The sequence continues at coordinate 33,764 of NZ_AUMQ01000043.1, read as the reverse complement.
ATGCAAACCAGCGGGTTTTGCATATATATAGCAGGTATTCAGACACCGCTCAGGGGAAGACTAGCAATAACACCCTTTTTATAGCGAAATATGTGGAGAACTGTCAGCGAAAGCATGAAATTATTGATTAAGCTTCCAGCAATTTTCTTGCTAAAACCACAAAATGAACCGGTATTTACTTGTATGTAAACTTAAAAACAAGTAAAATATCATTTATGTAAAGATTTTATGGATATATTTTTGTTTAATTATACAGGGACCGGGCTATAGGTATCTTAAAACTATAGGAACGCACCCATCCTTCCAAATGTCGCATATTGTCATGAATGGACCTGAAAAATAAATAGTAATTATTGTTGGGCAGGAGGAATTCAAATGAAAAAAGTAATTACCTACGGCACCTTTGATCTCCTTCATTGGGGTCATATCAATCTTCTCCAGCGAGCTAAGGCTTTAGGAGATTACTTGATTGTTGCCATTTCTACAGATGAATTTAATGACATTAAAAATAAAAAAGCGTACCACAGCTTTGAAAACCGCAAGAAAATCCTTGAATCCATCCGTTACGTAGATGAGGTAATCCCTGAAGAAAATTGGGAGCAGAAAAAGGATGATATCATCCGCGAAGGCGTCGATATCTTTGTTATGGGCGATGACTGGGAAGGCAAATTCGACGAATTAAAAGAGTATTGCGAAGTAGTCTATCTGCCGCGGACTGTGGGCATTTCTACTACTAAAATTAAAAAAGACCTTCTGAAGGTAAATGGCTAGAGAAGCTGCAATCAGCCTCTACCTGCTCGTATTCAGAATTCTTTTCCTGATTTTCCGCTGCTTTCCCTTACAAAAGAAAGCAGTCTTTGTTTCATCCTTCGGAGACAACTGCTTATATGTCTTACATGAAATGAAGGCGCAGAAAATCCCGTATAAAACCGTATTCCTGAATACGAAAAACTCCAGAGCAGACCTTAAAGACGATGGGAATACCATCGTCTTTAATTACGGAAGCAAGAATATCGCCCACTTTTTTGCATCCATCTACCATTTGGCGACTTCTTCTATTATTATAGTGGACAACTATTTCGCCTTTCTTTCAGCTGCCTCCTTCCGGCCCCAGGTAAAACGGGTCCAGGTCTGGCATGCAGCTGGCGCCATCAAACAATTCGGGCTCAAAGATCCCTCCATCAAAGACAGAAGCAGGAGGGCAAGAGACCGATTCAAACAAGTCTACAAAGAGTTCCAATACATCCCGGTCGGATCTGAAATCATGGCAGATATCTTCAAAGAAAGCTTCGGATCCCCGGATTCCAGCCTGATCAGAACCGGAGTGCCGCGCACTGACTTTTTCTATAATGAAATAGAAAAAACAGCTGTCATCCAGAACCTCTATCGTGAGTATCCTGAATTCCAGGGTAAAAGGGTGATCCTCTACGCACCCACCTACAGGGACAGCGACCTCACATCCAGAAAGCTGGCACTGGATGTCCGGCAGATGCACGAAGCACTCGCAGACCAAGGCTGTGTTTTACTATTAAAACTTCATCCAGCAGTGATTGCCGCAGAGCTGGATGAACAAAGCTACCCAGGATTCCTTTACAACCTGTCCGGTCACAGGGACATAAACGAGCTCCTGCTCATCACCGACCTGCTGATCTCAGATTACTCGTCCATCCCATTTGAATATTCCATTTTGGGGAAACCCATGATCTTTTACTCCTACGACCTGGAGGACTACACAAAAGAACGGGGCTTCTGGGAAGACTACCAAACATCCATGCCCGGACCGATCGTCAGCTCCACCGCTGAAATCATCGAAGTAATCAACCAGAACTCCTGGGACCTTGCAAAAATCATCGAATACAAAGAAAAATGGAATACCTATTCGCGGGGAAACTCCAGCAGGAATTTGGTTGAGTTTCTGTTTAAGGATAGGGATTGATAAGGGAGGCTGCGGCCTCCTTTTTTTGTGGGGTTTTTTTATATGGGGATTGTGCTGGGTTGGAAGTTTGGTCCGTTGTCCTCGGTTTTTGCTCAGGCTAACCCCTTTTTTGCTCCGCTGCCCCGCTTTTTTGCTCCACCCGGTTTTTTTGCTCATCGCTGAGAGGTGTTTGCTCCAGATCCACCTGGTTTTGCTCCGCCAACCCAGTTTTTTGCTCAGGCTATGGTCTTTTTTGCTCCAGTACCCCTCAATTTTGCTCCACCCAATTTTCCGCCTCAACTCTAATAGTTTTTCTCCATCTCTCCCTATCTTCACACAACCCAATCTCCAGATTCTCAATCCCAAAACCATTTCCCTTGTACTCTGCCACAACCACAAAAAAAGACACAGCCCCAAAGGACTGTGTCTCTCTCATTAATTCAAATATTCCGGTACATCAAATACGGCGGTGTAGCTTTCGAGCATGCTGTAAAGCTCGTAGAATCTGGTTGTCTGTTTGCTTGCCCAGCCTATGTCTGTCGCATATTGGTGGGTAGGGTTCCCGCTGCTTAGGGCTTCTGGATTCCATCTCATTTTATAGAGGGTATCCTGCCCTTTAAATACGTAGTTTTCAGCGACAAATTGGGCTCCACCGCGGATGGCGGCATCTACTGAGAACCAGCCCTCGTCAAAGGCTTTTTGGGCTCCGCAGTCGAGCGGGCAGCTGTCCTTGGCTCCGATGCCGTACATGTTGTAGACGATGGCATCGTATGAGCCGCTTGTGACGACAGATACTTGAGGCTTGCCGCTCACATAGATTTTCTGTCCGTTTGAATCAAGCTTGTATTTAACTTTCACACCCGTTGCAAGAACGGATTTTCCGTTGCCTGTTTCCAGTAAGGAGTGGGAGATCAGGTATACTTCATTGATGTTGTAATCAAGGCTTGCCTGCTGATATACCTGGGCTTTTCCGCTTAATACGCCTGCTTTGGCTGCTGTTAAGATTGTTGAGTTTACTTCATATGCATTGGTTCCGGCACTTCCGGAAAGCTTCAGGAACTGATAGAACGTTGGTGATGAAGCCGCTATATTATTTGGATCCATATAAGATTTTACATCTGTCGGCGGTGCGTCTTTCCAGCTGTTATAGCTGATTTTATACCAGTCTCCTCCGTTAGCTGCTTTGATTTTATCAGACAGGATGGTGACCTTTTGACCTGGCTTTATCACGCCAAAGATCCATGAACTTGTATCAGTTCCGCTTCTAACGTTCCAGTTTGATCCCGGCCCTACAATTCCGGTTGTGGTAGAGCCTGATGTAGTGACAGAAGAGAAAGCTCCTGCGTTGACATACGTGTCGTAGCTCTTATCCGTCTGCGGGCTTGCATATTTCACCTGCTTATCCACTGCCGATTGCAGTGTATACGAATAAGCAGTTGTTTGACTGACCTTCTTGATTTCCATTCTGTCCAGATTAAGGTCCAGAACGGCCTGACTGGAAGAATTGAAGTATTGCACCTCAATGGTATGAAGACCTGAAGTCAGATTGACATCTGTATTGATATTTTTCTGACCAGTTGTCCAATTATCCAGGATGGTTGCGTTATCCACAATAATTCGGATGCCATTGCCCACCTGTCCGGAAAACTTGTATTTTCCTTCTAATGGTACAGAGATGATCTTAGTGAATCTCGCTGAAAAATTCGAAACTGATACTTGAGGTGCCGGAGGGCTTGATCCCCAAGAAAAATTCAAATTTTCCGCCATATCAATAGCTGGTGTACCTGTTAAATTACTAGAAGGATAATAATAAGCTGACCAGCTGTCTGTCGCAGATACAGGCTCCATATTCAGAGTGATGCCTGCATTGGAGCCTGTGTCATAATATTCGATTTTAATATCGTGATTGCCGGCTGACATCGTAATATCAGTGCTGTAGTCTCTTACTCCATCTTTCCAGATTTCGTATTTTTTGACTCCATCCACATAAATCCGGATGCCATCATCCACTCTTCCTGAAAATCTGTATTTAGTAGTTTCAGTGACTAATAGTTTTCTTTCAAATGTCGCTGAAAAATTATCCGCCGGCATGCCCTCGATCGGTGAAGCACTCCAGGAGAAGTTTATATCGCTGTAGTACTGATTGATCGGGTCTCCCCCAAAATCAATGGTTGGATAATAAGTCGCCATCCATTTATCTGATGTGACTTCCGGCTGAATGTGCTGCTTTTTAATATCCAGATTGATAGCAGCCTTTCCGCCGCGTCCATAATACTCGACCCTGATAGTATGAGTTCCAGCAGTCAGAGCAATATCCGCCGTAAAGTTTCTTACTCCGTCTTTCCAGTATTCATATTTCTTTACTCCATCCACGTAGATTCTGATACCATCATCCACTCTTCCTGAGAAGGTATACGTATCTGTTGTAGCGGCTATCCATTTTCTTTCAAAGCTTGCTGAAAAATTATCAGATGGAATCCCGGCAATCGGGGAAACAGCCCAAGAAAGATTCAAATCATTATAATACTGATTGACTGGAGTTCCAGTAAGGTTGTCAGTCGGGTAATACGTCGCAAGCCATTTGTCAGATGGGATGGCCGGCTGCACGTGCGGTGGCGCGATATTCATATTAATCGCTGCTTTTCCTCCGCGGTCGTAATACTCCACCTTAATGGTATGAGTTCCGGCTGAAAGGTAAATATTTGATGTAAAGTTTCTTACTCCGTCCTTCCAGTACTCATACTTTTTCACTCCATCCACATAGATCCGGATACCATCGTCCACTCGTCCGGAGAATGTATAAGTTCCCGCTGTAGATGAGGTATATTTCCGTTCAAACTTGGCAGAAAAGTTGGCGGCTGGGATTCCGGCAACCGGCACGGCAGCCCATGCCAGATTCAGGTCCGCATAATAATGATTGACCGGTGCACCTGCCAGATGGTCTGTCGGATAATACGTCGCAAGCCACTTATCTGACGGGATGGCCGGCTGCACATGCGGCGGTGTGATGTCGAGATTAATCGCTGCTTTTCCTCCGCGGTTATAATACTCGACCTTGATCGTATGAGTTCCGGCTGAAAGATTAATGTTCGATGTAAAGTTTCTTACGCCGTCCTTCCACAGCTCATACTTTTTCGCTCCATCCACATAGATCCGGATGCCATCATCCACTCGTCCGGAGAACGTATAAATCCCCGCTTTGGATGCCGTATATTTCCGTTCAAATTTGGCGGAAAAATTATTGGCTGGAATTCCGGCAATCGGCGATGCGGCCCATGCCTCATTCAACTCACTATAATAAGTGTTAACCGGGGATCCTGTGAGATGATCCGTTGGATAGAAGGTAGCGAGCCACTTGTCTGTCGGGATGGCCGGCTGTACGTGCGGCGGTGTGATCGCAAGGTTGATTGCTGCTCTCCCTACGCGGTCATAGTACTCCAGCTTAATCGTATGAGTACCGGCTGAAAGGGAAATGTTCGCTGAATAATCTCTTACTCCGTCTTTCCACAGCTCATACTTCTTTACTCCATCCACATAAATCCGGATACCGTCGTCCACTCTTCCGGAGAACGTATAGATTCCTGTTGATGAAGCCGCATATTTCCGTTCAAAAGTTGCAGAGAAATTATCGGTTGGAATTCCGGCAATCGGCGATGCGGCCCATGCCTCATTCAACTCACTATAATAAGTGTTAACCGGAGATCCTGTGAGATGGTCCGTCGGATAGAAGGTAGCTAGCCACTTATCTGTCGGGGTAGCCGGCTGTACGTGCGGCGGTGTGATCGCGAGGTTGATCGCTGCTTTTCCTCCGCGGTCATAATAATCCACTCTGATGGTGTGAGTTCCGGCTGTAAGGGAAATATTGGCCGAATAATCTCGTACACCATCCTTCCAGTACTCGTACTTTTTCACTCCATCCACATAAATGCGGATGCCGTCGTCCACTCTTCCCGAGAAGGTATAGCTGCCAGACTGTGAAACTGTTAATTTCTTTTCAAACTTCGCTGAAAAATTATCTTTTGGGATTTTGGAATTTGGTGCTTCCATTCCCCAGTTGAAATTAAGCACGCTCACTGCAGATGCCGCAACAGGTGTCCCTGTCAGGTGATCCGTGGGATAGTAAGTGACGCTCCATGACGTTTCACTCGCGCTGGCATTAGTTCCATGAAGGAAAAACGAAAAAACAAAGGCCAATGACAAAGTATAAACCGAGGCAAATAGAAGTTTTAATTTAATAGTAAACAATCCTCTCCCTATTTATTACTAACATACCATCCTCTAATAGTATGCTAAAAAGTTACAAAAAAGTTAATAGATTGTTGAAAAAGAGGACATATTGCCTGATTTTGTCCAATCTAAAATAAGGGATTTTCCATATCCGACTGTAATATCGGTCAAATGACGAATTTTTCCCCTTTTTTTCGCCTTTTGTAACACAAATGTAATATTGTAAAAATGAAAGATTATGTAGAATGATGTAAAAGAGGAAATTATTTCGGGGGTGGATTCATTGAAGAAAACGATTGCTGCACTGACTGCTTCCATTTTAATAACCGGCAGTTTTATCCCATCGGCCTTCGCCAGCACATATTCAGTAAAAAAGGGCGATACAATCAGTAAAATTGCACAGAACCATGCTACGACTACAGCGAAAATAAAAGATTTGAATAAATTAAAAAGCGATTCTCTTAAAATTGGGCAGCTCCTGCAGGTTCCTGATAAAGCTCCTGCTTCAGAAGCCAAAGCCCCGCTTACATATGTCATCGTCAAGGGGGACACCCTCGACAAAGTCTCCAAAAAATTCAAAATATCATCGACAGATCTTAGAAAATGGAACAGCCTCAATAATGATACAATCAAGCTCGGGCAGAAATTGATTGTTTCACAGCCGGCAGCTGCTCCCCCGGTGAAACCGGCACCCGTTCATCAGGCACCTGCCAAAACACTGGCCTATACAGTAAAAGCAGGCGACAGCCTGTGGAAAATTTCTGCTGCCTTTAAGGTGACAGTAGCCGACCTGACTGCCGCCAACAAGCTGACAAAGGAAAGCATCAGCACGGGACAGGTGCTGGCCATTCCGCAGGCTAACAGTACTGGGGCCGCTGCACCTGCACCGAAACCGGCTGTTCAGGATCCAGCTGTAAATGTGAATGCCCTCCTTAATAAAGCAAAAAAGTATATAGGAGTTCCTTATGTATACGGAGGCACCACTCCAAGCGGTTTTGACTGCAGCGGATTTGTCTACTATGTCTATAATCAGGCAGGATACAAGATTCAAAGACAGTCTTCCGCAAGCTATTTTTCCACTGGTAAGCCTGTGTCGGTCCCGGCGCCTGGCGACCTGGTGTTCTTTTCTGGCACCACCGGGGGTAAAGAAATCTCCCACATGGGCATTTACATGGGAGATGGCCAGTTTATCCACGCCAACTCGGATAAAGGCATTGAAATTACTTCTGTGAACGTTTCTTATTATAAAAATAGACTTTTAGGATATAAGCGATTATTCTGATGAATACAGGCAGATAATCGATGATGCGATGCTGCCTTTTTTGGTGTGCGGGGAGTGCTTCCAAATAGAAACAATAGAAGAATTTTTTGAATATTCTTTAGAAAGATACTTTGTATCTAAAGTTATATAATTCGTTATGCCTGAAGCTGACATTCAGTTATTTCGTTTTAGATTTCAATGTGGTAATGGAGGATAAGACAGATGGAAAACCAGTCATTTGGGGTTATAAAAAAGCTGGCTGGGCTCTAAAGGTTCTGGATAAGATTAGTAATGATTCTGTTGAGCACGAGCCGGACGGATCAGCAGTAACCGCAAAAGCCATACTAGAGGCAAGTGACCAAACCTATTACCCAGCATTCCTCACCCTGGACTTAACCAACCATGGCCAAATAGCCGGTGCTTATTTCATTTCAGAAAAAGAAGACCAATTCGAACTTCTTCCCTTTGAAGTAGCAAAGGAATTCATAAAAAAGGACGAATCCGAGCTTTTGCCCTTCCGATACCGCACACTCGAGCAAATCGAAGGCGATGAACTTCAAATCAATTGGCCGGATTTCACCTGAGAAACAGGGCTGTCCAGAAAGTCAGGTAAACGGCTTTCTGGGCAGTCCCTTTTTTTCTGTTACATGCTGAAAAGTGTTTATTTATCAGGGATTACTCGAGGAACCAAAAGTAAAATAAGGGGAGTTTTTTCCGTTAAATCCAGAAAGGAGCTTGATTTAGCGGATATAAGGGGAAGCTTTACCGTTATGGAAGTAAAATCCAACAAATTTTGCGTTTTTGGAATCAATAGCGGGAATTTCTCCCTTTATTGGCGCTGTTTTTACTCAACCTGACGAATTAAGCGGAATTTTTCCCTCTATTATATTGCCGGATTAAGAAATGAGCCCAATAAAACAAAGCAGGTGGAGATAGTTTCTCCACCTGCTTTTGTTTTAAATTGCTTATATTATATATTAAGGCTTCTGCCCCGGGAAATAGGGACAGTCCCCCTGCTTAGATGATTTTCTGCCAGCCATCGGAAGTGAGGGCAAGGAAGCGTGCTTCGTCTTTGTTGTCGAGTGCTTTGTCGATTTCAACGGTGCGTCTGTTTTCCAGGAATTCGCGCTGTACTTTTGCTATGATGCGGTTGGCTCCTTGTGTGTATTCGGTATATTTTTGTGAGAGGATTTTGTTGGTTGTCACCACTTCTTTATCAAGTAAATAATCCGAAAGCTGCTTTCCGTATAAATCATTGTCTTTGTTAAATTTATATTCACGTTTCATTCTGTATCCCTGCCTTCCGTTATTGGTATTTCTATTTACTTACCCCGTTTTCACAGAAAATAACAAATTAAATAGAAGCAATCCCAAAAATCAGGAATTTCCTATTTCATTGGAATCCTCATCTCTAAATCCCAAAAATTTTATCGTCACCCAAAACGAGGAAAAGAGAATTTTGCCAGATTGTAAGTCTATTTTCCTCTTTATCGATTCATAGACACACAACACCTGAAAGATTTCTAATTTTACGGTACAATAAGTCTTTCAATATTCCTCTGCTTTTATCTATTATATTTTTCATCAAGAAAGATCATTGATCTAAGAAAGGACCCACAGCATGACAACAGCCTATAAAACTCGGGAAGAACGCCGGGTGGCAGAAAATAAAAATAAAAAGAAGAAGAAGAAAAGAAAACATGGATCCTGGCTTTTATTCAGAGTCATTGTGCTTGCGGTCCTGATCCTCGTGGTCGCGGGAGGCGGAATTGCCGGGACCTTCGTATATGGTGTAGTAAAGGCGGCCCCAACGATCACAAAGGAGAAGCTCGCTGACCCTCTTTCTTCTAAGTTTTATGACCGAAACGGCCAGTTTCTACATGAATATGGCAATCAACAGCGGACCAAGATCACATACAGCCAGATCCCTCCTGTTCTTGAACACGCCTTTATCGCAACAGAAGACAGCCGTTTTTATTCCCATCACGGTGTCGATATAAAGAGGACCGCAAAAGCCATTTTGGCCAATTTAACAGGCGGCTATGGGAGCCAGGGCGGGAGCACGATCACCCAGCAGGTAATCAAGAACTCCATCCTCACTCCTGAAAAAACCGTGAAGCGAAAGATCCAGGAATGGTATTTGGCCTATCAGCTCGAAAAGCAATATTCCAAAAAAGAAATCCTTACCATGTATCTCAATAAAATCAATTTGGGAAACCGTTCTTATGGAGTTGCGGCAGCGGCCAAAAATTATTACGGACTGGATGTGGGTCATTTAGATAAAATGACTCTTCCTCAGGCCGCGATGATTGCGGGTCTGACTCAAAGTCCAAATGCCTACGATCCTTCCAAGAAGGACCATATCGATGCGGCGACCAAGAGAAGGAATATCGTTCTTAAGCTGATGAACATGCATGGCTATATTACGAAAAGTGAAATGCAGGCAGCCCAAGAGGTACCCGTCACACAGGGACTGGTACAGGAAAAGCCTCAATCCGGCATGCCATATCAAGCCTTTTTAGATGCGGCTGTGAATGAGGTCGAGGCAAAACTAAAAAATGTGGATATTACAAAAGACGGTCTGAAGATTTATCTGACTCTCGACCAGAAGGCACAGCAGCGTGCTGATTCCATTATTTCCGGAAGATTGGTTCAATATCCGAACTCAAGATTCCAGACGGCCTTCACTTTTATGGATGCCAAAACGGGTGCCATCCGTGCCATTGGAAGCGGGCGGAATCAATATAAGACAACCTTCCGGGGACGGAATCTCGTGACAGCGCTGAAGCGCCAGCCAGGGTCCACCTTCAAGCCGATTTTTGATTACGGGCCGGCCATTGAATATCTGAACTGGTCTACCTACCATCAGCTGGTGGATGAACCTTACGAATATTCGACCGGTGATCCAATCCGGAATGCGGTGAAAAATTATAAAGGCAAAATGTCCATCCGGAATGCCTTGATTGAATCAAGAAATATCCCTGCTTTGAAAACGTTGCAGGAGGTGGGTACTTCCAAGGCACAGAAATTTTCCGAGTCACTTGGAATTTCTTATCCAAACAACCGTGTGTATGAGTCCTATGCAATAGGAAGCAATCCCGTTTCCCCGGTACAAATGGCCGGTGCATACGGCGCCTTCGCAAACAAAGGGGTATACAATCAGCCTCACTTTGTATCAAAGGTTGTCCTTGCGAATGGAAAAGAGATCAGCTTTGAATCCAAGCCCAAGCGGGTGATGCACGACTATACAGCTTATATGGTCACAGACATACTTCGCGGCGTCCTCAATGCACCAAATGGGACAGGAACAGTGGCAAAAATTCCCGGCGCAGATATTGCCGGAAAGACGGGGACAACCAATTTTGATGATTCCGTCATAAGAAAATGGGGATACCCGGAGGACGCCACCAGCGACAGCTGGTTTGCCGGCTACTCCACCAATTACGTAACAGTCGTTTGGACCGGCTATCCCGCTAACGGATACGGAAATTACATGGGCCGTGCGGAAACCAAAGTATCGCACACCATCTTCAAAGAGATGATGCTACCATACAGCTATAACGGAACATTCACACAGCCTTCATCTGTCCTGAAGATCCGGAATGAACTCTATATTAAAGGAGCAGCACCAGACGTCATTCCTCCAGATCCGAAAGCAAAGAAAAAAGAAGCAGCGAAAAAAGCACCAGATAAAAAAGAAAAAGATAAAAAACCAGAAGACAAAAAGACGCCGCCTCCAAAAGAGAAAAACGGCAAACCAGATGAGAAAAAACCAAACAATAATAACCCTGGTAAAGACCCTAAAGATAAAGGCAAGGAAATGAAAAAACAAGAAGGTAAGAAAGACACGAACGTCCAAAATAAAAATGAGAATGGGCATGGAGAGTAACCAGCCAGATTCTCAGGCGGAAGGGATTCAGAATGTTTCATTCTGGATCCCTTTTGTTATGGCGGCACCTTTGTTTTCAGCTCGATCGTGTTTTGGATTCCTTGCATCGATCCCCAGCTGCAGTAGTCCGGACTCTTATTTACTTTGGACTACTTCTCTCTGTTCCTGCCTGAAGTTGTCCGAACCCTGGCTGCCTTCGGACTACTTTCCCCGGTTCCCGCCTGAAGTTGTCCTAACTTGGATTTGGGACTCCGCTAATGGACACCGCTCCCAGCCTCAGCCTGTTTCCCTGTGCTTCCATTTCCATTTATATACCGAGAAACCCAGCTGCGTCCAAGTTCATTTACAGTCTGCCCCCAGTTATCCCCATCCTCCCAGTTCTAAGAAAGTCGTAATCAAGAAGCAGCCTGTGGATATGTGTGTAAATAGTCAATACGTTCTGAAGTTGCGCACAATTCATTTGATAAATGATAAAAAAGTTATCCCCAATCCACAGGGCCGCCGCCGAAAACCAAACATATATTCCACAGCTGTGAACAACTATGGGGATAAGTGGGCATTATCCATTCAATCTCCTGCACTTGTTTTTACGGCGCTGCTGTCATTGGTATCTTCATCGCTCAATATGATGACCGTATGATCCGCAGTTCCATTCGTTCCGTTTTGCTCGCCAAATCCCTGGTTTTGCTTGTTTGACATTAATACATCCACATACTGATTGGGCCCAAGGGTTAATGAAGCCCCTCGATCGATCACATCAACCTCGAGGCTGACTAAGTTGATTACAGTCTGGCCAAATAAAACCATGTCCATCCCTCCTACTTTGCTTCCTTTTCCACACTCTTTTCCACACTATATTCAGGCTGAATTCATTATGTTAAAGGGGGGAATCTCTCCGCTTGTATCTGCTTCAAAAGCTTCCTTTATATATCAGCCGGAGCTCCTCTCCCAATGAATTCTCCAGAAATATGCATAAACCACCGCACAATCCGCACACACTGACTAGTAACATGGATCGGGCAGATGATATTAATTTTTATTGTGGCAACTTTCCTGCTGCGTATCAGCGGCAGAAGGTTACTGGCGCAAATGACGATACCGGAAAATCCGTGATCATGATTTCATTCGGCACCTTACAGCCTGTGAGGGGCTGGGTACAACTTTGATTATTGCGGCTGTACTGGTTTTAACGCTTTTGGAGGTTGAGTTCTTCGGGCTGAAAGTAAATGGATGTGAGAGTCTTATTTAAGGCAGGCCCGTCAATGTTATTGAAAAAGGTCATCTTAATGAAGGAAACTTGAAAAGGATGAGGCTTACTGTGGATAAACTGGAGGTACGTCTTCGGCAGGCCGGAGTAGCCAATATTTCAGATGTTGATCATGCAGCGATTGAAGTCAGCGGGGGAAATTGGGTTATGTGCTGAAATCTGAAAAACAGCCCGCAACAAAAAGGGGACCTTCAAGCTCTGTTAAAAAGCACTGGGAGCAAGCCAGCAAAGCATCCAGACACCGAGTTCCATTTTCACAGAAATCCAGGAGGGCCACCAGATTCCTCCCCCGCCTAGGCTACAGTAGGCTATCGGTAACGATCCATCAGATTTTTCCCGCTCTCCTTTATCTGTGTCAGGAGTAATTTTCCTTTCAGCCTTGTTCTGGTTACTATAAAAAAACGGAACTAGATGAAATCCAGTCCCGTTTTCTTATTAAGCGGCAAGGCGCATACATTCTTCTGCACATTTAAAGCAAGCATCCGCGCATTTCTGGCAGTGGTCATGATCGTGCTGTTTACACTCATTGCCGCATGCCTGGCAGATTGCTGTACAGGTTCTGGCTAATTCTGCTACAAATGGAGTTCCTCTGCTCAGGGATTGTTCAAAGAATCCGCAGAAGTCCGAGCATTCTCTGTCCAATCGTATACATTCCGCCATCATCTTTACAGAGTCCTCCGATAAGCAGGCATCAAAACAGTGATTGCACGCCTCCATGCATTCATGCAGAGTTTGGATAAGCGATTGATAGTTTTCGTGTGACATCGAATTCCTCCTTTTTTAGGTTCTCTATATCTGTTTATCCTGTGAGTTTAGAAATAAACCGGTTGTTTAGTAGAAGTCCAACAGAGGGTAGTTGTAAAGATGAAAGGAGGGGTTCCTATGTGGAATGCAGCATTGTGGGGAGGAATTTCAGGATCAGCTGTACTGCTCGGAGCACTGGGCGCCATGTTTTTGCCGATTCGAAAGAAACTGATTGGCTATATCATGGCCTTTGGCACAGGAGTCCTGATCGGGGCGGCCTCCTATGAGCTTCTTGGAGATGCGCTCGATGAGGGAGGAATCACGGCAACCAGCATTGGATTTTTATTAGGAGCTGTAATGTTTACTCTTTTTGATTACATAGTTTCTAAAAGAGGGGCTTCCCAGCGCAAAAGATCGGGACAAAAAGCGGCGGCAGGCGGGGGGATCGCCATTTTTATCGGGACCATCATGGACGCGATCCCGGAGTCTATCATGATTGGTGCCAGCCTCCTTGAAAAACAGACCGTCAGCTTCCTGCTCGTAGCGGCTATTTTCATCAGCAATATTCCTGAAGGACTTTCAAGCACTTTTGGTCTGAAAAGCAGCGGTTATTCAAAAGGAAGAATCTTTCTCATGTGGATTATGGTGCTGGCCATCTCTACGTTTGCCTCCTGGAGCGGATACTTTTTCCTGGATGGAGCGTCCGATGCCATCATGGCAGCCATTGCAGCTTTTGCCGGCGGCGGGATCATCGCCATGATCGCTTCGACCATGATGCCTGAAGCGTATGAAGACAGCGGTCCTACAACAGGGCTGATTACAGCACTGGGCCTGCTGGCATCCATCGTGCTGGACCACTTTTCGTAAGAAAAAACTCGCGTCAAGCGAGTTTTTTAATCCTTATATTTTTCCTTGGAGAATAGAAATAAAAATAGAAGGATGACCCCATAAAAGGTCACAGCCTAAAAAGGAATGAAAAGCCTTTAAGAATCTCTGTTTAAAATGGCTGCTTCTGCTGGCGATAAAAATCAATCCGCGCGAGATCAGGAAATGTCCTAAAAATACCAAGGCAGCCTCGAAGATAAACCGTTCAATATGCGCTTGAGTGAAAATCTTCATCAGATGTATCACCTTTAAGGGGGTCTATTCCTGTTTACGCGGTACCCTAAACCCTTAATTTACGGCAGAAAAAAAAGCCCTCAAATGGAGCTTTTAATGTTCCTGGCTGTATGGCTTCATGCCTTCATTCAAAAGGCCAAAGGAATAGCCATTCTTTTTAAGGCAGATGAGAAGCTCGCCAAGATGGGCAATCGTTGTTTGTTTGTCGTGCATAAGAAGAATACGAGGAGCAGTCCGGTATGGATAGTGTTCAAGATCTTTGATGGTTTTACTGACAAATTCTCCGTTTTTGTATCGCCAGTCATTGGTGTCGATGGTCCAGTCCCATAATTTGAATCCAGCGTTGTTAACGGCTTTCATATAATCCGGCTTCATATAAGGAGAAGAGCCGTAGGGTGTGCGGATTAAGTTCGTTTTGATTCCGGTCATTTTTCTTAGCGTATTCTGGGCGGCCGTCATTTCAGTGACGACCGTCTGCGGCGATCTGTAGATTTTTTTCGCATCATGTGTGACCCCATGCAAGCCAAGAACTTCTCCATTCTTTTTCAAGGCAGAAATGGTGCCTGGATAGCTGCGCATATTCGGCTCAAGCATAAAGAAAGTCCCCTTTACTCCATAGGCATTGAGCGTGTCGATGAGCTTTAGCGTATCCCTGCTCGGCCCGTCATCGAAGGTCAGATAAATGACTTTACTGCCGGCTTTAGGAGGCTGTACGTTTGCCGGCTGCCTTGGGGCAGGCTCTTTAACCTGGGATGGAACCGAAGCAGGCTTTTGCCCTCCGCTCTGAGCCTGTTCCCCTTTCTGGGCAGGCTTTTGGGCCTGGTCCAAAGCAGGCTCTTCCTTCTGGGGCTGATGTGCTTTCGGAACAGCGGCCATTTGTTTTTCTTGAGCAGGCTGTACCGCTTGTGTCTTTGGCTCTGCTGCCGGCTTAGAAGCCTCGGCCGCCTTTGGAGGTGCCGGCGCCACAGCCGGTTTTTCTTTGGCAGGCTCAGAAACTGCTTCAGCATATCCTTCATCCAGAGCCGGTGCGGGCGTCCTGGATTTCTCTGCCTTCACCAGATTGTTTTCAAACAGATCCGGGTGAGTAGCATCCGTCTTGTTTTCCAGCGGTTTGTTTTGTTCTTGAACCAAGCGTTTTTCTGCCTGTACACTGCTGTTTTTCATTCGTATCCCGATAACGGAAACCACAATCAAGGCCAGCATCACAACACATACTTTAAACCATTTTCCTTGTCTCATTTCCCCTGCTCTGTCCTTCTTCCTTTTTAATGCTGCCTCTATAAAACTGTTAAACTACTGCTTCTGTTATCAGGTTATGAAACTTTAAGCTGTCCTAACAGCCTGATTTCTTCTATTCTATGACTTTCCGCAAGGCGGCTCCCATCTTTGCTGTCACCAGCCAATCAGCTGCCTACGATTTTCGATCTTTTAGAAAGGCTGTTTACGAAAACCAATCAAGTTATTGTGCACTCGGCGGATAGACCTTCCAGCTGCTCAAATCAGGACTTTGTTTTTCTACGAGTGACGCCGGGAAAATAAAGGTCCATGGCTTGCTCGTGTTTCCCTTTACCTGGAAATCCGCAAGTTTGAAGCTTCCTTTACAGATCACATCTCCCGCAGCATCCTCCTCAATAAGGGGAATCTGTTCAAGCTTGATCGTCTTTTCACTTCCGTTCCGGATCAGGACGGTGACGGCAAACGAACCATCTCCTGTTCAGACTGCTTCAATTCCGATGAAGTTGACTTCACCTGGAGCAAGACGCGGAAGGCCGGCCATAAGCTCCGTCAATTTTTCCTTTTGCAGTCCACTGATCTGATTCTCGATCAGCACCGGACGTCCTTCTTTATTCAGGCGTTTAACCTCTGAAAGAATCTTCTTCATCTTATCCTCGGTGCGCTGGAAGACCAGGTCCTCCAAATCGATTCTCTGGATATCCTTATTCGTCGGAATGGTGATGACCTTCAAGCGGTACGTCTCCCAGAACTCGGTCTTGGAAGGAGTTGCGCTTCCTGTCATCCCGGATAATGTCCCATAGAGGCAGAAGTAGTTTTGGATCGTGATGGTCGCCTGTGTTTCGTTTTCCTCCGAAATCTCAAGCCCCTCTTTTGCCTCGATCGCCTGGTGAAGACCTTCACTGAAGGTCCGCCCCTCCATGATCCGGCCGGTAAAGCCGTCAATAATGACCACTTTTCCTTCCTTCACGATATAATCGACGTCCTTATGCATCAGAACCTGGGCCCTGAGCGACTGGCTGATATGGTGAAGAAGTTCCCCGTGCTCCGCATCATAGAGATTATCGATTCCAAACGCAGCCTCAATCTTTGCCGCTCCCGGGTCAAGCAAATGGGCCTGTTTGGATTCATGGAACACTTCATAGTCGGCATCTTCCTTGAATTCCTTCAGGATACCGGCCGTAATATTGAACAGATCCGCTCCATCACTGTTTTTGCTGGCAATGATGAGCGGCGTCTTCGCCTCATCAATCAGGATGCTGTCTACTTCATCCACGATGGCATAATGATGGCCGCGCTGCACCTTGCTTGTCAGATTTGATACCATATTGTCGCGGAGGAAATCAAAACCAAATTCCGTTCCCGTCCCATATGTAATATCCGCTTTATATGCTTCTGCCTTTTCTTCCGGGGAAACCTGTGAAATATTCAGACCCACAGTCAGTCCCAGGAATTCATGAACACTGCCCATCAGCTCCTTATCACGGCGCGCAAGATATTCATTGGCCGTAATGATATGGACGCCTTCCCCTCAAGGGCATGCAGATAACTCGGCAGGGTCGCGACCAGGGTCTTTCCTTCCCCTGTATTCATCTGGGCGATGCTCCCTCATTCAGCACAAAGCCCCCGATCAGCTGCACATCATAATGACGTAGGCCAAGGACCCGCTTAGCCGCCTCCCGGACCACAGCAAATGCATCTATACTTATATCCTCCAGGGCTTTTCCCTGCCCCAGAAGCTCTATGAAATGATCCTTCATTCCTCTTAACTCTTCATCAGAAAACTTCTCATATTTAGATTCTAGTTTATTCACTTGAGAAACCTGTTTTTGTAATTTCTTCAGGTCTTTGGAACTGTCATTAAACAGTTCTTTTACTCTAGTAATCATTCCGCGTCTCTCCCGTACCAATAAGTGTGTATCTAGTATAATTATATCATATTATGTAATATTTTTATTTTATGGTACTAATTACTACAACAATTTACTGTCTCGTTTACCCCCGATTGTTTCCATAAAAAAACGACCCATAAGGCCGCTCCTGTTCATCCTATGAGTGGACTCCTGCTGCATAATCCATCAAGAATCCCTGGTCCTCCGGAAAGGACAAAACCAGCTCATCCAGTTCATGAGGATGCTTCCAGGCAATCTCATGGATCAGTTCATCTGGGTCCTGGATAGCGGCTGTACCCCCAATTACACGAAGCTCGAAGTAGTGGACCTCCACTTCTATTCCATAGGACGTTCCGTTTTTGACGAATAAGGGCTTGATCAATTCTGCACGATATCCGGTTTCTTCCCAGACTTCCCTGAGGCAGCATTCAGCGAAGGTTTCACCTGTCTCCAGGCCGCCTGAAGGAATGGTCCATCGCTTTTCCTCTTCCGTTTTCCCCTGAAGCACCATGAGAATCCGTCCCTCTTGATCTATACAAATTCCTGCTGAGCCATACCATTTCTCCATCTATATTCCCCCTTGGTTTCCGCTTTCATTATAGCAAAAATACACTGGGAAATATTTGAATATTTTATGACCGTGCTTCCGGGTCCTCCCGCGGATCCAGGAGAGAAGAACAGTCCCTGCCTCTTGGGAAAGGAATGGCCTGACGGTATGGAGGCGGAATCAAAATGGCACTTCGATTTTCTTGCTGAGGGATGTCGATCCTATCCCCATTTTTGTCGAGGGCTCTTTTAATCCGATCTACCACAATATGTCCGATCTGTCTTCCAAGTGAAAGCCCTCCTGATCCATCAGCAGGAAAATGGACGCCTGCATAAATGCGGGATACCGCATTTTCTTCCGCAAGCCGTCTCAGCTTTTGGGCTTCAGCCGGAAAATAGTAGCTCAGAATCACTTCGGCACATCCTGAAATGGCCGCATGTCCTGATGGGTATGCTGGAAATTTCGGCGTACAGAGGATTGTCCTAAGCTTAGGATCCAATTGATTCGGGCGCGGCACCTGCCATAGAAATTTAAGATACCAGGTCACCACAAAGGTATCATGAATCCCCGCCTGAACCACCGCCAATACTCTTGCCGCATAAGCAGGCGATAAGTTATACGTATCAACGAGCCGGTCAATGATTGGAGTCCATTGCTTGGTAGCCGGCCCTGCCCCCCAATATTCAGCAATGGTAATCTGCTCCGGCGTCAGATTGCGCAGCGCTTTTTTCACTACCTCCAATTCTCTTCCCGCAAAATCTATTTTCGATGGATGCGGGAGATTAAATGATAGTTTCTGGCCCTCTCCATCTAAAAATTCTCCCCTGCTGTTTCTTCTTAAAAAGAAGGTCGGCCAAGAACCTGCAGCTGGATCAATTCCTTTCGGAAGGCTTGTCTCTCCAGCGTAAGGCAGGTTTTTCCAATAGGGCAGTTCCCTCCCAGAATAAAGTGTCATCCCATCACCTCATGTGTTCTAGTAATCTATTTTATTCACAATAAGAAGATTCGGCATGGACAAGTTCGCTACGGAAAGACATTTTTAACGGATGAATGGCTACCAGGCTCCGACACTTCAGAATCTTGAGTCAGGCCTGCTGTTCCCAGTGCTCAATGCCGCAGTCGGCCTATCGTCCACCTTCTTTATATTTGTGGGATTCGGCGTTCTGTCCCTTATCTTTGTTAAGAAATATGTCCCTGAAACCAAGGGCCGTTCTTTAGAGGAAATTGAATAAAGCTTCCACAAACGCGAGCAGAGATATTACGCAAAAAGGAAGTCCTTGAAAAAGAAAAAACTTACACAGGGCAATGCCCATTAATGACAGAAATCCGGCCGCTGCAGCGGCCGGATTTTTTGTTTTTAACAGAGATCACTGATTCAAGAATTGATCCCTAATCGTTTGCAGTCAATTCGCCACCCATTTATATCATGGCCTGTTTCATCGAGGATCACTGTATTATATATTTCCTCAAGGAAGATACGGAGCATATAACAGTAGATTTTCTCCTTTGTATCAGAATGGACATACCGCTCGTTAATCCGCTGTATGAGCGGCTGGAGCTTATCTTCATTCCAAAATAGATTATTTGCCGCATATTTATAAGGAAAAGCCAGCAAGGATTCCTTGCTTTAATCATGCATAAACATTAAAAAAGATTGCCAGATGGAACGTTCCCGGCAATCTCTATAAAATGTTTTTTACACGCTTGCATATTCCATTTCTAACGCCTTGATATCCTCGATCAGCTGTTTAACATTTTCCTTTTTAGTCGCCCAGCTGGTACAAAACCGAACCACACTGTGTGAATCGCCGATGTGTTCCCAGAAGGAAAAGGAGTACGTTTTGCTGAGTTTCTCCAGCACATCATTGGGTAAAATAGGGAACTGCTGATTGGTCTTGGAATCGTATCGCAGTGAAAAGCCTTTTTCGATAAATGCCTCGCGGATGTTCATGGCCATTTCGACGGCATGATGGGACATTTCAAAGTATAAGCCATCCTCAAAAAGGGTTTCGAATTGGATCCCAAGCAGTCTTCCTTTCGCCAGCAATCCGCCTCTTTGCTTGATGAAATAACGGAAATCCTTTTTCAAGTCCTCATTAATAATGACAACGGCTTCCCCGAACAAGGCTCCTATCTTCGTTCCCCCGATATAAAACACATCACTGAGTCTCGCAATATCTGCCAGGGATAGATCACTTCCTTCAGAAACCAGGCCATAGCCCAATCGGGCACCATCTATAAAGAGCGGCAGCCCAAGTTCCCGGCAGACCTTACTCAGCTCTTCCAGTTCAGCTTTACTGTACGTGGTGCCATTTTCGGTAGGCTGTGAAATATAAACCATGCCAGGCTGTACCAAGTGCTCAGGACCTCCGTCATTCCAGTGGGCATCGCATAATTCTTTCACCTGTTCTGCCTGGATTTTCCCATCTTCACTCGGAACAGTCAGCACCTTATGGCCCGTATCTTCAATAGCCCCTGTTTCATGTATGGCAATATGCCCGGAAATCGCAGCAATTACGCCTTGATACGGACGTAATATGGACGCGATCACCGTTGTATTGGTCTGTGTTCCGCCAACCAGAAAGTGTACATCTGCCTCTTCTGACTCACAAGCTCTTCGAATATAGGCCCTGGCCGTTTCACAATGCTCATCCATCCCATATCCAGGTGTCTGCTCTTCATTGGTTTCCACCAATCGTTTCAGAATCCGCTCATGAGCACCCTCAGCATAATCATTTTCAAACCGTACCATCCATATCCCCTCCAGCTCAGCATTCATGTTTTGTTGTGATAGATTTCACATGACTTCCAACAGTTCTTTATTCCTTTAAAGCGATTCTCCACTTTGTAAACAAATTTAGTGCATTTAGAGAGCTGTGTCAACTTCTGGAAAGGTGCAGATTACAAATGGAAACGCTATCATTGTTCGTATGGTTAGATTCAATTTTTTTACACGCCATAAAAGCGGTTGTTCTTATTTAACAACCGCATTCCTGAATACTCTCTTTCTGCGTTTTGTATCTTTGTTTAGAAAGGATAACGTGGCAAATCTCCTATACTTCTATTTTTCACATAGACAAATCATAAATCGATTTTTAAAGTATATCGGTAATCCCCCCCTAAACCAATACAAATTATCATTTTTCACCCTCTTTACACCTGTCAAATGGTATATTTTTAATGTAGAGATACTAGGAGGGTTATTATGAAGCTGGGCTCCTTGATTAAGGCCTATCGAATTCGAAAAAATATCACTCAGCGAGAACTTGCCTCTGGAATTTGTTCTACCCCGCATTTGAGCAAAATAGAAAATAATACAAAAGAAGTGAATCAGGATACTCTAAAACTATTATTAGAGAAGCTGGATATAGATTTAAAAGAAGTTCATGAAAAAGAAGAGAAAATAGGGAAGCTGCTGGATGAGCTGCACACGGCAATCATCTATATTCAAAGAGATAAAGCAGCGGAGATCTATAACTCTTTAGAAGAATTGGAGGAGCTTATTTTATATTCTTCTTATATCAATCAGTTCTCCCTTATGAAATTAAGGTATTACACCTTTTGCGGAGACCTTGAAAAAGCTGAAGAACATAAAAGTATGCTTTTAAAAAATAAAAAGAATTTTTCCCAGCAGGATCATTACTCCTTCACTTATTATAGTGCCATTCTTCTTATGACCGAGAATAAGTATGAGGAAGCCGAAGAACTGTTTATGCAGCTATTGACCACCAATTTCCTTTCCAAAGATATCGGCGAATTTTATTATTATATGGCGCTGACCAAGAGCCTGAAGGAAGAACCGGGTGTTTCCGTTCATTATGCCAAAAAAGCGCTTGCCCTGTTCTCTGAAAACTATAATTTTATCAGGATCATCCATACCCTGATGCTTTTGGGCATCCATTATACCCATACGAGAATTTTCAAAGAGGCCATAGATTGCTATGAGCATTTATTGAGGAGCCTGGAAATTTTTAAAGACCAGGAAAATCTGCGTCCTCAAATCTATCATAATATGGCGTATCTTTATAGAAAGCTGGAGGATAACGGAGAGGCCTTAAAATACTATAAACTAAGCCTTGAACTTCAGGATCCTGCAAGTCCGTATTATCTTACAAGCCTGTATGGATACGCGGATTTATTATATATTGAAAATATGGAAGACAGCTTTCCCGCTTTCAAAAAGCTAAAGACCCTCGCCAAAAAATCGGGCATAAAAAAATATCAGCACTTGGCTGAATATCACTTATTATTATTCAAGAATGAAGACGAAGCCTTTCATTATTTAGAAAACCACCTGCTTCCCATGCTTGAAAAAGACAATTTACAAAAGGTCCACGGCGAGGAGCTCTATAGTGTGCTGGAAAAACACTATAAGAGTAAGGGAATGTATAAAGAAGCCATTACATATATGGAGAAAAGCCAGCAGCTGTTTCAAAATTAATCGGTTCGGAGCCGTCCTGCTCCGAACCATTTTCTTACAGCCTCCGGAGTCCAGACTACTTAAGATATTTAAAAAACTGCTTCCAATAAATAGAAACTTAAAATTCCCATAAAAGTTTCCCAACTATACCAACTCTCATTTAGTTAAAAGGACTGCTGTCCGTCTCCCTTTATGTGTTCAAAAATATGAATATCGTTGAAATGGCCAGAATATTTCCCAATATGACTATGGACCTATAGCTGATATGATTGAATTGTAGATAACTCCAGCAGGTATTTCATAAAGCTGACACTTAAGCACCTTTGTCCTTCCTGCCTCATAGTGCAGATTTTTAGGAAATATTTCTTTCATCAAGAAAGTAAAATAGGGGGATCATATGGAAAAGGGATTTTTATTAGACCAAATTAAACAAGAGAGATCAACAGACCGAGGCGATTTTTCTTTTATCATGATCACTGAGAGTTACGAAGACAATCAAGAAATCATGGAATCAGCCAAACTATTAGAAGCAGAAAAACACATAGCTTTAACAGAGTGCGAAGTGACAGATGTCACAGATAACTGTTTAGGCGTCTTACTATCCGGCAAAATTTTATAATAATGAAAGCATCCAGCCCATCTGGATGCTTTTTTACATACCAGGTAACCGCTTATCCTTCTTCCGTCTTTCTGACAATAAATTCTCTAAGGCTGGCAGCGTAATCCTCTACTTCTGCCGTTTCATGATACCAGAGATAGATCTGGTCCTCTATGATCCCATTGCTCGTTTTCAAACAAAGCTTATCTCCTGACCCATCTTCTCCGATGGCAATAAAGTCCCCTGGCATTCTATCTTCCCTGACTTCTGTATTCTGCCTGACCACATCATCCCATGATTTCGGATTTCCCTCATCTTTGACAGGGTAAAGAATCCATTCTCCGATTTCAGCGTTATTGACTAATTTAAATAGATCCCGATATTGTTCGGGAAAAGTCACAGCCAGTTTGTCTTCTGCTGCTTGGATATCTATTTCCTTTACTCCCTGTTTTCGTGTGTGAATCAGCTCTCTGACTTCTTTCATGAACAGCACCTCAGCAATCCATCAAGTATGTTCTTTCATCAATGTGTAGTAAATCGAAACGAAACTGCACTCCCATTAAGCATCTAGGGAAAGGAGGCTGTGACCTTCCAGCCCTCTGCCCCATATTCATTCAACAGCTTATCATTTTCGTAAGAAGTATTAAAAAATCCTTTACCCTCAATTTTGATGGTCTTATATTCGTATGTATTCATTTTCCTTCCTCCTATAAGTTTTTCTACGAATGAATTTAGAAAAAATTTCCTTTTTAATAAATGTCAGAAAAATATAAAAAAATATTTACAATTTATGTATCCTGTCATAGAATAAATTATAACGCTGTAATAAATTACAATGATGTATTTAATTCCAATGATCAGGAGGAAAAAATATGGAACAGGCTAAAACTCTCTCTATGGAGCAGCAGGCAGTTTCTCTCAGTCTTTTATGGAAAAATTCCAGGTTCCTTTGTTTGGCAGGTGCAGCCATTTTATCAAGCTTTGCATTTTCGATTTATTTAATGTCGGAGACCTGGTATGTGATCAAAGGCTTGAATCTGGATGCGAAGCTTGGCTTAATCCTGATGGCCACTACCATTCCGCGTGTGCTTTTGATGGCCATTGGGGGAGTCGCAGCCGACAGGATCCGCCGGTCGGTCATCATGAGCATTTCCAGCATCTCCAGAGGCCTGCTTGTTCTGGTTCTTGCTTATCTTGTTTTCCAGGGGGCGGCAAGCATATCCATCCTATTTGTCTTCGCCTGTATCTTTGGCATCCTTGACTCGTTTTTCTGGCCTGCAAGCAATTCAATCCTCCCTACCCTGGTGACTAAGGAACAATTAGTAAGGGCCAACTCTGTCCTGCAAACGACCAATCAGCTTTCTTTTCTCCTGGGCCCTGTTATTGCCGGAGCACTCATTAAGTTCGGCTCGTTTAAAGCTTCCTTTGCCACAGCCGGGATCATGATTATGCTCAGCGGGCTTTTCGTACTTTTCATGAAGGAACCAAAGAAAAACTCTTCCTTTAAAAAAACGGCTGGATTCTTTAAGGATTTAAAAGAAGGCATCCTTTATGTAAAACGAGTTCCATATCTCCTTACATCCATGATTACTTCTGTTATTGCCAATCTCTTTCTGGTTGGGCCCATGAATGCTGGCCTTCCTCTCCTTGTTGAAGGAAGGTTTCACGGAGATGTGATGGACCTCAGCGTAATTGAAAGCTCCCTTGCAATCGGGATGCTGGCCGGCGCCTTATTCACGGGAATCGTGAATTTTAAGCGGAAACGCTCCATCCTGAGCCTTTCACTGATCGGCACGATGGCCATTTTGAATGGTTCGGTCAGCCAGCTGAACTCCACGACTCCTGCCTTGGGCATTCTCTTCACCGCTGGAGTATGTTTAGCCATCAGCAATATTATCGGACCTTCCATCACTCAGCAGATTGTAGAGCCAGAGATGATGGGCCGTGTCCAGAGCTTGATGTCTACCGCCTCTAACGGGTTTACACCTATTTCGTATGCACTCGTTGCGGCATTGCTGACAGCAGGACTCTCGATCAGCGTCATCATGCTGGTTTCAAGCATGCTCCTGCTTCTCTGGATCGTGATTATTCTTTTAACCGTGAAGGTTGTCCGGACAATTGATTAAGACTGTGCGAAGTCAATATGGTATTCTTATTTATATGGCTGTATCTGGAAATGACTGCAGCCCATACATCTTTGATGGTTGGGGGATATCATCTTGAAGTGGAAAATTTCATCTATGGAATTAATGAAGGTTCTGTCTGATCCCAGACGGAGCCGGATTCTGCACCTGGCACAGGATAAGCCTGTTACCGTCAAATATTTGGCGGAGCAGCTGGGAGAGGATCCTTTAAATCTTTATTATCATGTCAAAAAAATGATGAAGCTTGAGCTCCTGGAAGTGGTAGACACTAAGCAGCATGGAAATCTTACTGAAAAATATTACCGGGCTGTCAATATTGAGGATGTGGTTTACAGCGGCAATCTGGACGAACAATCCGACTCAGTGGAGCTGACCATGTCCCTGGTCCACCGAAGGCTCGATCCCGGCCTGAAGCTGTTTCAAAAAGCACTGGAGAAGGTCAGGGAGGATAAGCAGTCAGGAGTGGAGTACAAAAGACTCCCTTATAATGTAACGATCAATAGCAGCACAGACCGGATGACAGGAATAGAATGGCGGAAAACCATGGAACCGATCATGCAGGCCATGGGGAAAAACAGGATGGACAAAGAGCCCTTGCCCGAGCTTCCTCCCCAGGAATCCGATGAGGAAGAGGCAACCTATCAATATGTTTTGATCAGCTATAAAATTGAGGATGCCGATAAACTTGGGTTAATCTCTCCGACTGAAGATTCTGAGGAAGAATGAGCAGGCCGCCTATGGCCTGTTTTTTTATTAGAAGAAGTGGGTATGGAATAGTATTACTGTTTTAGAAAGAGGAACGCTTATGTCTACTATTCAGCCAGAACAAAACAAAACACTCCAGGCCGGAACGATCAACTTCTTAAACTACTTCCTTTCCAAAGGACCCATCGAAAAGGTTGTCACTGACTCAAAAGAAGCGGCAGCCTTCACGAAAGCACACATCCCCTTTGAGGCTGCGTCAAAATTCCGCCAGCAGCTTGGCGGCGTATTCACCACCTATGAACAAATCCTTTCCATCCCTGGCATCGATCACAAGACCATCGAAGAACTTACCCATCATGTAAGAAAGCTCGATCTTCGTAAACTGGAAGCACTCTCTCCAAAAACTACTTGGAACAATCAAGTTGAGGCTTTTATAAACGGGCCCGAGTGCCTGGAATTACTTGTAGAGGAGATTAAAAAGGCACAGAGGTATATTCACTTTTCCGTTATGCTGTTTTTTAATGACACATCAGGAACCATGGTCTCAGAGGCACTCCTTGATGCTTTATCAAGGGGAGTCCAGGTACGTTTGATGGTGGACTTCGGAGTTACAGCCATCGGGTACGAAAAAAGCCTTCAGGTTGGCGACTTTCAAAAGATTGCTGACAGGCTTACATCTGCAGGCTGCAAAATCGTAAATACCTTCCATAACTGCTATCCCAAGGATGAGTGGCCGCAAAAAAGGAAGGAACTAAAAGAAAAAGGAGTTCCTGAAAGCACCCTGTGTCTCCAGGATTACGTCCAGGAAGAGTATCTTGTTGATTTAAATGTTATTAATCACCGAAAATTTATGGTGATAGATGGGAAAACCTCGATCGTGGGCAGCCTGAATATCGGCGATCAATATACGTATGATACGCCTGTCCAACAGGATAATCCACAGGGTGTGCCCAGAGAGGAGGGAGAGTGGCAGGATGGCTGCTTCCGGATTAGAGGCGCAGCTGCTCAATCATTGAATGAAGTATTTGCTTTTCAATGGACAGTTCTTGGCGGGGACGTCTATAAACCAGGCGATTCCTTTTATCAAAGCGATGAGGACCTGAATTTTGGAAGAGAAGAGTGTACCATTATCTCAAGCTTTCCCGGCAATCCGGTAAATCTCATTCAGCAATATTACTTATCCCTGATATCCTATGCCGGAGACGAAGCCGTTATCATCAATCCCTACTTAATCGACCAGGCATTCTGGGATGAACTAAAAAGCCTTCCTCCTGAGCAGGCTGGCCGGATTACCATCTGCAATCCCTTATATGTGAATGATCATCTGACAAACCGGCCGGCTGTAAAAAGCAATATGTATAAGCCGTTTGAAAACGGAGTTTCCTTTTTTGATTACAGCCATACAGGGCGCTTTTCCCATTGGAAAATTTCCTATGATAAACGGGCGAACGCCGTCTTTCACGGATCTTATAATATCAATGAACGAAGCGCGTGCCATGATTTTGAGCTGGGCGTTCTAGTAAAGGGTAAGGAGTTTGCATCCAGTACGAAGAATCTCATCGACGGTCACCTGGCTGTATCGAAGGAAATAAAGGATTCAAGCTTATTCTTTAAATACCCGCTGCTTCACCCGAGCACATATGCAAATTTAGTAACCAAAAAGTTCACATAAAAAAGCCCCAGACGTTACAAAGTCCGGGGTCAGATAAAGCGGACATCGACCTGCAGGATTTCGGAGCGGCTGCCGAGCCTGAGCGGCGGCCCCCAAAATCCGTAGCCCGAAGACACAAAAGCATGAAGCTGATTTTTCTTTTTATAGCCCCAATCGAGCTCATACATTTTCCTTGTGATCAAATGGTTCGGTGCCATCTGTCCGCGGTGGGTATGGCCTGAAAACAGGATGTCCACCCCTGCCTCTTCAGCCTGATGCAGCTCATAAGGCTGATGATCCATGGAAATGACTGTACTGCTGCGGTCCACCTTTTCTGCCAGTTCCTGAAAGGATTTGCGCTTGGCGTCCATGCGGTCCTTCCTGCCGATCAAATACAACCCTTCATCTATCTTCACTACTTCGTCCATTAATATCTTTATATCGATTCGATCCATTATGTTCAGATATTCAGGGATCTCCCCGCCATAATATTCATGATTCCCAAGCACGCCAAATACCCCTAGCGGCGCCTGAAGCTCCTTCAGTATCTGATCAATCTTCTTTTCCACAAATGGGCCAGGCTCATCATCGATAATATCGCCAGGCAGAAGAATCAAATCAGGCTCCAGATCCTTCACCTTCCGGACAAGCCGTCTGGCATGCCCCGCTCCTGACAGCCAGCCGAAATGCATATCCGATGCCACAGCCATTCGAATGGATTTCCTCCCAGAGTTCTTGTGTTTCACCTCGATCTCATATTTCCGGATAACCGGGCTGTACGCATTAAACAGACCCAAACCAAAAAGAACCAGGAAAGCAAGAAGAGCAGCAAGCCCGGAAAACAGCACAGCATGTTCGAGGGTTACACCTGCTGCTATCAGGATTAAAACCAGAAGATCCGCAGCCGGAAAGATCAGCACGCCATATTGAAAAAAGCCCATCCACACAGATCCAACTGTACGCAGCAGCTTCAGGTTCTTCCATTTTCTCGAAAGGATATAGGCGTAAGAGACAAGAGCATAAATCAGGATAAACCATTCCGGGTGCTGAAATCCCAATGCCATATGAAGCCACTTCCAGATATTCCAGCCCATATAAATGATCAACACGTTGAGAAGAACAAGTATAGTAATAAATCGATTACGGCCTCTCACAATCCAGCTCCTAACATAGATGATTTTTTTATATCATACATGAGGAGAGAAGCGGATTTCCAATATCTTGTTTTCTTCACAAAAATAGAAAAGGATGCGCCAATTTAGCGCATCCTTTTCTGGATGACAGCTTACTGAATGTAAGCCCATTTATATCCGAAGTCTCCTCCGAATGGGTGGTCAACAATACCTTTTACGTATTCACGCTGAAGGTATGCATTTCCTCTTTGATACATTGGAGAGATAGCTGCATCATCCATCAAGATTTTCTCAGCATCAAGCATTGCTTTCCAGCGAGCACCAAGGTCATTAAGAAGAGGACCTTTTGAATCATTGATCAGCTTATCATATTGTTTGTTGGAATAGCCCATTTGGTTGTGAGCTCCGCCAGTTACGAACATATCCAGGAATGTCATAGGATCTTGATAGTCTGGTCCCCATCCAGCGAATGAGAAGTCATAGTTTCCTTTAGACTCAAGATCAAGCTTTTGCTTGAACGGCTGCGGCTTGATTGAGATGGATAAGCCGTCAAGATTTGTTTCAAGCTGCTCTTTCAGGTACTGAGAGATCTTTTTGGAGTTGTCATCATCATAGTTTAGAAGCTCAAGGCTTACTTTATCAAATCCAGCTTCTTTTTTCGCTTTAGCCCAAAGCTTCTTCGCTTCAGCTACATCAAGCTTGGAAAGGTCGCCGTTTGTATCACGGAAGTCTTTGCCGTCCGGACCTTTAGCAAATGCACGAGGCACCAGGAAGTTTGCAGGCTTAGAACCGTTGTTCAGGATTACATCAACGAAGGATTTTTTATCCCATGCCATATCGATCGCTTTACGTGCATCTCGGTTAGCCAATACTTTGTTCTTTTCATTCAAACGAAGGAAATAAACAGTAGTATCAGGAGTAGTTGCAAAGTTTTTGTCATTTTTGTATTTATCAACGAACTCGGCGTTAAGTGTAACACGGTCTGCCTTTTTCGTTTCATACAGGTTTACGCCTGTAGCTGTATCTTTAACGATGTTGAAGTTGATTGTCTCAAGTTTAACTGCATCTTTATCCCAATAAGTAGGATTTTTCTTAAGCTGGAAACTTTGCTCATGTTTCCAGTCGCTTAATACGAAAGGACCATTGTAAACACCATTAGCCGCTTCTAAAGCATAGTTTTTACCTTGAGCTTTAATGAACTTTTCATTTTCAGGGAAGAATGTCGCAAATGACATTAAAGATTTAAAATATGGAAGCTTGTTTTTAAGCGTAATTTCCAAAGTTTTGTTGTCGATTGCTTTAATGCCAAGTGTGTCAACCTTCGCTTTACCAGTGTTGATTTCCTCTGCATTTTTCACATCGTACAGCATGTACGCATATTCAGCGGCAGTTGCCGGATCTACAGCACGTCTCCAGGAGAACACGAAGTCGTTAGCAGTTACAGGGTCGCCATTGGACCATTTTGCATCACGAAGTTTGAATGTCCATACTTTTCCATCTGCACTAACCTTCGGCTCTTCAGCAGCCATGCCAAGTACAGGCTCATTGTCTTGTCCTAAACGATATAGACCTTCATAAACGTTATTCATAACGTTAAAGGAAACATTGTCGGTAGCTAAAGTAGAATCCATGGACGGAATTTCTGCGGATGCCAATAAGTTCAGCACCTGTTCTTTCTTAGTTTCTGTGGTTTTGGTTCCTCCGCCGTCATTGTTTTTGGTGCCTTCGTTCGAGGCCGTGTTTTTACTGCTGCTACATGCAGCTAAAAACGTACCTAAAGCCAGCACGAGGACCAAAAGAAACGATAATTTCTTTTTCAATCAAATACCCCCCTTTTTATAACCTTCAAATTTTTCTGAAGATTTGTTTTTTATTATAAATTTAAAATGTTACAATTTCAATACATTTTTTTGTACAAGATTTCATTTCATTTTGCACAAAGAAATTCCACTTGGAAGAAAACTCTTAGGATTTAAGTTATACATCCTTTTGGCAGGCACAGGACTTTTATCCTCAAGGTCCATTTTTCTTCTTTTCCACTCTAGAAGCTGCGAGCTTACCCGCTGGGATTTTGTTTCGGAACTAGTTAGTCTCAGAATCTCGAAATAGAAACTGGAAAAGAAGCCGGCCGCTCAGTAAAAACATAAAAAAAACAGCCCCCGCTGCTGAAGGACAGGGACTGCTTTTTAAGAAACAGCTCCTGCTGCTGAAGGTCAGGAACCGCTCCTTTATGCTAATACCGCCGCTGCCTGGGAGGTCAGTCTCGACAGAAGCGATAAAAACAAACATAATAGTTTTGAATCTTTAGACTATTTAATTAAATATAAAGCATCCCTAATTCCATAGTCAACATGATTTTTGGTACAAGATGGAACTTTTTTAGAAGAGGCATCATGTAGGTTCTACCGGTTAGGTTTGAAATTTAGTCTTCATCCCGCTTCCCATCCATGGTATATTTTCACTAAAAAAATATGAAGGCGGCATTATCCGAAAAGACAGATACATAGGGGCGATCATTCATATCATAGCTTTTCTTCAGCGGTATAAAACAAAGGCGCCCGGCACGCTGGCAGGGGCTGGTGATCGGCTCATTCATTAAAATCCCAAATTAAATTATTCATCCATAAAAAAGCAGCTTTGGAGGCAGGAAATGGGCACTGAAAACAATTTATCTTTTCTTGGTGAAGACCTGCGGAGAATTGAAAAAGAGTATAAAGAAAAGATCGAGCCATATCGCAAAGATCTTTGGTATTACTGCTACAGGCTAACGAATTCTCCCTGGGATGCCGAGGATTTAGTCCAGGAAACTCTACTAAAGTCTCTTTCTATGCTCTCGAAAGTTTTTCAGGAGCTGAATAGTACTATCAATCTTTTGAGCATTCTTCTTTAAATCAGCCTCAGAGTTCTGGGGTGCTTCCCGTAAAACCTCTCTCGCACGCTGGACACAGGCAGACACCGCTCCCTTGGTGGATCCGATGATCTGGCCTGCCTCGGCAGCTGTAAATCTCAGCACATAGACTAATATCAAGGAGATATACTGCTTCGGAGTCAGCTGCTAAGCGAGATACTGCAGATTCTCCATCAGTTCAAACTCGCTGTTCAGAAATTTTGAACGAACGTGATCAATCGAAAAACCGTCTGAAAAATCCAGTTTTCTCTTTCGGTGCTGGTCAATCCATAGATATTCGAGGCAATTTGAACAAATAAGCTTTTGTGGAAGAACAATGGATGTGCTGCTGGAGGGATTTAGAAATAAGGATCCCGGCTTGATTGCCTCCCTTCTGCATGAAGATGTTGTTACTGAAATTACCCATGCCGGAGTGGAGTATGGCAGGAAAGAAACGATTAAGAACTCTCTCCGTGACTGGCTGGAAACCTGTCAGGCTAAGGGAGACATCTTTCCCTATTATTATCGTCTGTGGGGAAAAAATGTGGTGGTGGAAATAGAGCAAAGGCATGATGGTTTATGTCTGAATAATATTCACAGTTTTGAAGATGAAGAAGACCGTATCGTGAGATGGAAATTTTATTGTTTTTCCTGGGAGCTGCTGAATCTTGCCGCGGAAGAACTTGGGTTGAAGTTGAACGCAGAAAACTTTCAGCATATTTTTTAAATTTTCTTGGTTCCCGCGTATATTTTTATCTTTGAATCTCCGTTATATAAGGTGAAAATATCTTAACGGAGTGTGAAAATCATGAAAAGTCCGATTCAAAACAAAATGAACACCGTGTTTATCCATGTCTCAAATCTTGAGGAAGCTGCAATCTGGTATACCAAACTGCTTGGCCAGGAGCTGAATAAAGAGGAAATCTGCCTGCCGGTATTCAATCTGGACGTGGAAGGCCACACCGGCATCACACTGGATGCAGATCCGGACGGGGTCAAGCCCCTCAGCCCCCCAAACAAACCTGCACACAGATGATATCTGGGCCGCCTATGCACATGCCGAAGCACTCAACTGCACAATGAACTCAAACATCATCACATTCGACGACTTATCCTTCTTCACCATCAAGGACCCTGACGGAAACATCATCATGATTTGTACAGGCTGACTTGAGTGGCCGCTATCCTAAGGGATGGCGGCTTTTTTTGGGTCTTTGGGAAAAGGGATTGGCCACCTGCATCTCTTGGCCTTAATCTATTAATCTGTAAGGCTAAAATAACGGGAGATTCTACCGTTAAATGCAGGATGGGGCTTGTTGAGGGTTAAAATAAGGGGAGGTTTTACCGTTATGCTTTGAAAAACTCCCCCTTTTTAAATTTTTTGAGTCAATAAGGGGAATTTCTCCCTCTATTTCAGCTTATTTTTATGATATTTACTAATTAGCGGGAATTTCTCCCTTTATTCCAGATAGGGTATAAGACCCCGGCTTCCCTCTTCATCCCTCGTCCTTAATCTAGTAAACTGCACGGCTAAATAACGGGAGATTTTACCGTTAAATGCAGAGTGGAGCTCCTTGAGGGTTAAATTAAGGGGAGGTTTTACCGTTATGCTTTGAAAAACTCCCCCTTTTTTAATTTTTTGAGTCAATAAGGGGAATTTCTCCCTCTATTTCAGCTTATTTTTATGATATTTATTATTTAGCGGGAATTTCTCCCTTTATTTCATTTCGGGGATAGCCGCCCCCGACTTCCCTCTGCAGATTTTACCGTTAAATGCCGCATGGAGATTAAGTCTATATAATTGTGTAAAAAGAAAAAGGGCCACATCAGCCCTCCATGTTACAATGTTTTCAACCACGAGAAACATTCACAGGAGGATCTGATGATGACCCAAATTAATTTTACACTAGATTTCGATAAACTTAAAGCTGAGATTGGACAATCTGACTTGAACGATGTTGTGAAGTCTTCCTTGGTACTTATCTTAAATCAGTACATGGAGACAGAAAGGGATCAGTATATCCAGGCCGGTTCCCATGAACGGTCATCAAACCGTACGGATTACCGAAATGGCTACTATGAAAGAGAAATGATTGTTTCCTCAGGAAAGCTGCGTCTTAAAGTTCCTCGGA
>NZ_AUMQ01000042.1 GCF_000430765.1 Peribacillus kribbensis DSM 17871 | reverse complement strand
AAAACGTCGAAACCCCGGCTAGTTATCTTCCTAACCGAAATTCCCCATGTTAACTTTCCCGATTGTGCGCAACAACTGAAATAATCTTCTGTATGAACGCAGGAAGAATCCTATCATATCCCAGTATAGACAGAGATACAAATTCTATACAGAAAAATTAAACACGGCGGCGTTTTGGTGGACGGCATCCGTTATGCGGGACTGGAGTTACGTCTTTGATAGCTGTAACTTCTAGACCAGCAGCTTGAAGTGCACGGATTGCAGCTTCACGTCCTGCTCCAGGTCCTTTAACTGTAACTTCTAAAGTTTTTAAACCATGTTCCATAGAAGTTTTAGCTGCAGTTTCAGCTGCCATTTGAGCCGCGAACGGAGTAGACTTACGAGATCCTTTGAATCCTAAAGCACCCGCACTTGACCAAGAAATAGCATTACCCTGGCTGTCAGTAATAGTTACAATTGTATTGTTAAAAGTTGAACGAATATGAGCAATACCAGTCTCAATATTCTTTTTCACACGACGTTTACGAGTATTAGTTTTACGTGCCATGAAAAGTACCCTCCTTTACAGATTATTTTTTCTTGTTAGCTACAGTACGTT
The DNA here is from genome assembly GCF_000430765.1 of Peribacillus kribbensis DSM 17871. GTDB lineage: Bacteria > Bacillota > Bacilli > Bacillales > DSM-1321 > Paraperibacillus > Paraperibacillus kribbensis. Next base: position 47,682 of record NZ_AUMQ01000042.1, on the reverse strand, counting down.
TTGGTCCTTTACGTGTACGAGCATTATTTTTAGTGTTTTGTCCACGAACAGGTAAACCGCGACGGTGGCGAAGACCACGATAGCTTCCGATTTCCATTAGACGCTTGATGTTTAGAGAGATTTCACGGCGAAGATCACCTTCAACCTTTAGGCGGTCGATGATATCACGGATTTTGTTTAATTCGTCTTCAGTAAGATCACGAACGCGAGTGTCCTCAGAAACACCTGCTTCAGATAGAATTTGTTGTGCTGTTGGTTTACCAATACCATAAATGTATGTTAATGAAATGACGATACGTTTGTCACGTGGAACGTCAACTCCAGCAATACGTGCCATTTGTGTGCACCTCCTTCAAAATTAGCCTTGTTTTTGTTTATGCTTAGGGTTTTCGCAAATAACCATTACTTTTCCTTTTCTGCGGATAACTTTACACTTTTCGCAGATCGGTTTTACAGATGGTCTGACTTTCATTGATTTAACCTCCTTATATAGATCGGAGAGAACCAGATTATTTGAATCGGTATGTGATTCTGCCGCGAGTTAAATCATACGGTGAAAGCTCAACTGTTACTTTATCACCTGGTAAAATACGAATAAAGTGCATACGGATTTTACCGGAAACATGAGCTAAAACAGTATGACCATTTTCTAATTCTACCTTAAACATAGCGTTTGGCAAAGTTTCGGTTACTTTACCCTCAATTTCAATTACATCGTCTTTCGCCATTATAAATCTTCTCCCTTCTTATCAGATGTCCTTTATATGTGAACACATTCATATTGGCCAAACCGGCCTGCCTTTCCTGAGCACGTTCCTACGCCCTGGTTAATATGTCAAAACCGTCCTCGGTAATTGCAATGGTATGCTCAAAATGAGCGCACATTTTTTTGTCCTCCGTTACTACCGTCCATCCATCTGACAGAGTTTTTACGTAACGGCTTCCCGCATTCACCATAGGCTCGATACATAATACCATACCCGGCTTTAAACGAGGCCCTTTATTGGGAGGGCCGTAATGAGGGATTTGCGGGTCCTCATGTAAGTCTTGACCGATTCCATGTCCAACATACTCGCGGACAATTGAGAATTTTTGATCTTCTACAAAAGTCTGAATAGCATGGGAGATGTTTGAAAGACGCATGCCTGGCACTGCTTCCTTCAATCCTCTATATAATGACTCTTCGGTAACATCCAAGAGCCGCTTTGTTTCTTCATCAATGGTTCCTACTGGATACGTCCAGGCTGAATCCCCATGATAGCCATTGTATTTAGCACCAATATCGATGCTGATCACATCGCCATCCTTAAGTACCCGATTACCTGGAATACCGTGAACAAGTTCCTCATTTACAGAAGCACATATACTTCCGCGAAAACCATTATACCCTTTAAACGAAGGAAATGCATCATGTTTGCATATGAATTTCTCAGCAATTTGATCCAGTTCTTTGGTAGTGATTCCCGGCTGGATGTATGGCTTAAGTTCTTGATGAGTTAAGGCAACGATCCTGCCTGCTTCTCGCATGATGTCCAATTCGCGAGGAGTTTTACAAATGATCATTATTGTAATCCCCCAAGCAGTTCTTGAATATCAGCAAACACTTTGTCAATATCCTGCTGCCCGTTAATATGTCGAAGGTAACCTTTTTCTTCATAGAAGTCCATTAGAGGCTGAGCCTGCTTCATGTTTACTTCCAATCTTGTTTGAACGGTTTCTTGATTATCATCAGCTCGCTGATAAAGTTCCCCGCCGCAGCGATCACATACGCCATCTTTTGCCGGAGGATTAAATACTAAATGGTACGTAGCACCGCACTCTTTGCAAATTCGGCGGCCAGTTAAACGTTCCATTAAAATATTTTTATCAACGTCGATATTGATAACAAAGTTAAGCTGGCGGTCAAGCTCTGCCAGGATGTTTTCTAGAGCATCTGCCTGCGCTACTGTACGCGGAAAACCATCTAGTAAAAAACCCTTTTTGCAGTCATCTTGACTTAATCTTTCACGGACAATCCCGATGGTCACTTCATCTGGAACTAGTTCTCCTTTGTCCATGTATGATTTAGCTTTTAAACCAAGTTCCGTCTGGCCCTTGATAGCCGCGCGAAACATATCTCCTGTAGAAATATGAGGGATATCGTATTTTTCTACGATCCTTTCGGCTTGAGTACCTTTACCGGCGCCCGGAAGCCCCATTAATACTAGGTTCAATTTAGGTTCCCCCCTCAAACTCTATAATAGGTTCGGGGAACCATAGTTCCCAAAACCTTATTTGATAAAGCCTTTATAATGGCGTTTTACCAGCTGAGCTTCAAGCTGCTTCATCGTCTCAAGGGCAACCCCGATAACGATCAGCAGGCTCGTGCCGCCAATTTGTGCCGTTTGCGGAAGATTTGCAATCGTGATAAAGATAACTGGCAAAATTGCAATCAAAGCAAGGAATATGGCACCAACAAATGTTAGGCGGCCTAATACCCTTGATAGATAATCCTGCGTGTTCTTCCCTGGCCGTATTCCAGGCACGTATCCACCCTGCTTTTTCAGATTATCTGCGACCTGCTCAGGATTGACCTGGATGAAGGCGTAGAAGTATGCAAAAGCAATGATCAGCACCACATATACGATAGCTCCAACTGGATGCGTATATGTGAAGTTGTTCTGAATCCAGCGGGTTACATCATTACTTCCGAAGAAGGATGCAATCGTTGGAGGTGTGATTAGAAACGATACCGCAAAGATAACCGGGATAACACCAGCTGAATTAACCTTTAATGGCAAGTGTGTTGACTGTCCGCCCATTGGGCTTCTTCCTGCCAGACGTTTAGCATACTGAATCGGAATTTTCCGAAGTGCCTGCTGAATAAAAATAACTCCAACGATAATGGCGATAACAGCAATAAAAATCAGAAGCACCGTAACAATTCGCAAGAATAGCTGGTCTCCTGCATTTTCGATTTGCTGTGCATAAATTTGATTGACTGTAGTAGGAATGCCGGCAGCTATTCCAGCAAAGATGATAATGGAAATCCCATTTCCAACTCCTTTGGCAGTAATCAGCTCTCCTAACCACAAAAGGAAAGCGGTGCCTGCCGTTAACACTGTAGCTATCAAAAGGTATGTTCCAATACCGGGATTTTTAATCAGCATTCCGTTGGACATATTATTGAACCCATAAGACATACCAACAGCCTGGATAAATCCTAGCACGATAGTACCATAGCGGGTAAACTGAGCTAATTTACGTCTTCCAACTTCCCCTTGTTTAGACCATTCAGTAAACTTAGGAACAACATCCATCTGCAAAAGCTGAATGATGATGGATGCTGTGATATAAGGCATAATCCCCATTGCAAAGATGGAAAATTTCTTTAGCGCACCGCCGCCAAATGTATTCAGAATCCCAAATACATTCAACTGATCCTGTGCTTTCAGTACATCTGCATTAATGTTTGGAACTGGAATGAATGTACCAAGTCTAAAGACAATCAACATTAAGAGTGTAAAAAGAATTTTTCTTCTTATGTCACCCACGCGCATAAAATTGGAGATTGTGCGAAACATTAAATCACCTCAGTTTGACCGCCAGCAGCTTCGATCGCTTCTTTAGCAGCAGAGGAGAATTTATGAGCTTTAACAGTAAGCTTTTTCTCTACTTTACCTTTTGCAAGAATTTTAACTCCTGCTTTTTCATTCTTGATCACGCCTGTTTCGATAAGAAGTTCTGGAGTAACTTCTGTACCGTCTTCAAAGCGATTTAAAGCGTCAAGGTTTACAATTGCAAACTCTTTACGGTTAATGTTAGTGAAGCCGCGTTTTGGAAGTCGGCGGAAAAGTGGTGTTTGACCACCTTCGAAGCCTGGGCGTACGCCGCCGCCTGAGCGGGCGTTTTGACCTTTGTGACCTTTACCGGCAGTTTTACCATTACCGGATCCAATACCACGACCTACACGGTTACGTTCTTTACGAGAACCTTCTGCAGGTTTTAACTCATGAAGTTTCATGTTGGCACCTCCTTGTTAAGTGAGAAATGTATTTTATTGTTCTTTTACAGTAACAAGATGAGCAACTTTATTAATCATACCGCGAATCGCAGGGTTATCATCATGAACAACTGTTTGATTTAACTTACGCAGACCAAGCGTATTAACTGTTACGCGTTGATCATCAGGACGACCAATTAAGCTGCGAGTGAGGGTAATTTCTAATTTGTTAGCCATTCGAATTCCCTCCTTATCCTAATAGTTCTTCTACTGATTTTCCACGTAATTTTGCTACGTCCTCAGCACGTTTTAATTGCTTCAATCCGTCGATTGTTGCACGCACCATGTTGATTGGTGTGTTAGAACCTAGGGATTTAGAAAGTATATCACTTACACCTGCAAGTTCGAGTACCGCACGAACAGGTCCGCCAGCGATAACACCCGTACCTTCAGAAGCTGGTTTCAATAGAATGTGGCCAGCACCGAAGTGTCCGTTGACTTGGTGTGGAACTGTTGTACCAACCATAGGTACTGTAATTAAGTTTTTCTTTGCATCTTCAATTGCTTTGCGGATAGCATCTGGAACTTCTTGAGCTTTACCAGTACCGAATCCAACATGTCCGTTCTTGTCTCCAACTACAACTAGAGCAGTGAAGCGGAAACGACGTCCACCTTTAACAACCTTAGCTACGCGGTTAACCGTAACAACGCGTTCTTCAAGTTCAAGCTTATTTGGATCAATGCGACGCATCTGATATGTCCCTCCTTTTTTGATTAAAATTGTAAGCCGTTTTCACGAGCAGCATCAGCCAATGCTTTTACACGGCCGTGGTAAAGGTATCCTCCGCGGTCAAATACAACAGAGCTGTAACCTTTTTCAACAGCACGTTTTGCAACTAATTCGCCAACTTTTTGAGCTGCCTCAAGGTTGCTAGTCGACTCTAGGCTTAATTCTTTATCTAAAGTAGAAGCACTTGCAAGAGTTACGCCTGAAAGGTCGTCGATTAATTGAGCATAAATGTGTTTGTTTGAACGATACACATTCAAGCGTGGACGAGCTTCAGTGCCAGATAGCTTAGCACGTACACGTGCATGTCTTCTCCTACGGGTTGCGTTCTTATCAAGCTTCGTAATCATTTAGGTCACTCCTTTCGTTTACCTATGCGGCATTACTTACCTGTTTTACCTTCTTTACGGCGAACGAATTCACCTTCATAACGAATACCTTTTCCTTTGTAAGGCTCTGGAGGACGAACATCGCGGATGTTAGCTGCCAAAGCACCTACGCGTTCCTTGCTGATACCTTTGATTGAGATCTTTGTATTAGCAGGAACTTCGATTTCGATACCTTCTTCAGGATCGATTTCAACCGGATGAGAGTAACCTACGTTCAGAACAAGCTTTTTACCTTGTTTCTGAGCACGGTAACCTACCCCGATAAGCTCAAGGTTCTTTTCGAAACCTTTAGATACGCCTTCAACCATGTTAGAAAGAAGTGCGCGAGTAGTACCGTGTAGGGTACGGTGGTTTTTATCTTCTGAAGGACGGGTAACAGTAAGTACGTTCTCTTCAGTTGAAATTGCCATTTCTGGGTTGAAGCTGCGAGTTAATTCACCTTTAGGGCCCTTAACAGTTACAGTGTTGTCTTCAGCAACAGTAACTGTTACGCCTGCAGGAATTTCAATTGGTTTTTTACCTACGCGTGACATTTAGTGCACCTCCATTCGTGTAAAGATTTATTACCAAACGTATGCTAGAACTTCTCCGCCAATCTGCTTAGCGCGAGCGTCTTTATCAGTTACAACACCTTGAGATGTAGAAACTAAAGCAATACCTAAACCGTTGAGTACACGTGGTACATCAGTTGATTTTGCGTATACACGCAGACCAGGCTTGCTGATGCGTTTTAATCCAGTGATTACACGCTCGTTGTTTGGACCGTATTTCAAGAAGATACGGATGATACCTTGTTTGTTGTCTTCAATAAATTCTACATCACGTACGAAGCCCTCACGCTTTAAGATTTCAGCGATTTCTCTTTTAATCTTTGAAGCTGGAACTTCTAATTTTTCGTGACGTACCATATTCGCATTACGGATGCGAGTAAGCAAATCTGCAATTGGATCTGTCATGACCATTGTTTATTTACCTCCTTCCCAATATCAGGTATTACCAGCTAGCTTTTTTAACGCCAGGAATTTGTCCTTTATAAGCAAGTTCACGGAAACAAATACGGCAAAGCTTAAATTTACGGTATACAGAGTGTGGACGCCCGCAGCGTTCGCAGCGAGTATACTCTTGCACCTTGAATTTAGCACCAGCTTTTTGCTTCAAGATCATTGATTTTTTAGCCACGTTTTCGCCTCCCTTATTTAGCGATTATCTTACTTTTGGAATGGCATTCCGAATTGAGTAAGTAGTTCACGAGCTTCTTCGTCAGTATTGGCAGTCGTAACGATTACGATGTCCATACCGCGGATTTTGCTCACTTTATCATAGTCAATTTCAGGGAAGATTAATTGTTCTTTAACACCTAGAGTGTAGTTACCGCGACCGTCGAATGCTTTTTTAGAAACACCGCGGAAGTCACGTACACGTGGTAAAGATACTGCAATTAATTTGTCTAGGAATTCATACATACGCTCGCCGCGAAGAGTTACTTTCGCACCGATAGGCATACCTTCACGAAGACGGAAGCCTGCAATAGATTTCTTAGCTTTAGTAACCAATGGCTTTTGACCAGTGATTATTGCAAGCTCTTCTACAGCAGTGTCTAATGCTTTTGCGTTTGATACTGCATCACCGACACCCATGTTAATTACGATCTTTTCAATCTTTGGAGTCTGCATCACAGAATTATAATTAAACTTGCTCATAAGAGCAGGAGTGATTTCTTTTTGGAATTTTTCCTTTAGGCGGTTCATGTAGTGTACCTCCCTTCTTCTTTAACTTATTTATCTAAAGTTTCGCCAGATTTTTTAGCAACACGTACTTTTTTGCCGTCTACCTCTTTAGTACCTACGCGAGTAGGAGTTCCTGTTTTAGGGTCAAGAAGCATGACGTTTGATACGTGAATAGCAGCCTCTTGGTTATTGATGCCGCCTTGCGGATTGGCTTGAGAAGGTTTTGAATGTTTTTTAACAATGTTCACACCTTCAACAAGCACTCGGTCTTTTTTAGGGTAAGCCTCTAGGATTACGCCTTGTTTACCTTTGTCCTTGCCAGAGATGACTACTACTTTATCACCTTTTTTTACATGCATGAGATTCGCACCTCCTTGAAAGGCATTTTACGATTTATCATTACAGAACTTCTGGAGCAAGTGAAACAATTTTCATGAAGTTGTTGTCACGCAATTCACGTGCAACTGGTCCAAAGATACGAGTGCCGCGTGGGCCTTTATCGTCACGGATAATTACACATGCATTTTCATCAAAACGGATATATGATCCGTCAGGACGGCGCATACCGCTCTTTGTACGTACAACAACAGCTTTAACAACGTCACCTTTTTTAACAACGCCACCAGGTGTTGCTTGTTTTACTGTACAAACGATAACATCACCGATATTAGCAGTTTTACGGCCTGAACCACCGAGAACTTTAATAGTAAGCACTTCACGTGCTCCGGAGTTATCAGCTACTTTTAGACGTGATTCTTGTTGAATCATGTACGAAACCTCCCTTCGGAATTAACGTCGATCCGAACATATATATATTAAATAACAACAGCTTTTTCTACAACTTCTACAAGACGGAAGCGTTTAGTAGCAGAAAGCGGGCGAGTTTCCATGATTCTTACGATATCGCCAGTTTTTGCTTCGTTTTGCTCATCATGAGCTTTAAACTTCTTGGAATATTTCACGCGCTTGCCGTATAGAGAATGTTTTTTATAGGTTTCTACAAGAACAGTGACCGTTTTGTCCATTTTATCTGATACTACACGACCAGTATAGACTTTACGTTGATTGCGTTCACTCATTCTACAAACCTCCTCTCATTATCAATTGTTAGCACTGATCTCTCTTTGACGCACAACAGTTTTCATGCGAGCGATCGATTTGCGCACTTCACGGATGCGTGCAGGGTTTTCTAATTGTCCAGTAGCTAACTGGAAGCGAAGGTTAAATAACTCTTCTTTAAGGGATTTAACTTTTTGTTCAATTTCGGCAGTGGTCAGGTCACGAATTTCATTAACTTTCATTTGATTCACCACCAATTTCTTCTCGTTTTACAAACTTACATTTTACTGGAAGTTTGTGGGATGCAAGACGCAGAGCTTCACGCGCTACTTCTTCAGAAACACCGGAAATTTCAAAAAGAACTTTACCAGGTTTCACAACAGCTACCCATCCTTCAGGAGCACCTTTACCGGAACCCATACGGACTTCAAGAGGTTTAGCAGTGTAAGGCTTGCTTGGGAAAATCTTAATCCAAACTTTACCTCCACGTTTCATGTAACGAGTCATCGCAATACGAGCAGCCTCAATTTGACGGTTAGTAATCCAAGAAGCTTCTTGAGATTGAAGACCGAATTCACCAAAATGAACTTCAGTTCCGCCTTTAGCACGGCCTCTCATTTTACCGCGGTGTTCACGACGATATTTAACGCGTTTAGGCAATAACATGTTATTTTCCTCCTTCCTCGGATTTCTTCTTAGTAGGAAGAACCTCTCCACGATAGATCCATACTTTCACACCAAGCTTACCGTAAGTAGTATCAGCTTCAGCAGTAGCATAGTCGATATCAGCACGTAATGTGTGAAGTGGAACAGTACCTTCGCTGTAATGTTCTGAACGAGCGATATCAGCGCCGCCTAGACGACCAGATACCATTGTTTTAATACCTTGAGCGCCAGCACGCATAGTACGTTGGATAGCCTGCTTTTGTGCGCGTCGGAAAGATACACGATTTTCAAGCTGGCGGGCAATGTTTTCTGCTACTAGTTTAGCATCAATGTCCGCTCTCTTGATTTCGATGATGTTGATGTGAACACGTTTCCCAGTTAACTGGTTTAACGCTTTGCGCAATGCTTCAACTTCAGTTCCACCTTTACCGATAACCATTCCTGGCTTAGCAGTGTGGACAGAAATGTTGATGCGGTTTGCAGCACGTTCAATTTCCACTTTTGATACAGAAGCATCTTTTAAACGGTTCATGATGTACTCACGAACTTTGATGTCTTCGTGTAAAAGCTCTGCGTAGTCTTTATCAGCGTACCATTTGGATTCCCAATCACGGATGATCCCGATACGCAAACCGACTGGATTTACTTTTTGACCCACAGTTTATCCCTCCTTCTTTTCTGATACAACGATAGTGATATGACTAGTACGCTTATTAATAGCACTTGCACGTCCCATAGCACGAGGACGGAAACGTTTCATTGTCGGTCCTTCATTTACATATGCTTGTGTAATAACCAGGTTATTTATATCCATTTCGTAGTTATGCTCCGCATTTGCAACAGCAGATTTAAGAACTTTTTCTACGACTGGAGAAGCCGCTTTTGGTGTGTGGCGTAAAATCGCAACAGCTTCACCGATTTGCTTTCCTCTGATTAAGTCAACGACTAAGCGGACTTTACGAGGTGCAATGCGTACTGTATTAGCAACAGCTTTAGCTTGCATGAGATGCCCTCCTCTCATTAACGTCTTGTTTTCTTGTCATCATTTCCATGGCCCTTGTAGCTGCGAGTTGGTGCAAATTCACCAAGCTTGTGGCCGACCATGTCTTCAGTAATATAGACCGGTACGTGTTTACGACCATCGTAAACCGCGATTGTGTGTCCGATGAATTGTGGGAAGATTGTAGAACGGCGAGACCAAGTTTTGATTACTTGCTTCTTCTCAGCGTCATTCATTTTTTCAACCTTGTTAATTAAATGATCATCAACAAAAGGTCCTTTTTTCAAACTGCGACCCATGTGTGTGCCTCCCTTCGCGATTGCACTACGGTCCTACCGAACCGTAGATTAATCCCGTTATTTTTTACTCCGACGTACAATAAACTTATCAGACTTGTTCTTTTTCTTACGAGTCTTAAGACCAAGAGCAGGTTTGCCCCATGGAGTCATTGGTGACTTACGTCCGATAGGTGCACGGCCTTCACCACCACCGTGTGGGTGATCAACAGGGTTCATTACAGAACCACGAACAGTTGGGCGTTTGCCTAACCAGCGGGAGCGTCCAGCTTTACCAATATTGATAAGTTCATGCTGCTCGTTACCAACCTGACCGATAGAAGCACGGCATGTAGCAAGAACCATACGGACTTCACCAGAGTTCAAACGAACTAGGACATAGCGTCCTTCTTTACCAAGAACCTGTGCAGAAGTACCAGCGGAACGGACTAATTGTCCACCTTTGCCTGGTTTCAATTCGATATTGTGGATAACAGTACCTACAGGGATGTTGATAAGTGGAAGTGCGTTACCTGCTTTAATATCAGCTTCAGGACCTGACATGATCTCCATACCTACTTCTAGGTTTTTAGGAGCTAGGATATAACGTTTTTCACCATCTACATAGTTTATTAATGCAATGTTTGCTGAACGGTTTGGATCATATTCAATAGTAGCAACGCGTCCTGGTATACCATCTTTGTTACGTTTGAAGTCGATGATACGGTATTGACGCTTATGGCCGCCACCTTGATGACGAACAGTTAACTTACCTTGGTTGTTGCGGCCGCCTTTTCTGTGTAAAGGTGCAAGCAATGATTTTTCTGGAGTGCTTGTAGTGATTTCAGCAAAATCAGAAGTAGTCATTCCGCGACGACCGTTGGAGGTAGGTTTATACTTTTTAATCGCCATAGTTATTCCCTCCTTTTTCTATAAATTAAGCTTCGAAAAATTCGATTTCTTTGCTGTCAGTAGTCAATGTTACGATTGCTTTACGGCGTTTGTTTGTGTAGCCGGCATAACGGCCCATACGCTTAAACTTGCCTTTGTAGTTCATGATGTTAACTTTAGCAACCTGTACGTCAAAGATTTCTTGAACAGCATCTTTAACTTGAGTTTTGTTGGCTCTAACATCCACTTCAAAAGTGTACTTTTTATCAGCCATGATGTCTGAAGAAGCTTCAGTAATTACGGGGCGCTTAATGATATCACGAGCATCCATTATGCAAGCACCTCCTCTACTTTTTCAACAGCAGCTTTAGTTAGGATCAATTTGTTGTGTCCCACTACATCAAGTACGTTCAGGCCGTCTGCCTCAACAACTGTGACACCAGGAATGTTACGAGCTGATAGAGCTACGTTTTCATTCAGGCTGTCAGTTACGATAAGTGTTTTCGTGTCAACTGAAAGTCCTTCAAGAACTGCTTTGAATTCTTTTGTCTTTGGTGCTTCAAAAGATAAGTTTTCAAGCACTAAGATATTCTCTTCTTGTAATTTTACAGAAAGAGCAGATTTAATAGCTAAACGACGCATTTTCTTAGGCATTTTGTAGCTGTATGATCTTGGAGTTGGTCCAAATACAGTACCGCCGCCGCGCCATTGTGGAGAACGAATTGAACCTTGACGTGCACGGCCAGTTCCTTTTTGTTTCCATGGCTTGCGTCCACCGCCTGCTACTTCAGAACGGCCTTTTACTTTGTGAGTTCCTTGACGTAAAGAAGCTCTTTGCATGACGATTGCTTCAAATAATACAGCGTTGTTTGGTACGATACCAAACACGGAATCATTAAGCTCGATGGTTCCACCTTGAGTTCCATCTTGTTTGAAAAGTGTTACTTGTGGCATTCCAATGCTCCTCCTTTCCTGAAAAGATTACTTAGATTTTACCGCACTTTTAATTTTCAAAAGAGCTTTTCTTGCTCCAGGTACATTACCTTTGATTAATAGAAGATTGCGGTCAGTATCTACTCTTACAATTTCAAGGTTTTGAACAGTGATTTGATCTCCACCCATACGTCCTGGCAATAATTTGCCTTTGAATACGCGGTTTGGAGCAACTGGTCCCATTGAACCAGGGCGTCTGTGATAACGGGAACCGTGTGCCATTGGTCCTCTAGATTGTCCGTGGCGTTTAATAGCACCTTGGAAACCTTTACCTTTAGATACACCAGTTACATCTACTATTTCGCCTTCTGCGAAAATATTAACATTGACTTCCTGACCAACCTCATACTCTCCGAGGTTAACTTCGCGGAATTCACGAATGAAGCGCTTAGGAGCAGTCTTCGCTTTTGCAGCATGTCCTTTAGCCGGCTTGTTAGAAAGCTTTTCACGCTTGTCTTCAAAACCTACCTGAACAGCTTCGTAGCCATCTGTCTCAACTGATTTTACTTGAAGCACTACGTTTGGAGCAGCTTCAACAACAGTTACAGGAATAAGCTCACCGTTTTCTGCGAATACTTGCGTCATACCGATTTTTCTACCTAAGATTCCTTTGGTCATTAGTCACACCTCCTGTGATTTTATCTTTTATAATTAAAGTTTGATTTCGATGTCAACGCCTGACGGCAAATCTAAACGCATCAATGAATCAACTGTTTGCGGAGTTGGATTGACGATGTCGATTAGACGTTTGTGTGTACGCATCTCGAATTGCTCACGAGAATCTTTGTACTTATGAACCGCACGAAGGATTGTATAAACAGATCTTTCAGTTGGTAATGGAATCGGACCAGATACAGCCGCACCAGAACGCTTAGCAGTTTCAACGATTTTCTCAGCAGATTGATCAAGGATTCTGTGATCATATGCTTTTAAACGGATACGAATTTTTTGTTTTGCCATTACTTTTCCCTCCTTTTCGCCTATTTTCAAAATAGACATTTCTCAGTGAAAATTTCCCACACACTCGCCATGGCAAAGCGGCCGGGTGTGTCAGCAACCTCTCACATCATCGCGGTCAAAGACCAACATTGTCTATTATACATAAAACCCAGTAATTAAGCAATACTTATTTAAACTTTTTACACGGGTTGCACACTTCTACTATTATACATACCTAAGCCTATAATTTCAAGATGCTGACAGATAATATTTTTTCGATTTTAAACCTGTTATTGAATTTTTTTTTACACAAAAGCCAAGATGTCCCTGGCAGAGTAAGTAAGGAGGCCGTTTGTATGGCATATTAGTAAAAGTAAATGGAATATCTATTATATATAGAAGAAAGATGTAAAAGCAGCGGAGTTGTTAAGCGGAAAAGATCACATTGAAATATCCTGAAATAGAAAAAAACAGAGGGCGTCCCCTCTGTTTTTCCGGAAGGCGTCCCTTCCTTTTTATTAACTTTATATCATTACAGTACTAATAATTAAGCTTGGATAGAAGCAACTACGCCAGCGCCTACAGTACGGCCACCCTCACGGATAGAGAACTTAGTACCTTCTTCAATAGCAACAGAAGCGATTAGTTCAACAGTCATTTCGATGTTGTCGCCAGGCATAACCATTTCTACACCTTCAGGAAGGTTGCAGATACCAGTTACATCAGTTGTACGGAAGTAGAACTGTGGGCGGTAGTTAGTGAAGAATGGAGTGTGACGTCCACCTTCTTCTTTAGAAAGAACATATACTTCAGCTTTGAACTTTGTGTGTGGATTGATTGTACCTGGCTTTGCTAGTACTTGTCCACGTTGGATATCTTCACGTGCAACTCCACGAAGAAGAGCTCCGATGTTGTCGCCAGCTTCTGCATAGTCAAGAAGCTTACGGAACATTTCAACACCAGTTACTGTAGTTGATTTTGGCTCTTCAGCTAAACCGATGATTTCTACTACATCACCGACTTTAACTTGTCCACGCTCAACACGTCCAGTAGCAACTGTTCCACGGCCAGTGATTGAGAAAACATCCTCAACAGGCATCATGAAAGGCTTGTCAGTGTCACGAGTTGGAGTTGGGATGTACTCATCAACAGCACTCATTAGTTCAACAATTTTCTCTTCCCAAGCAGCATCGCCTTCAAGAGCTTTAAGAGCAGAACCTTTAATTACTGGGATATCATCACCAGGGAATTCGTATTCAGAAAGAAGGTCACGAATTTCCATTTCAACTAGTTCTAGTAGTTCTTCGTCGTCAACCATGTCACATTTGTTCATGAATACAACTAGGTAAGGAACACCTACTTGACGAGAAAGAAGAATGTGCTCACGAGTTTGTGGCATTGGGCCGTCAGAAGCAGAAACAACTAGGATTCCGCCGTCCATTTGAGCAGCACCAGTGATCATGTTTTTAACATAGTCAGCGTGTCCTGGGCAGTCAACGTGTGCGTAGTGGCGAGAATCAGTTTCGTACTCAACGTGTGCAGTAGAGATTGTGATTCCACGTTCTCTTTCTTCTGGAGCACCGTCGATTTGGTCATATGCACGTGCTTCCGCTTGACCAGACTTAGCAAGTACAGTTGTAATAGCAGCTGTTAAAGTAGTTTTACCATGGTCAACGTGACCGATTGTACCGATGTTAACGTGTGGCTTAGAACGATCGAATTTAGCTTTTCCCATTAGGATTTGCCTCCCTAAAATTATATTTTATTTGATTAAGTATAGTGCTATGAAAGTAGGAATGTCCACTTTCATAGCTTACATAAGTAGTTATACTTTAATGAAAGATGAAAATCAATTATTCACCTTTATTTTTTTTGATAATTTCTTCAGAGATTGACTTTGGAACTTCTTCGTAATGATCGAAATGCATAGAGAATGTACCGCGACCTTGCGTGTTTGAACGCAGTGAAGTAGCATAACCAAACATTTCAGAAAGTGGAACGAACGCTTTAACAACTTGTGCGTTTCCGCGAGCTTCCATACCTTCCACTCGACCACGGCGGGAAGTTACATCACCCATGATATCTCCAAGATATTCATCAGGAATAACAACTTCAACTTTCATGACAGGTTCAAGAATGACTGGCTTACACTTAGAAGCAGCATTTCTAAGAGCTAGTGAAGCAGCAACTTTAAATGCCATTTCTGAGGAATCGACATCATGATATGATCCGTCATAAAGTTTAGCTTTTACATCGACAAGCGGGAATCCTGCAAGTACGCCTCTTTCAAGTGCATCTTCAAGACCAGCTTGTACAGCAGGGATGTATTCACGTGGAACAACACCACCGACGATTGCGTTTTCGAATTCAAAGCCTTTTCCTTCTTCGTTTGGTGAGAACTCAATCCAAACATGTCCGAATTGTCCGCGTCCACCAGATTGACGTGCAAACTTACCTTCAACCTGTGCAGATTGGCGGAAAGTTTCACGGTAAGCAACTTGAGGAGCACCCACGTTAGCTTCAACCTTGAACTCACGACGCATACGGTCAACAAGGATATCCAAGTGAAGTTCGCCCATACCTGCAATGATAATCTGACCTGTTTCCTGGTCAGTATGTGCACGGAATGTCGGATCTTCTTCTTGTAGTTTTTGAAGAGCCGTTGTCATTTTATCTTGGTCAGCTTTTGATTTAGGCTCGATGGATAGAGAGATAACCGGCTCAGGGAATTCCATTGATTCCAGGATAACAAGGTTTTTCTCATCACATAGAGTATCACCAGTAGTGGTGTCTTTCAGACCCACAGCTGCCGCGATATCCCCAGCATATACTTCTGAAATCTCTTGACGGGAGTTTGCGTGCATCTGCAGGATACGTCCTACACGCTCGCGTTTTCCTTTTGTAGAGTTTTGTACATAAGAACCAGAGCTCAATGTACCAGAGTATACACGGAAGAATGTTAATTTACCGACATAAGGGTCAGTCATAACCTTGAAAGCAAGAGCGGAGAATGGCTCGCTGTCGCTTGAAGGACGAGTAACCTCTTCTTCAGTATCCGGAAGTGTTCCTTTGATTGCAGGAACATCTAATGGAGATGGCAGGTAGTCAATTACTGCATCAAGCATTAACTGAACACCTTTGTTTTTGAATGCAGAACCACAGATTACCGGATAGAATTCAACATTAACAGTACCTTGACGGATTGCAGCTTTAAGCTCTTCTTTTGAAATCTCTTCTCCACCAAGATATTTTTCCATTAATTCTTCATCTAGTTCAGCTACAGCTTCAATTAATTTCTCACGGTATTCCAGAGCTAGATCCATATGTTCTGCAGGGATTTCACGGACCTCTATATCAGTGCCTAAATCATTGCTGTAAAATACAGCATTCATTTCAACTAGGTCAATGATAGCTTCAAACTCATCTTCTGCTCCGATTGGGAGCTGGATAGGATGAGCGTTCGCCTGAAGGCGGTCATGAATAGTCTTAACAGAATATAAGAAATCCGCACCGATTTTATCCATTTTATTAACGAATACTACACGCGGAACTCCGTAAGTGGTTGCCTGGCGCCAAACTGTTTCTGTCTGAGGCTCAACACCTGATTGAGCATCAAGAACAGCTACAGCTCCATCCAATACACGAAGGGAACGTTCAACTTCAACTGTGAAGTCTACGTGTCCTGGTGTATCGATGATGTTAACGCGGTGTCCTTTCCACTGGGCAGTTGTAGCAGCGGAAGTGATAGTGATTCCGCGCTCCTGTTCCTGCTCCATCCAGTCCATTTGTGAAGCACCTTCGTGTGTTTCACCGATTTTATGGATACGGCCAGTGTAATAAAGAACACGCTCGGTTGTAGTTGTTTTACCGGCATCAATGTGGGCCATGATGCCGATATTACGAGTGTTTTCTAAGGAGAACTCTCTTGCCATTTGGTCTTTCTCCTTCCTAATATGAAAATGTTAGTATGAATCTTACCAGCGGTAATGAGCGAATGCTTTGTTGGCTTCTGCCATCTTGTGTGTATCTTCACGCTTCTTAACTGAAGCTCCTGTGCTGTTCGCAGCATCCAGGATTTCATTAGCAAGACGCTCTTCCATCGTTTTTTCTCCACGAAGGCGAGAGTAGTTTACTAACCAGCGAAGACCAAGAGTTGTACGGCGTTCTGGGCGCACCTCAATTGGTACTTGATAGTTCGCACCACCTACACGGCGTGCTTTTACTTCTAGTACAGGCATGATGTTTTTAAGAGCAGCTTCGAATACTTCCATAGGCTCTTTGCCAGTACGTTCTTGAATGATATTAAATGCAGAGTAAAGTATTTTTTGAGACTTACCTCTTTGTCCGTCAACCATCATTTTATTAATCAGGCGGCTGACAAGCTTTGAGTTATAAAGCGGATCAGGCAATACGTCTCTTTTGGATACAGGTCCTTTACGTGGCATCTTATTTCCTCCTTTCGGCGAATCTATTTATTTAATCAATGATTATTTCTTTGGAGCTTTAGGTCGCTTAGTACCGTACTTAGAACGGCCTTGCATACGGTTGTTAACACCAGCAGTATCAAGCGCACCACGTACGATGTGATAACGTACCCCCGGTAAGTCCTTTACACGTCCTCCACGGATTAATACAACACTGTGTTCTTGCAGGTTGTGTCCGATACCAGGAATGTAAGCTGTTACCTCGATACCATTAGTCAAACGCACACGAGCGTACTTACGAAGCGCTGAGTTTGGCTTCTTCGGTGTCATTGTACCAACACGAGTACACACACCGCGTTTTTGTGGAGATGATACGTTAGTTTGCGCTTTTTTAAAGCTGTTATAGCCTTTATTTAACGCAGGGGATTTTGATTTTTCTTCTTTTGTTTCGCGTCCCTTACGTATTAATTGATTAATAGTAGGCATTATTGTTTTCCTCCCTTCACTTTTTCATTTCTAGACCCACACATCCAGGTGGTTCATAAATGAGCAAAAACAAAGTTTTTGTAGTTTTCTACAAAAACAGTTTTACTTTTTAATTGCAACAGCAACTGCTCCGACTTCAATCCCGCACGCTTTTCCGAGCTTCTGCATCGAATCCACATATGTGACTGGAACGTTATATTCCTTAGAAGCTTCAAGAACTTTAGCTTTCATCTTAGGATCAGCATCTGATGCCAGAAACACTTCAGATATCAACTTATTCTTAAGAGCTTTTACTGTTTGTTTTGTTCCTACAATGACTGTGTCAGCCTGTTGAACTTTTTCATAAGACATATAATATCCTCCAAAGTACAGGGTATTATAGGAGCACCTTTGCTATAGTAACATCTTTTTATAGATACTGTCAACTGTTCATGAGAAAATTTTCTCAATCACTTGCAGCCGGCACTTCCCTGCCCTCAAAAAGCTGCAAAACGGCCGGTGATCAAAGTCACCGGCCCTTTTGCTTATTCTACCGTAACGGTTTCCTCAGAGGAATCTTCAGCCAATTTCGGATCGGCTTTACGGTATCTCAGCATACCTGTTCCTGCAGGAACCAATTTACCGATGATAACATTTTCCTTAAGACCGAGTAGTTCGTCACGTTTTCCTTTGATTGCTGCATCTGTAAGGACTCTGGTTGTTTCCTGGAAGGATGCGGCTGACAGGAATGAATCTGTCTCAAGGGACGCTTTTGTAATACCCAGCAATACAGGACGGCCAGTTGCCGGAACCTTGCCTTCGAGTACGGCTTTTTCGTTAGCATCAGTGAACTGGTGGATATCAAGAAGCGTGCCAGGAAGCACTTCGGATTCACCCGCATCGAGAACACGGATTTTACGAAGCATCTGCCTTACCATAACTTCAATATGCTTATCACCAATTTCAACACCCTGCATACGATATACCTTCTGTACTTCGCGAAGCAGATATTCCTGAACGGATAATACATCTCGGATTTTCAGCAATTCTTTAGGATCGATAGAACCTTCTGTCAGCTCTTGTCCTCTTATCACTTTAGAATCCACCGCAACCTTTAAGCGGGCGGTATACGGAGCCGTGAAAGAGCGTGATTCCACTTCACCCTGAATAGTGATTTCCTGCTGTTTATCACGCACTTCATTAATCGCGGTAACAGTACCGTCGATTTCTGAAATAATGGCCTGACCTTTTGGATTTCTCGCCTCGAACAATTCCTGGATACGCGGAAGACCCTGAGTGATATCGTCTCCTGCAACCCCTCCGGTATGGAATGTACGCATGGTTAACTGAGTACCTGGTTCACCGATGGACTGCGCAGCAATGATACCAACTGCTTCTCCCACTTCAACTTCCTGTCCTGTTGCAAGGTTTCTTCCGTAACACTTTTTACATACACCATGGCGCGTATTACATGTGAAGGCAGAACGGATCCAAACTTTCTCCACTCCAACTTCCTCAATATACTTAGCCAGGTCTTCTGTAATAAGATCATTTTCCGCCACGATCACTTCATTCGTTTCCGGATGTTTAATCGCCTTTCTTGCATAACGGCCTATCAGACGCTCTTCCAGGCGTTCAATGGTTTCTGTACCATCTTTAAGTGCACTGATCAGAAGTCCGCGGTCAGTTCCACAGTCGTCATCTCTGACGATAACATCCTGGGCCACGTCTACAAGACGGCGTGTAAGATAACCGGAGTCAGCTGTTTTAAGGGCTGTATCGGCAAGACCTTTACGCGCACCGTGAGTGGAAATGAAGTATTCCAATACAGTCAATCCTTCACGGAAGGACGATTTGATCGGCAACTCGATGATTCGTCCAGCCGGGTTGGCCATGAGTCCGCGCATACCAGCAAGCTGAGTGAAGTTGGATGCATTACCACGGGCACCGGAATCACTCATCATGAAGATTGGATTGCGTTTGTTCAAGGACTGCATCAGTTTAGCCTGGATGGAATCCTTCGCACCACTCCAGATGGAGATCACTCGGTCATAACGCTCTTCTTCAGTAATCAGACCGCGTCTGAACTGCTTCATTACGTTATCCACCTTGGATTGTGCTTCATCAATGATCTGCTTTTTCTCTCCAAGAACCACGATATCTGCCACACCTACGGTGATACCGGCTCTTGTGGAGTGTCTGAATCCAAGATCCTTCATGCGGTCAAGCATTTTGGATGTTTCAGTGATTTTGAAACGTTTAAATACTTCCGCAATGATATTCCCAAGGAATTTCTTAACAAATGGATCTACGCCTTCCTGTGCTTTGATCCGCTCTCTGACATCCTGGCCCTTCTCCACGAAATACTTTTCAGGAGTTTTTTCTTCCAGGTTCAATGGAGTCGGTTCATTCAAATACGGGAATGTGTCAGGCAGGATTTCATTAAAGATCAGCTTGCCGACAGTTGTAAGAAGAAGCATATTATTCTGCTCTTCCGTGAACGTACGGTTTTTCAAAGAACCGGCATGAACAGCTACACGGGTATGGAGATGAACATATCCATTCTGGTAAGCAAGCACCGCTTCATTTGTATCTTTAAAGATCATACCTTCTCCAATTGCACCTTCACGTTCCATAGTAAGGTAATAGTTACCCAATACCATATCCTGTGACGGTGTAACTACCGGTTTTCCATCCTTAGGGTTAAGGATATTCTGGGCAGCAAGCATAAGGAGTCTTGCCTCCGCCTGAGCTTCTGAAGAAAGAGGTACGTGAACAGCCATTTGGTCACCGTCAAAGTCCGCATTATATGCTGTACATACAAGCGGGTGCAATCTGATGGCGCGCCCTTCAACAAGTGTCGGTTCAAATGCCTGGATACCCAGTCTATGCAGAGTCGGTGCACGGTTAAGAAGAACCGGGTGCTCCTTAATTACGGATTCAAGCACATCCCAGACTTCAGGCTGCAGGCGCTCGATTTTCCGTTTTGCTGATTTAATATTATGGGCAAGTCCTTTGCCTACAAGCTCCTTCATAACGAAAGGCTTGAACAGCTCGATTGCCATTTCCTTAGGAAGTCCGCACTGATACATCTTCAGGTTCGGTCCTACAACGATAACAGAGCGTCCGGAGTAATCAACACGCTTACCAAGAAGGTTTTGACGGAAACGCCCTTGCTTCCCTTTCAGCATGTGAGAAAGTGATTTCAGCGGACGGTTACCAGGCCCTGTTACAGGTCTTCCGCGTCTGCCGTTATCAATCAGCGCATCTACAGCTTCTTGAAGCATACGTTTCTCGTTTTGTACGATGATGCTTGGTGCACCAAGGTCAAGAAGACGCTTCAAGCGGTTGTTCCGGTTAATAACCCTGCGGTATAAGTCGTTCAAGTCAGATGTTGCAAAACGTCCTCCATCCAATTGGACCATCGGGCGGAGCTCCGGTGGAATAACAGGAAGAACATCAAGAATCATCCATGAAGGCTCATTGCCGGAATTACGGAAAGCCTCCAGCACCTCAAGGCGCTTAATTGCACGTGTACGACGCTGTCCTTGGGCTGTTTTCAATTCTTCTTTTAAGAAATCAACCTCTTTATCAAGATCGATATCCAATAGAAGCTTTTTAATCGCTTCTGCACCCATGGCTGCCTGGAACTTATTACCGAATTTTTCGCGGTATGCACGATATTCCTTTTCTGAAAGCAATTGCTTCTTATCAAGGGATGTATCGCCAGTTTCAGTTACAACATAGGAAGCAAAATAGATGACTTCTTCCAAAGCCCTTGGGGACATATCAAGAACAAGTCCCATACGGCTTGGAATGCCTTTGAAATACCAGATATGTGAAACCGGAGCGGCTAGTTCAATATGGCCCATGCGCTCGCGGCGTACTTTTGCGCGGGTTACTTCAACACCGCATCGATCACATACGACACCTTTATACCGCACTCTTTTATACTTTCCGCAGTGGCATTCCCAGTCCTTTGTTGGACCGAAAATGCGCTCGCAGAACAAACCGTCTTTTTCAGGCTTAAGAGTACGATAGTTGATGGTTTCCGGTTTTTTTACTTCTCCAAATGACCAAGAACGAATCTTGTCAGGTGAAGCTAAACCGATTTTCATATACTCAAAATTATTAACGTCTATCAAGGGGCCTACCTCCCTCTTAAATCTCCGGGTTTTACCCTAATTGCTTATATGCAGAACTGTTTTACTCTTTAGAGCCTACGATTTCTGATTCAGGTTCTTTCGGGTCAGAGTCAATGGTCAGCGAATCGGCTTGATTCAGTTCTTCTTCATCATCCAGATCCCGCATTTCTATCTCTTTATCATCACTTGACAGGATTTTAACATCCATACCCAAGCTCTGAAGCTCTTTAATTAGTACTTTGAATGATTCCGGAACGCCAGGTTCTGGTACATTCTCACCTTTAACAATTGCTTCATATGTTTTTACACGGCCGACAACATCATCGGACTTAACAGTAAGTATTTCTTGAAGAGTATATGCAGCACCGTAAGCTTCAAGCGCCCATACCTCCATCTCTCCAAAGCGCTGTCCGCCGAACTGCGCCTTACCGCCAAGCGGCTGCTGTGTAACGAGTGAGTATGGTCCAGTTGAACGGGCGTGCAGTTTGTCATCAACCATGTGTGCAAGCTTAATCATGTACATGATTCCGACAGAAACACGGTTGTCAAACGGTTCGCCAGAACGGCCGTCATACAACACGGTCTTAGCGTCATTTGCCATACCAGCTTCAGCGATCGTTCCCCAAACGTCTTCTTCACGCGCACCATCAAATACAGGTGATGCAACATGAATTCCAAGATATCTAGCGGCCATTCCAAGATGAAGTTCAAGCACCTGACCGATATTCATACGAGAAGGAACTCCCAGCGGGTTAAGCATGATATCGACTGGAGTGCCATCTGGAAGGAAAGGCATATCTTCTTCAGGAAGTATGCGGGATATTACCCCTTTATTTCCGTGGCGGCCGGCCATTTTGTCACCTTCAGAAATTTTACGTTTCTGAACGATATACACGCGGACAAGCTGATTTACACCTGGAGGCAGCTCATCGCCGTCTTCACGGTTGAAGACTTTGACATCCAGAACAATTCCGCCTCCACCGTGAGGTACCCTTAGTGATGTATCACGCACTTCACGGGCCTTTTCGCCGAAGATGGCATGAAGAAGCCGTTCTTCTGCAGTTAGTTCCGTTACACCTTTTGGCGTAACCTTACCAACCAGCAGGTCTCCGTCTTTTACTTCCGCACCCACCCGGATAATTCCACGCTCGTCAAGGTTTCTCAAAGCATCTTCCCCAACGTTAGGAATATCCCGGGTAATTTCTTCAGGTCCAAGTTTTGTATCACGAGACTCTGATTCATACTCTTCAATATGAATAGATGTATATACATCGTCTTTTACAAGACGTTCACTCATAATGATGGCATCCTCGTAGTTGTAACCATCCCATGTCATGAAGGCAACCATTACGTTGCGTCCAAGGGCAAGCTCACCCTTCTCCATAGATGGTCCATCAGCTAGGATTTCCCCTTTTACAACATGGTCGCCGACACTTACAATCGGACGCTGGTTGTAGCAGGTTCCCTGGTTGGAACGGATGAACTTCAGCATTCTGTACTTATCCAGATCACCTTTTACTTCCTGTCCGTCCACTTCTTTAATTCTTCTTACCCAGACTTCTCTGGATTCAACATGCTCGACAATTCCTTCATGCTTACAGATGACAGCTGCACCGGAGTCCTTTGCAGATACATATTCCATACCAGTACCAACAATCGGAGCTTCAGGCTGCATCAAAGGAACTGCCTGCCGCTGCATGTTCGCTCCCATAAGGGCACGGTTCGAGTCATCATTTTCAAGGAACGGAATACACGCAGTCGCAGCAGAAACGACCTGTTTAGGAGAAACGTCCATATAGTCAACACGGTCACGTTTTACTACTGTGTTTTCACCGCGGAAACGGGCAATGATATCTTCTTCTACAAAAGCACCATTCTCATCAAGGATTACATTCGCCTGAGCAACTACATAGTTATCCTCTTCATCGGCAGTCATATAGTCGATGCGGCTGGTAACTCTTCCTGTTTCAGGGTCAACCCTGCGGTATGGGGTTTCGATAAATCCAAAACGATTCACTTTTGCAAAGCTGGAAAGTGAGTTGATCAATCCGATATTCGGACCCTCCGGAGTTTCAATCGGACACATACGGCCATAGTGCGAATAGTGAACATCACGCACCTCAAAACCTGCGCGTTCACGTGTCAATCCGCCAGGTCCGAGTGCTGATAGTCGGCGTTTGTGTGTCAATTCAGCCAATGGATTCGTTTGATCCATGAACTGTGACAGCTGTGAGCTTCCGAAGAACTCTTTAATAGATGCGATAACAGGACGGATATTGATTAACTGCTGAGGTGTGATCGTGTTTGTATCCTGAATGGACATTCTCTCACGAACAACCCTTTCCATACGGGAAAGACCGATTCGGAACTGGTTCTGAAGCAATTCCCCAACAGAACGCAGACGGCGGTTTCCAAGATGGTCAATATCATCTGTGTCGCCCACAGAGTGCAGCAGGTTAAAGAAATAGCTTATAGAAGAGATAATATCGGCAGGAGTGATGTTTTTCACTTCTTCTTCCACATAAGCATTTCCGATGACATTAATAACTTTTTCACCCTCTGAATCACTAGGTGCATAGATTTTGATAACCTGCATCTGGATATCTTCTTCTACGACGCCATTGGATGGAGCAAAGGATTTGAACTCAACCCCGTTTTCCAAATAAGGAATGATACGGTCAAGGTTTCTGCGGTCAAGCAAGGAGCCAGCTTCAGCAATCATTTCACCGGTTTCGGGATCAGCAAGTGTCTGTGCAAGACGCTGATTGAACAGGCGGTTCTTGATATGAAGCTTTTTGTTAATTTTATAGCGTCCCACATTCGCTAGATCATATCTCTTCGGATCAAAGAATCGGGAAACTAATAAGCTCTTTGCATTTTCTACGGTTGGCGGCTCGCCTGGACGAAGACGCTCATAGATTTCAAGCAGGGCTTTTTCTGTGCTTTCGGTGTTATCCTTTTCAAGCGTATTCCGAATATATTCGTTATCGCCGATAAGGTCGATGATTTCTTGATCAGAGCCAAACCCGAGTGCACGCAGAAGAACAGTTACCGGCAATTTTCTTGTACGGTCTATTCTTACGTAAACTACATCTTTTGCATCTGTTTCATATTCCAGCCAGGCCCCACGGTTTGGAATGACAGTGGCCGTATAGCCCCTTTTGCCATTCTTGTCTACCTTTCCGCTGTAATAAACGCTCGGTGAACGCACAAGCTGTGATACGATTACACGTTCAGCCCCATTTATTACAAATGTGCCTGTTTCAGTCATTAGCGGGAAGTCGCCCATGAATACATCCTGGTCTTTAACTTCTCCTGTTTCCTTGTTTACTAGGCGCACTTTCACACGAAGTGGAGCAGAATAAGTAACATCACGCTCTTTAGATTCTTCCACTGGGTACTTGGGATCTCCCAGGCTGTAATCAATGAACTCAAGCGATAGGTTACCTGTAAAGTCCTCGATAGGGGAAATATCCTGGAACATTTCTCTTAAACCCTCATCAAGAAACCATTGATAAGAAGAGGTTTGAATTTCTATAAGATTCGGTAATTCCAAAACCTCGCTAATTCTTGCATAAGTTCTTCGCTGGCGGTGTCGTCCATACTGAACTAGTTGACCTGTCAACTCATTCACCCCTCAAATCAAACATAATAAGGATATATCCGGCCTGATTTATAATCAAGCCCGTCTATGTAGTAATTTACACACAGACAAAAAGAAAAAGGGTTTTCTATCTAAAAACCACATTTTCAAAAAAACAAACTATTATCAATATATTTTTTCCCATTCAGGCTCATTTTATACTATAATAATAAAGAGAGTCTGCATAATCCAGGAAATTATATATATGCATTAAATAATATTATCATAGCCATATTTGCGAGTCAAACCTTTTCATAAAAAACTGTTTGGGTTTTATTTCCTTAATGGTTTTTCTTCGACAAAAGGATGTAGTATCCTTTTTTTCTTTCAACAGCTTCCACATTTCCAAACAAATTCTCCATTTTTTCCATCGCAGAAGGAGCTCCCTGCTTTTTCTGGATGACAACCCATAGTTCTCCTCCGGGAGCCAGCTTTTCATAGCTCTGCTCTAATATTTCATGAACCACCTTTTTCCCAGCTCTGATGGGAGGGTTAGTCAGGATGGAAGCAAAATCCCGATTCTTTACTTGTCCAAGCTTGTCGCTCTCATAGATTAAAACATTTGCAACGTGATTGATTCTTGCATTTTCTTTTGAAAGTTCAATAGCCCTCTGGTTCACATCTATCATATGGACTTCTGCCTGCTCCAGCTCCGACGCAAGCGAAAGGCCGATCGGTCCGTAGCCGCAGCCCACATCCAGCAGGTTCCCGTCTACATCCTCATTTGGTTTAAACGTTTCAATAAGAAGCCTTGAGCCAAAATCCACTTCTTTTTTGGAGAAAACGCCGTTATCTGTCTTGAATTTAAATTCTTTATTCCTTAAGGTGTATGGCCAATATTGCGGATTGCTTTCTGTATTGGGGGATTGAGTGTAATAATGTTCACTCATCATATATTCCTCCTTTAATCAAGGAAGTTTCAGAGGTCTAAAACTTTCAGGTAATAAGATTATAGTCAAAAAAAGCCCGCTCTAAAAGCGGGCTTTTCTTTTATGCTATATTACTTAACTTCAACGCCAGCTCCAACTTCTTCAAGTTTAGCTTTGATTTCTTCAGCTTCTTCTTTAGAAGCTCCTTCTTTAACTGCTTTTGGAGTGTTGTCAACAAGTTCTTTCGCTTCTTTAAGACCAAGACCTGTGATTTCACGTACCACTTTGATAACTTTGATTTTTTGGTCGCCTGCGCTAGTAAGAACAACGTCAAATTCAGTTTGTTCTTCAGCAGCAGCTCCACCAGCAGCTCCGCCTGCAACAGCAACAGGAGCAGCAGCAGTTACGCCGAATTCTTCTTCGATAGCTTTTACAAGATCGTTAAGTTCTAAAACAGTCATGGATTTAACTGCTTCAATGATTTGTTCTTTAGTCATTTTATAGTTCCTCCTTGAGTAATTGTTTATTATTGTTATGCCAGGCTAATTTATAAAAATCAGCTTACGCGCCTTGTTCTTCTTTTTGATCTGCAACAGCTTTTGTCGCAAGAGCAAGGTTGCGGATAGGTGCTTGAAGTACGCTGAGTAGCATAGAAAGAAGTCCTTCGCGAGATGGAAGTTCAGCAAGAGCTTTAACTTCTTCAACTGTTGCGATATTTCCTTCAATCACACCTGCTTTGATTTCAAGTGCTTCGTGTTTTTTAGCGAAATCATTAAGGATTTTCGCAGGAGCCACAACATCTTCGTTACTGAACGCAATTGCGTTTGGACCAGTAAGAGCTTCATTCAAACCAGAAAGCTCAACTGCTTCAGCAGCACGGCGAGTCATTGAGTTTTTGAAAACTTTAAGCTCGATGCCAGCTTCACGAAGCTGCTTACGAAGTTCTGTTACTTCTGCAACTGTAAGGCCGCGATAATCAACAACGATTGTAGATTTGCTTTCTTTAAATTTACCAGCAATATCATCTACGATCAGTTTCTTTTGTTCAATTGCACTGCTCATCTAGACACCTCCTATAAGATTTTGTTCAAACACGATTCATACCATGAAAAAGCCTCCATATCTTGCAGACACGGAGGCAGTAAATTCGTATAGTCAGAGACTTTATATCGAAATTACCTCGGCAGGACATTAAGCTGGTAACAGCACCTGCTGTCTACGGTACAAATGTATTCTATTTTCAACAAGAAATATCATATAACATATTTCTTGTAATGTCAACAAATTATTTTGTTACAGCAGATGAAGCATCAACCTTAACGCCAGGGCCCATTGTAGAAGTAACAGAAACGTTCTTCATGTAAGTGCCTTTTGCAGCAGCAGGCTTAACTTTCATCATTGTGTCGAAGATTGTGTTAAAGTTTTCGATTAACTTCTCATCTTCGAAAGAAACTTTGCCGATTGGTACGTGGATGTTGCTTTGTCTGTCAACACGGTACTCAACTTTACCAGCTTTGATTTCTTTAACTGCACGGTCAACGTCAAACGTAACAGTACCAGTCTTAGGGTTTGGCATTAAGCCTTTAGGTCCTAATACACGTCCAAGCTTACCAACTTCACCCATCATGTCTGGTGTAGCAACGATCACGTCAAAATCAAACCAGCCCTGCTGGATTTTGTTGATGAAGTCTGCATCGCCGACAAAGTCAGCACCGGCAGCTTCTGCTTCTTTTGCCTTTTCGCCTTTAGCGAATACTAGAACACGCTGAGTTTTACCAGTTCCGTTCGGAAGAACAACTGCGCCACGGATTTGCTGATCAGCTTTCTTAGGGTCTACTCCTAAACGGAATGCCACTTCAACAGTTGCATCAAATTTAGCAGTGTTTGTTTTCTTAACTAGCTCAATAGCCTCTGCTACAGAATAAGCTTTAGTGCGATCTACAAGCTTGACAGCTTCTAGATACTTCTTGCCTTTTTTAGCCATTTTAATTGTCCTCCTATATTGTGGTTTTAGCGGAATAACCTCCCACGAACAAAGGTTGCGAGTATTTTAAACAACACCGCAACCCCCAAAAAACACCTAGCAATTTACATGGATTAGTCTTCGATGACGATACCCATGCTTCGAGCAGTACCTTCAACCATGCGCATAGCGGATTCAACGCTAGCGGCGTTCAGGTCTGGCATTTTAGTTTCAGCAATCTCACGTACTGTATCACGCTTGACTGTAGCAACTTTTTTACGATTAGGTTCACCCGAACCAGACTCAAGACCAGCTGCTTTTTTAAGAAGAACGGCAGCGGGCGGAGTTTTCGTAATAAATGTAAATGAACGGTCTTCAAATACCGTGATTTCAACTGGGATAATCAGACCAGCTTGATCTGCTGTACGAGCGTTGAACTCTTTACAGAAACCCATGATGTTAACACCGGCTTGACCTAGAGCAGGACCAACTGGTGGTGCTGGATTAGCTTTACCTGCAGGAATTTGCAGCTTTACTAGTTTAATTACTTTTTTAGCCACGAGACACACCTCCTTATCGTCCGTGATGTGGTATATGGGTCAAAAACCCTCCCACTCATCTGGATTCTTTATATTTAAAATAAAGAATTGTCGAATAGTTTATGTCTCTGTTCGGAGACATACTGACCCTTGAAATATTACCACTTTTTTAAACTTATTTCAAGTTTATTTTATGTTATATTTTTTCCACCTGTCCAAAATCCAGTTCTACCGGAGTATCGCGGCCGAACATATTTACCAATACCTTAAGCTTAGACTTATCCTTATCGATCTCTTCAATCGAACCGACAAATGTAGCGAAAGGACCTTCTTTCACCTGAACTTTTTCCCCAATTGTGAAATCAACATCGATTCGCTTCTCATCCATGCCCATATGCTTGAGTATGTTTACCACTTCGTCAGGAAGAAGCGGAGTCGGTTTCGAACCTGAACCTGCTGAACCAACAAAGCCTGTTACACCCGGTGTATTGCGTACCACATACCAGGAGTCATCCGTCATGATGATCTCAACCAGGACATATCCAGGGAAAACCTTTTTCTTGACGGTTTTCTTTTTTCCGTCTTTAATGCTTGTTTCTTCTTCTTCAGGAACAACCACGCGGAATATCTTATCCTGCATGGCCATTGTTTCTACACGCTTCTCCAGATTGGCCTTAACCTTATTCTCATAGCCAGAGTAAGTGTGAACTACATACCAATTCTTTTCCATTTGTTAGGACTTTAAAGTCCTTCCCTCCCTATAAGGAAATTATAGCTTTATACAGGCAGCGCCATCCTGCCGGCTTCACTGCAGCATGCTTTATCGAACCAAAAACATCCAGAGGAAAACATGTAGGATAAAATAAGGCATTTCAGCTGACGAGTTTAAAAAAAGCCAAATTAAAAAACCCGTTTCCGGGCTTTTCGTCAAAAAACTATTAATATAAACACCATTATACCATGATTCACAATTATTTATTCAAGTATTAGCCGAATTAACTTCGAAATCCCCAAATCCACAACAGCAAAAAACAGGGCCATAAAAATGATGGTTGATAAAACTGTGACCGTGTAAGAAGTAAGCTCTTTACGGTTTGGCCAGCTGACTTTTTTCATTTCACGGCCTACGCCGCGGAAAAACTCGGATATGCGCTGCATCATGTAACCTCCACCCCGGGTAAAATGACTGGTTTCTATGTCTGTAGAACTATTACTTTGTCTCTTTGTGAAGAGTATGCTTATTGCAGGTACTGCAAAATTTATTAATCTCTAACCGTTCAGATGAGGCCGCTTTATTACTCTCCGTAGAATAATTTCTGGACCCGCATTCTGTACAGGATAACACTACTTTTTTTCTCAATGAAAACACCCTTTAATTATACACTCTAATGATATACCTCAAAACTGTATCACGCCTGCCTTTTTATGTCAATACCCCCAAAAGCGGAAGCGGCTCGCTCAGCCCCGACAAGCATAAGGCGGGCAGGCCGGGAGAAGGTGCTCTTCCTTCTCTTGGACTGATCGCCTTATGACTCGAGGGGTTAGCCGCTGGAGCTGGATGCTGACTGCTTCCAGAGACAATACCTCTTTTTTTCTTCATATAGCGGAAGCGGCTTGCTCAACCCCGACAAGCATAAGGCGGGCAGGCCGGGAGAAGGTGCCCTTCCTTCTCTCGGACAGATTGACTTATGACTCGAGGGGTTAGCCGCTGGAGCTGGATGCCGACTGCTTCCAGAGACAATGCCTCTTTTTTCTTCTTATAGCGGAAGCGGCTCGCTCAGCCGGATGTATCTGGTTATTCGCTCCGCACTGTGAACAGCTTTATCTTAATTGCGGCGTTATTTACCTTATTTCGCCTTTTCAGGATTAATTGCATCATTTTCTAATTTTATTGCGTATTTTCTGCCTTTAATTGCGTCTGCCCTCATCTTGGCCTGCAAGTACCGTTCTTCCAGGCATAAAAAAAGCAGGCCATAGACAGGCCTGCTTATACACGAAGGGATTTATAATTCGACTTCTCTCAGCTCCAGATAGCGCTCGAGCTTTTTCTTCACGCGCTGCAAAGCATTGTCGATGGATTTGACATGGCGGTTCAGCCCCTCTGAGATTTCCTGGTAGGACTGTCCGTCAAGATATAGGGACAGGACACGTCTTTCAAGATCGCTGAGGAGCTCGTCCATCTTAAGTTCGATATCATCATATTCTTCCCGGCTGATAATCAGTTCTTCAGGATCAAACGCTTTGGCTCCGGCCAGTACATCCAGAAGGGTCCGATCGGAGTCCTCTTCATAAATAGGTTTATCCAGGGAAACATATGAATTCAGGGGAATGTGTTTCTGCCTCGTGGCCGTTTTAATTGCAGTGATAATCTGCCTTGTAATACAGAGCTCTGCGAATGCTTTGAAAGAGGATTGTTTATCTTCCTTAAAATCCCGGATGGCTTTGAAAAGGCCAATCAGCCCTTCCTGGACAAGATCTTCTTTATCCCCGCCAATCAAAAAATAGGTCCTTGCTTTGGCACGGACGAAGTTCCTGTATTTTACAATCAGGTACTCCAGGGCCTCGCTTTCTCCGTTATGAACAAGTTCCACCAATAGTTCATCATCAAGCAGTCCGTACTGTTCACTATGCATGGCTTCTTTTCCCGCAATCACATATATCCCTCCAGCCGAACACGTAGATAAGGATATTATACAGGAGGAAATTTTTGGACGTCAATAACTCAAAAACTCCCCCTGCGCCATTTTTCGAAAATTTCTGCCACTTCACTGCTGAGTGCAATTTTAGAGGAAGGTTTTTTTTCCTCTGCTACCTTTTTTTCAATCTCTTTGTCAATATGCTGGATTTCATTATACAGCTCCCTGGCGGATATCCGGAGTGCGCCCTGTCCGAAAATGGCCCATTGCTCAGTGGCATCAGAGGTCGCAACATGCACCTGGGTCTTGATGTTATTTAATTCTATGGCGAGCTTCTCGATCCGCTCATCCGCCGACTCGTTTTCCTTGGTAAAAATGACTTCCACTTTATAATTTTGATACTTTTTTTCTGTTCCATGCACATAATGCGCGTCAAATACGACGATAACCCGATACCCGCTGTAAGCCTGATATTCAGCCATCCGTTGGACTAGACTGTCTCTTGCAGCAGAAAGATCACGATTCCGGAGCACCCTAAGTTCCGGCCATGCCCCGATCATGTTGTAGCCATCAACCAGGAGAACGTCCATATCCTCATTCTCCCAGGGGATGCCGCTTGCGGTATACCTCGTACATCAATAATCCGGCTGCAACGGATGCATTAAGAGAAGTCACCTTCCCAGCCATTGGCAGATGGAACAGGAAGTCGCACTTTTCCTTGATAAGCCGGCCCATCCCCTTTCCTTCACTTCCAATGACCACCGCCAGCGGCATAGCACCGTCAATCCTGCGATAATCCTGGCTGCCTTTTGCATCTGTGCCAGCGACCCATACACCGCGGCTTTTCAATTCATCAATAGTCTGTGCCAGATTAGTCACACGCGCTACCGGTATATGTTCAATAGCCCCGGTGGACGCCTTCGCCACTGTGGATGTCAGCCCCACCGCCCTGCGCTTCGGAATGATGATGCCGTGTGCTCCTGAGCAGTCAGCCGTTCTCATAATAGATCCTAAATTATGTGGATCCTCAATTTCATCCAATATCAAAAAGAACGGATCCTCATTTCTCTCTTCCGCTTTCTTGAACAAATCCTCAAGGTCCGCGTAATCATACGCAGCAGCCTGTGCAATCACGCCCTGATGGTTTCCTTCGGACATTTGATCGATTTTCTTGCGAGGTACAAATTGAATCATGATATTTGCTTCTTTAGCCATGCCGATAATAGGCTGCATAGAGCCCTTTTGTGATCCCTCAGCAATCCAGATCTTATTAATTTCCCGATTGGCTCTTAAGGCTTCCTGCACCGGATTTCGGCCGATAATATATTCTTCGTTCATTTGCCTGTTCCTCCTTTCTCGGCTTCGATGTATAAAATAGCCTGTCCAATCAGCTCTTCCATTCTTGCTTTTTCCCCGCTTAAGAATAAGTGGCCGATAAGCGCTTCAAAAGCAGTGCTGTACCTATAGGTTTGGACATCCGTATTTTTCGGCACCGTGCCTGACTTGGCATTTCTACCCCTTTTGACAACAGCTGTTTCCTCCTCTGACAAAGCCCCATCCTCCATGAAATGATGGATGATTCTGCTTTGAGCTTTCGCCGAGACGAAATGGGTCGATTCCCTGTGCAGCTGATGAGGTCTGATTCCTCCTTTGAGGAGCAGATGATGCCGTACATAGCTTTCAAATACGGCATCCCCCATATATGCGAGTGCTAAGCTGTTCAGTAAGTTTGGATTTAAATCTTTATCATACTCTAGCATGCTTATCCCCGTTTCCACCTGGTTCCTTGCGCTGTATCTTCAAGGATAATGTTCATTTCCTTTAATTGGTCTCTGATTTGGTCTGACAAGGCAAAATTACGGTCTTTTCTTGCCTGGATCCGCTGCTCGATCAATGCCTCTATTTCTTCATCCAAGAGTTCCTGTTCACCAAGGACAAGGCCTAAAATGGCGAATAGCTCCTCGAATTCTTTAATGAACGCATCAATGACCACCGTATCTGTATTGCTTTCGAGAAGGTAGTAATTAGCCTGTTTTGACAATTCAAACAAGATCGAAATGGCATTTGCGGTATTAAAATCATCATCCATTTCTTTCTCAAACTGTCTCCGGATTGACTCGATCTTCTTCAGCCACTCGGAGCTTGTTTCGGTTAATCCTGTGCTGGATCCCTTGCGGTGCTTTAAATTCTGGTATGAAGTGTTGATCCGGTTCAAACCTGCCGAAAGTTTCTCAAGCAGCTCCTCACTGTAGTTGATTGGATGGCGGTAATGGACAGAAAGCATAAAGAAACGGATTAGGTTCGGATCATGCCTTTTAATAATATCGTGCACCGTAATAAAGTTTCCAAGTGATTTTGACATCTTTTCGTTATCAATATTAATATACCCATTATGCATCCAATACTTAGCGAATTCCTTGCCGCTTAGAGCTTCCGATTGGGCGATTTCATTTTCGTGATGAGGGAATGCAAGATCCTGCCCGCCTGCGTGGATATCAATGGAATCACCCAGATACTTCTTGGCCATGGCAGAGCATTCAATATGCCATCCAGGACGGCCTTTGCCCCATGGGCTGTCCCAGCTGATTTCTCCTTCTTTTGCGGCTTTCCATAAAGCAAAATCAAGAGCATCCTGTTTTTTCTCTCCTACTTCTATCCTTGCTCCAAGACGCAATTCATCAATCGATTGATGAGACAGCTTCCCATAGGTATCAAATTTCCGGGTTCTGTAATATACATCCCCCCCTGACTCATAGGCAAACCCTTTTTGGATCAAGGCTTTTATAAAGTCAATGATGATATCCATATTTTCCATAACCCGCGGATGGACATCTGCCCTCTTGCAGCCCAGTGCGGTAACATCTTCAAAATAAGCTTCTATGAAGCGGTCGGCTATAGCCGGAACACTCCCTCCGAGCTCATTGGCTGCCTTGATTAATTTGTCATCCACATCTGTAAAGTTGGATACAAACTGTACATCATAATCTCTATATTCTAGATAACGGCGGACCGTGTCGAATACAATTGCCGGTCTGGCATTGCCGATGTGGATATAGTTATATACCGTAGGTCCGCACACATACATCTTTACCGTTCCTTTTTCTAATGGGATAAATTCCTCTTTTTTCCTGGAAAGAGTATTATAAATTTGAATGCTCACGAGGGAGACTCCTTTCAATCCTTGATTTCTCTAGTTCTTCTTTTAGAAACTCCACTTCCCTTTCGAGCGTGCGGAGTCGATCATTGACAGGATCCGGAAGATCGCAGTGGTTTAAATCTTTTTTTACCCTGACGCCATTTTGGACAACCACTTTTCCCGGTATCCCCACTACCGTTGAATTCGGCGGAACATCCCGCAGGACAACCGAACCGCCGCCCACCTTAGAGTTTTCTCCGATGACAATGGACCCTAAAACCTTGGCTCCAGTCGAGATGAGCACATTATCGTGGATGGTAGGATGGCGCTTGCCCTTTTCCTTTCCCGTCCCCCCCAGGGTCACACCCTGGAAGATCGTTACGTTATCGCCTATTTCACAGGTTTCCCCTATAACAACGCCCATCCCATGGTCAATAAAGAACCGGCGGCCGATTTTCGCTCCTGGATGAATTTCAATCCCGGTAAAGAAGCGGCTGATTTGGGATATGGCCCTCGCTGCAAAAAACCACTTCCGTTTATAAAATTTATGAGCTGCTCGATGCCACCAAATGGCATGCAAGCCGGAATAGGTTAGAATCACTTCCAAATAGCTGCGTGCTGCAGGATCCTGATCAAAAACTACTTCAATGTCTTCTTTTAAAGTCTTAAACATGTTCCGCCACCTCCCTGATATTCGCATGGCTGTCTGCTTGATTTTAATTCGGATAGTATGGAAAACTGACTCTCTAAGATGCTCATAATACTATAAAAAAAACGCCTCTGTCTAAATAGACAGAGACGCTTGTTTTAGCGCGGTTCCACTCTGATTGAAAGGCAAAAACGCCTTTCCGGCTCAAACCTTTTAACGGCAGGTATACCGCCTCCGCATACTAAGCTTCCGCTTTTCTGCCGAGGACTCCAGGGGGCATTTCGAAATAGGAGAGGCTTAAACCACTTCCAGCCGATGATGGTTCTCTCTTGTAAGCTTCCTGTCTTCTACTTATCCCTGTCAACGCATTCACATATAAAGTTATTACTACTATATTACACTATTTGCAAAATGTTAATTTAAAATTTGCTTCAAACGCTGTATTATTTTATCTTTCCCTAATAACTCAATGGTCTTCGGAAGATCCGGTCCATGAACCTGGCCTGTGACAGCAGCACGAATCGGCATAAACAGCTTCTTGCCTTTATGGCCTGTGCTTTTTTGAACAGTCTTCATGGCAGCCTTGATTTCATCCGCTTTAAAAGTCTCAAGATTCTGGGCTTCCTCAAGGAATGCAGCAAGCACCTCCGGAACCTGTTCTTCAGCAAGCACTTCTGCTCCTTCTTCGTCAGGCTCTACCCTGTCATTGAAGAATAGATCAGAAAGCTCTACAATCTCTGCACCATAACTCATCTTTTCCAATAGCAGTCCTACCAATTCATGAACCCATTGTTTTTCTTCTTCCGTCAGGTTCTCCGGCAGGCGGCCCGCCTTGACCAAGTGAGGGAGACAAAGTTCCACAGCCTCATGGATATCAAGCTTTTTCATATATTGGTTGTTCAGCCATAACAGCTTCTGCTTATCGAAAAAGGCTGGTGATTTGGAAAGACGACTTTCATCAAACGTTTGAATAAATTCTTCCTTGGATAAAATTTCCTCTTCTCCTGCGGGGGACCACCCCAGAAGGGCAATAAAGTTAAAGAGTGCTTCCGGCAGATAGCCCAGCTCCTCATACTGTTCAATAAATTGAATGATCGTTTCATCCCGTTTGCTCAGCTTCTTACGGCTTTCATTGACAATTAGGGTCATATGGCCAAAAACTGGCGGCTTCCATCCGAACGCTTCATAAATCATCAGCTGTTTAGGCGTATTGGAGATATGATCATCTCCTCGAAGCACATGCGAAATCTTCATTAAATAATCATCAATGGTAACGGCAAAGTTATAGGTCGGGGTTCCATCCTTCTTTACAATGACCTGGTCGCTCATTCCTTCAGATTCAAAGGAAACCTCTCCCTTTACCATGTCATTGAAAGAGTATACTGTTCCTGCTGGTACGGCAAAGCGGATGCTTGGCTCGCGTCCTTCCGCTTCAAGGGATGCTCTTTCTTCAGGAGTAAGATGGCGGCATTTACCGGAATATACAGGAGTTTCATTACGCGCCATTTGGGCCTCGCGCTCTTCAGCCAGCTCTTCCTCTGTGCAATAACATTTATAAGCAAGGCCACGATCAAGAAGGTCTGTATAGTATTCCTTGTATATATCATTTCTCTCGGACTGGCGGTATGGGCCATACTGCCCTTCCTTATCTACACTCTCATCCCAGTCCATGCCAAGCCACTTCAAGTACTTCAGCTGGCTTTCCTCTCCGCCTTCAATATTTCTTTTCTTGTCTGTATCCTCAATACGGATAATAAATTTACCGCCCTTGTTTCTGGCAAATAAATAATTGAATAATGCTGTCCGGGCATTCCCAATATGCAGATTTCCTGTTGGACTTGGTGCATAGCGCACCCTGATATCGCTATTCATGTTTCTTCCTCCTGCTTGCTGATTTAAATGGTTTTTATGAGCAATACGGCAGCCTGTGAGGCGATTCCTTCGCCGCGGCCTGTAAATCCGAGCTTTTCTGTGGTTGTCGCTTTCACATTGATCTGCTCTTCCCCGCATTCTAAAAGCTCTGCAATCCTCGTCCTCATTGCTGGTATGTAAGATGCCATTTTAGGCTTTTGAGCAATGATGGTACAATCTAGATTTCCAAGAGAATATCCTTTATCCTTGACCATGTCAAAAACCTGTTTTAAAAGAAGGGCAGAGTCCATGTCCTTAAAGTCTTCTGACGTATCCGGAAAGTGTCTGCCTATATCTCCTTCGCCAATGGCCCCCAGACACGCATCGGCGATTGTATGGAGCAGAACATCTGCATCAGAATGCCCCAAGAGCCCTCTCTCATAAGGGATGGTGATACCACCGATTATTAAAGGACGTCCTTCCGCTAACTGGTGGACATCAAATCCTTGTCCCACTCGAAACATACACATACTCCTTTGATAAAAAATTTAGTAGACGGTTTATTTGTGTTTCAGTAAAATAGCCTCGGCAAAAAACAGATCTTCGGGGGTCGTGATTTTTATATTATCATAATCCCCTTTAATGACCGATACACTGCCGCCCATCTCTTCCACAAGGCTGGCCTCATCGGTCCCGAGAAAATGGCTGGCCTTTGCCCGGGCATGGGCCTCCTTTAATAAAGAAATGCGAAAAGCTTGTGGGGTTTGCACAGCCCACAAGCTGGAGCGTTCTACAGTTTCAACAACCGATCTGTCCTTTACCTTCTTGATCGTATCCTTAACGGGAACAGCAGCAATGGCGCCGCCTTCAGCAGCCGCCGTCTCCGCCAGCCTGCGAATAAGCGGCCTGTCAATGAAGGGCCGGGCTCCGTCATGCACCAGGACTAACCCATCCTCTGATGACAGATGCTGCACTCCGTTATATACACTTTCCTGGCGCTCGCTCCCGCCAGTTACGAATTTAATCTCTTTACGGAAGCCGTACTGCTTAATGATGCTCTTAAAATGATTGGAATCATTAGGATTAATCGGCAGTATAATTCTCTGGCAGGAAGGGTCCTGCTCAAACACTCTAAGAGTATAAACAATAAGCGGGATATTGGAGAGCTCAAGAAACAGTTTGTTCCTTCCAGCTCCCATTCTCGATCCCTTTCCTGCTGCAGGTATAATCACCTCATAAAACATAAAAAACATTCTCCTGTCGATTGTGCCTACAATGCCTTTTCAAGCATTTTTGGCTTGGCAAAAATCATTCTGCCTGCTGAAGTCTGAAGTACACTTGTAACCATAACATCGATTCTCTTGCCGATATAATTGCGTCCTTCTTCCACTACAATCATCGTGCCGTCATCCAGGTAGGCCACTCCCTGGTTCTGTTCTTTCCCGTCCTTAATGACTTGGATGTTCATCTCTTCTCCAGGAAGGACAACTGGCTTAACTGCATTGGCTAGATCATTTATATTCAAGACAGCAACCTTTTGAAGCTCGCAGACCTTGTTCAGGTTAAAATCATTCGTCACGACTGCTCCGCTGGTAAGCTTGGCCAATTTGACCAGCTTGCTGTCTACCTCCTGGATCTCTTCAAAATCGCCCTCATAGATTTCCACATTAACGGCCAGTTCCTTTTGGATCCTATTTAAGATATCCAATCCCCTGCGCCCGCGGTTTCGCTTTAGTGCATCAGATGAATCTGCTATATGCTGCAGTTCTTCCAGAACAAACTGCGGAATCACGATCGTCCCCTGAAGGAATCCCGTCTGGCAGATATCCGCAATCCTTCCGTCGATAATGACACTCGTATCCAAGATTTTCAGCTGTCCTGCTGGAGCAGATTCTTCATCGGAGTCCCCGCCTTTTTTCTTGCTGGCTTTAAATAAGCCCGACAGTTCATCACGTTTTTTAAAGCCGACCTGAAAGCCCAGATACCCAAATAGAAGGGTCAGCAGAATTGGCGCCACTGTATTGATGATGGGTACTTCTATGGCGTTTAAAGCAAAGCCTATTAAAAATGCGAGCAAAAGTCCTACCAACAGGCCAAGGCTTCCAAAAATAATATCCGTGATGGGTGCCTTGACCAGTGTCTCTTCAAACCATTTTATAAAGTTTACAACATGATCGATCGCCTTAAAAGTTAGTAAATAAAAAATAAGTGCACCTATGATTGCAGTAATATAAGCGTTGTTAATAAATGTCATGTGTGAAGCATTCAGAGCTGACATTAATTCTGGAATCAGGAATATCCCCAAAGTTCCACCCGTAATCAGAAAGCAAGCCTGCACTATGCGTTTTAACATCCCTTCACCTCCCTTACTCATTATAATCAAATATAAAAAAACAAAACCTGTATTTTGGATTTTTATGTGGCTATTTATTGAAATTCAGGGCCCCAAAAGCCGGCAGCCATTGTCCATAATTCTTAGGTTAGCACCCTATATTTCCTGTGTCAAATAATTAAAAGCTATAATTTTAACATAGATTCACTCTTTAGACAAACTAGATTTTTCTTTCTGTCAAATGCTGGTCTTTAATAGACTTCAAGCCTTCTTTAATTTTTTTGGCCCTTACCTCGCCAATGCCTTCTACTTCATCCAGATCTTCGACGGAAGCATCCAGGATATTGGCAAGGGAGTTAAATTGATTAACCAGATTTTCAATGATTAAAAGCGGAAGCCTCGGAATCTTATGCAGCATCCTGTATCCGCGTGGGTAAATGCTTTCCTCAATAGGAGTATAGCCGATATAGCCGAGGAGCTTCATGATCATGCCATCCTCCACAATTTCAAGCTTGGAAAAGTCCTGCAGCCGGTACAATACCTCTTTTGGATGGCCCTCCCTGTCAGAGATATAATCCTGGATGATCAAATATCCTTCATGCTCCAGATCAGTCAGCAGCTCGTTCATTTGGAGCCTGATCAGCCTTCCCTCTATGCCCAGCTCATTTAAATAAGCCAGGAGCTCGCTTTTTATGCGCAGCACCATGATGAAGCGGTGAAGCACCTGCAGAACGTCTCCGTAGGTAACTGCCTCCTCAAATTCCAAGAGGCCCAGATGATTGATGCTCTGCCTTAATACCGCTTTATATTTTTCTAAGGTCTGTATGGCCTGGTTGGATTTTGTTAGAATGACAGCCATATCCTTTAAGGCATAGCGGAAGCCGCCCTGATACAGGGTAATGACATTCCGCCTCTGGGAAATCGCAATCACCAGAGCCCTGGTTTCCTTAGCCACTCTTTCCGCAGTCCTATGCCTCATGCCTGTTTCACTCGAGGAGATACCAGAGTCGGGAGCAAGCTGTGCATTGGCTAAAAGAATGCGGTCCGCCTTTTCATTCAAGATAATGGCTCCATCCATTTTAGCAAGCTCATACAGGTAGCTGGAAGAAAAAGGACAGTCAATATGAAAGCCGCCATCCACAATGCTGCGCACTTTTTCGTTGTACCCCACTACAATCAACCCTCCGGTATTGGCCCTCAATACATTGTCTATCCCATCCCGGAGCGGGGTCCCAGGGGCAACCATCCTCAGGATCTCCGCCCTGGTCTTATCAAGGAGCTTTTTTTCAGTCATACTTATCCTCCTAACGCATATTGGAGCGCTTCGGCTACGGTCGACACTCCTACAAGCTCAATCCCCTTCGGAACACTCCATCCGCCAAGATTATTGGCAGGCAGGATGACTCTTTCAAAGCCAAGCTTTGCCGCCTCCTGGACACGCTGTTCAATTCTTGACACCCTTCTGACCTCACCTGTCAGCCCCACTTCTCCTATTAAACAGTCGGTCTGCCTGGTGGGCTTATCCCTGAAGCTTGAAGCAATGCTGACAGCGATGGCCAGATCAATTGCCGGCTCATCTAATTTGATTCCCCCTGCGATTTTCACATAGGCATCCTGGTTCTGCAGGAGCATTCCTACTCTCTTTTCCAAAACCGCCATTAAAAGCGATACACGGTTATGATCCGTCCCGGTTGACATCCTTCTTGGAGTTCCAAAGCTTGTGGGGGAGATCAGGGCTTGGATTTCCACCAGTACTGGACGGGTTCCTTCCATGGAAGCCACTACTGTGGATCCAGATGCACCTCCTGAACGTTCTTCCAAGAAAATTTCCGAAGGATTAGAAACCTCCTCGAGGCCGCTTTCTTTCATCTCAAAGATTCCCATCTCATTGGTTGAGCCGAAGCGGTTTTTAACCGCCCGGACAATGCGGTAGGTATGGTGCCGCTCTCCTTCAAAATACAGGACCGTGTCCACCATATGTTCCAGCAGCCGGGGTCCCGCGATGGATCCTTCCTTGGTCACATGACCGACGATAAAAATGGCGATTCCATTGCTTTTTGCAATCCTCATTAATTGCGCGGTGCATTCCCTTACCTGTGAAACACTTCCAGGCGCTGAGGTAATATCTCCCTGGTATACTGTCTGAATGGAGTCAATGATAACCAGATCGGGCGCAACCTCTTTAATGGTTTCACCGATATAATCCATGTCCGTTTCTGCGTATACAAAAAGATTTTCTGAAGTCACTCCAAGACGCTCGGCCCGCAGCTTCGTCTGTTTGACGGATTCTTCCCCCGAAATATAGAGGATCTTCCTGCCGGTATTCGCTAATTGAGACGAAACCTGAAGGAGCAGAGTTGACTTTCCTATCCCAGGATCCCCTCCAATCAGCACGAGTGATCCGTGGACAATCCCTCCTCCAAGAACTCTGTTTAATTCGGCTAAATCGGTTGAAATTCTCGGCTCCTGGATGGTTTCTATGGTGGTTATAGGGGCTGCCTTCTTCCTTTCGCCGGAAAAAACCGCAGATTCCGCCGCAGCAAATGCACCTCTTCTTCCCGGCTTAACAATTTCCACTTCTTCAACCATCTTATTCCAATCCCCGCAGCCTGGGCATTTCCCCATCCATTTGGCTGACTCATATCCGCAGGAACCGCAAATAAATTTTGTTTTTTTCTTTGCCATACATGTCCCTCTCACATCTGTATAGTAAACTCATGATCATTCCATAAGATTAAGCTTGGTTTCATTATCCCTTAATACTAAGGGATGTCGAAAGACTTTAAGTAAAGCGCGTTCGATGTATTTTTATCTCCGCTTATAAACATATTAACCGTTCTATAAGTTTAATCCTTCTTTATTTTTCTATCAAATTTGGACAATTGGCGCACAATCAGCGGAGCCAAAAAAAAGCAGGTACATGATCCGGTGGATTGTGTACCTGCTCATACTTATTTTCAAATAGATGCTTTTTCTACCGGGCGTGCGACAAGCTCACCATTTTCAACATCGATCAAGACATTCTGTCCTTTTTCGACATTGCCTTTTAATAACTCTTCAGAAAGATGATCTTCAATATGCTTTTGGATGGCCCGGCGGAGAGGTCTTGCTCCGTATTCAGGGTCATAGCCTTCCTGGGTAATTTTGTCCTTGGCAGCCTCGGAAAGTTCAAGATGAATATCCTGCTCCTTCAAGCGCTTCACCAAAGAATCGGACATCAGCGTCACAATTTCTTTTAAATGCTGCTTCTCCAGGGCATGGAACACAATGATTTCATCGATACGGTTCAGGAATTCAGGACGGAATGCCTTTTTCAGCTCTTCCATGACCTT
Source organism: Peribacillus kribbensis DSM 17871 (assembly GCF_000430765.1). Taxonomy (GTDB): domain Bacteria; phylum Bacillota; class Bacilli; order Bacillales; family DSM-1321; genus Paraperibacillus; species Paraperibacillus kribbensis. The sequence goes on along the minus strand of NZ_AUMQ01000042.1, from coordinate 4,990 downwards.
CCCTTTCATATCCTTATAATCCTGTTTGTCATCCTGGATATTAAAGCCGACAAACTTATTCCGTTTTAAAGTGTCAGCTCCGACATTGGAGGTCATAATCAGGATTGTATTACGGAAATCCACCGTACGGCCCTTTGAATCCGTCAGCCTTCCATCCTCCAGCACCTGCAGCAGGATATTAAATACATCTGGGTGGGCCTTCTCAATTTCATCGAGCAGTACAACAGAGTAGGGCTTGCGGCGGACCTTTTCTGTAAGCTGGCCGCCCTCTTCATACCCTACATATCCTGGAGGTGATCCTACCAGGCGGGAAGTGGAATGCTTCTCCATATATTCAGACATATCGATTCTGATCATGGCATCTTCATCACCAAAGATGGATTCAGCAAGCGCCCTTGCAAGCTCCGTTTTCCCCACACCAGTTGGTCCAAGGAAAATGAAGGAACCAATCGGGCGTTTAGGATCCTTCAGTCCGGCACGGGCACGGCGGACAGCCTTTGCCACGGCCACGACCGCCTCGTCCTGTCCAATTACCCGTGAATGGAGAATTTCCTCCATATTAAGCAGCTTATCGGATTCAGTCTGTGCAAGCTTCGTAACAGGAATTCCGGTCCAGCTTGATACCACATTGGCAATATCATCCACCGTAACCTCTGAGTTTTCTTTCCCCTGCTTTTCCTTCCAGGTTTTCTTTGTTTCCTCCAGCTGTTCGCGGATTCTCTGCTCAGTGTCCCTTAAGGAAGCCGCCTTTTCAAACTCCTGGCTTTGCACAGCAGCATCCTTCTCTTTTCTGACTTCATCCAGCTTTACTTCGAGCTCTTTTAAATTTGGCGGTGTCGTATAGGAACGAAGCCTTACCTTTGAACCCGCCTCATCAATTAAATCTATCGCCTTATCCGGCAGGAAGCGGTCAGAGATATAACGATCTGACAATTTAACAGCTGCCTCGATCGCCTCATCTGTGATCGATACACGATGATGGGCCTCATAACGATCCCTTAGTCCGTGAAGGATCTGAATAGATTCATCCGCAGATGGTTCATCTACCTGGATTGGCTGAAATCTCCGCTCCAGGGCTGCATCCTTTTCAATATATTTTCTGTATTCATCAAGAGTGGTAGCCCCAATGCACTGAAGCTCGCCGCGGGCAAGTGACGGCTTAAGGATGTTAGAGGCATCAATCGCGCCCTCTGCTCCTCCTGCCCCAATAAGGGTATGAAGCTCATCAATGAAGAGAATGATATTGCCCGCTTGGCGGATTTCATCCATAACCTTCTTCAGGCGGTCTTCAAATTCCCCGCGGTACTTTGTTCCTGCCACGACTGTTCCCATATCGAGAGTCATGACCCGCTTGTCACGGAGAATCTCAGGAACCTCATTATTCACAATCTGCTGGGCAAGGCCTTCGGCAATGGCTGTTTTACCAACACCAGGCTCCCCAATAAGGACTGGATTGTTCTTGGTCCTTCTGCTCAGCACTTCAATTACACGTGTAATTTCTTTGCTTCTTCCAATCACAGGATCGAGAGTGCCTTCCCTTGCAATGGCTGTAAGGTCACGGGCAAGGCTGTCAAGAGTAGGCGTGCTTGCAGCACTGGAGGAACTGCTCTGATGGCCTCCGCTTTCATTGCTTCCAAGCAGCTGTAGAACCTGCTGTCTTGCTTTGTTCAAGCTCACTCCCAGATTATTCAATACTCTGGCAGCGACTCCTTCTCCCTCACGGATCAAGCCAAGAAGAACATGCTCTGTTCCCACATAGGAATGACCGAGCTTGCGCGCTTCATCCATAGAAAGCTCAATAACCTTTTTGGCCCTTGGGGTATAATGGATCGACTGGGCTGTATCCTGCCCCTTGCCAATAAGATTTTCCACTTCTTTTTGGATTTTTTCTGCACCTAATCCAAGGGCATACAGCGCTTTTGCAGCAATGCCCTCTCCTTCGCGAATCAAGCCAAGCAAAATATGTTCAGTACCAATATTATTATGGCCTAATCGAATCGCTTCTTCTTGTGCTAACGCTAAAACTTTTTGGGCCCTCTCAGTAAATCGACCAAACATCATTGGACATTTCCTCCTTGCTCATCCTTTTTTTCTAATATCAATCTTTCCCGAATTAAAGCGGCTCTTCGGATATCTCTTTCATCCGCCTTTAGGGGTCCTCCTGCATATTGCTGGAGAAATCCGGGTTGAGTGAGTATCATCAATTCATTCAAAATGGTTTTAGAAATATCTTTTATATATCCAAGATCTATTCCAAGCCGCAGGTCGGATAGGCACTTTGCTGCTTCCTTAGATTCGATAATCCTCGAGTTTGCAAGGATTCCATAAGATCTGAATACCCTATCTTCTAATTGTATGTCAGAGGTCTTGACTAATGCTTCCCTCGCCACTCTTTCACGTTCGATTATTTGCTCTACCACGCTGAGCAAATCCGCCACTATGTCTTCTTCTGGCTTCCCAAGAGTGATTTGATTGGAGATTTGGAACAGATTGCCGAGCGCTTCGCTTCCCTCCCCGTAAATGCCCCTTACCACCAAACCAAGCTGGTTAATGGCAGGAATGATCCGGTTAATCTGCCTTGTCAGCACAAGGCCTGGAAGATGCATCATGACGGAAGCCCGAAGCCCGGTTCCCACATTCGTCGGACAGCTCGTCAGGTACCCCCGCTCTTCATCAAACGCATAGGTTCCCTGTTCTTCAATCCAATCATCGATGCCGCCTGCTGTTTTCAATGCCTCAACCAGCTGCAATCCTGGATAAAGGCACTGTATTCTGATATGATCCTCTTCATTGATCATTACACTGATTTCTTCATTCGCTGATAACAGGACAGCACCATACGGAGAGCTTTCAGCAAGGTTCGGGCTGATTAGGTGTTTTTCAACCAGTACCCTCTTCTCGATCGGCTTAAGGCTGTCCATTCCCAGGAATTCAAAATGCCCATTTTCCTGATAGCTGTTTCTGCTGAGCCTTCTTTCCGCCCAGTGAATGATTTCCTGAGCTTCCTCTCTTGAAAATATGATAGGAAACTTATAATCCTTCAGATTGCGCGCCAGCCTGATCCTGGAACTAAGAACAATATCCGAGTCAGGCCCTTCCTCACTCATCCAGGAGCTGACAGCATTTTGCAAAAAGCGTTCAAGACTCATTCATCTCCGCCCTCCTCTTGAACTGCATGAATTTCCCTTTCAAGAGCCCGGATTTCATCTCGGACACGGGCTGCACTTTCAAACTCTTCCTGCTCAATCAGCTCTTTAAGCTCCTGCTTTAATTCCTCGATCCGCTTTTTCAAAGAGATATTGCCGCCAGCCTTTTTAGGGATCTTGCCTGTATGGACAACATTGCCGCTGTGAAGTCTCCTGAGAACAGGATTTAAATGATTTTTAAAAGTATCATAGCATTCTGAGCAGCCAAACCGGCCAATCTCTATAAAATCCTGATAGGTCATATGACATTTGCTGCACCGCAGCTCATCCGAACGCACCATGGGCTGATGAGCTGACTGCTGAAACGTATGGACCCCATTTAAAAGGCCGCCCAGGAGCTCATTGAAGGTAAAACCAGCCCCGCCATTAAACAAGGACATTTCGCCTTTATCCTGGGCACATTTCTCACATAGATGAACTTCCGATTTCTTCCCATTTACCACTTTTGTAAAATGAAGGGTAGCAGGCCGTTCGTTACATTCCTCGCAAATCATAAACATCCCCCTCTGAATCCCTGCTTATTTATACATTAAAGTCTTAAGCACTGCCCGAAGCATCCGTGCCCTCAACTCATCACGTTCCGGCAGCTCGATATATAAGACAGACCGATCCAGAACACTCAGTACGATCTCCGCTTCCCTCAGTGTCATGATTTCTTCCTCAACCAGCCTGGCAATAATATGTTCAGCGTTTGCCTGAGTCACCCGGTCTTTTACAATGGCCAGGATTTGATCGATCAGATCTGCGTAATCCTTTAATTGGACCTTCATTATCCGGATATACCCGCCTCCGCCTCTCTTGCTCTCTACAATATATCCGCGCTCTACCGTAAAGCGCGTATTGATTACATAATTGATCTGCGAAGGAACACATTGAAAACGATCTGCTATCTCACTTCGTTTAATTTCCACGATATCCTTCTCGCTTAAATGTAAAACTTCCTTCAAATAGTTCTCAATTATGTCCGAAATATTTTTCATACAACCCCCTCCATCTGACTTTGACTATATTTGACTTTAATTATACATAGTCTGCCCTTTTTTCTCAACTTTTATGTTTTTTCTATAAAGGTTTTATAAAAAACATTCTAGCCATAGTTTTATGTATTTATTAGTTGAAATGCCTAATTTTATCTAAAAGATTTATACCCCTTTCAGTATATGAAAAAACATTGAAATGTCACAGGCGGATAAGGTATGAATGAAAAAACGGAAAACCAGGGGAATGTGAGGTTGGATTGGTAAGTGGTAAGGATTAAAAACAGGGGGATTTCCCGTTCAGAGGTTAGGGGCTTTATACGGATTTATTTGTAAAAGAGAAGATCATTAGCAAAGATAATCAGGCTCGTAGTATCGAGTATCATCATTCACATGTTGTACCTCTGATACCAGTAGAACTCAGTCCCCTCCATAATCACTTAAAAAAGAATAAAAACACAAAAAAAGACCAGCTGAAAACAGCTGATCTCGGTATGCCTGGCAGCGACCTACTCTCACAGGGGGAGAGCCCCCAACTACCATCGGCGCAAAAGAGCTTAACTTCCGTGTTCGGGATGGGAACGGGTGTGGCTTCTTTGCCATAACTACCAGACAAAATGAAAGAACTTCGTTCCTTCAAAACTAGATAACAGAAGGCTTGCACGTTTCATAAACCAACTAGGTTAAGTCCTCGATCGATTAGTATCTGTCAGCTCCACGTGTCACCACGCTTCCACCTCAGACCTATCTACCTGATCATCTTTCAGGGATCTTACTAGCTTGACGCTATGGGAAATCTCATCTTGA
>NZ_AUMQ01000041.1 GCF_000430765.1 Peribacillus kribbensis DSM 17871 | reverse complement strand
GCATGGCCTTTTTTAAGATCTCCACCTCCTCCTGCAATTCACGAATTTCTTTCAGATACCGCTCTTCCTTCTTGGCCAGCTCAGAAGGGGTCTGATAAGCTTCCTTGTCCTGTTTCCCTTTGTTTCTACATTCCATGACCCACTTATTCATGGTGCCATAAGGAATTTCAAGCTCTCGAGACAGTTCACTCATCTTCCTGCCTTCCTCCAGGACTAATTTAACGACGTATTCCTTGTATTCGGGTGAATAGGTTTTTCTCATTTATTAACACGCCCCTAAGATTGTTAGTTAAAGTATATAAAATTGTCCTAGTGACGTGTCCACTTTTTAGACTACCTTCAATTCTCCCCTTATTTTACTCCTGGTAGTTATCTGGAGTTTATTTTAAGCTTACATGTTTGGGAACCCAGGCGGTGGATGTCAAAAACTGATCCTTTTAAAAAGAGGCCGTCCAAAAAGTCAGTTTACAAGACTTTCTGGACAGCCCCCCTGGCTTTGGTATCCAATCAGGATAATAAGCGCTCCATCTCGTTTAATTTTTCTTCAAAAACCTTGCATGCCTGCTGGATTGGATCTGCCTTTGTCATGTCGACTCCAGCTTTCTTCAATACTTCAATAGGATAGTCGGAGCTTCCTGATTTTAAGAATTCAATATAGCGGGCTACAGCTGGCTCCCCTTCTTCAAGGATCGCATTGCTCAGTGCTGTCGCCGCACTGAAGCCTGTTGCATATTGGTACACATAATAATTGTAGTAGAAGTGAGGAATCCTGGACCATTCAAGCCCGATTTCTTCGTCTATCGTGATATTCTCACCAAAGTATTTTTTATTCAGTTCATAATACTCTTTAGTGAGAAGATCCGCAGTCAAAGCTTCTCCATTCTGTGCCTTTTGATGGATCAAATGTTCGAATTCAGCAAACATCGTCTGGCGGAACACAGTACCCCTGAATCCTTCCAGATAATGATTCAGCAAGTAAAGCCGTTTTTTCTCATCATCTACGGTTTTTAATAGATAATCATTCAATAACGCCTCATTGCAGGTAGAAGCCACTTCAGCTACAAAGATGGAATAATTGCCATACGGATACGGCTGGGATTTCCTTGTATAGTAACTGTGCACGGAATGCCCGAATTCATGGGCAAGGGTAAATAAATTGTTTACATTGTCCTGCCAGTTCATCAGGATATAAGGATTGGTTCCATACGCCCCGGAGGAATAAGCCCCGCTTCGCTTTCCTTTGTTCTCATGAACATCGACCCAGCGATTCTCAAAGCCTTCCTTCAGGATGGAAGTATACTCCTCACCAAGCGGCTCCAGTCCTTTAAGAACCATTTCCTTTGCTTCATCATAGGACACTTTCATTTTTACGTCCTTCACAAGAGGTGTATACAAGTCATAGATGTGAAGGTCCTCCACACCAAGTACCTTTTTCCTCAAGTCCACATACCGGTGGAGCAGATGCAGATTGTCATGAACCGTATTCACCAGATTATCATAGACGCTTTCCGGGATATTATTGCTGCTCAGGGCGGCATGGCGCGCAGAATCATACTTCCTCACAGCAGCGCTGAAGTTATCCTTTTTGACCGTCCCGCTCAGCGTACTTGCAAAGGTGTTCCGGAACTTTCCATACGTATCATATACCGCTTTAAATGCTTCAGAACGCACGCTGCGGTCTTCGCTCTCTAGAAAACGGATATAACGGCCATGGGTAATTTCGACTTCCTGGCCTTCTTCATCCTTAATAGCCGGGAACTTCAAATCCGCATTATTCAGCATGCCGAACGTGTTTTGTGGAGAATCCATCACTTCTGATGCCTGAGCGAGCAAGGCTTCCTGTTCTGCAGAAAGAACATGCGGTCTCTGCAGGTTAATTTCTTTCAGCGCCTGTGCATACAGCTGCAATTCCTTATAATCATTGAGGAATTGTTCAATTTTACTTTCATCCTCACTTAAAATTTCGGGAACTACATATGAAAAAGCACTCGCTGCCTGGGAATATAAATTTTTTGCCCTGTCATCGAATCCCTGGAAAAAAGAATTCGTTGTATCCTGGTCATACCGCATATGAGCGTATGTATATAATTTGCCAAGACGCTCCATCACTTCATCCTGGAATTGCAGAGCAGTAAATAATTTTTCCGGGCTGTCCCCAAGTGTACCCCTGAAGGCTTCTGCCTTCTTCAGCTCTTCCTTTAAGGAATTAAATTCAGTTTCCCAGTCACGGTCGGTCGCAAAAATATCTTCGAGTTTCCAGGTTTCGTTGACCGGCACCTCATTTCTTGCAGGCAGTGTATTAACAGAACTTTCCTGTGTCATCTAAAATCCCTCCATTATTCATTGGTAATTACCATCTTGTAATTCGCTTTTTTCAGATAAAATCCTTTATATTCTATCCTGATTTCTAAAGAAATGGTCTTTCTGAACAAAAGCCGGCAAATAGATTAAATAGAGCCCCTGACCATGCTACAGGCCCAGGCTTCCATCTTCAAAAAAGGCTGTACCTTTAACAATGAGCTCTTGGTTTATTATCTCATTGGAATAAAAACTTTCCAAATATTTAACCATCTTCTCCCTTGTTTTTTCTTCTTCTCCTTCTGGCATGCATGCTATAAAGTCTTTCCTTAAGATAAATTCCCCATTCTTTTGGCTATTTAAGCAGCCAGACTGAACCAAAAACGTAAGATAGGAAAATAAGGGGATATAAGGATTGGTCGCTTCGGGCAAATCCCCGTTATGTCTTAGAATAATGTCTCCCTTCATCAGTCTTTTTGTAAAAACATTTTTGATTTTATGCCGTTGTATAACTGTTCCTGCCGGGCGGTCATAAAAAAGATCAAGGAATAAATAGGACTGCCATCTTAATGGGGATGTTTCAATGAGATGCATATAGGGGACGGGCACTCCCGCTTCAGCTGGAATGGATGCAGGCGGGAGCTTTCTCAGATACAGCTCCCTGAAAAAGGGGTCTTGGACAGTGGCATAACGATGGCTGAATTGTTTCCATTTTTCCTTTTTGTAGAGCCATCTCCTTATCTGGGAAGAAGTAACGAAAAGATGTTCTTTGATTAGAGAGGTGAATGAAGTCGTTCTCAAGCCTGATATTTTAAACTCGACAAGGGTGCTACGCGGAGAAAAAGGGAGGATGCTTGTGGATTTAAAAAAGACAGAGTTTTTCGGACAAAATGCAATGAAGGTCGGCATCGCACTGCTTCCAAATGGAAACAGCCATTCGAAGCTTCCCAAAGAAACATCATGAAGGGTTCCAGAGTATTGAGATTTGAGTTTTTCTTTACCTAGGATCCATAAAACCCTGATTCCTGCTTGGTGATAGGACCGGGTACGTTTTGCCCATACCTCCTGGGGAATTGCTGAGCATTGGAATTCTATAGCGATCCGCTTTCCCTCGGAAGTGATGAGAATGTCTGCACGCTGGTTAATCTCCGGTATACCCGCTTCAAGCACAGCTTCTATTCCCTGATCTCTGAGCCAGTGATAGAGAGCCAATTTCCCCTCTAGATGATAGAGGGTCTCAGGTTCAGATTCAAAGGTGCACGAGCGGTCTTTAAAATGGGCAAAATGGGGGAATTTAGAGGGTCCCGCCTTAAGCAGCATCTTTTGTCTGCATGCAGGACAGAGAAACGGAGCGCTTTCTCTTAAATCATAAATTTCCTTTTGGCTCAGCCTCCTCCTGATTGTGAATAGTTCTCCGCTTGGCAAGTAAGCTGTAAGCATTCATTTCCTCCTTAAATTCAGTTTCCGGCCGCTTAAAGGTCTATAAACCTGCTTCTCCAAGCTGGCCTTCCTTTACATTCTCCATCGTCCGTTTAAGTTCCTCCCCAAAACAAAAAAAGCCCTGCCGGCATGGCAGGGTCACAGCAGCGGGCTAAGCAGACGGCAGGTAGATTCGAGAATCCTAAGGCCGATATGCCGCTTATTAAAGGTATCTAAGTGCAGTTCCCGTGACCTGGTAAGGTCCTGTATGAAATCCTGAACCAGTTTTTTAGAGCTTCCTGTTTTATATAAAAAAGCATTGACTTCAAAGTTAAGGTGGAAGCTTCTCATATCCATATTGGAAGTCCCAATGGAGGCAAACTCTTTATCAACGATGATAATCTTGCTGTGCATAAAGCCTTCTTTATAGGCAAACACTCTGACTCCCGCCTCAAGCAAATCAGGGAAATAAGATCTTGAAGCATGATACACGATCCATTTGTCAGGATTCTGGGGAACCAGCAGCCTGACATCAATCCCGCTTAAGGCTGCCACCTTGAGTGCCTGGAAAATGTCTTCATCAGGGATAAAGTAAGGAGAAGCGATCCATACAGATTCCTCGGCAGAGGCAATCATAGAAAAGAAGATATTTTTGATGACACTCCATTCGTTATCCGGCCCGCCTGCTATCATCTGGACTCCCCCATGGCGATGCTGGATCGGAAGAGCGGAAAGGTATTCATCCGTTAAAAAGCTGTGGTTTGTCATATAATACCAATCCTGGAGAAAAATCAGCTGCAGGGAGCGCACGGCCTCCCCCTTCACCATGAGATGGGTATCCCTCCAGAAGCCGAAATGCTTATCGCGCCCAAGATATTCATCCCCGATATTCAATCCGCCGACAAAGCCGACACTGCCATCCACTACGATAATTTTCCTGTGATTTCTAAAATTGAACTTATTGTTCAAAAAAGGAACCTTTACAGGTCCAAATGCTACAGCTTCCACACCTGCATTTCGAAGATCCTTTATATAACTTTTTGGAAGGGTCCAAGAACCGACCGCATCATATAAAAATCTCACCTTTACCCCGCTTTTTGATTTGGCGATCAAAAGGTTTTTAATCTCTTTTCCAATTTCATCATTTCTTACGATGTAATATTCCATGTGAATATGATGATTGGCCTTTTTTAATTCATTCAGGATGGCGGTAAAGGTCTCATCCCCATTTGTCAGCACTTCAGTGGCACTGCTGAAGGAGATCGGACTATTGCCGATCTTTTGGGCGAGGCGCATCATTTTCTGCCTGTTCTCCCCCATGTGGCTGATTCTTTCCTGACTGACATCCCTTTCCCCTTGGACTTTTAAAAAGGTCTGTTTATCCAGGAAAAATTTCTTGCGGAACATTTTTTCTTTCTTATAATTCCGGCCGAATAAAAGATAAAAAATAAACCCAAGCAGCGGGAAAGCCCCGAATACAACCAGCCAGGTCAGGGTATGGGTCGGCTGCCTGTTTTCTAAGAAAATCATAAATCCAATAATGATCAAGGAAAGTGTAAGTACAAGACTAAAATAACTTACAAAATTCCCTGCGATATAATCATGTAAAAAATACCAAACTGCAAAAAGTCCACATAAAAAAATACCCAATCTTACGGTATTCTTCATTTCCTCACCCACAATCCAAAGTCTACATCTCTATATGGTATATACCCTAATTATTAAAACTTAAATATACAGCCTGAATGACCCAGGAAAGGTGCGGCAGGTTTATACATTTTAATCAAAAGAAAAGACCGATTTCTTACATAGAAATCGGTCGCTTTTATTTGGAAAAGTACTTATTTACTGTTTCAAAAACATCTTGATCAATAACAGTCTTTCCATATTCCTCGAGGCGATGGACCGTAATATTAGATTCAGTGCCATATTCAAGAAGAACACTTAGAATGTTATCTATTTCGTCCTCATCATCGTCTTCTTCAAGAAATTCTACATATAAGTAATATTTGTTTTCAAATGCATATAATTTTGTGCTTATTCCTTCCAGCCCAGTGCTCTTGCTCAGGGAAATCACATCCTCGAAATCCTTGAAGACCATTACGAATTCAAGAACTCCTTCCTCAAAGCTGTTAGAAGTCAATTCTTCACTTTTGCTGTGAAAGTGTTCATCAAGGAAGTCTTCAATCTTATCTTCTGCCGTAAGATCCTTGAGCTTATCTTCAGACAGCGGCAGTTCCAGCCTTTGGCCGTCTTTTGAAAGCTGAGCTTTGGTAACAAGGACCTCAAGACCTTTATCAAGCGCCTGAACCTGTATCCAGAGAGGGCCCTCAGCCATGAATTCTTCCTCCTGATGGACTTCATCCATCATCTCCCAAAATAATTCCTCGCTTCTCTCACGGTTATACCAGATCTCCTCGCGGTCGAAGCCTCTCTGTTCTATGTCAACGTAAGAAATGTAAAACTTAACTGTATTCTCATTGATTCGTTCAATTTCCATTATTCCCTCTCCCTTCGTTCTCAATTATGGAAGGGACATTACCCCCAGGCAATACAAGCTGTGTTAAAGGGCAAATCCTCACATGGAAGCTTAAGAATGGTATAAATATTCTGTTGACTTTATTTTATGACAAAATTCTTTAGAAGGGAAATAAAAAACAAATATTTTAAAAAAACAATTGTTCGCCTAATATTCCCTTAATGATGTATGGCTAAACATGCACAATTTCATCACAATTACCTGTAGTCTGGACAAAATACTCATATTTCTTTCCTGTTATTTATTTTAACATATGAAGGAGATTATAAACGTAGATTTAGCTTAGATTCTTTGGTTTCCTTCGGAGGGACATAAAATGTCCTTATAAAAAAAACTTTCCGGCCCAAAAAGCCGGAAAGACTCATGAAATTATTTAGTTGACCATGCGCTGTGCTTCTCTAAGATGGAAGGTACGGACTTTCCTTGGCAGGAATCTCCGGATTTCATCTTCATTATACCCAACCTGTAAACGTTTTTCATCCAAGATAATCGGTCTTCTAAGAAGTCCCGGATTTTCTTTGATCAGTTTATAAAGTTCCGGAAGTGGAAGTGATTCCACATTAACATTTAATTTTTGAAATGTTTTGGAACGGGTAGAGATAATCTCATCTGTGCCATCTTCGGTCATGCGCAGAATCTCTTTTATTTCATCGATGGAAAGAGGCTCTGAAAAAATATTACGTTCAGAATAAGAAATTTCATTCTCCTCAAGCCATGCTTTTGCTTTTCTGCAGGATGTGCAGCTTGGTGAAGTATATAGAGTAACCATTTATTCACACTCCCTGAATATAGAATCGATGATCTATGCTGGGATAACTAGATTGCCTTCCGATTAAAAAGGTGATTAGAATTACTATAAATAAGTAATATCTATTATATTATACACTATTACTAACAAAAGAGGGTGATTTTTTCAAAAATAAGCATATTGTAATGTAATCGGTTTTATAAAGCAAATCTTGTTTCCCCTTTTTAAGACGGATTTTCTGCCAAATGATATTGTTTTACCTTTATCCATCGAGCTGTTATAATTAACAGCAAGAAACTCTTTCCTTTTATTCTTTTCTTCTTAGACTTACTTTTATAGTCTTATTTACCCGCTTCATTTCATTCATAAACCTCTTTGCTGCTTTTTCTTCCCATTACATAAATCATACATCAATTTTCTTAACATATACTTAATTTTATAGGAAATCCTACTAAACCACTTCTGGAGGTTTAATAATGGCTGCATATATCACAGATCTATTGATTGTGGCAATCCTAATCATTTCGATTACGGCCTTAATGGGCGTAATCATGAACAGCATAGGAAAGACATTGTTCAGCAGGGGAAAGAAAACCGAGTTCACGGAAAAATCTGAAGGAATACAGAGCGGCTGGAAGCTGGTAGGCGGCAGGACGAAGGATTTGTAATCCAGTAAGATTCCTATACTAAAAAGCGTTCACCACCCATAAGGGGTGGTGAACGCTTTTATTATCATGGAGTATAATCGACATTCGAAGTATATCTGCTGCCCGCATTCCATAAAAGGAATTCGCTAATGCCATTATTCTTCAGCGCCTTGATCTGCGCCTCTACTTCGGCCTTTCCATAAGGTTTATAATGTCCCTGCCCCAGCCAGCTTGCTGTGAAATCCTGTATCCACGGCCTGGAGATGGGTGGTGTTTTCAATTCTTCCAGCTTCTTCTTTTCAAGCTGTGAGTAGGCAGATACAATTTTATAAGGTTCAAGATCAGGGTTATCTATACCAAAATAGGAAGTCCAGTGGCTCGGGTAAATCATAGAGGAGATCGCATCCACATTTTCCGATATCTTTGAAAAATTCTGGCCGATTCCCGGAGCTTCCGGAAGGGTTGCCGTATATCCGAAAATATCCACTGATACCTTCACATCATATGGCTTAAGCTTTTCCCTGGCATAAGCAACAAAATCCGAAACCGCCTTCACCCTTTTCTGCACATTGCCCAATTTTTCATGTTGATAATCCCCTTGGCTGTATTTCAGCTGTGAATCCCTTTTTTCAAATCCTTCAGGGAAACGGACATAATCAAACTGGATCTCCTGGAATCCCATTTTCGCAGCTTCAATAGCCACCCCTACATTATAATCCCAGACCTCTTTTAAAAATGGATTTACGAATGAATCGCCTTTTCCATTTTTCCAGACGCTTTTTCCATCCATATAGGACCATTCCGGTTTCAGATGTGCTAATTCGGTATCCTTAAACACTACGACCCTTGCAATCGGATAGATCTTTCTCTGCTCCAGGGTTTTCAGCAGGCTTTTCGGATCTCGTATGTATTTTTGGCTGATGTTTTGATATGGTGAGGTGCTCCCTGGTTTATACGTCAAATTCCCACTGTCATTTTTAATGTCGATCACCATCGCGTTTAAATCCGTGCTGTCGACGAGCTTAAGAAGTTCGTTGAATCTTTCTGCTCCCGCGATGTTCCCGCTTACATAGATGCCTCTAACGGCATTCGGATAAGTAAAGGACAGTCCAGAATGGTATGTAAAACGGGGCAGATTATCCGGCAGCTCTTTCTTATACCCTCCCAGTTTAGCTTCCTGGCCGTTTTTTGAGGTTTCCTCTCCCCATGCTGGACTCATGGGGAATGAGCAAAGGAGCAAGGAAAGCACACTGGCTGCAGCTGTTTTTTGATAGTCAGGCAATTTGTTTCCTCCTGTCAGTAAAAAAATGGATGATTCCCTTTTCACTACCCTTATTCTCTGCTGTGAAACAATCAAAAGGCGCATGAAGGCAAAAAAAGAAGCGGCCAGACGGCCGCTAAATTACTTTTTATAAATGGATTGATATTGCTTGAATTCTTTTTCCGAGCAATAAACAAAATGTCCTGGAGAAATCTCACGCATTTCCAGGTTTTCACCTTCTGCGTAATTGTGAATGCTTGGATTGTAAGCAGTTCTCTTTCTTGTTCTTTCACTTTCCGGATCTGGAAGCGGGATAGCCGAAAGAAGAGATTGAGTATACGGATGAATCGGATTCTTGTATAGCTCCTCACTTGGTGCAAGCTCCACCAGTTTCCCAAAATACATAACGCCGATACGGTCACTGATGTACTTCACCATGGACAGGTCATGGGCAATAAATAAATACGTAAGCTGTTTATCGCGCTGAAGCTTTTTCATCAAGTTTACAACCTGAGCCTGGATGGACACATCCAATGCGGAAATAGGTTCGTCTGCGATTATGAATTCCGGCTCTACAGCCAGGGCGCGGGCAATACCGATACGCTGGCGCTGACCTCCCGAAAATTCGTGCGGGTAACGGTTGGCATGCTCTTTGTTAAGTCCAACCGTCTTTAATAATTCATGCACCTTTTCCATTCTGTCTTTACGGGTTTTAGAAAGACCATGAATATCAATTCCCTCAGCAATAATATCCCCAACTGTCATACGCGGGTTAAGCGAAGCATAGGGATCCTGGAAAATCATCTGCATTTTTCGGTTGAACTTTTTAAGATCAGACCTGGATTTTTTACCATGGACATTTTCGCCTTCAAACAGAACCTCACCGTCCGTTGCATCGTATAGACGGATGATCGTTCTTCCGGTTGTGGATTTCCCGCAGCCAGACTCTCCTACAAGCCCCAGGGTTTCTCCCTTATAAATATCAAAGGAAATCCCATCCACTGCTTTAACCTGATTGGGTTTGCCAACATTAAAGTGCTGCTTTAAATTTTTTATTTCAAGTAGCTTTTCTGCCATTTTAGAGTACGACCTCCTCTGCCAATCTTGGCTTTGCAAAATTGGACGGCATGGTCCGGCGTTTTTCCACAACTGCTTTTGGAGGCTCAACAGCTGGCGCATTTTCGTGGAGCAGCCATGTTTTTGCAAAGTGTGTATCAGATATTTGGAACATTGGCGGCTCATGCTCGAAATCAATCTCCAGAGCATAAGAGCTGCGCGGTGCGAATGCATCTCCTTTTGGAGGATTCATTAAATCCGGAGGCGTTCCCGGAATAGCTGCAAGTTCAGTTTGGACACTCGTATCAAGGGAAGGCATAGATGCAAGCAATCCCCAGGTATATGGGTGTCTTGGGTCATAAAATATTTCATCCACTGTACCCATTTCAACAATCTGGCCGCCATACATGACGGCTACGCGGTCAGCTACATTGGCAACGACTCCCAAATCATGTGTAATGAAGATAATGGATGTATCAATTTTGTTTTGAAGGTCTTTCATAAGCTCAAGGATTTGCGCCTGGATGGTAACATCCAGAGCAGTGGTAGGCTCGTCGGCAATCAAAACCTTTGGATTGCAGGATAATGCCACGGCAACTACCACACGCTGCCTCATACCGCCTGAAAATTGGTGCGGATATTGATTGATCCGGACTTCCGGCTGAGGGATGCCTACCAGCCTTAAAAGCTCAAGCGCTCTTTCCTTCGCAGTACTCTTTGAAAGGTTTTGGTGCTTAATGAGTCCCTCCATAATCTGGGACCCGATTTTCATTGTCGGATTTAAGGAAGTCATAGGATCCTGGAAAATCATCGCAATGTCTTTTCCACGGATTTTTTGCATTTCTTTTTCCGATAATTTAGCGAGGTCCCTGCCATCAAAAAGGATTTCGCCTTTCGCAATACGGCCCGGTGGATTTGGGATCAGCCTCATAAGGGCCTTGGAAGTAACCGACTTCCCTGAACCCGATTCTCCAACGATAGCGAGAGTCTCCCCTTTTTTTAGGTCAAAGTTGACACCACGTACAGCCTTTACCACTCCGCCGTACGTATCGAAGGAGACATGCAGATCTTTTACTTCTAAAACCTTTTCCATAATTCTTCTCCTCCCAATTACTTACGCATTTTTGGATCAAGGGCATCACGTAGTCCATCACCAAGCAGGTTAAAGCTCAGGATTAATAAACTGATGATGATTGAAGGAATGATCAGCAGATACGGATATGTCTGAAGAAATCTGAATCCATCA
This sequence comes from Peribacillus kribbensis DSM 17871, assembly GCF_000430765.1. Taxonomy (GTDB): domain Bacteria; phylum Bacillota; class Bacilli; order Bacillales; family DSM-1321; genus Paraperibacillus; species Paraperibacillus kribbensis. Next base: position 38,679 of record NZ_AUMQ01000041.1, on the reverse strand, counting down.
TTCACCAATGAACCTAGTGAAGCCTGCGGCGGAGCAATACCAAGACCGATAAAGCTCAAAAATGCTTCTGTAAAGATCGCTCCAGGAACCGTGAACATGGTTGTAACGATGATCGGCCCCAGAATATTTGGAATTAAGTGTTTTCCGATAAGTCTTGAATTTGCTGCACCCAAAGTCTTAGATGCCATAACAAATTCCTGTTCTTTCATTTTCAGCATCTGGCCGCGCACAATCCGCGCCATACCGGTCCAGCCGGTTATAATCATTGCCAGGATAATGGACGAAACCCCCGGCTTAAAAATCAAAATAAAGAGAATAACAAGGATCAGCTGCGGGATCCCGATTAAAATCTCGATGATCCTCATCATGATATTATCTACCTTGCCGCCATAAAAACCGGATACACCACCGTAAATGATACCTATGCCCAGGTCGATCAATGCGGCTGCAACGGCGATCAATAAGGATATGCGTGTTCCCTGCCATACACGTACCCACTGGTCACGGCCAAGGTCATCCGTTCCGAACCAGTAATTTTCTTTTATGTTTTTTGCCTTATATACATCAAATCCATCTTTGTCTTTGCCATCCACATGCAGAAATGACACTTTCTCAAGTACGGGGATTTTTGGCGGAAGCTTGGACAATGATAGGTTTTGTGTGTGGTAGTCGTTCTTGCTTGCCATAGGGGCGAAAATAGCCAGAGCGGTAAGGACAATTACAACAATCAGGCCAAAAATAGCCCCTTTATTTTTTCTAAGGCGAAGCCATGCATCTTTCCAATAACTTAAGCTCGGCCTTCCAATCTGCTCAAGGTCGCCTCTGCCTGCGGCAGGGCGGAAAAGATCCGTGGAAAGCTGGTCCAGCTGCTTTTGTTCCATTATTTTTTCCCTCCTGCCACACGGATTCTTGGATCAATCACTCCGTACAGAATATCTACTACAAAAATGATAAAGATGAACAGGGCACTATAGAAAATGGTTGTACCCATGATGACTGTATAGTCATTCATACTAATGGACTTGACAAATTGCTCCCCTAATCCTGGGATGGCAAAGATTTGTTCGATTACTAAAGAGCCTGTCATGATGTTTACTGCCAAAGGTCCAATGATTGTGATAACAGGAATTAAAGCGTTACGCAAAGCATGCTTAATGATGATTCCGGTGCCGCTCATCCCTTTTGCTTTTGCAAGCATGATATAATCGGACCCCATTACCTCCAGTAATTCGGTTCTCATAAAGCGAGAAATATTGGCAATTACAAAGCCTGATAACGCAATGGTAGGCATGATTGTATAACTGAAACCTTCCCAAAGTGCAACAGGCAGAAGCTGAAGTTTAACTCCCAGTATATACTGCATAAAACCTGCAAATACGAATGAAGGTATGGAAATACCTAATACTGCAAGTACGGTAGCACCATAATCGAAAATTGTATTGTGCCTGATGGCAGCAATGATCCCTAGAATTAGGCCAACAATTGATCCCAATATTAGTGCCTGAAAACCTAACTGCGCGGAAGCTCCGATACGGTTTCCAATCAATTCAGTTACCGGTCGGTTATCATATTGGAAAGACGAACCCAGATCTCCTTTTGCTAAATTTCCGAGATAGTGGACATATTGCACTGGAAGCGGGTCATTAAGTCCGTATTTTTCGTTAATGATGGTGATCTGTTCCGGAGTCAGTTTATCCTGGCTTTTCAATGGAGAACCAGGAAGCAGCTTCATCAAGAAAAACGTTAAAGTAGCAATGATGAACATTGTTATTAGCATGTAGACAATTCGCTGAAGAGTATAACGTAACATCTCGTTAGCCCCCCTTTTCTTTTAATAATATTCCTGCAAATCTATTTATTCTGAATTCAAAAGGATAAGGGAAAAGGAGAGTATGTGTTTTTCCACATACTCTCCTTGCACTATCCCTTGAGCAGCTGATTATTGCTCAATGGAAGCCCATTTGTAGCCGAAGTCTCCTCCGAATGGATGCTTAACGATACCTTTTACGTAATCACGCTGAAGGTATGAAGTACCTCTTTGGTACATAGGAGAGATAGCAGCATCATCCATCAGGATTTTCTCGGCATCGAGCATAGCCTTCCAGCGAGCATTAAGATCGGAAAGAAGAGGACCTTTTGCGTCAGCTACTAACTTATCATATTGTTTGTTGGAGTAGCCCATTTGGTTGTGAGCTCCGCCAGTTACGAACATGTCGATGAAAGTCATAGGGTCTTGATAGTCAGGGCCCCAGCCAGCGAATGAGAAGTCATAGTTTCCTTTTGATTCTAGATCAAGCTTTTGCTTGAAAGGCTGCGGCTTAATAGTGATGGTTAAGCCGTCAAGATTTGATTCAAGCTGTTCTTTCAGATATTGAGAAATCTTTTTAGAGTTGTCATCATCATAGTTCAGAAGCTCTAAAGACACCTTATCAAATCCAGCTTCTTTCTTTGCTTTTGCCCAAAGCTTTTTAGCTTCAGCTACATCAAGTTTGGAAAGATCGCCGTTTGTTTCACGGAAGTCTTTGCCATCCGGACCTTTTGCGAAATCGCTAGGAACCAGGTAGTTGGCAGGCTGTGATCCATTATTCAGGATAACATCAACAAATGATTTTTTATCCCATGCCATATCGATGGCTTTACGGGCATCTCTGTTAGCCAATACTTTGTTCTTTTCGTTTAAGCGAAGGAAGAACACAGATGTTTCAGGGTAAGAACCAAACTCTTTGTTATTTTTATACTTATCAACGAACTCAGCATTCAGAGTCACGCGGTCAACTTTATTTGTTTCAAACAGGTTAACTGCTGTAGCGGTGTCTTTTACGATATTGAAGTTGATCGTATTAAGCTTGACTGTATCCTTATCCCAGTAGGTAGGGTTTTTCTTAAGCTGGAAGCTTTGTTCGTGTTTCCAGTCGCTAAGAGTGAAAGGACCGTTATAAACGCCAGTGTTAGCTTCAAGAGCATAATTTTTGCCTTGAGACTTAACAAATTTTTCGTTTTCTGGATAGAAAGTTCCGAATGATAATAGAGACTTAAAGTAAGGAACATTGTTTTTCAATGTGATTTCAAGTGTCTTGTCATCCACTGCTTTAATGCCAAGTGCATCCGGCTTAGCTTTTCCAGTGTTGATTTCTTCAGCATTTTTTACATCATACAGCATGTAAGCATACTCAGCAGCAGTCGCTGGATCAACAGCGCGTCTCCATGAGTACACGAAGTCGTTTGCAGTTACAGGGTCACCGTTTGACCATTTTGCATCACGAAGTTTGAAAGTGTAGGTTTTGCCGTCTGCACTTACCTTTGGCTCTTCAGCAGCCATACCAAGTACAGGCTCATTGTTTTTTCCTAAACGGTAAAGACCTTCATAAACGTTGTTCATTACTAAGAATGAAACAGAGTCTGTTGCTAAAGTAGAATCCATTGAAGGAATTTCAGCAGTTGCAATCAGGTTGAGCACTTGATCTTTTTTCCCAGATCCTGAGCCAGAACCGGATTTGTTGTCAGATCCTGCTTTATCGCTGCTACTGCTGCTGCAAGCAGCTAGGAACGTGCTCAAAGCAAGAACTAGAACCAAAAGAAAAGAAAACTTTTTGTTCATTGCGAGATTGACCTCCCTTAGTTTTATCTTCAAATTTTCTGAAGATTTCGTTCTTAATTATATTTGGATAAGTATTATTTTTCAATATTTTTTTTACAAAAACTTTACGAGGTGATTTCAAAAAAAAGACCCGATTATTCGACAAATGTTGATATATCAAGGATTGCAATTCATTATACAGGGAAAAATTTCATGTAACCCCGTCTAATTTTTTATATAATTCCCGCAAAACTTGGGAAAATTTCATTTTTTTAAAGAACTGAATCTCCATAATATGTATATCCTTCTGTATATTTCGAAGATTCTCCCAAAACTATTTTAATAGTCCTTGATTAATTCGTCTATAAATAGATATACTTTTCTTTACGAAATGTTTATAAAGATTATTAGCCAGCCTTCCTTAATGGGAAATTAATATAAAGCAGGTGGAACAACATGAGTTTCTTTCTTAAAAGACTGTCCGTCTTAACCGGAATAAATATAGCAGCTTCTCTCATTTTTGCTTTCTTTGGGGATCATTCTTTTTTGGTTTCCTATTTGAATTCCCTCTTTTTCATAGGTCTCTTTTTTATTGTAGCGGGGGCATTCCTTTTCGTGGTCCAGGGGGGCTTCTTCAACGGGATCATATTCAGCATGAAAAGCTTTTTAAAGCTGGACAGGCTCGGAAGCTATGTTGCCAGTTTCGATCATGATGAAAAGGCCAATAAGTCAAGCTACCCAGTGTCCAGGCCCTTCAAACTGACAGGTCCGATTTTAGTTTCTGGAGCCATCTGCTGCCTTTTGAGCCTGATGCTACTTTTATAGGACAAAATTTGCATTTGGTATCGATTTTAGGTAAAATGAATTAATAATTATATTAAAAAAACGTTGATAAAGAGCAGTACATTCGGAACAGTTTTCAGGGAGCCTTGAATTTAGTGAAAGCAGGCAGCTGTCCGTATGGTATGGACTTTCCGGACAGCGAGCCGTAAAGTTCAGCTGGTTTCCGATAGATTTAACCCGGCAGAAAAAGGGCATACATATTTGTATGGCAGACGGCACTAAAAGCGGCACCGCGGAAAACCATTCGTCCCTTGACAACGGGGATTGGATGGTTTTTTATTTTTCGAAAAATTCACATCTCCCCTCCGCTTTGAGTTACTGGGACGAGCTTGTATTTAATCTTGTTCATTTAATCAAAAAAATCAAAAATATAGAAACAGGAGTGTTATAATGAAAACCATTTTTTCAGGCATTCAGCCTACGGGGAATGTCACAATAGGAAATTACATAGGCGCAATGAAACAGTTCGTCGAGCTGCAAAATGATTTTAATTGCTATTTCTGCATAGTCGACCAGCATGCCATCACCGTGCCACAGGACCGCCTTGAGCTGAGAAAAAATATCAGAAGTCTTGCTGCCCTTTATCTTTCTATCGGCATTGATCCGGAAAAAGCAACGATTTTCATTCAATCGGAAGTGCCGGCGCATGCCATGGCTGGATGGGTCATGCAGTGCATTTCCTATATAGGCGAGCTGGAACGCATGACTCAATTCAAGGATAAATCCTCCGGAAAGGAAGCGGTTTCCTCAGGTCTGCTGACTTATCCCCCGCTGATGGCCGCCGATATCCTTCTCTATAAAACAGATATTGTCCCGGTGGGAGATGACCAGAAGCAGCATATTGAATTGACCCGCGACCTGGCTGAACGGTTCAATAAAAAATATAATGAGATTTTCACCATTCCTGAAATCAGCCTTCCCAAAGTGGGAGCCAGGGTCATGTCCCTTCAGGAGCCGACTAAAAAAATGAGCAAATCGGATGCCAATCAAAAATCCTTTATCACGCTGCTCGATGATCCAAAATCGATCACTAAAAAGATCAAAAGCGCTGTGACCGATTCTGAAGGTATAGTCCGTTATGACAAAGAAAATAAACCAGGAGTTTCTAACCTCCTTTCCATCTATTCTATATTCAGCGGCAAGGCTATAGCCGAAATTGAACAGTTGTACTCCGGCAAAGGATATGGCGATTTCAAGGGTGATTTAGCAGAAGTTGTAGTCAATGCCCTCTCTCCAATCCAGGAGCGCTATCACGAACTGATCAATTCCGAAGAACTGGATCGCATCCTTGATCAGGGCGCAGAAAAGGCAAACTTTGAAGCAAACAAAATGATAAAAAAGATCAATAATGCGATGGGACTTGGAAGAAAAAGATAATATAAAACTCTGTCAGAATCATTTCAGACTGCAGGCAGCTTCGATATTAATCGAGTGCTGCCTGCAGTCTTTTTATAAGGCTCTTTTCTAAAAGATTTGTTGTGTTTTAAAGAGTCTAGAAGGCAATCCCATTATTAAACAGGGGGATTGGAGCGAGCATCCTGGAGCGGAAATCAACCACTTTGTTCCAAAGCAGCAAAATTTTACGAAGTCGGCTTTTATAAATAGCAGAAATCTTGGATTCGTCAAAAAAAATAGACCGCAGACAAACCTTTTTTTCGGTTTGTCTGTGGTCTTAGGGTACTTTGTTCCTTTAAAGCAGACTAGTTTCTTCTATAATACAGAGGGACTGTCGCCGACTTCCATTTCCCACAGCTTTTCAAAAAATGGCTGGCCTTTGATTATATTTTCGCACAGCTGCTGATGTTTTCCCGTCCAGTCATACTTTGCAGCTTCAAACAGTTCTCTCCAGGCAATTTCAAAATCCAGGTTTTGAATATAGGAATACCTGTCCGGTGCCCATTCAGTATACCAGTATCTGATCTCTGCGGTATTTTTGGAGGAATACAGCTGATCGAGGGCCATGAACAGGAGCTGCTTAAGCTGGCGTTCTCTTCTTGTCAGGCCATTCATCAATTCCGGGGAAGGAGACAGTATATGGTAGTTTTTATCTTCCTTTTCTTTCACTTCAAATTCATAGATGGATTCTTCCTGATTTTCGATCATCTCATAGACCAGCTGCTCTTGTCGCGGAATAAGCCTGCTTTTCCGGATTGGTATGTTGTAGCCGATCGTATCCACAGCAAGGATTCCATTTCCATCGGTTACGATAAAGCAATAATCCATCTGGATTCTTTCATGATTCTTTCTTGAATAGGCCTTTTGGAAGATATCGTCGAGCAAGGCCTTAGGCAGCTCCGATAAGTCATTTTCAATATAGTGATACAATGAAGAAGATACTTTGATGAGCGGCGCTTGATCGAGCAGTTCTATACCATCGTCTTTTCTCCATTCATGAAAATGGCAGATATTGTATCCGTTTTCTTCTCCTTCAAACCAATTGACCCATACATCATGGAGATATAACATCATCTTACCCCTCACTTATTTGAAAACTATTTGTCCATCAGTATAGGCATTTACAAGTTAAATTATTCCTGTTTCCCCCGTTTTTATAAACTTTGTAAATTTTTTTAAAAGCGGTTTGAATGGGTATTTTCATGGCTTGAAATGCGTGTGAGAACTGTACTCTGGGCTATTCTTCGAAGAATCCTTCCAGGAAGGTTTCAGACGGCTTATTAAATGTTGCCCTGTCTGTAACCAGATGCTTTTCTTTCATATGCGAGACAGCGTGGAATCCTGCTGCATAGCCAATCATCCTTGGGTATCTTCCCAGCCCGTATAAGATTTGATCATGAAGTTCTTCATTTTTCTTCAATTCCAGATGAGGCTTGATGAGTGTATTCCCAATCCTTTTAATCTCTTTGGCAGAGTAAAATCTGGTCCAGTCTGCCAGATGGCGCTCTCCTACATAGGAAAGGACAGCATGCTCTGCAAGCCCCTCCAGAATAATGGAATCCATCAGGGTAAATTGGTTAATATCCTTCTTTAAGAAATTCAGCCTGCACACATGGTGGTATTCGTGCACGAATACAGCTTCGAGCTCCTTATCCGAAAGGCCGGGCGTATAAAACAAAAACATTTTATCCTTAAAAGCAAGGCCAGACTTCCTTCCTTTGGATGAAAAAAAGCCCTGGCTTGTATGCGGAAAAATCAGGATCGGAATCTCTGGCCCATTCCATAATTTCTTATAATGCTTATAATAACCCTCCACCTTCTCCCAAACTCGATTTTTCATCAGCAGTTTAAAATCATATTCTGAGCGGCTTGAGTATTTATACATGCCGTTTCTGGATAAGTATTGATAAACCCTTTGCGGCGAATCTTCATTAAACAGCTTTTTCAGCTTGCTGCAAATCAATAAAGGGCTGTTCAAGTATTTCTTCAGCCACTCATCTGTCTTCAGCACTCCCATTTGCCCTCACCTATTCCCGCTTTCGCAATTTGCTTCATTATATGCATGAAAAAGGGCCGTGGTTATCATTTTCACTTATGGGAAAACGGGCACTTTTGTTACCTGGAAAACATAAAAAACAGGCCCAAGGAGCCTCCACACGCGGAGTTTTTTCCCTGGACCTGCCAGATTGGTTTTATTCAATTACACATATTTCTTAAAGACAAGAGTTGCGTTGTGACCGCCAAATCCAAGCGAATTGCTCATAGCGGCTCCTACTTCCATTTCTCTTGCCTTGTTAGGAACATAGTCAAGATCACAGTCCGGATCTGATTCTTCGAGATTAATGGTCGGAGGCACAATTCCATTCTTAATGGCAAGAACTGTGAAGATGGCCTCTACCCCGCCGGCAGCTCCAAGAAGGTGCCCGGTCATCGATTTTGTGGAACTGATAGCTACATGATACGCAGCGTCACCGAATACTTCTTTGATCGCCATGGTCTCAAATTTATCGTTATACGCCGTACTTGTCCCGTGGGCATTGATATAGCTGATTTCCCCTGGCTCCATTCCTGCATCCTGGATAGCCATCTTCATGGCTCTCGCACCGCCCTCACCGCCAGGAGACGGAGCTGTGATATGATAAGCATCTCCAGTAGCGCCATAGCCTACCACTTCTGCATAAATTTTCGCTCCTCTGTTCAGTGCATGCTCAAGGTCTTCCAGAACAAGAATCCCTGCACCCTCCCCAATTACAAATCCGTCACGGTTCTTGTCAAAAGGACGGCTTGCTGTATTCGGATCTGGATTTGTAGACAGGGCTGTATTCGCACAGAAACCAGCGACGGCCATTCTTGTGATCGGCGCCTCGGTTCCTCCGGAAATCATTACATCCGCGTCTCCGCGCTGAATCACCTTAAAGGCATCTCCAATAGAATTGGTACCTGTGGCACACGCTGTAACAGTACAAGAATTAAATCCTTTTGCACCAAGGATGATGGATACCTGTCCGGCAGCCATATCAGGAATCATCATAGGGACGAAGAATGGGCTGACTCGGCGCGGTCCTCTGGTCAAAAGAGTCTCAAATTGATTCTCGAATGTTTCCATACCGCCGATCCCTGAGCCAATCCATACACCTACGCGGTTTGCATTTGCTTCTGTAATTTCAAGGCTGGCATCCTTCACTGCCATCATGGAAGCCGCTACTGCATATTGAGTGAAGCGGTCCATTTTCCTTGCTTCTTTTCTTTCAAGATAATCTTCCGGGTTAAAGTCTTTAATTTCGGCTGCGACCTTTGCCGGATATTCTTCGGCATTAACCCTTGTTAATGGCCCGATTCCGGATTTCCCTTGAATAGCGTTGTCCCATGTGGTTTCAGCATTGCTTCCAAGCGGTGTGACAGCTCCCATTCCGGTTACTACTACTCTTCTTTTATTCATTCCAATCTTCCTTTCTTTACTGATAAACTGCTTATATTATAAAGGAGTTTATGATTAACAGGTTATCTTCCCCATCTGAGTGCAATAGCTCCCCAGGTAAGTCCTCCACCGAAGCCCACCATGACAAGGAGATCTCCATCTTTGATTCTTCCTGCCTCAAGCTCCTCCACGATGGCAATCGGAATCGAAGCGGCAGAGGTATTGCCGTATTTGTGAACCGTTTTAGTCATTTTTTCAGGAGGCAGTTCCAGGCGCTCCCTCGATGCTTCCATGATCCGGATGTTAGCCTGATGAGGCACCAATAAATCGACGTCTTCTTTTTTCAGGCCCGCCTTTTCCAATACATTCAGGCTGGATTCACCCATTTGCCTTACTGCAAATTTAAATACTTCCCTTCCATTCATCGAGAGGTATTGATCTTTTTGATAGAGATGCTTGCCGCCCGAACCGTCTGCTCCCAATTCAAATGAAAGGATTCCTTTACCCTCAGAAACAGGTCCCATTACAACAGCCCCTGCTCCATCTCCAAAAAGTACAGCTGTATTGCGGTCATTCCAGTCGGTTATTTTAGACAACTTTTCTACGCCCACAATCAAAATGTTTTTATAAGTTCCATTTTGGATGAATTGCCCTGCTGTAACCATTCCGTACATAAATCCTGCGCAGGCTGCGCTAAGATCCATGGCTGCGGATTTTAGCGCGCCAAGTTTTTCCTGCAGCATACAGGAAACACTTGGAAACGGCTGATCAGGAGTTACAGTGGCTACCAGGATCAAGTCAAGATCTTCAGGAGAAACATTTGCATTTTCCAAAGCCTTTTTTGCAGCTCCATATGCCATGTCGGATGTATTAACATCGTCCGCAGCAATCCTTCTTTCCTCAATGCCTGTCCGTGTACGGATCCATTCGTCCGATGTTTCCACCATCAACTCCAGATCAAAATTTGTTAGGATTTTTTCAGGCAGATATCTTCCAATACCTATTATACCGGCATTCATATAAACAACCCCTCTATATTTTAAAATCACCTTATAGCTTATTATCAATTATTAAGACTTGGTACTAATTTTATCTAAAAAGAAATGTTCTGGCAATAGTTTGACATCAATGGAAGGTTTAATAGCGCCGTCACAGCATGTAAACAAATGATCATTTGTTTACTCCCTGCCGCACCCCGGACAATAAGCCCCAATAATCGCAGGCGGTATATTGTTTATAAGTCTAGTCCAAAACGGACCTTCCATCATATAGTACAAGTAAAAACCAATAGAGTGAGGAGGGAAAATAAGATGGATTCTTCACAAAGGCGAGGGGATGCCTTCGCAGAATTTATGTTCGGCAGGAAACCTGAGGCTCCCAGCAGTAAAAAAGAAACATCCACAGCTCAGAAGCTTACAGATCTCACGGCCAATATCGACCTGGATCAGCTGTTCACCCATGTAGACAGCATTATGAATATCTACAGTCAATTTAAACCTGCCATTAAACAATTATCCCCTGTTATTCAATTATTTAAGAAAAAAAAATAAGCTGCGTATGCAGCTTTTTTCAGTTACCCAGATTTACTCTGCAGCATCCTTTTTTCCAAGCTCATATGCTTCCTGCATGACCTTTTGAAATAAATCCATAAAATGCGGAAGCATGTCCATGGAAAGTTCGATTCCCGCTTCTTCAAGCTTTTGTTTTGCTTCAGGAAAATACTTCATCGCAATCGTCATAAATTCCATATTTTTGTTTTGTTCCATTATCATTCTCTCCCTTTAATTAAATCCTCCTTATTATAGCTTAAAGTAAACGATTTACGCATTTTTCAAGCTTCTTTTGGATGGCTGAAGGAGGATAAAGGGATATTTCCTCTTAAAATCATGGCCAATTCATGAGCCTTTGTCTTCTCTTAAAATGATCCAGTTGTTTTTTCAGCCCTTCCTTTGGAGAAGTCTGGACTTGCACCAGGAAGGGAGTAAAGGATGAAAGCCCATGTTCATCATCCTTTTCAGCGGATATACGGATAGGCTCGATCAGCTCCCTGGCACATTCTTCCCAGTGATTTCCTCCGCCGTTCCTGCTTTTGACCAGCAGCCTTTTTTCCGATACGGATAACATATTTGGAAAACAGCTCATTAAATCGTCCACATAAAGAGCATCTTTTTTATACTCCTCACTCATTATGGCATCAATCTTTTTCGTTTCACCCTCTAAGACCGACTGAAAAGCCATCGTACCTGGCTGCCACGGCCCGTAGATAGTTGGAAGAAGAATGATCCTGTCTGCGTTATTTCTATCCTTATTGCAGATGAGATCCTCTCCTATTTCAACAGGAGCCAGGATAATGGCAGATTGCTGCAAGGACCTTTCCTGTTGAATAGCCTTCAATACTTCCAGCCGGGCATCTCTCTCCTCTATAGGACCCTTATAAACATCATAATAAGAGAGAATAAACTCCGTTTTTCCTTCAGCTGGCCATACCTCCTGCCAATCCTCCAGATTCTGAAAAGAAAAGTTCCCATTCCGGCCGATCTCCAGGTACTTTTCCTGTAAGCTTCCTTCTCTTTCAGGGGTATCATCCATTCCTATTACTTCATGACCTGCATCAAGCAGCTTTTTACATAGGTGAAAGTTTACGAACTGGAATACAGGGGCTATGATAAATTTCGTCATACAGACGCCTCCCTAAAGCCTATTGTTCTATCTTATGCGGATAGAGAGAGGAATTTCCTTTTACACTATAGGATAGTTTCATATTTCCTAAAAAAGCTGCGCGCCTGTGCTGCAATTTTATAGCGTTTTTCCGCCAGGAGAAATTGAATTTCCAGATGGCTTTTATTCTGGATGCTTTTATAAAGTTCAGACTGATCCTCTGCACCATTGCCGAGGATATGGATAATCTTCAAAGGAACAGAAATCTCAAGATTTTCTGCTTCTGGTGATCGTAAGAATTCAGCACTTTCCTGTTTGTTCCATCCATAAGCATGGGATATTTCATTTATAATCTTTTTATAAAAGAATTTTTGTTCCTTTTCCTTCTGGATTTTCTTTTGTAAGGATAAGCAGGGATTGAGGAAGACCACAGATCTTATCTGGTCCTTGAGTAGATCTGCTACCTTCATTGCTGTCAGTGCACCGGTACCTTCGGCCAAAATATGAAAGCGCTCATTAAGAATCTCGCTTTTCATGACCATGTGATAAAGCCTTTTGGCCAGGTCTGCAGCTCTGTCGCTCCCCCAGCTTGCTCCATAAAAATTCGAGGAAAACAGCATGTATCCTAACGATTTAAGCTGAGTTACAATTTCATTCCTTCCTGGATGCTGAAGCCAGAAGCTTGTCTTCTCTTCAACAAAATGATTCCGGTCTCCTATGATCATGACTGCGAACCCGCTTGGCCGTTCAGGATAATAAATCATGCTGTATTGTCCGTCCAGCAGAAAGCTGCGTTGGTTGATCATCCGGGTTCTCCCTTTTCATAGAATTTTAAACAGTTGTTTTCTATCTATACTATTATAGCTTGCTTATGCATGCATGGGTCTTTCAGGCAAAAAGCGCATATTTTTTTCATTTTCCCTTTTTATATATTAGGAAATCTGCTAATAGAAAGAAATCAGCATTTCCTAAAAAACTGAATTATGGTAAGATATTGTTGATGCTATTGGCGGCTTTTCTGTACTACTATAAAGGTCCGCCGTTTTATTTCAGCATGATTTAATTTTGTTTCATCTGTTTGGCTACAGGACTTCCTGAACACATACACTAGGAATGAGGTGAACTTCTTGAAAGTATTCTGGACATTTTTCTGGACCTTTTTACTCGTTGAAATGCTTACATATGTTGTGAGCTCAATGAATGGTGTGGATCCAAATTATGCACAAGGTGCAATTCTTGGGGTAGTGGTAACTGTATTGATATTGATTGTGAGTGCAATCATTCCTGACGAACCCGTAAAGAAAACTCAACATTGATTTTCTTTCAGCTTGGCTGGAAGAAAAGGGACTCCGTTCACCGGGGTCCCTTTTCCTTTTACTCAGCTGGTTTCACATATTTAAGGTTTGAAAAGCAGCTGTTATTCAGATTTATTTGAATTTCAAGTCTTTATCTCACTAAAATTTCCAGCCTTCCGTTTTTTGCGTCTATGGTCAGGGAATCTGATGCCGTTCCTTTGATGATTTCCCTCGCCACCGCCGTTTCGATGTGCTTTTGAATATATCTTTTAAGCGGCCTTGCCCCGTATACAGGATCATACCCATCTTCCGCAATGAGTTTTTTTGCGGCATCTGTTATGGTCAGGCGTATGTTTTGATCAACGGCTCTTGCTGCCAGTTCTCCTATCATTTTTTCTGCAATACAGGCTGTTTCCTCAGAGGTCAACGGCTTAAAGAGGATAATATCATCCACACGGTTGAGGAACTCAGGCTTAAACCGGAGCCTCATTTCCTGAAATACATGTTCCTTGATTCCCTCGGGGATTTCCTCAGAATCCCTTTTCATTTCCAAAAGTGAGCCTGAGCCGATGTTTGATGTCATAATGATCACGGTATTCCTGCAGTCAACCGTCCGTCCCTGTGAATCTGTGATCCTTCCTTCATCGAGCAGCTGAAGAAGAATATTGAAAACTTCTCCGTGTGCCTTTTCAATCTCATCCAGGAGAATCACAGAATACGGTTTCCTTCTTACCGCTTCAGTCAGCTGTCCTCCCTCTTCATAGCCCACATATCCCGGAGGAGCTCCGACCAATCTTGAGACCGAATGCCTTTCCATATATTCAGACATATCGATCCTGATGATTTGTTCTTCGCTATCAAACAAGGACCCTGCCAGCGCCTTGGCAAGCTCGGTTTTCCCCACTCCCGTCGGTCCAAGGAAAATGAAGGAACCTATAGGCCTGCCCGGATCCTTTATGCCCGCTCTTGCCCGGAGAATGGCATCTGAAACCAGTTCAACCGCTTCCTCCTGGCCAATTACTCTTTCGTGGAGGATCGATGGCATCCGGAGAAGCTTCTCTCTGTCTCCCTCCATCATTTTTGCCACAGGTATCCCTGTCCATCTGGCTACGATAGCGGCTATTTCCTCTTCTGTAACTTCTTCACGCAGAAGGCTTGCTTCCGTTTTGGAAGCTTTAAGCTCCTCTTCAAACTGTCTAAGCTCCTGTTCCTCTCTTGGAATCAGGCCGTGGCGAAGCTCTGCTGCCCTGTTTAGATCGTATTTATTTTCTGCTTCTTCCAGATCTCTGCGGAGTTTTTCCAGCCCTTCTCTTTTCTTTTGCACACTTTCTAGCGAAGCCTTTTCAGCCAGCCACTTTGCATTCATCTCACGGGACTGCTCCTTTAATTGGGCAAGCTCTTCCCTAAGCTGCTCGAGCCTCTTAACGCTCTTTGCATCCGTTTCCTTTGTAAGGGCGGCCTCCTCAATTTCAAGCTGCATAACCTTTCGTGTTATCTCATCCAGCTCTGTCGGCATAGAATCAATCTCTGTCCGGATCATGGCACACGCTTCATCCACCAGGTCTATGGCCTTATCCGGCAGGAACCTGTCCGAAATATAGCGGTTTGAGAGAATGGCAGCAGATACGATGGCTGAATCATGAATTCGTACTCCATGATGAATTTCAAACCGTTCCTTTAACCCGCGCAGAATGGAAATGGACTCCTCAACATCAGGCTCCTTGACAAGGACCTGCTGAAATCTTCTTTCTAAAGCAGGATCCTTTTCAATATAGCGCCTGTACTCATCCAGTGTAGTAGCCCCAATACAGTGGAGCTCCCCGCGTGCAAGCATCGGCTTCAGCATATTTCCCGCATCCATGGCGCCCTCTGTCCTGCCTGCCCCGACAATGGTATGCAGCTCATCAATAAACAAAATGATTTTCCCTTCACTTTTTTTCACTTCGTTTAAGACCGCTTTCAGGCGTTCTTCGAATTCCCCCCTGAACTTTGCCCCTGCAATGAGCGAGCTCATATCGAGGGCAAAGACGATTTTATCCTTAAGTCCTTCAGGAACATCCCGCCTTACAATCCGCTGTGCAAGGCCTTCCACGATAGCAGTTTTCCCCACCCCCGGCTCACCGATCAGGACTGGGTTGTTCTTTGTTTTCCTGGACAGAATCCTGATGGCATGGCGGATTTCCGCATCACGGCCTATAACAGGATCCATTTTTCCTTTCTTTGCTTCTGCCACTAGATCCCGGCCATATTTGGCCAACACCTCATAGGCGGCCTCCGGATTGCTGCTGGTCACTTTCTGATTCCCCCTAATGTCCATTATTACGTGATACACTTTGTCATAGTTCAGCTTGTTTTTCCCGAAGAAGGTATGGCGGCCATTTTTTATGCTGGCAAGGATGAAATGCTCCACAGAAAGATATTCATCCTGAAGGTCCTCCTTTATACGCTCAGCTTCGTCGAAAATCCCTTGAAGACTTAAGGAAATATATACTTGCGGTTTATCCCCCTGGATGGTTACTTGGGGAAGGTGGCGAAGCTTTTCCTCATAAAATTCCCGGGCATCCCGGACAGGGATCGAGCAGATCTCAAGGATTCTGGGAAGCATTCCTTCCGGATCATCAGTAAAAGAGAGGAAAAGGTGAATATCCACTATTTCCTGATGGTTCCACTCCGCCGCGATCCGCTGTGCTCCCATTAAGCCTTCCTGTAATTTGACAGTCATATGTTCTAATTCCAGCTTCTATCACCTCGGCTTGAAATGTAGTCTCTCTTCTATTTTTACCACAAAAAAGAAAGAAGTGATCCCCTGCGGGACACTTCTTTCTTAGAAAATTGATGATCCGGCCTTCAGTGCTGCGGCTTAGGCGCATGCGCCCAATGCCGGTCATCGTTTGAATTATCAGGAAAACGGTCTCCCGTATTCAAATGTATTTTTTTTGGATTACTCACCATGCTGCCCCCGATGCCTACTTCTACATAGTATCCGTTATTGGGAGCCTTGCTTCCCGGTCTAAAATGCATCTTATCCCCCCCTTTTTCTCTTATTTTCAGTTATTTCCGAAGTAAAAAACATTGATTTTACTGGAAAATCAAAACTGTGTGAGCAAGAGAGGTATAAGACCTTCTTTCAAAAGGCTCTTGTCTAAAAGATTGTTGTTTTTTAAAGAGTCTGAAAGGCAATCCCATTATTAAACAGGTTCATTGGAATGGAAATCAACCACCTTGTTCCAAAGCAACAAAGTTTGCGTAAAAAAAACAGCCTTTTAATAAAACGATTTATTTTAAAAGATCGACCAGGATTGCTTTCTGGGCATGGAGTCGGTTTTCAGCCTGGTGGAAAATGACCGAATGCTCTCCATCGATCACCTCTGCAGTGGCTTCCTCCCCTCTATGTGCCGGAAGACAATGCATAAAGATATAATCTTTTTTTGCATGCTGTGTCAGGTCTTGATTGATTTGGAAATCTTTGAAATGCTTGAGCCTGATCTCATTTTCCTCTTCCTGCCCCATACTGGTCCAAACATCTGAATAAATGATATCTGCATCCTTGACAGCTGAGACAGGATCATCGGTCACGACTAGCTCCGTTCCATTCTTCGCTGCCTCTTTTGCGGCTGACAGCACCAATTCCTCATTAGGTTTATACCCTTTTGGACAGGCTAGGGAGAAGTGGATCCCCATTTTGGCACAGGCAGCCATGAGAGAATGGGCCATATTATTGCCATCACCAATATAGGCCATTTTTAAGCCTTCCAATTCCCCTTTTATTTCATGGATCGTCAGGAGATCTGCAAGGGCCTGGCATGGATGGTTCAGATCTGTAAGGCCGTTAATCACCGGAATCTCAGCATTCTTGGCAAGAACCTCCAACGTCTCATGATTGAATGTCCGGATCATGATCCCATCTAGATAACGGGAAAGCACCCTTGCAGTATCAGCAATCGTTTCGCCTCGGCCAATCTGTAAATCCTGGCTGCTTAAGAAGAGGGCATGACCGCCAAGCTGGAGCATGCCTGCTTCAAATGATACCCTTGTTCTTGTAGATGGTTTCTCAAAAATCATCCCGAGAGTCTTCCCTGCAAGCGGTGTATAGGGCTCTCCCATCACGCGTTTAGCTTTAATTTTCTTAGCCAGCTCTAGAAAATCTTTAATCTCATCTGCAGAAAAATCCGCGATGGCCAGGAAGTCCTTTTTATCGGTTATTTTTTCATCTGTACGGGCGGCATGAATCATCATGTTTACTTCACTCCTGCTTCTATATTTGACTTCCACTCCTGAAGGGAAGTGACTGCAATGGATGCTGATTTCATCGAATCCAGGAAAGCCATAAAGGTCTCTCCCTGAGAAAATACAGGCATCCGGAATTTAACCGCCTGCTTTCTCAGCATTTGATCTTCCTCGGCGGTCCCATATGCAAGTACGGCTGCTCCTCTTCCTTCCTGCAGCCAGGTATTCATATCAATATCCCTGGATAATAAGATTTTGAAGCCGTTCTGTCTGATCCTTGCCGCCTCTTGATTTGTAAGCTTTACATGACTGCTCAGCAAAACTTCATTCTTGATTTTGAAATTCTGGTTTTTTTGGAGAAAAGCCTTCTTTAAGGCATCCTCCCTTTTGCTGCTTATGGATATTCCTTCTCCAGTTGACTTCATTTCTGGCCCAAGCTTTGTATCGAGGCCGCTTAAGGCATAATTTGAAAAAACCGGATATTTAACAGCGACAAAAGGATAAGGTTTCATCTCCTGCTCATTTAATGCGGCAAGAGAGTATTTCCCAAGCAATATTTTTGTCGCAATTTGTACCATAGGTACACCAGAAAGCTTGCTGATAATAGGAACCGTCCGGCTTGCTCTTGGATTAACCTCAAGAACATATACCTTCTCATCCGCAAGTACGAATTGTATATTCATTAGCCCTTTGTACTCTAATTCTTCTGCAATCCTTTTGCTGTATTCCAGGATAAGCTGTCCTTCTTCGCCGCTGATATTCTGGGCTGGGAGATATGCCATGCTGTCCCCGGAATGAATACCGGCCCTTTCAATATGCTCTGCAATCATTGGGATGAAGCTATTTTCTCCATCGGCAATCACATCGGCTTCCGCTTCTCTTCCAGGAATGAATTTATCGATCAGGACGGGGTACGAAATATCCCAGCGGCCATCCAGCTCTTCCTGGAGCTGATTAAGAGAATGGAATACCTTCATGCCTCTCCCTCCGATTACATAAGATGGACGGATGAGAACAGGAAAACCAATCTCCTGGGAGAGCTGAAGCAAATCTCTTTCGGACGAGGCTTCATATCCCGGCACATGGGGGATATCAAGCTTTTGAAGCAGTTCGTAAAAGCGGTGGCGGTCTTCTGTTTGATCCAGGACATCAAAGCTCGTGCCAAGGAGCTTTACTGAGTTTTCCTCAAGCTCCCTGGCAAGATTGATGGCCGTCTGGCCGCCAAATTGAATCAGGACTCCATCAATTTCCTCCGCGTCAATCACATTCAATACAGACTCCAGGGTAAGAGGTTCAAAATAGAGCTTATCAGAAGTGGCAAAATCTGTGCTTACCGTTTCAGGGTTATTGTTGATCATGATGGTTTCATAGCCCTCCTGCTTTAAAGCATACACAGCATGGACCGAACAATAATCAAATTCAATTCCCTGGCCGATGCGGATCGGGCCGCTGCCGATGACCAGAACCTTTTTGCCATCCTTCACCGCCTGCTCATTTTCTCCATTGTAGGAGGAATAGAAATAATTGGTGGTGGACTCAAATTCGGCTGCACATGTATCGACCATCTTATAGGATGGAATAACTCCCATGCTTTTGCGGATGAATCGGATTTCCTTTTCAGGCACTCCCCAGGCATCAGCAAGGAAAAGGTCGGGGAATCCTAAATCTTTATACTCCTGCATTTGATCCTTCGTTACTTCTGCAGCAGCAGAGTTCAAGATTTCCTTCTCAGCCGTAATCAATGTTTTAAAGGCATTGAGATAGAAATAGTCTATTTTTGTCTCTCGATGGATCTCATCGATTCCCATCCCTCTTCTCAGCAGCTCAAAAATTATAAAAATCCGCTCATCCGTGCACTGTTTAAACGAAGCAAGAAGTTCTGTGAATGGGCGTTCCTTCAAAGAATCCAGCTGCAGACCTGTCGTTTTTAATTCCAGGGAAACCACCGCTTTTTGGATGGCAGCCTCCAGGCTCCTTTCAATCGCCATGACTTCACCGGTTGCCTTCATCTGGGTCCCAAGCTTTCTTTCTGCCTCTGGAAACTTATCAAATGGCCAGCGCGGAAATTTCACCACAGTATAATCAAGGGCAGGCTCAAAGCTTGCATAGGTGCTCTTGGTTACAGGATTGATCAGCTCGTCAAGGGTATAGCCTACTGCAAGCTTCGCGGCGATCCTTGCAATCGGATATCCCGTTGCCTTCGATGCAAGGGCTGACGACCTGCTGACCCTTGGATTGACTTCAATCAAGTAATATTGCTTGCTAGCAGGGTCAAGCGCAAATTGGATATTGCAGCCTCCGATAATTCCAAGGGAAGAAATAATCTTGATGGATGCAGAACGCAGCATATTATACTCCTGATCCGTCAAGGTCTGAGAAGGGGCCACAACCACAGAATCCCCTGTATGAATCCCTACAGGATCAATATTTTCCATATTGCAGATGGTAATACAAGTATTCGAGGCATCCCTCATCACTTCATACTCAATTTCCTTAAATCCCGCAATGCTCTGTTCGATCAGGCACTGTGTGATGGCACTTTCCTGCAGGCCCGATCTGACTAGCTCTTTAAATTCAGACATATTTCCAGCAATCCCCCCGCCTGTTCCTCCAAGCGTGTAGGCAGGGCGGATGATGATGGGAAATCCGATTTCTTCCGCAAATTCAATGCCTGCTTCCATGTCATGAATGATTTTGCTGTGAGGCACAGGCTCATCAATCTCATACATAAGGGAACGGAAAAGCTCACGGTCCTCCCCCTTTTTTATGGATTCTATAGGAGTGCCGAGGAGACGGACTCCATGCTTTTCAAGAATGCCAGATTCATGGAGTTCATAGGCAAGGTTCAAGCCCGTCTGCCCCCCAAGGGTTGCGAGCAGTCCATCCGGCTTCTCTTTTTCAATGATTTGATCAATGACTTCCACGGTGAGCGGTTCAAAATACACGCTGTCCGCATGGATCTCATCCGTCATGATGGTCGCAGGATTGCTGTTCACCAATATGACCCTGTATCCTTCTTCTTTCAGGGCAAGGCAGCCCTGTGTTCCCGCATAATCAAATTCTGCCGCCTGGCCAATCACGATGGGGCCTGATCCGATAACTAAGATGGATTGTAAGGTATGATCTTTAGGCATATGCTTTCTCTCTCCCAGTCTGATGTTTAACCATTTCTAGAAATTCATCGAATAAATAATTGCTTTCACACGGCCCTGGATTTGCCTCTGGATGGAATTGGGCTGTAATGATCGGCAGGGTGCTGTGTGCAAGACCCTCGATGCTTTTGTCGTTCACATTTTTATACAGAACCTGCAGCGGGGTTTGGGCAAGGCTCTTTTCCTGTACTACATATCCATGATTCTGAGATGTCATAAGGACCCTTTTTGTTTTTACATTCATGACGGGCTGATTGGCTCCCCTATGTCCAAATAACAGTTTTTCTGTATTGCCTCCAAAGGCCAGGGCCAGGAGCTGATGGCCAAGGCATATTCCTAAGGTCGGATACTTCTCGGCAATTTTCTTAATGGATGGAAGAATCCCAGCCATCGCTTTTGGATCCCCGGGTCCATTTGACAAAACAATACCGTCAGGCTTCAGTGATTTGATCGTTTCTATAGAAGTACGATAAGGGACAGTCGTCACTCTGCAATTCCGATTTACCAGCTCCTCCAGAATGGAGTGTTTAAAGCCAAAATCCATCAAGACAATGTGCTGGCTCCCTCTGCCATATGTTTTAAGCTCAGTCGAAGCTACCTCGCTGATAACGGTACTTCTTTCCTTCATAGTTGGAAGCGAGTCTGCTGCAGCAGAAAGCCTTCCCTGCATGGATCCGTCTCTTCTGATTTTCTTGACAATCGCTCTGGTATCTGCTTTTCCAAGCATTGGGATATTCCACTTATCCAGATATTCAGCCAGTGAGCATTCAGCCTGAAAGTGTGAATGCTCCATATTTCCTTTAAAGACCACCACGCCTGCTGCATGAGGAATCTTGCTTTCAAAATCTTCCTTATTGATTCCATAGTTTCCAATCAGCGGATAGGTGAATACAATAATCTGCCCCCGGTAGGATGGATCTGTCAAAACCTCCTGGTAGCCGGTCATGCCTGTATAAAATACCACCTCACCTTCTGCCTCCTGCGCTTTCGTAAGCCATTTCCCTTCAAAACAATTTCCGCTTTGCAAATGTAGATATCCTTTCATAGTCCACCCTCACAACTTGTATATTTATATATCCAATCGTATTTTTATACATTTTTATCCATAGAAACCCTAGGTATCAAACAGCCTGGGTCTTTTTAGCGAATAAACCTGAAATCATATTAGCCGCAGATTGAATTTCGTCTCTCGTCACAGTAAGCGGCGGGAGCAGACGGAGCACGTTTGGCCCCGCTGTCAGCACAAGCAGTCCTTTATCCTGCAAGACTTCCAGATATGGAGCAGCTTCCTCCTTTAACTCTATTCCGATCATGAGGCCTTTGCCCCTGATTTCTTTTACGACTTCTGCATTTCCTAAACCATCCTTTAACCCCTGCAAAAGAAGCTTTCCTTTTTCATTTACCTCCTCCAGAAATCCATTCCTGGAGATTTCTTTTAAAACTGCTTTAGCAGAGGCTAAGCATACCGGATTTCCTCCAAATGTAGATCCGTGACTCCCCGGGCCAAAGTGTGCTGAAAGCACCTCACTGCCAAGCATCGCTCCTACAGGCAGCCCATTGCCCAGCCCTTTTGCTGATGTTACGATATCAGGCTGGAGATTAAAATGCTGAAAAGCAAATGCTTTCCCTGTTCTGCCGATGCCTGTCTGCACTTCATCCACTATAAGGAGGGCGCCTGTTTTCTGGCAGATTTCCTTTATTTTCTCAATATAACCCTCTTGAATCGGACGGATGCCGCCTTCTCCCTGGATCATTTCTACCATGATTGCTGCAGTATCCTCACCGCATGCCCTCTCCAGTGCCTCCAGATTATTAAATTCTACATACGAAAAGGATTCAAGCATTGTTCCGTAGCCGGTCCGGACTTTCTCCTGCCCGGTCGCGGCCATGGTAGCAAATGTTCTGCCATGGAATGACTGAAGGCATGTAACCACCTTCGATCTGCCTGTCGCTTTTCTGGCAAGCTTGATGGCCGCCTCATTGGCCTCTGCCCCGCTGTTACAGAAGAAGACACGATCCAGTCCAGATAGCCCGGTTAACAGAGAAGCAGCCTCTTCCTGGATTTGTAAAGTGAAAAGGTTCGATGTATGCCAGAGCGCCTCAAGCTGCGCCTTTACTGCTTCTGTTACAGCAGGATGACAGTGCCCCAGATTCAGCACACCGATCCCAGACGTGAAATCTAGATATTCCTTCCCTGATTGATCCACCAGGCTTGTTCCTTCTCCTTTTACAGGCTCGATGTTCCATCGTGCATATGTTGGAAAAAGACTGCTCATTTGACTGCCTCCTTGACTGATTTACTTTCCGCAATAAAAGCCGTGCCGGTAAACCTTCCTTCTTGATAAAAAGAAATCTTTCCACTTGCAATCATTGCCTTGCCGGCTCCCTGTTCAAGAACCGATAATGCCGTCTCGACTTTCGGCTTCATTCCTCCATAAATGGTCCCATCCTCAATAAGGGTCTTTGTTTCCTGTTCTGTCAGTTGTGCAAGGACAGACCCTTCCTTCATGACTCCTTCTACATCCGTTATAAACACGCAAATCTCTGCGCCCAGTGCCGCAGCAGCCGCACCGGCCGCCATATCCGCATTCACATTCATTTTCTGCCCGCCTTTTTTCGCAATCGGCGTCAGGACAGGGGTATATCCCTCCCGCAATAAGAAAAGTAAAAGTTCCTTGTTCACAGCGGTCACTTTACCCGTCTGCCCCAGATTCTCCTCATCGATATAATCAGCTTCCAGGATATCGCAGTCCGATCCATTCAGCCCTAGAGCCTTAAAGCCTTTTTGCCCCAGCATCTCTACAAGCTTCCGGTTCGTCCTGCCCGCTAGCACCAATTCCACGATTTCCATGACGTCAGGTGTTGTTTTCCGCAGTCCGTCCTTGAATTCAGGCTGGATATCATATAACTTTAATGCTTCATTAATGTCAGGGCCGCCTCCATGAATGAAGACCAGCTGACGGCCATCCTGCTTCAGCTCTATCAGACTCTCAAAAAATGATTCTGATAGATTATTCAAAGTGCTTCCTCCGCATTTGATAACGATGATTTCCATAGCATCCTCCATCATGAACGATAGCTTCCATTAATTTTCACATAATCATACGTCAGGTCACAGCCCCAGGCAGTGCCGCTGCATCCGCCTTCCTGGAGAAGCACATCAATCGTGACATGTTCATTTTTCAGATAAGCAGTCACACTTTCTTCGCAGAAAGCAACAGGCTCACTTTCTTTCAGCAGCAGGTGGCTGCCGAAATAAATGGTCACATCATCCGGATTAAAGCTGATACCGCTTCTTCCCATGGCTGCAATCACGCGGCCCCAGTTGCCATCAGCGCCAAATACGGCTGTCTTCACAAGATTGCTGCCGACAATGGTCTTTGCGGCCAGCTGGGCTTCTTCTACTGTCCTCATTCCGGATACCCGGACTTCGATCAATTTGGTTGCCCCTTCTCCATCCCTTGCAATTTTCTTGGCAAGTTCTTCTGACGTGGTTTTCAGCAGATTCATAAATTTATCCCACTCGGGATGGTCTTCATCCAGCTGGCGATTCCCGGCTGTACCATTTGCGAGAACCACAACCATATCATTTGTCGATGTATCCCCGTCTACTGTGATTTGATTGAATGTCTGGTCCGTCACTGCTGATAACGCCCTTTGAAGAGCAGCGGAACTGATATTGGCATCTGTCGTTACAAAGCCGAGCATGGTCGCCATGTTGGGATGAATCATACCCGAGCCTTTGGCTGCACCTCCTGCTGTCACCTTTACCCCATCAATATACGTACAATAAGCAGTCTTCTTGGTTACCGTATCCGTGGTCAGGATGGCTGTTTCAAAGTCAGCCCCTCCTGTTTCCTCCTTCACAGGCTGCAGCAGGTCGATCCCCCTTTTGATTTTTTCCATATTTAGAAATTCACCAATGACACCCGTGGATGCCACGGCCATATAATGTTCCTTTACTCCAAAGGCATTTGCTGCATATTTCCTCATCTCATAGGCATCAGCCAGCCCCTGTCTGCCTGTGCAGGCATTCGCACAGGCGCTGTTCACCACAATTCCCTGCAGTTTCCTTTCTACAGCTATACTTTCCTTTGTGACCTGAAGCGGTGCCGCAGTCAGCTGATTTTTGGTATATACGGCTGCACAGGCAGCCGGAACTTCCGAAAGGATGATCCCCAGGTCTTTCTTTGTATAACGGAGGCCGGCATGGACGCCTGCCGCTTTATATCCTTTAGGTGACAGAATGCCTCCACTCATGATTTTTTCAAGGTGATGCTTCTCTTTAATTGTTTCCATGTTTGCCTCCTATGGTTTGCTGGCTGCCTTCCCTTTGATCGTGATCAGGATGAGCTGCCATGCTTTTAGCTGATGATGGTAATCCTCTTTCCAGTGAGGATGTTAAGGATATAGGGGCAGCTGCGTGAGCCCCTCTTCCTCTTTTATGCCCATCATGATATTTGCATTTTGAATGGCCTGGCCGGCAGCTCCTTTGACCAGATTATCAATGACGGAAACGACGGTAATCCGGCCTGTTCGTTCATCCACGGCCGTGCCTATATCACAGAAGTTGGAGCCGTACACATGCTTGGTACAGGGAAAGCTTCCCTGCGGATGAATTCTGACAAACGGATGTTTTTCATACGTATGGCGGAACAGTTCCCATATTTCATGAGACGTCGTTTCCTGGTTTGTTTTTATATACATAGTAGCCATAATTCCTCTTGTCATCGGGACAAGATGGGCCGAAAAACTGATGTTTGGAGCCCCAGGATTCCATAGAAGGCATTGCTGTTCAATTTCCGGGACATGCTGGTGTTCATGCACCTTATAAATTTTGATATTTTCATTGATTTCACTAAAATGAGTAGAAGCAGAGGGAGCCTTTCCTGCGCCTGAAACTCCCGTCTTGGCATCAATGATAATATCACAGACAGTTTCATAGTTTTGCAGGATTGGCGCCAGGCCCAGCAGCGATGCAGTTGGAAAACAGCCCGGATTGGCAATCGTGCCTGCTTTGGATACAGCTTCCCGATTCCATTCTGAAAGGCCGTAGACCGCAGAGTCAATCACCTTTTGATCCGCAGGTTCCTTCTTATACCAAGCCTGGTATTGCCCGCGGTCTTTAATCCTTAAATCACCCGACAGATCTATCACCTTTATATTCAAGTCCTGAAAAATTGGGGTAAGTCCTTTTGAAATCCCATTTGGCGTGGCTAGAAAAACCACCTCGGACGTTTTTGCAATCTTTTCAGGATCAATTTCCTGAAGCAGATGATCTGTGATGCTTTTCAGATGCGGGTATTCGCCTGCAATGCTTTCACCGGTCCTTGAGGAGGAATGGACGCTTTCCAGTTCAAATACTGCATGATTATTAATAAATCTTGTTAATTCCAACCCTCCATAACCTGTCGCTCCTACAATCGAAACCTTCAAAATCAATCATCTCCATGGATATAAGTATTAAAAAATAGGATTATTACCCATTATATGTATGAATAAAAATAAATGCAAATGTATTATTATAAATTATTTCATTAATCTCTTAATTTAACAATCTTAAGGATCCATTCCCTTCCGAAAATACGGAAACTTTCCGAAATAACGGCTGTGACTGAGAAAAAAAATTCCGTTTTTCCGGAATGAAAGTAAAACTCTCCTTTTTATTCGCTTATTTTTCTGATTTTTCTAATTTGGCACACTATTTGCATTAAACAAGATTGACTTACCCTTTTGGCTGCAATTTCAAACATGGAGGTGGATACATATCCCTGGCTTAGCTGATTTTATTGAAAAAGGAGGATTTACATGGAGTTAGTCATTATTTTATTGTCTTTAGGTTTATTAATGTTCGTTGCTTATAGAGGGTTCTCCGTTATTTTATTTGCCCCTATCTGCGCCTTGTTTGCTGTTCTTTTAACGGACCCGCATTATGTTCTTCCCTTTTTCTCAAACATTTTCATGGATAAGATGGTGGGATTCATCAAATCGTATTTCCCAGTCTTTTTATTGGGAGCCATCTTTGGAAAAGTCGTGGAAATGTCAGGTATCGCCGAGTCCATAGCGTCCACGATCTCAAGGCTTGCGGGGGCCAAAAGGGCCATGCTGTCGATCGTGCTGCTCGGAGCTATCTTGACATACAGCGGTGTAAGCTTGTTTGTAGTGGTTTTTGCAGTCTATCCTTTTGCTGCCAATTTATTCAGGCAGGCAAATATTCCAAAAAGGCTGATTCCCGGCACAATAGCATTGGGAGCGTTCACATTCACTATGGATGCTTTGCCGGGGACACCTCAGATTCAAAACGTCATCCCGACTACCTTTTTCAAAACCGATATTTACGCTGCCCCAGCACTTGGAATCATTGGAGGCGTGTTTATTCTTCTTGTCGGACTGCTTTACCTCGAACGCCAGAGAAGAAAGGCTTTGGCAGCCGGTGAAGGCTACACTGGATTTGGTTCTGAAACAGCAGCTGCCAGTACAGCAGCAGATCTTTCTAAAAAAGAAGAGCCTCTTCCTGAAGGCAGCCCCTCTCCGCTGCGCCAGACAGCAGCCTTCCTTCCCCTTATTTTGGTAGGAGTAATGAATAAGGTATTTACGGTTAACATTCCTAAATGGTACCCAAATGGGTTTGACTTTTCCGCAATCGGGCTAAATACAGTAGTTAAACTTGAAACGCCGGCAGTGACTGCCATCTGGTCTGTGGAAATGGCACTTGCCATCGGGATTATTGCTTCCCTCTTTTACAATTGGAAGAGAGTTTCTACTGATTTCCAGACGGGATTGAACCTGAGCATCGCCGGAGCTTTGCTTGCTGTCATGAATACCGCTGCAGAATATGGGTTTGGCGGGATTATTTCTTCTCTGCCGGGATTTTCTACGGTCAGCAGAGGGATTTCCGAAACCTTTACCAATCCCCTTGTCAACGGGGCCATCACTACGACCACCCTGGCTGGAGTCACCGGTTCAGCATCGGGCGGAATGGGCATTGCCCTGGCAGCCATGTCGGATAAATATACAGCGGCCATCCAGGAATTTCATATCCCGGCAGAGGTTATGCACAGGGTCATCTCCATGGCATCCGGCGGGATGGATACCCTCCCTCATAACGGGGCGGTCATTACATTGCTGGCCGTAACAGGGCTTACCCACAGGCAGTCGTACAAGGATATTTTTGCAATTACTGTGTTAAAGACCGTGACTGTTTTCCTGATTATCGGACTGTACAGCCTTACAGGGATTGTTTAAGCTGAACATATGACAAATACTACTTCCGGAGGGAAAAAAATGATGCAGACATTAAAGAACAAAACTGCCCTTATTACCGGGGCAGGAAGCGGAATCGGCCTTGAGATAGGAAAGGCATTCGCTGCCGAAGGAGCGAATGTGATCCTGACGGACATCAGGGGAGATTCTGCCAAAGAAGAGGCCCGTATCTTATCGGAACAGGGCTTTAGGGCTGTGGGGCTTGAATGTGATGTGACAAGCGAAATAGACATTCAAAACAGCATGCAGCATGCAGTCAGCCAATTTGGCAGACTGGACATCCTTGTGAATAATGCCGGCATGCAGCATATTTCCCCGATAGAAGATTTTCCTGTGGAACGGTTTGAATTCCTGGTTAAGCTGATGCTGACGGCACCATTTCTTGGGATCAAGCACGCTTTCCCCTTAATGAAAAAACAAGGATATGGCCGGGTCATTAATATGGCCTCCATTAACGGCCTGGTAGGCTTTGCCGGAAAAGCCGCCTATAACAGCGCAAAGCATGGCCTGATCGGACTGACAAAGGTGGCAGCCCTTGAGGGTGCGGAATCAGGGATCACGGTCAATGCTCTCTGCCCAGGCTATGTAAACACACCGCTTGTTCAAAATCAGATGGGAGATCTGGCCCGGGAACGCAATGTACCCTTGGAGAGTGTGCTGGAGGAAGTCCTATATCCCCTCATTCCGCAAAAAAGGCTGCTTGAGGTCGAAGAAATCGCAGATTATGCCATCTTTCTTGCAAGTGAAAAAGCAAGGGGAATTACGGGGCAGGCATGTGTCCTGGACGGCGGGTATACCGCACAATAGTATTTTTCTGAATTTTTCATTTTTTAGAAAGCATACCTTGGACATTCTTAGTATAATAGCTATAAAAACTAAAGGTGATTGCAAATATGGTGCATAAGGGAATTGCTCTTCCTGTCGAATGGATGGAGGAAGTGATCAATCTTGTAGCTGAACGCTTAGTTGTGGTAGACAGGGACGGAATCATCAAATATATGGATTCGGCTTATTGCGATTTTCTCGATATCCGGCCGTCACATTCAATTGGACGGCATGTGACTGAAGTCATTGAGAATACAAGAATGCATATTGTCTCGAACACAGGTATCCCTGAAATTTCGTCCGTTCAATCCATCAAAGGCAGTGAGATGATAGCGAACAGATATCCCATTTTCATCGATAATGAGCTGAAAGGGGCAGCTGGCACTGTCATTTTCCGCAATCCGCAGGAATGGCTGGACTACTCGGAAAAAATCCAGCCCCTGCTGGATGAACTGAATTATTATAAAAGACGGTATACCAAGGAAAATTCAAGTAAATATACCTTTAGGGATCTTGCCGGAAAAAACAAGGCCTTCACTGCGGCGAAGGCACTTGCGGAGAGAGGCTCCTGCAGTCAAAGCTCCCTTCTTATCATTGGAGAATCCGGCACAGGGAAGGAATTGTTCGCACATTCCATCCATCATAACAGCACAAGATCCCGCTTTCCCTTTATCAGGGTCAATTGTGCTTCCATTCCGGAGCACCTCCTGGAATCTGAGTTATTCGGATATGAAGAAGGTGCCTTTACCGGCGCAAGCAAGGGTGGGAAAAAAGGAAAATTTGAGCTTGGACATAAAGGGACTGTTTTTCTGGACGAAATCGGCGACATGCCCCTGCCCATGCAAAGCAAGCTGCTGCGGTTTCTTCAGGAAAAGGAAATTGAACGGATTGGCGGACAGATGCCGAAGGCTGTTGACGTCCGAATCATTGCGGCCACCCACAGGAATCTCGAGGAGATGGTCAATGAAGGGACGTTCCGCCAGGATTTATACTACCGCCTGAATGTCTTGAAAATTGAAATCCCTCCCCTTAGAGAGCGGAAAGACGACCTAATGGAGATTGCCAATCTGCTCTTAAAAAAACTGGAGAAGAAATTCTTCAGGCAGAATATTTCTTTATCCAAAAGCACAGAACCCCTCCTACTGAACCACTCCTGGCCGGGGAATATCAGGGAGCTCGAGAATGTACTCGAACGGGCCATCAATATTCTGGACGGCCATATCATATCAGCGGAGCACCTCCCCCTCTATCTGCAGGATGCAGCAGTACCCGCACCTGTAATCGGGAATCCCCCAAGAGAGGAGGAACCTGTAAAGCCCTTAAAAGAGACTATGGCCGCTGCTGAAAAGGAAGCCCTGGAAAGGGCGCTCAAAAAGGCACAGGGCAGCAAGCAGCTGGCGGCCCGGCTGCTCGGAATCGGAAAAACCAGCTTTTATGATAAATGCCGGATGTACCACATTAAAATCTAAATCAAATAAAGCAGGTGGAGAAAGATTTCCTCCACCTGCTTTTGTTAATGTTCAACTGATTTCTCCATCCAGGCTTTTTTATCGAAATTGGAGGGTCAGCTTATGCACAGAAAGCCGATTTACCCGACTTTCTGGACGGATCCTTCACTCTTCAGCGAATTTCAACATCAGGTCTGCGGCTTTTTCAAAAAGTTTTGGATCTTCCAGGCTGAGCTTCTCCCCTGAAAACTCCAATTCCTTCACATGGTGTTCAACGTCCGGCCAATACACGATTCCCCGTACTCCAAAAAGCTCCTCCGGCAGTGAGAAATCTTCAGGCTTCCTTAGCATGACAATCTTCGGAAAAGGTTTTCGTTTATAGCCTTCAATCAAAATGATGTCCGGACTGAATACAGAGAGAAGCTGAAGCTGCTGCTCCATGGTAATCTCCATCCCTGCCAGCAGCTGAAGGGTGCCTCCTCCTTCCGCAAGCGAAGCGGCCGCCCCCTCTTCCAGATATCTTTCCGAATCCTTCAGATTCTCCCTGATTGTCAGGTTCCCGCCGTGGCCATGGTGCTTTAAAACAGCCGCCGATTTCCCCCGGGATTTTAGTTCACGAAGGATTCCTGAAAGAAAGCTGGTTTTGCCGGAATTCTGGTATCCGCAAATCTGGAATACCGGGGCAGCCGCTATTTCAGCCATTGGCTTCCCTCATGGTCCTCAAGCAGAAACACTTCCACTTCATCTTCCTTTTTATACCCGCGCGTTCCCCCAGGCAGGACAATCAAAGCATTGGCTCCTGCCAGGCTCATCACCACGCTCGATTTATCCAAACCGGATGGCTGAGCATAAAGCCGGCCCTCTTCGATCATAACCCTGCTTCGTATTAAGCGGGCAAAAGGATTTGCCTTTGGAAAATCCTCCTTCAGCCAAGCTTTTTCTTTTCGAAGATATGGGCTGCTGGAAAAAAGCATGGTTCTGATGACTCCCCGGACAAAAAGCTCAAAGCCTACATAACAGGCTGATGGATTTCCTGAAAGACCGTACAATATTTTATTTCCGAGCCTTGCAACAGTAGTTACGCTGCCCGGTCTCATAGCGACCTTATTAAATAAAACCTCGGCTTCAAGACGTTTGTAAATTTCCGGCATGAAATCAAAGTCCCCAACAGACACTCCGCCCGTCGTAATAAGGATGTCCACCTTATCAAGGGCCTTCTTGACGGCATCATAGCATACTTCTAAATGATCCGGAAGCTGGCCGAAATATACCGCCTCTGCTCCTGCCCTGGCTGCCTGTGCCGCAATCATCGGGGCATTGCTGTTACGTATTTTTCCGGGCTGCAGATCCTCTGCTACATCCAGCAGTTCCGTTCCTGTTGCAAAAAGGCCGATGACAGGTTTTTTTGCCACCTTGACTGAATGATAGCCAAATGTCGCCAGCACCGCGATGACACCCGGATTTATGTATGTACCCTTCCGAAGGAGCGATTCTCCCTCTTTAGCGTCTTCACCCTTAAAGGAGACATTCTCACCGCTTTCCTGCCTCCTTTTAACCGAGATGAATTTTCTTCCCTGCTCTTCATATTCTCTTACAAGCTCCAGCATAATGACAGTATCTGCCCCTTCAGGCATCTGTGTCCCTGTCATAATCCTTGCCGCCTGGAATGGGCCTACTCTTTTTTCGGCAACCATTCCTGCCCCAAGCTCTTCAATTACCTCAAACTCTACAGCATGGCTGTTCCCAGCCATACTCGTATCTTCTGACCTTATAGCAAATCCATCATAGGGAGACCGGTTAAAATGCGGTACATCATGAGCGGCCGTTATGTCCTCAGCAAGATACCGGCCTAGGCTTTCCTGTAAAGAGACAGTTTCCATACTTCCAGCCGTGTTAATCGCCATGACCCTTGATACTGCTTCCTCAATGGATATCGGTTTTCTTTTTTCAAGCATACACAGATTCCCCCAAAGATAAATGTCAGCCGCCGATATAAGACATTTCTATTTTTGTTTTCCTCTCAGCAATCCCTTCCACCCGTTCGTCAGAGTAGCGGTCTCTCCGTAAATTCCAGACTGACTCGATCTGGCCCTGAATTTCCTCGTCTGTCAAACCGGATCTGAGGGACTTTCTCAGGTCAAAGCCTTCACTGCTGAACAGGCATGTATAAATCTGTCCGTTTGCCGAAAGGCGGGCACGTGTGCAGGTCGAACAGAAAGACTCTGAAACAGAGGTTATAAAGCCGATCTGGGCACTTGAATTAGAGTAGCGGTACCTTTTTGCCACCTCTCCATAGTAATCGGGGTCTACAGCCTCCAGAGCGTATTTCGAGCTAAGAAGTTCCAGGATATCCTGCTTAGTCATTACATGATCAAGCTTCCAGCCGTTTGTATTGCCTACGTCCATAAATTCGATAAATCGTAAAGTGACGTTTTTATCCTTGCAGAATTCAGCCATCGGAAGGATTTGAGATTCATTCATCCCCTTTTTGACGACCATGTTGATCTTGACCTCAAGACCTGCCTTTTCTGCAGCCTCTATTCCTTCAAGCACAGGCTTGATGCCTATTTTCCTGCCGGTGATTTTTTTGAAGAGCTCATCCTCGATGCTGTCAAGGCTGATATTGACCCTCTTGAGTCCCGCAGCCTTTAATGCAGAGGCATGCTTTTTCAGGTATACACCATTGGATGTCAGGGCTATATCCTTTATGCCCTTAATAGCAGATAGCTTTTCAATCAACTGGGGGAGATTTTTCCTCAATAGCGGTTCCCCGCCAGTCAGCCGTATTTTTTCCACTCCTAGATTCGCAAAAAAGGTCGCAGCCCGTTCAATTTCATCAAAAGTCAAAAGCTCCTCCATCGGGAGAAACTCATAGCTGTCCCCGAATATTTCTGCGGGCATACAATATTGGCATCTTAGATTGCAGCGGTCAATAACAGATATGCGCAGATCGCGGAGCGGCCGTTTCAAAGCGTCAAAAGTCTGGTTGATTTCTTTCAAAATTGTCCCCTCCCGCATTTTCTCTATATTTTAAATAAGCTAGCAGCCGGCTTTTAAAAAAAACATCCCATCAGAACGTTCTGCGGGATGTTTCGGTCCTCTGAAAATTATCGGATTCCAAGGGCGATCTTGGCGTACCTCGACATCATATCTTTGTTCCATACCGGGGTCCATACAATATTGACTTCGGTGCTCTTCACTTCCGGAATATCCTCCAGAGCGATTTTCACCTGGTCGACAATGGTTCCCGCAAGCGGACAGCCCATAGATGTCAATGTCATGGTGACAGTCGTATTGCCTTCCTCGTCCATATCTATATCATACACAAGCCCAAGGTTTACGATATCAATCCCGATTTCAGGATCCACCACCTGTTCAAGGGCTCCCATTATATTATCTTTCAAATCCTGATCCATTGTAATCTCTCCTTAAAAAATAAGCACATATACTCTCTATATCCCAAAAAGGATACTTTCATGCCTCTTATTCATCATTTATTTATAGAAATTTTTCTATTCCTACCCCGAAGCGCCAGAAAGGCTAAAAAAAGGACTCTATAAATATCTGCCAAACCATTCAGCGGTCTTAAGCAGTCCTTCTCTTGATACCTTATGCCCCGCCTTTGTATCCAGGATATATAAAAGCTGTTCGGGATCATTATACTTTAATTTCATATGATTATAAAATTCCCGGGCTGGCTCATAAGGGACCACGGTATCTTTTTGGCCATGCCAGATCATGAGGGGCCTGCCGTCAAGCTTATCCTCCTTCATGGTAAGGTCGTGCTCCGCAAGGGCGGTAAACAGTCTGTCGAGATCGCCCTCCGAAAAAGGAAGCTCTGTTCCCTGATCCTTCAGCCACTGAACCTGTGACCTCGCTGCGTGGACATAACCCGGATTTCCCATCAGGCTCACTGCAGCTTTAATCCAGCTGTATTGTGCCAGAGCTCCGTACGTAATAATCCCGCCCATGGAAGTGCCGGCCATTCCAATACGCCCCGGGTCCGCCTGACCGGTAATGACATAATGCTCTTTAATCTCTTGAAGTTCCTTAATCGTTTTTATGACGATATCCCAAAATGCCATGACCACTTTATTCTGCGGCAGCCCTGTGTCCCTTTCGCCATGAAGATAGGTATCCGGCAAAACCACCCTGAAGCCCTTCTCTGCCAAAAGATAGGCATAATGCAGATTATGCTCCTTCGCGCTTGTAATGCCATGTATAAAAATAATAAAAGGAAGGGATTCGTTCCAGCTGTCCTGTTTCGCAATATGCAGCAGATGGATATCCCCTATCCTTTCTTTTTTCACTAAAACCAATGCACGGCCTCCTATTCACTGCTCCTGATGAATATTTCTCTATCCTAACTCT
Organism: Peribacillus kribbensis DSM 17871; assembly: GCF_000430765.1. Lineage (GTDB taxonomy): Bacteria > Bacillota > Bacilli > Bacillales > DSM-1321 > Paraperibacillus > Paraperibacillus kribbensis. Next base: position 4,207 of record NZ_AUMQ01000041.1, on the reverse strand, counting down.
ACAACAATTTCGCAATTATGGAAAAAGATTTACCTTTAGCTTACTATCATTTTCAAGGAGACATGTTAATATAGATAAAAACGGTCTCAAAAAATAACCGGATACTGGATGTTTCCCATCCACCAGGGTAAGACATCTGTATATAAATCATACATAGGAAGGGAGAACTTATGAAGGAACAGCATTTAATCGCCTTAGACTTAGATGGTACATTATTAAGAAACAATAAAACCATTTCTGAAAGAACAAAGTCTGTACTCGCTTCCCTAATGAATCTAGGCCATAAGATCATGATTTCGACAGGCCGTCCATACCGGTCCAGTGAACAGTATTACCGTGAATTAGGATTAAATACTCCCATTGTGAACTTCAATGGCGCCTTTGTGCACCATCCTCTCGATTCCAAATGGGGTGCTTACCACTCCCCTATGGACATCAAGATTGCCAAGGATATCGTCGAAGCTCTCCACGCCTTTAATTTCCACAATGTCATCGCAGAGGTCAGAGACGATGTCTACTTCCATTATCATGACGAAAAGCTGCTCGATATCTTTAATCTTGGAAAGCCCCAGGTCACCACGGGGGATATCCGGAACTTCCTGAAAGAAGATCCAACAAGCCTTCTCATTCATACCGATGAAGCTCATGTTCCATTAATCCGGGGCCACCTGGAAGAAGTCCATGCAGAAGTCATCGAGCACAGAAGGTGGGCAGATCCCTTCCATATCATTGAAATCGTAAAAAAAGGAATGAACAAAGCAGTCGGAATCAAACGGGTCGCCGACTATTTCCAGATACCAAAGGAACGAATCATCGCCTTTGGTGATGAAGACAACGATCTCGAAATGCTTGAATATGCAGGCTGCGGAGTCGCCATGGGAAATGGCATAGAACTCGTGAAAAATATTGCCAATGAGGTCACCCTCACAAACGAAGAAGATGGAATTGCCCTATTCCTTGAGGAACGATTCAAAGTCATCAGCGCCTGATCGACAGCCAATAATTTCCCGATGTATTTACCGTCAGGAAAGACACAATAAACCTGACGCAGCAAATGTGTCGCCAGCCTAAAATGAGGAGGGAGCGCACTTGGGAAAACGAAATAAATCCAGACGCTTTATTCAGCAGGGAAAAGACACTGTCACTCTTCACAGTCAAAAAATCCCCTACCGAATGACATTGGCAGAGGCTGAAGCAAAACAATTGGACCAAAGCTGATACCTTCTTATTTTAGCTGCAAAAGGACACTGAAAGCACAGCGCTTTCGTGTCCTTTTTTGATAAGGTGGACTTCTCTTCTACTCCATGAAGCCTGAATTCGATTCACTTCATGCTCATTTTTGATATCTCTCATATTAGCGAGGTGCGTCCTCGTGTCCTATTCCCGCTTAAGGACTGAGGATCTATATGAAGAAAACCGAAGCCCGAGGGCTAGTCCTTCCTGAACTGTCCTAAAATGCCGACCGTTTCGACGATGTTTGTAAAGGACGCCGGGTCCACCTCTTTGATCAATTTTTCCAGATCGTATAATTCATAACGGGTTATCACAATCATGATCATATTTTTATCTTCATTCTTAAAGGCTCCCTTTGCAGGTATTAGAGTTAAGCCGCGGACGAATTTTGAATAAATGGCACTTTTCATCTCTTCATAGTTTTTTGTGATGATCATGACAGTAAGCTTTTCATACCTCGTATGTATGGCGTCTACCACTCTTGTGGAGGCGTACAGCGCAACCAGAGTATAAAGGGCTTTTTCCCAGCCGTATACATAACCGGCAGTCAGAATGATCAAGGCATTTAAGCTGAACATATAAATTCCGATTGGTTTATCCTTTAAACGCGACAGTACCATGGCTACAATATCAAGGCCGCCTGTGGACGCCCCATATTTCAGCGTAAGGCCGATGCCTACCGCTGCAATGACCCCGCCGAATACAGCATTCAATAATATATCCGGCGAAACTTCCTTGACAGGGATCGTTTCAAGGAAAATGGTGCTGAAGCCGACGCTCAGAAGGCTGTAAAAAGTAAAAAGCTTCCCAACCTTTTTCCATGCCAGCACAGCTACTGGTATATTCAAAATCAACAGCAGAATCCCGGTGGAAATTTTAAAGGGAGCAAAACTTCCAAGAAGATTGGAAAGAAGCTGTGCCAGTCCTGTAAAGCCGCTTGCATAGACCTTTGCTGGAATTAGAAATAAATTCATGGAAATGGCATTCAGAAAGGCCCCAATGATCACGACCCCTATTTTTTTTGTCTCTGCATAGATCACTTTATATCCCCCAGTTCTTGATGTGAATAATATTGACTTACCCTAAAGCAGGAAATACTATTCGAGGATTGTATTTTACGAAAGATATAGATACACTTAATGTAAACTGGCTGGGCTTTACGCTTCGGCTTAATTTATGAAGAGAAATGAAAGATGGTGTTGAATTATGGCGGTGCAGATTATTGCTGATAGCGCCTCAGATTTACCTTTATCCTACTTTGAAGAGAATGATGTAGTTTTTATTCCCTTAAAAGTCCACCTTGACGGAATCGATTATGAAGATTTAAAGGGAATCACTCCCGATGAAGTATATAAAGCGATGATTGAAGGCAGGGTTCCGAAGACGTCCCAGCCTTCCCTGGAATATTTTTTGGATACCTTCAGAAAAACGGCCGCTGAAAATAAGCAGGCTGTATACCTTGCTTTTTCATCAGCGCTCTCAGGCACCTATCAATCAGCCGTACTTGCTCTTGAACAGGTTAAAGAAGACTATCCTGAAGCAGATATCGACATCATAGATACGAAATGCGCCTCCCTTGGATATGGCCTTGCTGTAAAGTTTGCGGTACATCTTGCTGCCGGCGGAGCCGATAAAGACCGGATCCTGAAAGATTCATCATTTTACTGCAGGCATATGGAGCATTTATTCACAGTCGACAACCTGGAGTATCTCGCAAGAGGAGGCAGGATTTCCAAGGCCAGTGCCTTCTTTGGAGGCCTGTTAAATATCAAGCCTCTTTTGAATATGGAGGACGGACAGCTGGTACCGCTCGAGAAGCTGCGGGGAAAGAAGAAGCTTTTAAAAAGGATATTGGAGCTGATGGGCGAACGCGGAGAAAGCTTATCACAGCAGACCGTTGCCATCAGCCATGCGGACGCGCTTGAAACAGCGGAAGAATGGAAACAGGCTATCATGGATGAATTCCATGTAAAAGATGTATACATACATACAGTCGGTTCTGCCATCGGCGCCCATGCCGGCCCGGGTACAATCGCGGTCTTCTTCCTAAATGAACTGCCGCCTTCGGACCTCTAAAAAGTTGAAGTGAAGGGCAGCCAGCCCCTGCTTCTATATGGAAACACGCCCTATGAAACGGCTTTTTTCGGCTTCCTGGCCCGTGCAATAAAGCCTGTTATTTTGGTATAATGAAAAAAATGAGATAACTGGAGGGAACGCTATGTCAAAAGACGCCTCATTCGATGTTGTATCAAAGGTGGATTTTTCAGAAGTAACGAACGCGGTAACCGCAGCCATGAAGGAAATTAAAACCCGCTACGATTTTAAAGGAAGCAAAAGCGACATCTCACTTGAAAAAGAAGAATTGGTGTTAGTTTCTGATGATGAGTACAAATTGGAACAACTGAAGGATGTTTTGATCAGCAAGCTGATCAAGCGCCAGGTACCGGTCAAAAACCTCGACTACGGAAAAATTGAAGGTGCCTCCGGAGGAACAGTAAGACAGCGTGCTAAATTGATTCAGGGAATCGATAAAGAAAATGCCAAAAAGATTAATACCCTCATCAAAAACAGCGGTCTGAAAGTAAAAAGCCAGATCCAGGAAGACCAGATCCGTGTTACCGGAAAAAGCAGAGACGATCTTCAGGCAATCATTGCAGCCATCAAAGCAGCTGACCTGACCGTTGACGTCCAATTTTTGAATTACAGATAAGAGGAGGCCACAAGCGCCTTCTCTTTTTTTTGATTTTGAGCGGCGTTGCATGTGGGCGTGCAGACTGGCTGCCTTCGGACTACTTTTCCCGCAGGGCGCCTGAACCTGTCCGAACATGCACTGCCCTCGGACTACTTTTCTCTCTGGACGGCTGAACCTGTCCGAACATGGGATGCCTTCGGACTACTTTCTCTTCTGGACTCCTGAACTTGTCCGAACACGGACCGCCTTCGGACTACTTTTCCCGCTGGGCGCCCGAACCTG
>NZ_AUMQ01000040.1 GCF_000430765.1 Peribacillus kribbensis DSM 17871 | reverse complement strand
CTAAGCATGAAGCCCCCCTCAAGATGAGATTTCCCATAGCGTCAAGCTAGTAAGATCCCTGAAAGATGATCAGGTAGATAGGTCTGAGGTGGAAGCGTGGTGACACGTGGAGCTGACAGATACTAATCGATCGAGGACTTAACCTAGTTGGTTTATGAAACGTGCAAGCCTTCTGTTATCTAGTTTTGAAGGAACGAAGTTCTTTCATTTTGTCTGGTAGTTATGGCAAAGAGGCCACACCCGTTCCCATCCCGAACACGGAAGTTAAGCTCTTTTGCGCCGATGGTAGTTGGGGGTTCTCCCCCTGTGAGAGTAGGTCGCTGCCAGGCACACCGAGATCAGCTGATTTCAGCTGGTCTTTTTTTGTGTTTTTATTCTTTTTTGAGTGATTATGAAGGGGACTGAGTTCTACTACAGGTACCGAGATACAGCAGGTGAATTATGATCCGATATTGCGGATAAATGATTCGATTTCTTATTTTAATGAAAGAGGCAAAAACTTTTATTCTAGACAAACACAGAAGGAGCTTTGCTGACATACACTAAGAAAAAATAGGCCTTTATCCCGCTAAAAGATTCGAAATATTGTATACAAAATGAAATTTTCGGAGATTATAAGGGATATGGAGGTGGAGAGAGTGGATTCGGCAGCAACAAAGAAAGTGATGGAAGAAATTTGTGTGGTTTGTGAGCAGCCAAGAGGGAAGGGCATACATTTATACACGTCGTTTATTTGCAGAGATTGTGAAAAGGATATAACGTCTACCGATACGAAGGATCCGAAGTATATATATATCATCAATCAGCTGAAAAAGGCATCTATTCCAGAAATTTATTCATGATCTAGGAATGCTGATTCTGCTCTTGCCAGGTTACCAGGCAGGGGCTTTTTGTCATTATGTCTAAATGAGAATGAAAACGAGGTAAAAAATCAAGGTTAATAAATATACATCTTGGTGTATGACGCTTCTAATCGAGGATTTGTGCAAAAAATCATGGAGGAAGCCGCATTTCTTGTATGAAAGTAATAAACGGGTCATACCCTAAAAAAACTCATGGAGCAAAAAGACCCGCCGTTCATAGTAAGCTTCATTTTTTGCTACAATAGATATATATAGATATCTGTTACTTGGATGTGTGGACATGCAAGAAGTAAAAGGAATGAATGCAATTTGAAGGATCAAAGGAATATTCCCTTGCTGAAGGCAATAAGGGAATTTGAAGAGAAAGCGCCTGTATCATTTCATGTGCCGGGCCATAAAAGTGGAAGAGTCTTTAATGAAGCAGGTTATAAGTATTTTCAGTCTGTGCTTCCTATTGATGTAACAGAACTCACTGGCCTGGATGACCTGCATGCCGCAGAAGGGCCCATTAAAGAGGCAGAGACACTTCTGTCTGACTTATACGGTGCGGATGAAAGCCATTTTCTTGTGAACGGAACCACGTCCGGAAATTTAGCGATGATTCTTGCTGTCTGCTCGGAAGGGGATGTGGTAATCGTACAGCGGAACTGCCACAAGTCTATTCTGCATGGACTTATGCTCGCAAATGCAAAGCCGGTGTTTATCTCCCCAGGGTATGATCCGGAAATGAAGACAGCTGGTACAGTGAACTTCAAAGAGGTAGAAGCAGCCCTGCATAGATATCCAAATGCCAAAGCCCTCATCCTCACGTACCCAAATTATTATGGGGTCGGCGGAGACATAGAAGGAATTGTAGAAGCAGCTCATGAAAGAGGAACAGCTGTGCTGGTCGACGAAGCTCATGGGGCTCATTTTGTCTTACCTGGCGCTTTTCCTGATTCTGCTCTAAAAGCAGGGGCAGATGTGGTTGTGCAATCAGCGCATAAGACTCTGCCTGCGATGACAATGGGATCTTACATTCATATAAACGGCAGACTGGCTGATGCCGGACGTATCCGCTTTTATCTCCAGATGATTCAATCGAGCAGTCCCTCGTATCCAATTATGCTTTCGCTGGATCTGGCAAGGCACTATCTCGCTGGCTATACAGAAGAGCTGGCCGATAGCCTGTATAGAGCAACTGAAGCATTCAGAGAAGGGCTGCGCGGGATACAGGACATAAAGCTGGTGGAGCCTGCTGCGAAGGCAGATCCCCTTAAAGTGGTCATTCAATCTGTAAAGGGATACTCTGGCTATGACCTTCAGGCTGCCCTGGAACAGCAGGGGGTTTATACAGAGCTTGCAGACCCTTTTAATGTGCTTTTTGTTCTTCCTCTTGGTATTGAGCAGATGAAGGAGTTTGAAAAAGTTTTAACTTCCATAAGAAAAGGAATAAAAGAGGTAAGAGGGACTCCTTCTTTAGATCACCCCCTTAAGCCCCATTTTCCTGCCCTGGCGGAGCTGGCTTATTCTTACCGGGAAATGGACTTGCGGAGTATAAAGTATATTCCGTTAAAAGACAGCAGAGGCAGAATTGCTGCAGAGTTCGTTACCCCTTACCCTCCAGGCATTCCTCTTCTGTTAAAAGGAGAAAAAATTACGGATGATCACATAGAACAGCTGCAATCTTATTTGGCATTAGGTGCCAGGTTTCATGGCGGCGAACGCCTCGGTAAGGGTGAAATTGCGGTATTTATATAGGAAAATGGACATTATGCATGGAGGGTATTACTATTTTGGAAAACCACGGATTATTTATCACCTTTGAAGGGCCCGATGGTGCAGGGAAGACGTCGGTATTAAATGAAATGTATGTATTTTTAAAGAAAAAAAATCTAGATGTTATCCTGACCAGGGAACCCGGCGGTATACCCATCGCCGAACAAATAAGGGAAGTTATCTTAAATACGAAAAATACAAAAATGGATCCAAGAACAGAAGCCCTTCTTTATGCTGCTGCAAGAAGACAGCATCTGGCGGAAAAGGTGTTCCCGGCATTGAAAGAGGGAAAGATCATATTATGCGATCGGTTCATCGACAGCTCCCTTGCCTATCAGGGCTATGCCAGGGGGCTGGGGATTGAGGAAGTAAGGTCAATAAATGAGTTTGCCATAGAAGGTCAATGGCCCCACGCCACCTTTTATTTCAAGATTAATCCTGAGGAAGGATTAAAGAGGATCCGGAAGAACAGCGAAAGAGAATATAACCGCCTGGATAATGAAAGCATCCAGTTCCACCGGTTAGTTTCAGAGGGCTATGAGAAGGTCATCCAGCAGGATCCCGCACGTTTTAGAATCATTGATGCCGGCAAAAGCCTTCCTGAGGTGGTGGCAGAAGCTAAAACAGCCATGGGGAAAATCCTTTCAGCCCATCATATTTTAATCTAATTAAAGCAGAACATGAGTTGTACTGGTATAATAATAAAAAGTGAAAAGGGGAATTATCATGAAGTTAATTATCGCAGTAGTACAGGACAAGGACAGCAACCGCCTGCTAAGCTCACTCGTTGATCATAATTTTAGAGCAACCAAGCTGGCTACAACCGGAGGGTTCTTAAAATCCGGAAATACTACTTTCATGATAGGAACGGATGATATCCGTGTAAATAAGGCCCTAGAAATCATTAAAGATAACTGCCAGTCAAGAGAGCAGCTGGTTGCTCCAGTTTCACCAATGGGAGGGAACGCAGACTCTTATGTTCCTTATCCGGTGGAAGTGGAAGTTGGAGGGGCAACGGTCTTTGTTCTGCCGGTAGAGGAATTCCGCCAATTCTAATTAGGGCGGTCCCGGCAAACTCGATTATGGAGACGAATGGGGGTAACCTGGATGAAAATCAATCAGGAACCACAAATCAATCTGGATAAGCTGAAGACAGAGCAGCGGCAGACGTCCCCCGGTTCCCGCAGATTTACTGATTTTATTCAGAAGCAGGATCAGAAGATGCAGCTGGCAGCCCTCGATAAGCTCCTTTCTGAAATTCAAGGAGCAGGGGACCGGCTGAGCCGCTCCAAAAATTTCAAGGACCTGGCTAAATTTAAAACGCTGGTGAAAAGATTTGTTAGAGAAGCAGTTGACAACGGCATGGAGCTCAATCAATCGCAGAGCTGGAACAGTTATGGCCAGGGACGTTCTCTTACAACCGTTAAAACCATAGATGAAAAACTTGTCGAACTGACAGATGAAGTAAGAAAGAGTGAGACCGAATCAATAGATTTACTAGGCAGAATCGGTGAAATAAAAGGACTATTAATAAATCTTTACACATAAGAGAGTGATTAACCAAGATGGAGAACTGGGATGATTTGTCGCAGGTGCAGCCTGATGTTTATAAAATGCTGAAAAACAGCCGGCTCAAAAACCGGATTGCACACGCCTATTTATTTGAGGGCGGAAAAGGGACAGGGAAAAGGGAGGCCAGTGTTCTTCTGGCCAAAAGTCTATTTTGCGAAAATCTTTCCGATACCATTATTCCCTGCAACTCCTGTCATGCATGCAGGAGAATTGACAGCGGCAACCATCCCGATGTTCACCTGCTTGAACCGGATGGCCTGTCTTTAAAGAAGGATCAAATCCAGGAGCTGCAAGAGGAATTTTCCAAGAAGGCAGTCGAATCAAGCAGAAAATTTTATACGATTGTTCATGCTGACAAGATGACTTCACAAGCAGCAAACAGCCTCCTGAAATTTTTAGAGGAACCTCACCAGGAAACCACCGCTATTCTCATTACAGAGCAGGTGCAGAGAATATTGCCAACCATTCTTTCAAGATGCCAGGTTATCAACTTTAAGCCGCTTTCTCCTGGTAATTTCAAAAACTCCTTGCTGAATGAGGGAGTAACACCACAAAGCGCCTCCATTATTTCCTCTCTAACCCAAAATTTGGAAGAGGCCCTGGAGCTTAATTCACAGGAATGGTTTGCACAAGCTCAAAAAATAATGGTAAAATTATATGAAGTGTTAAGCAGTAATTCTATGAAAGCACTTTTATACCTTCAGGAAGAATGGTTTAGCCATTTTAAAGAGAAAGAACAAATAGATAGAGGGTTAGATTTGTTATACCTGATTCATAAGGACTTGCTATATGTTCAATTGGACAAGCGCGATCAGATTGTTTTTAAGGAAATAGAAAAAAAGCTGGAGCATGATGCGCTGCTGATATCACCAAAAACATTGGCAGGAAAGATGTCTATGATTTTGGATTCCAAGAAAAGATTAATGTCCAATACAAATACCCAGTTATTGATGGAACAGCTGGTGTTAAATTTGCAGGAGGGATCCTCATTTGTTTGATGTTGTAGGAGTCCGCTTTAAGAAAGCGGGTAAAATATATTATTTTGACCCTGGTGATTTAGACATTCCAAAGGATGAGTTTGTGATTGTGGAAACGGTCCGCGGAGTAGAATTCGGGAAGGTTGTTACGGCCCGGAAGCAGGTTGGCGAAAAGGATGTGGTCCTTCCGCTTAAAAAGGTGCTGAGGGTGGCAGATGCTAAGGACAGGATGATTGTCGAAGAAAACAAGGCTGCCGCCGAGGAGGCATATTCAACCTGCTGTAATAAGGTAGAGGAGCATCAGCTTGATATGAAGCTGGTGGATGTGGAATACACGTTTGACCGTAATAAAGTCATCTTTTATTTCACAGCGGACGGAAGAGTCGATTTCCGTGAACTGGTGAAGGACCTGGCTTCTATTTTCAGGACAAGAATTGAACTGCGGCAGATAGGGGTCCGAGATGAGGCTAAGATGCTGGGTGGAATTGGCCCATGCGGAAGGATGCTTTGCTGTTCAACGTTCCTGGGTGATTTTGAACCAGTATCCATTAAAATGGCGAAGGACCAGAATCTTTCGTTGAATCCTACTAAAATTTCTGGTCTCTGCGGACGGCTGATGTGCTGTTTGAAATATGAGAATGATGAATATGAATCAGCTAAGGAACAGCTTCCAGACTTAGGGGAAATGATCCAGACACCGAATGGGACAGGCAAGGTAGTGGGGCTCAATATTCTAGAACGCGTGCTTCAAATTGAATTAGTCGAGCAGGAAAGAGTATTAGAATATACTTTAGATGAAATTCTAAAAGAAGGAGCCGTTTCTATACAAGCCACAGATTACTAAGGTGGTGAGAGCGTGGATAAAAGGGAAATCTTTGATTCTGTGAGCAATATGGAGGAGCAGATTGGCCATTTATATAAACAGCTGGGTGAATTGAAACTGCATTTAGCCGGAATATTGGAAGAAAACAATTCACTTAAGCTTGAAAATGACCATCTGCGAAAGCATCTGGATCAAGGAGCAAAGGGTAATGATAAATCAGAAAAGGATGCAGGAAAGAAAAAATCTTCCGCGCGATCAAAAGAAGAGAAATTACCAGATGTAGGAGAGGGTTATGATAACCTTGCCCGCCTTTATCAGGAAGGGTTTCATATCTGCAACCTTCACTTCGGAAGCCCGCGCAAAGAAGGGGACTGCCTTTTTTGCCTGTCCTTCCTTAATAAAAAATAGCATTTAGGGTCTGGCTCCCAAATTTCATGAGTCAGGCTCTATTTTTTTTGACAGTGTTTATACTAATATCAAAAGAGTTTTAGGAGGAACAGCAGGATGGTTTTATTAAAAGGGGATGAAAGACTTGATTATCTTTTAGCGGAGGAGCTTAGAATCATACAGAGCCCCACGGTTTTCTCATTCTCCCTCGATGCGGTCTTATTGGCGAGATTCATCCGGATCCCCAAGCGGGGTAGTATGGTGGATTTATGCTCAGGAAACGGAGTCATTCCCCTGCTCCTAAGTACACGGACCAATGGGGAGATTACTGGAATAGAAATACAGGACAGGCTGTATGACATGGCCATAAGAAGCATCGAGTATAATAGTCTTTCTGACAAACTGAAGATGATTCACGGAGATATCCGGGAAATACCAAAGGAAATCGGCTTTTCTAAGTATGATGCGGTAACCTGCAATCCTCCTTACTTTCCCACTCCATCCCAGGAGGAAATCAATGAAAATGAACATCTTGCCATAGCTAGGCATGAAATCATGTGTACGCTGGAGGATGCGGTCAGGGTCAGCAGCCAGCTATTGAAGCAGGGAGGAAAAGCAGCATTTGTACATAGGCCGGGAAGGCTTTTGGATCTTGTCACACTTATGCGGAAATATAGACTTGAACCGAAACGCCTTCGGTTTGTCTACCCTAAGGAAGGAAAGGAAGCAAACACGATCCTTGTAGAAGGAATAAAGGATGGCAATCCGGATTTGAAAATCCTTCCTCCCCTGTATGTTTACGGCCAAGATCATCAATATACCAGTGAGATAAGAGAGATTCTATATGGAGAAAGCTGAAGTCCATTATGTGTATGTCCTGCAATGCAGCGATGGAACCTACTATGCGGGATACACCAATGACCTTGAACGAAGAATTGATGTTCATAATCAAGGGAAAGGGGCCAAATACACCCGGGGGAGGCTCCCTGTGCAGCTGGTTTATCATATAACTTATCCCGATAAAAGCTCTGCAATGAAAGCTGAATATAAGGTAAAACGATTAAGCAGGAAAGCAAAGGAACGATTGATAGAGGAAGGGGGAGTCATATAAAATGAAGCAGCAGAAAAGCTTTGAAAAGGAAGGGAATGAGGGGGTTCTGTATTTAGTTCCCACTCCAATCGGCAATTTGGAGGATATGAGCTTCAGGGCCATACGGATATTAAAAGAAGCCGATATCATTGCGGCTGAGGATACAAGGAATACGAAGAAGCTGTGCAATTACTTTGAAATAGAGACGCCGGTTTTAAGTTATCATGAGCATAATAAACAAACCAGCGGCAGGCAGCTTGTCGAAAAAATGAATGCGGGAAGTGTGGTCGCCCTGGTCAGTGATGCAGGGATGCCTACGATTTCAGATCCCGGTTACGAATTAGTTCAAGATGCCCTTGAAGCAGAGATCACAGTCATTTCCCTGCCTGGAGCTAATGCAGCCTTGACTGCGCTTATAGCATCCGGGCTGGCCACACAGCCATTCTACTTTTATGGTTTTCTGAGCCGATCCACCAAGACGCGCAAGGCCGAGCTGGAGGAATTAAAAAGGATTCAATCTACCTTTATCTTATATGAATCGCCGCATCGATTAAAAGAAACCCTGCAAAATATGCTGGCTATATTGGGTGACCGCAGAGTCGTTTTATGCCGGGAATTGACGAAAAAATACGAAGAGTTTATCAGAGGAACGATTTCGGAAGCAGCAGAATGGGCAGCATCCAATGAAATCAGAGGAGAGTTTTGCCTCATTATAGAGGGCAGTATACTTGAAGAGGAAAAGGAAACTGCTGCATGGTGGCAGCCGCTCTCAGTTGTGGAACATGTCGAATTTTATATTCAGAATAAAAACATGACCTCGAAGGAAGCAATCAAGGAAACGGCGAAAGATAGAGGGCTCCAAAAAAGAGATGTATACAACGCTTATCATATTAATGAACAATAAAAAAAGGCTTCCTTAACGGGAAGCCTTTTTTATTGTTCATTATTTTGCAGATGAGAAGCTTTCTTGGATCTCTTTCAACAATAGTTCTGCACCTTCACGGCTAAGAACCAGCTTGCCATTTGCAAGGGATAGATTATTGTCGGAAACTTCCCCTGTCACCTGACAAGTCATGTTTGGCTTGTATTTTTTAAGAATGATTCTTTCATCATCCACATAAATTTCCAATGCATCTTTTTCAGCGATTCCCAAAGTGCGTCGAAGTTCGATAGGAATAACCACGCGTCCCAACTCATCAACTTTACGAACAATTCCAGTAGATTTCATACTAAAAAACTCCTTCTCTCCCTAAAATAGTATACTCGATTTCTCTCTATGTATCTTTACTCATTCGCCATTATTCGACAAAATTCTACTACTTCCTAATAGTACCAGACATTCCCATATGCGTCAATTTATTTCCTGCTTATGGTTATGGGATTTTTTTACTGTCGGTAAAACCTTATTTATCAAGGGTTCTTTACTATTATACAAAAAAATGTTTTTAACGCAAATAGTTTGACTGTAAGCAACAGGAAATTCGAATAATTAAAACCAGTAAGTTGGCCCTACCAATTACGACATAATTCGACATAATCCTTACATCCATTTTACTATTGTTGAAAAATTATTAAGGTCCTTTATTCTCCAATTTAAAAGAAAAGGAATTTAGTACTGCTTAATATTTCTTATAGTAAAATAGTAAAAAAGGACTTTTCCTTTATTTTATCAGATAGTGTTTGTCGGCTGCACTGGTTATAATATCCAGAAAATAACAGAGGTTTACTTGAAAAAATTGCACTTCTTCCAATCAGCAGGTATATTTTGTTGTTGATGCAGGAAAAAATGGCAAGTATGGTTTGTCATGCAGGGAGATGGGAGCTGCAGTACTAGTTTTTTAGCGTTCTGTTTTCTCATTCTGTACAAAAATATAGGAACAAAAAAAGAAACATGTCATAATAGAATGAGCAGAATAAAACCCCTTTATCGGAGGAATACAGATGAAAGAAAAAAATACATTCTACCTTACTACCCCCATTTATTATCCAAGTGGAAATCTTCATATCGGACATGCTTACACTACAGTGGCCGGGGATGCAATGGCCCGGTATAAAAGGATGCGCGGATATGATGTTATGTATCTGACCGGTACAGATGAGCACGGACAAAAAATTCAGAGAAAAGCTGAGGAAAAAGGAGTGACCCCTCAACAGTATGTCGATGACATCGTTTCAGGGATTAAAGACCTTTGGACAAAGCTTGATATTTCATATGATGATTTTATCCGCACTACAGAGGACCGTCATAAGTCTGTCGTTGAAAGAATTTTCAAACGCCTGCTGGACAAAGGGGATATTTACCTGGACCAGTATGAGGGCTGGTACTGTACACCATGTGAATCTTTCTTTACCGACCGCCAGGTGGAGGACGGAAATTGTCCGGACTGCGGCAGGCCTGTTGAGAAGGTGAAGGAGGAATCCTACTTCTTCAGGATGAGTAAATACGTGGATCAGCTGCTGCGCTTTTATGAAGAAAATCCTGAATTTATACAGCCGGAATCCAGAAAGAATGAAATGATCAATAACTTTATCAAGCCTGGACTAGAGGATCTGGCCGTATCACGGACGACCTTTGACTGGGGAATCAAAGTTCCTGGTGATCCGAAGCATGTCATTTACGTCTGGATTGATGCTCTCTCCAACTATATAACGGCACTGGGCTATGGCACCGATGATGATTCTAAATATCAAAATTATTGGCCGGCCGATGTGCATCTGGTTGGAAAGGAGATTGTCCGCTTCCATACTATCTATTGGCCAATTATGCTGATGGCTTTAGATCTTCCGCTTCCTAAAAAGGTATTTGCACATGGCTGGCTTCTTATGAAGGACGGAAAGATGTCCAAATCAAAAGGGAATGTAGTAGATCCAGTTACATTAATCGATCGATACGGTCTGGATGCCCTCCGCTATTATCTATTGAGAGAGGTGCCGTTCGGCTCAGATGGTGTCTTTACACCTGAAGGTTTTGTCGAGCGGATTAACTTTGACCTGGCTAATGATCTTGGAAACCTCCTTAATCGGACCGTTGCCATGATTGAAAAGTATTTTGACGGAGTCATCCCTGTATATGAAGGATCGCCGGGAGAATTCGATCAACAGCTATTAGAGATGAATGAAAAAGCGGTTGCGAAGTATGAGGAGGCCATGGAAAAAATGGAGTTCTCCGTTGCCCTGACAACGGTATGGCAGCTGATCAGCCGCACGAATAAGTATATTGATGAGACTGCGCCTTGGACATTGGCTAAGGATGAAAGCAAAAAACGTGAGCTTGGGAACGTGATGGTCCATCTTGCTGAATCATTGAGAAGGGCTGCTGTTCTGCTGAAGCCTTTCCTGACACAAACTCCGCAAAAAATATTTGCCCAGCTTAATATGGCAGAAGAGGAGCTTCAAAGCTGGGAAAGCTTGAGTGAATTTGGAAGGATTCCTGAAGGTACGAAAGTATTGAAAGGTCATCCCATCTTCCCAAGGCTGGATATGAAAGAGGAAATTGAATATATCAGACAGCAGATGCAGGGAGATGCACCGAAGCCTCAGGAAGAAGCAAAAGCAGGAAAAAAGGAAGAAGCAGCCACTGTTACCGATGAGATCTCCATTGATGACTTCATGAAGGTAGAATTGAGAGTTGCCCGCGTGATGGAGGCAGAGCCAGTAAAAAAGGCAGATAAACTCTTAAAGCTTCAGCTGGATCTTGGATATGAGAAGCGGCAGGTTGTTTCTGGGATTGCTAAGTACTATCAGCCTGAAGAGCTGATTGGAAGAAAAGTGATATGTGTCACCAACCTGAAGCCTGTGAAGCTTCGCGGAGAATTATCTCAGGGAATGATTTTAGCAGGTGAAAAGGATGGAACATTGTCACTTGCCACCGTTGGGGACGAGCTTGAAATCGGCGCAAAGGTTAAATAAAAATACCATACTTTATAGCAGTATAGAGAAAGGAGTGTTCCACGTGGAACGCTCCTTTTCTTTGTTGGGCTATCTTGAATGTAGCCAGCTTCTTTTGCCTGAAAAAGTT
Source organism: Peribacillus kribbensis DSM 17871 (assembly GCF_000430765.1). Lineage (GTDB taxonomy): Bacteria > Bacillota > Bacilli > Bacillales > DSM-1321 > Paraperibacillus > Paraperibacillus kribbensis. The sequence continues at coordinate 42,381 of NZ_AUMQ01000040.1, read as the reverse complement.
CTTGTTTAGTAGAGAGGACATAAAATGTAAATTGTTATCGTACTATATAAGAAAAGCAAATCATTTTGCAAAAACAGAAATGCTATGTAGAATGAAGGGGAATTGCATGGGTCTAATGTAATGAAAATGTTACATAAATGTGAAACATGAATCCGTCTTTTTTTTATAAACTAGAAGCTAGGGAAGGAAGAATAGCATGTTATTTGATACACATGCCCACTTAAACGCAGAACAGTTCAATGAAGACCTTAATGAGGTTATGCAGAGGGCTTTAGAAGCAGGAGTTTCACAAATAGTAGTTGTAGGATTTGACCGTCCTACCATCACCCGCGCAATGGAGCTTGTTGAAGAGCATGAATTCATTTATGCTGCTGTTGGCTGGCATCCCGTTGACGCTATAGATATGACAGAAGAAGATTTAATCTGGATTGAGGAGCTTGCGGCACATCCAAAAGTGGTGGCAATCGGTGAAACGGGACTGGATTATCACTGGGACAAATCTCCGAAGGATGTTCAAAAGGAAGTATTCCGAAAGCAGATCCGGCTGGCGAAGAAGGTAAAGCTTCCAATCGTGATTCATAACCGGGAAGCCACTGCTGATATTATCGACATACTGAAAGAAGAACATGCTGAAGAAGTCGGGGGCATCATGCACTGCTTCAGTGGAAGTGCCGAAACAGCCAAAGAATGCATAAACATGAACTTTTACATATCTCTTGGCGGTCCTGTCACTTTCAAAAATGCAAGGAAGCCAAAGGAAGTAGCAGAGGAAATCCCGTTGGATCGGCTATTGATTGAAACGGATTGTCCGTATCTTGCGCCACATCCATACCGGGGCAAAAGGAATGAGCCATCTTATGTTAAGCTTGTTGCCGAGCAGATTGCCGAGCTTAAAGGTATCTCCTATGAAGAGGTGGCAGAGGCAACTGCAAGGAATGCTAGAAAATTATTCGGCATGGTTTGATAGCATATCCTGTCAAGAATAGGGGAGGCTTGTCTCAACACCCCTTTATTCTTTCTGGTTCTACAAGTCTCATTTCTATCATAGGATGACTATGTCGATAAGTCAGACTTTCATTTTTAAAAGAGTATATGCATAATAAGGATTAGCTTTTAAGTCATGAAAGATGACAGCCGGCACATCATATTTTCATCACTGAAAGGGAGGAGTTTTTTATCGAGATAAGGAATATGAAAAACCTGTTCTCCACTTCTTTTAATCGAAAGACATGGATTATGTCGATCGCAAGTGTTGCCGTTTTTGCAGCAGCGATAGGATGGATCCTGCATGAAAGCACAAAGAAAACGGTATCCATTAACCTGGATGGCGAGCAAAAAATGGTTCAAACGCACGCTTCCACTATAGGGGATATTTTAAAAGATTTGGAGATTACCGTCCATGCAGAAGACTATTTGTATCCTGAGGCTGATGCAAAGGTGAAGGATCATGTACAAGTAGTGCTCAAATCGGCAAAACAGGTTCAAATTATCCAAAATCAAGAGAAGAGACATGTATGGAGTACAGCCAATACAGTAGGAGACCTGGTACAACAGGAAAATCTCCAGATAAGCAGCTATGATCAAATTCATCCCTCAAAAGAAACAGCCATCAAAAATGGTATGAAGCTTGAAATCCATAAAGCATTTCCAGTCCGCTTAAACGTAGCAGGAAAATCCCAGCAGGCATGGTCTACCTCAATGACAGTGGCTGACTTCCTCGGGAAGCAGAAGATTAAGGTGAATAATCTCGACCGTACTGAGCCGGCATTACATGAGCAATTGAAGCCTGGTGCAATGGTAAATGTAATCCGGGTGGAAAAAGCCAAGGATGTGGTGGAGGAACCGGTACATTATGCTGTCATCACGAAAAAGGATGACCGGCTGCCGCAAGGTACACAAAAGGTTATGGCCCAGGGTCAAAATGGCCTTGTTTCCAAACAATACGACATTGTCCGGGAAAATGGAAAAGAAGTCTCGCGCAGGCTGGTCAGTCAAAAGATGATAAGGAACAAGACAAATAAAATAGTAGCTGTAGGTACGAAAAAGCTATTTGCGCAGGTGTCGCGCGGAAATAATAGCGAATCCGGCGGCAGAGAATTCTATGTGAATTCCACTGCCTACACTGCCAATTGCAGCGGATGTTCAGGTTTCACATCTACAGGTATTAATTTAAAAAGCAATCCAAACAGTAAAATCATTGCTGTGGATCCAAGAGTCATTCCAATGGGTTCAAAGGTTTACGTAGAAGGCTATGGGTACGCTGTAGCAGCAGATAAGGGCGGAGCCATAAAAGGAAATAAAATCGACGTATTCTTTCCAACCACATCTCAGGCTTACAAATGGGGAGCAAGGAAAATAAAAATTAAGATCCTGAATTAACCTTTCAACAGAGGAGAGATCCTTACCTCAGACTGCAGGCGGACTCCGGTGGAAACCGGATTTGGCTGCGGTCTTCTTTTTTTGCCCGGCTGGGGATCCGAAAGACGTTCTCGCGCTTTATCCTATAAACACATCGCATAAATGGCAAAAACATGATTAAATAAGATAGCCTGCATCTTTAAAGGGCAGGCTGTATACAAGGAGATGCTGGTTAACCGCCCTTGTACAATAAAAGGCAGAACATAAAAACCTTTTACATTTGTAATTCTATAAATATAGACGATTGAGAGTGCAGAAAAGTTTCATCAATGTGGAGGATTTATGAAAATTAAAGAAATTATCGTGGTAGAGGGAAAAGACGATACGGTTGCGGTTAAACGGGCCGTAAATGCGGATACGATTGAAACAAATGGATCGGCGGTTGATCAGTCTGTGATCGAGCAGGTAAGATTGGCGCAGCAAACCAGGGGAGTCATCATTTTTACTGACCCGGATTTCCCTGGAGAAAAGATACGGAATACGATCGCCGAAAGTGTACCGGGCTGCAAGCATGCCTTCGTGACGAAAGATGAAGCCAGACCAAAAAATGGCAGAGGGATCGGAGTGGAGCATGCCAGTCCCGATTCAATCAGAAAAGCTTTGAGCGAAGCGCATCTGACCGTTCTGGATTCGGTTTCTGAAATCAGCCAGGATGACCTGATTCATGCGGGACTTACTGGCGGCGAGGGAGCAAGGGAAAAACGGGAGCGCCTTGGCGTGATCCTAAAAATAGGGTATACAAATGGAAAGCAGCTGCTTAAAAGGCTGGACATGTTCCAGATATCGAAGGCCGCATTTGATGATGCGCTTTCCATGATCGAACAGGAGGACAAACATGAATAAAGATATCGCCACTCCGCTAAGAACCAGGGCTATTTTGGAGAAATACGGATTTTCATTTAAAAAAAGCCTGGGGCAGAACTTTTTGATTGATACAAATATCCTAAAACGCATTGTGGATTTTGCTGAGCTCACGGAAGAGAGCGGAGCCGTTGAAATCGGGCCGGGAATTGGAGCCTTGACCGAACAGCTGGCCAGAAGCAGCAAAAAGGTAACCGCCTTTGAAATAGATCAGAGACTGCTTCCTATTCTAAATGAGACTCTCGAGCCTTATGATAATGTCAGCATCATCCACTCGGATGTGTTAAAAGCCGATCTTGCAGAGGTGCTGAAGGAAGAGTTTCCTTCCATTTCAGATATTATGGTGGTAGCTAACCTTCCCTATTATGTTACAACCCCGATCATCATGAAAATTCTAGAAGAAAAACTCCCTGTTCGAGGGATCGTTGTTATGCTGCAAAAAGAAGTAGCAGACCGAATATCGGCAAAGCCTGGATCCAAGGAATACGGTTCTCTCTCCATTGCCATTCAGTATTATACCGAAGCGGAGACCGTACTGATCGTCCCGAAGACGGTTTTTGTTCCGCAGCCTAATGTAGATTCAGCAGTCATCCGTCTGACGATGCGCAAAGAGCCTCCAGTAAAGGTAACAGATGAAGAATTTTTCTTTACTGTAACAAGGTCAAGCTTTGCGCAGCGAAGAAAAACCATTTTAAATAATCTGGTGAGCCAGCTTTCTAATGGTAAAGAGAAAAAAGATATCATTTTGTCCGCTCTAGCAGAGTCCGGAATTGATCCGGCAAGAAGAGGTGAGACGTTAAGTATTGAAGAGTTTGCGGTCCTCAGTGAGAAGCTGCTTCCCCATTTTAAATAAGGGATGCGGCCTTATACTTATTACAAGACGATGCTCAAAATTCAATTGGAGTCAAGATTCCGTCTGCGAATGTAAGTGATATTCGAGCAGGCGGAATCCTGACTCCTTTTTGTTCTTCACATTCTTGATTCATCATGCATAGCCTATCAATGAGCAGCAGCTGTTTAAGCGGGGACTCATAATACGTCAGGAGCGCAGAGGCTGTTCATGCAATTCTGCTTCCATTCCCCGAGTCTATCTGCCAGGCAGAGAAATTCAGTAATTTAAGCTGCTGCCAGCAGCACATTGAAAGTAGCGTGACCAGCCAGTTCCCTAACCCTGAGGTGAAGATTTTGAGCGTTAAATTAAATGACATTGTAGGGCGGAGATCCTTTAATTGTGATCTTTTGTTTCGAGTTATAGATTTTAAAGAGGAAAATGGGGTCGTCCAGGCAGTTTTATATGGCGAGGACTTCAGGCTGATCGCAGATGCCCCGATTCATGATCTTATGATTATGGATGTTCAGGAGCAGAATTACAGAAGAAAAAAAGAAGAAGCGCTTATTGAGAAGTCCTATTTACTCTTTTCCCAGGACTATGAACTGCTGAAAATGAAGAGGGAATATGAGGCGACGGATGGATACCGGCATCCAGGGGACTATTTTCAAATACCCGGAAGAGTCCTTCACCTTGATGGTGATCCTTCTTACTTGCGCAAGTGTATGGATCTTTATGAAAAGGTGGGCATTCCTGTTCATGGAGTCTATTGCAATGAAAAGGAGATGCCGATTAAAATAGGGAGCCTCATTGAGTCTTATCGGCCTGATATTCTGGTTATTACTGGCCATGATTCCTATTCAAGGTCGAAAGGGAAAATGGCAGATATCAATGCTTACAGACATTCCAGGCATTTTGTCCAAACTGTCAGAGAGGCAAGGAAGAAAATCCCGAATCTCGATCAGCTGGTGATATTTGCAGGTGCCTGCCAGTCACACTTTGAATCATTGATCCAGGCAGGTGCCAACTTTGCAAGCTCTCCTTCAAGGGTCAATATCCATGCGCTGGATCCAGTCTACATCGTAGCTAAAATCAGCTTCACTCCCTTTATGGACCGGATTAATGTATGGGAAGTATTAAGAAACACCCTGACAGGAGAGAAGGGTCTCGGAGGAGTGGAGACAAAAGGAGTCCTTCGGACGGGTCTGCCTTATAGACAGGTTCATGAGGAGGAATAACAAGCCGAATTACGTGTGATCGGCTTGTTTTTTACTGCTTATTTATCTCCATGTTTTATTGTAAAAAAAACCGCGAATATTGACAATATTCCAAGCTATTTTTGGCATTTTTGAAAGTTTCCTCCTATCTATACATATTTTTCGACAAAAAGGGAATAGTAACTATGTTGGTTTTTGATGTTTTGAGTAGTAAAAAAACCATTGACAAACAAAATTAAGAATTGATATAATTTATATTTTTGTTTGACTGAGCGGTTGAAATTGTGATACAATACACTTAGTGAGGTGGACCAAATGCCAAAAACTTTAGCTGATATTAAAATTGCCCTCGACTCAAATCTTGGGAAAAGGCTTCTTTTAAAAGCGAACGGTGGAAGAAGAAAAACGGTTGAGCGTTTAGGTACATTAGCAGAAACTTATCCTTCTGTTTTTGTAATCGAGCTTGATCAGGATGAAAATGCATTTGAAAGAGTCTCCTATAGTTATGCAGATGTGTTAACTGAAACAGTACAATTAACATTCTTTGATGAAACAGCAGGAAACGTGGCTTTAAGCTGAACAGTAAACAAATTGTTTACTGTTTTTTTTATTTCTGCTAATATTCCCCTCTCATGAAACGATCTATTCCCAGTAACACTATAAAAGCCGCCGTTAAAAAGGAGTTGTTCCGAATGGGCAGAAGAAATGGCACCATGTCTGAGAACTTTAAAAACGAGCTTGCCAAAGAACTTGGTTTCTATGACGTTGTCCAAAGGGAAGGCTGGGGAGGCATCCGGGCAAAGGATGCGGGAAATATGGTTAAACGTGCTGTGGAAATCGCTCAGCAGCAGATGTTAAATCGTTCTTAATCTAATCTTCCTTAGGCAGCAGTAAAAACCACGGCGGAAGGGCTGGGCCAGATCAACCTGACTGGCTCAGTCCTTATTTTTTTCGGCCCTCTATGATTTTCACTTCTGTCATCCTATCTTTATCCTTCCATGATTATCCCAAACATATTTGAACGCGCTTGAAAAAATCTATAGAATAAGCTATATATGATAAAATGAGAATAAATTTGAAGATCGTAAAGTAGGTGGAAAGATGAGACTTATGGAAAAAGCACCTGCTAAAATTAATTTGGCCTTGGATGTGCTTTATAAACGTCCTGATGGGTACCATGAAGTGGAAATGGTCATGACTACAGTCGATCTAGCCGATCGCATTGAGATATCTGAAATAGAAACTAATGAAATAAAAATTATTTCACATAATCGTTTTGTTCCGGATGATAGTCGAAACTTAGCTTATCAGGCAGCCATACTATTAAAGAAAAGATTCAATATTCAAAGAGGAGTCAGTATAGAGATCGAGAAAAATATCCCTGTTGCGGCCGGTCTTGCCGGTGGCAGCAGTGACGCAGCCGCAGCATTAAGAGGTTTGAACCGTCTCTGGGATCTGGGGCTGTCTCTTGATGAGCTGGCAGAGCTCGGAGGGGAAATAGGATCGGATGTGCCTTTTTGTGTATATGGAGGCACTGCACTGGCAAGGGGAAGGGGAGAAAAAATCATCCAGCTCCCCCAGCCGCCAAAGTGCTGGGTCATCCTGGCGAAGCCTACCATCGGAGTCTCCACGGCAGATGTATACAAAAAGCTCAATATTTCAAAGGTGGAGCATCCAGCGATCGAGAATATGCTGTCAGCCCTGGATGCCTCAAGCTATTCTGATGTCTGTTCGAACCTGAAAAATGTGCTGGAATATGTAACGCTGGAAACAAACCCCGAGGTTGCCCATATTAAAGAGCAAATGAAGAGATTTGGTGCAGATTCTGTTCTAATGAGTGGAAGCGGACCGACCGTATTCGGTCTTGTAGAGCACGAATCAAGGGTTCAGCGTGTGTACAACGGTCTTAGAGGGTTTTGCGACCAGGTTTATGCTGTCCGCATCTTGGGGGAACGAAACACACTTGAATAAGCCCGTACGTTCATGTAACATTATTAATAAAACATTCGCTTTTAAAAGAGGTGCCGCATTTGAAATTTCGCCGGAGCGAAAGATTAGTTGATATGACTCACTATTTGCTCGACCATCCGTTCCAGCTTGTCCCACTGACATTTTTTGCGGAAAGATATGGATCGGCTAAGTCCTCAATCAGTGAAGATTTAACCATCATTAAAGAAACCTTCGAACATCGCGGGATCGGCAGGCTGGTCACTGTACCCGGAGCTGCAGGCGGCGTTAAATATATCGTCAGCAGCAGCGAGTCTGAAACAAGGCAGTTTATTACTGAAATGTGTGAGCTGGTGGCCAATCCCGAGAGGCTCCTGCCGGGAGGATATCTTTTTATGACCGACATCCTTGGTGACCCGCAGGTCCTAAAAAAGGTAGGGAAGACCATTGCCTCCGCCTACGCCCATAAATCAATCGATATTGTAATGACAGTCGCAACTAAGGGAATTCCCATTGCATATGCCGCTGCCAGCTATCTAAATGTACCAGTGGTCATTGTAAGGAGCGACAGCAAGGTAACAGAAGGATCTACCGTCAGCATTAATTATGTCTCTGGCTCTTCAAAAAGAATCCAAACAATGGGATTGTCAAAACGAAGCCTCGCCCAGGGGTCCAACGTCCTCATTGTGGATGACTTTATGAAGGCAGGCGGGACCATAAATGGAATGATCAGCCTCTTAGATGAATTCAATGCATCCGTAGCCGGAATATCTGTCCTGGTAGAATCCGAATATGCAGAGGACAGACTGGTAAATGACTATCTTTCCTTGATAAAATTAACGGATGTAGATACCAAAGCCAGAAAAATCAATGTCAAACCAGGTAATTACTTTGAACGATTTGAACAAGGGGGAAATCTTTATGAAAATAGTTCACACAAATGAAGCACCTGCAGCGATCGGGCCATATTCACAGGGAATCGTAGTGAATAATCTATTTTTTAGTTCAGGACAAATTCCATTGACCGCCGAGGGTGAACTGGTAACTGGAGATGTAAAGAAACAGACCCACCAGGTATTCAAAAATCTGCAGGCTGTCCTGAAAGAAGCAGGGGCATCACTAGAATCTGTCGTTAAGGCGACTGTTTTTATCAAGGATATGAATGAGTTTGCGGCAGTGAATGAAGTATACGGAGAATATTTCAGCACTCACAAGCCAGCCCGCTCCTGTGTAGAGGTAGCAAGGCTTCCTAAAGATGTATTGGTAGAAATCGAAGTTGTAGCGCTCGTTAAATAATAACGGGCGTTTTTTATATCTAAGCGGAGAACGGTGCCTTCAAACTTTTACTGATACGAGGCAGGATGATGTAGGATAATAGTAAAAAATGAGAAACAGATTAGAAGGCAGACACCTGACAGGCATAAGACAAGCGGCAGCGAAAGGCCGTTTTTGCCTTTTGATGGCGATTGGCTTATGACCGAAGGTGTCAGTTCGAAGCTGGCAGTTAAAAAAGCGGAGAACGACCTTAAATCCCAGATATTATCCAAATAGACCTATTTTTTCAAAAAAATATTAATTAAAAAGAAGGAATATCACTCTTGATGTGGAATTAGTAGTACAAGCCCAAAAAGCTTGCCAATAAACTTTTAGGTGGTGTAGATAATGGAAGTAACAGACGTAAGATTACGAAGAGTGACTACCGATGGCAGAATGAGAGCGATTGCATCAATTACACTGGACAATGAGTTTGTCATTCACGATATCCGTGTGATTGACGGAAATAATGGCTTATTCGTTGCCATGCCTAGCAAGCGTACTCCAGATGGAGAATTCCGGGACATTGCCCATCCAATCAACTCTTCTACACGCAGTAAAATCCAGGATGCTGTTCTAGCTGAATATCATCGTCTAGGAGAAATGGAAGTTGTTGAACTTGAAGAAGCAGGAGCTTCCTAATCTAAAAGGCAGATAAAAACAGTATATTACCGCATCAAGAGCCTGCTTCCTAAGTAAGGCTCTTTTATTATGTGATTTACCACGAATTCCTCATCTTAAACGTGTTTCTCCTTCTATCTCATGTCCTTGAATAATTTCCCCTGAATTGAAAAATATAGGCACTTTAGGTTGTATCCTTGAAAACAGTCTGTTTTTGAGATATATTCGTAATGGATAAAAAGGTAAACGGAGGCCTATTATGAATAATCGCTATGCAGTTATTTTGGCTGCCGGACAGGGAACCAGAATGAAATCCAAATTATATAAGGTGTTGCATCCTGTCTGCGGAAAGCCAATGGTCGAGCATGTACTAGATGAAATTTCAAAGCTTGAGATAAAAGAAACCGTAACGATCATCGGTCACGGCGCTGAACTTGTAAAATCCCATCTGGGAGAACGGACCGGCTATGCCCTGCAGGCCGAACAGCTCGGCACAGCGCATGCTGTTATGCAGGCAGAGGAGCTTTTGGCAGGAAAAGAAGGAACTACCCTTGTTATCTGCGGGGATACTCCTTTGATCAAATCCGAAACCATGGATCTGCTGATAAAGCAGCATGAGGAAAACCATGCAAAGGCTACCATCCTTACGGCTTATACAGATTCACCTGCGGGCTATGGAAGAATCATCCGCAATGAAGAAGGATTTGTCGAAAAGATTGTGGAGCATAAAGATGCTTCTGAAGAGGAGCGTCTGGTAAAAGAAATCAATACAGGCACCTACTGCTTTGATAATAAAGCTTTGTTCGAGGCTTTAAAGAATGTCTCAAATGAAAATGTCCAGGGAGAATACTATCTTCCTGATGTGATTGAAATCCTTAAAAAGAACGGTGAAATTGTAACAGCCTATCAGACAGATGATTTTTCTGAAACTTTGGGTGTGAATGACCGGGTAGCCCTTGCACAGGCGGAAGCCTCCATGAAAGTGCGCATCAACGAAGCGCATATGCGAAATGGAGTAACCATCATCGATCCGGCCAACACTTATATTTCCCCTGATGTTGTGATTGGGCAGGATACGATCCTTTATCCAGGTACGATCCTATCCGGCAAAACAGAAATCGGTTCTGACTGTACGATTGGCCCGAATACAGAAATGAAAGACTGTTCTGTTGGGAATAATACAGTTATCCGCCAGTCGGTGGCACATGACAGCAGCATCGGCTCAGATGTTAATATTGGTCCTTTTGCCCATATTCGCCCGCTTTCTACTATTCATGACGAAGTGAAAATCGGAAACTTTGTTGAAATCAAAAAAGCGGACTTTGGAAAGGGAAGCAAAGCATCCCATTTGAGTTATATCGGAGATGCTGAAGTAGGAAGTGACGTAAATATCGGCTGCGGCTCAATCACTGTTAATTATGACGGAAAAAATAAATTCCTGACTAAAATAGAAGATGGGGTTTTTGTAGGCTGTAATTCTAACCTTGTAGCACCAGTTACTGTAGGAAAGGGCGCCTATATAGCAGCGGGATCTACCATTACTGAAAATGTTCCTGGACAGGCACTATCCATTGCCCGTGCACGCCAAGTCAATAAAGAGAATTATGTTCAAAAGTTAAAAAACAAATAACACTGGAGGTTCAGCATGTCTAATCAGTACCTTGACCCAAAGATGAAAGTCTTCACACTCAATTCCAACAGGGGATTGGCGGAGGAAATTGCCAAATTTATAGGCGTAGAGCTTGGGAAATGTTCAGTTACACATTTCAGTGATGGAGAAATTCAGATTAACATCGAAGAAAGTATCCGCGGCTGTGACGTATTTGTAATCCAGTCAACAAGCGCCCCGGTCAATGAACACCTAATGGAACTATTGATTATGATTGATGCCTTAAGGCGCGCATCCGCTAAAACGGTGAATATTGTAATGCCTTACTACGGCTATGCCCGTCAGGACCGTAAAGCGCGCGCCCGTGAACCGATTACTGCCAAGCTTGTAGCTAATCTGCTTGAAACAGCTGGGGCAGACCGTGTTATTACACTGGATCTGCACGCACCGCAGATTCAGGGATTTTTTGATATTCTTATTGACCACCTTATGGGTGTACCTATCCTTGCCGATTATTTCAAAACCAAAAATCTGAAGGATATCGTGATTGTATCTCCAGATCATGGCGGAGTAACCCGTGCGAGAAAGATGGCAGACCGCCTGAAAGCTCCTATTGCTATCATTGATAAGCGCCGACCAAGACCGAATGTTGCGGAAGTCATGAACATTGTCGGTAACATTGAAGGCAAAACCGCCATCCTTATTGATGACATCATTGATACAGCCGGTACCATTACCCTGGCTGCCAATGCTTTAGTAGAAAATGGTGCTGCTGAAGTCTATGCATGCTGTACCCATCCAGTATTATCCGGACCTGCCATTGACAGAATCCAAAATTCTAGAATTAAGGAATTAGTTATAACAAATTCCATTGTCCTTGCAGAAGAAAAGAAAATCGGTAAAATTGTAGAACTGTCTGTTGCACCATTAATCGGTGAAGCGATCATCCGTGTCCACGAAGAACAATCAGTCAGCACTCTTTTTGACTGAATCAAACAAAGCCCGCCTTTTGGCGGGCTTTTAGTTTTTTAAGTGAGGTTTTTGCAATCGGGTGATATCGGCAGTCCCATTTAAAAGGTAGACTAAAATAAAACATGATATATCTAATGTTCCTTTTGTTTAAAAGCAGCTGATAAAGGGAAAAAAGATAGAGGAGACCAAATAATCGTATAAAGGTGGTTAAGCATGAGTAATATGTTAAGTGCCAGAGAACGTAAAGAGTCCCAAAATTCTTTTTTGACTTCTGTAAGACAAAATGGCGGAATTCCCGCTGTAGTATATGGGAGAAATAAAGAAAGCAAGTCCATTGTGATAGATAGCAAAGACCTCATCAAAACGATCAAGGAAGTCGGCAGAAATGGAATTATATCTTTAAATGTGGATGGAAGTCCGCAAAATGTTATGCTGACAGATTATCAGACAGACTCCTTAAAAAATACCATTCTTCATGCAGACTTTTTATATATCGATATGTCTACAGAGATTAATGCTCAGGTGCGTGTAAACTTAACCGGCACACCAGCCGGAGAATCCGAGGGCGGCGTGCTGCAGCAGGCCATCCATGATTTATCGATCACAGCCAAACCCAATGATATTCCTGAAGCGATTGAAGCAGACGTCTCCCCGCTTGGTATAAACGAGACGCTGTATGTAGGAGATATCAAGAAGAATTATGGAAATATCCTGATCAACCACGAAGAAGATGAAGTAATTGCTTCAGTCCTCCCGCCAAGACAGCAGGTTGAGCCTGCAGATGAAGGGGAAGCAGATGGCGGAGATGCAGCCGGGGAAGAACCTGCTGCAGAATAAGGCATTAAAAAAGGCAATATGTGCTTTATAGGCTATAATAAGGCGTGACCTTTATAAGGTTGCGCCTTTTCTGATGCTCTTTTGTACCATGTCAGCTTCAGGATATGCGACAAAACAATCTGTCTCTTTACGAGAAGTAAGATATAATGGAGCGAAGAAAAAAATAGTTAATCTAAAAAGGGGATTTCCCATTCTTCGGAGAAATAATAGCGGAGAGAGTGTTCTTCATCCAGAACAGGTCTTCATGCCCTTTTTATTCTGGCTGAACTTTGTTAATTTCTTTTTATAGAGTTTAAAAACGAAAAGGCAGTGCTTTATAACGAATATCAAAAGGATTCTATGACGATGATAGTTAAAAGGCTTAAAAGCATATTTTTTAATTCTAATGGAGTGTTGGACATGAAGGTAATAATCGGTCTTGGGAATCCTGGCAAACAATTTGATCAAACAAGACATAATATTGGATTTGAAGTGGTGGACGAGCTGTCCTCTAAATGGGGAATTCCACTTGACCAGGCTAAACATAAAGGTTTATTTGGAATGGGTACGGTTAATGGGGAGAAGGTCCTGCTTCTGAAACCCATGACGTATATGAATCTCTCAGGGGAATCCATTTCTGCTGTCCTGAATTTTTATAAGCTGGCACCTAAGGATATCGTAGTGATTTATGATGATCTCGATCTGCCTTCAGGAAAAATCAGACTAAGGCAGAAGGGGAGCGCAGGCGGCCATAATGGGATAAAGTCTACCATTGCCCATCTTGGAACCCAGGAATTTAACCGGATCCGCATTGGAGTTGGGCGTCCATCCGAGAAAAACTCTGTTTCAAATTTCGTGCTGGGCAAATTCTCTCCAGAAGAACGTGCGGAGATGAGCAAAGTAGTTGAAAGAAGTGCAGAAGCTTGCGAAAATTGGTTAAGCAATGACTTTTTACAAGTAATGAATCAATTTAACAAATAATTCTTATCCTTCTTCCGGAATCATGAATAAATCCCGGTCCTAAAGGTTCATACTACAAAGTAGATTGACCTGAAAAACGGGGGGAAGAAGATGGCGTATCATTACAAGTGCAGACATTGTGGAACGGACATTGGAATGTTGGATGAACCGGTTTTAGATTCGATGAAACTGGGATTTCATGCTCTGACCAGCCAGGAAAGACAGGAAATGATCAGCATCACTCAAACAGGTGACTATCAGGTATCCTCCATATGCGAAGACTGCCAGGAAGCATTCGAAAAAAATCCGTCCAACCACCAAAACGACTTCCTAATCCAATAAACAAAAGCTTTGGAGACCATCCAAAGCATTTTTCTGTTATATCTCAAAAGCGGAGAACGGTGCTTTTCGGATAGAATATGTTTTATTATGAATGAGTAACATACTAATTTTGAAAGATATAACTTGTTGAAAAGCAGACATCCGACAAGCATAAGACGGGGTGTCTATGGGAAGTGCTTTTCCTTCCCGTGGACAGCCTGGCTTATGACTCGAGGATGTCAGTTCGGAGCTGGATGCCTCAAAAGCGGAGAACGGTGCTTTTCGGATAGAATATGTTTTATTATGAATGAATAACATACTAATTTTGAAAGATATAACTTGTTGAAAAGCTGAAGGCGGTACCTTCACCAACCCTTAATTATTGAGGAAGGCCTTTTCCGCAATGTGGGCTCTTTTCTGCAAAATATTTAGGAGTTAGCCGTTCATTCAGAGATGCATAACTTATTAAATAACTAAAAAGTAAATTTAGGCGGAGGGAATCCGCAGCATTAACATACATTCAAAAACTAGTTTTCTAAAAAGAAACACTGAAGGAAAGGGGGACGTGCACTTGAATGATTTGCACCGGACTTTTGCTAAGAACGATGATGTTCAATCCATTTTAACCGGGATCGATGAGGGACTCAGGGAGCAGATGGTGGCTGGACTTTCCGGATCTTCAAGATCGATGCTGATTGCGTCTGTTTATTCGGAAACACATAAGCCCATTTTGGTCATCACCCATAATTTACTGCAAGCGCAAAAGCTGCATGATGACCTGACTTCATTTCTGCCTGATGATGAGATTTTTCTCTATCCCGCAAACGAGCTGATAGCCGCAGAGCTAAGTATTGCGAGCCCGGAGCTTAAGGGGCAGCGAATTGAAGTGCTCAATCACTGGAGCCGAAAATCAAGCGGTATCGTGATTGCTCCTATGGCTGGGGTAAAGAAGCTGCTGCCTCCTAAAGAGGTGTGGAGGAACAGCCAGCTCACCTTGAAGCTTGGAGATGATATTGATCTGGATCAGACGCTGCTGTCTCTTGTAGCAATGGGATATGAACGAGCGGAGATGGTATCTGCACCTGGAGAGTTTTCACTTCGAGGCGGAATCCTGGATGTGTATCCCCTGACAGAGGATCATCCCATCCGTGTTGAATTATTTGATACGGAAGTAGATTCCATTCGGGCGTTTTCAATAGAAAACCAACGGTCCCTCGAAAAAAAGGACTCAATTTCCTTCGGGGGGACAACTGAATCCATCGTTCAGGGACCTGCCTTGGATGCGCTTATTGCTAATTTAGACAAGGGTTTAAGCACAAGCCTTAAAAAGCTTAAGGATGAAAAGGCGAAAGAACAAATGCTCCATAATATCGGTCATGAATTGGAGCTTCTTAGGGATGGATCCCTCCCAGAACACCTTTTTAAATATATGAGCCTGGCGTATGAACACCCAGCTAGTTTGATAGATTACCTTCCGGAGAATGGCCTTGTCTTCCTCGATGAAATCTCAAGAATTCACGAAGTAAGTGACAGCCTTGAGAAGGAAGAGGCAGAGTGGTATATATCCCTTCTGGGTGAAGGGCAGATCATTCATGACGTAGCACTTTCCCATAAGCTGCCTGAGCTTATGTACAATGCCAGACATCCATTTATTTATTTAACTCTTTTCTTAAGGCATGTTCCTTTTACTAATCCACAGAACATTATTAACTTCACCTGTAAGCAGATGCAGAACTTCCATGGACAGATGCATGTGTTTAAAGGGGAGATAGACAGATGGAAAAAAGGGAAGTATGCCGTTGTCATACTGGGGCCTGATGAAGAACGAGTGAAAAAGCTTCAGAGAGTGTTAGAGGATTACGAAATTGAAGCGGCAGAGCTTTCAGAAGGGAGTTCGATTCTTCCCGGCAAGATTCAAATTGCAAAGGGAAACCTGCATGCAGGTTTTGAGCTTCCCATGACACGTCTTGCGATTGTGACGGAACATGAGCTCTTCAATAAAAAGACGAAAAAGTCTTCAAGAAGGCAGAAACTGTCCAATGCAGAACGGATCAAAAGCTATTCGGAATTAAAGGCCGGTGATTATGTAGTCCATGTCAATCATGGTATCGGGAAGTATCTTGGGCTTGAAACCCTGATGATAAATGGGGTCCATAAGGATTATCTCCATGTCAGGTATCAAGGGACGGATAAGCTGTATATCCCTGTCGACCAGATTGACCTGGTACAGAAATATGTGGGATCAGAAGGCAAGGAGCCTAAGCTTTACAAGCTTGGCGGTAGTGATTGGAAAAAAGTTAAAAGCAAGGTCCAATCCTCCGTCCAGGATATTGCTGACGATCTTATTAAGCTCTATGCGGAGCGAGAGGCTGCAAAGGGCTATGCCTTTTCACCGGATAGCGATATGCAGCGGGAATTTGAATCTGCCTTTCCATATAAGGAAACGGATGATCAGTTGAGATCCATCTATGAAATTAAAAATGATATGGAGCGGGAGCGTCCCATGGAAAGACTGCTCTGCGGAGATGTAGGGTACGGAAAAACAGAGGTGGCCATCCGTGCAGCTTTTAAAGCAATCATGGATGGAAAGCAGGTCGCTTTCCTTGTACCGACTACTATCCTTGCACAGCAGCACTTTGAAACAATTCGGGAAAGGTTCCAGGATTATCCTATAAACATCGGTCTTTTAAGCCGGTTCAGAACCAGGAAACAGCAGAATGACACCATTAAGGGACTGAAAGCCGGATCCGTGGATATCGTCATTGGTACGCACAGGATCCTGTCCAAGGACATTCAGTATCATGATTTGGGGCTCCTCATCATTGATGAAGAACAGCGCTTTGGTGTAACACATAAAGAGAAGATCAAAAAGCTAAAAACCAATGTGGACGTTCTCACCTTGACCGCTACTCCTATCCCAAGGACGCTTCATATGTCCATGCTGGGTGTAAGAGATTTATCGGTCATTGAAACGCCGCCTGAGAACAGATTTCCTGTCCAGACTTATGTAATGGAATACAACGGAATCCTTGCTAAAGAAGCGATTGAGAGGGAACTCGCAAGGGACGGCCAGGTTTATTTCCTATACAACAGGGTAGAAGATATAGCAAGAAAAGCAGAAGAAATTTCCATGTTTGTTCCGGATGCAAGAGTCACCTATGCCCACGGGCAGATGACCGAAACCGAACTCGAGGCAGTCATGCTGGGCTTTATGGAAGGAGAGTATGATGTGCTCGTCAGCACGACGATCATTGAAACCGGTGTCGACATACCTAATGTCAATACACTGATTGTCCATGATGCTGACAAAATGGGCCTCTCACAGCTTTATCAGCTCCGCGGCCGTGTAGGGCGGTCCAACCGGGTAGCCTATGCGTATTTCACCTACCGGAAGGATAAAATCCTTACCGAGGTGGCCGAAAAACGTCTTCAGGCTATCAAAGAGTTTACAGAGCTGGGTTCGGGATTTAAAATTGCGATGCGTGACTTGTCCATCCGTGGAGCAGGCAACCTGCTTGGGGCTGCACAGCACGGCTTTATAGATTCGGTAGGGTTTGATTTATACTCCCAAATGCTTAAAGAAGCAATTGAAGAGAGAAAAGTGGGAGCGGTGCCGGAAGAAAAGCCGAGTGTCGAGATTGATCTTGAGATTGATGCGTACATTCCGGATTCATACCTCTCTGACGGTCATCAAAAGATCGAGATGTATAAACGCTTCAGGGGTGTAACGACCATCGAGGAGCTTGAAGAGCTTCAGGGAGAGATGCTTGACCGTTTTGGAGAATATCCAGAAGAGGTTTCCTTCCTTTTCATGGTTGCAGAGATTAAGGTTCATGCCCTCGAAAACGGTGTAAGCCTCATTAAGCAGACCAAGCAGGAAATAAAAATTCTCATCTCAGAAAAAACAAGCAGTAAGATAGATGGCCAAAAAGTATTCCACCTGGGCTCGAAATACGGCCGAAAAGTGGGTCTTGGAATGGAAGGAAGCAATTTGAAGATGACGCTCAATACAAAGGGCACTCCTTCGGAAGAGTGGCTTCAGATTCTCCAGGAATTAATAAAAGGCTTAAAAACAGCTTTGAAGGAATGGGTTGAACTGTGAACCCGGGCTCCTTCAAAGGAATTGTGACATCTAAGACGGGCTTTATAAACCCTTTAATTTTCATGGCTTTTGCGTCATGAGATAGATTTGGCTGGGAAAAAGTAAAACAAGAGAAGAAAAATGTCAGATAGTGTATAGAAGTCGAGAGTTGAATGATACTAAGGTCAATATCGGTGAATTCCCAATGTTTTCACCCCTATCCAAATCATGAAAGAGAGGCAGCACAAGATGAAAGCAACTGGAATAGTACGTCGTATTGATGATTTAGGAAGAGTTGTTATCCCAAAGGAAATTAGAAGGACCCTCCGCATCCGCGAAGGAGATCCTCTGGAAATCTTTGTTGATAGAGACGGTGAAGTGATTTTAAAGAAATATTCCCCAATCAGTGAACTAAGCGATTTCGCAAGGGAATATGCAGAAGCGTTATATGACAGCCTTGGCAATCCAGTATTAATCTGTGACCGTGACACCTTCATCGCAGTTGCAGGCGGTTCTAAAAAGGATTACCTTAACAAAAGCGTTAGTGAGCTGGTTGAAAAAGCTATGGAGGACAGAGGCTCTGTGCTTGAAACATCAAAAGGCCAGATTGCCCTTGCTGACGGCACCGATGAGGACATCCAGTCCTATACGATTGGGCCGATTGTCGCAAATGGTGATCCGATTGGTGCAGTTATCATCTTCGCGAAGGAAAGCACTGTCGGTGAGGTTGAAAGAAAGGCAGTAGAAACTGCAGCGGGCTTCCTGGCACGCCAGATGGAATCTTAAAAGAATTAAGGGAATCAATAAAATCCGTGGAATCTATAAAGTAAATCACCAAAAAGAAAAAGGTATGCTGATGCTGCCTTTTTCTTTTTGGGTGAGGAAGTCGGCGAGTCCTGAATATAAGGGATTATATCGAAGTTCTCCTTACTGTGCTATAATTACAAGTATTTAATCTGCGGCCCATGGAAAATGATTCCGTGACTGTATTCACGGCATGTTACTTATGTTCGAACACATAAAGAAAAAACTATACTGCAGGAAAAAGACTCAGTGGTGATTTGATTTACCCCTTGACCGGAGGAGAAGAAAATGGCTGAAAAGCCTCTAGAGACAAAGAGGATTTTCAAGGGAGCGGCTGTCCTGACGATAGCTGCTATAATTACGAAAATCTTGAGTGCCTTCTACCGCATTCCCTATCAAAACATTGCGGGAGATACTGGCTTCTATATTTATCAGCAGGTATATCCGTTTTATGGGATATCCCTTATTCTTTCTACATACGGTTTTCCAGTCGTCATATCCAAGCTGATTGCGGAAAGAAACAGGGGACAGGAGGAGACCGGCAGAATCATGCTGGCAGCCATGGCATTCCTTGCAGGGCTGGGAATCCTCTTTTTTGCGGTTTTATACACCGGCGCAGGAGGGATTGCACGAATTATGGGAGATGAACATCTCGCCCCATTGATTCGAATCACTTCATTTAGCTTCCTCTTGATGCCGGCGGTCTCCCTGATCCGCGGATACTTTCAGGGTCATAATGAGATGGTGCCGACTGCTTCCTCCCAGATTGCTGAGCAGACAGTAAGAGTCACAGTCATCGTCATATTGACCTATTTACTGCTGCATGAAGGCAGGTCCCTTTATGAAGCTGGGGCAGGGGCCGTTTTTGGATCGGTTGCGGGAGCCCTGGCCAGCATCTTTACGCTGAGTGCGTTTCTATTAGCCCGTAAATCGGGAATGATCAGCTTTAAGGGATTTAAAGCAAGTGAAGCTGTAAAGGTAGGGAAGGTGCTGCTTGTACAGGGGATATCTTTCTGTATCACAAGCCTGATGCTCACCTTTACTCAGCTCGTGGATGCACTCAATCTCTATTCGCTGTTAATTGATTCTGGAATGGAGCCTTCCCTTGCTAAACAGCTGAAAGGAGTATTTGACAGGGGCCAGCCGCTTTTACAGCTGGGATCGATTGCTGCTACCTCTCTATCACTTGCAGTAGTTCCGCTGCTTTCCTCCTATGAAGCTCAGAAGGATCGACAGTATTTGTTGAATAAAATCAGTCTGGCATTAAGGGTAGCGGTGACTGCTGGGTTAGGGGCAGCTGTTGGACTGATCTGCATTATCAAGCCAGTCAATATTATGCTTTTCACCGATAGCAGCGGATCAAAGGCACTGGCCCTTCTCTCTGCAGCCATTTTATTTAATTCCTTGATTATGGTAGCAGCGGCTATTCTTCAGAGTCTTGGATGCTTATGGCCTACCATGGCTTTTATTGCGGGCGGATTATTGATAAAGCTGGTGCTCAATTACCTTTTTATCCCTCCGTTATCCATAACTGGTTCAGCTCTTGCCACCGTTCTTTCCTACTTGGCGGTCTCAGGCGGGCTGGTTGTTCTCTTGCGGAAGACCATCAAGGAGCCTCTTTTTACGCCTCCTCATATTAAGATTTGGAGTCTCGCTGCAGGCAGCATGGCCGTTCTTTTAGCAGCTGTGAACTGGCTGTTTGGAGATATGGGAAGCAGGTGGATGGCTGTACTGCAGGCGATTCTTGAGGTTATTGCAGGAGGCAGCCTGTATCTGTTAATCATCTTTAAGTCAGGTATTTTCAGCGGGGAGGAGCTGTCCCTTTTACCTCTTTCTCCGCAAAAGAATAGTAGAAGGAGTTTAAGAACAGATGACGAATGAAATTAAAATAGCTGGATTGGGTTCCGGAGACCTAGACCAGATTCCATACGGTATTTATAAAACGATGAAGAAGGCTGGCTTTTGCTATGTGAGGACTATGGATCACCCGGTGATCGACGAGCTGGCTTCGGAAGGAATCCGTTTCGAAAGTTTCGATTCCATCTACGAAAAGCATGACGGTTTCGAAAGAGTATACGAAGAGATTTCCGAAACCCTTTTGAACCTTGCTTCTGAGGGAGATGTGATCTATGCGGTTCCCGGCCATCCCATGGTTGCGGAAAAAACTGTTCAGCTTCTGCTGGAAAAAGGGCCGAAACATGATACAGCCATTACGATACTTGGCGGACAGAGTTTTCTAGATGCGCTGTTCCAGGCAGTGGGAATTGATCCTATTGAAGGCTTTCAGCTTCTGGATGGAACGAGCCTTGATGCAGACCAGATTTCCATTTCACAGCATGTCATCATCGGCCAGGTATACGATCAGCTTACCGCTTCAGATGTCAAGCTGACACTCATGGAAAAACTTCCTGATGATTACGAGGTCTGGATTGTCACAGCTGCCGGAACAGCTTCTGAAAAGACAGTAATAGTGCCGCTTTATGAACTGGACCATAACATGGAGCTGAATAATCTCACAAGTGTTTATGTTCCTCCTGTTCAAAAGGATGAACTGCTATACCGCGAATTCTTTAAGGCGAAAAAGATCATTGCGAAGCTTCGGAGTCCGGAAGGCTGTCCTTGGGATAAGGAGCAGACACATGAAAGTCTGAAAAAGTATCTTATCGAGGAAACGTATGAGCTCATTGATGCCATTGATGCCGAAGATGATGAGGAGATGATCTCAGAACTAGGCGATATTCTCCTGCAGGTACTCCTCCATGCTCAGATAGGAGAGGACGAGGGGATGTTTTCAATTGGAGATGTCATCGAAAGCCTTTCGTCCAAGATGATCAGAAGGCACCCGCATGTCTTTGGTGATGTGGAGGTGGAGACTTCTGGAGATGTACTTGTTAATTGGCAGAAAATTAAGGATCAGGAAAACCCTGATGCAAAAAAAGGCTCACTGCTGGATTCTGTCGAGAAGTCTCTTCCCCAGCTTTTAAAAGCCTATGACTATCAAAAGCAGGCCGGAAAAGCAGGGTTTGACTGGGACTCCCCCCTGCCAATGTGGGAAAAGATTGCAGAGGAGATCAAAGAAGCAAAAGACGAAATCGAAGCCGGAAATATGGACCTGTTAAAGAAAGAGCTTGGGGACATATTCTTTGCTCTTGTCAACATTTGCCGTTATTATTCAATTAACCCGGAGGAAGCACTCCATTCAACAAACCGGAAATTCTACGACCGATTCAGATATATAGAAATCCAAATAGAAGAAAAAAACTCATCATTTGCGGAATATACCCTTTCTCAGCTTGATGAATTATGGGAAGAAGCAAAGAAGAAGGGATATTAAGAGGAGGGCTCTAGATGCCAATGCGATTGGACAAATTTTTGAAGGTATCCAGATTGATTAAAAGAAGGACCCTGGCCAAAGAAGTGGCTGACCAGGGAAGAATCGCCATCAATGGAACTACGGCTAAAGCAAGCTCAAATGTAAAGGCTGGAGACCAAATGGAGATTCGTTTCGGACAGAAAGTGGTAAAGGTACAGGTGGAGAAGCTTCAGGAAAACTCCCGGAAAGAAGAAGCGGCTGAAATGTATACTATACTCAGCGAGGATAAGATACCTGAGTGAAGTTCTAACCCTTCATCCCCTCACATAGACTTGTACAAATGCTAATGTGAGGGATGAAACTATGAGCCAATTTTATGAATCCGGACAAAGCAATAAAACATCGGTGCCAGAGCATGACGTGATTATGAAAGGCAGGAGGCTCCTTGATATTTCAGGGGTCAAACAGGTTGAAAGCTTTGATAACGAGGAATTTTTATTAGAGACTGTAATGGGTTTTTTATCGATAAGAGGCCAGAATCTGCAAATGAAGAACCTTGATGTTGATAAAGGGATTGTATCCATTAAGGGGAAGGTATTCGATCTTGTCTACCTGGATGAGCAAAGCGGAGATAAAGCTAAAGGATTCTTTGGCAAGCTGTTTAAATGACGCTCACCACCCAATTTTATACCCTATTATCCATTGTCGGGATGGGATGCTACTTTGGGGCAGCTCTTGATACGTACAATTTATTTCTTAAGCGGTCCAAAAGAAATGGTTTCATTGTATTCGTAAATGATCTGCTTTTTTGGGTTGTCCAGGGGCTGCTTACTTTTTATATCCTGTTTTTAGTCAACGAAGGGGAATTGAGATTTTATTTATTTCTGGCTTTATTGTGCGGATTTTCCATCTATCAGGCCCTTTTAAAAAAGCTGTATATGAGAATGCTCCTCATTCTTATTTCCATCGTTAAAAAAATGGCCCGCATCTTCATGAAAATCGTGATTCTTCTCCTATGGAGTCCGTTAAAGTGGATTCTATTCACTGCTATCGCTATTTTACTAACTATTGGAAGAGGACTATTTTCTCTTGCCAAACTCCTTTTGAAACCAGTATTATCTATTATAAAGGGACTACTAATATCCTTTTCCTGGTTATTTACAAAAATAGGCAGAGTACTGCCGAAACCTGTCAGATCAATGCTCAGAAGAATGGAAGGTGCCGTCAGGCGGTTTTTATCCCTAATAGCGGGCTGGGTAAAACGGACTAAAAAATGAGGAAGATTGGAGTGAAAAGGTTGAGTAACCTGGAAAAACGGAATGTGTCTAAGATTGAATCAACGTATGTATCTCAGCAGGAACAAAAGGTACAAACCGTCGCAAGGAAGAGACGGGGGCTGGTCCGGCGGTTATCCGTAATGGGCGTCCTGGCTGCCGTGCTTACTTGCCTGCTCATTTCCACTCTTATGTCACAGGCCTCTGTATTGGAACAAAAAAAGGAACAAAAAAAGAAGCTCACTACTCAGCTGACAGGATTAAAGAATGATCAGAAAGATCTGGAAGATGAAGTGACTAAGCTTAACGATGATGATTACATTGCTAAGCTTGCACGGCGCGATTACTTTCTTTCGGATAAAGGGGAAATCATCTTTAATCTGCCAAAAAAGAAACAAGACAGTGACTCTTATTGACACTGTTTTTTTTCTTTCGTTATAATATAGAGTAACCATGATTTTTTAAATTCTAAGGAGGAACATTTTTTTTATGTCAATAGAAGTAGGCAGCAAGTTACAAGGGAAAGTCACAGGTATTACTAATTTCGGGGCATTCGTGGAGCTGCCGGAAGGTTCAACAGGACTTGTTCATATCAGTGAAGTAGCAGACAATTATGTTAAAGATATTAACGATCATTTAAAAGTAGGGGATCAAGTCCAGGTTAAAGTCATCAATGTCGAGAAGGATGGAAAAATCGGATTATCCATTAAAAAGGCTATAGACCGTCCAGAAGGCGAAACGCCTGCTTATACTCCAAGACCTAGACAAGGAAGAAGCAATGACAGCCGTGGACGCGACAATAACCGTTCAAGAGACAGCTTCCGCCCTAAAGAGAATTTTGAATCCAAGATGGCTAAGTTCCTTAAAGACAGTGAAGACCGTCTTTCATCCCTTAAAAGAAACACCGAAACAAAACGCGGTGGCAGAGGCGGAAGACGCGGATAACTTGCTGCTGAATTCAATTAAAATAGATCTTTCCGAAAACTTTTTTATATAAACGAGGAGCTAATGCTATTTAGCTTCTTTTTTTGTTTCGCATCCTGGAGCGGAGATCAGCCTCTTGTTCAAAAGCGAAATCAATACGCAGCGAAAAAGCTGCACCATAAAAAAGGACCGCACTTTGTTAGTTAAAGAATTAACTATACAAGGTGCGGCCAGTTTTTTGCTGTCTGTGGCAGCATTTTTAATAGATAGCGGCGGAGGGAGTCGAACCCACGACCTCACGGGTATGAACCGTACGCTCTAGCCAGCTGAGCTACACCGCCATGTAAAATCACAAAAACTATAATACCTCATTTGGATTTCGTTAGTCAATATGCTGGAGGAAAATAATCCATTCCCTTTTTTATGACTCATATAAATCTAAAATCCTTCCTTTTCACTGATAAAATTCCGGCCGTTCCTAAAGAATACAAGACCATCCTGTAAAGTATTGATTATTTTAAAAGAATGCCGTCGAACATTTCTTTATCCTCATTTCTTGATTTTGACAAAAAAATGAAGCATGTCCCTTTTATAATCAAAAGAACAAAAACAAATGGGGAGTGTTGAGGATGGAAAAGGTTGAACGCGGCATCACGGAAACCATTACCGATCTGAATATACATGGCGCCAAACAGAATGCAGCCAAATGGGTGCATCAGCTGCAGAAGAAATTTGAGGAGATGGTATTCAAGCGGGGATTAATCTTGGGACTGATCGGCTTTTTGCTGGGCAGAGCCCTGATCCTCTCTCAGCTCGCACCGTTTGCGATCCCCTACTTTGCGGCTGCTTATATGATGAGGAGGGATAGAGCTCCCTTCGCATTAGTGGGCTTAATCTGCGGGGCTGTAACCATCCATCTCTCCAATGGAATCGTGGTCTTCTGCTCTTCCTTTGTCATGATGCTTCTTTATAAGATAAAAGAGCCGCCGGCCGGGGGAAGATTCAGAGTAATTTCCCTATATGTCTTTCTTTCTCTTGGACTCGTCAGGGTATCAGAACAGCTGATTATATACAGACATGTACAATTATATGATGGAATGATGATCATCGTTGAGGCGGGGCTTGCAGCCATCCTTACTCTGATTTTTGTTCAGTCCATTCCGCTCATCTCCATCCGGAAGAAATCGCATTCGTTTAAAACAGAGGAAGTAGTGAGCATCATTATTCTTCTTGCCTCAGTTATGACCGGGACCATCGGCTGGTCTGTTTATAACCTGTCCATGGAGCATATTCTCTCCCGGTATCTTGTCTTGATTTTTGCCCTGTCCGGAGGGGCAGCGATCGGCTCCACTGTAGGGGTGGTAACAGGGCTGATTTTTTCGCTCGCAAATATATCGAGCCTTTATCAAATGAGCCTCCTTGCCTTTTCAGGTCTGCTTGGAGGCCTGCTGAAGGAAGGGAAAAAGATAGGGGCTTCGCTTGGACTGATTATTGCTACATTATTAATCGGCCTTTATGGGGAAGGAAGCAATAATTTAAGTCTTACCTTATATGAGACCCTTGCAGCGATCGTTTTATTTGCCATAACTCCCTCCTCTTTGATAGTAAAACTGGCAAAACATATACCGGGTACCGCAGAATATAGCAGCGAGCAGCAGCAGTATATGAGAAAAATCCGGGATGTTACGGCTAAGCGGGTATCGCAGTTTTCCAATGTGTTCGAGGCCCTCTCCAATAGTTTTTCCCAGGCCGGCGAATGGCAGGAGGAAGAAATGGATGAAGATAAAAGGGTGGATTATCTGCTGAGCAATGTTACCGAGAAAAATTGCCAGACCTGCCATCGCAAGGAGCATTGCTGGAGCCGGAACTTTTCTAATACGTATGATTCAATGAGACAGATTATGTATCATCTCGAAGAGCAGGAGGGGCAGGTTTCCCCGCAGATGCAGCGGGAGTGGAAAAAGAGCTGTACGCGGGCAGACAAAGTCATCGATTCAATTGCACAGGAACTAACCATTGCCCAGGCGAACAATAAGCTGAAAAGACAGGTGCAGGAAAGCAGGAAGTTAGTGGCCGACCAATTGAAAGGCGTTTCTGAAGTGATGGAGGACTTTGCCAAAGAAATACAAAAGGAACGGAAAAATCATCATCTTCAGGAGTCGGAAATTTTAGAGGCTATTCAAAATTTCGGTCTTCCTATAAATGGGATTGAGATCTATAGCCTGGAGCAGGGCAATATAGATATCGATATCAGTACGCCTTACTGCCATGGGCGGGGGGAGGGGGAAAAGCTGATTGCTCCTATGCTCACCGATATCCTGAACGAGCCAATTATTGTCCATTCTGAGGATTGTGCCCAATTCCCGGGAGGAACCTGCCATGTTACCTTCCGTTCTGCTAAAAAGTTTACAGTGGAGCCGGGTGTAGCCCATGCGGCAAAAGGCGGCGGCCTGATTTCAGGGGACAGCTATACCACCATGGATATCGGCTTTGGCAAATATGCCCTTGCTATAAGCGACGGCATGGGAAATGGAGAAAGGGCCCATCATGAAAGTATGGAAACTCTGCAGCTCCTGCAAAAGATCCTGATGTCCGGGATAGAAGAGAAAATTGCTATTAAATCGGTCAACTCTGTACTGTCTCTGAGGACAACCGATGAAATTTTTTCGACGCTTGATTTAGCCATGATCGACCTGCATGATGCAAAAGCGAAATTCCTGAAAATCTGTTCGGTCCCAAGCTTTATCAAGAGAGGCGACAAGATTATCAAGGTAGAATCGGACAACCTTCCGATGGGAATGTTCAAAGAGTTTGATGTTGAAGTGGTCATGGAACAGCTGAAAGCTGGGGACCTGGTCATCATGATGAGTGATGGGATTTTTGACGGGCCTTCTCATTTTGAAAACTTCGAGTACTGGATGAAGCGGAAAATTAAAGAACTGGAAACCGATGATCCCCAGGAAATTGCGGATATTCTTTTGGAGGAGGTCATCAGGAGGAAGGGCAAAATTGATGATGACATCACGATTGTTACCGCTAAAGTCAGGCATAATACTCCAAAGTGGGCATCGATCCCGGTTTTCTCAACAAAAAGAAAGGCCCAATGACCTCGAATTCGGAGGTATACATCCCTTTGGTTTAGCCCAAGATGGTAATACGATCAAGGTTTCGCACTCGGACATAGACCCAGTGGAAGCTTAATTTGGAGGGAAAATAAGATGAATCCAGGAACAATCAGACAGATTCTGCTTATTACAGATGGGTGCTCAAACCATGGAGAAGATCCTTCGGCAATGGCTGCCCTGGCCCGGGAGCAGGGTATTACAGTGAATGTCATTGGTGTAGTGGATCAGGATATAATTGATGAAAAGGGCCTTTCAGAAATAGAATCCATTGCAAAGGCGGGAGGAGGAGTCAGCCAGGTCGTCTACAGCGCGCAGCTTTCCCAGACCGTCCAGATGGTCACAAGAAAAGGGATGACTCAGACCATTCAAGGTGTTGTGAATAAGGAGCTTCAGCAGATTCTGGGCCGTTCCCAGACTATTGAAGACCTGCCGCCTGATAAAAGAGGGGAAATTGTCGAGGTTGTGGATGAGCTCGGTGAAACGGCAGGCCTGCAGGTGCTTGTTCTGGTGGATACCAGCGCCAGTATGAAGCATAAGCTTCCCACTGTAAAGGAAGCCCTCCTGGACCTGTCCCTCAGCCTGAATGCCAGAATGGGAGAAAACCATTTTTCTGTTTTTATATTTCCCGGGAAAAAATCAGAGGTGGAAAAGCTTCTTGATTGGACCCCCAGGCTCGAAGCACTGACCAATATATTTCCTAAGCTGACAACGGGCGGAATGACGCCAACAGGACCTGCATTAAGGGAAGCCTTAGGCAGTTTTAAGAAAAAACGTTCACTAAGGAGTTTGCTGTCCAATGATGATAAACCATTCTTTGAGGAATCAGTATAAAGTCTCCCCTGGAACAGTCATTAAAGGAAAATGGTATAATCATGAATATAGGATTATCAAAGAACTGGGGAATGGAGCAAACGGCATTGTCTATCTAGCAGACTGCCATGGACAGGATGCTGCGTTAAAGATCAGTGATAACAGCATGTCGATCAGTTCGGAGATAAACATTCTTAAATCCTTTGCAAAGGTCCGGGGGTGCACCCTAGGGCCTTCTTTGTTGGCCGTCGATGACTGGGCTGTAAAGGATAAGGTATTCCCTTTTTATGTGATGGAATATATAAAAGGCGAAAACTATCTGGACTTTATTAAAAAAGGGGATTCCTGGACCGCTGTACTCATACTCAGGCTGTTGAAAAATCTTTCCCTCCTGCACGGGATGGGTTATATTTTCGGAGATTTAAAACCTGAGAATTTAATCATAAGCGCCCCTGCAGGAGATGTCCGGTTTGTGGATGTCGGCGGGATAACCCCGATAGGCAGGTCCATCAAGGAATTCACTGAGTTCTTCGATAGAGGATACTGGGGGATGGGATCTAGGAAGGCGGATCCAGCTTATGATCTGTTTGCCGCTGCCATGATTTTTATCAATTCCTATTATCCGAAGAGATTCGGCAGAAAAGGAGAGGGACTATCGGAGCTTACCAGAGCGGTGAATGAGCATAAGGAGCTCAGAAGATATGAAAAGGTCATCTTAAAGGCGTTGATGGGGAAGTATGATACGGCGGATTCCATGAGGGAAGAGCTGCTCCGGATTATTTCCCAAAACAGTGCTAAAGGGGGTATCCCCAACCAGGGAACAAAGGAGCCTTCTCTGGTTCAAAGCAGGACAGCCCGAAAGAAAAAAACAAAGGGCAGGCATCTTGAATCACTCATCCTGGTTCTTTTGATTTCCTTTATCTATATACTATATATTTATAGCAGGCTTCTTTGAATGAAAAATAAATTTTATTTTCTATGAAACCTTTTGTATGCTTATCCGTATACATAGTTTATCCACCAGACAGAAAAGGATGTTAGGAATGCTGGAAACGAAAGCTTTAGAATTTATAAAAAGACATCATCTCCTGGAACCAGGTGAAAAGCTGGCGGCAGGAGTATCTGGCGGACCAGATTCTTTAGCGCTTCTCCATTTTCTTTATTCAATTAAGCACCAATTCTCACTCGAATTGACTGCAATTCATGTAGACCATATGTTCCGGGGAGAGGAATCTTATGAAGACCTGCTTTTTGTTGAAGGTTTTTGCAAGGAGCTCGGAATACCATTTGAAGGAATCCGGCTGGATGCAGCGGGCTATATGAAAGAAACCGGAGAAAGCTCTCAGGTTGCAGCACGTAAACTTAGGTACAGCTTCTACCAGGAAGTGATGGAAAGGCACAGCATTCGCAAGCTCGCTCTCGGACACCACGGGGATGACCAGATTGAAACCATCCTGATGAGATTAACAAGGGGAGCAGCAGGAGCGGCGAGAGCCGGAATCCCAATTGCCCGGAAGTTTGGGGATTCCATGATTATCAGGCCGTTTTTGGGGGCTGAAAAAGAGGATATCTGGGATTACTGCCGGAGATGGGGCCTTAAGCCAAGGCTGGATCCAAGCAACCAAAAGGAAGCATACAGTAGAAATCGATTCAGATTAAGAGTTTTGCCTTTTCTAAAAAGGGAAAACATAAAAGCACATGAGCATTTTCAAAGGTTCAGCGAGGAAATAAGAGAGGATGAATCCTATCTTCAGGACCTTGCCGCCTCCAGGATGGACAGCATCTGGATTAAGCGTTCAAATAGAGAATCCTCCATACGGATAAAGGCTCTTTTAGAAATGCCTAATTCTTTACAAAGGAGAGCCATTCAACTAATATTAAACTATCTTTACGGCGGGGAGCAGAGCGATTTAAACGCTAAGCATCTCACCCAGCTAAGGGATCTTTTTGATAACCCCCATCCCTCAGCCGAACTGCATTTTCCGAGTGGACTTCTGGTAAAAAAATCTTATGATAGTTGTATTTTTTCCTACAATCATACAAAACCTAAGAATTATTACCTCGAATTGAACATTCCGGGAGAGAGCACCCTTCCCAATGGGTGCAAGATAAAAGCATCCTTCTGCCCGGTTATTCCGGAGAAAAAAGGAAATGATACTTTTGTACTCGAAGCTGAAGAAGGAATCATGCTTGCAGCAAGGACCAGGGAAGCGGGAGATAGAATGAACCTTAAAGGTCTTACGGGATCTAAAAAAGTGAAAGATATCTTTATCAATGAAAAGATTCCTATGGATGAGCGCAATACTTGGCCTGTCATCATCGATTCAGCCGGAGAGATCCTCTGGATTCCGGGATTGAAAAAATCGGGAAGAGAGCCGGTGGACCATGGAGGCCAAAAAAAATACATATATCTAGAATATATTAAAGTCTAGTTCTTCTAGGGGGCAAACCAGAATAATGAGCATGAAAAATGATATCCAAGAAATTTTGATTACAGAAGAGGAAATCCAGGCGAAGACCAAAGAGCTTGCGGAAAAGCTGACTGAGGATTATAAAGACAGCTTCCCGCTTGCCATCGGAGTCCTTAAAGGGGCCATGCCTTTTATGTCAGATCTTCTTAAAAGGGTGGATACTTACCTTGAAATGGATTTCATGGATGTGTCAAGCTATGGAAATTCAACTGTATCATCAGGCGAAGTGAAAATTATTAAGGATTTGGATACGTCAGTAGAGGGTAGAGATATAGTCATAATTGAAGATATCATCGACTCCGGCTTAACCCTAAGCTATCTCGTCGAATTGTTCCGCTATCGGAAAGCCAAATCCATCAAGATTGTCACTCTTTTAGATAAGCCATCCGGCAGGAAAACTGACATTAAAGCAGATTATGCTGGATTTATCGTTCCTGATGCCTTCGTTGTGGGATATGGGCTGGATTATGCGGAGAAGTACCGCAACCTGCCTTATATAGGTGTTTTGAAGCCTGAAGTATATCAATCCTGATCATTTTTTTGAGAGAAATTTGTCATGTTTGTGAAATGAAAGCAATTATTTGTAAAAATAGGATCGCATATGATACTATTTTAGTTAGTTTTTTACCGTGGGAGGAGGTAAGGGATGAATCGGATCTTCCGTAATACAATATTTTATTTACTCATATTTTTGGTGATCATTGGGGTAGTGAGCATTTTCAATAATCACAATGAGCCAACCGATAATATTTCCCAAGATCAGTTTTTCAGATATCTGGAAAATGGTGAGGTCAGCTCAGTATCCATGCAGCCTGAACGCAATGTGTTTGAGGTGAAGGGACAGCTTGACAGCGGGAAAAAAGGCAAACAGTTTATCACTTATATCACTAATAGCAACAATGCAATAGATCGGGTGGATAAAGCATCCCGGGACAATGATGTGAAAGTCGATGTACTTCCGGCAAAAGAGACGAGCGGATGGGTAACATTCTTTACTTCGATCATTCCTTTTGTCATCATCTTCATACTGTTCTTCTTCCTTTTAAACCAGGCTCAGGGCGGCGGAAGCCGTGTCATGAACTTTGGCAAAAGCAAGGCGAAGCTTTATAACGACGACAAGAAGAAGGTCCGTTTTAAAGATGTTGCCGGTGCTGATGAGGAAAAGCAGGAGCTTGTAGAGGTTGTTGAATTCCTTAAAGATCCAAGGAAATTTGCGGAGCTTGGCGCCCGCATACCTAAGGGTGTCCTTTTAGTCGGACCTCCAGGGACAGGTAAAACCTTGCTGGCAAGGGCTGTAGCAGGAGAAGCGGGAGTTCCGTTCTTCTCTATCAGCGGCTCCGACTTTGTCGAAATGTTCGTCGGTGTCGGTGCTTCAAGGGTCCGTGATTTGTTTGAAAACGCTAAGAAAAATGCTCCCTGTATCATCTTCATTGATGAAATTGATGCAGTAGGACGCCAGCGTGGTGCCGGTCTTGGAGGCGGCCATGATGAGCGTGAGCAGACTTTGAACCAGCTCTTGGTTGAGATGGATGGATTTGGTGCGAATGAGGGAATCATAATCATCGCCGCTACAAACCGTCCGGATATTCTGGACCCGGCACTTCTTCGTCCGGGACGTTTTGACCGCCAGATTACGGTTGACCGTCCTGATGTTATAGGCCGTGAGGCTGTACTCAAGGTACATGCGCGCAATAAGCCTCTTGATGACACTGTAAATTTGAAAGCTATCGCTGCCAGAACGCCTGGATTCTCCGGTGCGGATCTGGAGAACCTTCTGAATGAGGCTGCCCTGGTGGCTGCCCGGCAGAATAAGAAGAAAGTGGATATGACCGATATTGATGAAGCAACGGACCGTGTAATTGCGGGACCTGCTAAGAAGAGCCGTGTCATTTCAAAGAAAGAACGCAGAATTGTGGCGTTCCATGAAGCTGGTCATACGGTAATCGGTACGGTTCTGGATGATGCTGAAATGGTCCACAAGGTAACTATTGTCCCTCGTGGCCAGGCAGGCGGATACGCTGTAATGCTTCCGAAAGAGGACCGTTACTTCATGACGAAGCCTGAGCTTCTTGATAAAATTGTCGGCCTTCTCGGCGGACGGGTAGCTGAGGAAATTATCTTTGGTGAAGTCAGCACAGGGGCTCACAATGACTTCCAGCGTGCCACAGGCATAGCGCGCCGCATGGTAACCGAATTCGGTATGAGCGACAAGCTCGGCCCGCTTCAGTTCGGCCAGGCGCAGGGAGGCCAGGTCTTCTTAGGCCGCGATCTTCATAACGAGCAGAACTACTCCGATAAGATTGCATACGAGATTGACTTGGAGATCCAGACGTTCATTAAAGAAAGCTATCAGCGTGCTAAGACCATCCTTACAGAGAACCGCGATAAGCTTGAACTGATTGCGAATACTCTTCTTGAGATTGAAACGCTTGATGCTGAACAAATTAAGCATTTAATTGACCATGGCACACTTCCTGACCGTTCTTCAAAATCAGGCAAGGATGTTAAAGTCAATATCAATAAAAAAGATGATTCTGCAGAAGGAGCAGAGAATGAAGGAACAGCAGGTTCAAGAACCATCCCAAACCCGCCACTTCAGGAAGGTCCTCCAATTCAGGATCCAAGAGATAAATTCCCGCCATCCGGCGATCAAAGCAGTAAATCAGATATCTGAGTATAAAAAGGCACCTGCGGGTGCCTTTTTTGCATCCTTTTAGGATAGTGCTCCAATATATCCCTAAGGGAGTGAATTATGTTATGATGTGGAAGGATATAAGCAAAATGCGGCCATCCTTTAATGATTCTGCTAATGAAGCTTTCTATATTTATAAAAGTGGTGAATAATATGATTTTTGTATTGGATGTCGGGAACACAAATATAGTATTAGGCGTTTATGAAGGAGAAGCTTTAAAACACCATTGGAGAATAGAAACAAACAGGCACAAAACGGATGATGAATTCGGCATGATCATAAAAGGGCTCCTTTCCCATGTAGGACTTGCCTTTGGAGATTTTGACGGCATCATCATTTCATCCGTTGTTCCGCCTATCATGTTTTCATTGGAATCAATGTGCCACAAATACTTTGAATTAAAGCCTCTTGTTGTTGGTCCTGGAATCAAGACAGGCTTAAACATAAAATATGATAATCCCCGCGAAGTCGGGGCAGACCGGATTGTCAATGCCGTTGCCGGCATTCATGAATACGGAAGCCCGCTGATCATTGTAGATTTTGGTACTGCGACTACATACTGTTATATTAATGAGGACAAGCAGTATATGGGTGGTGCCATTGCACCGGGAATCGGGATATCTACAGAGGCTCTCTATTCGAAAGCAGCCAAGCTGCCCAGGATCGAAATCGCACGACCGGATGACATCATCGGTAAAAATACAGTGGCGGCCATGCAGGCAGGCATCGTTTATGGCTATGTCGGGCAGGTTGAGGGAATCGTAAGAAGGATGAAAGAGCAAAGTAATGTTGTGCCAAAGGTGATCGCTACAGGAGGACTGGCCAAACTGATTTCAAAAGAGTCTCCTGTTATTGATGTGGTGGATCCTTTTCTCACATTAAAAGGTTTGCAGCTTATCTATAAAAGAAATTCATAATTAAACAACCGGAAGGCGGTATTAAAATGGCCGATTACTTAATTAAAGCTTTAGGATTCAATGGACAGGTCCGGGCTTATGCAGCAAGCTCTACAGAGACCGTATCAGAGGGACAGCGCCGGCATGGAACATGGCCGACAGCATCTGCTGCCCTTGGCCGCACCATGACAGCAGGTGTGATAATGGGAGCCATGTTGAAAGGCGAAGAAAAACTGACCATTAAAGTGGAGGGCGGCGGTCCTATCGGGCCGATTCTCGTGGACAGCAACGCAAAAGGGGAAGTCAGGGGATATGTAACCCATCCGCAGACTCACTTTGATTTAAACGAACACGGAAAACTAGATGTCAAAAGAGCAGTTGGAACGGAAGGGACTTTAACTGTTGTTAAAGATCTAGGCTTGAGAGAACATTTTACAGGACAGGTTCCGATTGTATCCGGCGAGCTTGGTGAAGACTTCACTTATTATTTTGCCTCTTCAGAACAAGTGCCATCATCTGTGGGAGTCGGCGTCCTTGTAAATCCGGACAATTCAATCCTTGCAGCCGGCGGATTCATCCTGCAGCTCCTTCCAGGGGCAGATGAGGAGACGATCGCTGCGCTTGAAGATAGATTGAA
This sequence comes from Peribacillus kribbensis DSM 17871, assembly GCF_000430765.1. Lineage (GTDB taxonomy): Bacteria > Bacillota > Bacilli > Bacillales > DSM-1321 > Paraperibacillus > Paraperibacillus kribbensis. The sequence continues at coordinate 7,468 of NZ_AUMQ01000040.1, read as the reverse complement.
GACCATTGCTCCAATTTCTAAGCTGATTCAGCAGGGGTTAAGCCCTGAAGACATACTGGAAGAGCTGATGGGCGAGGGAAATGTGAAGATCCTTGAAAAAATGCCTATCCAATTTAAGTGCCAGTGTTCAAGAGAGCGCATTTCAAATGCCCTTGTAAGCCTTGGCCAGAGTGAAATCCAAGACATCATTGATTCAGATGGCGAGGCAGAAGCTCAATGCCACTTCTGTAATGAAAAATACCACTTTTCAAAAGAGGAACTAGAGGAATTAAAAGCAGAAGCAAAATAATAGGTGGAGGAAGAATAAATTGTCGAGTAAGCAGCTCTGGACGATTATTTCAGGCTTGGTATTATGTAATATTATTACGATTCTCTTTTTCTTAGTAAAACCTATTCCTTCTCTGCGGGCGATGGATCTAAAAAAGTCAGACAAAGTCGCCGCTGTCGGGAATGTAAATATTGACCGCAGCCAATGGACAAAAGAATTGGAATCCAGATTCGGTAAAGAGGTCCTGGAGGATATGATCAACCAGCAGGTCATTTTTCAGGCGGCCAAAAAATATCATATTTCTATTTCGGATAAGGAAATCAATCGAAAAGTGGAGCTGGCCAGAACCACTGAAGGTGTAAATAGAAATGAATCTGAAAGCAGCCTGAAAACCAGCATTAAGGCTGATTTGCTGCTCGCTGAGCTAATAACGAAGGATGTGTCAGTCTCAGAAGAAGAAATGAAACAATATTATAGCCAGCATGAATCTTCCTTTGACATACCTGCTTCTTATCATCTAGCCCATATCGTGACTGCCGATCAAAAAGAATCAGATCAAGTCCTGGCCGAATTAAAAGCCGGCTCTCCTTTTTCTACCCTTGCAAGGGAAAAGTCACAGGATGAGCTTACGGCTGGCCAGGGCGGAGATCTGGGCTTTGTAAGCAAAGATACAGATACCATACCAAGCTCCTATTTAGAAGCGGCGGGTGAAATGCAGCCAAAGAGCTGGAGCGGCTCGATCCCGATTGAGAATGGATATGCAGTCCTTTATTTGAAAGAAAAAAAACCAGGAACAAAGCTTAGCTTTGAAGATGTAAAAAAAGAAGTCCGCAGGCAGATTGCCCTTGAGAAGATGAAGACAAGCCCTTCCCCTGAAATGTTTTGGAGGGAATTCAAGGTGGACTGGCTCTATGGACCGAAGAAGTGATTTTACAGCACAATATGTATTGTGCTTTTTATTTTGGCTCCTTTCTTAGGACAAAGGATTTATCATGCGGTGTAAAATATTTGACAATTCCACGAATTCAGGATAAATTTTTAATATAAAACCAATAAAAGTAGTCGGAATAGGAGTGGGGAAAAGATGGCACGTATAGCAAATTCGGTGGCTGAATTAGTCGGCCAGACTCCGATTGTAAAATTAAACCGTATGGTAGAGGAAGACATCGCTGATGTATACCTTAAGCTTGAATACATGAACCCTGGCAGCAGTGTTAAGGACCGTATTGCACTGGCGATGATTGAAGACGCAGAAGAAAGCGGGCGCCTGAAGAAGGGTGATACAATCATCGAGCCTACAAGCGGAAACACTGGAATTGGATTAGCTATGATAGCTGCTGCTAAAGGCTACCGGGCAATTTTGGTTATGCCTGAGACCATGAGCTCGGAGCGCCGTAATCTTCTTCGTGCTTATGGAGCAGAGCTTGTCTTGACTCCCGGGCCTGAAGGAATGGGCGGTGCAATCAGAAAAGCTGATGAATTAGCAAAGGAACATGGATACTTTGTGCCTCAGCAATTTAATAACGAAGCCAACCCGGAGATCCACAGGAAAACAACAGGCAAGGAAATTGTGGAACAAATGGACCAGCTTGATGCGTTTGTAGCAGGAATCGGTACCGGCGGTACAATCACAGGAACTGGCAGCGTATTGCGTGAAGCATTCCCTGGCATTAAGATTATTGCGGTGGAGCCATCTGATTCACCAGTCCTTTCTGGAGGAAAACCTGGCCCGCATAAAATCCAGGGAATCGGAGCAGGATTTATACCTAATGTCCTTGATACTAAAATCTATGATGAGATTGCACAAGTGACATCCGAACAAGCATTCGATTACGCACGGCGTGCTGCAAAAGAGGAAGGAATCCTTGGCGGTATTTCTTCTGGAGCAGCCATCTATGCTGCCATTCAAGAAGCGAAGAAGCTGGGCAAAGGCAAAAAGGTCCTGGCCATCATTCCAAGTAACGGGGAAAGATACCTAAGCACTCCGCTATACAACTTTGAACAATAAGATTGTTCCAAAGAAAGCCCGGCTTTTTGCCGGGTTTTTTTGCTGTCAGCACACCCGGCTTTAAAGACGGACATTTTTTTTATAAAATATACATTGAATGCGGATTTTACGTACTAAAGGGACATGTTTTAATTGATGGAGGAATGAAATGAATCAGATTTCTTGCGGACCTTATACACTAGACTATAGTCAGAAAACCATCATTATGGGAATTTTAAATGTTACTCCTGATTCTTTCTCTGATGGCGGCAGATTTTATGCAATAGATCAGGCTCTTTATCATGCAAGAGATATGATCAGAGACGGAGCAGACATTATTGATATAGGGGGGGAGTCAACCCGCCCTGGATATGAAAGGATAACTGATGAGGAAGAGCTTGAAAGAGTGATTCCAGTGGTAGAGGCATTGTCCAGCGAATTTGATGTACCGCTGTCTATTGACACATATAAAGCAAAAGTCGCCCGGGGAGCGATAAAGGCAGGCGCTCATATCATCAATGATATTTGGGGAGGTAAGGCAGACCCTGACATGGCAGCTGCAGCAGCTGAATCGGGTGCGCCTATTATCCTCATGCATAACCGTCACAATCGGGACTATGCACATTTTATTCGGGATGCAATCAACGACCTTTATGAAAGTATCCATATCATGAAAAAGGCCGGAGTCACGGATGATAAGATTATTTTGGATCCAGGGATCGGGTTTGCAAAAGACTTCCATCTAAATCTAAAAATGATGAGTGAATTGGATAAAATCGTCATGCTGGGCTATCCTGTACTGCTTGGCACCTCAAGAAAAGGATTTATCGGACAGGTACTGGATCTTCCGGCACAGGAAAGAATGGAGGGGACTGGAGCCACGGTATGTTACGGCATACAGAAGGGATGCCAGTTAATCCGTATTCATGATGTCAAAGAAATGGCTAGAATGGCCAGGATGATGGATGCCTTAATGCAGAAGGGAGAGCAGAATGGATAAAATATATGTGAATGGAATGGAGTTTTATGGATATCATGGAGTGTTCCCAGAGGAAAACCGCCTTGGCCAGCGCTTCAAAGTAGACTTAGTGGTAGAAACGGATTTATCAATTGCAGGCAAATCCGATCACCTGGAGGATTCAATAAGCTACGCGGATTTATTTGCGATTTCAAGGGATGTCGTCGAGGGGCAGCCATTTAAGCTTATAGAAGCTGTTGCTGAAAAGATTACCGAAGAGATCCTGGACCGTTATTCCCAAGTCACCTCTTGTACAGTAAAGGTAATTAAACCGGACCCGCCTATTCCAGGCCATTATAATTTTGTGGCCATTGAAATTCAAAGGGGAAGAGACCGTTGATGAACAGCTCCTATCTATCGCTGGGCTCCAACATGGGTAATAGAGAGCAAAATTTAAAAGAAGCGGTATCTGCTCTAATGAAGGAACCGGATATCCAGATTGAAAACATCTCCTCTATATATGAAACAGACCCAGTCGGCTATACGGAACAGGATTGTTTTTTAAATATCGCCCTCCAGGTAAAAACTTCCTTGCGCCCAGAAGAACTTCTCTCTAAATGCCAGCAGATCGAGATTGAGCTTGGGAGAAAAAGGGAAATCAGATGGGGTCCCAGGACAATCGACCTTGACATTTTGCTTTATAATCACGAAAATATTGAAACAGAGAGTCTTGTGATTCCTCACCCCCGGATGCACGAAAGAGCTTTTGTGCTAGTTCCATTATTAGAGTTAAACCCAGCTCTTTTGATCCCGGGCTTCAGTGAACCACTGCCAGTTATTCTTGATGCCATTCCTGATAAAGAGGGAGTTCGATTATGGAAGCGGAAAAATGGGGAAGACGCATTCGCGCTTTTCGAAAGCTAAAAGGTTTTACGCAAGAGGGATTTGCAAAGGAAATCGGCATTTCTGTTTCACTGCTTGGAGAAATTGAAAGGGGCAATCGTATGCCCTCTCATTCCGTCATTGAAACAGTATGTGAGAAGCTTAATGTGCCGCTTGTTGAATTGCAGCCGCCAGAGAATGGATAATAACTTTTTAATTACTACAGTATCTACTGTAATTATAGAATATTGATCGAAAATGCAGCTTAGAGATATCAAAAACTAAAGAGGGGGGATCCGCGTGTTAAAAATAGGCGACATTACAATGAAAAACCAAGTTGTCCTAGCACCCATGGCGGGAATATGCAACTCAGCTTTCCGTCTTACGGTTAAAGAATTTGGTGCAGGCCTGGTATGTGCGGAAATGGTCAGCGATAAAGGCATCGTCAATCAGAATAAAAAAACGATAGACATGCTTTATATAGATGAAAGAGAAAAACCACTCAGCCTGCAAATTTTTGGCGGTGAAAAGAAAACCTTGGTAGAAGCTGCACAGTTTGTTGATAAAAATACCAATGCGGATATCATCGATATAAATATGGGATGTCCAGTACCTAAAATCACAAAATGTGATGCAGGAGCAAAATGGTTACTAGACCCTGACAAAATATATGAAATGGTTTCTGCAGTAGTGGACGCAGTGAAAAAGCCGGTGACTGTAAAAATGAGAATGGGCTGGGACGAGGATCACATCTTTGCTGTTCAGAACGCCCAGGCAGTTGAACGAGCGGGGGGAAGTGCTGTATCTCTGCATGGCCGAACACGTGTTCAATTGTATGAAGGTACAGCGAATTGGGATATTATCCGTGAAGTAAAGCAGTCTGTAAATATTCCTGTTATAGGAAACGGTGATGTAAAGACTCCTCTTGATGCTGAACGCATGCTTAAGGAAACAGGTGCTGATGGAGTCATGATCGGCCGGGCAGCTCTCGGAAATCCCTGGATGATTTATCAGACAGTAAAGTATTTAGAAACTGGCGAGCTGATAGGTGAACCTAGTGCCCGCGAAAAAATCGATGTATGTGTTCTTCATCTGGACCGCCTGATCAACCTGAAAGATGAGTATATTGGTGTAAGAGAAATGAGAAAGCACGCGGCATGGTACCTGAAAGGAATCCGCGGAAATGCCAAAGTGCGTAATGGGATTAATGAGAGTGAAACAAGAGATCAGCTTGTGAGTGTTCTCTATGGATTAGTTGAAGAAGTAGAAGCGGGAGAAGCTGTAACAAAGCTAGCCTGATTGACAAGATCAAGTAATTTTCCTATAATACCCATTAATACAGACTGCCAGTTTGATCTGGCAGTTTTTGTATTGTACATAAAGCTGTTTCAAGTGAACACTTAGTGTAAAATAAAATATATTCGGATGAAGTATCCATGAGATAGAATAGAAAAATGGAGTTGATTTTAGTGAGCGAAGAAATAAACGACCAGCTGAGGGTCAGACGTGAAAAAATGCAGGACATGCTGGATCATGGAGTAGACCCTTTTGGCAAGCGGTATGAGCGTACACATCTAGCGGAGGAAATCCTGCGTGAATATGATGGAGCCAGCAAGGAAGAGCTTGATGAAAATAACATTGAAGTGACCATTGCGGGCCGCATTATGACAAAACGCGGCAAAGGGAAAGCGGGCTTTGCCCATCTCCAGGATCTTACGGGCCAGATTCAAATTTATGTCCGCCAAGACGCAATTGGAGAAGAAAAGTATGATATTTTCAACTCTGTGGACCTAGGTGACTTAGTGGGTGTTACAGGGACAGTCTTTAAAACAAAAGTTGGAGAGCTCTCTATAAAAGCAAAGGATTTTGTATTCCTTACAAAAGCCCTCCGTCCGCTTCCGGATAAGTTCCACGGCCTGAAGGATGTTGAAGAACGCTACCGCAAGCGCTATGTTGATTTGATAACCAACTCGGAAAGCAAAAAAACCTTCATCCTTAGAAGTAAAATTATTCAATCCATGCGCAGATACCTGGACAGCCACGGCTATCTCGAGGTTGAAACACCTATGATGCATTCCATTGCAGGCGGTGCGTCAGCCCGTCCATTTATCACACATCACAATGCATTGGACATGGCTCTTTATATGCGTATCGCCATTGAACTACATTTAAAGCGCCTTATTGTCGGCGGTCTTGAAAAAGTTTATGAAATTGGCAGGGTATTCCGTAATGAAGGAGTTTCTACCCGTCATAACCCTGAATTTACTATGATTGAGCTGTATGAAGCCTACGCGGATTACCGCGACATCATGAGTCTTACAGAAAACCTTGTTGCCCATATTGCCGAGGAAGTACTGGGAAGCACCATGGTAACCTATGGGGATTATGAGGTGGACCTGAAGCCAGAATGGACAAGGCTGCACATGGTGGACGCGATCAAACAATATACAGGTGTTGATTTCTGGGAAGAGATGACTGCTGAAGAAGCAAAAGCGCTTGCGAAAGAGAATGGCATTGAGATAAAAGAGACTATGGAATTCGGACATATCGTGAATGAATTCTTTGAGCAGCGGGTCGAAGAAAAATTGATCCAGCCAACATTCATTTACGGCCACCCTGTAGAAATCTCGCCTCTTGCCAAAAAGAACGAAGAAGACCCAAGGTTTACGGACCGCTTTGAATTATTTATTGTCGGGCGTGAACACGCAAATGCCTTTACAGAGTTAAATGATCCGATCGATCAGCGTGAACGTTTTGAAGCGCAGCTTAAAGAACGCGAACAAGGAAACGATGAAGCTCATGAGATGGATGAGGACTTTATAGAGGCTCTTGAATACGGAATGCCTCCGACCGGTGGACTTGGAATTGGGATTGACCGTTTAGTTATGCTGTTGACTAATTCTCCGTCCATCCGCGACGTGCTTCTGTTCCCTCTGATGCGCCACCGTTAATCTTATAAAAGGACTGGTTTTAGCCGTTTTCTTCTGCCGGTTTTAAGACCAGTCTTTTTTTTGTTTTCTCAGGCTTCATGGATATTCTATCGTCCCTCGCCTGCATGTTCAGCCTTTTATTATCTTGAAAAAATAATAATGGAAAGAAGGCCTTTGGATTAAGCGGTGAGTTAGCTGAGTTTTTTGAATAAATGATCTTTTATAATTCCCGGAAAAACTTTTAAAAAAGTTATTGCTCAATGCTAAATATGATGGTATATTTATATCTGTCGTTAAGACAACTTAAACTTAACGAAACGAAAAAGAAACATAAAAAATATTATTGACTTTTGAACAAGTTAATGATAATATTAAAAAGCTGCTTATGCAGCGAAGTTGCTCTTTGAAAACTGAACGAAACAAGACGCCAACGTTATTTTCTT
>NZ_AUMQ01000039.1 GCF_000430765.1 Peribacillus kribbensis DSM 17871 | reverse complement strand
GGAAGTACCGGGAAAAGTCCTGCTTACAGACATCACCTATCTTTATTACGGAAAGGGCCAAAAGGCATATTTATCTTGCGTAAAGGATGGAGCTACGAGGGAAATTGTGGCGTATCATCTGTCTACTTCCTTAGAAATGGACATTGTGTATAAAACGTTAAAAAAGTTAAAACAGGCTGTCGGCCATCCTTTTCATCCAGAAGCTATCTTACATTCTGACCAAGGGGTCCATTATACTCATCCCCTCTTCCAAAACAAGGTGAGAAAGCTTGGGCTGACTCAATCAATGTCACGAAGGGGTAACTGCTGGGACAATGCATCCATGGAAAGTTTCTTTGGCCATTTTAAGGATTGGGCAGAGTATAAATCATTGAATTGCTTAGAAGATGTAAAGAATGAAGTAGACCGTGTAATCGAGGAGTATAATCATTCCCGTTATCAGTGGGGGTTAAATAAAATGACCCCGGTACAATACCGGGGCCATTTACTAGCAGCTTAGGTGCTTTTTTAAACTGTCCGTAAACTGGGGCACAGTTCAAGGATCTGCTGTCTTTTCTTATTTCGCCCGAATAAAGCCGTCTATCTCCTGAGGAACAATGCTTATATCTTCAGGAAACCAATAATAGGTTTTCCCATCAAAATCAAGATCGAATTGAATGGCCACTGGGTCCCCTGTATAAAAGATCAGCTTGTATTGTACAGAATCCTTTTCTGCGGAATCAGGCTGGAAGGAAGAATCTTCTTTGCTGCTGCTTAACAGCTGGTATAGCTGATTCATTTTATTTCGGTTTTCCATGGTCGAGAGCAGCTCAGCCCTCTCCGTCATGCTGGTTTTATAGATTTCTATTTTCCTTACTTTATCAATTGGTATATCCTTGAAATTCAATTTGTACGGAGTGTCACTAGAACCATACAGCTTGTAGCCTTTAATAGAGTCCTGAGATGGGACTGCTATCAGGTCCGGCCTTCCCTTCACAGAATACAGCCTCGTTCCTTTTTCCAGGAAAGCGGCATCGCCGTTTTTTGTCTTGTATTCTGGGTCGTACACTTTTTCAGCCACCTTAAATTTCACTTTTCCTAATTCCCTGCCAACATAAGCTGGATCCGCTAGGGCACCTGTGAACATTCCATCGTACTCTTCTCCATCCCACACAATAAAATCTACCCAGTCGATAGATATCCCTGTGTGCAGATTGGAAGAGCAGCCAGTAAGCAGCCATACTGCCAATAAGATCATTCCCATCTTTTTCATCGACACCGCCCCTTTATCCATTAGACGAATGTCCGGGAAATTCCGTTACTTGCATGGAAGGTTAATTGACCAGCTTCCTGACGAGATCACGATTACGCTGTTTGAATGCTTCATTATGGGGAGAAACCATGAAAATGCCTGATAAAGTTAAAGTAACCGCATTAAAGCCAGGCTACTACAGCATTTCAGCTGAGGTCCTCCCCCAGTATGCCGGTGATAATATGATTCTAAGCAAGTATTCCGATTCGGATACAGCGTTCCAGCAGACGGAAACGCACAAAAATATTCCTGCCGTAAAGAATTATCATGTATTCGAAATGAACGGCAGGGCGCATCCTTCAGCGATCCTGTCACCCTGGATAAGCAATTGGGTTTCTTTAAAAAGTCATTCCTAGGAAAGTTAAAACGGGGTCGGCCTTTCGATAAAAGGAAAGAATTGCCCTTCTTTTAACGGTGGCAGCCCTTGCTGCATCCGCTGTTTCAGTTACTGGCGGGATTTCCTTTATCGGATTAATGGCACCGCATCTCGCAAAAGCTTTAGTGGGACCCCTCAATCAATTATTTATACCTTTGGCCATTTTGATCGACGGATGGCTCCTGCTCTTGGCTGATACCCTTGGGCGTAATCTGGCAGGGTCAAATGGATTGCCTGCTGGCATTATGGCCGCATTGAGCGGTGCCCCCTACATTATGTATCTGCTAGTAAAAAAATAAAATCTCTCACTCTATAAAAATAGAATTCCCCTGAAAAATCTTGGGAATTCTATTTTTTAGCAGAATCAGGAAAATGTATTTACTTAAATTTTCAATCGGGTTATGATATAAATGTGATATCACTTTTATATCATTTTGATCGCAGGAGGATGAAGCATGAAAGAAAAATCCATCTTTAAGATGAATGGCTTTGCCGCGCTGATCATAGCCGTTCTTTGTATTCTTTTCGGGGTTCTGCTGATTATTAATGGAGCTGCCATCCCGGCAAAAGCCGGCGGCGTGCTGATCCTGATTTTAGGATTGATCATCGGTACGAGCCTGACGGTGGTGCAGCCGAATGAAGCGAAGGTTTTAACGTTTTTTGGTACATATATCGGCGTCATCCGTGAACAGGGCCTTTGGGCTACGATTCCTTTCACCTTCAAGCGCAGCGTTTCCTTAAGAGTGACAAACTTTAACAGCGAACGACTGAAGGTAAACGATCTTGAGGGAAATCCGATTGAAATTGCAGCGGTCGTGGTTTATAAGGTAAGCGATTCGGCTAAAGCATTCTATGATGTAGAAAACTATGAAAAATTCATCCAGATTCAAAGCGAAACAGGCATCCGCCATATAGCGAGCCGCTATGCCTATGATTCCATTGAAAGCGATGAACATACCCTGACGCTTCGCCAGAATAGTGATGAAGTGGCTGAGGTACTTATGCATGATCTTCAGAGAAGGCTTGATGTGGCCGGTGTGGATGTGATTGAAGCGCGCATCATGCATCTTGCCTACTCGCAGGAAATTGCATCGGCCATGCTCCAAAGGCAGCAGGCACAGGCTGTGTTATCCGCACGAAGAGTCATCGTGGATGGTGCGGTCGGACTTGTCAAAGCAGCGATCGACCAGCTGACGGAGCAGGAAATCGTGGATCTCGACGAAGAGAAAAAAGCCCAGATGGTCAATAATCTGATGGTCGCCATCGTTTCCGAGAAAGGGACCCAGCCTATCATCAACACAGGAAGCATCTATTAAGGTTGTGCTGTAAATGAGCAAAAGAAAAGCGTTCCCGCTTCGCATCGACCCTAAATTGTACGAGGTACTGGAAAAATGGGCGGAGGACGAACTACGAAGTGTAAATGCCCAAATTGAAGTCATCTTGAAGGATGCAGCCAAAAAAGCGAAAAGATGGAAGAATGAATCATGAAAGCTTCAGCCTGAATACCCATGGTATACAGGCTGTTTTCTATGGAAAAACTGGATGGCCAATGGCCTTCCTGCAGTGTCTTATATGTTTGAGTTAAAAAAGCTCCTTTAATTGGTTAATGGAATCAATCTTATAGTCATACTGTTTTACATGGCCGAATCCATAACCGGCAAAAACAAATGGGATCCCGGCAGACGCTGCGGCCTTTTGGTCCCCTTCCGTATCCCCCACATAAACGGGTGCAGACAGCCTGTTCCGCTCCATGATCAATCTAATATTCTCTCCCTTTGACAGTCCCGTCCTGCCAGGATTTTCAAAATCCTGAAAAAAACGTCCCAGCTTATGATATTCATAAAACGACTCTATATAGCCTTCCTGGCAGTTGCTGACGATAAAAAGCTTGTATTTTTCAGACAAGGATTGAAGTACCTCCTCTACATTTTCATACAAGCTGCCGCCTTGCTTTTTCAAGTATTCACATTCAAGATCACAGCAATCCGTCAATAATTTCTCCCGTTTTTCCTCGGCAACATCAGGGAAGAGAATCCGCCCGATTTCCGGCACCTGCAGACCCATCGTTTTCCGGAAGTCCTCCTTCGTTACTTCCATATGTACTTCAGGATCCTGTTTTAAAATCTCATTCCATGCTATCAATACCGTATCCCTTGAATCCCACAGAGTTCCGTCTAAATCAAAGATGATGCTGTCCATACATACATTCATTCCTTCCTGCATTCTTACATGTACTTTAGTATATCAAACATTCCCCTGTACATTAAAAAAGAGGTTTCTCCTTAGGAATGTATCCGGGGTAGAAAGCCTCTTGTTTTTCTGGCAGATTCGCCTTATTGAATGAAGTGTCTTAAATGGCGGCATGATCATGGCAAGACTTAAATTTGCCATTGCTTTGCCACTTGTTCTCTGGCAATTCGCTGAATCATCTTATCTGACATGCCTTTTTCAGCAAGGACGTTAGTCTGATAGATTCTTCCGTTAATAGAAACACTAACAAAAACCTCGTACATTTATTTTCCTCCTATTCGTTCCTTAATCTATATTTTTCAACACATAAAGAAGAGCAGGGACAATAACCTGCTCCGCATTATACGATGTATGGTTTGCATTAACTAGCATCTAAATAAAAAGTAATAAGGTAACAAAAAGTAACCTAATTACTATTTTATTATAGTACATACCGTTAAAGAGTTCAAGATATAAATCTTCCATTTAAATAGAAATTCTTTTATAAAGAGAAGTGCCTGCCGAGCTTCATCGCAGAATGGACCATCAGTCTGCAGAAGGCTATGAGCTGTTTTTTTGGTTCCTAGAGTAACCAGACAAAAGACCTGCATCATTTTTGCCACTTTCTTCCTTATAGTTGTCGAATGAATGATTCTTTTGTTGCAAGGAGTCAAATCCTTTCCTGCAGAAATAGTAGGTTATCAAAGGAGGGAATAAGAAAATGAAGAATACCGCTAAAAGAGCTTTGCAGTTCACGGCAGCCGCTGCCCTGTCAGCCGGCATGCTCGGTGCATCCGCAGCATCTGCCCAATCGATTCCTTATACACAGGACACAGGATATGACCCGGCAAATGCAGGACAGCTGGCCAAGCCGGCGCCCTTCCAGGCTCTGGGTAAAAAGGGCTCTGGTCAGGATGTGCTTGGACCAGCTGACCCCAAATACAAAATGAATGTTTACTATGACAGCGCGAAGCATATCGTAACGGGACATCTGGAGGTAGCCTTCCAAAATAATCTTAAACAGGATTTAAAGGAGCTTTATTTCAATCTGTGGGGAAATGCCGATACTCATACGGGAAATGGTGCCAGCATGGATGTCAGCAAGTTGAAGGTTAACGGCAAAAAAGCGGTTTTCAATGTGGACAAGACTGCACTCCACATTCCTTCTGTTTCTCTTAAAAAGAATAAGCCGGCAACGGTTTCCATGGATTTCAAGGTGACAATCCCAAACCAGCAGGACCGGTTCGGATGGTATAAAGGGACCACCTCGCTTGGAAACTGGTTCCCGATTCTCTCAGTCTATGATAAGGAAGGCTGGAATGTGGATCCTTATTTTCCTTACGGAGAATCCTTCTATTCTCTTACAGGCGACTTTGATGTGACATTGACTACAGATAAAGAGCAGGTGATTGCTGCAACAGGAACCGAGATTGGAAAGCCACAGAAGGCAGGAAACCTCGCCATCCACCGCTATAAAGCACAGGATGTCCGGGATTTCGCTTTGGAGATGGACCCAGGCTATAAGGTGAAAAAAGGAACCGTGAATAATGTTAAAATCAATGTGTATTACACGGATGAACAGGCCGTTTATGCGGATTCCATGCTGAAGGCCGGCCTAAGAAGCATTGACTTGTTCAGCGGCCATTTCGGCACCTATCCTTGGCCCGAGCTTGATATTGTCGGGATGGAAGGCTGGTTTGGCGGAATGGAATATCCTCAGCTCACCATGATCAGTATTGCCGGCAAACGTTCACAGGGATGGGTACAGTCGGTTACCGCCCATGAGATCGGGCATCAGTGGTTTTATGGCATCATCGGCGACAACGAATATGATGAGCCATGGCTGGATGAGTCCTTCGCCACTTTTGCGGCAGCCCTGCACGACAATACGCTGGACAGGCTGACAGCCGATCCCAATCCAAACACGGCTTTCCACCTTTCCTCTCCTATTTCCACTTTCACGTCATATGGAGATGAAGGAGTCGGTGCCTATTACCAAATGATTTATGGCTATGGCTCCAGAACCTTGAATGACCTTAGGCTGAAGCTCGGAGATGATGTGTTCTATTCAGCCATGAAAGCTTATTTTAAGGAAAAGAAATTTGGCATCACGACAACCAGAGACTTCATGGAAATCATGAAAAAGGAAAGCGGCAGGGACCTCGGTGAATTCTTCCGGGAGCACAGGGTGTTTGTGTCGGATCAAGAATAGCATAATAAGGAAGGCAGGCTCATGGGCCTGCTTTTTGGTATGCCCCACATCTTTGTTAATTAATTTAATTTTCTTTGTAACTGCCTGATGAAAGCGCTATAATTAATACTAGATATCGTGCAGAAACTTCTAGGAGGAACAAAAATGGTTGGCCTTAAAGGAAGCTTTCAATCTATGAGATCTTTAAATAGGTCTCTCATTCTACATATTATCCGGCAGAACGGTCCCATCTCGCGGGCAGAAATTGCCCGGCAGACAAGGCTTTCACCTCCTGCTGTAGGAAATATCGTTTCTGGCCTGCTGGATTCCAGCCTTATCTGCGAAAGTAAGCAGGGAGTCTCGAGCGGCGGCCGGAAACCGGTTATGCTTATGATCAACAGCAGGCAATTTTTCATCATTGGCCTGGATATTGGCTCCTTTCAATTAAAGGCCGTCATCTCTGATCTTAATGGCTCCATCTTTAAAAAAATAACAAGGAGAATACCGCAAAATATTGAGAAGGAACAGCTTATTCTCTTCATTAAAGATTCTGTTCACGACTTAAAGGAAGCCTCCGATCTCACGGACGAAGCCATCATGGGCATAGGAATTGGAATGCATGGGGTCGTCGATTGGGAAAATGGCATCTCACTTTTCGCCCCCAATCTGGGACTTCGTGATATCCCGCTGAAGGAAGAGCTAGAGCTGGAATTCCAGATGCCTGTAAGAGTTGAAAACGATGTGAGCGCCCAGGCTATGGGCGAACTTTGGTTCGGTAATGGATCCGGCCTTGACACCTTTGTCTGCATCAATGTCGGCCGGGGCGTGGGTGCCGGTGTGATCGTAGACCGTAAGCTGCATCGCGGCTCCTCCTTCATCAGCGGAGAAATCGGGCACATGGCAATCGACCTGAAAGGGCCAAAATGCACCTGCGGCAGTCATGGCTGCCTGCAATCGTTCACCTCCGGCCCATCCCTTGCAGAAGCCGTAAAGCGAAAAATTATCCTGGGGAACCAAAGCAGCCTTTCAGAAGAATTTTCTGGAAACCTCAGCGCTATTGACGGGGAAGCCATCTGCCGGGCGGCCGAAAATGGTGATGTATTAAGCAGGTCTGCCCTCCGCCAGGCTGGCCGATACCTCGGCATTGGGATCACCAATTTAATTCATACCATTAATCCGTCAAGAATCATCATCGGAGGAGGAGTCGCCAATGCCGGAGGCCTTCTCCTAAACGCTATGAAGGAAAGCATCCGTCAGAGAGCCTTGACGAATCATGCCAAAGAAACCGAAATCGAGCTGTCCCAGCTTGGCGGTGACGCTACAGTTTTAGGGGCTGTTTCCCTTATTTTGGACGAAATGTTTGCCGTACAGGACGGATGACACATCTATAAGGCTGCCGTATTAGGAATCGATCCTTTTTACGGCAGCCTCTTTTCGTTAGAACAAACCATTTTCGTAATGATTTTACTCTTGCTTCTCTATTTACTTTGCACCTATGGTGAATCCGTATATGAAAGAGATCCTGAAGCCCCGCCTGCCCTTTGGAACACGAAGAGCCCTGCCATACGGCGGGGCTCTTTCATTCAAACTATTACCCTATTGCTTACTTGGATAGGACGACTTGGCCAACGGATTGATCCATCGCCTGGTCGCTGACAAGTACCTTCAAACCGTAATGCGGGATATCGCGTCCAGCATCCGGCAGATACTTATTGTTATAGTCATTGCTGTCGTTAAACAGCGGAATTCCCCTTTGCGCTGGGTAGCTCAAAGTCTGTGTTGGATAAACCACATTCAGAGCGGAGACCGGCATGAAATTGAAGGCCGCATCATAGATATGGTAGCGGCTGGATGCCTGTTCTCCTGTGCTCCACACAAGATTTGTGTCATCATGGGCATCGACAACTCCAAGGAAGCCTTCACCAGGATGCACACCAGTCCAGTTATCGGTATAGCTGTCATCCACATACCAGACCACAAGCCCTTTTTCATAGCTCATCAAAGAGCTGCCGCGATGGATATGCGCAAGACCCTTGTCAACTCCGCTGTGATTTCTCCACTCTAATAGATAGTAGTGGTCTGTCAGCTTGTTTCCATCAAATCTTTTGAATCCATTCAGTGTGAAGCTTGAAGCCGGATTTTCAGCTCCGTCATTAACGATTGTCTGTCCGTCCGCTACAACCTTGATATTGTCTGCAAAGAAGCCTACATTTGTAGAACCCCAGTCAGTCGCTGAGCGAAGGCGGAGCTTGATCTTTTGCCCTTTGTACTGTGAAAGGTCAAAGGACTGTGCCTGCCAGCCGTTTGAATTGCCTGTAAAGCCTGGCATAGAATCGATGATGGTCGGATAGCCTTCATCCACGACATCGCTGCGTGTATGGGCATTTCCTAACGACTTCCATGTAGCGCCATTATCGGTAGACACCTGGACAAAAGCAAAATCCCATTTCTCTTCCATATCATACCACGCATCAAATGTAAGGGCTGCTGATGTTTTTCCGGTCAGATCGACATCTGTAACCATATTGTTATCCATTTCATCCTTTTGACCGCCCCAATATTCATAGCTGCCTGCAGCAGGTACATTTACTGGAGTCTTTTTCTGCGGCAGGTTCACTTGAATAGCCTGGTTATTCTTCCCAAGAGGTGAGTTTGCTTGATCCAATAAGAAGGTTTTGCCTTTCTTGTTTAAATCTCCAAGATTTACCTGCGTAGGTTTTGTCCATTTCCCTCCAAGCGTGGACTGGAAGTAGGCTTTGGCCCAAGGCGAGAATCCCGTCGGCTCCGCTCCCGGAATTTTACCGGCCCAGGAACCGGCTGCCATGATGGACCAGTATTCAATTGCTTCACCAGCTCCGGAGTAAATCGTGTCATATTCATCCGGAAGGCCGAGATCGTGGCCATATTCATGAGAGAATACACCGGATGCTCCATCTTCAGGCATCATCGTATAATCATAGAATCCTGGAACGCCGGCACCAAGTCCGTCAGGATCATAGAAAACGGCTGAGCGGTGAGACCAGATGGCATTGTCGCCCTGTGCTCCTCCTCCAGCTTCCTGCCCCATTCCTGAATGGATGATCTGAAGGTGGTCAACAAGTCCGTCCGGCTCCCAGAAGTTTCCGTCGCCGTCCAGATCATGCGGATCCTCTAAATCATAATCCTTAAGGGGAATGCCCGCAGCCTGTGCAGCAGCATATGTATCTTTAACTAACTGCTTGGCACCGCCCGGCGTAACATTATCATGGCCGCCGCCCTGCCCTTCTGTCCGGTCAGCACCATAGAATGCTGCAGTCCCTGGAACCTTCAGCCAGCCATAGGCCTGGCCTTCAACCGTATAGGTACCGCCAGACTGCTCTTCATAAAATTGCTTTTGGGACACCAAATTTTCACCCTTTGGCCCCTTCACTCCATTTTCTCCGAAAATCATATCTTCATAGTGTTTTGTATTGTAGTCCGTATAATAGTTATCTGTTTGGTCTGGTTTGATCTGGTTGTGCGTTAGATCGGAAAATTCGACCATGATCGTCAGCAGTTTTCCTTTTTTCTGGATTCCAGGGGATGGGGATTCCTTTACAGGATCAGGATGCGCAGTGCTTCCCTGCAGCGTTCCACTATTTGTGCTGGTATCAGCCTTGAATTTTTGGATTTTTTCTGCCTGTGCAGCTTTCACCTTTGGAGCAAGAGGATCCTTCTGTTTTACCCCGGGATCTTTTCCCTTCAGCTCAATATAATCCTTTAATGCCTGCTGCTTTTTTGCATCGGAAGAGTTTGCCTTGATTTTCCCCTGTTTAATCAGAGACTGAATGATCTTTTCATCATTCACAATTGCGAGATCCAGCGTGCTCTGTGCTGAGGAGACATATGGCTTTGATTTTTGGACAGCGTCCAGGCTGGCGGCACTCGCCAGGCCGTTAAAGCCTGTGAATAAGGTCCCGGCTACCACAACAGACGATAAGCCGGCTTTGAAAAATTTGTTCAATGATATACCCCCCTTGGAAAATTTATTGGTATAAACACATGATATTTCAAAAATTTTCTGAATACTAGAAGAGTTATTCAGCAATATGCGACAAAAACTCATCTATTGTCATCTAAAAATAGTGCTAAATAAAACCTTTTAAACTAAGTGTTTCGGAGCACGAAGTAGTTCTTTTTTCCTGATTTTCCGCCCTGAATTTTTTGGAGAAAAACAGAGATTAAGATGGAACGTTGTAACTTTTTAACGAACATTTTCGTTCGTTATAACGTTGACTCAAAAGAATAAGTCTAGTAAATTGGACAATGTAACAGAATAATTCCAAATCTGACAGGAGGTGCTAGAGTGGCCAGGACACTATCCAAGGCCATATCATACGTTCTATTAGTTGTTGTCATCGGCTGTATTGGAACTTTGTTGTTTATTGCCCATCAGGCGAACAAAAATCCTAATAAAATTCCGACGTATTTCGGATACAAGCCGCTGACAGTGCTGACGAACAGCATGCAGCCACGAATAAACGCAGGAGATATGGTATTGGTAAAGGAAAAGGAAGGCTCAGACGTAAAAAAAGGGGATATTATTACATTTCGAATCTCGGACAAAAAACTTATTACCCACAGGGTCTATCAGGTAACAAAAGAAGGTTTTGTCACTAAAGGAGACAATAACAATGTGAAGGATGACTGGGTGATCAAGCCGGAGAGCTTGCTCGGACAGGTCAAATTCATCCTTCCAAAAGCAGGATTGATCGCAAAATTTTTAGCAAGTCCTTTTGGATTTTTTCTATTTATCATTCTGCCTCTTCTCCTCCTTATCCTTATTGAGGTTTATCAGAGGACCCTTAGCTTTTTCAACAAAAGCGGGACTAATCCGGTTTCAAGAAATTAAAATATAAAACTATTATTCTGGAGGTATTCATTCATGAAGAATGTAAAAAAAGCACTTATGGCAACAACACTGGCAGGAGCACTGGCAGTAAGCGCTGGGTATGGTACATACTCTTGGTTCACTTCAAGCAGCAGTGCAACCGGAACGATTCAAAACGGTACATTATCTGTCAATAACGGTAAGGCAGTAACAACTCCGCTGTTCAGCCACTCAAACTTCGCACCTTCACAGATTGTTCCTGGAGACTTCATTACTCTGGACAACACTGGAAGCCTGGATCAAGTGCTGAAATTAACATATAAAGCTTCAATTGATAAAGCAGGAGTTTCCGCTGCCCCTTATAAAATTTATTACCTGGCATTTAAATATGCTGCTAAACCAAGCGGGGACGTCCTTAAAGATTACAGAATGGCCTGGGAAAAAGGATTCTACAATGGAGCTACTAATCCTTCCATTGCAAGCTCAAAAGCAGTGCCACTTCCAAAGCTTCCTGCAGGTGTAGAAGCGTTTGTCGGCGAAGTAGATCCTGAAGCAGCAGCTCCAGCTCAGCAGATGATGGCTATGGCTGCTACAGATGATTCTGGAACAAAGGAATATAAAATCGGCAACGATAAGTTCTTTACTCTTAAGGATAACCAGTACATAGATATCGCGTTTGATGTTAAGCTTGCTGCAAAAGCGGGCAATGAATATCAGGGAGTAAAATATACAGCTAATCTGACTGTTCAAGCCAAGCAGACAGACTCCGGTGCGAAATTCGACAAGGAATAAGAAAAAAAGCGGGGCAGTCGATTTCAAGGCTGTCCCTTCTTTTAGAAAGGTGATCATATGAAACGCAGGCTGCTATATTTCCGTCATAAACCTATAAAAAGAGCCAAATTCATGGGGCTTGCAGGGATTTTGACCTTATCCCTTTGTTACACTGGTGCAGCCTCCATTTCATCCAAAGGAACCTTTGCCTTATTCACCTCGGAAACAAGCGCCACAGGTGAATTGCAAAACGCTACCACTTCCGACCTGCTGGATATCCAGCTTGGAGATATTGAATATGGAAAGAATTGCGCCCTCAGCCAGGGAGTAAGCATCCATAACAAATCGGATATTCCCATGGATGTAGAGGTATATTTGGATTCCGGCGATGGCTTCCAATCTGTCTCATCCCAGAGTCTGGAAAGCGGTGGATCACTGTCCGCCAGCCCATCGGCCGCCAACTCTGCATGCAGCCTTGATTCGTTTAAATACAGAATCACTGCCCTCAATTCCTTCGTCGACGAAACCTATACGGTGCCGGTCGATGCAGAAAAAGTGAAGGCGACGATTGAGGCTCCGAAGCCTGAAGATCAAAATCAAGATAAAGATAAAGATAAAGATAAAGATAAAGATAAAGATAAAGATAAAGATAAAGATAAAGATAAAGATTCCGGTGAGAAAGATGGAGAAAAGGAAAAAGGCACCCAGCTGCCTAAGTCTGACATTCCTCCTGCGGATCATAATGATGGGAATACAAAGGACCCAAAACCTGCCGAAGACCCGAAGCCTGACAGCCCTGCGAAGGAACCTGCCAGCGAGACGACATCTCCTAAAGATTCTTCAGATCAAGCTGCAGCCCAAACAGATGAATCAGCTGACTCACAGAAGCAGCCACAAGCCGTACCTGAAGAACCCTCT
This sequence comes from Peribacillus kribbensis DSM 17871, assembly GCF_000430765.1. GTDB lineage: Bacteria > Bacillota > Bacilli > Bacillales > DSM-1321 > Paraperibacillus > Paraperibacillus kribbensis. The sequence goes on along the minus strand of NZ_AUMQ01000039.1, from coordinate 41,714 downwards.
AAACAGCCATAATGATCGTGGAAAAACCTGATGGTTTGGACATTCAGGTTTTTTTGCTTTTTCTGAAATAATTTCTGCTTGCTGCCTGCCCTGCTCATTGTATAATTTACCTATAAACAGTGAAGAAGGGTGCGTGGTTAGATGAAGCTGTTCATTGAAAAGATGACTCCCCGAATGGCAAGGGAAATCCTCCATTGGAGATATGAAGAGCCATACGATTTTTATAACAATGAGCTGACAGACGAAGCTATGGAAGAGATGCTTGATGGCTCCTATTATGCCCTGCTGAGTGACAAAAAGGAACTGGCCGGATTTTTCTGCATTGGAACGAACGCCCAGGTTCCAATGGGAAACCAGTATGATGTTTATCCGAAAGGCTTCATCGATATGGGATTGGGAATGAAGCCTGGTCTGACAGGCAAAGGAAATGGCTTTCTTTTCTGTTCACTCATCCTCGATCATCTCAAAGAAATGTATAAAAACATCCCCATCCGGCTTACCGTCGCTGAGTTTAATCAGAGAGCCATTCATCTTTATGAAAAACTGGGGTTTGTGAAGGATAATGAGTTCTATACAGATCGAAGTGTTTTTTTGACGATGAGGCTCGGGGATTGATAAAGCATCCGGAAAATGAAATACGGCATGCAGTAAGCAGGTTGCATACTCTGCATTCATATATATAGAAGAAACTAAACAGGCAGTCCTTTCATGTTCTGTCTTCCATAAATAATCAGACAGCCCTTGCAAAGGTATCCAAAATGGAAGGCAGTTATTCTCCTTTAAAAATACTTCGAACTTTCACTTCTATAATCCTCTATTTGCAATATTCTTGATAAAAAGGCAGAAAAGAGGGAAAAGCGTTTGGCACAAAAATGGAACCAGGCCACCATATTTAATTTCATGGAACTCAGTCCTCACTTCCCCGGATATGGGGGATACACACGGCCCTGTTCCATCCATTACATATTCTCCCACTAAAAATACGATCAAAAAGAAAAAGCAGCTCATAAAACTGGCTGCTGATATCCTGCTATATTCCGGAGCAAAAACCATCATCCAGTCCAAATGGCCACCCGGCATGATGATCCATATCATGAGTACCATGAAAATAGGCTTTGTTGTGGACCAAAACTGTGAGGCAATCCAGGTAAACCCCCTTTTCATCGCAGACAACAGCGTACTGCCCAACGGCCTGGGAGGGACCAACCCTACCCTCACCACACAGGGCCTTGCCACAAGAACAGCTGAAAAAATTCAGAAAACCGCTGTATATGTACCTCTTTTTATAATGGGAAAACAGGACACCATTCGCACAAATCCGCACAATTCTGTTAAATAATCTTTTTTCCTTCTGTAAGGCTGTTCCGTTTCGTATATTTATTGGCTACACAGGAAGCCCCGAATGAATCCGGCTTGATGACAGGTACCAGCCCCATTGCACGGATTCTTGTAGCCATTTCTTTTACAAATACATTTGTTTTATTTCTTTGACCCGAGCCAATATCAATATGGCCTTCCAATGTAAAGCTTGCCCCATCGTAGACGTGTGGAAGCACTAGATCCACAAGGGCATTTTTATGGTCGTCTGTAAACAGCGCAGCCAGTTCTTCCGTCAGGGAGGTTTCCCGTGAGATCCGCTCATGGAGGTGCAGCATCTTTCTCGGTACTAGTTCTTTTCGGATGCACAGCCATGCCCCTTTGCCCTGTCTTTGGATGATGATGGCAGAGATAAAAAGGGTATGCCTTTTATGGACCTGGGAGTCCGTCCCTACGATAAGGCGGAAATTTCCCTTTGGATCTCTTTTGATAAAATCGGAAATACGCTGAAAAACATGGTCAAATGTCATATTTTTCTCGGTGATATTTTGAAAAAAATACGGAATTCCTTGTACCTGTTCCATAATCAGTATCTGCAACCTTTCATTCAGAGTTCCTTCAGCCGTCCGGAGCCTAGACATTCATAGTATATTCCAATCTTTCTATCTCAATATATGAAATATATGCCTGAATGGAACCAGGCAGTATCAAAACGGCCAAGTTTCTCCGCAAAAAAAGCCGCAGCACACGGCCGCAGCTTATTGATCCAGTCCATCTGCAATTTTTTTAAAGAGCCGGATGAATTCATCCTTTTCTCCGGCACTCAACGGGTTTAATATCTTAAGCAGAAATTCTGCCCTCTTTTTAGAAAGAATATCGTATACTCTCCTGCCTTCGTCCGTCAATTCCAGGAAAACAAGCCTTCGGTCAGCTGTAGAGCGGCTTCTCGCAATAAGATTCTCTTCTTCTAATTTATTTAAGATCAGAGTAGTAGCCCCTGATGTAAGCTCAAGTTTCTTAACCAGATCTGCAACGATGCATTCCTTGTTCATATAAATGGATTTAAGAATCTGATACTTATTTACATTCATTTTCAAGGGTATATCATCATACTTTTTTTCCATCTGCTTGTTTTTATAACGGAAAAACGTTTCCGAAATACTATCAAGCTCATCCATGATATTGACATGCCCTTCGTTCAAATTATCCACTTGTTTCCTCCTTCAACAACCACTTTCTAGTTATATTTTACCTCATTCATAATAGAATGAAAAGCGCAATACCTTTTCGCAAAAGTTTCTTTACAACAAAGATACTTTTTGTTAAAGTATTTCAGTGATACTAAACATTGTTAATATTTATTTTTGTTAAGACTGTTTTCTAATAAGAGTGGTATTGCCGAACTGTTTTTAGGTGGAAACAGGTTGATTTTTCTGCCGAGGTGCATCTGCCGGCTGCCCAGGCCCAGCAGACAGCGGTCCAGCTCATGGCGAAAAAGGCCAATATGCAGGCCACGGTCAGCGGTATTAATGACGCATTCTATTGGGCAGCCGCAATTTGTATCGCGGGCATTGTCCTAAGCTTCTTCCTCCGGGATGTAAGGAAAGACAAAAAAGCAGCCAATGATTTGCTGGCATTGCCAGATCCAGAGTCCCCTAAAATAGAAGCATAACAAAAAATAAGGCTGCTGCTGATGGACTTACCCCTTCCGCTGCTTCAACCTGTCCGAAAACTAGAAGCACCCGGACATTCTGTGCTCGACCTCCCTAAAGATCCCTTTCCTATCCTAAGTTTAACTTAAATAGTCTGAATTATTTGAACGCAGTCTGTAAAAGCCGTAAACTAGAAAAAAGGAGTGAAGCCATGATGAAGCATATGCCTGATTTTGTTGTTCCTGTCTATATTCTTGAACGTTTAGCCCAGAATGATGTGGATGCTGCACGGGCCAGTCTTTCTAAACTGCGTTTGATCCATAGGCAGAGAAACCTGCTGGATTTCGATTTAATCTCTACAGCCATTGGAGAAGGCGGATCAGAGCGCCATGTTTATGATTGCGGGCACAATACCAGGCTGCGTGTACAGGAAGCCCGCAAGGAAGGAGACCGTTCGGGCTCGGATGAGGCGGTTAACCAGGCTTATGATTTTGCCGGGATCGTCCGGGATTATTTTAAGGAAGTACTGAACCGAAATTCCATTGATAATCGAGGATTGGATCTTCTTTTAAATGTGCATTATGGACGAAATTTTTTGAATGCTTTTTGGAATGGAGAAGAAATGGTATTCGGAGACGGAGATGGAAAGATCTTTATTGGTTTTACCAGTTCCCTCGATGTCATCGGCCACGAATTGACTCACGGAGTGACTCAATATACGAGCGGATTGGAGTATGAAGGCCAGTCCGGAGCAATCAATGAGCATCTCTCAGATGTATTCGGAACAGTTATTAAACAGCACCATTTAAAGCAGACTGCTTCGGAGGCAGATTGGCTGATCGGTGCCGATATTATGGGCCCTTCCTTAAAGGGACAGGCACTCCGCTCCATGAAGGCGCCGGGAACGGCCTTTGATAACAAGCTGATGGGCAAGGATATGCAGCCGGATCATATGAAAAATTATTACAGCGGTTCGGATGATAATTATGGAGTGCACATTAACTCAGGTATCCTGAACAAGGCGTTTTATCTGGTTTCTATGGAGATTGGAACTGATAAGGCCGCTGCCGTCTGGTATCAGGGAATGCAGAAGCTATATGCCACTGCAGATTTCTCCGCTTTTTTCCACACCATCCAGCAGGCTGCCCAGTCATTGGCTGATAAAGGAGAGGTTCCTGAAACCGCACCAAAATCTGTGGAATCTGCGTTCCAGGCCGTCGGGATTTCACAATAATCGGAGGATGGCGAACATGAAGATTCGTTTTTTGACTTCCGGCGGGATTGCCAATCTTCATCTGGCATACGAAACGGAATTAGAACAGCTTCCTGAGGAAAAGGCGGAGAAACTGAAGCAGTTACTAGAAGACGCTGATGTAAACAGCCTCGCTGCCTCCTTGACTTCTAAAGCATTCGGTGGCAATGATGCGTTTACCTATCAGCTTGAGCTAATCGGAGAGGCTGAGACGTCCTGCCTTGTTTATACCGATGTTACGGCTCCTGAACAGCTCCGTCCTTTACTGGATTACTTAAGAGACCTCGCTATTGAGGAAAAATTAAGTGACTAGCAAAAAAATGGCGGAGGGCCTGTTTTTCATTCTCTTTAATAGGAAATGAAACATTTTTTTGATATTAAGACAATTGTCCGGAATAAAAACAAGAGATTGTTTTCTATTATGCATTAGCCAGAATAAAAATGATAAAAGCGCAGATAATGACGTTACAACTAGCTTGGAGGTAATGTGAATGAGTTCTAAAAACACTCCGCAGTCCAGCCGGGATATCGAATACAGCATTTGGGACACCAGCGTCGATCACAGGGAGTATCAAAAGGCAGACCAATTGAAGAAAAATGCTGATAGAACAAAAAATGGATTTAAAAGCTAAGGAGAGAATTCACCCCATTATGAATGCGAAGGCTGTTATAGGCTTTCGCATTTTTCTATTAGGTTATCTTATAAATATTGCAGGATCAGGAATAAAAAACCAAATATAAATTGACTCCACTCAATCCCCTCCTTATAATTTTCTTAGCAGTTAAGACAAGATGCTCTGAGTATCTATGCTATAGGACAGCAGAATGATTATCTTCCTTTGTAAGCTCATACATTAAAGAAGAATTAGTAGATATAGCCGACATCTCTTAACCGCTTGTTTTGATGAAAGCACTTATGAAGGAGGATATTATGAGCAAAAAAGAAAGCAGAACAGGCTTAGTCGTTGCCGGGTTATTGCTGGGGATCCTGATGGCGGCCATGGACAATACCATTGTTTCTGCCTCCATGCCTACGATCGTCGGGGAGCTTGGCGGCCTGGAGCAGTTTATCTGGGTCACTTCGGCTTACCTGGTCGCTACGATGGCCAGCATGCCCATTTTTGGGAAGCTGTCGGATATGTATGGCCGAAAGAGGTTTTATTTATTGGGCCTTGCCGTATTTTTGATAGGATCTGCCCTTTGCGGGACCGCGCAGACGATCGTTCAGCTGAGCATTTACAGAGCCATACAGGGGATTGGCGGAGGTTCTCTTATGCCAATTGCATTCACCATTATTTTTGATATCTTCCCTCCAGAGAAACGGGGGAAAATGACGGGGCTGTTCGGCGCAGTTTTCGGCCTTTCCTCTGTCATCGGTCCGCTTCTGGGAGCCTTTATTACTGATCAGATTAGTTGGCGCTGGATTTTTTATATTAATCTGCCGCTGGGAATTCTCTCCCTGTTTTTAATCGGTCCGTTTTATAAGGAAACCCTGCAGCTCCGCAGGCTTAAGATTGACTGGTATGGGGCTGTTACATTGGTAGGATCCGTAGTGAGCCTCATGTTTGCACTCGAGCTTGGAGGAAATAAATATGCCTGGGATTCTGCGCAGATTATTTCGTTCTTTATTATTTTTGCGGTTCTATTCGCTGCTTTTCTTGTAATCGAGAGGAAAGTACAGGAACCGATCATTTCCATGAGTTTGTTTAAAAGGCAGCTTTTTGCCGCTACCCAGGCTGTGGCCTTCTTTTACGGAGCAGCCTTCATTATTGCGACGGTACTCATTCCATTGTTTGTTCAATCGGTTTATGGCGGGACTGCAACCAACTCAGGAGTAATTTTGATCCCGATGATGGTAGGCTCCGTAGCGGGAAGCCAGCTTTCAGGATTATCTGTCCGGAGGTTCAGCTATAGGGCCATCATGCTGGTTTCGGTCATTCTGTTTTTCATAGGAATGTGTTTGCTGGGAACCATTGATGCAGATACGGGACGCTCTACCCTGACAATATTCATGATTATTGCCGGCGTTGGAATGGGCTGCTCCTTCTCCCTTTTAAGCATGTCCACCCAGCATAAAATGGAGCCGCAGAAACGCGGAATTGCCACATCCACCAATACTTTTTTCAGGACACTGGGCATGACGATCGGTGTTACCATCTTCGGCAGTATCCAAAACAAGCTTTTCCAGAATGATTTAAAGGAAGCTTTAGGCTCTTTAAAAGGATTCGCGGGAAATATTGATTCAAGGGCACTGCTTTCTGCGGATATGAGAGCAAAGATCCCAGCCGGAATCCTGCACAAAATATCCGGCGCCATGGCAGACTCTGTATCGGCGACCTTTACGTGGACGTTAATTCCTATTTCTTTAGGCTTCATCGCCATCATCCTGATGGGAAAAGAGAGGCTCATGCCTTCTAAGCTTGGGGCTTCAGATAAACAGGTTTCATAATCAAAAAAGGATCAGAAGCGATTTCTGATCCTTTTTTTGGATTATAATACTTCCGTCTGGTCGTGCCTAAGCTTTTTTTCCTGTTTACGGAGCGTATTGTTAATCGCTTCCGCTTCTTTCAGGAACTCAGTCTTGTACCCGCTTTTCAGGGCCCAGATATAGTAGAGAATGGAAACAACTGTAATCAGTACCATATCCCAGCCGAAATGGATATAATTTAAGCCGCCGAATTTTTCGCTGCCAAGATAGGAAATCAGCATCATGGTTACAAGATAGGCAGCCATCCATACTCCCGATTTGAAGCTTTGCATAAATCCTTTGAATTTGCTTTTTAGCTGGTAATAGAAATAGATCGGAAGGCCGATGATGATGATGAATAAAACCTGTCCGGTCAGCGGCCATCTTGCCCAATATAAGACAAGGGAGGCAAAGATAAATCCAAGCGGCGCAATTACTTGAAGTCCCTTCACCTTTGCCGGCCTGTAGAAGTGGCTGCCCGTTTTCCTCAGGGTCATGACCGTAACCGGACCGGTGATATAGGAAACCAGAGTCGCAACGGAAATGATCTCGGCCAGTGTTCCCCATCCTTTAAACACAAATAAAAATATGAAACATACGGCAAGGTTGAAAAACATGGCCGGCCGCGGGACCTTAAAAATCGGGTGAAGCCTGCCGAATGCCTTTGGCATGTATCCATTCTTCTCCATCCCAAAAATCATCCTTGCGGTTGTTGCCGTATAGGTCGTCCCTGTCCCCGATGGAGATACAAATGCGTCTAGATATAAGACAATCATCAGCCAGTTAATATTGAGCGCCAGTGCAAGATCAGCAAATGGAGAATCAAAATTCAAGCTGTGCCAGCCCTTGGCGATGGCACTTGGACTGACTGCCCCAATGAAGGCAATCTGCAGCAGGACATATATGACCGTCGCAGCCAGCACCGAACCAATGACGGCAATAGGGATGGATTTTCCCGGATTTTTCGCCTCTCCCGCCATATTGATCGGGCTCTGGAACCCATTAAAGGCAAATACAATTCCAGAGGTTGCCACCGCAGTCAAAACGCTTGACCACCCATAGGGCGCCATGCCATGCGAACCAGTGGAGAAATTGCCGCTGTGGAAGCCCACTGTAATCAATGCCACAATTGTTGCACCAGGAATAATAATTTTAAAAATCGTAATCAGTGAATTGGCTTTCGAGAATAAGCTGACAGCCCAAAAGTTTAAGAGGAAATAGATGATAACCAAGATGGCGGCTGCCGCTAAACCTGGAGGAGTCAAGATTCCCTGATGAACCATGCCATGCGCCCACCCTGCCCATGCCCAGGGCCAGGAGCTCATATACTGTACGGATGCGATCGCCTCAACCGGGATAACGGAAACAATGGCAATCCAGTTTGCCCAGGCAGCAAGGAAACCGACAAAAGAGCCGTGTGAATACTGTGTATACTTCACCATCCCCCCTGCTTCCGGGAGCATGGCTCCAAGCTCTGTGTATGTCAGGGCAATCGTCAGGATGACAACCATCCCAATTACCCACGCAAAGATGGCAGCCGGTCCGGCAATCTTCGCCGCCTTCCAAGCCCCAAAAAGCCAGCCTGAACCAATAATCGATCCAAGACCGGTCATCGTTAAAGAGAAATACCCCATGTTCCTATGCATGTTTCCCAATGCAGCCTGCTCCCTTCAAATCCAGAAATCTTACCAAATATTATTTTAGAATAAAAACTACATCTAATATTCTTACATACCTTTTACCATTTTTCAAAAAATTTAAAACTTATTTAAAGCAGCAGCATTTGGTTTCCTTATAAAAAAATGCTTTACTCTCATTTTTTTAGTAGAATTAAGTATAAGAAAGGCAAAAAGGAGATGTACCTATGAACCTTACATATGAGGTTATACCAGCCGAAAGAGCTGAAGCATGCAGGGAGCTGTGCAATGAGCTTATGGCTTTTCAAAAATCTGTGGCTGCGATAAGACCCGAACTGTTTGACAGCATGAACTTTGAAACAAGAATGCTTCCATCCATTGATTCTGCCTCTCATAATTACATCGTTTTAGTAAAGGACCGTGATCAGCCTGTCGGATATGTCTACTCCAATATTTCACCAAAGGAAACCTATTCCAATGATTTTGCTGCTTTTTTTGATCTCTCATCAGTGAAAATGGAACAGGTCGGCTGCTTATCTCAGTTCTATATTAAGGAAGGATATAGAAAGTATGGAGTCGGTTCAAAGCTCTTTGATCTGTCCATGACATGGCTGCAGACCTTCAAAGAAGCAGAAGATTACTTCATCTTCGTTTCCAATGGAAACACGAACGCATTGGAATTTTATCAGCGGAAAGGATTTACAGTCAGTCATGAAATCCTGGATGGCTTCATTACCGTGCTCCGGAGCCGGAAAATAAAATAAGGGGCAGCCTTAAGCGCTGCTTCCCTATTTTCAACCCGCACTATCCTTTCAGGAAGGGCTCCAGTCTTTTTTGGATGGAAGTCATTTTTTCCGCATTTTTAGCATACATATTCTTTGCTGCTTTATTAGAAGTCTGCAAGGAGAATGATTCCAGATCCGCCTGGGTTTTTTTAATTTCTGCCAGGAGAAGGGGTCTCGCATTTGGAGAGGATGTTTTCGTTTTATCATTATAAAGATCGATGGTCATCTCTCCATAGCTGTCGATCTGGGCATAAAAGACATTGTTGAGGGACACCCCTTGTTTGGATAATTCTTTATTTACCCATTCAAGCGTTTTCCCTGTTTTGCCGAGTGCCTCATAAATGACCTGCCCGTCCATGATGACCGCCTGGGGTTCTTTCTCATTGGGTGTCTTAATCTTGAGGTCCTTAGGAGTAAGCGGCTGTTTTTCTTTTTTAAGGAGAACGCTTAATTTACCCTTCGGCTCCAATACGGCAAATTCAACATCGGCGATATTGAACACATCCTTTTCACGCAGCAGGGCGGCAAGGTCTTCTACGGAATATCTTTCTTTTTTTAAATGATCTTCTAAAATTTTTCCATTTTCTATAAAAACGGTGCATTTGCCTTCGATGATTTCCCTAAATCTTCGGCTCTTCAAGGAAAGGAAGTCTGCAAGGTATGTAACTGCAGTAAAGATGAAAATGCCGACGATTCCATGCATGATATACTGATCTTCGCCCAGGATCACTTCCCCAGCAATATCCCCAAGCACAATCCCAGATACATATTCGAAAAAGGATAATTGCGATATATGCTTTTTCCCTAATAATTTTGCTGCCGCAAACAAGACAATTAAGAATATTACGGATCGAAGAGCGATATCCCAAACCGTCAAATCCTCACCTCATTTATGATGACTGATATTGTTCTTCTTCCCGCTGAATTTCGTATACCCTCATTTGGATTTCATTCTTGATTTCCGCCATTTCGATCATGGCTTCATGAAAGACCTGCTGGGCCTCTGAATCTTTTGAGTTTAACGCAAAGGCTGAAAGCTGGGCTTCAATTCCTTTTAGGGATGCCAGTGTCTGTTTTACATTAGATGCCACCGTCATAATTTCATCTTCCTTCTTTACCTTATGGAGAGGCTGGCTTGATGCCAGCCTCCTTTTGATTTACCCTTGTGTGTATTGCGGCTCTTCCTGCTCGATTGCTTCTACACGGCTTGAGATTGTTTCAATTATGGACTGAGTCTGCTGGGCTGCATCCTCATATAATTTTTTCGCCTCTTGATTGTCAGTGGAAAGCGCAAAAGTTTCAAAACTTGCCTGAGCACTTTTTAAACCAGCGACTGTTGTTTTTACGTTTTGGATAACGGTCATTAAAAATCACCCCTGTATTGAAATGTGGAACAAAGTTATTGTGCTTCAGATGCAGGGGTTTTATGCCTTTAAAAATTTCCATTAAAGAACATTAAAAAAGCTCTCAAAAACTTCATGAGAGCTAAGTATCAATACAATTCAGTCTAATCATGGCAAGAATTTAATTTTTCCCTCTTCTCTCTAAGAGCCCTCTTTTACAGACGCTTTAATTTTTTTGGCCTGCTGTGGATGCTTTCTCCCTTGAAAGCTTCAGCCGCCTCCATTACTGCCTCATTAAGGGAGGGATGAGGATACAGAGGGAATCGGAGATCCTCAAAGCGCGCGGCCATTTCAAGTGCCTGGATGCCCCCGGAGAGCAATTCAGCGGCTCCGCGGCCGATGAGATGAACGCCAAGAAGCACATCTGTTTTCTTGTCAAAGACTAGCTTGGCCAGTCCTTCTTTTGACCCAAGAATTTCTGCATACCCGTTTCCAGCGAGGGAAAACTCGCCGGCTGCGGCGTCGTAGCCTTCCGCTATTGCTTCCGGCTCTGTCAGGCCAGCACAGGCGATCGGCGGGTATGTGCGGGCGATTCGAGGCATAAACCTTAAATCAGTTTCACTCTTTAAGCCGGCAATCGTTTCGGCTGCAATCTTTCCCTGTTTCATGGCTTTTACAGCCAGCGAAGGGCCCGAAACGGCATCCCCCACCGCATAAATATTCCGGATAGAGGTCCTTCCAGCCGGATCTGTCTGGATACATCCTTCCTCCGTCAATGCAAGGCCCAGGCGCTCCAAACCCAGATTCTTTACATTCGGCCTAGTTCCAAGGGAATAAAACAAGTGAGTTCCTTCTGCGTTTTTGCTCTCATTTTCTCCCTTAAGCTGGATGGTTATCGTTTCACTTCCTGCATCCATCCCCAGCATGGAGTATCCTTTCAGAATGGAAATGCCGGTTTTCTTGAAGACACGGGTCAATTCCCGGTTGATGGCTGGATCGAAGGAAAAATCCCTCTTCCCTTCAGGTAAAACCATGCTGACTTTGGAACCGAACGCCTTATAGGCCATGGCCATTTCAAGGGCAATATAATCACCGCCCAAAATTATGAGATGTCCAGGCACTGTCTTCAAATTAGTGATGGTCCAGGGGCTCAGGACTCGGGAATCATTGATAGGGCAGCCTGATGGTTCAACAGGGACACCGCCGGAGGCGATGACGGCAGACTTAAAACGGAAGACTTCATAAGAATCCTTTTGTTCAACGCCAATCCTGTCCTCCGATAAGAAATACCCCTTTCCTTTGATGATTTCTACTTTATTTTCCCTGCACAGGGCATCCACTCCGCTTCGGAGCCTTTGGACCGCTTCCTGCTTGTAATGGATCAGACTATGGAAATCAAATTCAATTTTTTCGGCTTTAATACCAAACTGTTCTTTCGTCTTTATGGAGGTAAGGAGTTCCCCTGTATGGGAGAATACCTTGGAGGGGATGCAGCCTTTATTCAGGCAGATCCCGCCAAGCTCCTTTTTTTCAATCAGCACAGCCCTTATGCCCAGCTGGGAAGCCCTGATGGCAGCATGATAGCCGCCGGGGCCGCCGCCAATGATAACAAGCTCCTTTTCGTGAGCAATCTCTCCGACTACCATTACATCAACTCCAGGAGAAGCATTTTAGGATTTTCAATCAGCTCGGCAAATCGGTTTGTGAAGCGGACGGCAGCTGCACCGTCTGCCACCCTGTGGTCGAAGGACATCGACATATTCATAATAGAGCGGATCACAATTTCATCGTTATCTGTAACAACCGGCCTCTTCTTTGTTTTATGGAACGAAACGAGCGAAGCCTGGGGATGCTGGATGATCGGTGTCGCCCCGATACTGCCGCCGAGCGGCCCTACATTGCTTACTGTAAAGGTACCCCCTGAGATGTCCTTTATGGTCAATTTTTCAGATAGGGCACGCTCTGTGAGATTTTTCATTTCCTTTTGTATGGTTTTTATGTTTTTCTGCTCCACATTCCGGATAACCGGCACAATGAGGCCCTCCGGCGCATCCACCGCGATTCCAATGTGATGCTCCTTCAGCAGCCGGATTTCCTCCTGTTTCTCATCAAGCATTGCATTGAAGACTGGATATTCCTTAAGGCATACAGAGAGTGCTTTGACGAAAAAGCTAGCGGCAGAAATGGACTGGCCGGATGCTTTCAGTTCATTACGGAAGTCTGACAGGCCGCTTACATCGATTTCCTCAAAATGGGTACAATGCGGAATGACCGTTAGAGAATGGACCATATTCTTTGCAATCTGTTTTCTGCGGCCGCGGAATGGAATCAGCCCCAACTCCTGCAAAGCACTTGCAGGTAAAGGTTTTTGGCCTGTATCCTGCGGAATAGTTCCTATTGAGAGGGACTTAATGTCTGCGGAATCACTGTAAGAAATAAAGGCCAGGACATCCTCGTCCGTGATGCGGCCGGAAGGCCCTGTTCCCCTGATTTCTTCAATGTTCACCGAGTGGTCTCTTGCTATTTTTCTTGTATAGGGAGAAGCCAGTATTCTAGGATGATAAGGGACTCCTTTCTCAGGCGGCTCCCTCTTTTCCGATGGAATTTGTTCCTCCAGGATGAACAAGGTGGTGCCCACTTTGACGGTCTCCCCTGTGCTTATCAGGATGCTTTTTATTATTCCCGGCCTTGGGGCCGGGATTTCTGCAGTCATTTTATCGGTCTGTATCTCCACTAACGGCTCATCCGCCTTGACTTCATCCCCGGCCTTGACAAACAGGCAGCTGATGCCGGCTTCTGTCATCCCTTCCCCGATATCATTCAGTTTTACCTCAAACATGCTGCACCTCCTAAAACTTCATCACTTTTTCAATGGCCGCTGCTACCCGTTTCGTTGAAGGCAGATAATGGTCTTCGAGCCCGAAAAAGGGAACGGGTGCATCAAAGCCTGTCACCCTTTCAGCCGGCGCTTTCTGATAAAGGAATGCCTCGTCATTGATCAGGGAGATCAAATCTGCCCCTGTCCCCCCGGTTGCATGTGCTTCATGGACTATGACGGTCCGGCCCGTTTTTTGAACGGATTCCATGACAAGGTCCTTATCAAGGGGATACAGGGTCCTTAAATCCAGGACTTCGCACGATATCCCTTTTTCCTTCATTTCCTCTGCAGCCTTCATCACAATCGGAATCATGGCCCCCCAGCCGATAAGGGTAACATCCTTGCCTTCTGCCAGCTTTTTCCCCCTTCCGATCTCCACCTCATACTTCCCTTCCGGAACTTCTTCCCTTTGTGAACGGTAGCTTCTCATCGGTTCAAGGAACAAAACCGGATCGGGATCCTGGATGGCTGCTATCATCAGCCCTTTGGCGTCATACGGATTGGAAGGGCAGACCACCTTCATGCCCGGCATATGGGTAAAAAGTGACTCCGTACTGTCGCAATGGATTTCAGGTGCCCGGACGCCCGCTCCATAAGGGGCCCGGATCACCATGGGGACGGTAAAATGCCCCCTTGTTCTCATTCTGAGCCTTGAAGCATGGGTCATGATTTGTTCATAAGCCGGATAGATAAATCCTAAGAATTGAATCTCAACGACAGGGCGGAAGCCGTTCACCGCCATTCCGATCGCGGCTCCGACAAATCCCGCTTCACTCAAGGGAGTATCTATCACCCTGTCCTGGCCGTACTTTTCTAGAAGGCTGTCTGTTGCTCTGAATACGCCGCCGTTTTTACCGATGTCCTCGCCAAGCAGAAGGACCCCTGAATCGTCTTCAAGCATAATATCCAGTGCATCATTTATGGCAGCGACAAGGGTCAAGACTTTTGATTTTTGTACGGTCTTCATCATTCCCCACCTCTGATCAGCTCAAAATAATCCTGCTTCTGCTTCTCAATGGTCCATGTCGGCCTTTCAAACACATAGTCAAAGATCGCGGCGGGATCCGGGGCCGGAAATTCCTCCATTTCAAGGATGGCCCGATCTATCTCTTGTGCGGCCTTTTCCTCGATTTCCCTGACCCAGCCTTCCTCATACATTCCTTCATTCTTCAGCCACCTTTCAAGGCGGAGCATGGGATCTGTTTCCCGTCTTTTCATTGTGCTTTCCTCCTGGTCGCGGTATTTAGACGGATCATCCGCCGTCGTATGGGCACCGTATCTCCATGTCACCGCCTCGATTAGCGTAGGTCCCTCTCCTTTTCTTGCACGCTCTAGAGCTTTTTTTGTTTCTATGTAAACCGCAAATACATCGTTGCCGTCCACCCGTTTTCCTTCCATCCCATAAGCAATCGACTTTTGGGCAATGGTGGCTGAATTCATCTGTCTATGAATCGGGACAGAAATGGCATACTGATTATTTTGGCAGAAATAGACAACCGGAGATTTAAAGACAGAAGCAAAATTCAAGCCCTCATGGAAATCTCCCTCTGAGGTTGCTCCATCGCCAAAATAACATATGACGGCATTCTCCGTTCCTTTTTTCTTTTCGGCAAACCCCGCACCTGCAGCATGAGGCAGCTGCGTGGCAATTGGAACAGCAGGCGGAAAAATCCTTTTTCCCTCCGGCGGTACACAGCCTTCATTCCTTCCATTCCAGAAAAGCAGGATATTCAGCAAGGAATGTCCGAACGTCATGGCAGCCCCATGGTCCCTATAAGTGGGAAACATCCAGTCATCAGGATTTAACGCCTTGGCGCTTCCCACCTGGGAAGCCTCCTGGCCTTCAAACGGAGCGTACGTCCCAATCCTTCCCTGGCGCTGAAGGCTCACCGCCTTCCGGTCAAAAATGCGGATCCTGGCCATTCCAGAGTAAAACTCCTTAACTAGTGTTTCGTCCACGTATTCCCTGCAGCTTTCATCAGCAAGATTTCCGTTCGCGTCCAGCACTTGAAAAATCGGAAAAGTAGTTTCCATCGGCTCCTCCTGGTTTCCTCTATTTTCATAGAATTATATTCTTACCGCCCATTCGGCCGCTTCATATGAGTAAAGAAACTGTTGCGTTTTTTTCTTGCTTCGATCATTCATCATTGCAGAATACCACCTGCTCATGCTCTATGATTTTCTCAAACACGCCCCTCTCCCTCTTTAGCACACTGCATTATGTTAGCGCTTACATTTAGTTTTAAAAATTTTTCAGCGGGACAGCAGCTGCCGGATCCTTTCCTTCGGCAGAACAATCTGAACGATCCTTCCAATCCCTAAAATCTTTTCCCCGCTCCTTGCCTCGACTTCGGTAATAATCTTATTGTCCTGAACCTCAGAAAGAACGGCAGTAATCTGCACCTCAGCCCCAAGAGGGCATGGATGAAGATGCTTGACTGACACTGTCCCTCCCATTCCTTCTTCGTGTCCCTCCAGGTGAGGAAGCAGAATCTTTCTTGACGCCCACTCCATATGATAGACCATGGAAGCGGTGGAATAGACAGGATGGACAAGCTTTCCATCAAACTCGGCAAACATCTCTTTCGTTACTGTTATCTCAATAGACTGTGACAAACCGGGTGTTAAGCCAGGAAGCAACAAACCAACCTCCTCACCAAAATATGTATACCGTTTATTCAACGTAATCATAACATCACGTTAAACGTATGGTCAACAAATTGTCTGGAAATTTCTATGCCCTTCTATATCAGAAACTGAGCCTTCAAAAGCTGTTCCCTTGCTTCTGTGATCATTCTATCCAGAAGCTCTGCGACACTTGGTATGTCAGAAATCAAACCTGATATCTGCCCGCCATTCATAAACCCTTTTTGTACATTCCCTTCCAATGCACCTGTCTTATGATGATCTTCTGATGTCATATCTGAAAACTCTTCATGGGTGACTCCCTGATTTTCTGCTCTCATCAGTTGTTCAGCATATGGGGAAACCATCAGCCTTCTGATTCTGCCAAAGGATCTGCCTACAATCATTGTATCGTGATCAGAAGCATCTAAAATCCTTTGCTTATAAGATTCATGGAAGGGAGCTTCCTTTGTGGCTATGAACCTGGTACCCATCTGAGCGCCGCATGCCCCTAATGCCAAAACAGCGGCAAGCCCCCTGCCATCCGCTACCCCTCCTGCCGCCGCAACAGGAACCTTCACCGCCGATGTGATTTGGGGTATCAGTGCCATAGTAGTTGTCTCAAGGTTTGAATTGATCCCTGCCGCTTCATATCCCTCCGCTGCCAATATATCCGCGCCTGCCTCCTCCGCCTTTTTCGCCTGCTTTACAGAAGCTGTCACGGCAATCACCTTTATTCCTGCTTCCTTCAGCAAGGGAATGTAAGGGGAAGGATTGCCGGCACTCAGTGTCACAACAGACAGATTATATTTGACCGCGAGCTTTAAGAGTTCCGGTGCGCAGGATGATACAGTCAAAGCAATATTCAGCGAGAATGGCTTCTTGGTCCTTTCTTTTGTCTGGACAATGAGTCCCTCAACCTCCTCCATGCTCATGGTGCCCGCCCCTATGGTACCGAGCCCCCCTGCTTCCGACACAGCTGCTGCAAGGATGCTGCTGCTGATATTCCCCATGCCTCCCTGGATGATGGGATAGTTAATTCCAAGGATTTCACACAGCCTATTCACAAAAATTCCCCCTTCGTTGAAATAATGTTATACTAGTTTTAAAATTGTGACAATTCAGAAAGGATAAGGCCCATGATCATACCTTTTCTAGAAAAAAAGCCTGAAGTGGATGAATCCGTATTTCAGGCGCCTGGCTGCTATATTATAGGGGATGTGAAAATCGGAAAGAATTCTTCTGTCTGGTTTAATGCCGTTCTTCGCGGAGATGAGGATACTATTTCGATCGGAGAGCGATGCAGTATTCAGGATAATGTGACCTGCCATTTATATGAAGGATCGCCTTTAATCATTGAGGATGAAGTGACAGTCGGCCATAATGCCATTCTTCATGGCTGTACCATTCGAAAAAGATGCATTATCGGAATGGGATCAACCATACTTGACGGTGCCGAAATCGGCGAGGAATGCATCATAGGGGCAAATACGCTGATCCCGCCGGGAAAGAAGATCCCGCCGCGCTCCCTCGTTGTGGGCTCCCCAGGCAAACCGGCAAGGGAACTCGGAGAAAAGGACCTTGAGCTCATTCAGCTATCCATTGATACATATGTGCAAAAAGGAAGGGAATATAAGGAACAACTAAAAGAGCTCCCGGCTAATAGTCCAGCTCCTTGAGCAATGAAAGGCTGTCTCATTAAAAACACCTTATATGTGAAAAAGGAGCAGCCTTCTTCCGCTCATAGAATATATGGATGGTCCAAAAAACAATAGTTTCCATCTTTTTCAGCCAACTCATTGCCTTCTTTAAAAACTGATTCAAAGAAACGAGAGGCTGGTTCAGCAAGTTCTTTGTAGTATTCACTGAACAAGGAGGCTGCATGCCCCCCAAGCCATTTTTCCGGGAGCAGTTCTTCCGGCAGCCCCGGATCCACAAACAAGAATTTCCTGTATTCATGGACCAGCTTTGTCCGCTCTACAAAGCATTCAGCATCTAACATATTTCCTCTTTGAATCTTGTTTTTATCGATGATATATTTCTGGCTGTACAGGCTGATGAATTCCTGGTATCTTGCATTGATGTCGTCCAGATCCCAGCTTTTTTCAACCAGCCGTTTATTTTCATGGGGTCCTTTATATTCGGCCACAAAAAAGTCCACATAAGGCTGTATGCCATATTTATCAATTAAATCATGGACCTGTTTTTCCAGATTGTTAGCCGATATCCAAAAGCTATTGGACATAGAGCCAAAACCGCTCCAGATTAATTCCTTGCGAAGCTCATCTCTTACTGTTCGGATTTCTTCCGGTATGTTGTACATCAGAATCCTCCATTTGCCGTCCCATTGCTCCGGCTTCAGCTTAAAGATCCGCTTCCCTGCTTCTTCTATTCTCTTTTGACCCCGCTCCGTCAGCGAATAATAGCTTTTGTTGCCAATCTTCTCCGCCTGAACCCATTCCTGCTTATTCATCCGGGAAATAGCCGCCCTTACAGACTGGTCATTGTGCCCGAATTCATTCAGCAGCTTAATCAAACTGCCAATCCAAATCTTGCTTCCATAATGTGAGATATAGTCACCGTATAATGTAAAAATCATCGATCTTGTATTCAATCGCACGTCATCCTCAGCTTTTTTATCGGACGGTTTCAAACCGTTATAGAGGTATATTATCAGTATTGTTACTATATTGCAAAAACGGATTTTCTGTGGATTTTCGTCTGGAACTCTCAGCTCATAGACTCATAGATTTCATGGACTGATCGTTCTCCATTCATACGCTGCCTTAGTTTGATAAGTTTTCGATAATCGCAGCGATTCCCTGCCCAACTCCTACACACATTGCGGCAAGCCCGATTTTAGCTTTTCTCTTTTTCATTTCATGCAGGAGAGTCGTAAGGATTCTAGCCCCGCTGGCACCCAGTGGATGTCCGAAGGCAATGGCACCTCCATTGACATTCACTCTGGAGGAATCGAGACCCAGCTCATTCATGCAGGCAATGCACTGGGCTGCAAAAGCTTCATTCAGCTCGATTAAATCAAGATCGCTTACAGTAACTCCTGCCCTCTGCATGGCTTTTCTTACTGCATAAACCGGCCCCATCCCCATAATGGAAGGCTCGAGACCCGCCACGCTTGAGACAATATATTTCGCCAGCGGCTTCACACCCAGCTGTTCGGCCTTTTCACGGCTCATCAATAGAATGGCGGACGCGCCGTCATTTACTCCAGAAGCATTTCCGGCGGTGACTGTACCTTCATTGAAGAGCGGCTTGAGTCTGGCAAGCTTTTCGGCAGTTGTGCCCAGCCGGGGGTGTTCATCCCGGTCCACAACCGATTCATTCCCTTTCCGGTCCTTCACGGATACTGGAATCATCTCTTCCTTAAACCGGCCAGAGGCAGCAGCCGCTTCCGCCCTTGCCTGGCTCTCAGCAGCAAATGCATCCTGGGCCTCCCTCGTGATGCCATATTTTTTTGTGACATTCTCTGCTGTTTCCGGCATGGAATGGGTCCCGTACATTTCCTGGAGCCTGCTGTTAATAAACCGCCATCCGATCGTGGTATCATACATCTCCATATTTCCCCGCGGGAATTCTGATTCTGGTTTGGCCATGACAAAAGGGGCCCTTGTCATGCTTTCGGTTCCACCGGCAATAAAAATGTCCCCTTCTCCCGCAAGGATGGCACGGGCGCAATAGCTGACTGCGTCGAGCCCCGATCCGCACAGCCTGTTTATCGTAGTTCCAGCCGTACTTACCGGCAGGCCGGCCAGAAGGGCAGACATCCTGGCCACATTCCGGTTATCCTCCCCTGCCCCATTTGCGTTCCCAAGCACCACTTCTTCTATCTCTGCCGGCGGCACCATGGGATTCCTGTCTATCAGAGCCTTAATGACCACTGCCCCCAGGTCATCAGGCCTGATGGATTTCAGGCTGCCATTATACCTGCCAATCGGAGTTCGGACTGCATCAATGATCACTGCTTCCCTCAAAAGTGCTCCCCCTTTTTTAATTATTTCTTAACAGACAGGCTGTAGTCATAAACCCCCCGCCCCGTTTTCCTCCCAAGCCTTCCTGCTTTTACATACTGCTCCAGGAGCGGGGCCGGCCTGTATTTTTCCCCAAGCTTTTCATGGAGATATCTCAGGTTATTGAGCCTTGTATCAAGACCGACAAGGTCACCCAGCTCGAAGGGGCCCATCGGATAATTGAGACCCAGTTTGATGGCCCGGTCAATCTCCGCCGGACTGCCGATACCTTCCTGGAGCATATAAAAGGCTTCATTTCCAACAAGCGCGCTGATCCTGCTTGTGACAAAACCCGGGAATTCCTTGACAATGACTGTTTCCTTTCCCATCTGGACAGCAGCCGCCTGGGCCGCTTCGGCTGTTTCATCGCTGGTTTCCAATCCGCGGACAATTTCAACCAGCTTCATTTTGTGGACTGGATTGAAAAAATGCATGGCAATCACTTTATCCGGCCTCTTGGTGAAGGAACCTATTTCTGTAGGGCTCATCGTTGAGGTATTTGTCGCAACAAGGCAGTTATGATGTGCATGCTGATCAATCACTTCGAATATGGATCTTTTGATTTCCATCACTTCCGGGACTGCCTCAATGATCAGGTCTGCATCCTGCACGTGCTCCACAAGAAAATGGGAATAAACGAGCCTCCTGCCTGCTTCTTCTCTTTCTTCATGGCCCATCCTGCCGCTTGCAGCCGCTTTTTCAAAGAGGAGGCCAATTTCCCTTTCGGCACTTTTCAGCTGCTTTTCATCCACATCCACCAAGACCGTGGAAAAACCCCCGGCAGCTGCCGTATAGGCGATTCCCCTGCCCATCACACCCGAACCGATGACCACTACTTTCATCATTAGACCTTCCTCCTTCCGATACATAAAGACGAGCACCCGTAAATGAAGTGCTCGCAATTTTAATAGGGCAGCTAATTTCTTTATTTGATATTCACCGTTCAAGGTACCCCCTTGCCCGCCCTTCATTCCCCTATAAACAGAGGTTTTCTTTTTTCAAAAAATGCCTGGACACCTTCCTTGTGGTCCGCTGTCAGGCCCGCCAAGCGCTGTCCCTTTGCATCGAGCTCCAGAAACTCTTCGAAGCTGGAATGCCAGCTTGCTTTCAGATTTTTTTTTATGATGCCGGCTGCCTTGGTAGGCAGGGCAGCGAGCCTCCCTGCAAATAGATCCACTTTTTGCTGCCAGTTTTCTGCCGGGTATACTTCTGTAACGAGGCCGAGTTCTTTCGCTTGAGAAGCAGTGACCTTTTCACCGAGCACTGCGAGTTCCATTGCCTTAGCGTGGCCGAGGATGCGGGGCAGATGATATAAATTTCCGGCATCCGGGATGAGGCCGACATGAATGAACGCCTCGAAAAAGCTTGCCTTTTCTGATGCTATACGGAAATCACAGGCGAGTGCCAGACTCATCCCGGCTCCGGCTGCTGTTCCATTAATGGCACCCAGTACTGGTTTCTCACAGCGGTCCAATTCAAGAAGCATAGGATTATAGCGCCTGCGCAATACATCGCCATGGTCTATCTTCTCCCCAATTCCCTCAAGATCCTCTCCCGAGCAGAAAGCCCTTCCTGCTCCTGTTATTACAACCGTCCTCACCGCTTTATCCCCTGAAGCCATCCGCAATGCATCCGTGAGCTCCCTGTTTAATTGTTCATTGAAGGCATTCAGTTTTTCCGGACGGTTCATTGTAATATGGGCTGATCCCTGGCGCACTTCATAGATTACCGTTTCAAACAAGTTATGTCCCCCCCTTAATCTAGATTGGCATGCCCCTGTATACCTGCTTCTTCCTCTCTCGGATGTTTCCAGAAATCAGTATCCGCTGTTCAAAGAGCTGTAAGGGCGGGCCTGTCTGCCCCGCCTGATTTTACTTGATGGAATGCTTCAGCAGCCGGCACCGCAGGATCGGCCATTCCATCCCTTCTATTTCAAGCGGACATCGTCTGCCTCTGTTTTTCGAAAAGTCTGCCTTAAGAAAACTATTCCTGATTCAGCTCTTCACCAATCATCATGGTGATCAGGTCTCCCGCAAAACTCATGGCATCCTTTCCGGAAGCACGGCCTTCATCCGATTTCATGGCTGCCTTTAAGGCATCATGGCTGTCATAATACATTTCACACATCAAGTAATATTTCCCTTCGCCTCCCATTGGACTTCCTGTTATCCGGGTAACCACCATTTTGCGCAGACCGGGAATCTTTGACGTCATCGGTGCATGTGTTTCAAAATAATGCTGATCAAATTCCTCTTTGTTTTGCGGATGCTTATAAAGCGCAATCAATTTCACCATGATACTGCCTCCTTTTTTAAAATAAGATTGTATGTAAAGCCAGCGGCTGTGCCGGCTTTCCATCGATTACATCATCGTGGATATGGTTTCAACGCCTCAAAGGGATTCCGGCAGGACCTGCAGTATAAGATGCTGCGGCAGGCGGCAGGGCCGAAAAGGTTCTCCATCGTCGTATAAATGGATCCGCAAAAGGGACATTCTGCCTCCCATTCTCCTGTTTCACTGATATGATTAGGCGGCGGGGAAATGCCGAATTCCTTTAAACGCTGCCGGCCGTTTTCTGTGATCCTGTCAGAGGTCCAGGGGGGATGATGGATAAACTTCACTTCCACCCGCCTGGTCCCGGCTGTCCCCAAAACGGCCTCTGCCACATTTCTTTCTATGACTTCTAGTGCAGGGCAGCCCATGAAGGTGGGAAGGAGTTTAATAGAAACTGCTTCCTCAGAGATTTCTATTTCCTCAAGCATCCCAAGCTCCAGGATGGAGACTGTGTTAATCTCCGGATCCTTCACTTTGTGAAGTGCGTCGAATATCTTTTCTTTCAGATTCATTTCCATCCGCCCTTCACCAGCTTGCTGTTTGATCGATCCGATAGACTTCCGTCAATGTCTTCAGGGCAGCCTCAAGGTCTTCCGTGTGAACGCCGTCCCTTCCATTGCCGGACTCTAATCCAAAAGAATTCGGCATGTTGATTCCAAGACTCTCAAAGATGGGTCTCATCATCTGAATCCACTCTTGTCTTATCTCTTCCTCTGAAGTGATCAGAGCAAGTCTTATAAACATCGTCCGGGCAGCTCCAAAAGAGAAAACTCCATCAAGGTCCGGAAAGACTGCTGCCATGGCATCCTCGATCCTCTTTTTTGCTTCTCCTCCTGCCCCCAAAAGCTGTGTAAACCAGGTTTTCCAGTGGAGCAGATGATAATAAAGCTCCATCTCAATCTTGACTGCTGCCTGCGACAGCGGAATATAGGAAGAATTCTTCAGGGATGCTATTTTTATTTTTTTTATGCCGGTATAAAAGTAGCTGCGTACTACAGCAAATGCCCAATCGTAATGCGGTTCATGAAGATACGTCCCCGGTCCGTTCACCCTCTCAAGAAGAATGGCATTTTTTCTTTCTTCAGCAGGACGGTCATGAGCAAGGTCATTCGCCTTTCCAATCCCAAGGTCTTCGAGCATCCCATAAAAGATGACCGCGTGGCCCATCATATCCTGGCTGATGGAAGAGAACGCAACGTCTTCCTCTATATGCGGTGCCAGTCCAAGCCACTCGGAACCACGGTAAGCCAGTATAAAATCATCATCTGCCAGCTGAAACAAGAGCTCACAGAGAGCCGAATGATACTCTTTGTGGATCAAGGCTTCTTCTTTTGTGTATTTCACTTTTCCGGCTCCCCTCCCCAGGACAGAATTTCCCTTTCATCCAGAATCTCCTGCTCATACACGCGCCATTTCTTTTTCAGATAGCCATATCCCTTTGTATTCCGGTAATCTTTATTATCCAGCCTCTTCAGCGACTGTTTCTCCTCCAGGTCCATTTTCCGGATATCCTCCCGTTTTACGACCCAGATATCACTCACCGGCTCACGCCTCATAAAATTCTCCTGCGCCATGACGAGTGCAAGCTCATGATTCGGTGCAAGCAGGGAAAATTGATGCTGCAAAGGCGACGCGTCACTGCGCTTGCTGAATACTTCAAATTCCTGATAAAAGCCCTTGTCCGGCATGTTTTTCCGGCCCCCTTCCTCCTTGATGCCAGACCTAGTTTAAGGCGCACCGCCCATCTGGCAAAACCAGCCCTTTCTGCTAAACTCTCACACTAAGAGCCTCTAACACCCATTTATTCGAGGTATAGGAAATCTCTCTCAGCCTTAACCTTTCCCTGGACTTTGGCCCGTTATTTTTGATGATTTGTTTAAACTGGCTCCAGTCAGGCTGCCGGTATTTCCACAGTCCTTCTGTTTTATCAAAGTGCATCGTTTCGTCAGGCAGCTTCAAACCCAGCGACAGGACCCTCGGGATGTATTTTGAAAAAAAATCCTGGCGGAGTTCTTCGTTTGTTTTGGTCCTGATTTTGTATTTCATAGTGATGTCCTGCTTGGAGGTTCCGGTTGTCGACGCATCTCCCGGCCCGAAGAACATCAGGAGGGCATCCCACCAGCGGTCAATGGAATCCTGGATCATCGCCTTCTGCTTCCCTGTCCCTTCGGCCAGTGCCATGATGATGGCTTCACCGTGCTGTGCATGGAATACCTCTTCGGCACAGATCCTCTTTAATGCCCTTGCATAAGGACCGTACGAGGCATTCAGCATATTGGTCTG
The DNA here is from genome assembly GCF_000430765.1 of Peribacillus kribbensis DSM 17871. GTDB lineage: Bacteria > Bacillota > Bacilli > Bacillales > DSM-1321 > Paraperibacillus > Paraperibacillus kribbensis. The sequence goes on along the minus strand of NZ_AUMQ01000039.1, from coordinate 17,113 downwards.
CGTAATGATGGCCGCACCGTCGACCAGCCAGCCGATAAGCCCGGCGTCTCCCCATGTTTTAGCTTCCATATGGAAAACGTTATGAAACTTCAATTTCCCTGATAAAAGATCTTGAATAATATGCTCCCTTGACTTTAGAAGAGGCTCCATTAAGTCTTCGGCTACCCTTAGAAGCAGCTGTCCGTGCCCCATTTCATCCTGCACCTTTGCCATGATGGCCAGCTTCCTTTTCAGAGAAGGGGCTTTGGGCACCCACTCTTTTTCCGGAAGCGCCCCCATGATTTCGCTGATTCCATGCATGGAAATCAGCTTGATCAGTGTCATTCTGTAATCCTCAGGCATCCAGTCATCGGCTTCAATCTTCTCCCCCGTCTCGATTCGTTCCATAAAGCGGGCTAGTCTCTGTTCATCAGGGAGCAAGTCGAATGAGCTTGTTTCTGCCATGCTGACATCCTCCTTTAACTTGGTACTAGGTGATCAATGGTTCTTTATTTTTATGAATCAACCGTACCGCCTTACCCTCAGACCTGGCGATCGTTTTGGGCGGGTGTACTTTTACATTCACTGTAATCAGACAATGGCTTTTTAATCTTGATTGTATTTTATGTATCAGCGAAGGTTCATCGTCTTGTTCGAAATAAAAAGCTTCATTCAGCTCCACGTGCAGCTCCAGAGATTTTAATGCTCCTTTATGGGAGACCTGGATTTGATAATAAGGAGCGAGCTCGGGGACTCCCAGCAGGCAGTGCTCAATCTGCGAGGGAAAAACATTAACTCCGTTCATATTGATCATGTCATCGATCCTGCCCTTTACTCTCGACATTCTCAGGGTGGTCCTGCCGCAGCTGCATATTTCCCGCGTTATGGAAGCAATATCTCCGGTCCTGTACCTTATCACAGGAAATGCTTCCTTGGTCAGACTTGTAAAAACCAGCTCTCCTTCCTGTCCTTCTGGTACAAGCCTCAAGGTCTTAGGGTCGATCACTTCCACAAAGAAATGATCTTCAGCAATATGCAGGCCGTTCCTTGCTTCATGGCATTCAGAAGCTACCCCCGGACCGATCACCTCACTCAATCCATATATATCACACGCCTTGATCCCAAGCTTATCCTCCAGAGTTCTCCGCATTTCCTCTGACCATGGTTCCGCTCCAAAAATGCCGTATTTGAGCGAAGTTTCGCGGGGATCCTTTCCCATCCCCTCCATGCATTCCGCAATATTCAAGGCGTAAGAAGGAGTCGCACAGATCACCTCAGGCTTAAAATCTTCAATGAGCATGACCTGTCTTTCTGTGTTTCCACCAGAAATGGGCACCGTGCCCATCCCGAGTTTTTCACTTCCATAGTGAAGCCCGAGACCGCCAGTAAACAACCCATACCCATAGGCATTATGCAGCACTCTGCCCGGCTTCCCTCCTCCGAGAGCAATGGCCCTTGCCGTGATTTCGGCCCATAAGTCGATATCCTTTCTCGTATAGCCCACAACTGTCGGCTTTCCGCTTGTCCCGGAGGAGGCATGAATCCTTATGAGCTCTTCACGAGGTACAGCGAGCATCCCAAACGGATACGCACTCCGCAAATCTTCCTTCGTGGTAAAAGGAAGCGCTTCCATTTCTGGGCGTCTTTCAAATTCCTCCGGGCATACACTACCCGACTCCAGCCTCTCTCTGTAAAAGGGCACATGTTGATATACCCTCCTGACGGTTCCCGTTAATTTCCGGAGCTGGTCGGCCTCTATAAACTCACGGCTCCTCGTCTCATATTCATGAAGTATCACTTTCTCCCCTCCCGTCTTATATAAATAATTATATGACGAAAAATAATCGTAACAATGCATAGTTGTTATATGTAAACAAACATACCCTTTGATATTGGAATTGTCAATTGTTTTTCAGAAAATTTATTCTTCTTCTCTAGAGAGTCCCTTTCTTCAAATTTCAACGGCTGTTCCATAAAAAAGAGCCCTCCACATCAAAGTGTTGGGCTCTGCATAAAACTGGCCTGATTCCATTTTGCGGGACGTTGACCGAACCATTTGTACTTAAACATACTCGCTAATTACTAAGGCGAGTATCAATAACCATGCTAATCCGGCCATCATTTCACGATGTTAAGAACAGCAAGGAACTTATTTCCTCATTTCTAAGGCTGCAAATGATACCTAAGCTCTTGCCACATCCAGCACCTTCGGCTTCACCGCCTGCAGGCTGGAAATGCTGAGCGGGGTTTCCATGATGGTCTGGCTGATCAGTTTAGCCAGTTTTCGCTGATCGATTTCCATTCCATTATGATAGGTGTTTAAGGCCTGCTGCCATTGGTCCATTGCGTCAGCATCCTTAAGGCGGCCAAGGACCTGTAACTCTAGAGAGGTGCCTGCATCAATTGGAAAGACGAGACCCTTTTTGTGCAAATACGTTAAGTTGATTTCCTCCTGTCCAGGAAGGGCCGCATGGACAAAAATAGGCAGTTTTTTGTGCAGGGCTTCACTTACGGTCACACCGCCGGGCTTCGTAATAATGGCATCCACCTCATTGTAGAGCTTGTCCATTTCCTGCTTGTCGGAAATGTATGACAGAGGTTTTATATGGTCCAGCTTCCAGGAAAGGATTTTATTGTACAGTTTTCGGTTCTTGCCGCAAAGTACATAGTATATGGTATCCCGGGATTTCTTTAACTCATCAGACAATGCCAAAATTCCTCCAAGACCGCTGCTGCCTCCTGCTACAAGGATTTTAGGCTTGACCGTACGTTTTCTTCTTTTTGATCCTTTTATATCCCCATGCACAGGAATACCCGTTACAATCATTTTTTTCTGAGGAATCTTGCAGTTCGCCAGTTTTTGTTTTTCCTCCTGGGTAGGAAGAAAGTGAAGATCAATCCCTTCCATGCCCCAGAATTTATTGATAAAGAAATCCGTATATACATTAATCACAGGGATCTGGCACTTCCCTTTTATTTTCAGCTGGCTTAATAAAAAGGACGGGAAACCATGGGTGCAGACGATCGCATCCGGCTTTTCTTCATCCAGCAGCTGCATCATCGACTTTAAAAAGAGATGCTGATACCATTTTACTCCCTGCTCTTTGCCCGGCTGGCGGCAGAAGAATGTTTTATAGGTGAAGTTATAGGTTTGGGGAGCATACCGGATCCATTTTAAATATCCGCCTGCTACGATCTTTTCTAATTTTGCACTCGTATAGCTCAGGATGTCGATTTTTTTTATAAGGACTTGGTCCTGTTTTTGTAATATATCTATAATCGCATCAGCGGCATGATGATGCCCCGATTGCATTTGTAAGAGGGGTAAAAATAAGATTTTTTTCATTCATGTCATCTCCTATTCTATCAAAATGCCAATCGTGGATGACTTTCATGGAAATAACATTCATGATTATTCCCTCTTACAATTTTATCACTAAATTTTAAATTTACTCCTCTTTTAATCATTTTTTAATCTATTTTTTAGAAGTTATTCAGGAAGGGGCATACACTCCATCATTTATGTTTTCTCTTCTTTTTCACATAACGAAAAAGTAAATACAAGAGAAAAAGGATTAAAAATAGGAGACCTAAATAAGGGGCATACTTAGGATCAATATTAAATACTCTTCCCAAATAATAGCCGCCAGCTATAAACGGGAGGGTCCAGATCAGTGTCCCCGCCAGTGAAAGGACTGTGAATTTTATTATAGGAACCCTGGATATCCCCGCAAAGTACGGACTGATTTGCCTGATTCCAGGCATATAAAAACCGAGCAGGATGGTCTTCCCTTTACCTTTTTCATATCTGGCCTGAACCTTCTCCCACCGTTTTGCTGTAACCCCGGCGAACCTGCCGTATTTTTTTACAAACGGCAGACCGATAAACGCTCCCAGTAAATAAGCAGCCAGCATTCCAGAAAATGCCCCCGAACTTGCGGCCAATGCGGCCATCTCGAAGGAAAGCTGATGTCTGCCGACCAAAACCCCAATCAAGAATAGCAGGGATTCCTCCGGCGCGGGAATTCCCACAATACCGCAAAATAAAAATAAAAAAATGATGGGATATCCATAAGCACTTAAATAATGAAGGACTGTATCTATACTCATAAAATCCTCTCTTGGGTTGGTATGGCATCTTTCAAAGTGACAAAATGAACACCTGCCACAATTTGTTCCTCCAGATATACCTCCAGGCTTTCAAGCATATATCCTGGTGCTTCTCTGTCGGCACCAAAAGTTTCTCCGCAATCATGAAGCAGGAAAATGGCGCCATCTTTCGTCGCTTTTCTCATTTCTTGAAGCAGGGTTTTGTGGTTCTTTACTTTCCAATCTCCAAAAATCCCCGACCACATTACCGTCGAGTACTTCCTGCTTAACACCAAAGTAAAAAGATTAAAATGCCCCCATGGCGGCCTGTAAAACCGTACCTGGGATTTCGTGATTCTTTCAATGGCTTTTTCAGTCATATCCAGCTGCATCTTCAGACTGATGGGAGGAAGCAGCCAGCCTGAAATATGGTTAAAATGATGGATTCCGACCGTGTGCCCTTCAGCATGCATTCTTTTGATGATATTGGGATATCTTTGCGCTTTGCTTCCTACCACAAAAAAGGATGCTTTTACTTTATATTTTTTTAACAGATCCAGCAATTTCACGGTATATTCAGGATGGGGGCCATCATCAAAGGTCAAGGCAATTCCTTTGCTTCCAGGAAGACTTTTTTTAATACCCATTTCAAGCTTTCTTATGACAAGGGTAGGAATAACAGAATAAAAGATCATGATAAACAGAATTACTGCGCAGGCAGCTGCAAGATAAATCAATGCGCGACCATTCCCTTCTCTTCGCTTTCACAAAAACCGGCTCCTGGAAGAGCCGATTCGCAGTTAGTTGTTATTTCTCTTAAGTTTCCTTACAGCTTCACAATCTTGTAGCCGTTCTTGTCCATAAGGTACCCCATGCCCTGCCGGAAGGAATTAAAAGTGGGCACACCAAAACAAAGCTGCTTTTGAGTCATCGATTGTGCCATACGTGCATTGATCCCGACAAAAATAGGATCCACACCCATCAGCTTTAATGCTCTTACAAGATTTGCAAGTCCGGTTACCTCAAATGGATCAAGAGAATGCTGAAATGAACTGAAATCAAAGATCATGGTTGTAATCTGGTTCTCCGGACAATAGAAAAGGATTTTCTTTTGCATGCTTTCCATGCGTTCTTCTGTCATTTTCCCCATGATCGGTACAAGGGATACAGAATCAAGCACCGTTTTTATGATTGGAGTATCAATTTCATCCAGCAGTTCCTTTCCTTCTTGAATGGCCTCTTCATATTCGGTGACGTCATTCCAGGTAAGAATAAAACCTGCCCGCTTGTCCTCCCCGTTTTGTATGAGGTCCACTTGTATATTGGCCTTGAATCGGTTAAACAGCGTAACCTGAGCTCGATGGGGGAAGGGACCTTCCTCCAGTATCCGATTCTGCCTTTCAGAATGAAAATGAGTGATATTCATCCCAATAAAGTGTTCCGGATCTGATATCTGGACATAAGGGCCCACCACTTCCAGCAGGCTCTTCGCTTTTTTGTTCACCCATACCAGCTGGAATTCGGAATCAGCTATAAAAATATTCTCATCTATTTTATCCAATACTTCATATGTATTCATCGCTGCTAATACATCAGGCATCTTTACAAACACCAACTTTCTTTATGTCGATATAATTATATACTAAACGTTTGATAATACAATTTATAATGTATCCATTCTGTTCTCTGTCAAGAGAATTTATATGGCCGGCATTTATCTGCCTTTCTTAATCAGTTTATGAGTGTAAAAGGAGGATTTTTTTAGAAGCAGCATTCAATATGGGGATATTACAAAAGGATCACCGGCTGTGGATATCCCGACAGGCCCGCATGCATCATTCCAAATATCTAAGAAGCTGGAAGAAGAGTTTTTTACTCTTCTTCCTCTAATAGTCTCTCCCACTGAGGGATTGTCATGTTCGTCCAGATTCTTTCTTTTATCCCCATTCTCTTTCACCTCACCCCTAAAGGCCGGAAACAACCGGCCTCATTAATTCCTTACTATGCTGAACTATTTGAAAATCTTGACTCTCTCTTCAATAGGTTTAAATTCCTTTTCTCCTGGCTGTGAAACAGGCTTTCCAAACGGCATCTGGGCAACAAGCTCCCACTCTTCCGGCACGGCCCACTCCTTTTTCACCCTCTCATCGATCAACGGATTATAATGCTGAAGCGAGGCTCCAAAACCTTCAAGCTCCAAGGCTGTCCAAATGACGAACTGCAGCATCCCCGAAGACTGCTCAGACCAGAGCGGGAATTTCTCGGCATAAAGCTCGAATTTCTCCTGAAGCTCCCTTACCGTGTGTTTGTCCTCAAAAAACAAAATAGTGCCATATCCGCTTTTAAAGGATTCATTTATTTTTTGTTCCGTCTTTCCGAATGAATCATCAGGTACAACTGCTTTCAGCACATCCTTTGTAATATTCCATAGTTTTTGGTGATTCTCACCCAGCAATAACAGCACCCTTGCACTCTGGGAATTAAAGGCTGACGGAGTATACTTCACAGCCTGTTCGATGATTTCCTGAATGTGATCGTCCGGCACAGGAGATTCATTGCTCAATGCATAATAAGACCGCCTGTTCTTTATGGCTGATAAAAAATCTTTAGACACATATTCCACTCCTTTTTGTAAAAATTTGCACTGCTTTCTCCTCTACCCATTCCCGCTCCCTTGCATTCTTTCTTTTATTTAAAAATCCGATGATTTACAACTAAAAAACCCGGCGGCCATCTCAAGGCCTCCAGGTTTATGTTTCATTTATAAGTAGCAATATCCAAAAAAAAAGAAACACCTTTTTTAAATATTTACACCATATCCATTAACGCCTGCAATCTGGCATTCATATTTTGTTTCCCCGATTTGTTCCACTACTTCCCAATACACATCGTCCCTATCGTCCCTAACTCGAAAAGAAAAACCCTTAGGAAGTGGAGTATCTGATTGTAACTCAAATAATTTGGTGTTTTCTACGATTGCTGTACCCATACTTACCCCTCCATTTTTATTTTTTTAAAGGTTTTATTCCCGCTGTGTCTCCTTCTAAACATTAATCTTAAAATTTTTTTAACTTAATGACGCCATGCTGGGTAAACTCAACGCTTATTTCAGGGTGTATTTTAATATTCGGATATAACTTTTTCCAGTCGGTCTTTTTCCAGTTATCATTTTGAAAGGCCCTTTCAGTTTATCTATCTCTATTCTTCCTAAATCATGCATAAAAAGCTGAAGGATAGGGGGATTTGTCGAAATTATTATGCAGCTTATCAGTTGCGAACAAACGTTCCAAGTGATATGATTAAGACAAATAAAAAAGACCTGATCGGCTAAACGATCAAGTCATTATATAAGCGAGCCAAATCTTTGCCGCAGGTTGTATCACTAAGCCTAACAACGGTTGTATTAGTGAGCCTAGCCGGACTCTGACTCGTACTATTTCCAGTCAAAGCATCCAGGCTGCATGGCAGTCTTGAATATACACGTATATACATTGCTTTGCTGTTGTTACTCTGAAACCCCAAATTTATAAGTTGTTTTTGACACATACTCCGTGTCTTTTTCTAAAATCCATGAAGGAAAATGGGAGTGGTTCACTGCATCAGGGAGCCCCTGGGTTTCAAGACAGATCCCTAGATGTTTCTTTGATCTAGTATCCTTTTCTACATCAGTAATCAGCTGATTCCCTGAGTAGACGACTACTCCCGCTTCATCTGTTTCAATTATAAGAGTGCGCCCGCTTTCTGGATCGCTTAAAACGATCTCATGATCATTGTTCGCATCCAGGATGAATGGATGGTCATATCCTCCACCAACCAACACATTTTGAGGGTGCAAAGATCCCACCCCTGTCTTGATGGCCCTTTCATCTCTAAAATCAAACTCTGTACCTTCTACTTCCAGCATCTTTCCGGTAGGAATCATTTCCTCATCCAATTCTAAAAATTGATGGCTCTTTAGCTTTAACCGGTGATTCAAAATATCACTCTTGATATTTCCAGTTAGATTAAAATAAGAATGGTTGGTTACATTTAATGGAGTCCTTTGGTCGGAGATTCCTGTATAGTGGATAATCAGTTGATTTTGATCATTTAAGAGATAAGTTACCCTCAACTTGACGGTTCCTGGATATCCCTCTTCACCATCAGGACTCGTATATGTGAATGCCACTCCAGCTGTGTTTTCATCCTCTACTACTTCCGCGTCCCATACTTTTTGGTTGAAGCCTTCCATGCCGCCATGCAGATGATTGCCATTTTCATTTTTGGCAAGCGTATATTCTTTTCCGTCCAATTCAAATCTTCCCTTGCTTATCCTGCCTGCCACTCTCCCTACAACTGCCCCAAAAAAAGAAGCATCATTCACATATTCATTCAAAGTTTCATAGCCCAAGACTACATTCTCCACATTTCCGTTTCTATCTGGGACCATGATTCTGGTAATGATGCAGCCTAAATTAATGCAGGTTACCTCCATGCCGTTATGATTCTTTAAGGTAAAAGACTCAATGACTCTACCCTTCAATTCTCCAAACTGCTGTTTTTCAACCTTCATATGCCATACCTCTCTTTACTCTGTTTTGAATTTTTATGTACTTCCTTCCGTGAAGCAGGCATAAAGAAAACGCCTACTTTCTATCATACAAGCCAAATCATCATATTCCCAGAATAAACAACTGTTAACCGCCATATATATACCCAATAATCAGATTATAAAGCCTCTCTAATCAAATCGGACGGGAAATGTTAATATTTACAATTTTAGTTACATTTTTCTACTTATTTCGATAAGATAAAGAGGTAGAATTTCATTTGGAGGTTAAACATGAAGATCAGACAATTTAAGCAGGAAGCGCTCTTTGGTTTAAGGGGACGCTGGGGCCTTGCTATTGGAATCATTGTGCTTTCAGGACTTGTAGGGAGTGCGGTTCCAAATTTGGCAGGGGCTATATTAGCGAGCTTTTTTGAAGGCGATGCAAAAGATATTGTCAAAGGGATTTCCCAAATGCTTCTGTCCCTCCTTCTCACTCCAATAACAATTGGAGCGAGCTGGATGTATTTAAACATTGTACGGAGGGAACATACCGAGATTGCCGATTTATTCAGCAAGCCTTTTTCAAACTCGGCGGTATCAGGCAAATTAATTTTGGCCAGCTTTTTAATGGGGCTTTATACCATTCTATGGTCCCTGCTCCTTATCGTACCTGGAATCATTAAATCTCTAGCATACTCACAGACCGGTTTTATTCTGAAGGACCACCCTGAATACTCCGCCAATCAGGCCATCACTTTCAGCCGGAAGTTGATGGACGGTCAAAAATGGCGGTACTTCCTTCTTTGTCTCAGCTTTATCGGGTGGGGGATTCTGAGCATTTTCACCCTCTTTATCGGCCTGCTCTGGCTCATTCCTTACATGAATACAACACAGGCCGCTTTCTACAATGAAATATCCGGCTTTAAAAAACAAGATGAGGAAGGCAGTTCCCTTGAACTCCAATAAAATAGCGGATTTACAGCACTATAAATTTTCATCTATTTTTAATCTGTTTTTCATTAAATTGTCTTTTAAGTCTGCTAATCTATTAGTAATCGATTTTTCTCTATACTTTTGTATCCGGCTTCAGCTGGATACTTTTTTTTCGTTTTCTATACTTCCATTTCAATCGTCAGTCCATCGCTCGCAAATGCCATATGGTCCGGCAAATCATGTGCCAGGAATGCTGGATCGTGCGACAGATGGGTAAACCAGACTTGTTTTGGTTTTATCTTTTGAACCAGTTCCATCGCCTCAACCGTTGAATATACGGATCTAGTTTCTATTGCAGTTTGTTCGTCCCAGTACGAAGTTCCAATAATAAGATAATCGGTTCCGTATAAGTGTTGGAGCTGCTCGTCCTCCAGATTAAAGCTGTCAGGCATGTATACGGCTGTCCTGCCGCCTTTGGAAAGTTTTATTGCATAGGAGAAACCATTGGCCCCATGGTTTACTTTAAAAAAAGTTATATTCCAGTCCTTGATTTTATGTTCCTTTGTCCGATTAAATTTCATATAGCGTTTCCCTTCGGCATAGGGAAACTTGACTAATAGATCCTCTACAACCTCGCCAGGGGAAGTCACCGTGACCAGCTTTCTATTCCAGAAACACAAATCGATCAGATCCCCAAATCCCCCGACATGATCGTAATGGGTATGAGTAATTAATATTTCATCCGGGATATCCTTTAACTCGCGCAAAAATTGGCTTCTAAAATCAGGTGAAACATCAATAAGCACCTTGCTCCCATCCAATTCCAGCAGAAGGCTGGATCTCGTTCTGTTTATTTTCCCATCAGAACAACCCCTGCAGGTACAAAGAAGTCTTGGAACTCCCTGTGCGTCGCTTGTCCCTAAAAAAGTGGCTTTCATCCTCTGCATCTCCTGTTCGACAAAAAATTATCTATGCCATTCTATTATCATAAATTCAATAAAATAGTCCAGAAAAAAGGTATTTCTTTGCAAAAAAACCGCTGCATCCGATAATGCAGCGGCTGGCTTTTATTTGCTGATCATTTTAAATACCTGCTCTACATCTTTATCTCCGCGGCCAGACAGGTTAATAATGATGCTTTCCTCTTTATTCAAATCCTTTGCAAGCTTGAGGGCATGAGCCACAGCATGGGAGCTTTCGAGTGCCGGAATGATTCCCTCCACTTTGGAAAGGAGCAGGAAGGCATCAAGGGCTTCCTGTCCGCTTACGGTGACATATTCTGCCCGATTGGTTTCCTTTAGATAGCTGTGCTCGGGCCCTACTCCAGGATAATCCAGGCCGGCTGCAATAGAATAGGTTGGCTGAGGTTGCCCATTTCCATCTAAAAGCGTCAAGCACTTAAAACCATGGATGACTGCAGGCACACCCTTGGTAAGCGTAGGTGCTTCCGCAGGCTCCACGCCAATCAGCCTTACTTCTTCATCGATATAATGTGCAAACGCACCAATTGCGTTGCTTCCTCCACCGGTACACGCAACGACTGCAGCAGGAAGCCTGCCTTCTTTATCGAGAATCTGCCGTTTTGACTCTTCGCTGATAATTGCCTGGAAGTGTTTCACCATTTTGGGGAACGGATGGGGTCCCACTGCAGAACCCAGCAAATAAAACGTGGACTCGTAATTTTCTACCAGGTCATTCAGGGCTGCATCCACTGCATCTTTAAGGCGGCCCTGGCCGCTCTCGACTGCTATCACCTTTGCGCCCAAAAGCTCCATACGAAAGACATTCAGGGCCTGGCGTTCAGTATCTACCTTCCCCATATAAATGATGCATTCCATGCCGCCTACTATGGCACATGCTGTAGCAGTTGCTACTCCGTGCTGTCCAGCTCCGGTCTCAGCTATAATCCTTTTGGCTCCCATTCTTTTCGCAAGGAGGATCTGCCCAATGGCATTATTGATCTTGTGTGCACCTGTGTGGTTCAAATCTTCACGCTTTAGGTATATTTTTGCACCCCCGGCATGCTTTGTAAGATTCTCTGCATATGTCAGGGGATTTTCACGTCCGATATATTCCTGCATGTAATAGGAAAATTCTTTTTTATATTCGGGGTCATCCTTGTATTTCTCAAAATTATCATCTAAAATACCAAGAACTTTCTTCAATTCATCAGTTACAAAACTGCCGCCAAATTCCCCATAAAATCCTTTCTCAGCTACGCTCTTTGTCATTTCGCTCATCTCCGCTCTCTATACTAATAGGAAGTCCCGTTTTTGAACTTCCCTGACAGTATAACATACTGAATATTCTGTTAGTAAAAATAGTCACTCAGTTATAAAAATGGTCTTAAAGCGAACATTCATAACGTAAAACAGGATGGTGATATATCTTTACCTTTTGATTGGGAAGTCTTACAATTGAAAATGGCATTATTTTTCCTATTTCCCGAAAGTTTATTGGAATCATAAAGACCATATTTAATTAGGAAGTGAATCTTGGATGGAAACTTGGAAGAGAAATTTATGGGTTCTTTGGATAGGTGTTTTTATAACGTCTGCTAGTTTTTCAATGGTCATACCGTTTTTGCCGCTTTTTCTTTTGCAGATCGGCGTCCATCATCACACTGAAATCTGGTCTGGCATAACCTTTAGTGCTGCGTTTTTAGCTGGCGCTGTTTCCGCACCTTTTTGGGGAACGATTGCGGATAAGTATGGCCGTAAACCGATGATTGTCAGAGCAGGCTTTTTTCTTTTTATCATCTATACTCTGATGTCTTTTGTTACTAATCCTTATGAAGTGCTGATCCTTCGCATATCACAGGGACTGCTTACCGGCTTTATTCCCGGGGCGGTCGCCTTGATCGGTACGAATACGCCGGAGAAGAAAGTTGGATATGCGTTAGCAGCGATTTCTACAGGAACCGCTTCCGGGGGAATCATTGGTCCGCTGCTTGGAGGCGGAATCTCCGAATTGGTTGGCAACCGCTTATCTTTTGCCACTGGAGGCTGCATGGTGCTCATTTCCACCCTGCTTGTCCTGTTCCTTGTAAGGGAAGAAAAATTTACACCAAGCAAGACGAGAGGCTCTGTTAAAAAGAACATACAAGAGGCAGCTGGAAATAAACCGCTCATGATGGTTTTGATGCTGACTATGGGTGCCGCCTGCTCCATTATGATTCTGGAACCGGTGCTGCCTCTTCATATCATGAATTTGCATGGCACTTCTCATAATACATCCTTTTTGGCTGGACTGATCTTTTCCATACCCGGGATTTCCAGCATTCTGATTGGTCCGTATTGGGGGAAGCTTTCGGATAAGATCGGCTTTGGAACAATTCTCCTGATTGGGTTGATAGGCGGCGGACTCGGCTCCCTGGCCCAGATTTTCTTTAACGATGTATGGGGCTTTTCCATTGCACGGTTTATATTCGGATTCTTTTTCTGTGCTGTGTTCCCTGCATTGAATGGCTTGATTGTAAAATGGACGGATCCGGATGCAAGAGGGCGGGCCTTTGGTTTAAACCAGACGGCAAATCAGCTGGGAGGCATGCTCGGACCTATCCTTGGAGGATTTGTCGGGGGCATCTTTACGATTCAAATCGTGTTTCTTCTGACGGCTGTCCTGCTCTTTGCCTCAGCCGTCCTTGCACATCGCTCTACCCTCAAATACAGTGGAGTGAATATCCTTAAAAAAGTCGAAAGTTTGATTAAATCTCATTAAAATGGACGCCTGCAGGAGCATATAAACCCAAAATATAACTTTTATAATGATATAAGAGGACTGTCCGCAAAAGACAATCCTCTTTTTTTACACTTTCCTAATCCTAAAGAATTTACGAAGCAGCCATACTCCCTGGGGAAACCCGAGGGTAAGCTGCCAGGCTCCGATTCCCTGCAGGCCATATGCCCGGACCATCCTGATTTTTTCACTCATGCTCCTTACATCCTCAAACCATACCTCATGGGTCTGTCCTGCTTGATCTGTATACCTGAAAAAAGGCGACTGATATTCTTCTGAATACTGAATAGGCGCTTCATGCCTCAATGCTGTTTCAATCGCACCCTGGTTGGAGATGGCCGAAGCAACGGTTCCCGGCCGATAAGGAATGGACCAGTTGTATCCATAGAGAGGGACGCCTATAATGATCTTCCTTCTGGGAACCGTCCGGATGGCAAACTCGATCGTCCTCCTCACCTCTGTTATCGGTGCTACCGGACCCGGTTCACTCCCCGAATGATGCCAGTCATATGCCATGATAAACATATAATTAACAACGGATCCTATTCCTCCATAATCATACCCTCTGAGCCAGGAGATTTCCTCACTCGTCTTTGCTGGAACAGCAATGGTCAAAGCCAGTTTTTCAGGATTCAACCGATCCCTCAGCTGCCTTAAGAAGCCTGTGAATAGATCCCGATCCTGTGCCCTTACCCGTTCAAAATCAATGTTTACTCCTCCATACCCTTTACGTTTTAGTAAATTATAGATATTATCGACCAAATTTCTCCTTGCAGCAGGGTTATTCAGAACCGTGCCCGCCAATTCCGGACTGAATCCACCATAAGATAAGTTGGTGATAGTTGCAAGCGGCGTCACCCTGTTTTTCCAGGTGGCTTCAATCGCTGCTTTATCGTTCAGGTTATTCGCAATGCCTCCTGCTCCTGTTATGTGATATTCAAACATAGATATTAAAGAGGAATAAGGAGCAAAGTCATTAACCAATTGCACATCAAGCTCCGGGCTTCTTATAACATAAAACCCCAACGTAGCAGCAAGGTAATTCGATATATCTGGAATTGAAATGGAACTTCCAGCCTGCAGTACCTGGGACGTAATTCCTGGATTGGCCCTGCGAAGCTGTTCCATCGTGACAAAAGCCTTTTTCGCAATCCTGGTAAGTGTGTCACCCGGCTGGACGACATATGTATAGAGAGGCAGCAGCAAAGCCTGCCCTGGGACAACCACTTCTCCCTCAAGGCCATTCACATTTCTTAATTGTTCCAGGGATGCCCTATAACGTCGGCTGATTGAATATAACGTATCTCCCTTTTTAACAATATGAATAAACATAACAGCCTCCAATCCCGGCGTACTTATATCTATTCATATGAAGATTTCTTCCCTTACAGCCCAATTATTCATAAAAAAAAGAGAAGGGAATCAACCCTTCCATTTTGGTATTCATTCATTTAATTTTAAGAACTCCTCCACCAATTCCTTAAATTGCTTCAAGGCATTATCGATGGGATCAGGACCCGATAAATCGACTCCAGTTTTTTTCAGTAGTTCCAAAGGATAATCAGAGCTGCCGCTCTGAAGGAATGTCAGGTAGTCCTTTTGGAACCCTTCCCCGCCATGTAAAAGATGATCAGCAATGTATAGAGCTGAAGCAAACCCTGTGGCATATTTATAAACATAAAATGGACGGTAAAAATGGGGAATTCTCGTCCACCCGTATTTAACTTCCTCACAAATTTCTAGAGATTCCCCGTTATAATCTTTCGTCAATTTTTCATAAATATCATTAAAAACTTCGGCATTTAAAGGTTTACCTTCTTCTGCCAGTTCATGCGTGATTTTCTCGAACTCCGCGAACATGACCTGGGTGAAAAAGGTTCCCTTAAACTGGTCAATAAAATGATTCAGAAGATACTTCTTGAGATCTTTTTCTTTTGATTCGCTCAATAGATGCCTGATCAGCAGCACTTCATTGACAGTAGAAGCCACCTCGGCAACAAAGATGCTGTATCCGGCCGATATTCTCGGCTGCTGCTTACTGCTGTAATAGCTGTGCATCGCATGGCCCATCTCATGAGCAAGCGTGAACAGGCTGTTCAAATCATTGCGATGGTTAAGCAGGACAAACGGATGGACTCCATATAATCCTAAGTTATAGGCACCAGAACGTTTTCCGGGAGTCTCCCAGACATCTATATACCTTTTCTCTTTAAACGAACGAAGGTTTTCAATATAATCATCTCCTAGAGGAGAGAGGGCTTTCAGCATCGTTTCATAAGCTTCATCAAAGGAGATTTCCCGCTTTACTCCCTTTACAAGATCCACACTCTGATCATACGGTGCAAGAGTATCCAAGCCAAGGAGCTCCTTACGCAGCGCATTGTAGGAATGAAGGGGTGCTATATGGTTCTTTGTGGATTCGATCAAATTTTCATACACTATCTTTGGCACCTTATCACCAAAAAGTGCCTTCTCCAGGGATGTGGGATATTTCCTTATTTTTGAAAGAACCGCATTATTTTTAATATTTCCGGCCAGCGTGGAAGCAATGGAATTTTTCAATTGCTTGTATGGCTGATAATAAGCCTGGTATGCTTCCTTCCTCACCCCTCGGTTTTCATCCTCCATTAATTTAGAATACATCCCTCTCGTCAATTCCACTTTCCTTCCATCTTGATCGGTGACATCTCCGAACTTGATGTCTGCATTATTCATCATATTGAACGTCTTGCCCGGCACAGCCAGCGCTTCTCCAAGCTTAGACAGGAGCTCCTCCTGCTCTCCTGTCAGGACATGCTGTCTATAACGGTAAGATTCCAAAAGACTCTCTTCAAAATAGCCAAGGCTCTCCTGCTCAGAAATAAACCTCTTAAGCGTCTCCTCTTCAAGACTCAATAAAAACGGCATAAAAAAGGAACGGGCTTCACTTAATTGCACACTCAGCCGTGACGCTCTGTCCAATAGTGACTGAGCCTCAGAATCCCTCGTATCCAAGTCAAGCTGCAGCCTGCAATACGCATAAAGCGGCTGGAACAGCGATGAAACTTCCTCACCTTTCTTCAAATAAGCCAATAGATCCCCGCTGGAATGGATATTCCCCTGAAAAGCCCGAATCTCATCAATCGATGCTTCCACCTTCTTAAATTGGTCTTCCCATTCCTCCATGTCTCCAAAAATATCCCTTAGGTCCCATGTATGCTCGCTTGGCACATCCTGCCTGCTTTTATAAGCATTCATCATCCGTACATCCTCTCACTTTAAATATGTATATAATATCTATTATATCGCACTCCTCACCCGCTCATGTTAGCGAAAGATCTTATCGGGTGCTTTTTCTTTTTGGTTTAGCCCGAATGGGCTGAGAGGTTGTCCGTTGTGTTTTATACTAGATGGTTTGGTGTTATTCAACTTTACCTCTGGGCTCAAAAGAACTCAGCCGCTCCTTTACATTATCCCTCGTTTAAACCAAAATCAGAACACAAAAAAAGACCAGCAATGTCAGCTGATCTCGGTGTGCCTGGCAGCGTCCTACTCTCACAGGGGGAGAGCCCCCAACTACCATCGGCGCAAAAGAGCTTAACTTCCGTGTTCGGGATGGGAACGGGTGTGGCCTCTTTGCCATAACTACCAGACAAAATGAAAGAACTTCGTTCCTTCAAAACTAGATAACAGAAGGCAGTACACGTTTCATAAACCAACTAGGTTAAGTCCTCGATCGATTAGTATCTGTCAGCTCCACGTGTCACCACGCTTCCACCTCAGACCTATCTACCTGATCATCTTTCAGGGATCTTACTAGCTTGACGCTATGGGAAATCTCATCTTGAGGGGGGCTTCATGCTT
>NZ_AUMQ01000038.1 GCF_000430765.1 Peribacillus kribbensis DSM 17871 | reverse complement strand
TCCTACCTAGGGAAACATTTAGTTTATACAAAACAAGCCATCATTTTAAAAGTTATCCTAAAATTAGTGTCCACTTTCTTGACGGAAGTCCAAACTTCCCCTTATTTTTCCTGAAATGGGCTCCATCCAGCAAATAATGGGAAAATCTCCCCTTATTTTGATTTTGCGGGTAACTCAATGTACTCCTAATAAAGAGACTCGCCATCGTTGGCGAGTCTCACATTTCATTTCGGCAAAGCACCTGAAAACGGCCAGCCCTTTCCGATAACACTAAGAAAGAGCAACAAGGTCAAGCAGTTCCTTGTCGGACAGTTCGGTGAGCCAGGTTTCGCCCTTGAGGATTTCTTCGTTCAAGGCCTGCTTTTTCTCAAGCATAGCATCGATTTTTTCCTCGAGTGTCCCTGTGGAGACGAGCTTATGGACATGGACGAACTTCTTCTGGCCGATCCGGTAGGCACGGTCTGTTGCCTGGTTCTCAACGGCCGGGTTCCACCAGCGGTCATAGTGGATGACGTGATTGGCTGCCGTCAGATTGAGCCCTGTTCCGCCAGCCTTTAAGGATAGGATGAAGATCGGGAATTTTCCTTCCTGGAAGTCGGCAATGAGTTCATCCCGTTTGGCCTTCGGCATGCTTCCGTTCAGGAAAGGCACATCCAGGCCGAAGCGTTCCTGCAGCAGATTCTTCATCATTTCTCCCATTCCGATATACTGGGTGAAAATGAGGCAGCTTTCCTTTTGATCCTGGACTGCATCAATCAGCTCGACCAGCTTCTCGAGCTTTCCGGAACGTGCCGCTTCATGCTGCTCCACACCTTCCTTCAGATAGAGAGAAGGATGGTCACAAAGCTGCTTAAGCTTGCCTAATAGAGAAAGGATCATGCCCTTTCTTTCCATCGCAGACAGCTTTTCGATCTGGGAGAAGGTATCCTGGACTAGCTGTTCATACAGGGAAGCCTGCTCGCTTGTCAGTGGAACAAATTCCTTCTGCTCCTGCTTATCCGGAAGATTGAGGGCGACTTCTTTATCCTTTTTGGTCCGCCTTAATAAGAACGGCTGAATCAGATGCTGAAGCTCCTTGATTTTCCCCTGCTGCTGCTCCCGTTCAATGGCACCCACATATTTCTCCTGAAACTGGCCGAGCGTTCCCAGATAGCCTTTGTTGATAAAATCAAAGATGGCCCAGAGCTCGCTCAGACGGTTTTCCATCGGTGTTCCTGTGAGGGCGATGTGGTGCGTACCCTGTAACTTTCTCACAGCCCTGGACTGCTTAGTGCCGGCGTTTTTAATATTCTGCGCTTCATCCAGAATGATGCTCGACCAATGGATGGATTCAAGCTCGGTGGTATCCTGATGGGTGATGCCGTATGAAGTGAGCACCACATCATAATCCTTGACCGTCTCATAAAACTCGGCATCCTTTGGCCGGCTGCTGCCGTAATGCAGATACACCTTCAGGTCGGGAGCAAATCGTTCAAGCTCCCGCTGCCAGTTTCCAAGAACGGATGTCGGGCAGATGATCAGGGATGTATCGAGGGCAGGCTTTCCGTCTGCCTCTTGGCTGTCCCCGCTGCCAGCACTCTTCACTTTCAAGAGATAAGCGATGATCTGAACGGTTTTTCCAAGTCCCATATCATCGGCGAGACAGGCACCAAAGCCATGCTCCCTCAGGAAGTAAAGCCAGCTTAATCCCTGGATCTGGTAAGGCCTCAATGTCCCGTGGAGGTTTTCAGTCGGAGAAACAACCGGAATGGATCTTGTTTCCCTGAGAGAAGACATCAGGCGCTTCAGCTCCATGTTCAGCTCAAACTGGATCCTCAGCATATCATCGTCTTCTCCTGCAGCGTCGTCTTCTTCCTCCGCCGGAGACAGCTCCTGATGAAGGAGATCGCTGAGCTGGAGCCCTTTTTTCTCTGCCTCGTGCATCATATCCTGAATCTGGCGGATAAAGGCGGGATCGAGCTTCACCCATTGCCCCTGTACATAGATGAGGCGCCGCTTTTCTTCAACCATCTTTTGAAACTCGGCTTCTGAAAAGTCGACTCCATTCATGGAGAAGCGCCAGTCGAAATCCATCAGTGCCTGCAGACCGACATAGGAAGGCCCACGCGAGGACGGCGTGCTTTTTACACGTGCCTTCACGCGGAAAGAAGCCTCGCGGATGGCCTGCCACCAGGATGGAAGCAGAATTTCTGCTCCGAGGAAGATCAGCTTTTCACTTTCATTCGTTAAAAAGTCCCAGGCCTCGGCCTCATCCAGTTCGTTGATAAAGGTGCCCTCTGCCCGTAAATAGGGAGCGAGCTTCGCCCAGTCCTCCACTTCCTGCTTTGCTTCATCCAAGAAGGGCTGCCAGCTTTTTGGCGGCTTTTGGCGGCCTTTTCCTGCAAAAGGAAGAATAGTTGTTTCATCTTTTTTGGATCTGAGCATGGTTTCAAGGATCCACGGACCTTCTCCGTTTTCAGGCTCTGTAAGCCGGAGAACGGTCGTGAACGGTTTCGTGTCCTCTTTTGGATTCAGCCATTTTTGCCAGCGCTCGGGAGTGAAGTATGCCTGAAGCTCCTCCGGAGTTGTACTTGCTTCAGAAAATCCCTTGATCGTGGATTGCCAGCGCTCTTCGCTTACCGTCCGCGCTAAGTATTGAGAGGCTGCCGCATTATACCAGTTTTCAAGAAATTCCCGGGCTTTGACGGTCTGTTCCCTGCCGGCATTCATTCCTGCTGCGGCCAAGGGAACGGCCAGCGGCTCCTCGAGAAAGCCTGAATCAAATTCATTCAGAATACCAGGAGGCAGGTCCCAGGCAGGTTCTTCACGCAGAAGGCGCGCAAAATCCGGGACAGGGACTCCCTGCTCGAAGCCTTCCAGCAGGGAATGGGCAGTCGATAGGCAGAAGGAGGCAAAGTCTCCCCAATCCCATTCAATAAAGCTGTTAAAGGTTTCTTTTCCGAACACACTCAGCATGCCCCAGGCATCGACAGGGACACCCGCCAGCTTTTCATAGCCCTTTGTTTCAAGCATCGTCCCGTAGAAGCTGGATTCATCCCAGGTAAAGAACAGCTTCCTTAAGGTCTGGATAGGGATATTATGATGATTTTCATCCCGGCCGGTTATCATAAACTGGCCATCTTTATGCATCTGGACATCTACAAGTATTTTTGATTTATTCCACATGGATCAGCTTACCCCTTTGCAATTCTTCCTGAAAGGCCCGCAGACGCTTGGTAGAGACGGTGAGATGGTTCAAGAAATAAGCCCATCTTTCTTCCTGATCTAATTTTTTATATAAGGTTTTCAGCTTTTTCAAGTAACGGACGGCCGTTTTATAAGCTGGCCGGTTCTTCTGCTCAAGGCTTGTAAAGACCACATGATGATAGAGCGGCAGCAGAAGGGACGGTTCTTCCTTCTGCAGGATCTTGATGGTCTCGTTTGACACCATGCTGAGTCCGTCGCCGGAAATCACCTGGAGCTCGACCCAGCGCCGGTATTCCTTCTGTTCCAGAAGCATCCTCGCATATTCGAGAAAGCTGTAGGGAAGCGTCTCTTTATAAAACCGTTCCAAAAGATCGGACTTCTTGGTCTCCTGGCAGAATACCCTGATCGGCATGGCGAAGGTCCTAACAAAGTCAGACCGCTCATAATAGGAGTGGAGGGCTCCTAAATAGGCTCCAATCCTGTTTATCACATGCTCCACAAAAAAGAGGGTCCGCTTCTCATTGCCCGTCTCGATGGCCCGCTGCAGCCATGAATAGAGAAAAGGGCTGGCTGAAGGGGGCAGTCCATCGATCAGGCTCCGGGCCTCTTCATCTTTACTCAGCAGAAGTGATAGGTGGATGGCTGCAACCTGAAGAGAAAGCTTCTCTATTTCCGAATGAGGCTCATCCAGCTCCGATTGAAGCCGGTCCCATTCAGCGGTGCGCCAGTCCTTGGAATTAAAAAGGTGCCTCCAGAGTGAGCGGTAGAGCTCCAGGCGTTCAAACTGAAGGGGATTGCGGCCGGAGAGAAGCTGCTCAGCTTCATCCTTGATCCCGGCAAGCATTTTATCGAAGGCGAATGGCTGGGACTGTCTTCCGATTGAAAGGACCATATCCTGAAGCTCCTCGGCCAGATCGGCGGCCAGGTCGTGGAAAAAGGAAAGAGAGACCTTTGGGCTCGATTCAGCATTTAAAAGCTTCAGGCATTCCAGAAATACAATATAATTTGTAATAAAGTCATATAAATGCCGCCATTCACGTTCAAGCGGCGCTTTTTCCCTTATGCGCTGATTAAAGCTTGAGAGCATCCGGTCCAGCATATATTCAGGCATGGTTTTATTTTCAAGGATATAGCTCTTAAAGCTGCTCTTCGTGAACTTTTTCCAGGTGGAGTAATCCCGGCTCATGGAGGTCTTCTGCTTCAGTAATTCCTTTGCACTAGTGATCGGAATCACATTGCTTAGCTCCTCGGCAGGAGACTTGGAAGTTCCTTTCCATGAGGACAGCCATGAAATCGCACTTGCCTTCCGGGCATAGGCTGTCAGGAAGACCGCAATCTGGTGCTGGCACATAAAGCCCCAATTACAGGAACAGCTGCTTTCCTGAGGCATGATGCAGTCGAGATACACCTTCTTTGTCCCCTCGTCCTGGACCGTGGCCGTAATTTCCTCGCCAAAATCCGCAAGACGATACACAAGCCCCCGGCTATGCAAAGCAAATCCCTTCTGGACTGCCTCCGCAGCCTCGGCATCATCCCGATCCAAAACCTCCAGCAAAAGCTCCCCAACCTTCAAAACATCCAAACCAAATCCTCCTCACTAGGGGGACTGTCCCCATTTCCTGAGCCAAAAACCCTATGAAACATACTTTTTTATGGGGTCTGACCCTTTTTTTCAAAATGTATTTGTAAAACGTGTATATTCAAAACCAAAAAAGGAGATAAACGAATAACTAGAAAATGCCATGCTGGCATTCCGGTGCACTTATGATCATCTGCGACGAAAATCGCCGTGCCGATCATTTTCTCGATGACAAGGTTCCGAATACGCAGCTGTCGATGCTGCCAGAAGCCAGTGCAATCAAGTCCATTCTCCCCGCGCGAAACCATCAGTGTCCAACCGCACCGGTCATGAAAAAGCTGAACACGAGGTACTTCTTCTATATTAATAGGCGCTACCAACAGGATGGACATGTTTTCCAAGGAAGATACTACGCCGAGATGCTTGGATCCATGGATCAATTCATCCACGAAAAGCCGCCAGTATTTCCAGGATCCGCAGGAAATTACAGGCTCTGCGCAGAGCCGAGGGCAGAAACCAGCTCTGCCGCATCACCCTTTCCCAAATATTTAGTTGAAAATAACTAACCATTCTCTTTTCCAGGGCGCCTGGAACCAGCAAGAAAATGCCGGCATCAGCAGCCGGAGGAAAAGAACGTATTTTTTCATTATACTACATTTTCAACTCCATCCCTATTCAAAAAAACTACGGGAAATAGGGACAGACCCCATAAAAAAGATAGTTAAAATCAAGCGGCACAAGGGTTGAAGGGCAAGGAAATGGGGACAATCTCCATTTCTCGAATTTTTTATGTTTAGACCTGAGGGATCCGGGTATATAGTAGCAAGTGAGTGTTCGGTCTGATGGGCACCAGGATGAAGGCAGGAGGGGTAGTAGTTGAAGTTTGCTTCTTTTAATGGATTATGTGTGAATCAATCGCAGCAAAGGAAGAGGCCTCTCCTTAAAAGTATGGCTTCTCAAAGTGAAAAGCGATTGACCAAAGAATTTCTGGATAAAATGAAACGAGTAAATAAATAAAAATTCCTGAGCAGATGCTGCCCAGGAATTTTTTTATCCATTTTTTACTCCGCTGAAGAAGGACAAGAGCCATTTCTTGCCTTCAAGGAGTTTTTTTAGCCGGGACGCCTGCAGGTCTTCGGCATGAAGCTGGGTAAAGAAGGGCCCTTTATTTTCTACAACCTCTTTGTAATTGGAGGCAGCCGCATCTCCAGACTTCAGACCGGATCTGATTTCCCGCTTGCCATCCACTGTAAATCCGGGCTCCACCTGCCTTTTATGCAGAAGACCGTCCGATCCGAGCGCAAATACATAATAACGCTCCTTTTCCTTCAGGAGAGCTTCCTCTGGTACAACGACAGCTCCCTTAGCCTCTTTTGTTATGATCTGCACATCCACATGGGAGCCGGCAAGCGCGAAAGGCTTCTGCTTGGCAATGGAAGTCTGGAACGCATAAGAGCTTTTAGATTTCACCTCAGGCTTTTTTTCAGGAAAGTTAGAAGCAGCCGTGATCTCGCCAGCTGATTCATGATTGCCCCTCTGGGACAGGATCCGCACCTCCATGCCTTCCTTGACATCCTGCCTGTTCTTTTCTGACAGTGAGCCGGCAACTGCCGTTTTTATGGAGCTGATGGTAATAAGCGGATTCTTCAGGCTCTGCTTTATATCCGAAACATAACCGTCCACTTCACTTTCGACACTCACCTCTGAGCTGTCAGTGCTTAAGGAGGACAGCTGGCTGTCAATGGCCGACACCCTTGCCTGCATCCGGGACTGATCGGCTTCCAGGCTGTAAAGATCTTTTTCAAGCTCGAAAATTTTTAAATCATTTGGGCTGGTTTGATCCTTGGCCGCCGGGTCAGCTGCTGCAGCATACGTATCGGTGCTGGAAGTTTCGAGACTGCTTTTATAGCTAGTCAGGCTGTCGATATGCTCTTTGATGCTCTGTAATTCTCCTTCAGCCGCAGACTTCTGCGACTCCAGCTGCTGCTGGAGCTCCTCGTGATCCTGAGGAACGAATGTGTAAAGCGGAGTCCCGGCCGTTACCTGGTCTCCTTTTTTAACAAGGAATTTTTGAAAGGTCCCTTTCTTGGGATCATGGTGTACATACTGTTCTTCTTCCGGAATGACGACCCCGGATGCCGGAAGCTCCTTTCGCAGCGTCTGCTTTTTGGCAGCCTGCCATTTATTGAGATAGGAGGTCCGCTTGATTTTATTATCATCTTTAAAAATAAGAAAAAGATTAAGTGCTATGAATGTAGCTGCCAGAATGGAAACTGCCGCAATGGCTTTTTTGTTCATGGCGGAGCCCTCCTCTACAGAAATTTGGCCAGATTAATAGAAAGTAAAATTGCTTCAATGATCCAGAACAAGACATGCAGAACAAGAACCCATATTGTAATGATGCCTGTCCTCTTTTGGGTCAAAGCGCGGAACATATAAATCTGGAACACGATTGCCGCTGCCTGAAAAAGGGAGATCTGGCCAAGAAAGTACAAGACGGGCTCGTAATTCGTAAGATAATGGCCGATGACTCCGAGAGAAAAAGGGGAAGCCGACACCGGGATCCCTCCCAGAGTACCCATCAGGGTGGAGACGGCTTTGCCCGCAAGACTGATCACGAGCACGATCAGCTGGACCGCCAGTATTTTGTGAAAATCAATTTCAAATAATATGTGAAAAAACAAACCAAAAAAGTAAAGAATGATAAGTGCATAAAACAGTCCGGATAGAAATTGGCCGCCCAGAAAAAACAATTTAATTCCTTCATAGTCGGCAGGACTCCATACAGCAGCCTTTCCGGATAAATGCTCAGAGCCGACTCCTAAAAAACCGCTCAGAGAAAATAAAAATAAACTTGATATAAAGGCCAGGACCACCCGCAGCGGCAGCCCGCTGACAGCTTCAGCTTCAGCCAATTCATTTCTTAGCTTTGCCGGATGCAGCAAGCCATCAAAGATACGAAAGATCATGAACCCGTTCCTCCAGTTGAATGAGGACCAGCCTCATTTTGTAATCTCTCCATTTTTTCACGTATGTAGGGTATTTGCCTGGTTTGCTTCTGAAGCGTGAATATCCGCACAGCCTTTTCGTAATATCGGAAAGCCTCCCTGGCTTGTCCCATGAACTCATAGTTATAGCCGATATTATAATGAAGCTCGCCAAGCAAAAACATATTATCATGCTGAATCAGCCATTCAATTGCCTGCCGGCAGCATTGAATCGATTCCTCATAATGGGAAGCACAGGTCAGCGCGTTGGAATAATTAAAGCAGAGCGAAGGCAGGATCGACTGGCTTTCAATATTCATTTTATTGGTTACATAGGCAAGGGTCTTCCTGAATACTTCAATTGCCTCATCAAGCCGGTTTTCCCCGCTGTAGATTGAGCCGATTGAAATCACAATCGCAAGCTCGGTCTCAGTCCAGATATTGTCCTTTTTATGTGTGATAGCAAGTGCCTGCTTTAGGGTCCCAAGGGCTTTGTCTGTGTTCTTATCAAGCTTATACTCAAAAATTCCTTTGTGCCAGAGTAAAAACTGCCGATTTTCCTGATTGTTCATGAAAATGGGATTCGAAAGCTCTGCCCTCACAAGATCTTTGATCAGCTGATAATCTTCATTTCTCCGCGCTGCCTTTAGCTGGCTCTTAACTTCATCCACATAATCCTGCCGCTGGGTGATGCCTCCTTCAAAAAAATAATTCAGGTCAAGCCCCAGTCTCTTTGTAATTTGATAAAGGGTAGGAGCGGAAGGATATACCTCGCCCTTTTCGATTTTGCTGATTTGCGCCTGGCTGCAAATTCCCGCGCAGACTTCTTTCTGGGACATTCCCAGCTGCAATCGGACCTCTCTGATTTTCTGTCCGATCAAGGAAAAGTCCATCTGAAGCTCCTCCTTCGAAATATTCATATAATTATACATTAGTAGCAAACACCAAATAAACTACTTAAAAACAAGAGTATTAACGAATTAATCCTATTATGCGGGGATTAAGCAGGTTTTGAGACTTTATGAAAATATGATTAAATATCTGTAATGACTTATAATTTCTGGTTAACAAGGAAAAGAACTGAATTTTTACTCTTTCTTCCATGTTAATATAATCCATTGCCTATGAAAAGCAGGACTACTTGAGAAATCAAAGTCAGCCGAATTGCACGATTCAGTAATTCTTCAACCCTAAGTTTTAGTACTCGACAAATGGACCGGGTGACACCGGCTCCAATTGCCCGCAGGAACCTCCTGCGGGATTTTTTTGTGCCTGTTGGGAAATGGGACCTGAATCCATTTCCCAACAGGCAGGAAAAGTAATTAAAAGGTCGGTATAACATTATATAAAATTCACTCTTCGTATGTTGCTTCTAGATTAATGGGTCAGCCCGTTCTAAAGGTGGATGGGCGCATCTTTAGGCACCGGGTTGATTATGCCGAAAAACTAACCGAGTCTCTTCTGGCAGTGTAGTAGAGGGTTCGCTGTTGGTTATGAAGGATATTTTTTGTAAAACTATGAATTTAAACCTGGTAAAATATTACCCTTTTAATTAAATTTGTTTAAAAAAAATAGCACAGGGAAACTACCTCAAGGAAAGGGGAGTATACATACTTAAAGGTATTACAATAACAAGGAGGACATAATGAAGCTTTTAAAAAATTTGATTTGCCTTGGGGTTTTTGTTTTAAGTTTTAGTTTCTCACTTAGGGCAGCTGAAGCGGCACAGTTATCTGTTGGTTCAACTGGGGAACAGGTTATACATACTCAGACAATTTTAAAGGAAATGGGTTATTTTAATTCTCATGTTACAGGCTATTATGGCCCTGTTACAGAAAATGCAGTGAAAAGATTCCAAAAGGATTTTAATATTGAGGCACTTGGAATGGTAGGTCCTAAAACATCAAAAAGATTTGAGGACATCAACATGATGGCACATGTTGTTTATGGAGAGGCACGTGGTGAAAGCTACGAAGGGCAGGTAGCAGTAGCTTCTGTCATTTTGAATCGAGTCCAATCAAATATGTTTCCTGATACCATATCAGAGGTTATTTTCCAAAGGAATGCTATTTCCGCAGTACAGGATGGCCAGTACTTTTTAACCCCTGATTCTTCAGCATACCAGGCAGCAAGGGATGCATACCTTGGGTGGGATCCGAGCCGTGGTGCGTTGTATTACTATAACCCGCGTCTTGCCAGTGATAACTGGATTTTCTCCCGTCATGTTATCAGGCAAATCGGAAGCCATTCATTTGCTATATAAAGATTAATTAATGGAAAGGGCTCCCATAGGAGCCTTTTTTACATTGTTTTATAGGTTTAGTGAGAATAAGAAGGGTGACAAGTTGGAGTATTGGTATAAATAGTTCTGGGAAAAGTGATTATATGTCGAGCCTTATACTGGATTCGGCAGGAAGAATAAATATTCAAATTGTAAAAGGCCATCCTGAAGCTACTAATTCACCACTTGCTTTTGGAAGATAGATACCAATCATAATGGACAAAGTCTCAACGGGTCAATCGCCCTATCATTCCTTCGCCATGTGAGGTTTATGATTGGAATGTACTGAATACAAAAACAGTTAGATGTGTATGATGATATTCCCCTTACCATAAGTGACTGTAAAAAATCGTTAATTGGGCATTTTGTCTTAGGAGAATAAATCTATCTTTCATTTGTAAACTAAGCGAAAAGTTTGATATTCCAGGATTTTACTAAAAGTTAGTATTCTTGTAAACAAAACTTAACGTTTCCCCTGTAGTTTAAAGTACGAAAGCAAAAATGAACTAGGGGTTGAAAAAAATGAAAAAGAGTTTTATAGCTGGGCTTGCTTGTCTGTCCCTAACAGTATCTTCAGGAGCTTCTATGGCGGTTTTCGCCTCCCCAAGTACAAGCAGCCAAGCAACATCTACGGACAATGGGCAAAGTACGTTACGTCCGATTTCCTCAAATGTTTCCGTCATTGCCCAACGGGGTGCATCCGCCTTTGGCCCAGAAAATACATATGCAGCCTTCAAGCAGGCAATTAATAGGCATGCAGATTACGTTGAACTGAATTTTCGAATGACGAAGGATGGCCACTTAATTTTGATGAATGATGATTCTCTAGCGGCAACAACAAATGCGAAGCAACTTTATCCAGACCGTGCACCTTGGCTGGTGAAAGATTTCACGCTGGAAGAAATTAAACGTCTGGATGCAAGCGGGGCACGTCATGAGGATAAAGAAAAGGAATATAAAGGACATCGTGTGCTCACTCTGGAAGAAGCGATTCAATTTGTAAAAGAAAAGGGTCATGGAAAAGTTGGCCTTTATATTGAAACAAAAGCACCAAATGTTGATCCTGGAATGGAAGAGAAACTTGTTGAGACTTTGAAAAAATATAATGCCCTCAATAACAAGAATCTTGTTTTTGAATCATTCAGTGAGGACAGCCTTCGTAAGTTGCAATCCCTGGCACCGGATGTAAAACGGATTCAGCTATATACGGCGGATATGCTGCAAGGTAAAGATGTATTCCAGGAATTCAAGCGGATTTCTGATTACGCAGCAGGTGTAGGACCAAGTCAAGATTTGGTCGTTCCAACCTTCATGGAAGCTGCCCACGAAAACCATCTTCTCGTTCAGCCGCGGACAGTAAATACACAGGATGATATGGTTTCCATGCTTTCTCTTGGTGTTGATGGAGAGTTCACGAGCAATCCTGGCCAGCTTGCAGATCTAATGGAAAAGCCTTTTATTTCACATGGGGTTGCAAGCGGTGATGTAACGGATTCTTCTGCCACACTATGGGCACGCACGAATGGCCCGGCCAAAGTGCAATTTGAAATTTCAACCGATAGCAGTTTTAGACATCCAATCGTAAAAACCGGCCTTGCACGATCGGAACAAGATTACACTGTCCATATGAAGGTCGATGGATTACAGGCAGATACGACTTATTATTATCGTGCACATGCCCTATCCAGTGACTATTCGGTGAAGGGATCATTTAAAACAGTGCCTGAGAAAAACAGTCTAAAACCAGTAACGATGGTCTGGGGCGGAGACACTGGCGGTCAGGGACAAATTCCGCCGTACAAATCGTTCCAGGCAATGTCTGCATTAAATCCGGATTACTTCCTGTTCCTCGGGGATAGCATCTATGCCGACAATAAGACACCGGCTGTTCCTAACCCTCCTTCCCAAACCGTACAGGATTACTGGGCAAAATATAAAGAGAATCGTACAGATGCAGGCTTACGCAGTCTTTTACAGAAAGCAGGAACGTATGCCATTTGGGATGATCATGAAGTGACCAATGACTTTTCTGGCCCCTCCCAACCGCTGACTCCAACCGGTTTGCGTGCATTTAAGGATTATTGGCCGATTTCAAGTGAACGCAGTGCAGGAGACAAGCTTTATCACAAGTATTCATGGGGCAATACGATGGATATGATCATGCTCAACAACCGCGGGTACCGCTCTCCGAACACCATGGCGGATGGCCCGGATAAAACAATGCTTGGCCAAGAACAGTTAAACTGGCTTGAACAGCAGCTGCTAGACTCAAAGGCTAAGGTGAAATTTGTCGTTACGACAGTGCCAATCTCCATTCCGACAGGAAAGAAAGACGTCAGGGATGGCTGGGCAAATGGAAATAATGCCGACCCTAATGACCCGACAGGATTTGAAAATGAGTTCAAAAAAATCTCGGATTTTATCATTGAAAAAGGAATCAAAAATGTCTATTTCGTCTCAACCGATGTGCATTTTGCCGAAGTGATCAAATACGATGCAAATCATGACGGCAAAACAGATTATCACGAACTGATCAGCGGTCCAATCGGGGCAGTAAAAATCAATCCTCCTGCATTGGATCCTACCTTCGGTCCTGAAAGCTTGTATGCGGAAGGTAATTTCTTCAACTTCGGTGTGTTCCGTGTAGATCCGGCTAAAAATCAAGCAGGCGTGGAAATACGCGATGAAAACGGAAAGGTTCATTACAGCCAAACGTTCCAACTTGAAAACTAAAAAAATAAAAGGGAGTCTATGGGTGTTGACAAATTAATTTGCCGCAGTTCAGGGCACGAAATAAAGCAAAAATAAGACGGTCCACTATCTATGATAGGGGTGAAGTCTTCTTTTTGCTTTGAACCTTTAATTGTGAACAGCCATTCCAAGCTATGCCCCCCCACAGTTGAATAGACGGTTCGAATGAAAAAACTAAAACCATGGAATCACTTCTATTTTTGAAGATTAAATCCCAGATTTTTAATACAAAAGTATTGTTTCTGACCAAAAAATTGAAGAAAGTGATTGGAGTTTCATTATTCTGGATTGGATGTTCCCAAAACTTGATGGCTTAGAGGTTTCCAGGAGGATTCGAAAACAAAGCAACAAAATGAGGTACTAAAATTCTACAAAGAGCGCCTTTTAAAAGTCCAAATGTTAACTTTTTATAACATATAAAAAAACTAATTATCAAACGTGATCGGCTGGAAGGAACTCAACCTCGATGTAATAAAAAATGGAAAGGATATCAACGAAGTCCTGAATATGCCATACCACTTTGTTATTGAAATCCTCAGAGAGAGAAATAAACCTAAGCGAGAAAGATCCTTAATTACAGCTTTTAGTGGTTAATTTTTACATCAACTTAATTTCTTCTCAATAAACCAGTGTTAAGTTTAGGCTGTAACGAGGCAGGATATTCTGAATAGGATGGTGTTAACATGAGGTTTACAAGAATTGCGGTCAACTTTGTTCTAATCATGTATCACTTCTATTTAGCTTAGATTCTCTTTAATTTCCATTGCTGTCCTTTATCATCATACAAAACCCTGCTGGCCCGTCCACATAGTCGTTATTCCCAAACGGCATATCGCCTCCCTTATCAGAAAAGGATACCCCTCTGCTGATCGAGCTTATGAGGGTGATCCAGGAGACTGCGGAGAAGGTGACCGCCCAGTATGGCGCCTGCCGGGTCCTTACGAATCTCGGAGACTATCAGGATTCCAAGCATCTTCACTGGCATGTGGTTTCAGGCGAGCCACATCCGTACTGTGATGGGAGAAAGAATAGATTATGAGTTTTATACATACTGAAATTGCAGGCATTCCGTGCTTTCATATCCAACCGGAAGGCACAGGCAAGAATGCAATGCTGCTGCTGTATCATGGCTGGGGAACCAGAGCGGAGGATCAGGCGTTTCTTGGGAACCTGCTGGCCAAGTGGGGCTATGAGGTCATCATCCTGGAAATTCTCTATCATGATTCACGCCAGTGCCTGTCCCGGCATTTTAGAAAGGATGTAATGGAGAAGTACTTTTGGAAAACGATTCTGGAAAGCGTGCAGGAAGGGGAAAATCTGGCCAGGCAATTAAAAAAGGAAAAAGAGAGGAAGCTCGTCCTTTTAGGAAGTTCCATGGGAGGCTTCATTGCAAGCGGAGCATTTGCCCAATCGCCTCTATATGATGGGCTTATCAATATCAATGGCTCTTCTGCCTTTGAAGTTTCTGAAAGAATCTTTCAAAACCAAGGATCACAGGCTTATCCTGACCAGGAAGAGATCCGGAAATATGACCCCATTCAATTCCTCCATGAATTGAAGGATAGAAGCATCCTGTTACTTCATGGAAAAGACGATACCTCCATCAATCCGGCAGGTCAGCAAGCTTTTTTTGAAGCAGCCCGAAGAGTAACGAATCAGGTGCAGCTTGAACTGTTTTCAAATGTGAATCACACCATTACATTGGGTATGCTGGAGCATACGCTTGCCTGGCTGGAAGAACATTTTTTTTAAAAGGAAGCGTATTTACAAACCGTCAATCGGCCCAGTACACTATATATACAAAAATCATTCATGTCGAGATGGCCTACATTTAACGAAAAGAAATACAATCTTTATCGTAATTCCGATCAATTCAACAAAAACCCAAAGGTCCTTTTTTCTTTCTATTCCTCGCATTAGTCATAGAAAAGAGCCAAAGAATGTGTTCTTTGGCCCTTTTTAATGGAAATGATCTTTACTTTACAGTAACTGTATATATCTTTGTTACCACATACCCGCCAACCGTCTTATAGCTCGCTGTTACAATTGCTTTGCCTTTGTTTCTTGCTGTAACTTGTCCGGATGAGCTGACCGTCGCGATTTTGGTATTTGATGATTTGTAAGTCACCGATTTAATTTTATCCGTAGAAAGTTTAACGGATATAGTTGCCTTGCTGCCCTTTTTTAAGGTAGCGCTATTATACTTAAGGGTTACAGCATTCGTCTTTACATTCACCTGAACGGTTGTGTAGAGAGTAAAATGATCTGCCGTTGTGACTGTAGCGGAAATAGTCGCTTTTCCTGTTTTCTTGCTTCCTGACACATTCCCAGCGCTGTCAACTGTAGCGATATCCTTGTTGGAAGTGCTGTATTTCGCGGAAGTGATCTTAGATGCTGAATTCTTTAACTGCGGCTGGATTTTTACTTTTTTGCCCTGATACACGTCATAATTGGATTTAGTCCATGAAATTGAAGGAGTTTTATCCTTGGAAGGTGTCCATACTCCGATATAACCTGTAACCTGAGGGTTGCTGGTTCCTTTAACGTGTACAGTCAATACACCTTTGCTGTCAGTCACAAGCTTATTTGTGTCAAATCCTGTTGCATCCTTGAATACCTGATTGGCGTGTTGTGTTCCCATATTTACCTTAATGATGGAATCTGTCTTCGGATTGTTTCCAATTACAGTTGCAATTCCAGTATTCCGGTCTTTGCCATATCGTACACTTGCAATCAAATCCTGGCCGGCTGTCTTAGTCGACGTATTGGTCTGATAAGAAGTGACTGCCTGTTTTCCATACGCATATGCTTTTCTTGCCTTTAGGATGTTCGTGATCGATGTATAATAAGGCGTCTTTTCCTTCATATATGAACTGTTTGTTTTAAACAAGTCCCCATAAAAAACTGTAGGAACGGTATCTTTGTTCGTCAGCAAAAATGCATACTGGCTGACTACGTTGCTCTGAGTATATTTTTTTACGATTTGTTTCATATCTTCATTATACATATTCAGGGCTTTTGTTTCGTTTTCCTTTGTATATAACGCATCCAGTGCTTTTTCCTGGCCTGGTGCATATTTTTGGTCAGGTTTAATGCCTGTTAGTCCAAGTATAATATTGTTAACACGATTTTTTTCCTGGTCATGGTTATTTACAAAAGACCAGTTCGGTGTCGGATCTACAATACTAGAGGCAGTTCGATTGACAACTGAATTAGAAGCGATCGTTTTTAATGCTCCCGGCTTATTTGTACCCCTGGCCAAGGCATTCTGTAATGAGTAGTATAAATTGTGGTCCATGACCAGCTGCCCATTACCATATTCCTTTTCAAATTGATTCTGGACATTCGAATAAGATTCTATATAGCTCAAATGATTATTTTGGTCCGATCCAAAATGATCTTTCTTAACATCCATTTCATCAAGCAGGACCTGCTTATCATAGTGGCTCGCTGCATCTATCCTAAATCCGTCGAATTTATAGGTATCGATTAACCAATTCATCCAGTTAATTTGTTCTTTTTGCACGGTCGGATTAGAATTGTCAATATCCATTCCCACTAAGAACTCGTTATTATTTCCGATGGTCCGATTAATGCCATGATTGGTCAGTCCATTTTCACCTACAAAAAGGAACTGGTCCATGCCGTCTATGCCTGAATTGTCATTTTGATAGGATCTGTCTTCAGAACCATATCCGTAAGCTGGCTTTGATTGGATATACGCGTCGGTCTTTTTCGCAATGTCACCATTATCTCCCTCAATAATGGAATCAATTGTCTCGTATCCATGTTCCTTCATATAGGCCTGGTAATCAGCACTGTAACGAGTCAGCATAGGTTTCCAGTATTGATCTGATGTTGCTGCATCTTTAGCAGCATACCAGCCATCAATCGATAAGTATCCATCCACATTATTTATTTTCCCTACATCGCCGGCTTCACTTAACCAATCAGGAAGATAATTATCACTCTTGCCAGGTCCTAAGTAGCGATATGGTGTACCATTTTCATCCGTCATGATCCGGCCCATTCCCTGACCTTGAAGCGATGTGCCATTGAAATAGTTTTTATTCCATTGTTTAATATACCCGTACTTCTGCTGCCCCTGGCCGCCTCCCTTAGTATAGGCTAAGTAAAGATCAGCACGGATTTTTGAGTAATTCCCGGTCATGAAAGGATTTCTGAACAGATTTCCATTATTGTCAGTGCGTCTTACAAGAACTGCTTCCCGGTCTGTTAGTCCAAGCATCTGGTTAGGGACTAAATCTTCCTGCACTTTGAGCCCCTTCGTATGCAATGTGTTTAAAACACTCTTTAACTCTTCACTAGTACCATATTTTGTTGCTGTTGTACCATTTGGCCCCTGATTAAATTCCCCTAAGTCATAGCGGTCACTGATTGCATATCCTTCCATGTAGCGCGCCATACCAAAGGAACGGTAGGCCGGCGGCATCCAAACATCTGTGACGCCCCATTCTTTTAACAAATCGCCTTTTTGTGACAATTCCTTATACATATTGCTTTCGTAAGGCTGATATAAGCTAAAACTTTGAAAAATCACACGGTTATCCAGAGTCTCGCTGGAAGTATAGGCTTTCGCTTTAGAAGGTGTGAACTGAAAACTTGCTGCTGTCAACAATGAAATCGTACCAATGATTAAACCTTTTTTAAAGTGGTTCTTTTTAAACATGTTTCTCCTCCATATTGTAATATCCCGATAGATAATTCGACCCACAAGAATAATTTGTCATAAAAACAACATTCAAATTGTACTATCACTAAGAGCCTATAGTAAAGTAATTTTTTTACATTTAATCTATTTTTTTAGTAAAATAGTAAAAATGACCTAAAATAAAATCTGTAGGTTTGTTAATCCACATGTGTTTAACCAGCCAAGACTCCAAGTATTAAAAACGAAGACGGAAAGCACTTACAATACTGTTGTTTCCGGTTATACAATCTATCAAGATTTCATCCGACTTGCCCTGCTCTTAATCTTTCCTATTGAAAATTAAGCCGTTAGCACAATTCTTGAAAATCTCTCTTATGGTGTTTTGTAACCCTTTTGGATTCTACGTACTATAAGAGGCACAAATTAGAAGAAGACTCCGCAATCCAAGTCTTTTACTTGGGAAGTAATCGGGAAATGGGGACAGTCCCCCTATGATCAGCCGGAAGATGTCCTCCGCCTCAAAGGAGTCCTCTTCAGGGATAGAATTTACTTGACCCGGAGGCCATAGGAGAAGGTCAAAAGCAGGGCTGCCATTTTTTCAACATTTAGATCTTTGGGAATAACGCCGCGCTGCTGGCCGTTTCGATTCACTGTCTGGCGATGCCCCTGCTGAACTGGTAGATGGAATTCGGAATGTCTTTTACCTTTTCACTATCCAGACTCAACAGGTAGACGAGGATCAAGCTGGTGACATCATCAGGCTTGCCTTCCATAAGAATGATCAGTGACCAGCTGGAACTTTCTCGCGGCTTCACCCTCTTTTTTCGGCTTCCAGATGGAACTAGTTGTTAATTTCCTGCAATTTATTCTGAAAAATCAGCCCGAAAAGCTCGTCCTTGCTGCTCACATAGTGATAAATGGCACCTTTAGACAGGCCGGACGCCTTAATTATTTCCTGAAGGGTCGTGTTCTTACAGCCTATTTCCAAAATAGTTTCTCTGTAACGGATAAGATGTGCTGAAAGCTGGGATTATCGTATATCGTTGCAGTAGTCACAGAAACCTGCTCCATTCTTATTGTATTTCAGATGCTGTTATAGCCTGGCCGCTGCACTCTTTCGATACAGGACCGTCCAGGCAATGGTTACTCCAAGTATCCATAAAAAAACTGAGGATACAGCGAGAAACGCAGAAACCGATAATTCAAACACCAAAATGGTACGGATATCCCATCCATAAGAAGTGCCGTCCCCCAGACACCGGTCACCAGCCTCAGGACAAAGCGGAAATAAGGATGATTCCAGCGCTGCTCGAATTCCTGCCTTTTCTCACGCAAATCACTCCCCATAAATCTCACTGCAGCTGACGCATTCGAACTGAAGAATAAAAATAAGAGCGGTAATAGAAAAATAATAGTACTGGCTTTCAACTTCCTTTCCATCCAAATCCCCCCAACTTGCATTTTTCTCCATAATATGGAATCCTCTCAAAACAACTTTAAGCATAAAGCTGGGATATGGGGTCAGGCCCCTAAGAAAATGCCTGTCACACCGGCATTCTAGGGGTGATGTAAGCCGAGGAAATGTGGACAGTCACCATAAGGGGGCCAATGAGGGGGGTACTCTGATGGGCGTCCCTATATTTTTTTGTCGGTTTCGGTTATAATTACATTTGATTTATGCAACAGCTGACAAGAGGCTGCATATTCTGACAAGCTGTATTTTATGTAAGGTTTATATGGAATTTAATGAATGATTGAGTTTTACATTTTGGGTTAAAGTGAGGTTAGGATGATGACAATTTTGGTTACTGGCGGTGCAGGCTATATTGGGAGCCATGCCGCGGTTGAGCTTTTGAATAGCGGATATGAGATTGTGATTTTGGATAATCTGTCCAACAGCAAGCAGGAGTCCATTGAACGCGTTAAGAAAATTACAGGGAAGGACTTCCCATTCTATAATATTGATTTATTGGACCGCGATGCACTGGAAAAGCTGTTCTCGAAGTACAGCTTTGACGCAGTCATGCACTTTGCCGGCTTGAAGGCTGTGGGTGAATCTGTGGCTATTCCATTAAAGTACTACCATAATAACCTGACTGGAACCATCAATCTGTGCGAGGTTATGGCCAAGCATGATGTGAAGAAGCTGGTCTTCAGTTCGTCTGCGACTGTGTACGGAAATACAACGACTGTTCCGATCGATGAGTCGTTCCCTCTTTCCGCGACTAATCCATATGGCCGCACCAAGCTGATGGTCGAAGAAATCCTCCGTGATTTGTTCGTATCTGACAGCACATGGAAAATTGCCCTTCTGCGCTATTTCAACCCGGTTGGAGCGCATGTGAGCGGAATGATCGGCGAGCATCCGAATGGAATCCCGAACAACCTGACTCCATATATCACACAGGTAGCTATCGGCAAGAGAGAAAAGCTGGCTGTCTTCGGCAATGACTATGAGACGCATGACGGTACAGGAGTGCGCGATTATATCCACGTAGTGGACCTTGTGAAAGGCCACTTAAAGGCCCTTGAATACCTGGAAACCCACGAAGGAGTAGAATCCTTCAATCTTGGGACAGGCACAGGCTACAGTGTGCTTGACCTTGTGAATGCCTTCCGTGAGGCTACAGAAAGGGAAATTCCGTACGAAATTACGGACCGCCGCCCTGGGGATGTCGCAGAAAGCTATGCCAACCCTGAAAAAGCTGAGAAGGTGCTCGGCTGGCGCGCTGAGAAATCCCTGGATGATATGGTGAAGGATTCATGGAACTGGCAGTCGAAGAATCCGAATGGATTTGAATAATTAAGGCTGCATGCCAGTCCAAAGCCCGGCAGATCCGGGCTTTTAACCAAAGGAGATACACGTATGTTTGATATTTATAAGGAAATGTGGCAAAGGAGAAAAATGGTCCACGCATTATCCTTGCATGAAATAAAAAGAGAATATGCGGGAACAGTCCTTGGATCCATCTGGGGGCTTGTCAATCCGCTGATGAGGATCGCTGTTTACTGGTTCGTATTTCAAATAGGTTCAAGAGCCGGAAAGCCTGTTGATGGGGCACCTTATATAGCCTGGCTTGCGATTGGAATGGTTTCCTGGTTCTTTATGAATGACGGCTTCCGTCTTTCATCAAGAGCCTTCCGGGGAAAGAGGCATATTATTAAAAATACGCCGTTCCCGATTGCCATCCTGCCGGCTGTGCAGATTATGTATTCATTTTATACCCACATCATCTTGCTGGTCGTCATTTTGGCAGTCATGGCCTTTTCCATTGATCCTTCGTGGTTCTGGCTGCAGGTGGTTTATTATGATTTTGCCGGCCTGATGCTCCTCCTTGGCCTTGGTGCGGTGACCGCTCCCCTTGTGGCCATAAGCAAGGATTTCGGCCGTTTTTTGGATACCGTATTAATCTTCCTGTTTTGGATGACCCCAATCTTATGGAATGTAGATAATGCGGGCCGTTTTGATAAAATCGTCAAATTAAATCCCTTTCATTACGTTGTCCAGGGATACCGTGATTCCATCCTTTTTAAATCAGGTTTTTGGGAGCATCCGGTATACACACTCTACTTCTGGATTGTAGTGCTGATTCTGTTTGCGCTGGGAAATTATATGTACAAACGCATGAAGCCGATCTTCCTGGACATAATGTGAGTTTCGCGAAAGGCGGATAATCAATGGATATTTCAGTTAGCGTCAAACAACTGACGAAAAAATATAAGTTATATGAAGATAAATGGGGCCCGATTAAAGAAGTCGTGACGAAAAAAAAGCTGCACAAGGAATTTCTGGCGCTTCATGATGTTTCGATCGATTTTCCGAAGGGTGAGGCCATCGGTGTTCTCGGCAAAAACGGCTCCGGAAAGTCCACGCTCCTGAAAATCATCACAGGCATCGCCGATCCTTCCTCTGGTACGGTAGATGTGAACGGGACACTGGTGTTCCTGGATGTAAGCTCGGGCATTGACCCTGAGCTGAGCGGGTATGAAAACATCTTTATGAAGGGTGTCCTGCTCGGATACTCCAGAGAACAGATGCTGGAAAAGGTGGATGAAATCATTGAATTTTCCGAGCTTGGGGAATTCATCAGCCAGCCTGTCAAAAACTATTCCTCAGGGATGAGGGCTAAGCTTGGGTTTGCCATTTCGGTGAATGTCGATCCGGATATTCTCATTGTCGATGAAGCATTGGCGGTCGGGGACTCTATGTTCCGCGAAAAGTGCATGAACAAGATGAATGAGTTCAAAGAGCAGGGGAAAACCATCATTTTTGTCAGCCATGATAAAAATGCCGTGGAAAATTTTTGTTCGAAAGCAGCCTGGATCAATCAGGGAGAACTCATCGCCTTTGGAGATTCCAAGCAGATCGGCTCCATTTATAATGAATTCATGAGCGGAAGAAAAAAGCTGGATGAAATCAAATCATCTCTTGAGTTCATCCATTCCATCGAGAATGTTTCTCCGGAAGCAGGCGAGAGCGGATTGTCGATCGGGCTGGAGGGATATTTGTACAGCAGTGCTCCCGATTTTAAGGGAAGCTATGAGCTGGTGGTAAAAGATACAAGGACAGGAGAAGCGATCGCAAAGCCGCTTGCACTCTCTTCTTATAAAGGAGATTCCTCTCTGCCGGATGAGAAAAAAGATACTTCCGGCTTCCGGATTTCGATCGATGAACAGGATTTTTCCGGCTTTTTAAAGCCAGGCAAATATTCTTTCCTTGTCCGATATAAAGAGGAACACAAGGAAGGGGAATTTCCTTTATGGGCCGGTAATTTAGATCTGAATATTACTGAGGATATGAAAAGCCGCTATATAAATAAGATAAAGGTCGAAAATAACACGCTTGCTTTACTCGTGGAAAACGTTGATAAAGTGCAGGAGCAGGTTAATAAGATCTGGTTTGAAGAAGGAACCCTGAATCTGGAGGGAGTCTGCTTTGTCAGAGGCTACGAGGTCGGCTCTCCTGAAGACGCCGGGGTGACCCTCCATGTGGTGAACCTTGAGTCATTTAAAGAAGAAATGTATCCCGTCGAATTAAGGGAGACGGATGAAATCACAGAAAATCCTTCCTTTAATCCACAGGGGAAGAACTATAATTTCGCTGGATTCAGGGCTGGTATATCTTTAGATCATCTTCGGCCGGGCAGGTATGAATACCGTATGACCTACCAAATGAAGAATAAACCGGGCCATGAGCTCCTGATTCCTGTGTGGGCATCCAAACGCCAGGAATACCCATCCGAGCCCTTCTTGTGGAAGGACCGCGAAATAGATATTCAGACGAGCACGAAATATCTTCGCATGACAGTTAAATAATGACCTATAGCCGGAAGGCGGGAAGTCTGTTATGCTTTCCGCCTTCCGGCCATATAGTGTCTTGGTATGTGAAGGAACGCACGAAATATTTCATTCATATTAAAAAAATTCGTGAGTATTGAGGAATAACGGCAGTCCCTGTTAAAATTATTGTCGGCTGCACCTGCTTATCCGGCCGATGCTGGGTATATTAAGCAGTAACTGGACCGTTTTTGTTTTTAAATGAGGAACTGGAAACGCTGATTTGAGAACAAAAGCGAGCAGAGTAAGGGATTTAGTAATGGCATTTTTGCCAAGGTTTTCCGTTTTGGAGACAGACTCAAATCATTGATACAAACCTTGCCCGTTCCTATCAAACTCTAAGCGGAACAAGGAGGTTCGAAAATTCAGGCTGCCTCCGCATGGATCTCTAAATATGGAATACGAGGAGTATAGGCATGCAAAAGAGAAATGTTGTCTTTGTTTTAAATGAATATAATGGCCACGGTGGTGCCCAGCGTGTTGCGTCAATCTTAGCCGAGGACTTTGTCCGGGATGGGCACAATGTTGCCGTGTTAAGCATAAATGAGCAAAAAGATGCTCCAAGCTACTTTTCAAAAGATATACCGGTACAGATCGTCCAGAAGAATGGATACCGTGCGACCGCGCCCAAGGAGCTTTCCTCTAATCTGAAGGCGTTCCGGCTTAATACGGTAGCCAAGGAACTGAAGCGCCGCCGGGAACTGGCCAAAAGAAAGCAGGAAGTCGAAAAATTCTTTGATAAGTATGGAGATCAGGAGGTTTTCGTGATTGTGATCCAGGTATGGGGGATGCAGTGGGTGCAGCCGCTTCTCTACAGACCGAATGTGAAAATCATCGGCCAGAGTCATGAGAGCTACATCGCTTCCAAAGCCTCCAGCCGCTATAAACGGATTCTCCGATATTACCGCCAGGTTTCCAAATTCCTTCTGCTGACCCAGAAGGATGCCGACCACTTTGAGGGCCAGGGCTTTTCGAATGTAGGAGTGATTTATAATCCCACTCCCTTCAGGAAACAGGTGGATCCAAAAGTGCTGTACAGCAGCAAAACCATTGTTTCTACAGGAAGGCTGATCGAAGCAAAGGGGTTTGATATTTTAATTGAAGCGTTTTCCCGTATTGCTCAGGATCTCCCTGGCTGGAAGCTCGAGATCTATGGAGAAGGACCTGCCGAAAAGTCACTTCAGACGCTGATCGATATTCTTGACTTGAATGACCGGGTTTTCTTAATGGGGCAGACAAAGGATGTACAGGCAGCCTTATCCGCTTCAAGCTTATTCGTTCTATCTTCCAAAGCAGAAGGTCTTCCCATGTCCTTGATTGAAGCACAATCCTGCGGTCTTCCGTGTATTTCGACAGACTGCGCGCCGGGCATCAGGGAAATTGTCGGCGATTATAAAAATGGCTATGTTACACCAGTGGACGATATCCAGCTTCTAAGCCGCCAGATGAAACGGCTTTTAACAAACCCTGAGCTATTTTATGAATTCAGCCAGCGTTCGTATGAAAGCAGTGCGAGGTTTGATAAAGAATACATTAAATCACAATGGTATGACCTATTTGAAGAAATAGGAGGAAATGAAAAATGACGAACAGCATGAACATCAATCAAAAGCCGCCTAAGCTTTCAGTAGTGGTCATTGCCTACAATAACGAATTGTATATTGAAGAAGCCCTTGAATCGCTTCATGAACAAACCTTTGAAGACATGGAGGTTTGTGTGGTCAATGACTTTTCCACGGACGCAACAGGAGAACTGATTGATAAATTTGTGGCGGACAAGCCAAAATTCAAGGCAGTTCACCTTAAGGAAAACAGTGGTGGCTGCAGTACACCACGGAACACAGGAATTGCCCATACAACTGGGGAATACGTGATGTTTTTGGATGGAGATGACTGGTATACCATCGATGCGTGTGAAAAAATGGTAGCAGCCATTGAACGGACCGGTTCTGATTTTGTCGGCGGCCAGGTCATCCGTACGAATAATTACGAGATCTGGTACCAGAGACAAATTTATAATATGGAACGGACCAATATTAACATTCGTGAATTCAGCATGATGCTGTTTGACAGCTTATCGGTGAATAAGATCTACAAACGTTCATTCCTTGATCAAAATCAGCTTCGGTTTCCAGAAGGAATTCATTATGAAGATATTGTTTTCACCGGGAAGGCTTATTTCCTTGCAGACTCCTTCAGCATTATTCCAGAGCCGGTCTATTACTGGCGGGTAGTGGAAAATGCGGATGTCAAATCGATTACCAACCGCCGGTTTGAGTTTGATAACTTCAAGAACCGGATTGTTGCGCACCGTCTTTTTGACGCCTTCCTTCGCGAGCATGGGGATATTCTTTATCAAGCAAACAAGAACAATAAGTTTCTTCGTCATGACTTGAAACTGTATACCAATGATTATCTGGAATTTGATGAGGATTACAAAAATAAATTCCATGAATTAATTTATGAGTACATGCATGAAGTCATGGATGCATACGCGTTCATCAGGCTTCCGGAAAAAGAACGGATCATGTATTATCTTCTGTACATCGGCGATAAACAGGGCTTCCAGGACTTCTTATCTTATAAGGAGCATCTGCCGACTTCGATTCCAAGAGTCTATTCAAAAGGCGGCTCCTATTATTTTAAAACAACAGCGGAAGGCAGGAACCATGAGAAATTCTTAAAGATGGAAAACCTGGAATTCTCCGTTTCCATTGATTCTCTTGAGTTGACACAGGATGCACTGACCTTTGACTGGAATGCCACGATGGAGTCTATTACAAATTCAGAGGCCTATTACTCCTGGATGCTGAAAAACCGGCAGACGGGGGCGGTCATTTATTCCCGTCAGACTTCCGGGGGGAAGGCGCTTCTGCCGCTGAATCATGTAGTACCCGGAAACTATTATTTATTCCTGAATGTAAGTCATCAGGGAAATCTTCACCGATATTTGGTGAAGAAACCTGTCATCGCCCATCTGCCAAATCTCAGAGTCAAAGACAGCACCTACTCAAGACAGCTGTTTATCAATAATAAAAACTCATTCGCGGTAAAAGTAGCGCCGCTCAAAAAGAAAGATCAGGCTGCCTGGATGCTGAATAAACGAAAAGCAGCGAGCAAAGAGCCTGGCATTCTGGAGAAGGTATTCAGCCCGTATGCGAAGAATTTCTTTAAAAAGCTTTCAGTTAAACCGAACTGGGTGCTATTTGAAAGCCATATGGGTAAACAATATAGTGACAGCCCTAAGTATATCTATGAAGAAATGCGGAAAAGCCATCCGCAGTATAAATTTATCTGGTCATTTGAAAATCCGGATGCGGTAGAGGTGCCAGGAAACGTCGTTAAGGTGAAAAGAAGAAGTCTCAAGCATTACTATTATCTAGTGCGCTCAAAGTTCTGGGTCGACAATCAGGGAATCGCGCATCTGACCCGGAAGAAAAAGGATCAGGTGTATGTGCAGACCTGGCATGGGACTCCTTTGAAACGAATGGGCTATGACCAGAAGAAGCTGCCATCTGATGAAGAGCTTGCAAAGCTCCGCGTACAGACCAATGCCTGGGATTACTTTGTATCTCCTAACCCGTACAGCACTGAGATTTTTAAACGAGCCTTCCGATATGGCGGGGAAATCATTGAATCCGGATATCCAAGGAATGACATCGTGATCCAAAAGCCGCAGGACGTCATCCAGAAGGTGAAGAATCACTTCCGTCTTTCTCCGGAGAAAAAGGTGGTGCTGTTTGCACCAACCTTCCGTGATTGGGATCCGAATTCCTTCCAAAAGACGCTTCGGGATATCCAGACCCTGAGCCAGTCTGTCAGTGAGGATACAGTGGTATTGCTGCGCCTTCATTATTTATTGTCCGAAAGAATCGGAAGCAAGGACCTGCCATCCAATATCAAGAATGCCTCTACCTATCAGGACATCCAGGAGCTCTACCTGATCGCCGACTCACTCGTTA
The DNA here is from genome assembly GCF_000430765.1 of Peribacillus kribbensis DSM 17871. GTDB lineage: Bacteria > Bacillota > Bacilli > Bacillales > DSM-1321 > Paraperibacillus > Paraperibacillus kribbensis. The sequence goes on along the minus strand of NZ_AUMQ01000038.1, from coordinate 30,035 downwards.
CAGACTATTCTTCTGTTATGTTTGATTACGCCCTTTTAGAACGGCCGATCATCCTTTATACGTATGACCTCGAAGAATATCTATCAAGAAGAGGAACGTATTTTGATCTGGTCGAAAAGGCTCCGGGACCTGTCTGCAGAAGCATCGAGGAAGTCATTGCCTTTATAAACGACCCGCAGAAGCTCCAGGCCTTTGACCCGGCCCTTCACAGCTTTGCTGAGGAATTCGGCAGCATAGAAGATGGACATGCAGCCCAGAAGGTCATCGAGAGAGTATTTAAGTAAAAAATCAACAGTGGAAAAAGAGCCTGCGTTTTAGCTGCTCTTTTTTCACGTCAGCAGATTCGAGGAAAATTTTATGAGATTGAGGTGAGGATTTTGTCCGTGCTCGTTTCCATTGTGATCCCTGTATATAACGCAGCTCCTTTCTTAGATGAATGCCTTCAGTCGGTCGAAAAGCAGACGTATCCTGATTGGGAAGCTGTCATCATCAATGACGGTTCAACGGATCACAGTGAGGAAATTGTAAAAAGATATGCCGCTGCAGAGCCCAGGTTTACCCTTTACACCCAGGAAAATAAAGGACTTGGCTTTACCAGGAATAGAGGCATTGCTTTAAGCAAAGGGAAGTATGTATTTTTCCTAGATTCGGATGATACAATCCCCGAAAAGGCTATCAAAAGCCTTGTGGAAGCTGCTGAGATGCATGAAGCGGATTATGCCGTCGGCAAAACACTGCGGATTTCAGGGGAACGTGATTACCTGACTAAAAGACAGGTCGATTTTCATTTGTATAAGGAAAAAGGTGTGTCATCCATCCGGGAAACGCCTGAAATGCTTCAGGACAGCATCGCCTGTAACAAGCTGTGGAAAAAGGAATTCCTGACGGAACATCAATTGTACTTTACGGAAGGCAAGTATTACGAGGATCTTCACATGACGATGAGAGGGGCTCTTCTTGCCGGCAAAATCGCGGTCACACCAGAAGTGGTCTACCACTGGAGAGTCAGGGAAAATGAGGACAAGCCTTCCATCACCCAGCAGCAGATGAGGCTGCAGAATACGAGGGACCGTCTCAGCCAGCTTCAGCTGAATCGGGAATGGCTGCTTGAAACCCAGGCTGATCCGAAGGCTGCGGCAGAGCATGACCTAAAAAGCCTTCTGGATGTGCTGGGCCTCCATGTGCTGAAATATGCACTTGTTGCCCCTGAGGAAAGGGAAGTATGGCTGAAGGAAGTCACAGACTTTATTGCAGGAATTCCAGGTGAAACAGCCCGGAGGCTTCCATATAGGGAAAAAAGGTTTTATGATCTGCTGATGAAGAGGGCGGATGAGGACCTGTTGCTCTTTTCACGGATGTACACCGGGACTGAGACCGAGCCAATCGTTTCTCAGAAAGGGCAGAACTTTATCCTGAAAGGCACTGCTGGTGAGTATGAGGTCACAAGGGATCTTAAGCCGGAAATCATGGTCAGGGAAGTCAGGGAATCACGTGGCTGGATACTGAAGGGGCAGCTAACGGTGCCGAAAGCATCTGGGGAATTCAAGGGGAGCTTTTATGCGGAAGGACGGAAGACAGGAGTAATTCCCCTTGGTCTTCCGCCGTTGAGGGCTGCTGAGTCAGAAGCGGTATATCCTTTTGAAAGCCAGGAATTCGAGCTCAATATCAATTTGCGTGCATTCGAGACATGTGATCCAGGGATCTATGACCTCTACTTCCGGTTAGAAGGGGACAAAGCCCAGCACCGCCCGGGAAGGGTCCGGATCTCCACCCGGATAAAGCCAAAATATCCGGCCGAGACCAAAAACCTATACGGAATCCTATACAAAACCAAGCACGGCAACCTCAGCCTGCGCATCACCAAAAACACCATAAAAACCAAAATCAAAAACACCATCAAAAAAATCATCGGCCGGAGCTGATGGTTTTTTTTGCGAAAGGTACTCTTGTTATTCATACTGGTTATTCGTGTAGGTATGAGAATTCACGCGGGGAATTTCCGGCTAATGTATATCGAGCGGGCGTAACATGTAAAAACCATTTTAGTCTTTTCCTTTAGTTTAACAGCTAATCTTGTTAAACTCTTTAGATATTTAAACAGCTTATTATGGGAAAAAAAGGGGAAATGGAGTCTGACCCCATTTCCCAAGTTATTTCCCAGTGCTTAGATAAAACTTACCCCGGACATAGACAGTCACGCCTTTTAGGGGGAGGGTTTTGCCGTTTTTGATCATGTTGTTTTTGTTGGCGGGAATCCGGATAACAGTCTGTCCCTTTTTGGCGACGAGCTCGGGGTTTGCCGGATTTTTGAGATTGGTGCTGACGGTATAGCCAAGAGCTTTATAATAGCCCGCACCGTCCTTGAATCTCCTGCCGCTCAGCTCATCCAAATTCACTCCCCAATAGCCTGCCGCAAGCGGGGCAATATCCACATTATTCACAAGTCCGTCCGGTTTGCCCGGTCCATAGGCATATAAAAAGACATCTTCCCCGGTGTGGCCGTACGTGGTAAAGCCAAGCTTAGCCCGGCTGCCAAGCATGGAGGAAAGCTGCTTCTGGAGCTCCAGGTCGGTCTTCGCTCCATTTAACGCCTTCCATTCAGCAGCAGTCAGGTCAGTGATTCCGTAGTGATCGGCCACTTCCTTCAGGTTGGAATGATCCTTTTTCAAAAGCCGCATGGCTCCTTCAAGAGTAACCTTCGCCTTCTTCAGCGGCTTGATGAATTCCTCTGGAGGGCTGACTGCGTAGGAAGAATCCGTTTTATGGCTGCCGATTGAAAGTCCGCTGTTTCCATGGTCCGTCACCGCTACCACCAGGGTATTCTTATCTTTTTTCGCAAAATCCAGTGCTTCTTTTACCGCGTCGTCAAAGCCTAAGATTTCGCTGATCATTCCTACCGGGTCATTCAAATGAGCCGCCCAGTCCACCTTACTGCCCTCTACGAATAAAAAAAACCCATTCTTATTCTTGCTAAGAGACTGAAGGGCCTTTTTAGTCATCCCAGCAAGGCTTGGCTGCTGGGGAAAATAACGCTTGCGGTCAAGCTCATTAGCGATATCATCAGGAGCAAAGGCCCCCCAGAGCTTTCCGCTGCCGGCCTGCTCCATCACGGTCCGCTTATCCGCAAAGGCATAGCCGCTGTTAAAGATCACCTTCACCAGATCTTCTCTGTCCCGCCTCCTTTCAGGCAGAAGAGAATTCATTCCGCCCCCGAGGACCACATCGATGCCCTGATACACCTGCTGCTCTGCGATGTCATCAAAATTTGCCCGGTTCTCCACATGAGCAGAAAATGCTGCAGGGGTGGCATGCTGAATAGGAGAGGTAGACACAAGTCCTGTCGCCTTGCCCGCCTGCTTGGCTGCTTCCAGAATAGAGGCCGCAGGTACCAGGCTGTTTTGAAGCGCACTTTCCGTAAGCTGCCGTCCAGGATTCAGGCTGCTTCCTTCCGTCCCAGGCTTCAGCATTCCTGATTGATCAGCCGGTGTCATACCGATGGAATGTATGATCGTCTTCCTGCCTGTGGCAAGAGCCGTGCCGGCCGCCGCTGAATCGGTTATGGCGGATCGATAGGAGTAGGTCCTCGCCCCTCCGGCCAGAATATCATCCAGGGCCAGCTTCCTGCCCTTATACCAGCGCGCCAGTGTGACTGCATCCGAGTTCGTCCCATCCATGACCATCATAATAAAATTCTTTGGCTTTCCTGTGCTTCCTTCAGCCTTCGCTGCTGACGGAAGAAGCGGCATACACAAAAAGACTGCCGTAAAAATCACCGAAAATCGCTTCATCAACATCATTCCTTTATGTACGTAGATAGTAGTAGAATGTGTGGAAATGGAAAAAATTATGCGGGGTCATGCTGAGCATGAATCCCTGAGAGACCGGAAATATCCTTAGCTCTGGAAATGGTACAGCTCCCGCGCTGGGAAATGATCCGGGAAGGGGAAGCCTGCTGCTCCTAAGCCTTCCCACACCGGCACCAGTAAAAGTCCCTGCTTCTGGCAGCATCTGCACAGAGGAGTTGTGGATGGAGAAATAGATTCTTTAGTTCATTGATCACGTACAAGATACCTGCGTGTTCTTCCCATCCGGATAAAGATTACGAATAGTTGAGACTTCGAAGGATTATAATCGTAAAAGGATGATGCAAACTTAAGGGGGAAGAGGATTGAAAAGATCAGCAGAGTTTACTTTATCGCTCATCGGTACGATCTTATTAACAATAGGATGGGCAATCGGCAATTTAATTACTTCGATGGCAGGATTTGCTTTAATAACTGATGAGGGCGCATCTAATTTCTCTTTATACAGTTTGGGATATTCCATTATTAGCATTCCGCTGCTGGTATTGATTTGGGTGGCCACCTTCAAAATCAAAAACAATAGCCGCGGCTGGGGAATCTTTATGTTGGTCATGGGCATTCTTTACACTTTATCGATCTACTTCATACCGGGCATCTTGCTTTTGATTGCTGGCATCATGATGGCTGCCAAGAAAACTGAAGGGAAAACAATATCTGCTTAATGAATATCAGTCTCGAGGATCTTATCAGTTAATGGGATTAAAACTATTCAAAGAGGTCCTTTCCCGGTTAACGCCAGGAGATTTAAAGAAGATCCGGACCAGGAAGCTGCAGCTGTTGCATACGAGTGGATTAAAAAACTTAAGAAGCTGTCGGGTTACTTCACTGAATCTAAAGTGGTTAAAGTGATTTATAATGGGAGAAAACGATATCACAGAAAGGGTAAAAACTGTATAAAGAGGCCCCTCTCAAAATTGAGAAGGGCCTTTATTTTAATTTTCGAACTTGGTGTGTTTTGCCTTCCATTTTTCTAAGGCAATGAATAACCAAAAACTATAAATTCCTATAGTAATGACACATAGAAACCACCATTTAATCCAATTGCCAAACAATCCAACTGCTGTTCCAGTGAATTTCAAACGTCGGCCTTCCACTATTGTATGGTTTATTTTCCATGCATAAATCATAGTTATTGACCACGGATAACAAATTCCGAGTGTACAAACGGTTACTAAAAACCCTAAGATTGACCATCCAATGTATTGAAAAAGTCCCCCATCGAATTTTGAATCACCGATAACCAAAGGTTCCGATTGTTGTAAAACAGCTTCAGAGCTCATCCTTCTACCCCTCATTCAAATCCTTATTTATATCTTTTCCACATGGGATCCTACAAAAAATTGTACGTTTGTTGTTCCACCTGATACATTTTTAAATGATGACGGCCCAGCTGGCACACCCCAGAATCGAATTCTATCATCTTCAAATACATCGCCAGCAGGCTTGAAAAGTAAAACTTGGTATGATTGCATTTCATTATCAACCGCATGAATCAGAGTTATTGTTTCATCATTTGACTTGGTCTCTTCAATAGAAACTACTGTTCCTGTAAAGACAGTCATTTTATTTAAATATGGATCCGCATTCTTGTTTAAATGCTTGGAGGATACACTTGAATCAGTGATCTTTTTAGCTTGTGCAATATCTGCAGCAGTTTTGGCCGGGAACAACTTGTAATGTTCAGTCATAAAAGATTTAGTTTTCTCGTTTAATTCTAAAGTTTCATCTGTTAATGATGGAATCATTTCCTCAGCCATATATGTATATTTAGTTTGTTCTGTAGGTAATTCTTCTTGAGTTTCATTTCCTTTTTCATCGTTAGTTTGTGTATCTTCACCTTTAACACTAGTATTCTTTTCAACATCCTCTGTTTTGACATTGCTTTGCGCAGTATCAGTTGTAGTTGGTGCGTTAATTGCTCCTACTATAAACAAGACTATTGCAACTCCTGCGAATAAAAAGAATCGCTTAGTCTTCCCCCACTTTTTAAAGATTGAAATAATTGCCAGTACCATAAAAATAAGAAAAGCCATTAGTCCAATAAAAGCTAAAGCATCCCACATTTGTATATTCTCTCCTATCTCGAAATTTACAGCTCTTCCATTCTACCTACAAATTTCTAATAAGTGGTGATTTTATAAAAAATAATTCCTAGTAAATAATCCCAAAAAGGACCCTCTCGATAATGAGAAGGGCTTTTTTTATGTCTTGTTCTGTAAAAAATTTCTATTATATTTACTAAATAAATATAGCAAGTATTATACAAAATGGTAATTTGATTGCTGGGAGGTTGAAAAATGAACATTCTTTTAAGTATTAATCTATTAATTTCTTTGACAGCTGGTACATCCTTATCTAAAGCAGCTACCAGCACGCTTTCAGTCATGTAATTAATGTTGGGCAAGATGATTCAATTTTTATTAAGTCAACTACTGGTGAAACTGTATTAGTGGATGCGGTAGATCTGGGGGCTACCGTTGTAAATTATTTAAAGAAACAAAAAGTAACAGCTGTGTATCTACCCATCCGGACGCTGTATAGGTGGTTTGGATGAAGTAATTAAAGCCTTTAATGTAAAATCTGTTTATGCTCCAAAGGTTTCTCATACTACCGATGCTTTTAAGCATTTCCTGACCGCAGTTAAAAACAAAAAGCTGACCATTAAAACCGCTCAAAACGGTGTAGTAATTCCTGATAAAGACAAAAATACTGAATTTAAATTCATCGCTCCTGTAAAAACGCATGCACAGTCTGAATGACTGGAGTGGCATACTCATGGTTAAACACGGAGCGAAAAAATTCTTATTAACTGGGAATCCCGAATTCAAATCCGACAATGATATGATGGCCAAAAAGTTAATCTCCAAAGTAGATGTATTGAAGGTTGGACATCGTGGGGCAAATACATCGACCAGTGCAAAATTCTTAAGTATTGCCAGGCCGACATACTCGGCTATTAGTGTAGCAAAAATTCATATGGGCACCCTACAGCAGAGACAAAAAAAGGTTGAATGCAGTTAAAACTACAAAAAAAGCCCCTCTCGACAATGAGAAGGGCTATTTCTTTGGATGAAAAGGGTGCTTATATTATAGCCATTTGTCCTTGTTTTAAACTTTCTTAACTGTAATCTCCTTCGCTCCTTCACTAACAGTCCCCCAAAGGGTGTTATCCCCAAAGAGGACCGCAGCCAAAAACCCCCGCACAAAGGCGGGGGTTCACAGTTTAGCATATAGAGTCATTCGATTTTGGTACGCTCAGTCCGAAGAGCGGGCGGATGTAGAGGGCCAGGAAGGTTCCGGCCATGGCCATGATGGCCCAGACCCAGCCGTGAAGGCTGAAAGAGGCGATCCCGCTGAAGTAGGCTCCGATGTTGCATCCGAAGGCCAGGCGGGCGCCGTATCCCATCATGAGGCCGCCGACGATAGCAGCTCCGGCAACACCAGGCTTGATTTTGCCAGGCTTGAAGGTTCCCTGTGCAGCGGCTGACAGAAAGGCTCCAAGGATGATGCCGAAGTTCATGACGCTGGTAGAGTCCATCAGGACAGAATTCTTCAGGGCTGCTCCGTTAGGTCCTGCAAAGTATACCCAATGAGTCACGTCCACTCCCATAGCCATGAGTGATTTGCCTCCCCAAAGGGCAAAGGCAGACGTGATTCCCCATGGATTACCGCGGACTGTTAAAGTCAAGGCATTTAACAGTGCCAGTACGATGGCTGCCGCGAATAAGGGCCATGAGCCGCGGAAGATCTTCTTAAAGCCGGTGGTAGTCGGCAGCGGCTTCATCATTGGCGGATTTTTTTTCTTGGCAATCTTCACGCTGATCCAATAAATCAAGGCAAATGCCAGCATTTGGACAACCCAGCCGCCGAAGTAGCCGAGGCCTGTGGATTCTGCGATAGAAATGGGCGGAAGGGCCGGTGTGTTTTGCCAGAATTCAAAGTTGTAGGCTCCAAGAACTGATCCTGCGACAAATGCGATCAGAGTCAGGATCATGGACGAAGATCCACCGCCCAGGGAGTAAAGAGTTCCTGATGCACAGCCGTTTCCGAGCTGCATGCCGATACCGAATAGGAATGCTCCGACTAGGACGCTGACACCGACAGGAGAAACATATCCTTTAGGCGTGATTCCTGTAAAGCTGAATCCTGAGCTTAAGATGATGGCGAACAATGTAGAAGCTACTGCGAACATCAGCATATGCGCCTGCAGCCCCTGTACATTTCCGACGCTCATCAAGCGCCTGAAGGCGGAGGTAAATCCAAAGCGGGCATATAAAAGGGTGATGCCGAGTGCGAGTCCGATGATAAACAATGTGCCCTGAGTCCAGGTAGAAGTGGTTACGATTGCAATATATAAAATAATGGCAATAAGGGCACCAAGGATAACCAAAGGCTTCTGCATGGGACTTAGCTTTTTGACTACAACAGTTGTAGACTTAGAATCCCAATTTTCATGAGTGGTTGTGGCGGGTTGTGCCAATGTCTTCTCCCTCTTTTCTTATGAATATAGTAGGAATTAACCTTACCTATAATATATCAATCTTTTAACCTTGTAAAGAACTCTGCCCACAATCCTTTTAATCCGTAAAATCATTAAATTACCATAGATAATATAATAGTGATAAAATTTTAACAGAAAGCGCTTACCATAACTTCAAGGGAGGAATCTTCATTGTCACAGTCTTTGGATCGCGCAGAATCGAGGCGCATAACCGGCAACATTTTTAAAGGATCAGTCGGAAACCTGATTGAATGGTATGACTGGTATGTTTATTCAGCTTTTGCTGTCTATTTTTCTTCGGTGTTTTTCCCGGCAGGGGATTCAACGAGCCAGCTCTTGAATACGGCTGCCATTTTTGCTGTTGGATTTTTAATGCGGCCGCTGGGCAGCCTGATCATGGGAAGATATGCGGACCGATATGGACGCCGGGCTGCATTAACCCTGTCCGTCACAATCATGGCGGGCGGGTCGCTGATCATTGCTTTTACACCGGGCTATAGCACAATCGGGATTCTTTCGCCGGTTATACTGGTCCTGGCGCGCCTGCTTCAGGGAATATCACTTGGCGGGGAATATGGGACGTCCGCTACATATCTGTCTGAAATGGCAAGCAGCGGGCGTCGCGGCTTTTATTCGAGCTTCCAGTATGTAACACTGGTTGCCGGCCAGCTTGTGGCTCTTGGCGTACAGATTATTCTTCAGCAGCTGCTGGATGAGCCTGATATGAAATCTTGGGGCTGGAGAATTCCGTTTGTGATTGGGGCACTGGGGGCGCTGGCTGTTTTATGGCTTCGGCGGACCATGGATGAATCGGAGCAGTTCACCAAAATGGATTCAAAGAGCAGAGAAAAGGCCGGAACCCTCAAAGCACTGAGGAAATATCCTAAGGCCGTGCTGACGGTAGTCGGATTAACCCTCGGAGGAACCGTGGCGTTTTATACCTATACCACATATCTGCAAAAATTCATGGTCAATACAGTGGGCCTTGAAAAAGAGACGGTCAGCTGGATCAACTTCTTTGCGCTTTTATTATTTGTCATCATCCAGCCGCTCGCAGGCATGCTGTCAGACCGGATCGGCAGGCGCCCGCTCCTTCTTTCCTTTGGCATCCTGGGAATGCTGCTGACGGTGCCGATTTTCCTGCTCTTATCACGTACAGACAGCCCTGTTACCGCCTTTTTGCTAATGATGGCCGGCCTCATTATTGTGACGGGCTACACCTCGATCAATGCCATTGTAAAGGCCGAGCTGTTCCCGACCGAAATCCGCGCCCTGGGTGTAGGCTTCCCGTATGCCCTTACGGTTGCCATCTTCGGGGGGACAGCAGAATTCATTGCTTTATGGATGAAAAGCATCGGTTCAGAATCGATCTTCTATTATTATGTGGCGGGATGTGTGGCAATCAGCCTGCTGACCTACTGGTTCATGGGGGAATCATCGAAAGACTCACATATCGAAGCCGAGCATAATGCTGCCAAAGAGGATCAGAAAAAGAATATCCATCTATAAAAAGAGGCTGCGCTCGGAGGAGCCGGAACCTGATGTCGGGGTTCCGGGTTCTTCTGTGGCAGCCTCTATTTTTTTGAATGAACAAAAGCCCGGCATATGGCTGAAGCATATACCAGGCAAACTAAGGGGTATTCACTCTATTAGACGGGCCATGAAGCAAAAATGTTTCATTTTTTTGTGAGATTTATTTACAAACTATAAACTCGTATTGTGAATGTTGAATATAGAGTAGGAAGGGCCTTGATTAAATTGTCCCTCTCTGCTCATGGGTTAAAGACTACTAGAGAACCTATGTCTTTCGATTCAATTTCCGCCAGTTTCTAGCATATTAGTAGACTAAAGCTGCCAAATCTTCTAACTTGATAAGTAGATTGCTAACATTCGAAAACTACTACAGGAGGAGAACAAAATGTCGCAGAAGTCTTTACGGAAGAACGTTACGAAAGGCGTCCTGGCAGCTGCCATTCTTGGAGGGAGCCTGATGAGCCCGGAACTTCCGTTTTCTAAGTCACACTCTAACAGCGTGCAGGCTGCTACAGTCACCTATACGGTCACAGCATCAAGCCTGATTGTCCGCTCAGGGGCGGGAACCAATTATGCGAGGCTCGGAAGCCTGCCAAAAGGAACCAAGGTCCAGGGACTGGAAAAGCTCAGCAATGGCTGGGTCAAGATTACATATCAAGGAAAAACCGCTTATGTAAGCGGACAATACTTAAAAGCAGCTGCAGCTCCTGCAGCGTCAACATCCTATTATATCGTTACAGCAGATGTCCTGAATATCCGCTCCGGTGCAGGTACGAACTATAAACTGATCGGGAAGTTTACAGAAGGCTCAAAAGTCACTGTCACCCAAAAGCTCAGCAATGGCTGGTCAAAGGTGAGCTTTTCCGGCAAAATCGGCTATGTCAGCTCTCAGTATCTCAAGCCTTACAGCTCTGGCTCCACCGCTTCTAAGAGAATCAATGTTCCGCTGATTTCCCAGCGACCTGAGCTTCCAAGCGGATGTGAGGCGACTGCTCTGACAATGGCGCTGAATTATTATGGAATCAAGGTCAGCAAAACCACCATCGCCAACAAGCTGCCGCGCGATACAACGAAGCTGGTCCGGAATTCCAACGGCTCAATCAAGATCTGGGGAGATCCGGATGTAGGATTTGTCGGTACGCCGTTTGGCAATGGCTATACCATCAACCCGGGACCACTGAAACGAGTGCTGGATTCCTACCGCAGCGGCGGCGTCAATTTAACCGGCAGAAGCTTCTCTGAAGTGGAATCATATGTACTAAAAGGAAAACCGGTACTAGTCTGGTTCACCATTAACTACAAGATGCCGAACAAGAGAACCTGGAAAACCAACGCCGGCAAGACCATCAACGCACCAACACCGCTTCACTGCATTACCGTAACCGGCGTCGATGCCAACTATGTCTACTTTAATGACAGCGAAGCCAATAAAAAGGACGTAAAGCTGTCCAAGTCGGCCTTCACCAGTGTGTACAATGCAATGGGCAAAAAGGCGCTGGTTGTAAACTGACCAGAGCAATAGGGTAAAATAAAGCAGGCGGAGATAAACAAATCGTTTTCTCCACCTGCTTTTGTTGTGTTCGGCGGGTTTCTCCATCTAGGACGTACCCGAGCGGAGAAATAGAGGGAGAAATTCCCCTTAATTCATCAAGTTGACTAAAAAGAGCTTAAATAAAGGGAGGAATTCCCTTTATTTACTTAAAAAATCCGAAGATGAGGTAAATTTAATACCATAACGGTAAAAACTCCCTTTATTCTTCTCGAAATGAGATACATTTTTGATATAGCGGGAAAATCTCCCCTTATTTTGGTTAGCGAATCAAGGACTTTTATTAAACACTTACAAGGGGCTGGTTGTAAACCTGACCGGAGCTATAGGGTAAAATAAAGCAGGCGGAGATAAACAAATTGTTTTGTTGAGGTTCGACTGGCTTCTTCATCTAGGATGCACCCGAGCGAATAAATAAGGGGAGAAATTCCCCTTAATTCATCAAGTGGCCTAAAACCAGCCTAAATAAAGGGAGGAATTCCCTTTATTTACCTAAAAAATCCGAAAATGAGGTAAATTTAGTACCATAACGGTAAAAACTCCCTTTATTTTTCTCGAAATGGGATCCAGTTTTGATATAACGGGAAAATCTCCCCTTATTTTGGTTACCGAATAACCCTAATTAAAAAAGGGATTGAGTTTTACCTCAACATTCAAGCTTCATTTTGAAATGTAAAGTCAGACAGTCCCTTAATCTTTAGAATAAAACTCCGGATCATTATGATCCACAATCCCCATATTCTCTGTTTCCGTATTATCCAGCTCCATGCTCAATTCATAATTAAATTCCTTGTCGTCGATCAGATTCTGAAAGATTCTTTTTAAAGGATTCATATGCCCACCCCGGTACTTGATATATACAACCAGTATGTCTAAACACGGGGTTATTTATGCCAGAGATCCATCTGGTGTTATTCAAGTTACAGATAAATAAAAAAAGGTGGTAATAGCATGATCAAGTATTTAAGAGGCTCTGGGCTGGCTTCCCTTGTATCTTCTGTTATTTTGTATCTTGGCTTTAGTTATTCATTTGAGCCGAGCGGGCCGAATGAGGATCAATCCGGTGAAATGACTATGAACCTATCATACTCATGTTTACCGTATATCATTTGTATCAGCGGGATTTAATTGTATGTTCAATTAAAAAAGTGGAAGGTAAATGTTTGGTACGGAATCTTGCTTTTTCTCGTTCTGGGAGCCTTGATGGGAACCCTGGTAGAATGGATAGCCGACTTGATATTTTTCCGTTATTTTTGCTGCCTGCGAGAGCAGGATCCATTGCGTTCTACTTAAGTACCTTTATAAAAAGTAGAATTTTAACTAGTATCATGTGTCTTCTTCCTTTAACTGCGTTTTTTCCTTTTATAGAGACTTGGAATTAGGTACTCCGATTTTGCTGTTTGGAACAAGGTTCCCTCGCTTTCCGCAAGGTCACACCTGTCCTGAAAAAAATTTCTTCTCTATAATTCCAAAAGAAAAAATCACGCTGAAATAATCCTGAAACAAACCATGGCTATACTATCCATATACCATCCTTTACGAACAGAAAGGGGAAGAAATATGCTGAATATGAAAAAGAAGATCATAGGGACAAGTCTCGGAGCAATGGTAGCTCTAGGGTCACTTGGAATCTCTGCTTATGCTGCTGATAATCAGAAGCTGGATAAAAACCAGCTGAAGCAGGAGGCGGCCAAGCAGGGGGTCAGTGTCAAGGAATTGAGGGGAAAGCTAAAGGCAGAGCGCACAGCAGACAGAGAAGCAAAACTCAAGGCGATTGCTTAAAAGAAAGGCATCAGTCTTGAGGAATTAAAGAAGAAGCGTGAGGAGCTTAAAAAGCAGGCTGCTGAAAAGGGCATCACGGTAAGAAAATGGAAGGCCGAGCTTAAGAAAGAGCATAAGGCCAAGCGTGAGCAATTGCTGAAAAAGACAGCAGAAAAAAAGGGCATTACCGTTGAAGAATTAAAAAAACAGATTGCTTCCCTTAAGGAACAGGCGAAAAAACAGGGAATTACGGTCAAGGAATGGAAAGCAAAGCTGAAGGCCGAACATAAAGAAAAACGTGAAGAGCTTCTCAAACAGGCGGCTGAAAAGAAAGGCATCACAGTCGACGAATTAAAGAAGCGGCGCCAGGAGCTGAAAGAGCAGGAAAGGCTAAGGGCATCTCTGTAAAAGAACTGAAAAAGCAGCTAAAGGCTGATCGAAAATAATATAAAAACAAGCTGCCCTCAAGGATGGGGCAGCTTGTCTGTTTTAACAGGGATCTGAAAGGTGAAAATGGCCTCTTCCGATGTGGATGCAGCCTCGATGCTTCCGCCCATTAACCCTACCAGCTGCCTGGTGATGGCAAGGCTGAGCCCGCTTCTCTCCCTGTGGGAAGAACGGGAGGATTCCTCAGTATAAAATCTCTCCCATATATGGGGCAGGACATCCGGGGCAATGCCGCCCCCTGTATTGCGGATTTCCACCAACAATTGCTGGTGAGAGAGTCTGGAATACAGGCTGATACGGCCCTTCTCTATGGCGGATCGCATTGTCGAGGAGGTTGAATAAAATCTGGTTCATTCTCTCAGTGTCAATCTCTGCAGCTTCCTGGTCTCCCTTGAAGGATAGCTCAAGGGAAATCTCCTTTTCCTGCATCCGGACATAAAGGCTTTCGGCCGCATCCCGCACAAAAGCTTCCCACACTACAGGCTGCGGCTTCAGCTAAAGTTTTCAGGAATAATATGGACAATCATAGAGAATCTCCTATTTTTGATTCTATTATACGCGTTAAATATTTCAGATTGATGAACAAGGTCTTTTCTCAAAAATTTACAAAATATCACAGGATTATTTCAATTTTATTACAATTTATCTTATCTCTAAAATTAACCTAAACATTTACCCTAATTACCCGATGATTAAACTGTTGCTGCCGTTATAACCAGGGCACACATCTCCTGAATAACTATGAAACTTTGTCATTGGAAAAACGAAAAGAAAGGTGGCAGCAAACTTTTGAAGAATATAGCAAAGCTGACAGTATCACTATCCTTATTGAGTTCATTCGCTTTTTATAATATTGGCAGTGCATCAGCAGCCACACAGATGAAGGTCAATGCAAGCTCTCTTAATATTAGGCAGAATCCAGGTTCAAACTATAAAGTTGTGGGCAGTTTAAAGAACAATCAAATTGTGACCATCCTCGGCCAGCAAGGCACTTGGACAAAGGTTCCCAACGGAAAATCAACCGGCTGGGTGTCCTCCCAATACCTTAAAGCTTATACGGCACCAGCAGCAAATGCGACAGGCACCACATATTATGTAACAGCCACGTCCCTGAATGTGCACAGCTCGGGAACCTCTAAAGCTTCCGTCGTCACAACCGTGAAGAAAGATGAAGCAGTAACGGTTACTGAGAAAAAGGGCACATGGGCAAAAATCAAGACGGCCTCAGGAAAAACAGGCTGGGTATCTTTATCATATTTAACGACAAAAGCCCCTGCCAAGCCTGCAGCCGCATTCAAGCCAGCGACTGCAGCAGCGGCATCTGGCACAAAATATTATGTAACAGCCACTTCCCTGAGTGTGCGAAGCTCTGGAACCACCAAAGCTTCTGTCGTCACAACTATAAAGAAAAACGAAGCAGTGACTGTTTACGAGAAAAAAGGCACATGGGCAAGACTCAAGACAGCCTCAGGAAAAACAGGCTGGGCATCTCTGAGTTATTTAACCACAAAAGCCCCTGCCAAGCCGGAAGCTGTATCTAAGCCGGCCCCGGCAGGAACGAAATATTATGTCAAAGCGTCTGCGCTGAATGTCCGCACCTCAGCATCGCTCACAGCTTCCGTCACCACCACGGTCAAGCATAATGAAGCAGTAATGGTCTACGAGAAGAAGGGTACATGGGCAAGAATTCAAACATTCGCTGGAAAAACAGGCTGGGTTTCTCTCTCTTATCTAACGACAGCTGCTCCTTCTGCAGCTTCAAATCCGGCAGCCGCTTCATCTGCTGCTAAAAAAGCTTTGTCAGGAAGAGTATTCGTAGTAGATCCAGGGCATGGAGGCGTCGATGTAGGAGCTGTAGGGAAAAATTCTTACGAAAAAACCATCAACCTAAAGACAGCAAACGAGCTGAAGGCACTGCTTACAGCAGCAGGAGCGAAGGTTATCATGACAAGAACCACCGATACTCAGAGGAAGCCGGAGCTGAGCGAGCGAACAGCGATCAGCAACAAGTATAAACCGGATGCCTTCATCAGCATCCACACCAATTCCGGTTCATCTGCAGCATCAGGGGTAGAGACCTACTACCACACAGGCTATGTGAACGAATCAGAGCTTGCAAGGGACATCCAGTCCGAGCTCGTCAAAGCAACCGGAATGAAAGACCGCAAAGCCCAGACAGAGAATTTCTATGTCGTAAAATACAACCATATGGCGGCGGTCCTTGTGGAAGTCGGCTTCATCTCCAACCCGTCCGAAGAAAAACTGCTCAACACCACAGCGTACCAGAAAAAAGCTGCACAGGGCATTTTTAACGGGCTGGTTAAGTTTTATCAATAAGTTTAATTTTAGAGAGGCTTCTCTTGAAGGGATTGAACATCCTTTTGAGAGAGCCTTTTTTTTATATCACCGAAAAAAGATCATATAGACATAATTTAAAGCGGACAGTGGTGCACCTCGATCAGCCGAGATCAAATAGCTAAAGACCGCTCAGCCCGGGAGCCTGGGTATCCGGGGGCCCCATTATGAACCAGGGCCAACTAGACTCCATTCCGGAATACTGAAAACTGGCCAGAATTAAGGAGCCCGCCATCCCTATGGAGGAGAAGTGCTGTCTCATGTAGAATTTAAAAAGGACCCGGAGCAGGCAGGGCATGCCTGTTCTTATCCATTGGAAGGGAGCGGCTTGGATGAGACCAAGAGTATATATAACAAGAAGACTTCCAGATGCAGTGTTATCGAGTATTGAAGCAGAATGTGAAATCAGAATGTGGAATGAGTCCGATATCCCGGTGCCCCGTGAAGTGCTCGAAAAAGAAATCGTGAATGCGGACGGCCTGTTCTGCCTTTTGACCGAATCGATAGACAGGGCCCTGCTGGAGAAGGCAGAAAAGCTGAAGGTTGTTAGCAATATGGCCGTCGGATATAACAATATCGATATAGAAGCAGCCAAAGAAAAAGGAATCACGGTAACCAATACACCCGGGGTTTTAACAGAGACAACCGCCGACCTGACCTTTGCCCTTATGATGGCAGCAGCGAGAAGAATCGTGGAATCCTCGGATTACCTGCGGAACGGAAAATGGCAGACCTGGTCCCCCATGCAGCTGACCGGGCAGGACATCTATGGCGCGACCCTTGGGATTATCGGCATGGGAAGAATCGGGGCATCACTGGCAAAGAGGGCGAAAGGCTTTGATATGAAGATCCTTTATCACAATCGGAGCCGAAAGGAAACGATCGAACAGGAGCTGGACATCCGATTCGAAGAGCTTGACAGCCTGCTGGAAAAATCTGATTTCATTTGTATCCTGACTCCGTACACACCTGAAACCAAAAACCTCATCGGAGAGCGTGAACTTTCCTTGATGAAGAAGACCGCTGTTCTCATCAATACGGCGCGCGGCGGAATCGTCAATGAACACGACTTATACCATGCTTTAAAGGAAGGAGAAATATGGAGTGCAGGCCTTGATGTATTTGAAGAGGAACCCGTCGCTTTAGATCATCCACTGCTCACCCTGCCCAACGTCACTGCCATCCCCCATATTGGCAGTGCCAGCATCCAGACACGCACCCGCATGGCAGAACTGGCGGCAGAGAATCTTTTGTTGGCGTTAAAGCAGAGAACGCCTAAGCATGTGGTGGTATAGAATAATAGTAAAACAGGGCTGTCCTTTAAGGGCGGCCCTTTCACTTGCAGCTTGCATATAAACAATGGCGGTTTTACGCCGATAATATACAAAAATAATAGAAACAGAGGTGTCAAACCTAAAACAATCATTCTGCCCTTTTTCAGTCACCCAGGATTATGGACGTTTTAATAGGGAGGATTAAAAATGAAAGTAAAATGGCAGATTCCATTTATTCTAGTAATCTGTTTATCAGCATGTACACTTTCTTTTACTATAAGAGCCCATGCAAATGGGACAAGCCTGGGGGAGTATCATGCCTCCGGGGAAGAACAGATGACGGACAGAGTAATAGTCCGTTTTAAGGATACACCGACCGCGGCCGATACAAAGGGCTTG
Source organism: Peribacillus kribbensis DSM 17871 (assembly GCF_000430765.1). Lineage (GTDB taxonomy): Bacteria > Bacillota > Bacilli > Bacillales > DSM-1321 > Paraperibacillus > Paraperibacillus kribbensis. The sequence continues at coordinate 12,353 of NZ_AUMQ01000038.1, read as the reverse complement.
GCTGTCGAGGACAAGCAGGTAGGCAGCAAGCAGACCATTTCCATCCATGTACCAAAAGGCAGGGATGCCGAGCAGGTGGCTGACAGCCTTGAAGCCAGGAAGGATATCGTTTCCGCAGAGCCGGATTATATGATAAAAGCGAATTACGTTCCAAATGACCCTTTTTATGCGTATCAATGGCACCTTCCGGCAATTCATGCCCAGCAGGCCTGGGACAGGACAAAGGGTGCCGGTATTAAGGTCGCTGTGCTGGATGCGGGCTTTGATATATACCAGGAGGATCTGGCAGGAAATATCGTTGCCTCTTATAATGCGGTCACCAATGACAGAGATGTTCCGGTGAGCGATCATGGGACTCACGTGGCCGGAATCATTGCGGCCTCCATGGATAATAAAAAAGGGTTGGACGGGATTGCCCCCGATGCTAAAATTCTCGCCATCAATGTTTTTACAGGAGATGGCGCCTATACCTCTGATGTTATCGAAGGCATTTATTATGCGGTTGCCCAAGGCGCAAAAATCATCAATATGAGTCTGGGAAGCTATCAGTATTCTGATGCGTTTAACCAGGCGATTCAATATGCCTATCAACACGGTGTCCTTATCGTAGCAGCCGCCGGCAATGATACATCAAGCAGCAGCAGCTACCCGGCATCCTATGACAATGTCATTTCGGTAAGCTCTACAGACAGATACAACAATCCCTCCACGTTCTCCAATTATGGAAAGAATGTGGATATAGCGGCACCCGGCACATCCATTGCTTCCACACTGCCTGGAAATGAATATGGCTACATGAGCGGCACCTCAATGGCTTCACCGGTTGTAGCAGGTGCTGCGGCCCTCGTCTGGGCAAGAGATCCCAGTCTCACGAATGATGAGGTGGCAAACCGGCTCTTTTCAACGGCTGATGACCTGGGGGCCCCGGGCAAGGACTGGTTTTATGGAAACGGCCTTGTCGATGCTGAAAAAGCCATTTTCATAAAAGAAATTTCGTCTCCTGTCCTTAATGAGATTTCGGATCAGACAACCATCATCACCGGCAGGGCAGAGCCAGGAGCGACAGTAACCATCCAGACATCCGGCGGTACATGGAAAGCAAGCGCTGATGCGAATGGGAATTTTTCAATAGGAGTACCAAAACTGGCCGCTGGAACAACCGTCCAGGTCACAGCAGCTGATGCAGCCGGCAATGAAAGCAAGACGGTCACTGTCAAGGTAAAGGATCAAACGCCCCCTGCCGCGCCGATCGTGAATGTATTCTCCGATAAGGACAGTACTCTTACAGGAAAAAGCGAACCGGGTGCTGCGATTCAGGTAAAAGCGGGCACTTCCATTTATAAATCAGTATCAACGGACACTGGCAGCTTTACGATGGTTATTCCAAGGCAAAAGGCAGGTACAGTTCTTGAAGTTACAGCGAGTGATAAAGCCTTGAACACAAGCGCAGTAACAAAAGTTATTGTAAAAGACAAAACACCTCCTGCACCGCCTGTAGTGAACTTAATTTCTAACAGAGACAGCCGTCTTACAGGCAAGAGCGAACCAGGGTCGACGGTTCAGGCAAAAGCGGGCACTACCGTTTATCAAGCAGTATCAACGAATACAGGCAGCTTCACGATTGCCATCCCGAAGCAAAAGGCCGGCACCATCTTCGAAATTTCAGCGAGTGACAAGGCCTTGAATACGAGCGCAGTAACAAAGGTCATTGTAAAAGATCAAACGCCGCCGCCGATTAAAATTAACAAAATATACAATACAGCCTCCTTTATTACAGGAAGCACAGAAGGATACGCATCAGCCGCTGTAAAAATCGGCACAAAAACGTATACGGCCAAAGCAAATGCGGCTGGCAGCTTTACCATCTCCATTCCCCGCCAAAAGGCGGGAACGATCATTTATTATTACGCCAAAGATGCAGCAGGCAATCAAAGCAGTGTGTATAAAACACCTGCAGCAAAAGCTATTCCTGCACAGCCAAGGCTGAATCAGGTGTGGAGCACATCCAGCACCGTCAGCGGACAGGCGGCCGCACATTCTGCTATTGAAATCAAAATCAATGGCAAAACCTATAAAACAACTGCCGATAAAAACGGCAAATTCAAAAGGTCCATATCACCGCAAAAAGCCGGCACAAAACTATACGCAGCCGCAATGGATTCTGCAGGTACCCGCAGCGCCTCTGCAGTAATCATAGTAAAGCAGTCCTCTCGCTGAGGGCTGTTTTTTTATGGAATAGGAGGAGGAATCTCGGAGGTCGACCAGGTTATATCCCGGCAAGAAATAAGATTCGCTTATACACCCATATAAAATATTGCAATTACCCCATAATATGGTTGATGAAATATACTGGAAGTAACAGTAAAAAGGGGGAGAGAGTATGAAAGCAGTCTTAGTTACGGAATATGGCGGTCCGGAGGTCTTGAAATATGCTGAAGCTGACCGGCCTGAGATCAGTCCTGATCAGGTACTGATCCAGGTGGAGAAGACTTCCGTGAATTATGCGGATATCAACTCGCGGTATGGAAAAAAGGGGAAAGGGAAGCTTCCCTATATTCCGGGGCTTGATACGGCGGGGCTGATTGTGGAGAGAGGTGCCAATGTCAGCCATTTTGAAATTGGCCAGAGGGTCATCGCTTTTCCGGCCTCAGGGTCCTATGCGGAGTATGCAGCAGCTAATAAGAATCTTACTTATGCCATTCCAGATGGACTTTCTTTTGAAGAAGCCGCTGCCTGTCCGACGGTATCGTTTTTGTCTTATAAGCTGCTGCAGGATCTTGCCCGGATCCAGAAAGGCGAAACGGTTTTGGTTCATGCAGCTGCAGGGGGCGTGGGGACTACAGCGATCCAGCTTGCAAACATTTTGGGAGCGGGAAGGGTAATCGGGACAGTCGGGAATGCTGGCAAGGCGGAAATCGCCAGGGAGGCTGGGGCGGATCAGGTGATTTGCTATGAAAATGAACCTTTTGCCGAAAAAGTAATGGAGTGGACCGATGGAAAAGGCGTCGATATTATCCTCGATTCCATCGCAGGACGGGTGACCGAGGAGAGCCTGGACTGCCTGGCTCCATATGGGCGTCTCATTCATTTCGGTAATTCCGGCGGAGCGCCGGGAACCATCTTGACCAAGGACCTCCATTCGAGCTGCCGTTCTGTCCTAGGATTCAGCCTTGGCACGACCAGAAAGCAGCGGCCGGAAATCCTCCAGGAAACAGCCGCAAAGGTTCTGGCTCTTTTAGCGGAAGGCAGGCTGCAAATGAAAATTGGCCGTCATTTTGCTCTAGAAGAGGCAGCCGAGGCTCATCGATGGGTTGAAAGCCGGAAAAGTACAGGCAAGGTCATTTTGGACGTCAAGGGGTGATTCAAATAAAGGAGCTAATCGAGAGCATTCATAGATTACACAAATCGGGAAGAACCATTATCGGCATCGACGGCCTCAGCCGTTCAGGGAAAAGCACCCTGGCCTGCAGGCTGGTATGGGAGCTGCAGGATGTTCCTGTTGTCCTTCTTCATATCGACGATTACATACAACAACGGGAAAAGCGCTATAACACCAGCCGGGAGCCATGGTTCGAGTATTATGGCCTGCAGTGGGATGTGGAGGGCCTGCGGAATGATTTATTCGAAAAGCTGAAAAAAGAGGATAAGCTTTCTCTTTTTAAATATGATGGAGAAAACGACTCCTTAGTTGAACAAACGATCCAGCTTCCGGATCAAGGCGTGATCCTCATTGAAGGCGTTTTCCTGCAGCGCGAGGAATGGAAGAGCTTCTTTGACTTTATCGTATTTTTAAAGAGTGATAGAGACACAAGGTTTGCCCGGGAGAGCACTGATGCCCAGGGTGATATGCAGAAATTTGAGACACGGTATTGGAAGGCTGAAGACTATTATATAAGAGAGGTGGAGCCGGAAAAGAATGCTGGCTTGGTTTTAGAGAATTAGAGGGAATTTATAATGTGGAGCTTGCCGCGAAACAGCGACGATTATGAGCAAATCAGAGTCTTTAATCAAATGTTTGAATAATGCGAGAACCAGCATCAAAACAGCGTTTCTGGATTAATTAAACGATTGATTAACTGAATCCTGTACCCGTTCAGCTTTACGATTCCATGGGATGATTGAGAAAATATCTGGCTTTCTTTAAAAATATCAAGGCTGCAGAAATCAAGTAAGAAAATAAAAAGGGTTTTTGTCTGCCATGCCGAATGAGTATGAGTGAATATTTTTAAGGAGACATAAAATGAACGCAGAGCAAACGACCCTACAATATAAAAATTCAGGAAATTTGGATGACCGGATCCAATTTCATCAAACATACAGTCTGAATCCAAAAGACTGGCATGTCTGGCTTTTTGAATCCTATCACATTCCGTCTCATGCCCGAATATTAGAGCTGGGCTGCGGAAACGGCGCCGTCTGGGCGAAAAACAAAGACCGAATTCCTGAAAGCTGGGATATCACCCTTTCGGATTTTTCCACCGGGATGCTGGCAGATGCCAAGAAGAATATAGGTGAAGCAGCGAACATAGATTTTCAGCAGCTGAATGCCGCAGACATCCCTTTTGCAGACCACTCCTTTGATGTGGTCATGGCAAACCATATGCTTTATCATGTTCCTGACCGAAAAAAGGCACTACAGGAAATAAAAAGAGTACTGAGGCCTGGAGGAGTATTGTATTCATCGACAAATGGAGTAACACATATGGCAGAACTTAATGAGTGGGTTGCTGAATTTGATTCTGAGCTGAGGTTTCCTTCCACCTATGAGCATGCCGTACAGTATGGCCTGGAAAACGGGCGGGAGCAGCTCGAGGGATTTTTTCCGGAAGTGGACCTGCTCTTATATGAAGATGGGATGGCCGTACCCGATACCGATGCCGTGATCCGCTATATCTTATCCGCCGGAATTCTAAACGACTATTTAACTGGTGAAAAACTGGCTTCTTTCAAGGGATTTCTTGAAACCAAACGAACACTTGGCGGAGGGATATTGAAGATTACCAAATCCTCCGGCCTCTTTGTGGCACGAACAAAATGAAGGATATTCAGGCTGTTTTTATAGACAGAGATGGAACCATCGGCGGCGGAGATGGTGTCATCTATCCGGGAAAGTTCAGGCTTTTTCCGTTCACCTCTTATGTGATGCAAGAACTAAAGCAGAGAGGGCTGCTGCTTTTATCGTTTACCAATCAGCCGGGAATTTCTAGAGGCGAGGCGTCCAGCCGCGACTTTGAAAAAGAGCTGCTCAAATTTGGTTTTGATGACGTGTATATCTGCCCTCATGATCCGGAGGATGGCTGTGCCTGCCGCAAGCCCCAGGTCGGGATGCTGAAAGAAGCAGCCCAAAAGCACAGGTTAAATCTTGGAAATTGTGTGGTGATCGGCGACCGCTGGAAAGACATGGAGGCTGCGGGACAGGCGGGCTGCCTGAAGATCCTGGTGCTGACAGGGGCCGGGAATGAAGCGTACAAAAGATATGTCAATGAGGAATCCTCCGGCGCAGCTCAGCCGGATTATATTGCCGAGGATTTAACGCAGGCCCTTGAATTTTTAGAAGAAATCATGGATAGCTGATGGGAGGGAAAAGGGTGTTTACCGTAATAAGCTTCCTGGCCATTTGGGCCGTCTTATTTCTCGTCGTTAGATTGTTCAGCTTTCTGGCAGGAACATGGAGCCCCTTCGGAAAAACCTACTGGAAAAAAGATGTGATCATCACGCTTGCCCAGAGTGTGGTTATTTTACTGCTGCTTGAAATCATGTAATAAAAAGGAGAGCGTATGGATTATATAAACAAGCTGCGATCGATGGTGGGCTGCGAAAAAGTCATTATGGTATGTGCCGGAGCCTTCGTGTTCAATGAAGAAAATGCCCTCCTGCTTCAGCAGAGATCCGACAATCAGCAATGGGGACTCCCTGGCGGTTTTATGGAAATCGGTGAAACCCTCGAAGAAACCGCATACCGCGAGGTCTACGAAGAAACCGGCCTGAAACTTGGGGAGCTCGAGCTCTTCGGCATCTATTCAGGCCCCCAATACGACAAAACCTTCGCAAATGGCGACCAGGCATCACTGGTTCAAGTCATCTTCACCTGCGAAAAGTACGAAGGAAACCTGGCCAGCCCCAGCCCAGAAACCGCCGCCACCGCCTTCTTCAAACTGGACCAACTGCCCCAGCCCCTATTTACCGACCACATCGCATTCATTGAAGAAATGCTTACAAAGCGGGAGCAGATCTCTCATATATAGAATGGAAAGAAGGAGCATCGTGGCATGCTCTTTTATTTTGAGTGGGATGAATGCGGATATTGGTTGGAATGCTGGGGTGTTGGAAAGCGGCGGACTATCCTTCTCAGGAGAATCAAGACATAGACCAGCGCCCTCTTCGTCCGGTCCAGCGTCTGCATGCGCTGATTTCATAGAAACGTGCGCGATAATGGGAGGAACATGCGCGATTTTTTCGTAACCATGCTCGATAGTGCCTGGATGATGCTCGGTTTCGAAAGAATCATGCTCGAACCAGGGAATGAAGCCTAAATTAAGAAAAAGTGCAGGTGCCGGCCAGCACGGCATTTTGTTTAAAAAAGCATGCGCTATTTTCATAGAAACATGTGCGATAATGGGAGGAACATGCGCGATTTTCCCGGGATCACGCTCGATATCTCGGGAGGATGCTCGAGTTTCATAGAATCATGCTCGAAACCCCCGGATAAGCCCCAAACACAGGCTCATCAGCTGGCTCAGCAAGCAGTAAATCAAACATACATAATCTATTAAGAAAACGAAAGGAGGACACCTCATGCCAAATAAAATTCTGCTAGTGGAGGATGACACAGCCATCAGTGAAATGGTTTCGACTCAGTTTGTAAAAGAGGGGTTTGATGTAAAGGCGGTTTTTGATGGGGAGGAGGCCTTGCGGACTTTCTGGGAGGGAGCGTTTGATTTGATTCTCCTGGATTTGATGCTGCCGAAGCTGAATGGAATGGAGTTTTTGAAGAGAGTCCGGGAGAAGAGCTCCGTGCCGATTTTAATTATGTCGGCAAAGGATGGAGATCTGGATAAGGCTCTTGGTCTCGGTTTTGGGGCAGATGATTATATTGCGAAGCCTTTTTCGATGATTGAGCTGGTTGCCCGGGTGAAGGCGGCGATCAGGAGGGCGACGAGCTACTCGCAGCAAAAGCCCTCCCAGGAAGAAAGAAGGACCCTTGCTGTCGGGGATTTAATCCTCGATCTGGACAATTTTTCGCTGGAAAAGCAGGGGAAGGACATTAAGCTGACATCAAAAGAGTTCCAAATTCTCAGGCTATTTCTGTCTCATCCGAACCGGGTCTATACGAAGGCACAGATCTACAGCATCGTGTGGGAGGATGAATATTATGGAGATGAGAATGTCATCAATGTGCATATGAGGCGGCTCCGTGAAAAAATTGAGGAACAGCCTTCCCAGCCCCGCTATATTAAAACGCTGTGGGGCATCGGCTATAAACTGGGGGACCTTTAGATGACGATCATTCTAGCGGGAGTACTGGTCCTGCTTCTCGCTTTTATATTCATTCAATATAGAAGGAACCGGCATTACAAAGAAAGTTTGTCCTACATCCAGCAAAAGCTGAAGAAAATCATCGATTCGGATACGGATGAGAAGCTGCTTTTCCACACGGATGATGAAGCGGTGAAATCCATTCTGACAGAAGTGAACCGGCTGCTGGAGCGGAATCAAAAAGCTCAGGCCCACTACAATAAAACCGAGCTGTCCATGAGGAAGATGCTCTCGAATATATCCCACGACCTCAAAACGCCGCTGACCGTTGTCCTTGGCTATGCCGAAATGCTGCAGTCGGAACCGGACCCTAAGGAATCCCGGGTACTTCTCCAAAAGGTGCATACCAAGACCCAGGAGGTTTTAGGGCTGATTCAGAAGTTTTTTTACCTGGCCAAGCTTGAGGCGCAGGATAAGGATATCGCGATCACCCGGATCAATATCAATGAAGTATGCCGTAAGAGCCTGCTGGACTATTATGAACTTCTCACCAGCAAGGATTTTGAAGTGGCGATCGAGCTTCCTCCTCAGGATGTCTACGCGCTCGGAAATGAGGATGAGCTTGGGCGGGTGCTTGGCAATCTTTTGAGCAATGCCATTTCCTATGGAAGTGCAGGAAAAACGGTTGGGATTCAGGTCAGGGAGGATGACCAGTGGATCTTCATGGATGTTTGGGACAGAGGGAAAGGCATCAGTGTCCTTCATCAGGATCTGGTGTTTGAGCGGATGTACACGCTTGAGGACTCGAGAAATAAGCTGTACCAGGGAAGCGGGCTCGGCCTTACGATTTCAAAGCGTCTGGCGGAAGCCATGGGGGGAGGCATCTCCCTAGAAAGCAAACCGTATGAAAAAACCACCTTCACAATAAAGCTGAAAAAAGCCACCTATTGAATCCATTTTCCTTACTTAAGAATTTTGTAAGATTTGATTAATAAAAAAGAAAATTTCAAGGATTAAAATAAAATCAAATAAGACGAAGGGAAGTAAGGAAATGGACTATATCATTAAAACGAATGAATTGACCAAAACCTACAAAGGCCGGGAAGTTGTCTCACGCGTCAACATGAAAGTACGAAAAGGAGAGATTTACGGCTTTCTGGGACCTAATGGCGCCGGCAAGACGACGCTTATGAAAATGCTGACCAATCTGGTGAAGCCCACCAGCGGAGAAATTGAACTGTTCGGAGAAAAGCTGCAGAATGTATCCTACGAAGTTCTTAAAAGAATGGGCAGCATCATTGAATACCCGGCCTTTTACGACAAGCTGACGGCAAGGGAAAATCTGGAGCTGCACTGCGAATATATGGGCTACTATGATTCTAAGGCCATCAACTCCGCTCTGGACCTTGTGAAGCTAAAGGATATTGAACATAAATCGGTCAAGGATTTTTCCCTCGGCATGAAGCAGCGCCTCGGCATTGCGCGGGCCATCATTACGAAGCCTTCGCTGCTGATCCTCGATGAACCCATCAACGGAATGGATCCGGTCGGGATCAAGGAGCTGCGGGATCTGTTTCACATGCTGAGCCGGGAATATGGAATTACGCTGCTGATTTCCTCTCACATCCTGAGGGAAATGGAGCAGATCGCAGATACCATCGGCGTGATCAGCGGAGGGAGGCTCATCCGCGAGGTGTCCATGCATGAAATCAAGGAGCAGAATACCGAGTATATCGAGGTTGTGGTCAATGATCTGCATAAGGCGATTTATGTGGTAGAGGAAGTCCTGCGTTTAAAGAATTTCAAAGTCATGGATGATGAAAAATTAAGGATTTACGATGCTGGCGTCGAGCTTGGGGAGCTTTCAAAAGAGCTGATCCTGCACTCGGTCGTCATAAACGGCATGCACCGGAAAAACTCATCGCTTGAGGACTATTTCCTGAATTTGATCAATGGAGGCGAAATCAGTGCGTAAACTCATAATGCTTGAAATCAAAAAGTTTCAGCTACAAAAATATTGGAAGAATGTCATGATTGCCAATATGGTGGCATTTGTCCTCTTGATTTCCATGAATTTCACAGAAGAAAAATTCGCAGATTATCAGACCGCATTTGCCGCTGTAAGCGTGCTGGTCCGTGCCATCTTTACCATTTTCACCGCAGTAATCATCTCTAAATTGATTATCGACGAATACAGGAGCGGCTCCATTGCCTTAATGTTTATGTATCCGATTCAGCGGAAAAAAATCATCCTATCAAAGCTGATCATCGTGGCTGGTTTTGCTTTCAGCTCCATTTTTCTCTCCACCATCTTTGTGGATGGATTCTACTATCTAGCAAATAGTCTTCTGCACCTGGTTCCTGGACAGCTGACTGCAGAGGTGATTGCGACGAGTGCAAGGGATGCTCTGGTGATCGCTGCAGTCTCCGCAGGAATAAGCCTTATTCCCCTGTACTTCGGCATGAGAAAAAAATCGGTGCCTGCCACCATCGTAACCGCTGTTATTTTAGTATCGTTAACATCTTCAACCATGGGAGAACAGACCGCGTTTTCCTTCATGGCAATTCCGACTGTTCTTGCTATCGTGGGCTTTGCAGCAGCCTGGCTGTCTTTTAGAAACATCGAAAAAGCTGATATCTAATTGAAAAAGGAGTCTTTATGATGAACGAAGCATCACAGCAATATTGGAACACCTACTGGCAGGAGCAGGGGAAGCCGCAGCCGGAAAAAGTCACCGCATGGAGCTTCGGCGGCGAGCCGGACCAGCTGCTGGAACTGGTCGTGAAGGGCATTAAAACCGCCACCTGCTCGGGCTATCTATTTTATAAAAGAGAAAACGAACCGCTGCCGGCAATCGGGGATTACAGCATCGTCCTGAGCAGCGAAGAGGTTCCTTCCGCCATCATCCGTACGACGGAGGTGACCATCCTTCCGATGAACGAAGTGCCCGAGGACTTCGCAGTTGCCGAAGGAGAAGGGGACCGCACCTATGCTTACTGGAAAAGAGTCCACGAGGAATTTTTCACGAAAGAGCTCAAGCCCCTTGGATTGGAATTTAAAGAAGATATGCTTCTTGTCTGCGAGCGCTTTGAGTTAGTGGATGCGAGGGAATGAGGGGAAAGCCGCATGTTCCGACTCAAGTAAAAACCCGCCAAGAGTGATATTATCCCCTTTAAGTAGATAGTGTAAAAAAGCCCAAGATTTTACCTTGGGTGTTACACTCTATTTGGAGGGGATTTTTCTATGGCTAAAAAGGGACAAACTTTTCAAAAGTATACAGAGGAATTTAAGTTGAAAGCTGTTGACATGTACATGAATGGTGAAGGCAGTTACGATTCTCTGTCTGCTCATTTGGGGCTGCGTAGTCCTACTCAGCTAAAAAATTGGGTGAATAAAATTGAGGAAGGTAAGAAACTTAGTGATCAAAGGGGAAAATTGGCTACTGGACGTCTAAAAACCAAGTTTCAAAGTGTAGAGGAAGAACGGGATTATTATAAGGCGCAGGTCGAATACTTAAAAAAGCAATATCCAAATCTTCACGGGCAGGTGAACTCAGAAAAGCAGTGAGATTCGAAATCATTCATGAGATGAAAGGGTCATATCCTATTACCTGGCTTGTTGAAATAGCGGAGGTACATCCATCTGGCTATTACAAATGGATGAAGACAAAGGAGTCTCGTGAAAGAAAAAAGGAAATGGATCAGGATTTAATGGATTTGATGCTCTCCATCCATCTCAAACACAAGGAGTATGGCTATCCAAGAATGGTAGTGGCCCTTAAGGAAGAGGGATGTAAAGTGAATCATAAGAAGGTATATCGATTAATGAAAGGGATGGAAATCCAGCCGGTCATTAGAAAGAAATGGAGATACTTTGGTAAAAAGGGATCCAAAGTGTACCCTAATTTAGTCAACAGGGAATTCAAAGAGAGAAAAGAAAATGAAGTCCTGGTAACGGATATAACCTACATTCCCTTTCAAAATCGTTTTTATTACCTGTCTGTTATACAGGACCTTTATAATAATGAAATCGTTTCATGGAGGCTATCAGACAGAAATAACATGAAACTAGTTTTGGATACTTTGGAGGAATTAAATATAAAAAGAAACGTGCACGGAACCATCCTCCATTCGGATCAGGGATTCCAGTACACGTCTAAGAAATACAACAAACGATTGAGCAAATACGGCATTAAGGGCAGCCACTCTCGCAAAGGAAACTGCCTGGATAATGCCTGCATTGAATCGTTCTTTTCCCACTTCAAAACAGAAATGTTGTATCAAACAGATTGTAAAACAGAGGAAGAATTAAAACAAGCGATAGAGACATTTATATATGAATACAACTATAAAAGGTTCCAAAAACGACTAAACCATCGTGCTCCAATTGAATATCGAATCACGATGGCTGCATAGTCTTTTTAGAGCTGTCTACTTGACAGGGGTAAGTCCAAGAGGCGGGTTTTTTTATAAGGAAAATAAGGGGAGAAATTCCCTCTAAATTCAGAATGGAGCACTTTTCAGGGGAAATAAGGGGAAGATTGGACTTCTGTCAAGAAAGTGGACACTGTTTTTTGAGCTGCTTATTTAGCGAAACTACTACCGCACTTCGTTTGGTAAAGCTTGAAAAGTGACAAGTCCTACACCGGGACTCACCACTTTTTAAGCTAAATGGTTACTTAAGGAGCTCTGTTTCTCTGCTTTCAGAAGATGCTTTCTCTCAAAATTATTGGGAGAACAATAGCCCAAGGTCGAATGTTTCCTTTTTTCGTTATACCTGCTTGTTATATAGTTCGTGATGGACTGGACGGCTTCTTTTCGAGTGGTATATCTTCTGCGATAGATTAATTCCTTTTTGATGGTCGCATGAAAGGATT
>NZ_AUMQ01000037.1 GCF_000430765.1 Peribacillus kribbensis DSM 17871 | reverse complement strand
AAGAAAATAACGTTGGCGTCTTGTTTCGTTCAGTTTTCAAAGAGCAGTTCGTGTTGGTCAAGAATAGTCAATATCTCAACGACAACTTAATTAGTATATCATGTTCAGATGAACAAGTCAATATCTTTTAAAACTGTCTGGTTGATCATCACTGTCTCTCGAACAGCTTTCTAATATTATCACGGGCTGACTAACTAAGTCAACACCTTTTTCCACTTAGCTCTTTCTCCCTTCATAATGCAGTTCATTCTCTCTATATTAATAGCCTTCTTTAATTAAAAAGCGTGAATGTATTTGGGTTGACTTCCCCCAGCATCCGTCCTTATCAATTCCTTTTAAACGAGAAGAGCAGCCCTTCGCGTGACTATATACAAAAGGGAGCCGCATAGCAGCTCCCTCTACATGATTATATAGAAACAATATCTTCTTCTTTTAAGTCGACATTGCCTGTTTTCTTAAGAGTTACTTCTTCTCCGCCCTTTAGGTTGGTAAATACGATTGGAGTAATAGTAGAAGTAGCATTCTCTTTTACATAGTCAAGATCCACTTTAAGCAGCGGCTGTCCAGCTGTCACTTTATCCCCCTGCGATACAAGGGTTTCAAAGCCTTTGCCTTCAAGCTTAACGGTATCAATACCGAAATGGACTAGAATTTCACGGCCGCCTTCAGACTCAATGCCGATCGCATGCTTGGTTGGGAACAAGTTGACGATTGTACCATTAACAGGTGAAACCACGGTTCCTTCTGATGGGATAATCGCAAAGCCGTCACCCATCATCTTTTCAGCAAAGACCGGATCTGGAACCTCACTGATTGGAATAAGCTCGCCTTTTAAAGGAGATACAATCCCCTCATCCTTTACTTCATTCCGAAGTTCAGCTGGGTTTACTTCTTCAATTTGCTTCTTTACTTCTTTTTCTGGCGATGGTGCCGGAGCAGTCCGTGGTGTTTTACCGCTCATTATATCCTTCATCTGGCCTTTGATCGTTTCAGAACGCGGACCAAAGATGGCTTGGATATTATTCCCAACCTCTAACACACCTGCAGCTCCCAGCTTTTTAAGCTGATCTTTATCGACCTGTTTGGCATCATTTACTGATACACGAAGACGGGTAATACAAGCATCTAAATGGGCGATGTTCTGCTGTCCGCCCATTGCATCCAGAATTCCTGCAGCAAGTTCGCCTCTGGCTGGAGCATTGCCTGTTTCCTCACCTGCTCCTTCATCCTCTTCACGCCCTGGAGTCATCAGGTTGAATTTCCGGATGGCAAAACGGAAACCAAAGTAATAAATCAGAGCAAATACGATACCTACAGGAATAACAAGCCATGCATGTGTCTGCGGGTTAATGAGACCGAATAAGATGTAATCGATCAAACCTCCGGAGAAGGTCATACCGATCTTAACATCCAACAAATGCATAACCATGAAGGATAATCCCGCAAAGACTGCGTGAATACCGAATAATATCGGAGCTACAAACAAGAAAGAAAATTCAATCGGCTCTGTAATACCTGTAAGGAAAGAAGTTAAAGCTGCAGAGCCCATGATTCCCGCAACCATCGCTTTCTTTTCCGGACGCGCTTCATGGTAGATGGCAAGGGCTGCCGCTGGCAGTCCGAACATCATGAACGGATATTTACCTGCCATGAACGTACCGGCAGTGAGATTCTGCACTCCGTCCTTAATCTGTTCCATGAAGATCCGCTGGTCTCCACGGACCAGGTCGCCCGCCTTGTTCGTATAGCTTCCGAACTCGTACCAGAACGGAGAATAAAAGATATGATGAAGCCCGAACGGGATTAACGCACGCTCAATCACACCAAAGATAAACGCGGAAAGTGTGAGGTTGGCGTTTACCATATTATTTGAGAACGCATTTAGGCCTGATTGGATCGGCGGCCATACGACGATCATGAGTAAACCAAGAACCACCGCACTTGCAGCCGTAACAATCGGCACAAAACGTTTTCCGGCAAAGAAGCCGAGATATGATGGCATTTCAATTTCAAAGAACTTATTATACATCGTAGCGGCCAGAATCCCGATGATGATCCCCCCGAATACACCTGTCTGCAAAGTAGGAATTCCAAGCACACTGGCATATTCCATATGTCCTTTAAGATCACTGGCATCAATACCTAGTACCGTCCCCATTGTCTTATTCATGATCAGGAACCCGACAATGGCCGCAAGTCCGGCAACTCCTTCACCGCCCGCCAAGCCGACAGCAACTCCAACAGCAAATAGAAGGGCGAGATTATCAAATACAATTCCGCCGGCCCCTTCCATGACCGAAGCAATAACCTTAACACCATGATTATGCAAAAATGGCGCTATATCCAAAAGCACTGGATTTTGAAGGGCGTTACCAATTGCAAGCAGTATTCCTGCAGCAGGTAAAATCGCAACCGGGAGCATTAAAGCTTTACCGACTTTTTGCAGCACCCCAAATGCTTTTTTAAACATGAGATCTCCTCCATTTATTTTTTTGCACTCAGATAAAACGGTTGCAAATGATAGAACAAAATAAAAAAGGCATGAGTATATAAACCTTAATATTTGCAGTCTTCCGGATACTTCTATCCATAAGATTGCAAAACTAATGATTTTTTATACTCATGCCTGATCGAGTCAGTAACACGTATAGATTATTATTTGTTCCGCTGTATCCTTAGAAGGTGCATGGTGAGATAAACCGCTTCTGCCTCAAACACAGGCTTCTTCAGGACATTTTGCATAATTTTAATGAGTTTCCACGCTAGATTGTAGCATATAGGATATTCCAATTGCAATAAGGAAGTGATTTTTTCCGGTTCTTCTACCTTTTCTCCTAGAATCACTCGTTCTATGGCGAAGCGAAGATGCCGGATCAACCGGATATAATCGATGCTCTCTTTATCTATACTCACCTCAAGCTGTTCCTCGATCACTTCCACAAGAGATGTCATTAATTGTGAGTGCTGGTTTACTTCAGAAAGGTTTTTGTTTGTTATGGCACTGTGGATATGAAGGGTGATGAAACCGGTTTCCGAATCAGGCAGCTGAACTCCTGTTTTCGCCCCTATCAATTCCGTTACCTCTTTTGCAATACCAAACTCAAAGGGATAAAGAGTCTTCGTTTCAGCAAGGAACGGGTTGCTGATGTGGACACCGTCTTTAATCCGGTTGATGGTGACCGTTAAGTGGTCTGTTAAACCAACATGGATATGTTCGTTTAACTCTCCTTCTGCCCTTTCTTTAATCAGTTCGATGGCTTCAATGATAACAGATAAAATCTGTTCATCTATAAAAGGCAGGAGTTTTTTATAGTTTTCCTGCTCTGCCTCGCTTCTCAGCACAAACATTTTTTCAGCTGCCCGGGAAGGGATCGCGTCTCCCTTTTTCCGGTTAAATCCTATGCCTTTTCCGATCATAACAGCTTCTTTATAAGAGGGGTGCTCGGCGATGAGAACATTATTGTTGAGTACCTTTTTAACTCGTATGCTTTCCATGTCCATACCTCATTCGACTATGATTATACATGTTAGTCAAACATACTGTATAAATCAACCACAATATTTCTCCCTTATCGGCCGAACATATCGTGTAATCAGTAAAAAACACGGAATCCATAGGGATTCCGTGAAGATGAAGAAACATTACACTAAGAAAATGAAATAGCACAGGAATATGACAAACAGGAAATACATCAGAGGATGAACCTCTTTGGCCCTGCCTTTTATAATCATCGTAATCGGATAGAAAACGAATCCGGTCGCTATTCCTGTAGAAATGCTGTAGGTTAGAGGCATTGCAATAATTGTAAAAAATGCAGGCACTGCAATTTCAAAACGATCCCATTCAATATTTTTTAAAGAAGCGACCATGAGCACCCCAACGACAATGAGAGCAGGCGCTGTGACTGGAGCAGTAATGACCGATAGCAGCGGGAAGAAGAACAGAGACAGAACGAATAAAATAGCGACCACAATGGATGCAAATCCAGTTCTTGCTCCTGCCGCGACCCCGGCAGTTGATTCAACATAAGAAGTTGTAGGAGACGTACCAAGAATGGCACCGACTACAATCGACATAGAATCCGCAAACAAGCCTCTTCCAGCCCGTGGAAGCACTTCCCCCTTCATGATGCCGGCCTGATGGGCAACAGCAACAAGGGTACCAGCTGTATCAAAGAATGCTACAAACAAGAACGTAAGAATGACAACCACCATCTGCAGGCTGAAGATGGTATGTGGATGAGAAAACCCTTCAAAAGCCACACCAAAAGTTGGGCTTAGACTCGGAACTGCACCCACCACTTTATGTGGCAGATCAATAACCCCAAAGATCATCCCTACAATCGCTGTAATGACCATACCGATAAATACGGCAGCATTCAAACCTCTAGTCAGCAGAATTACAGTAATAAAGATCCCAAAGACCGCAAGCAGGGTAGATCCCTTGGTCAAATCTCCAAGACTGACGAGCGTCGCATCATTTTTAACGATGATTTGTGCACTCTGAAGGCCGATAAATGCTATAAACAAACCTATTCCTGCGCCAACCGCATGCTTCAGCTGGGTCGGGATGGCATTGATGATTTTTTCACGGAACCCAGAAAGAGAAAGCAGAACAAAGATCACACCAGCGACCAAGACACCTGAAAGTGCCGTCTGCCAAGGAACCTTGTAAGTCAAAACAACCGTGAAAGCAAAAAATGCATTCAGACCCATGCCGGGTGCAAGGGCAATCGGAAACTTGGCGATGATTCCCATCATTAATGAACCAATGGCTGCTGCTAAAGCCGTAGCCACAAAGACCGCTCCCGAATCAATTCTCAGCGCATCCGGGAAATCCTTAATGCTTGCCAGAGACAGGGTCAGCGGATTGACGATCAGGATATAGGCCATTGATAAGAATGTTGTAAGACCGCCGATGATTTCTTTTCGATAACTCGTTCCCAGCTGGTCAAACTCAAAATATTTTCTCACTGTTCTTCCCTCCATTTTGTCGCACGAAGCAATAAAAAACGCTCCGTCAGGGTTACCGTACGGAGCGCGACTATGCGATAAAAAGGAAAAAAGAATAGAACCATCTTTTTTCTTCATTATCTCGTAGTCGGGCTGTTACGGCAGCTCGGTAGAAACTTTTGGGCCAATCCCCAATATTATACGACATAATTTGATAATTATTTTATGATTACAAATTGATTCTACCAGGAAAGAAGTACTACGTCAATAAAAAAACGAACGTTTTCACGTTCATTTTTTTTATAGTTCGTGTTTCGCTTATTCCCACTCAATTGTTGCCGGCGGTTTGCTCGTAATGTCATAGACGACGCGATTCACATGCGATACCTCGTTTACAATCCGGGTAGAGATCAATTCAAGGACATCCCACGAAATCCTTGCCCAGTCAGAGGTCATTCCATCAATCGAAGTCACTGCACGGATTCCAATCGTGTAATCGTAAGTTCTTGCATCTCCCATGACTCCTACGCTGCGAATATCAGGCAGGACGGTGAAATACTGCCAAATCTCACGGTCAAGTCCAGCTTTGCTTATTTCTTCACGGAGAATCGCATCTGATTCCCGGACAATTTCAAGCTTATCCTCTGAAATAGCACCGAGCACACGGATTCCAAGGCCGGGACCCGGGAATGGCTGCCGCCAGACAATTTCATCAGGAATGCCAAGCTCCGTTCCAAGCGCTCTGACTTCATCTTTAAAAAGTGTATTTAGAGGCTCAATCAATTTAAACTGCATATCCTCAGGAAGTCCGCCTACATTGTGGTGAGACTTAATGGTCTGGGCTGTAGCCGTACCGCTTTCAATGATATCTGTATATAGAGTGCCTTGTGCCAGGAAGTCGATGCCCTCAAGCTTAGTCGCTTCATCATCAAATACATAAATAAATTCATTTCCGATAATCTTTCGTTTTTTCTCCGGATCGGAAACTCCTTCGAGTTTGCTTAAGAAACGGTCTTTCGCATCCACTTTTATGACATTCATATTAAAACCTTCGCTAAAGGTCTTCATAACTCCTTCTGCTTCTCCCTTACGAAGAAGTCCATGATCCACGAAAATACAGGTTAATTGGTCGCCAATCGCTTTATGGATAAGAACAGCCACAACGGAAGAATCCACACCGCCGCTGAGTGCGCAAAGCACTTTTCGGTCTCCCACTTCTGTACGGATCTTTTCCATTTCGATTTCAATGAAATTTTCCATTGACCAGTCGCCTTTGCATCCGCATGCTTCAAATACAAAATTTTTAAGGAGCTCATTTCCGTATACAGAATGCCTGACTTCCGGATGAAACTGGACCGCATAAAGCTTTCTGCTTTCATCGCTCATCGCTGATATCGGGCAGGAAGGATTTGTCCCATCTACAGTAAAGCCTGCAGGGGCTTCTACTACAAGGTCTCCGTGGCTCATCCAGACAAGCTGGTCTTCAGGAAGGTCCTTGAACAGCGTGCTTCTGTTTTCAACATGAAGATTCGCCTTTCCGTATTCCCGGTTCTTAGCAGGCTCCACTTTCCCGCCAAAATGCACGGTCATCAGCTGCATGCCATAGCAGATTCCAAGCACAGGCAGCCCCAGATCAAAAATTCTTTCATCACATCGGAAGGAATTTTCATCATAAACACTATTCGGGCCACCCGATAAAATAATGCCCTTAGGATTCAGTTTCATGATTTCCTCTGCTGTTAGGGTATGGGGATGCAGCTCACTGTATACTCCGAATTCCCTGATTCTCCGGGTAATCAACTGATTGTACTGGCTGCCGAAGTCGAGCACGACAATCATCTCTTGATTTTGCAATTCTGATTTTCCTGGCAAAGCAGTCACCTCTACTAGTTTTTTCGTTCACACTTGCTGTTAAATAAAATAGCTACTATAAAAAAAGCTGAAATTCTGTCCAACCCAAATTGTAAGAGTATACCTCATACATAGGGTTTGAATTGGTTGCAAAAATTAAACGGATTTTGCAAACAAAGACAGAATTCCAGCCTTCTTTCATCTGTCTTCATAGTCAAATCATTTACGGTGATTTGGTAGATACTTGCGAACCATATTTTCGAGGATATATGAAGTGCTTCTATTAAATTATACCAAATCATTTTAACAACTCTTCACAAAACTGGTCAAGCTATAGTTTTCTTCATCATTCTCTCCCACATATCATGCACCTCGCCCCAGTCACTGATGCTTGTGTCTCCTTTATAAATCAGCTTCTCATAGACTGTGGTGAGCCTTTTCATATCCATCGTCTGGAAGAATGAATCAACATAGCCCGCATATTCCCGGAGAGTCTGACCCTCTGGCCGCTTTAATCCGTATCGATTCAACTCCTTTAACAGTATCGGGTAGATCAAATCCAGGCCGGCTGCCCTTGATTTCCTATACCGGTAAAGGTAAAGCTTGGGAACCCATTTCCCCCTGCGGCTGTAGATTCTCCAGCCCGCAGCTGCAAGGACAGCAAATCCTGCCAGCCACCAGAATTTTTGACCGGCCCATTTCTCCTTGACGCCGCCAAAAAGACTTTGTGTTTTTGCAGCAGGCTTTTCCGCCCGTTCCACCTCTGGTTTTACCGGCTGAGTCTTTCGCTCGTCCTGCTTGGGCGCCGGAGTGTTCACATGGTTCGACATGGTATTGGGATATTCGAAACGGGCTGTATTTGCAAACCCTTTTGTAGGCTCAAAAGGAACCCATCCAATTCCCGGGAATGCCACCTCTACCCATGAATGCGCATTGTTATTGGTAATTTCATACGTATTCTGCTTGTCTCCCGTATTAACCAGTTCTCCATCAGAATACCCTTTGACCCACCTGGCAGGAATGCCGATGGAGCGCAGCAGCACCACCATGGAACTGGAATAGTTGTCACAATATCCACTCTTGGTCTCGAACAAGAATTGGTCCACATAATCCTGATCTTCTTTTGGGTAGGGAACATTCTGTTGATCGTAGACAAACTCGCTCCGGTCAAAGTAATCTTCAATGGCCTTTGCCTTGTCAAACCAGTTGGTTTTTCCTTTTGTAATCTCCATCGCCAGCGTCCTTACCCGTCCAGGAAGATTTGTCGGCAGCTGCAAGTAATGCGTATCGATCGGGCTTTGAACTGGTACGCCGTTTATTTTTTGCATTGCCCCCACGTCATACCTTGGCTGATCGTAGGAAATGGTATATTTATTGACGAGCGCAGAGGAGTCATCCTCCTTTTTCGGCAGAACTTTTTCTTTCTCTGCGTCAAAGGTAAAATACTGGGCTTCCTTCGTACTGATTTTGGTCAAGCCCAGGGGCTCAGGATAAGGAATATGTTTATACTTCATATTGACTGTCACAGTCGCTTTAAAAGAGCTTTTCTTTTTATTCGGCAAAGTAAAAAAGTAGAGGCTTTCATTCTGGGGCAGTCTGATGCTTGCTGCATCCGAATCGATGGATGAGTTCACCCACCCTTTCCCTGTATAGAAATCCTTGCTTTCCACCTTCCAGTAATGCCGGATGGATGCCTGTGCCCGGAAAACGACAGAGTTATCTGCTTTAAAGGCTCCTCCTAATTTATCATCATTTTCCCCATAGCCGATCGTATTCACCGTCTCTTTTCCGGTTACCTTATTTGAATAGGATTGAATGTACGGCACCGGATCCGGCCAGGATGGACTCTTCTTCGGACCTGAAAATCCCAGCAGTGTACAAAAAGCAATGAGGGAGACTAAGGGGATCATCCACCTGGTCATGGACGCAATCGAAAAGCTGAGTTTTTCTTTTTCCACTACTCTATAAAAGGTCTGCATTCCAAGTATCCCAAAGCCGACAATGACCAGCCTGATGATGGGATGATCTGCATGATACGGGGTAAACGTATCAAGAATCGCTATATAAATGACCGTAGCAAGAAAGAACAGCAGCATTTTTTTCCGTATGACAAGCCAGTAGGTAATGAGGTAGGTCATCAGATATAAAAGCACAAAGAACAGAAGGGTTTTAAAATCATCCGAGATTCCAAACCACTGTCTCTTCAGCAGGCTGTCGATATTGGCCAAGATGCTTTTTCCGAACTTCATGACCCAGGACGGGCCAACGAGCACATCGGTCTTATAATAAAAATGATGGATGACGAAAACAACATATACGGCTGCTGCCGGATATCTTATTTTTCTAGATATCCCAAAAAACTTAAGGGCAAGTGAAAGCGCGATGAACAGAATAAAAATAATCAAATTTCCTGTATTAGTCAGCTGTCCAAGGGGAATCACCCATTCCCTCAGAACCAGGAATCCAAAAAAGTAGAGAAGAAAGAATCCGAAGCTTTTCTTGTTAACAGAGGTAATCATTATATTCCGCTCACCTCAGTCCATTTTTGAAATTCCCCCTCCAAGAAATGGACAGGAATCCCCTTTAAGGCTCCCATATGCTGGAGCCTCACCTCCTGGGTTGAAAGAGCCGGCCCCTTCCTTAGGGAGACGATGGTGATACTCCGCGATTGTTTCCTTTTGGCAACATCATTGATCAGTTCCTCTGTTACAAGAGAGGTAACCAGGACAATCCCTAAATTGGCAGGTATCACATCATTTTTCTGATCAAATGCCCCCAACGGCGAGTCCCTGCGCGGCTCCGCCTTTGCCAGGAATTGAAGAATCCTCTGCCTCTGCACAGAACCTCCAGTCGCCGGCAGTGGATGTTCCATAAGTCCCCGGACAAAAAAACCGACCGGACTGCCCCGTTTAATGGCTGCATGAACAATGGAAGCAGTCAGGGAAACTGCAGGTTCAAACCCTTCGCTTCTTGAATTGTCCAATAAAACAAGGAAGTCCATATTTTTTTGCTCTTCAAATTCTTTTGTCATGATTTCATTCCGCCTGGCAGTTGCCTTCCAGTTGATCCAGGAAAAACGGTCTCCCGGCTGGTATTCCCTTAATCCTGAGAGGTTGGAAACCTCACGCTGCATCCTGACAGAAGTTCCCGCCTGCTGGCCTTCGTTCCTCTGAACCCCGAACTGGCTCAGGGAAATTTCATAATAGGATGGATAAACCAGGACCGTATCCTTCAGCAGGAAGGCTGCTTCTTTTTCAATAAATCCCAGCGGGTCGCCCACCTTGATTTTCACCATTCTGAAGTCATGTTCACCCCTGGGAAGTTCCTTAAATGAATGCTCTACCCTGAACTCTTTTTTGAACCAGGGAAACGTCATTTCCTTTGTAACGGCAGCTCCTGACTCCTTCAGTTTTCCGGGGGTCTCTTCTTCAACAACCATAAAAAACAATGGGAATGGGAGCTTTCTTCGAATGTGGAGAGTGACATTTAGTGAATCCCCCGCCCTGCATTCATTAAGGTCCATTTCCCTTTCTACATAAAAATCCTTGATGGGATAAAGGAAAAGAAGAATGGAATATAAAGCGGCTGGAAGGAAGCTGTAAAAGAGAAACCAGCTGACAAAGCCGCCTTGGAACATGGCGTATGAAAAGGCAGATATCATTAATACGATAAGAAAAGAAAAACGCAAGTATGGTAGCAGGATAAGCATCAATCTCTTGATTTTCCTCATTTATGGTTCACTAGCCTTTGTACGGGAACCGGTGTTTTGGCCACCATTTCATTGATAATATCCTCAGAGGTTAATCCTTCATACTTGGCATCGGCACGGAGAATGACCCGATGGGAGAATACATATGGAGCAAGATATTGTACATCATCCGGAAGAACAAAGTCCCTCCCATTCAGCATGGCATATGCCTGCGAGGCTTTCATCAGGGCTATGGAACCCCTTGGACTGACTCCCAAAAAGATATGTCGGTGTTCCCGGGTCCGATTTGTCAGTTCCACGATATACCGCTTGATCGTCGCATCCACATGAATCGTTTTAACCTCTTCCTGCAGCATTCTCAGATCTTCAATGTCCATGACAGATTGAAGGTTGATAATGGGAGGTGAGACTTGGGCTCTTGTTAAGATTTCCATTTCTTCTCCTGCTTCCGGGTAGCCCATTTTTAAACGCAGCAGAAATCGGTCGAGCTGTGCCTCTGGAAGAGGATAGGTCCCTTCATATTCAATCGGATTCTGGGTTGCCATAACGAAGAATGGCTTCTCGAGAATCATGGTTTCACCGTCAATCGTAACGCTCGCTTCCTCCATACCCTCAAGCAGGGCAGACTGCGTCTTCGGGGAGGTCCGATTTATTTCATCAGCCAGGATAATATTCCCCATGATCGGCCCCGGCCTGAATACAAATTCCTGTTCCTTTGCATTATAAATAGATACTCCCGTAACATCGGAAGGCAGCAGGTCCGGGGTGAATTGAATCCGCCTAAAACTTGCACCGATGGATTTGGCAAGCGCCCTGACCATCATTGTCTTTCCTACTCCAGGAACATCCTCTAATAGAACATGGCCATCTGCCAATAATGCCACCACGCTCAGCTCTGCCACATGTCTCTTTCCGATCATTACTTTTGCAATATTATCTAAAATCTTTTCGATTTTAACCTGCGATTGTTCCATATCCACTTTCCTCCCCGTCTAAAAACCTGTTGTAGCAGGTCTAAATTAACTACATATTCGCCAAATAGTTACAATTTCCCTTCTGGACAAGACTATTTATTAAACAAACACCTGGAGCTGATACGATAGCAAAATCTTAAAAAAGGGGATCTAGGAATGAAAAAAAGGACTGAACTTTTTTGCGAAAGCGTTTTAATTTTTCTATTGACGGATTTGTATATACAAGTTATGATGTAAACAGTTACATCCTGTATATACAAGTAACAAAGCTCTGATGGCTTCCTTTTGGAAGTAAATAAATAGGAAATGAACAACATCTGTGATGGGGGTTTAGAAATGGCAAACAATAATCGTCTTGACGCCGAGAAAATCGTTGATGCTGTCGGCGGAAGCGGTAACATCGCCTCTGCTACACATTGCGTAACCAGGCTTCGTTTTGCTTTACATGATGAAAAGAAAGTAGATAAACAGAAGTTGGATGACCTCGATGTAGTAAAGGGATCCTTCTCCGCCAACGGACAGTTTCAGGTCGTCATCGGCCAGGGACTTGTTGATAAGGTCTATGCCGAAATGGTGGATGCTGCCGGGATTGGCACCGCTACCAAAGAAGATACAAAATCAGCAGCAGAGAAAAATTTAAATCCTGTACAGAGAGCGATTAAGACTCTGGCAGATATCTTTATACCCATTCTTCCCGCTATCGTAACAGCCGGCTTATTAATGGGAATCAACAATATTCTGACTGGCTCAGGCATCTTTTATGATGGAAAATCCTTCGTTGATGTCCATTCAGAATGGAAAGACTTCGCTTCCATTATCAACCTTATTGCCAATACGGCATTTACGTTCCTGCCTGCACTTGTCGGCTGGTCAGCCGTAAAGCGGTTTGGCGGCAGCCCACTCCTTGGTATCGTATTGGGATTAATCCTTGTTCACCCTGACTTACTGAATGCCTGGGGATATGCAGAGGCCAAGGAAGCAGGAAAAATCCCTACATGGAACCTTTTTGGCTGGCATGTAAATAAAGTCGGCTATCAGGGGCAGATCCTGCCGATTCTCTTTGCTTCGCTGCTGCTTGCAAAGATTGAAACATTTTTAAATAAGCGGACACCGGATACCATTAAATTACTGGTTGTTGCACCAGTGGCCCTTCTTGTAACAGGATTCCTTGCCTTTACGATCATCGGACCAGTTACATTTGGAATTGGGAACGCCATTACACATGTGTTTACTGGAATTTTTGACAAAGTTCCTGCACTCGGGGGCTTAATCTATGGTGCCTTGTATGGTCCGCTGGTTATTACCGGGATGCATCACACCTTCCTTGCGGTGGACTTCCAGCTGATTGCAAGCATTGGAGGTACGTTCCTATGGCCGATCGTGGCACTATCTAATATTGCACAAGGATCATCTGCCCTTGCGATGATGTTCATTACACGAGATGAAAAAGTTAAAGGATTATCCTTGTCTTCATCCATCTCAGCATTCCTCGGCGTTACTGAACCGGCGATGTTCGGGGTGAACCTGCGCTTCCGCTATCCATTCTTTGCGGCTATGACTGGTTCAGCGCTGGGGGCGGTTTACATCACGGTCAATAAAGTTATGGCTCCGTCCATTGGAGTTGGCGGACTTCCTGCCTTCTTCTCCATCGTTCCACAAAAATGGGCTCCATTCTTTGTGGGAATGGCCATCGCTCTCGTCGTACCGTTCGTACTGACATTTATCCTAGGCAAATTCAGAAAACAAAAAGCCTGATTATAAATACCGCACACATTGGCAAATCGGATCCTCCGCTTTGCCAATGGTTCGTTTTGGGAAATGGCGTCTGACCCCATTTTCCGCCCGATTTAGCAAGAAAATCAACTTTGGAAATGGGGTATGTCCCCATTTCCACATGGAGGTGCCTCTATATGCAAGATATAAATGATATAAAAGAAATGAATGAATGGTGGAGAAGGTCGACGGTTTATCAGATTTATCCTAAGAGTTTTATGGATACGACGGGCAGTGGTGTCGGGGATTTGCAGGGGATTATCTGTAAGCTTGATTATTTGAAAGAGCTTGGGGTGGATGTGCTGTGGCTTACTCCTCCTTATAAGTCCCCTCAGAAGGATAATGGATATGATATCAGTGATTATTACAGTATCCATGAGGAGTATGGGTCGATGGCTGATTTCGAGCAGCTGCTGGAGGAGGCCCACCGCCGGGACATCAAGCTTATCATGGATATTGTGGTCAATCATACATCAACTGAACATGAATGGTTCCAGGAGGCCAGGTCCTCTAGGGACAATCCGTACCGCGAGTATTACATCTGGCGTGATCCGGCAGAAGATGGAGGCGTACCGGCGAACTGGATTTCGAAATTCGGAGGTCCTGCTTGGAAATATAACAAGGAAACCGAACAGTATTATCTGCATCTTTTTGATGTTACACAGGCAGATTTGAATTGGGAAAATAAAGAGCTCCGTCAGAAAATATATGATATGATGCATTTCTGGTTCAAGAAAGGCGTCGATGGTTTCAGGCTGGACGTCATCAATCTGATATCCAAAAATCAGGAGTTTCCGAATGATGACGGTTCATCTCTCCCTGCGGACGGCCGTAAGTTCTATACAGACGGTCCAAGAGTCCATGAATTCATTCACGAAATGAATGAACAGGTTTTTTCGAAATATGACGGCATGACGGTTGGAGAGATGTCTTCCACAACCATTGACCATTGCATCCAGTATACAAAACCTGAAAATAAAGAACTGAGCATGACCTTTAATTTCCACCATCTAAAAGTCGATTATCCGAACGGGGAAAAATGGGCACTCTCAAACTTTGACTTCCCTGCCCTTAAACAGATTCTTTCAAAATGGCAGATGGACATGCAAAAAGGCGGCGGCTGGAACGCCTTATTCTGGTGCAACCATGATCAGCCCCGAATCGTGTCCCGCTTTGGGGACGATGGCATCTATCATAAAGAATCCGCTAAAATGCTGGCAACTGTGATTCATATGATGCAGGGAACTCCTTATGTATACCAGGGCGAAGAATTCGGAATGACGAATCCTAAATTTGACTCCATTGAAGACTACCGTGATGTGGAAACCTTAAACTACTTCAAGATCCTGAAAGACCGGGGCATGGAGGAGGACACGATCATGGAGATCATAAAGAGCCGTTCCCGGGACAATTCCAGGACCCCTGTCCAATGGGACAGCAGCGAGCAGGCTGGCTTCACCACTGGCACCCCATGGATCAGTACTGCCAGCAATTATACAACCATTAATGCGGAGCAAGCACTGGCTGACAGGGACTCCATTTTCTATCATTATCAGAAGCTGATCAAGCTTCGCAAAGAAATGGATATTATCACTTACGGCAATTACACGCTGCTCCTTACAGATCATCCTTCTGTATTCGCTTATGAAAGAAAGTACAAGTGCGAGAAGCTGCTTGTGATCAACAACTTCTTTGACAAAGAAGTGACCGTGGATCTGCCGCAGGCCGAAAGCCATGCTGACATCCTTATTGCCAATTATCCCGATGCTCCTCTTTTATCAGAGCGGGTCCATCTGCGTCCATTCGAATCCATCGTTTATTATATTCAGAAATAATGATACAATTTTCTTGGTGATGACGGTGCGAAATAAATTTATTAAGGTCTATGATGATCTTGCCGATAAAATTCAGAACGAGGAAATCAAGGCAGGGTCTCTCCTGCCTTCTGAAAATGAGCTTACTGAAATGTATAACAGCTCCCGTGAAACGATCCGCAAAGCGCTCAAAATGCTCTCTGAGGACGGTTATATACACAAGGTCCAGGGAAAAGGCTCCATTGTCCTGGATATCAGCAAATTTGACTTCCCTGTTTCTGGCCTGGTCAGCTTTAAGGAAGTGTCCCGCAAAATAGGACACCGCGCCAAGACCCATGTAGCGGAGTTAAGCCTGACAGAGCCGACAGCAGAATTGGCGGAAAATATGAAGATCTCCTCCCGGCAGCATGTATGGAAGGTCCTGCGGGTCAGGGAAATCGACCGGGAAAAAATTATCCTGGATAAAGATTTTCTCGTTGAAGAGCTTGTACCTATTCTGACAGAAGAAATCTGCCAGAATTCCATTTATGAATATATCGAGGGAGAGCTCGGGCTTTCCATCTCCTTTGCCAAAAAGGAAATTACGGTAGAGGAGCCTACTGAAGAAGATCGAAACTATTTAAACCTTGATGGCTACTCCAATATTGTAGTCGTAAAAAACTATGTCTATCTGGATGATGCGCGGCTCTTCCAATACACGGAATCCAGACATCGGCCTGATAAATTCCGATTCGTGGATTTTGCCCGCCGCAAATAGAAGAAACCTCCTGAAAGCTGCTTCAGGAGGTTTTTTTCAACTCTTTAGAGATTCTGGGCACCAGCACAAGGAACATAAACAGAATGATCATGATCAGCAGCACCCCGAAGATTAAAGGCAGATACAGCTTGTTTTCCTCCTTATCAGAAGAAGATGGATCTTTATAAATCGGTGCACTGTTCAGATTGGGATCAGTAAACAGGTTCAGCTGCTCTGCTTTTACGCCTGCTGCCGTTGTTTGATGTTCACTGCTGATGAAAAGCTTCCTTTCTACATTGCTTATCAGGGTATTTTTTTTCTTTTTAAAAGTCAGCATCTTTTGTTCATCCGGAAGCACTGCCTTTTCTTTCAGCAGGGAATCCTCATGAAAGTAATCCGTATTCAGCTTAATATTCTTATCTTTGTACGTGTTCGGCTTCACATCTGCATGTTCCTGTGCATCCCCTGTCCCTGTTCCTGCCAGCAAAATCCCCAGGCAGAGAACAGGGAGCAGGAAGTACCTTCTATACTTCATCGGCAGCCAGTTCCCTTTGTTTCTTCAGCGGCCAGCCCCTGCTTATATATGGCATGGCGGTCAATACTGCTGCAATTATCCCCAAGACAACAGCCGCCCCTGCAAATTTAGATTGGTCGCCGTATTGGATGGACATGTACACATTAGAAACGGGATGATTAAAATCAAAGTTTGGCAATACAATATCCATTAACGGAGTAATAAAGAATAAAATCAGGCCTGCTGCTGCAATCCATCCAATGAAAGGTCCAATAGTAAACGCAAAACGAACCGCGCTGGAACAAGCCATTAGCAGCAGGATAGTAAAGGCGGTCCATTTAATCGCCTGTACATCCCCGAGTGCATAAAGATTCAATCCGTAGATGCTGATGATTAGTCCCACTGCCACATTCAAAAGAATAAATAGAGAAAGGTGGACAAACAGCGGCATGCTGGAATAATGGTACAGGAAGTACCCAATGACAAGGCCGGATAGAAGGATGACAATCAGCATGACAACCGGCGGTGTGTTCACCACCTTATCCTCCATGACCTTTCCATCCACATTGACCGGACTTGCCAGATAATCATAGACATATGGATTCTGCTGGTTATCTACCAGCGTATTGTTCAAGAGGCCATAGACATCCTTTTTAATCTTCTTGGTCGTATCTACATTCGCTGCCCAGGTACCATTTAATGTATCAGCTCTCCCCTGGACTGATCCTACCTTCGACTGAAGCGTTCTGGTGTATTCCTCAATATTCCCCTGCCTCTCCGACAGCGAGTTAATTAACCCAGAAATAGACTTTAGCTCTCCAGCAGCTGTATCCTGCATGGAGACAAACATTTCTCCCTGAAGGGCATCCGCTGCCGGTGCTTCCACCTCTGCCTGTTTATACCCTTCCCGTAGCTTCTCTGTGATTCCGCTCGCATTAACCTGAAGGGTTTCCAGATCGGACAGGACCGCAGCTTGCTCTTCATTTAGATACTGATTGTATTTTCCAATGAAACTATCCACTTTATCGGTATATGATGTATAGTCTCCCTCAAGCTGGGCTGCATCTGCGGCCGAAGCTGCGAGATTATCCTTAATATCGCTGAAATAACGATTATCCCCTGTTTCTTCTTTCAGGGCAGTGTACACCTCTTTAATGTCCTTCGTATTTTTATCTCCTTTAATCAGGCCGTCAATCAGTTCATCGTCCTGGACGGCATTGCGGGCAATGGCCCCTTCAAATTCAGAGAGATAGGTATAATACGTTAAAAGATCGGTGATATTCTTATTCTGGATCCCCATTTGAAAATAAGGGGAAAGCAGGTCCTTCCTTACCTGCGCAAGGCCGCCGGATTGGAGAATCGCTTCTTCTTTTTCCTTTATTTTGGCAATCGCCGTGTCTTCTGCAGCGGTGGATCCTTGATCCTGGTCCTGCAGCTGTTTGATCAGGCTATTGTAAGCTTTTTGCAGCTCCTCCTGTTTTTTAGTCTGCTGCTGGACACCCGACTCAATCTGCTGCATACCCGACGTGACCGCCTGGAGAGAAGCGTTGATTTCATCCCAGTTCTCAATACTGGGCTGGGACTGGCTTACAGGCTGACTCTGATCCTGGGCCTGTTCAGATGTCTTCAAAGCCGGCTGGGCCTGTTTAGCCGATTGGGCTGCCTCAAGCTGTGCCTTTAACTTCTCCGCCTGTTTTTTGGCTTCAGTAATAGCCGACATAATGGCATCCGTATTTGGATCCCCTCCTGAAGGAGGCGGTTCAGGATTATTTTCCGGATCAGATCCAGGGCTTTGAAGCTTTTGGCGGGCTGGAATCAGTTCCATCTGGATACTGTCCAGTGCACTGCTGCCTGAGTCCTGTTTATACTGATGGACAAGCTCCCTTTGGATGGATGCTAATTTTTCAAACTGCTGGTCCACCGTCGAATCATTCAGGGAGGCCGTAAGCTTGTCAAGCTTATCAGTGCTTTCGGTAATCTTGGATTTAAGACCAGCCATTTTTTCCTTTAGTTCAAGGTCTTCCCCTTTTAAATCCCCATCCGGCACATTCTGCCTGTCGGCTACGGCCTGGACACTATTATTGATGACTGTTTCATAGTTTCCAAGACCATCCTGCATCATTTTTTCATTTTCTGCAGCCGTCATGGTAAACAGCTCGTCCTGCCTTTGCTGGTATTCCTTATATTTATTGATACTGTCCACAAAGGCGGCTATTTCCTTTTTATTGGCATTAAAGCTATCCATGGAGGCAGCCGATGCCTTTTCAGCATCCCTTGTGGAGGAGAAAAGGTCATTGATCATTTTACGCTGCTGCTCTATTTCCGATGCCAGTTTTTCAGAGTTTGGATTATAAAAGGAATAAATCGTATTCTGGAAAGCTATCTCTTTTTCAAGGATCTTATCAAACTTCTTTCTGATATCCTCAACAGATTGGGAGACTACACTCCAATATAGAGAGGTAATCTGCTTATTCATATTTCCCTTTGTAATCTCAAGCTCCCTCTGCAGCTTTTCCTTGTTTTTTGCATCGAGATTCACCTGCAGATTATAGGAAACGGATGCCTTTACCGGTGAGTTCTGTTCAAAGGTCAGAATGTTTTTCGAAAAATCGGATGGGAAATAGACTACCGCATCATACCTTTGGTCGGCCAGACCCTTTTCGGCGCTGCTTCTCGAAACAACTTCCCATTGATAGTCAGAGTCTTTCTCTAATGCCGGAAGGATCCGGTGAACAAAATTGATAGGTTTTTTTTCAAAGTTCGATCCATTATCTTCATTGACCACAGCAATCTGGCGGGTAGCCTTCACCTGCTCCTTCATCGGCTCATGGCCGATATATGTGAAGAACAGACTGGGCAGCACCAGAATCACCAGTATGGCCGCTATCACTTTTAATGCTCGATATTTTTGTGGCACTTCTTTCACCTGCTTCCTTCTTGTGCGTTGGGAATTTGAATTTTATGCTCCCTGCCATTTTCTACGATATATCCAAAGCCCGGCTGGATTTCCTCTTCTTTTCGGGAAAAAGGAAGGGCAAATAAGCTCTGCTCAGATTTCTTCATCAGGAGAATCGCATGCCTGATCTGCTTCAGTTCGGATGTTAACGAATCAAAGCCTTTGGTAAATTCATTGGCATTCCCAGCTGCGATCAGGCTGAAGCCCAGATGACTGTAGCGCTTTAGATACCCTGCAAGCCTGTCCTGTATCCTTGCATCGACCGTCTGCTGAAACCTGGAAATGCTGTCGATAAGAAGAATGGCCGGTTCAAAGGAAATTCCCTGCACACGGCTTTCTTCACTGGCTTTCCTATACTCCTTTTCTCTCTGCTCAAATTCTGTGTCCATCTCATCAAGCCATGCGGCTATATGATCCTTGGTATCCAGGTAGCGGACCCTATCTCTGGCTGCATATGGCGCAAGCCCCCTATCCACAGCATCAAAGATGGCGGCTTCCTTTATATGCTGGGTCAATAGATGCTCAAGGATCACCTTCAAGGTATTGGTCTTTCCTTTGCGCGACTGTCCGATCACCAGGTAATGCCTGCTGGTTTTGAGACTGAGAAATACGGGCTTCACCTGTTCTTCATCCAGGCCGATTGGGATAAGACCTTCACTCAAACCAGCCGCATATCCGCCCTGGAAGGCCTTCAGGCTTAGGCGGACTGGAAGCATCGGGATACCCTGTGGCTTTTTGGCATCCTTATACTTCTCATTAAGTGTCTGTATGTTCAGCTTCAGCTGATCCAGGACCTCCAGCTCACTTGCGCCTTCAGCCGGCATGTAAATCTGGGTTAAATACGTCCCGTCCTCTTTGATCAGTGCACGTCCCGGAACAGCCTCCACCTCATACGGAGTTCTTCCGACGAGAGTGTATTTTTCCGTACTGTCCATGAGATAGTGGATGATTTTCGTCTTCAGGTTATTCATAAGCGGCTGTCGGAGCGTATTGATCCGGGTAGCGGTGACTGCCATAAAAATGCCCAGTGACTGTCCATCCCTGGCAATCTGGGTAAATTGGGTTTCTATATCCTGCATCTCTTCCTTCACCAGATCGAAGTTATCAATGGCAATGAATAGAAGCGGAATTTTCTTTTTCCCTCTGGAATTGTACATCCTGTGATTGCTTACTTCATTTTCAAGGAACAGCTGCTTTCGGTGTTCGATTTCTTTCTTGATGAATTGCAGGAACTTCTCAATTTTTCTCTGCTCATCGATACGGAAGTAATCGGCTGTATGCTTCATCTGCCTCAACGGCAGCAGAGCACTGTTTCCAAAATCAAAAATATAATAATTCAGCTCATCCGGACTCAGTGCTTCCGCAAAATTCATCAATAGAGTTAGTAATGTTGTAGACTTTCCATAGCCTGAGCTGCCAAATACCCCGATATTGCCGTCATTATATAATTGATACTCATAAGGGCTCTGCTTCTGTTTTTCCGGTTCGTCCTTTACACCGAACAGGAAGCCATTTCGATTTTCTCTGCCAGCAGGCCTTGCAATACGGCCCTCAAGCGGCGGGAGCCATGGACTAGGGAGCTTTTTAATCTCCAGGCGCTCCTGTACACTGATAATCCGATTGACCACAGCATCTATTTCCGTCAGCTTTTGCCTCTGGCTTTCAGAGCTTCTTGTAGAAATATCGGAAATCTGCATCAGCCCCAAATCCGTCACCAGAGCGATTTCATCTTCTGCCCCATATGCATCCTCCATATACGGGGCACCGCTCCAGGCAGATTGGAATAAATCATATACTTCATTATTTCCTACCTGAAGGTAACCCCGTCCTGTAACGGTAATATTGGCAGCATCACTGTTTTTCAGGATCTCCTTGCTGTCATTCTCATCCTGCACTCTTAGGGAAATCCTGAACCTCGCATTGCTCCAAATTTGGTTATCGATGATACCACCCGGCTTCTGCGTGGCAAGAATTAAATGGACTCCGAGGCTTCTTCCGATACGGGCCGCACTGACAAGCTCTCTGATAAACTCCGGCTCCTCGCTCTTCAGTTCAGCGAACTCATCTGAAATCAAAAACAGATGGGGCATCGGCTCAGATGCAGTGCCGCTTTTATACAGTTCTGTATAATCGTTAATATGATTGACTTCATAGCGGTCAAAAAGCCTCTGCCTTTTTTTGAGCTCGCTTTTGATGGAAGCAAGCGCGCGGGCACTGAAGTTCTTGCTTCCTTGGATATTGGTGATGGTTCCAAGAAGATGCGGCATATTTTTAAACGGCTGGGCCATCCCCCCGCCTTTGTAATCAATAAGCAAGAAGCCTACTTCATGCGGATGGAAATGAACAGCTAACGATAAAATATACGTTTGCAGCAATTCACTCTTTCCCGATCCCGTTGTACCCGCAACAAGACCGTGAGGACCATGGGCTTTTTCATGAAGGTTCAGCTCCACAAGATCCTTCTTTCCCTTCAGCCCGATCGGCACTGCGAGGGACTGGGAGGATTGATTGTTTTTCCAATTGTCCTCTATAGGCAGCTGCTCCGCTTCCTTGACATTATGTAATTGCAAATATGAAACCATATCCGGGATGGAATTGTTCATTCCCTTCTGGTGATCGAGCGATCTCAGCATTCTTGAAAATCGCTCGTTTCCTTCAGCCCTATGGGCATCCAGCCTGAAAGAGGTGTGATCCGCTTTGCGCTGTTTGATCAAGATCTCTCCCTCACGCTCATTGATATATTGAATGACAGTATGAATGTTTTCAGTCAGGCTTTCCTTTGTATCTGCAGCAAACAGGGAAGTAATGCCGATAGTTGCATGTTCTCCTTCCAGATACTCCAGAATAACATGCTCGGCAATCAGGGTGGGATTGGTCACAATGAATACAAAGTGAGGGACAAACCTCTTCTTCTCTTTGTCCTCCTCCATATCCCGGCTCCTTAAAATCTGGTAAATCGATGAAAGCAGCTGGTCACGGGTTTGTTCATCATACACAAGACCCCTTGCATAGGAATGCGGCATCTGAAAATGAGGCAGCCACTTCATCCATTCCCAGTCCTTATAGTCTTCCTTATCAAAAATGGCCACAAAGCGAATATCATGGTAGCTGTGCAGGAAGGCAAGCTGCCCGATGATCTGCTGAAGCTCTTTTTTGACGATGGCATATTTCCCGGTGAATCCAATAGAACCAGAGGATAAATCAATGGCAAGCGGCACGTTCTGAATTTGTTTATACGTTTCCACAATATCCTGGGACTGCTCAATCAAATCATCGATCTCCCTGTTGGCCATGTCCTGGCTGCTTGCCGCAACCTCATAGCTTGCAGGAACATCCGCCCTTCCGGCACGGATATGCAGGAAGTCCTCAGCCTCAGGGGATCTCTCCCAAATTCTGTCGCTGATGATGCTTGTAAGATACTTCATCCGTTCAAAATCAGGATAATGGTAATGTAAAACCATCTCCTGCTTTTCATATAGTTCCTGGAGTTCCTTCCTTTTGCCCTCCAGGTATCGCGTGTAAAGGATCCTGCGCTTCTTCTTCCGCTCTTTACGGCTCTTCTTATCTTTAAAATATTGAAAGGTGGAGGTCACCATTGTCGTACCGAACATAACCAGGGAAATGAGGATGAACAATCCCCTGGGCTGAAGGATGGCAACAAGCCCCATGACTAAAAGCATCAGAAGCGGCGGCATGATGATCAGCCATAAGCCGCGCTGATTGCCGTCAGACTCCGGGGAAGGAAAGGAAATGCTGACTTTTTCCATTGGCATCTCATATACCATCCTCGGTGTCCGTCTGTACTGCGGGTAGCTCTTCTTCATTTCTGAGGATGGCTGAACGGCTTCGGGCAGACTCGCATTGAATGGATCTGCTGACTGTACAGATAAAAGATCCTCTTCGAGTAATGAGAGGGTCATAAACGGCCAAAATAATAAATCGCCCGGCCTCAATTCAGCTCTTTCATTCAGCCGCAATCCATTCAGGTAGATTTCTTCCTCAGGGGATGCCTGAACCATCCATCTGCCCTTGATTCGCTTTAATACAGGGAGTTCTTTCCCTTTCTGATGCGGCCATACCGCCTCTTTTTGTATCGTTGATGGCCCATCAGAGGAAAAGGATATCTCATGCTCTCCACCGACATAATACGATTGGTCTTCTAAAGGGTCTTCCAATAAATAAAAACGAAAGGGCACAGAATCAATAAAAACGGATAAAGGAGTTTTTTCCTGAAGGCCCCCAAGCCGTTCATCTCTGTAATAGATCACGAAATCTTTTCCATTTTCCTTCCTTAACTCAATCCAGTCATCTTTTAGGCTGACTGACTGGATATGAATGGAGCATTTCCCGCCGCTGCCAATGGTTATGGACTGATTCGTGTCCTGGAACGAATACTGCTGATACGTCTGTTCGTAGAAAATCCATAATAGTCCCAATCCAATTCATCTCCTGCACTGCATTCATTTACATGTAAAATCCCCGTTTATTAACTTGCAGCTTTCGGCTTTTCCTCTTTCTTTGGAGCGGCCGGCGGGACGGCTGGAGCTTTGGCCCCCTTAACAGGTACCTGAGGGGTTCCAGCTGGCGCAGTCTGCACAGGCTGTGTTCCTCCGGCTCCCTGGGCAGCACCGGGAGTCCCGCTTTCTTCTGCTGCTTTTTCCTCATCCTCCTGCTTCTTTTGCTCTTTGAGATCCTTTTGGTATTCTGCCACTTCCTGGTCTATAGAGTTCAGTTCCTTCTCCTTCTCCTCACCGGTAAGCTTGTCATCTGCTTTAATGTCATCTTTATACTTAATCAAGCCATATATCACGAGATCCCTGAACTCCATGGATCTTGCAAGATCTACGGCTTCTTTATTTTTTCCGCGGCCGATATTAATCCAATAAAGAAAATACTGCGGATCGGTCTGGAGAGTAACCATGTTCTCGACAGCATCCCTCTGCTCTTCGCCAAGCTCTTCATTTTTTATATAAGATGAGGCAAGCTCATATTGGACTGCATATGGCATATCCTCAGGATCATATTGATTCAGGGTGTCAATTACCTGGCTGTATTTCTGCTCAAGATAGTATTGACCGCTTTTAACATAGGCCTCTTGCTTCGGCTGGGTAAACAGCAGAAAAGATAGGATATATATAATGGCTGGAATCAATAAAATACTTGCACCCAGTAAAGCGTATCGATAAATATTCCATTTCTTTTTTGGTATGTATGCATAGTTGCTTTCCTTCTGTTCAAGCTCTCTGATCGCCTGTCCAATATAGTCCGAAAGCTCCTCAAATGTCTTTATCGCCATGATCTCTTTGGCCTGGTTTGACAGCTTCAGAGTCTGGGAAAATTGAATATAGTCGGCAAATGTATACTTATCATCCGCAAGTTCTGCACAAGCCGCCCTGGTCTCCTTCAGGAGGCGCTCTTCATCTTTTTCATAAGGGGGAAGGCTTTCCTTTACACCATAATGCAAAAAGTGCGGCGAAAGGCCGGGATCCGCCAAAATGTTTTCGGGACTTACTATCACATGCAGTCTGGAAAAATCATGATGAATCACCTTCTCCACCAGCTGATGGGCAAAATACAGCCTCGCCAGCCTGGTCTTTTTCTTAACGCCCGCAAACGTGAGAAAAGAGGGTGGAACTGCGGCCCTGACCACCACTTCATCTTCATTCACGATAATTTCCTTCTTGATATCCGAATCCAGCCCTTCAAGAAATTTGATTTCTAATGCATCCCGGAGCTTGACTCTCGATCTCTGAAAAATAAAATTCCGGCTGCTTCCGTCCTTCTTAATCAGCGCATCCAGCTGTTCTTCTAAGTATGACTGTTTAGTTCCTTCCATTACTCTAGACTCCTTTAGAGCATCTATAAGATTTCTATTCTGTCTCCTGAGGTGATCCCGCCTTCCTCCAGAGAACCATAGCCCCGGAGTACCAAATCCTTATTCTGCACCCTGATCCAATAACCTTCCCGCGGCAGGGCAGGTATCTTTTTAACCTGCCAGACAATGTCCACAAGCTTATTGACTGTCAGGTAATTCGAAAGCTGCAGGTCGAACACATCTTTTGTATAGTTTTTTAAATCGATCGTTATTTGTATGTAGATGGCGTCCACCTCGTTCATAGAAAAGAGCGCTATAATCTAAAAGATCTATGCGCTCCTTTTCTATATTTCTTTTAGACTGAATGATTATCCGTTAATTTGGCTGGCGATCTGCTGGTCAGTATCTTCAAGAACATTAGCAGAGCTGGCAAGCTGCTGAGCTACCTCATCCAATAAAGTCGCCATTTTTTCGAAAGAAGGCCGAAGCTGCTGATATTGTTGGGCAAATGCCTGGCTTGACGCACCTTCCCAAATTTCCTGCAGGTGGCTGCTCATGTTGTCGAGTCTTGTAACAAGATCCGTAACATTACCGCTTTCTGTGTTATATTGTCTTGCCACTCCGCGCAATTCTTCCGGGGTCAGTCTGATATTTCCTGCCATCAACCATCACTCCTTAAAAAATTTGTCATTTATATTTTAAAATATCCTTCTAAAATCCACCAATAATTTCCTTAAAAAATGGCAAAAATAGTAATTTATTCCTATGTAGAAGGTCCGTATTCTTGAAGTCTGTATCTTTATACCCAATGACCTGAAATTACAAAACATAAAATACCAAATTATTTATATATTTACATATTCTCTCTGACATATTGCGAGTTTACTAATCCTTATCAATTTGAGTCATAGATTCCCCTTCATTGCCCGTGTATGGGCCATTCCTGCTCTTTTCAATAAAAACCCATTGAAACGTATACATGTACTGCCACTATGTGATAAATTAGTACTAAATCATTAGTAAGGGGTTATGAGTATGGCTGTTACTTTTGAGCTAAAGGAAAAAATTGAAGACACCCGTCA
The DNA here is from genome assembly GCF_000430765.1 of Peribacillus kribbensis DSM 17871. Lineage (GTDB taxonomy): Bacteria > Bacillota > Bacilli > Bacillales > DSM-1321 > Paraperibacillus > Paraperibacillus kribbensis. Next base: position 43,130 of record NZ_AUMQ01000037.1, on the reverse strand, counting down.
TAGGATGGTTGCATCCGCAGCCACATGCGGAATGAATTCCTTAGAAACGCTGGCCCTCAGCCAGGAGCTGGATTATTATATAGCTGCCTACCAATCCAATTACCAGAAAACAAAGAGCTGAGAATGCCCAAACCGTATGCCCCTCTGTCCGCTTAAAAGACCTGCACATTCAAAAAAAGATACCAATTAGAGAATCAATGCTCTCTATCTTTAAATGAACATGGCCGTTTTCCTCGATTGCGTCCTTATCGCTTAAAAGGACTTTTTTCTTTGCTTTGGGAGATTTCGTAGTCCCAACCCTAGTGAGTAAAATTAGGATATAACTCTACCATAATCCAATCTTAATATGACCACGTAAAAAGCGAATCCCTATTATTGGCACCCTCATTTTCCATACCTTCTTTCAAAGGCACAGCAAAAAAGCCAACATTGCTGTTGACTTCCCTTCTTTGCTGTAAGTTATTTGTGGGACCGAAGCCAAATGCTCCTCATCTTTAGCTTTGCTTCAATTCCAGCCTTCTGGCTGCCAGCGACAACGCATAATTCACGATAAAATACATCAAAGCAACGATTATAAAGACCGGTGCTACATAGGATTCTTTTTGAGCATAAATAATCTGCCCGTTATGCAATAAATCCGGCAGTGCAATCACGACAGCAAGGGAGGTATCCTTCAGCAGGGAAATGAATTGGCTCACAATCGGCGGAACCATTCTCCTTAATGCCTGCGGCAGAACGATATAGCGCAGGGTCTGGACGTAGCTCAGTCCCGACGAGCGGCCTGCTTCGGTCTGTCCCTTTTCAATGGAATTCAGGCCGCTTCGAATGATTTCCGATAGCATGGCTGACTCAAAAACCGTCAGGGCTGCGATTGCTGCTGTAGTGATTTCCATTTCAATCCCAAGCTCAGGCAGAGCAAAATAGGTGAAGAAGATGATCAGGAGCAGCGGCAGATTCCGGAGGATCTCCACCAGGACGGCCAGTATTTGAGATAGGACGGGAATTTTTGCATATCTTAGCGTACCGACAATAGCACCAATGATAAAACTGAGAACAATCGAGATGGCTGCAACCTTCAGCGTGACCAGAAAACCCTGCAATAAAAATTTCAAATGATCAGGCGTATATACTTCAATGAACGGTTTTAAAAAATCCATATCTGCACCTCCCTAATTGCTTCTGGCCAGACGTTTTTCTAAATACCCTACGCCAAAGCTCAAAGGAATCGTTAAAACCAAATAAAATAAAGCGACAAACACATATGTATCCACGTATGCAAATGTTTTTGCATTCACCAGATCTCCTTGATACATCAAATCCCCGCCTGCCACTATGCCTAACAGAGAAGAGTTTTTGACCAAGTTGATAAATTGGTTGCCCAAAGGCGGAATGACGATTTTAATGGCCTGTGGAAGAATCACAAACCTCATCGCCTGTCCATAGCTCAGGCCTGATGATCGGGCTGCCTCCATCTGTCCTTTTGGAACCGACATGATACCGGCTCGGATCGCTTCGGCAATGAAGGAAGCCGTATAGACTGTCAAGCCTATGGTACCCGCCGTCATTCCGCTGAAAGTGAAGGCAAGGTACGTAAAGAATACAATCACCAGCACAGGGATATTCCGGATAAATTCCACATAAACTGTGCCAATCCAATTCAGTGCCTTTAGAGGTGCTATACGCATGACAGCGATAAGGGTCCCCAGGATGAAACTGCAGACTAAAGCTATTAAACTGGCAATGATGGTAGTCTTAAACCCTTCTAAAAATGCATCCATATTATTGGTTAGTACAGAGAAATCCACAAATGATCTCCTCCTAATCAATCAGGATGAGCTGGTCCCAAAGCCTTGGACCGCTGCCCATCCTGACAAGAGTGCTAATAGTTTTTATTGATTTTCTTTGATCCACTTGCTCTTGATTTGATCATATTCCCCTGAATCCTTCAGGCTCTTCAAAGCTTTGTTCAGTGCATCTACAAGCTTTTTATTTCCTTTTTTAACCGCTATGCCGTATGGCTCTTCTGTGAATGTTCCGCCGACCAGATGATAAGATGGATCTTCTTCGGCCATTCCATAAAGGATGGCATCATCAGTGGTCAAAGCATCCCCTTTACCGGATTTTAAAGCAGTGAAGGCTTCCGCATAGTTCTCGAATTCCAGAACCTGGGTATCCGGCGCTTTTTCACGGATATTGACAGCGGATGTAGACCCTTTAACCGCAAGGACCTTCGTGCCTTTTTTCAGGTCTTTCAGTCCTGTGATTTTGCTGCCTTTTTTGACCAGCAAAGATTGGCCGGCATCAAAGTATACGTCTGTAAAATCGACTTCTTTCTTACGTTCTTCATTAATGGTCATTGTTGCGACCACCGCATCGACCTTTCCATTGTTCAAAAGGCCAACCCGAGTTTTGGAGGTCACCTCTTTATATTCAGGCTTTACATCGGATCCAAACATCTCTTTAGCAAGAGCCTTGGACAAGTCGATATCAAATCCTTCCACTTCCCCTGATGACGGATTTTTTAATCCAAATAAGCGGGTATCGTACTTTACACCAAAGACAATTTTCTTATCGTCCTTGATCTTAGCAAGAACATCCTTGCTGGAGCCTTCTGAACCATTGCTTTTGCTGCTTCCGCATCCTGCCAGCATAAGTGCAGCCATAGATGTAACGATGGCCATAGTGAATAGCTTCTTCTTTTTAAACATGTTTCTACCCCCTGATTAATGATTTAGTATACGGCTGAGAAATAAACGAGCCCGTTCTTCACGGGGATTCTCGTAAAAATCAGCCGGAACTGCTTCTTCCAGGACACGCCCTTCATCCATAAACACAATTCGATCCGCAACCTCACGGGCAAAGCCCATTTCGTGGGTCACGACGACCATAGTCATGCCTTCTCTTGCCAGTGCTTTCATAACATCCAGCACCTCACCGATCATCTCAGGATCCAGCGCAGACGTTGGTTCATCAAAAAGCATGACTTCCGGTTTCATTGCCAGTCCCCGGGCAATGGCCACACGCTGCTGCTGGCCTCCGGAAAGCTGTGAAGGATAGGAGCCAGCCTTTTCCAGAATCCCTACCTTGTCAAGATAATGCCTTGCGGTTTCTTCCGCTTCTTTCTGGGATTGTCCCAGTACCTTCATAGGCGCCAGCGTAATATTCTGGAGTACTGTTTTATGGGGATATAAATGAAAATGCTGGAAAACCATTCCGATATTCCGTCTTAGAGTATTAATATTGGTTTTTTTGTCTCCTACGGATACTCCGTTTACCGTAAGTCCCCCATCGGATATGGTTTCAAGCCGATTGATGCAGCGAAGCAAAGTACTCTTCCCTGATCCTGATGGTCCTATCACAACCACAACCTCACCTTTATTAATGGTGAGATTAATATCTTTTAAGACATGAAAGTCCCCATAGAACTTATTCACCTTGCTAAATTCAATCATCCTTGACCTCCTGATCAAAACCTATGTATATAGCAAACTTCCTTTATCTAAAATTTCAGAATTAAATAAATTATACGCTGGATTTCCCATCTTGTCAAATTATGACAAAATAACCCTCTTTTCTGATACTTTCGGCCCTGTATAACCTCATACTAATTATATGTATTAATATTCTTAAGCCTTATTACAAAAGACTGCTTGAAAGGATGGAATAAGCCTCATGAATTAAAAAGAAAAAGGCTTTCCAAATTGGAAAACCTCCATTCCATTCATTGTCCAAATTGCACCTTTTTCGCAGTATAATCATTTAAAACATCGAATTCATATCCCTGTTCCTTCAGGCCGGTAATGATTTCCGGCAGTGCCCGGACTGTATTATCCATACTATTAATATCGTGAAGAAGGATGACAGACTGCTCCAGGTCCTTTGCACCTTTTAAAACGTTAGACACAATGGTGTACTTACTGATTGAAGGACTATAGCCATCCGTTGAATCGATATTCCAATCCACATAGGTGTATCCTTTTTTTGCAAGCTCCGTTTTTATGCCGTTCAATACTTCCTTCTTATGGCCATAAAGGACGGCCCTGTTTTTTGAACCGCCCGGGAAACGGACGAGGTTTGTCCGTACCCCGTATTTTTGCAAGAGGCTCTCCAGCCGCTCCATATCAGAAAAATAACTCTGTACGGATCCATACGCTACATCATAGTCATGTGAGTAAGTATGGAGAGCAATAGCATGTCCCCTGGACACCATTTCTCTATAGGCTCTTGCAGCATAGCCTTCTTCATTGCCTATCACAAAGAATGTGGCTTTTACACCATAGTGATCCAGCACATCCAAAATTGGCATTGTGTTTAGAGAAGGTCCATCATCAAAAGTTAAATAAGCTGTTTTCTGTACAGGCTGGATTTCTTCAGGAGTCTGCCGTTCGCTCTGCTGTCCGGCAGCCAGGGCCTTGCCTTGGAGGCCCATTAAGACAAATAGAGTGACTATCAGCCATTTCTTCATTTCCTATACACCTCCGTTTAGGTATAAGATATACAGCCTGGCTTTTCTCATTCAAAAAAATAGATAATAGCCGATCTGAATATTTCAATTTACTTCCCGCAGAGGCTATACTGATAAAAAAGAAAGGATGTGGTTATACATGACGACCATGAAGGCAGTAGGACTGACCCATTACCTTCCTATCGAGGACCCTAAAAGCCTGGAAGATATAACGGTAGAAAAGCCGCAAGCTGCGGGGCGCGACCTGCTTGTGAAAATCAAGGCGATATCAGTCAACCCTGTCGACACGAAGGTTCGATCTCCTAAAGATGGAGCGGAGGATACCCCAAAAATCTTAGGCTGGGACGCAGCCGGGGTGGTGGAAGAGACAGGGCCGGACTGCACCCTGTTCCAGCCGGGAGATGAAGTCTTTTATGCCGGCAGCATTGCACGTCAGGGTACAAACAGTGAATACCATCTGGTCGATGAACGAATTGTTGGGCGTAAGCCGGCTTCGCTGAATTTTGCGGAAGCAGCAGCGCTCCCTTTGACCTCTATCACAGCCTGGGAGGCATTGTTCACTCGAATGCAGGTCTCCCAAAATCCCGATGATAATAAAGGAAAGGCTCTGCTGATCATTGGGGCAGCCGGCGGAGTGGGATCCATTGCGGTCCAGCTTGCAAAAGAAGCTGGGCTCACGGTCATCGGGACTGCATCCCGTAAGGAAACTGTTGACTGGGTCACATCCTTGGGGGCAGACTATACCATTAATCATCATGAATCGCTTCTTCCACAGCTGGAAGAACTCGGGATTCATTCGGTTCCATATATCTTCTGCCTGAATGCTTTGGAGAAGCACTGGACAGGAATCAGCGAAGTGATTTCTCCCCAGGGAGCGGTGTGTGCCATTGATGATCCTTCCACTCCGCTCGACCTTACACTGCTTAAGCGAAAGAGCGTCACCTTTGTATGGGAATTCATGTTTACGCGTTCCCTTTTTGAAACAGAAGATATAATCGAGCAGCATCTTCTCCTTAATAGAATTGCCGAGGCTGTCGATAACCAAAAATTAAGAACCACGCTTACCAACGTGCTCGGTCCCGTCTCGGCAGAAAATCTTCGGGAAGCACACAAGCTATTGGAGAGTAATAAAACGATAGGCAAGATTGTTTTAGAAGGGTTTATGTAAAATCACAGCAAAAAGCCACTCCTTATCGTATAGGAGTGGCCATTTTTATGGATGTTCAAACCTGCATTATGCTGCAGGATTCACTTCTAAATCAAGCTCGATCTTGATGTCTTTGCCTACTAGCACGCCGCCCGTTTCCAGTGCTGCATTCCATGTGAGGCCGAAATCTTCACGATTGATTTTTCCTTTCACTTCAAAACCGTACACTTCTACACCCCAAGGGTTGGTTCCTTTTCCTCCAAATTCAACATCAAATGCAGCTGGCTTTGTGACACCCTTGATGGTTAAGTCACCCGTTACTTTGTAATCATCGCCATCTTTTGTGATGCTTGTAGAAGTAAAATCGATTGTCGGGTTATTCTCTGCATCAAAGAAATCTGCTGATTTCAGATGGTTGTCCCGGTCTTCACTGCGGGTATCAATGCTTGCCACATCAATTTTGAATGAGATGGCAGCTGTAGTCAGATCGGTTAGATCTGCTGCTTCAACTTCTGCCGTATAAGAACCAAATGTACCTTTAACTTTTGATACCATCATGTGTTTCACTTCGAATCCTACTGATGAATGTGATGAATCTACATTCCACTTTGCCATTTAAAATTCCTCCCATTTTGCTCGTAATTTCAATGAATTAAATCAACGACCCCTATTAACCTTGAAATAATTTATCTCTATTTCGAGATAAATTTACCATATATTTTCTCTCATTGTCAACCTTTTCTTTTTTAATAGCTAACGTCAAGTAACCTCTTATACTAAAATCTATGAAAATAAAAAAAGACTGCCAAAGCAGCCCAAACTCTCTAAGAATTATAAAATTCGCGGCAAAAGAATAATAAATTCTGTCCCAATCCCTTTTTCACTGTTCACTTTCATTTCTCCTTTGAAGGAATGGATGATTTGATAGCTCACCATCATCCCTAATCCTGTTCCCTTTTCCTTTAAGGAATAAAACGGAGAACCCAGCCGGTCCAACTGTTTTTTTGTCATGCCGATTCCCTGGTCCTTAATGGTAATCTTTATATTCTCTTCAGTGAACGAACAGCCGACCCAGACCAAGCCGCCATTCGGCATAGATTCAATCGCATTTTTTAAAATATTGATGAAGCTCTGATTCAATTTTTGCGGATTCGCATAAGTCCAGCAGTTCTCAAGTATATCAGATTTAATGTGAACATTATGGGTCAGGCCAAAACTTCTGATGATATTGACAACACGTTCCAGCTGATATCCGACGTCGACTCTTTCGTTATGTGCATGGGTTGGTTTTCCAAGAGATAAAAAGTCATTGATAATTTCATTTGCACGATCCAATTCCTCAATCGATATCTTAATATATTCTTTTTTATCATCAGGCAGCTCGTGAGTGTCCAGAAGCTGAAGAAAACCTCGGGTAACCTGCATCGGGTTTCTAATTTCGTGGGCAAAGACACTTGTCAGCTCGCTGATGACACGTAATTTCTCCGCATTCTGCACCTCTGAACGGAGCTGGTGAATTTCTCTGATCGTTTCATAAAGCAGGATAAATAACCAGGTACCTGCCACAGCATAGAGAAGATGGATGGACTGTACTCTTAGATTTTCTAAGGAAAATCCTCTTAGTACTATAAATATCGCAATACCGAGCACACAGTAGTAAAAGGATAGACCTGCAGCAAGCTTTACTCTTTTATCTTTTTTTGCACTGGTAAACGACTTTTGATACAGCAATAGAACGGGCAGTGAAAACAGTAAGACAAGGGCCGTATTATAAAATCCAATACCGATTCCAAAATACAGGCGGTAAAGCAGTACAAGGCCAGCGAGAAAGACGCCGGGCCAAAATCCGCCGTATAAGGTTCCAAATAATAAAGGAATAATCCTTAAATCTAAACGGGCGTTTTGCCCAAAGTTAATTGGAAAAGACATGCATAATAAGATGGATAAACCCCAGAAAACGGACATGATCATCGTTCTGTTTCTATGACTCTTTATCCTCTCTGTAATAAATATAAAGTAAACAAATATGGGTATCGCCATAAGTGTCAGCTGCAGTAAAAAATCTTTTATTATACTCATCTTCTGTACCTTTCACATTCTTTCATTCACCTTTAATTTATCATACTTTTCCTATAAATATGATCAAGTACAGAAATTCTTTTTCCATCTTATTTACTTCATCCATCGCCTGAATGTGAAAAGAAGCTGCCCGTTAGGACAGCTTCTTTCCTCTACTATAGGATTCTATTAACTTCTCACCAGACCATGAGGGTCAATCACGAACTTTTTGGAAGCCCCGTTATCAAATTCCGCATAGCCGCTTGGTGCTTCATCCAATGAGATTAAAGTCGCGTTAACCGCTTTGGCGATCTGCGCCCTGCCGCTCAAAATGGAATTCATCAGCTCCCTGTGATACCTCATGACGGGTGTCTGCCCCGTAACAAATGTATGAGCCTTCGCCCAGCCTAATCCCAAACGGATCTTTAAGGTTCCGTGTTTTGCATCATCGTCCGCCGCTCCCGGGTCTCCTGTTACATACAGGCCGGGAATCCCAAGTCTTCCGCCTGCTCTAGTGACATCCATAATGGAATTCAATACGGCTGCTGGAGCTTCCTCACCAGATCCTGCACCATGGCCATGCGCTTCGAAACCGACACAGTCTACCGCACAATCCACTTCCGGTGCTCCAAGCAGCTGATCGATCTGCTCACCAAGATTCGCATGTTCCCGTAAATTCACTGTTTCACAGCCAAAGCTGCGAGCCTGGGCCAAGCGCTCTTCTATCAGATCCCCTACTATTACTCTAGACGCCCCTAAAAGCTGGGCTGAATGAGCTGCTGCTAGTCCAACGGGTCCGGCACCTGCTATGTAAACCGTGGATCCTGTCGTCACCCCCGCGGAAACAGCGCCATGATAGCCTGTCGGAAATATATCAGAAAGCATAGTCAAATCCAGGATCTTTTCCATAGCCCGATCTTTGTCCGGGAACTTCAACAGCTGGAAATCAGCATATGGAACCATTACATATTCGGACTGTCCGCCAACCCAGCCTCCCATATCTACATACCCATAAGCCGAACCTGCCCGATCCGGATTCACATTTTCACAGACATGTGTATTCCTTTCTTTACAGCTTCTGCAGCGTCCGCAGGCAATATTAAAAGGAACAGAAACCAAGTCCCCCTTCTTAATGAATTCGACATCGCTTCCTACCTCAATGACTTCTCCTGTGATTTCATGGCCTAGTACCAAGCCGCTTGGCGCTGTAGTCCTTCCCCTTACCATGTGCTGGTCGCTTCCACAGATGTTCGTTGTAACGACCTTTAAAATAACACCATGATTACACTTCCTGCCCACGTTCAACGGGTTCACTCCAGGGCCGTCGCGCAGAACCAAATCCGGATAACTTATATCGCTTACTTCCACCTCTCCTGGTTTCACATAGACTACCGCACGATTTCCAGCCATACAAAAATCACACTCCCATAATGTAATGGTAAAGCCACATTTGTAAGCGTTATCAATGTAGTTTATATTATACTATTTATTTAGATTTTATCAAATTTAGAAGTTTTGGGTATGAATTTGGCTTATTAAGTCATTGTTCTATCTTTTTTAAGGAGAAAAGGAGACTAAGCACTTTAAAGCAAGCAATATAAAAAAATCGCACATACCAGAGATTTCAGATATGTACGATCTTTTAAGAAGTAAGGAGTCCAGAATTCATCTAATCCGATAGGCAGTTATTGATCTAACGCACCTGCTATGCGACTGTCTTGCAGCCTTTGTTTTTTAGCTTTCCGGAAGTGGAACAATTCATAAAATGTTGGAATAACAATCAGTGTCAAAAGTGTGGAAATAATGAGTCCAAATATCACGACTACGGCAAGCCCTTTTGAAACGAGATTTAAACTCATCGCTGATTCATGTGTAACCAAAAGCGGCAGCATGGCAAATACCGTGGCAAGGGCTGTCATCAGAATGGGACGGAGACGAACGGTTCCTGCTTCCATAATCGCTTCGCGAATCGTCATTCTTTCCTCATTATGGCGGATTCTGTCAACCAGCACGATTGCATTTGTTACAACAATACCAACGAGCATGAGCATTCCGATACCGGATGAAATATTAATGCTTGAGTGGGTAATGACCAGCCCCAACAGCGATCCGATAGCCGCAAGCGGAAGCGAAATCAAGATAGCAATGCTTGCCCGGAATGATTTTAAGGTAACAAGCAAAATCATAAATACGATACCAATGGAGAGCATGGACAATTTGGCAAGTTCCCCTAATTGATCTGATGACTGCATTGAAGAACCAGTGATTTCTGCGCTTGTTCCTTTGGCAAACGTGTTATTTTTGTCCCAAACCAGGAGTTGTTTCTTTATTTTTCCGGCAACGTCTACCATTTTATCTGGATCAACTTGAGCCGTCACTTGAAGATAATGATGTCCGTCTTTAGAGAAAATGGTACCTTGCTGCTTGTTCTCCTCCACCTTGGCCATGCTGGATAGTGCAGTCGGTCCATTCGGGGTTATAATCTGCAGATTTTTCAAGTCATCCGCAGTTTGGATTTCTTTTAATGCCCCTAATTTAACGGTGGTGATCCGCCCTTCAATCCTAAGGTTTCCAATGACAGCAGGCTGGATCATCGCGTTCACGGACTGGGCGATTGCCTGTGCATTTGATAATTTTGAATCCACCGTTATGGTAACAGTTGGTTTAGTGTTTTGATCGTTGCTTTCTGCTTTTTCAACTCCATCCATGCCGCTTATTTTTTTCTTTACAATATCAGATGCTTTTTTAACATCGGCATCATTTCTGCCAATTACATCAACGGATAAAGTTGTTTTATTCGGCCCCAGCAATCCAGCTGTATCAGCTGTTAGTTCCGCACCCGGAAATTGTTCTTTTGCTGTTCTGATGTCTTCAACAAACTTGGAGGAATCTGCTCCTTCTTTAAGAAAAACCATAAATTGGACTTGGTTTTCATCTTGCAGACTGCCGTATTGTGCAGCATCCTGGCTATTTCCTGCCAAAACAATATGGGCCTTTACCGCTTTTTTATCTGTGAGAATGGCTTCCATGTTCGAAACGCCGTCTTTTAATTCACTAAATGGAGTTCCATTATGAAATTGAAGAACAACCGAAACATAAGCTGAATCCTTCTGGTCGACAGAACCCTTCGGCATGCTGGCAAATAACCCGACAGATCCGATCACTACCAAAACAGCAACTAAGATCGGAAGCCATTTGTGATTAAGCGACCATTTCAAAACGGATGGATAGAACGAACTCGTCTTTTGTTCTTTGATCTTTACCTTTTTCATCATGCGGCCGCTGAGTGCTGGCACCACCGTCAGCGAAACAAGGAGAGAGGATAGCAATGAGCAAGTGATCGTAATCGCAAAAGGTGAAATAAGATCCCTTAAACCTCCCGAAACAATCATCATGGGAAGGAATACTGCCACCGTTGTAAGAGTTGAAGAGGTAATGGCTGAACCAACCTCTTTTACCGCTTCAATAAGAAAGGCAGGAGTTAATTCGTGATCATTTTTCCTGCGATAAATATTTTCCACTACCACGATACTGTCATCCACAAGCCGTCCAACTGATACTGCAATTCCTCCAAGCGTCAGGATATTTAAGGTAACGCCGAAGAATGAAAGTAAAATCATCGTAATACACAGGGACAGTGGGATGCTGATGATCGTTATCAAGGTCATTCGGAAGCTGCGGAGGAATAAGAAAATAATCAGCGTGGCAAATAAAGCCCCCATCAGCACTTCTCTTGTCATCGAATTAATGGAATCAAGCACTGTATCCGCTAAATTAAGAATGATGGTTCCATGTAATCTTCCTTTATAGTCCTGATTGATTTTCTTCATGGATTCTTCTACTTGTTTTCCAAGAGTTACTGCATTGGAGGTGGAATCTTTCTGTACAACTACTTCAATAAAATTTTTTCCGTTTAAATGAGTAATGCTTTTCGTATCGCTCTGCAGGCTGATATCGGCAACATCCTGCAACGTAGTGCTGCTGTTTAACTGGATGTTTTTTATTTCATCGATTGTTTCCAATTTCCCTGTTACGATAATGCTTGTTGCTTCATTGTTCAGCTTTTGTTCACCCACGGCAACGGACGCATTTTTCCCCTGGAGAAGGGTATATAGTTTCTCAAGTGGATATTTTGCTTTCGTTAATTTGGCAGTATCGACTTTAATCAACACCTGTTGATTCTCCCCGCCATATGTAATCACATTGCCGACACCTTTTATGTCTTTTATCATCGGCATAATCTCATTTTCGACAAGGTTCACTTCATTGTTTCCAATATCCTTATCAAAGGTAAGGCCTAATTGCACAATGGGGATTTCTGAAGTGTTGAGGTTGACTACATATGGCTTCATAACCCCATTTGGGAGAGTCACCATTGAAACCTTTTCCTGCACCTGCTGTTTTGCCTCTTTCACATTAATGTCAGAATCAAATGTGACTGAAAGCTGGGTAAAGTTATTTCCTGTTTGAGCTGTTACATTTTGTTTTCCTTTGACGCCATTCAAAGCTTTTTCAATTGGCTGTGCCACTTGTTCATCCATACTTACTGCATCCATGCCGTTACCAACCACTGAAATGGTGACATAGGGCTGATCGACAGAGGGCATCAGCTCCATTGGAATCGTAGTGTAGCTAAAAATCCCAAAAATCATCGAGGCAATTACAGCAAAGGTCAATGCCGCTTTATTCCGTAATGCCCATTTGGTAAACCAAATCATAAAGGACCTCCATAGTTCTAAAGTAGTATAATCAGGTAAATTATACCTTTTTAGACTATAAAGATAATAGTTAATTTATTCTTACTTTTTTAAATAAATACTAACATCAGAGAGTTCACCCAAGCTCTTTAAAACGATTTGTTGAATCATCTGATGTCCCCGCTGCGGCGATTTATCTGGCTTCTGATGCTGCAGGATCTGTTACCGGTGAAACATTAAGTGTATCCGGCGGCATCTAATGTTTCTTACAGTATTAATCTATAAGACCCTTACAAAGCGCTCTTTCAAGTGAGAGCTCTTTTATTATTTTAGTAAACAGACAACAAATTACGATTAGACAACCTGTATGCTATACTTAACAAAAAAACAGGGTGGACAGATTAGATGATTCAAAAAAGGCTATCTGATCGTGCAGCAGACGATATCATGTCGATGATTACCATAGAAAAACGATTCCTTCCAGGTGATAAGCTTCCCAATGAAAATGACTTATCAGAGGAACTGAATATAAGCAGAACTACACTTCGTGAAGCGATCCGGATATTGGTCACGAATGGCGTGCTGGAGATCAGGCGCGGAAAAGGTACGTTTATAAAAGAAGATATTGATTTAAGTATAATGGAATCGTTTGATTTCGCGGCGGATGCCAAGATCAATGCGAAGGATTTGTATGAAATGCGCTTAATTTTTGAACCGGAAGCAGCCTACTATGCGACCATCAGGGCAAGCAATGCTGAAATAAAGCGCATTGTAGAATATGGATGGCAAATCGAACAAAAAATTAACCGCAATGAGGATCGGACAGAAGTTGAACAAAAATTTCATCAATCCATCGTAAAGGGTGCCCATAATAAATTTATGGAGAAACTCATGCCAGTCATCTATCAAGCAATCAACAAGGGCGTGATCCTTTCAATGAAAAAGGAATTAGCCATCATCGATACGGTGAATGATCATAAGATGATCATGGAATTTATGGTAAACCGGAATCCTGAGGGCGCAAGAAGTGCCATGAAAATTCACATCTTGCATGCAATGAAGGAATTAGGAATTGAATAGTACCCAATCCAAACATCATTTTGGATCAGCCAGGATGTCGTTTTTGTCATACAACCCTATTGACGGCAGACAACACCCATTATAAAATACATAATATTCAGATAAAAAATACAAGGGTGTGAGTTTAGATGAGAAGCGACATGATAAAGATCGGGGTAGACCGTGCTCCTCACCGCAGTCTTTTATATGCGACAGGGAAAGTAAAAGCCAAAGACTTAGGAAAGCCGTTCATTGGGATATGCAACTCTTATATCGATATTATTCCTGGGCATGTACATTTGCGCGAATTTGCAGATGTCGTCAAAGAGGCCATCATCGAGGCCGGCGGCGTTCCGTTTGAATTCAATACAATCGGCGTGGATGACGGGATTGCCATGGGCCATATCGGGATGCGCTATTCCCTGCCAAGCCGTGAATTAATTGCTGACAGTGCCGAGACCGTTATTAATGCTCACTGGTTTGACGGAGTATTTTACATTCCAAACTGTGACAAAATCACACCTGGCATGTTAATGGCGGCTGTCCGTACAAACGTCCCTTCCGTCTTCGTGTCAGGCGGACCCATGGAGGCCGGTACAAGCTCCAGTGGAAAACAGCTGTCCCTATCCTCTGTTTTTGAAGGTGTTGGTGCCTATAAATCAGGTAAAATGACAGAGGAAGAATTTAAAGATATCGAACATAATGCCTGCCCAACCTGTGGCTCCTGTTCCGGTATGTTTACAGCAAACTCGATGAACTGCTTAATGGAGATGCTGGGTATAGCACTTCCGGGCAACGGATCCATTGTGGCAACCAGCGAAAAACGCAAAGAGTTGATTTATGAAGCAGCCAAACACTTGGTTCGTATGATCGAAGAAGATGTCAAGCCCCGTGATATTATCACAAAAGAAGCAATTGACGATGCCTTTGCATTGGATATGGCGATGGGCGGATCAACGAATACGGTCCTCCATACATTAGCGATTGCCAATGAAGCTGAAATCGAGTACAACTTAGAGGAAATCAATAAAGTAGCTGAACGCGTTCCTTATCTTGCCAAAATCATGCCTGCATCTGATTTTTCCATGGATGATATCAATAAAGCCGGCGGCGTCAGTGCAATTATAAATGAATTAACCAAAATTCCTAATGCCATTCACCCAGACCGCCTCACCATAACAGGCAAAACAATGGGCGAGCTGGTAAAAGGGCATGAAATCACGAACGAAAATGTGATTCGTACAAAAGATAACCCATACAGTCCTGTAGGCGGATTATCCATCTTATACGGAAATATCGCTCCTGAAGGGGCTGTGATTAAGGTGGGGGCTGTGGATCCTTCCATTAAAGAGTTTGAAGGGGAAGCAATTGTTTTTGAATCTCAAGAAGAAGCACAGGCAGCCATTGATAACGGAGCAGTTAGAGAAGGACATGTGGTGGTCATCCGCTATGAAGGCCCTAAAGGCGGACCCGGCATGCCGGAAATGCTCGGACCGACTTCTTCCATCGTGGGCAGAGGTTTAGGAAGTACGGTCGCTCTCTTAACTGACGGCCGTTTCTCGGGAGCTTCCCGCGGCATCTCAATCGGGCATATTTCTCCCGAAGCTGCAGAAGGCGGACCTATTGCCTTAATCGAAAATGGAGATATCATCGTAATTGACCTGCCAAACAGAACCATGAATGTAAAACTATCGGATGAAGTTTTAGAGGAGCGCCGAAAATCCCTAAAACCCTTCGAACCTAAGATCAAGCATGGCTGGTTAGGAAGATATTCAAAACTTGTGACAAACGCATCTAAGGGCGGTATTATGAGTATTTAAATTTCATATTTTCCTATTTAATACATGTACGTACGATCAAAAAAAGACTGCCCGGCGGCAGTCTTTTTTTTGAATTTCCGGGGCGGCTGGGCCGCGGCTAAACAAAACCGGAACAGTGTGGAAGACACTTTTTTCTCGTTCGGCGTATGATTTGGTCTTCATACGTATGTCAATTCATATAACGATATTCCCTCAGACTATTCAATATCGAGATCTCTTCTAATATTTCCTTGCCGACATTTGTTTCTCTAACCTTTTTTCTCTCTAATTCCTTATCAACTACCCTTTTTACCGACAGCTCATCTGTCCCGTTGCGCAGAACGTCTTCTTTTGATATAAAATGCTGATGGGCGACCAGCTGCATGCCGTAGGAATTATATAATAATGTATATCCAGCTATACCTGTTGTGGGCTGGTAGGCCTTTGAAAATCCTCCATCAATCACGATCATTTTGCTATTTGCTTTAATTGGATTTTCTCCCTCAATTTCTTTAACGGGTGTATGGCCATTTATAATATGTCCATGGTCGGGGTTAAGGCCGAAATCAGTTAAGATTCGGCGGCAGACCTCTTCGTCTTCACGTAAATGATAGTATGGATTTTTGTTCTCTTTATGGGTTTTCTTATCCTTTATAAAGTATCTCTCAAAGGTGGTCATCTCCCGTTTTCCAAAGAGGGATGAATACTCCCCTGTCCACAAGTACCAGACCATATCTGTCGCTAGATCATCCGTCGCTTCAGGATGTGCAAAGGCATAGCGTAAATAATATTCAAAAATATCTAGTAAGTCCCGGCCGGAATATGTTTTATCTTCAATCTCCATTTTCTCCATTTTTCCTTCATTATTTAAAGGAATACAGCCATGTATTAATAGATTTCCATTATATTTTAAATACAGACTCCCCTTCTTCATCAGGAATTCCATATGTCTGGCCAGCTTTTCTGAATGCTGGAATGAAAATAATAATCGTTCCATAACCTGTTGTTCTTCATCTGATAATAGATCGGGCTGTTCAGGATTAACCGTCGCAAAACAGCTGTTTTCCAGAGGGTAAGTCTCCCCATTAAGGGTGATTTCATTCTTGTCATAATCAATTTTTTCAAGCAGCAATCTCTCAGACATATTAAAATATGGGCGTCTTTTAATGATTGGACTCTCCAATTTGAATTGAATCATTGCAATGGCTTGGTGAATTTTTGTAATTTGTAATTGCTCAAGATTTGATAATTTTTTATCGGACTGCTTCTTTGGTCTAAAAGCAGGATTATCGCTATAATATTTATCCGCAAGATTCAGCAGGGGTCTAAGATTGATTCCATATACATCTTCAATAATATCCAGGTTGTTATACCGGGCAGAGATACGGATAATATTTGCCAGACAAACCATTGAACCAGCAAAGGCACCCAGCCAAAGAACATCATGATTTCCCCATTGAATATCAACGGAATGATAGTTGATCAGCGTGTCCATTATTTTATCAGGCTGAGGTCCGCGGTCATAAATATCCCCAACGACGTGGAGATGGTCCACAACCAATCTCTGAGTCGTATAAGCAAGCCCTGTTATGAGCTTATCCGCCTGGCCCAAGGAGATAACCTGCTGGACAATTTCTGTGTAATATTGTTCCTTATTCGAATCATCTGTCTTATATAGGAGCTCCTCTATGATATAAACAAATGGTTTCGGCAGTGCCTTACGCAGCTTTGATCTCGTATATTTTGAAGAGGAATAAGAAATGAGCCTGATCATCCGCTCGATGATGACTGCATACCATTGATTTAACTCTTGCTTATTACTAAAGTCATTTTTAATAAGCTGCAGCTTTTCCTCAGGATAGTAAACCAATGTTGCAAATTCATTGATTTCCTTTTCAAATAAAACACCTTGAAACAAATCCCGGATTTTCTCTTTGACCTTCCCGGAACCATTTCTCAGCACATGTTGAAAGGCTTGATACTCCCCATGCAGATCACTGACAAAGTGTTCTGTTCCTTTTGGTAAATTAAGTATGGCTTCAAGATTAATAATTTCTTTCACCACTTTATCTTCACTGTCATATCTTTTAGCTAATAAATCTAAATATTTCTCATCCAAGCTGTAGAATCCCCTTTCAACACTCATTTTACATTTTAGACAGATTACTGAGGCAAAATACCTTCGAATATAGGATTACTCCCATGCCCCCTATATTGAAGCAGGCCTTATATCTGTTTTATATTCCAGCACAAATAGTGCTCTATAAGAAATACACGATCTTCTTATTCTACGACATTATTTGGATTTTCACTATCTGGTATTTTTTAGCTTGTGCGGCAATACGCGGATGGTAGTTGAGGGTATAGTGATTGAAAATTCTTGCTACTTATGCCTATATTAATGCTAATGCAACAGTAAAAGAGGAGTGAGGATCATGGTTTTGAAACGAAATTGGGCTGGCAATTTTCAATATAGTACAACTAATTGGTATGAACCTGAATCTGTTAAAGAGCTCCAACAATTGGTTGCCAGGGTTAAAAAGCTGCGCGTTATTGGAACTCGCCACTCATTTAATAGCATAGCAGATTCTAATGAGAATATGATATCCCTGCAAAAACTAGGTAAGGTCTTATCCATTGATCCAGAAAAAGAAACCGTAACAGTGGAAGCAGGAATCAAGTATGGAGACCTTTGCCAAGTGCTTCAGCAGCATGGCTATGCCTTACATAACCTCGCTTCCCTTCCGCACATTTCAGTGGCGGGAGCTTGTGCAACAGCCACACATGGCTCAGGTAACAGGAATCAAAATTTAGCTTCAGCGGTACGCGCTATGGAAGTGATCACTGCTGATGGTAGTATTGTAACCTTTTCAAAAGAAAAATCCCAGGATGAATTAAATGGAGCGGTTGTGGGATTAGGTGGAATCGGTGTAGTCACGAAACTGACACTGGATATCCATCCAAGTCATCAAATGAGGCAGGATGTTTATGAGAATCTTCCATTAGAACAGCTGAAACACGATTTTGACGCCATTTTTTCCAGTGCCTATAGCGTCAGCCTGTTTACTGATTGGCGGGATGAGTTCTTTAACCAGGTTTGGCTGAAAAGCAAACTGACAGATGATCAGTCTTTTTCATTAGGAGAGGACTTTTATGGATCAAGTGCAGCCAAAGAAGAACTCCATCCCGTACCTGGGGTCGGGGCAGAAAATTGTACAGCACAGCTGGGCGTGGCTGGGGATTGGCTTGACCGCATGCCGCATTTCCGGATGGATTTCACTCCAAGTAAAGGGAAGGAGCTCCAGAGTGAATATATTTTGGACCGCAAGTATGCCTATAAGGCTCTTTGTGCCATTAGTGAGATCCGGGAACACATTGCGCAGCATTTATTAATATCCGAAGTACGGACCATTGCGGAGGACGAGCTTTGGATGAGTCCATCCTATAAGCAGGATTCCGTTGCCTTTCATTTTACCTGGCAGGATAATTGGGCAGAAGTCCAGAAGGTGCTTCCACTGATTGAAGACAAGCTTGAACCTTTTCAAGCAAAGCCGCATTGGGGAAAACTGTTTACAACCTCACCTGCAAGGATCCAATCCCTTTATGAAAAGATGCCTGCATTCCGAGAGCTGCTTTTAAAGTATGACCCGGATGGTAAGTTTCGGAATGAGTTTTTGAATACGTTTATTTTTAATGAGGAAATGTGAAGACGTTATACGCAATGAGCGAAAGCCCAAGTACAAAAAAGGAATTGCCCACAAGAGCAGCTCCTTTTTTGCTTAATCTTATTCCCTCTTTGAACATGTGGTAAGCGCCTCACAATCCCCTTAGGTTTCGAGATCTTAGATAATATACTCGCATTCATAAATACTATAAATGCACAGGCTTGCATAAAAGCAGGGATTTCTTGCATAGGGCTTAATTTGTCGTTACTACTGAGGTTTTGATATATTTCTCGGGAAATTGCCGAAAGTTGAAGAATAGGATTTCGACTAGAAGGTACAAAGAAACTTCTAAAATACACCTATATTGTACGATTCTTTAGCTGTATAGCTGTTACCTAGTTGCAGAAATTACGAAATAATCCATTTTTTGAGGCGCTTGTTAAGTGTGTATTTGGTAAGTTATATCGTTAGGCAATACAAAAGACAAAAACCGAAGCGGGCACTCACTTTTTAAATAAGGAAAAAAACCAACCTCTTTTTACTTTACGGTTTCGTAACTCTTCCTCTAAACGCCTATTAAAATTACTTTGCAGAGTCCATTCTTGTTTCTGTTCGTCCCGCAAATGCTGCAGTTCTTTTTCCAGGAATTCACTTCTTTGTTTTTCCTGTTGCAGCAAGCTTTCATAATGAGCATTCTGCTGATCAGTTAATTTTTCAATTTTAGCATTCGTTCTTTGTGCTGAATTCCCAATACTTGAACTTATAACATGATGATCCTGCTGAAGACGTGAAACCTTGGTTTTAAGCTGTGACATTTCACTTGTCAACTGGACATTGACTTCTCGTGTGGCTGCAAGTTCCTTAACCAAAACCATCAAAATCTCTTTTAATTGATGAGGGTCTGCCGGTAATTGTTCATATGTATCGTTGATCGCTACGTCGGTTACAATGGATTCTTCTAATCGTTCTTTTTGCTGCTCAGCAAGATCTTTAGCTGTATCGTCCAGCGGCTTGTCCGTATCGCGTAACGCTATAAGCGCTCCTATATCAGTTTGAACAAAGATCCGCCTGTCTCCTTCCTTCAAAAATTCATATCCATTCCGCTCTAAGATCTGTCCATACTTTCGAACGGTGGGAGTAGCAATTCCCACTTCTTCTGCGACTTCCTTGGAAGAGAAAGCTCGTTCATTCGGTTGTATATCGTGCCGCATATCGCACCTCCTCCCATTCAATATGCCGGTTTTTATATGGATTTGCAAGAGTCATATCGACCATGTCTATCTAGTGCGGACTAGCATTTTCTTATTCTCTCATTTGATTGGGCTGAACATATTTCCTAGGTTTTAGAATAAGTATACCTTTAATGCATTTAACATAACTGTGTTTAATCAGAAAAAAAGGACGATTTAGGGAAGGTAATGGAAAGAGAAGGCCTCCAATCAGCTACCGATGGAAGACCTTCTCTAAGAAAATGATATAAGATATTGTCTGGCAGTTATGAGCTGATGTTTATTACATCATGCCGCACATAAGCTGAGCAAACCAGAGAAGAATCAATTGTGAGTAATTGTTAAACCACTTTACATTCATTTAAAATGTAACAACAAGTTGTTTAAACCGAACGGTACGGGAGACATAGGGGTATCCCCTCCTGTTGATTAAAGTTGATCACCATTTGTGGCGATGACATTTTTATACCAGTAGAATGATTTTTTCTTTTTACGCTCTAATGTACCTCTGCCATCGTCATGCTTATCCACATATATTAGTCCGTATCGTTTCGACATTTCTCCAGTGGAAGCACTAACTAAGTCAATACAACCCCAAGATGTATAACCCATTAAATTAACGCCATCTTTGATTGCTTCACCCATCGCTTTAATGTGTTCCCGAAGATAATCAATTCGGTAGTCATCATTGATAGAACCGTTTTCTTCGACCTTATCATATGCACCTAAACCGTTTTCTACAACAAATAACGGCTTATGGTAACGGTCGTACAATTGGTTTAAAGAAATACGAAGTCCGAGCGGATCAATTTCCCATCCCCAGTCGCTTGTTTTTAGGAATGCATTCTTTATGCCTCCAAGAATATTGCCTTGACCTACTTCTTCAGGTGATTTATCTTTTTTCTCTGTGCGAGACATGTAATAACTTAGACCAATATAGTCAACTGGATTTTCTTTAAGAAGTTCCAAATCTCCTTCTTGAATATCCAGTTTAATATTATGTTCTTGGAAATACCGTTTAATAAAAGCAGGATACTCCCCGCGCACCTGTACATCTCCGCAGTAATAGTTAAATAATCTTTCTTCTTGCAGTGCATACATGACATTTTCAGGATTGCAATCTACTGAATAAGTCGGAAGATATACGATCATGCAGCCGATTTGTGCATCAGGGATGATTTCATGGCATTTTTTGACCGCCATCGCACTAGCTACAAATTGATGGTGATAGGATTGAAAAGTTGGCTGATAGTGGTCTTCCTCTTCTTGAATCGCAAACCCTAAGCCTAAAATCGGCATATGAAGACTGCTGTTGATTTCGTTGAAAGTCATCCAGTATTTTACTTTGTTTTTATAACGGTTAAACAGGGCATCTGCGTATCTTTCAAAGAATGTAACCAATTTACGGCTTCTCCATCCACCGTACTCTTTTACAAGATGCAAAGGCATTTCATAATGTGAAATGGTGACAACTGGCTCAATCCCGTGTTTAAGTAACTCATCAAACACACGGTCATAAAAAGCCAGTCCTTCCTCATTTGGTGTTAATTCTTCACCGGTAGGGAAAATCCGTGTCCAAGCGATCGACATGCGATATGCTTTGAATCCCATTTCAGCAAAAAGGGCAATATCTTCTTTATAACGGTGATAAAAATCAATAGCATCATGATTTGGATAAGTGTATTTTTCATGGTTCAGTTTAAAATCAAATCCAGGATCATTTAATACTTTCAAACGTACTTTTCCACCCGGAAGAACGTCAGGCGTACTAAGTCCTTTTCCGCCTTCTTTATAAGCTCCCTCTAATTGATTGGCAGCTGTTGCACCGCCCCATAAAAAGTTCTTAGGAAATTGAAAAGAGTTAGAAATTGTCATTTAATACGCTCCTATTATTTTAACATTCTGACTGCTACAGGAAGTAGCAGTCAGGTCATCCATTAACCGATAACTGTTAACAATGTTTCTTTTTCTGAGATGTTTTCTTGGTTCGTTGTAGAAATTTCTGAGTAATTTGCGCTGTTGGTGATGATCACAGGCGTAATGGTTTCAAAACCTGCTTTTTTGATTTTTTCCAGGTCAAATTCAACAAGCAAATCTCCTGTTTTTACTTTATCACCTTGTTTTACATAAGCAGCGAAATGTTCCCCATTTAATTTTACTGTATCGATTCCGACATGAATTAAAATTTCGATGCCCTCTTCCGAAGTGATACCAATGGCATGTTTTGTTTTAAATAATGACGATACAACTCCATTAACGGGAGAAACCACTCTTCCTTCTGAAGGATCAATCGCGATTCCTTTGCCCATGGCTCCGCTTGAAAATGCTGCATCTCGAACATCAGATAATTTTACTACTTTGCCATTAACAGGATTCGATACTTCTTTAACTTGATTTTCGTTCATTTTACTTTGATTGCTGTCTTCTTTACTATCTTCAAATCCTAAAATGTATGTTAACACTGCAGCAACAACAAAACTAATTGCAAATCCAATCATCACATAGATAAATGTATTACCGATGAATATAGGAATGGAAGCTAAAGCAGGTGTAACAACAGCATGAGCTTTCGCACCAAAAGCACCTACAAAGCCACCGCCAACCGCACCACCGACGGCTGCACCAATAAATGGACGTTTCAATTTCATATTAACACCATACATGGCTGGTTCTGTAATACCCATTAAGGCAGTGAATGACGTAGAAGCGGCTAATGATTTCAAATTTTTATCCTTCGATTTAAGGTAAACACCAAAAGCTGCACCTGCTTGTCCTAAATTCGCCATCCCCATAATCGGTAAAACAAAGTCTCCGCCCATTTTAGCAATATTTTGTAGCATAATTGGAACGAAAGCATAGTGCATACCTGTCATGATAATAAGAGAGAAGGTTCCTCCAAGGATAATTCCCGTAGCCAATCCAGTCTTCCCATACAATAGTGCCATTACGGATGATAGTCCGTTTCCAATATAACTTCCTAAAGGTCCAATCACAATCAATGTAACTGGCACTACAATGAGCAGCGTAACCAAGGGTGCAAAAATAGTTCGAACGGCATTTGGAACGACTTTATTAGAATATCTATCTACATATGATAAAAACCAAACTGCCAACAAGATTGGGATGACAGAATAAGAATAACTAACAACTTTAATTGGTAAACCGATGAAATGTACGGTTGCAACATGGTTGTTCATCAAATTTACAAAATCAGGGTAAACAAGCGAGCCTGCTAAAGCTCCTGCTATATATTCATTCGTTTTAAATTTCTTTGCTGCACTAAAAGCAAGTAAAATAGGTAAAAAGTAAAAGGCAGCATCTCCAATGACGTTTAAGATTTTAAACGTTTCGCTTTTATCCGACATCCATTTTAATGAGACAAATAAAGCTACAAAAGCTTTTAGCATACCTGCTCCAGCAATAACCGGAATTAAAGGTGTAAAACTTCCTGCAATAAAATCAAATATGGAACTTACAATATTTTTATTCGCACTTTTATTTACAGTATTGTTTCCGTGGCTCGTAATGTTTGAGTTTTTGGTGATTTCAGCAAAAACATCGGGAACCTTATCTCCGATAATTACTTGAAATTGTCCACCGCTATTCGTAGTTCCCATTACGCCTGGTAATTTTTCAATTTTTTTACGATTCGCCTTGCCTTCTTCATACAAGTTGAAACGGAGCCGTGTCATACAATGCGTTAGGTTTTGTATATTTCCTTCTCCACCTACTAATTCTAAAATTTCTCCCGCTGTTTTTTTGTAATCCATAAACGTGTCCTCCTTAATTTTTAAAAAGTAACGAAAATGGTTTTGCCTGGCTAACCAGTAACAATCCTATTTCAATCAACTCTTCATCGGCTTTGGCCCGAACCGATGAGAATAAAAAAACCTAAACCACGCCCATGGAAAATACACATGGTGCCATGATTTAGGTTTTGCCTGCTTTGCAGTAACAATCCTATAATCGTATTGAACCGATTAAACGAAAAAAACCTAAATTGCACGCTTCATCCAGCTTTGCAATCTAGGTTTTGCCTGCATAATCAGTAACAATCCTAAATAATTAATATTAATTATGTGTAAATAATAACATCGCTTTCTTTTAATGTCAACGCTTTCTTTTTCCTTTTTATTGGCGTTTTACAACCCTTTCAATATGAATGGTGAGATAGCCCATTTCTTCTTTCGTCAGCTCCTGGTTATAGGTTTTTTCTATATATTCCTGGATCTTTCGCGTGCATAAAAATGTCTCCTTATGCTTTTCCTTCACCATTTCATAAAGAAAATCATCCTGGCTTTCCAAATTGATATTACTAAAAAGTCGCTGCGCAAAAAAACGAAGATGGGTCAAAAACCGGAAATAATTTAATGATTCCTCATTAATCTCTATTTTAAAATGATATTTTACAATGTTTAAGATATCTTGAATTAGATTCGTCATGTTCACGACGTTTGGCATTTCTTCATTTAACTCCGCATTGACAATATGCATGGCGATGAACCCGGCTTCGTCCTCCGGGAGAGAAATCCCTAGCTTCCTATCAATCTTATTTAAAGCCGCTTTACCGATTGAATATTCTTCTTTATAGATCCTTTTGATTTCCCATAATAACGCGTTCGTTATTTGCATCCCTGTTTTGCTTCTTTCAATCGCAAAATTAATATGGTCCGTTAATGCCACATAAATGCTGTCATTTAATTTTTTTCCGAGGCTTTCCTTTGCATATTGGATAATTTCCTCTGATACCTCCATATATTCTAAAGGAATATCATAAAGAAGCATTTTAAACTTTTCAGACATGTCCCGATTGTCTAGCCTGAAAATTTTCTCAATCCTCGTTTCATCTACAAGGTCACCGGACTTCTTTTGAAACGCAATGCCCCTGCCCATCAAGACCAGCTCCTTGTTCTGGTCGTCTAAGACACTAACAACATTGTTATTAATTACCTTTGCTATCTTCATATAGTTCACCTTTTGTGAATTATTTTAAAATTAAAAAAATAAAACCTAAAACTAGTTATAGTTTTAGGTTTTGCCCGAATCATCAGTAACAATCCTACAATTATAAATATTATTAGTAAAATAGTAACACCTTTTAAAACCCCGTGCAAGTACCTACATAAATACAACCCTGTATTTCACTGATTACTAATCAAACATTCCTTCCATTCCTACACAAGTCTTCCGTATCATTCTCCTCATCATTTTCACTTGAAACCAGAAGTTGGATTTATCTATTGTTTTTTATCAATTTATCACTGTATTTATGTTGTGTAATTAATTTATGGTTTTGCTTCATCGGCTTTAACAAAAGACCGGTAAAGCGTAATCAGGCTGATAGGTTGGCTGTATTACAGCTTTAGCCCCGTGTATCTAATAAGATATATCATCGAAGGCAAATGTTTTTCCACTGTTGGTTCCTATAAAAAGGAGCGACTGGCGTTACATCTTGAAATAAAAGAGGAGGACTTAATAGCCCTCCAGTGCACCCTGTGGTTAATTGAATGTAACGATTTTTTCTAAGTCAAAACGATGATGTGGATATCCTTCAGCATCTGCTTTACCAATGGGTAGAATGCCGGCAAATTTGACATGCCCTGGAAGATTCAGGAGCTCTCTTAATTTTTCCTGATCAAAACCCAGCATAGGATTGCTTGAATATCCATATCCTTGAACGGCAAGCATTAAAAACCCGAAAGCAATATTTGTTTGGGTTAATCCCCATTGAGCTCGATCTTCCACCGTCATTCCATTGAAAAATCCTGACAGATTGGCCACTTCTTCTTCCTTGCGCTCTGGTGGAAGTCCCGGATGTACAGTGTCAGCAATATTTGCAAGTACATCCTCCATATCACTTGTAACCACAACAACCGCGGGTGCTGAAGTTACTTGTTTTTGACCATAAGCTGCTTCTTCCACCTTTTCCTTTAGATCGTTATCTGTCACTACATGGAAACGCCATGGTTGAAGGTTCCAAGCACTTGGGGATAAGCGGACCAACTCAAAAATCTTATTTAGGTCTTGCTGAGGAATAGGCTCCTGCTTATATTTGCGAATGCTATAACGTGTTTCAATTGCTTGTTGTACCGATAGAGATTGTTCCGTTGTGTTCATAGCCATGGTGATCATCCTTTCTAGAAAAAGTCTTAATTATGTTACCCAACCTAAATACACAATAACCTTTTGTTAGTTAAAATTTACACTATGCGTTGCATAGTCTCAATCATCACAAACGAAACATTTCAAACTTTTCAGGTTCTCATTAGAAGTCGATTCGATCTCCGTTATAAGCCGCAATGTAGATTTTTTTCATATCCTCTACTGATACTTGTCTAGGATTCGATGGAGTACATGGGTCTTCAACAGCTCCCTCGGCCATCTGGTCCAAGTGTTTATGAAATTCTGCCTCATCCACACCGAATTCCTTTAAAGTGAGCGGAAGATTTAAAGATTTGTTTAAGCGGCTTATCAGTTCTGTTAGTGAATCAATTAATTCATCATCTGTGCTGCCATCCAAACCAAGCATCCTTGCGATGTCAGCATACCTTGAACTTTCAGCCTTTCTATTATAATCAATCACATACGGGAGATAGAGTGCATTAGCTGTTCCATGCGGAATTTTAAAAATCGCCCCACTCTTATGGGAAAGGCTGTGGACAATTCCTAGGAATCCATTAGAAAAGGCCATGCCTGCAATGGCTTGTGCATAATGCATTTCTGCTCTTGCAGCTTTATCACCAGATGCGGATTTTTCTATATTTTCTACCACCTGCCTGATCGACTGCATTGCCAACGGATCAGCAAAAGAGTTATGCGCAGTGGACACATAAGCTTCTATACCGTGTGTTAAAGCATCCATTCCCGTATAAGCTACAATGGAAGCCGGCATGGAATACGTCAACTCAGGATCAATAATGGCAATATCAGGCGTGATCTCATATCCGAATACCGGATACTTAACTCCCTTATCATAGTCTGTAATGACAGAGAATGGGGATACATCGCTGCCTGTTCCACTAGTTGTTGAAATCGCGATGAAACGCGCCTTCTTACGCAATGTCGGCAGTACGTTGGGAGCCTTGATCTGATCAAATGGCAGCTCAGGGTTTTCGTAAAAAATCCACATTAGCTTTGCCGCATCCAGTGGCGATCCACCACCAGCGGCAATGATCCAATCCGGCTGGAATTCTTCCATCTTCTTGCCCCCGTTTTGGGCGGTTGTTATTGATGGATCGTTTTCAACGCCTTCAATTAGTTGGGTTTCTATGCCAGCCTCACGCAAATGGGATTCGATTTTATCTAAATAACCGGACTTTTTAATCGATTGACCCCCAATCACAATGGTCGCTTTTTTCCCTTCAAGACTTTTCAATACTTCCAGCGACCCTTCCCCAAAGTAAACATCTCTCGGAATAGTGAAACGGTTCATATGTGCTCACTCCTTACTTAGTAATCGGGAACTGTAACAGTCTTCCCCTATAGTTGTGTCAAAAAACAAAAATCAACGAATAAATTGTTAAACTTAAGGTCATCCCTAACTAATTTCTGAACAGACTAAGATCTCATGCATGCTCATCTTACATATAACTAAACTGCCCACATTTTGATTATTTCTCGCCGCTGCACGCCACCAAGTTGGTTGGAATAAGATGGGAGGAAAGGTGTTCCAGCGAAGTCATTACTATATTCTAAACCAGAACATTAAACAATCTCAGCAGTGAAAGAGGGAACCAGCACTCCCTAGAATGGGATATAATTACAAGAAGGCAGAATCCTGGCACAGAGGTTAGTATAATACCTACTTTAAAATGTGAATAGTACGCACTTTTTATATATATAGTATATTTTTATATACCAATTGCTGTTGATGATGTTTTTCAAAGTTCTACTAAAAAAGACCCCCGTCGTTTAATTTAGATCGTCGTGCAAACTCATTAATGATCGACCCTTTCTTTGATGTCATGGGGTATCATGAAATTTCAGGTAAATATTTTTAAATTTTTTAACACTACATAGAAAGTATGCTTAAATTAGGATTGCCTACTGCACAAAAAATCATTCGGTAACAAAATTTTTGAGTGGGAAATTAATTTATCATACATAGTAAATCCAGTTTATTTAATGGACAAAAAAGGTGGCCCTACTCTCTTGGAGTATTGCCACCAGTAAAATATATAGCTTAATCTTATTACCATTTGTTAAAAGGGCTGTTCGACTAGAATGTAGGCTTTAGTTAACTTCAAATTCAGTTATTAACCCATTTTTCGCTAAGTATACTATTAGTTAGCTAATAGTTTTAAAGCTTCACGATTAAATGCCGGGATATCATCCGGAGTACGGCTAGTCACAATGTTCTTGCTTACTACAACTTCTTCATCTTTGTAGTTTGCGCCCGCATTTTTTAAATCGTTACGAATAGATTTAAAGCCAGTCATATCCACGCCTTTTAAAAGATTAGTATCAATTAGCACTTGTGGTCCATGACAAATAGCAAAAACAGGTTTTCCTTCTTGAATAAATGCTTTTGCAAATTCACCAAAACGGTCGTCTTCACGTAATAAATCAGGAGAGAAACCACCTGGAATAAGTAAGGCGTCAAAGTCTGCAGGATTTACTTCCGCAATCCCTTTATCAATTTTTACTGTTTCACCTTTTTTACCAGTTACTTCGTTCGCTGATTGTTTGTCGATGGTAATGACTTGATGACCAGCTTCTTTAAATGCCCGTGCTGGCTCTGTATATTCTACATCTTCAAATAAATTTGTTATAAGTGTAGCAACCTTTTTACTCATACTTAATCCCCTCCTTGAAATAGTAAAAACAGAAGTGCGGTGATTCCGTAAAGCTGATTAATCTTCTGTGTATTGTATATATTACTGCTAATTAACACATACCGCATCTAAAATGCTCAATTGAAATAAATAAGCAGAACAGCATCACAACGTTATTTATCTAAAAATTTTCATCCGATATGTTCAGGTAATGAACATATCGGATGGTGTATATAGTATTAATAGAAAAGTTTATATTATATCTTATATTTCATTTTTTGTAGGTGGGGCCATAAATTCGGGACCAATTGGATCTTTAATAGTTGTTTTTAATATTTGATCGATAGTAGCTTTGTCTTCATCTGTTAGTTTCCAGCCTGTGATGTCATTTACTGCTTCGACCTGATCCGGACGACGTGCTCCCCAAAGAGCGATGTCGGCACCTGGCTGGTCTAAAATCCAACGAACCGCCAGATGAATAACGGACTTATTATAGTGTTCTTTCGCCAGTTTTTCTAATCGCTCAACAGCACGTATATATTGATCAAAACGGGGGTGTTGAAATTTAGGGTCATTATTTCGCAAATCGTCCCCATTAAATTTATAATCACTTGTCATTTTTCCAGATAATAAACCACGACATAGACTTCCGTATAAAAGGGTTGCTATATTATGCTTTTCACAATAAGGAAGGATATCTTTTTCAATATCACGCTCAAATAAATTGTATGGAGGTTGAGCCGTATGTAAAGGGGCCGCTTTACGGAATATCTCCATCTGCTCCGTTGAAAAATTACTAACTCCGATAGCACGAATTTTCCCAGAATCATATAGATTTTTCATGGCCTCAGCTGTTTCTTCAATAGGAACAAGCGGATCTGGCCAATGCAATTGATACATATCGATATAGTCTGTTTGAAGTCGTTTGAGTGAATCTTCAACTTCTTTCATAATTCGTTGTCTTGAGCCATCACGAAACGGTTGCTCATTTTTCCAATTTAAAGCTACTTTTGTAGCAATCAGGATACGATCACGATTTCCATATTGTTTCACAGCTTTTCCGACTATTTCTTCCGATGTGCCAAAACCATAAACGGGGGCAGTATCAATGACATTAATCCCTTTATCGAGAGCTGCATGAATCGTTTGAATCGAATTTTCTTCATTCGTTCCTCCCCACATCCAGCCTCCAATGGCCCAAGTCCCAAGTCCGATACGCGAAGCCTTCATGTCTGTATTTGCTACTTGAACGTATTCCACTTTTAAGCCCTCCTTTTTTTATGCTAAAACCTGTTTGGTAATATAAAATCGTTTATAAAAAAATAACATTTTCTTTATATTTTATCCAAGTAAAAAAGCTTAAATCCTCCTTATTTTTACCGAGGATTTAAGCTTTTGGTATTCCGCAATCACACCGATTGTGGAATATCATTTTCTATTGAATAGTATATTTGTACTGCGCATTACTTTTTATATCCACTCCCAATCACAATCAGGGAATTTCCATTTTTTAATCCTTAAACAAATAGAAAATAGGGATGGTTGTCTTGGCCCAATTATGTACCAGGATAATCAGACCTCTCTAATGTTGTCCTCGCATCATATCTTGTATTTCCTCTTAAAAATCAGGTATTATCCTAAAACCATAACATACAGACATACCATAAGCTATAAGTGGTATAAACTTCTTATATACACGGGGCATGCCTACTCAATTTACTCATTTTTGATTCGAGCTAATTAGTGGTACAATTACAATAAGAATCGTGAAGGGATGATGAAAATGAAAAACGAACGTGTTATGTCTCTTGAAGATATTAACCCAAATATCACATTCACCATTGAGGGTCTCTACTTTTTCCAAGGATTTCAAGTGATAGAGGCTTACAAGAATGACGGATGTTATTATGCATTTTATTACAAAAATCAATTTCTTACCGAAAAAAAGACAACAAAAATAAAACGCAACTCAACACTTGCTAAAATATTAACACAAGGTGTATACATCCCTTCTCCTCATCCTCTTCTTAATTCCTTTACATCCAAGCATCCCTTGCAACAATCCCCAACATTAAACGTAACCTGGAAAAAAATAAATAAAACCTACCCTAAAGTTGAAGCAGCATACATTTTAACCGCTTTTGATTGTTATGTAAAAAAAGAAAATCTCATTTTCATTTTGAAAGATATTTGTTTACAATTCCGTAGAGATGGAGATTTTCTTAATGCCTATCGCATTCTCCGACTAGTAGTAGAAAAATATCCTACTAATGAATGGGCTCGTTCTTTAATTAGTCATCTTGACTATTATAAATACTCACTTCATTATCAATCTGATCCAGTAACTCTGCTTAAATATGACTCCATTTATGCCGAAAACCAGCTGTATTCAAATAAAGAAAGTGCTCCTTTTTTTCATCTACTTCAGAAAAAATTACGTTCAGAATCAAGAGAACAGGAATGTCTCGCCTTATATTTCGCTAGATTAACGAAAGAAACACAGCAGTTCAGTGAGCTTTTTCATGAATTTATTGAATTATTATCTGCCTATTATTCAGAACAAGAATCCCTCTCGATCCTACAAATCCTTTATAAGGAAACCATCTCAACAGAAAACAAAGCAATCGTGCAAGTACAATACCTTTCCATTTTATGGACATCTAAGCAATACCAGGAGATTTTTACAGTACTCGCACAACATAAAGAGCAGTTATCAAAAGCCCAAATGGATTTATTCCTAAAAGCCCTCCATCAACTAGGTCCATCTTATTCCATCCCATTTGAACTCATTAACACAAATAATTTAGTTCATGCAGACAAGGTGCAATTAGAACAGCTGATGCTAATCCTTATTCCAAGACTCTTTGAAAAAAACAATATTACCTATGTATATAACTGGCTAAAGCCTCTTCTCCATCTATCCTTAGCCTCTTTTCATACCATTAAAACCATGTATCACATTCAAGAAGAGCCTGACCAACAGTTCTATTTGGGACAATTATATTACCAGCTGGACCAACTGCCTCAAGCCGTCGACTGCTTTCTATGGGACATCGAGATGAATCCTTCCAGCTCTAAACCCATCAAATGGTTAATAAAAGTATATCGTGAACTCGGTATGCTAGAAGAATCCAAAACCTATCAACACTTGTACAAACTTGTTCAAAAAAGCTCATAAAGGAAAAAGTAAGTAGTTCAGTTCTGGAGTACAAAACATAAAATACACTGCTTTTCACATGCGAATTCGTTAAAAATTCCGTATGCATGTTAAGACAACATTTCATGTGTGTTTTTGCACTTCAACATATCATTCACAGGGATAAATTTTTATTGTAGGCTTGTGTTTTGTATTGTGAATTCACCTACGAAAGAACAAAAAAAGCCACATCGAAATCCAATTCATTGACACAACCCTTTAATTTACTTTCATAGAGTCTACTACGTAATAAAAGAGTACTCCATAGTCTTTTCCATTTAGGGAAAGTGATCTTATTGAAAATCAACAAATGAGGTACATATCAATGGCTGCAATCAAAGACCTACTAAGCAGAAGTGGTAAGTAGATTATCCATTACCGATTTAATTTTTAACCAGATAGCAATAAGAAATCATTAAGGGATTATTATTAATATGCATCAGCTCTAACATCAGTAAAAAATAAAAGAGGCTTCTCAATTATTTTTTTCAAATAACGAGAAGCCTCTTTTATTTACCTATTGTTAGCATTTTGTTAGCAAATTACACATGAACCCTTATATATCAAGGGTCTGAGCGGTCATTACATCATGCCGCCCATTCCACCCATGCCGCCCATGCCGCCCATATCAGGCATGCCGCCAGCATTCTCGTCTGGTTTGTCTGCTACTACAGCCTCAGTTGTCAGGAACATAGCTGCAACAGATGCTGCGTTTTGAAGTGCAGAACGAGTAACTTTAGTTGGGTCAACGATCCCAGAGTCGATCATATTTACCCATTCTCCAGTAGCAGCGTTGAAGCCAGTGCCGACTGCTTCACGCTTAAGGCGTTCTACGACTACAGAGCCTTCAAGGCCAGCGTTGTGAGCGATTTGGCGTACAGGCTCTTCGATTGCACGAAGAACGATGCTTACACCAGTAGCTACGTCGCCTTCTGCCTCGATTTCATTAATTTTGCTGTATACATTAAGAAGTGCAGTACCACCGCCGGCAACGATTCCTTCTTCAACTGCTGCGCGTGTGGAGTTCAATGCATCTTCAATGCGGAGCTTGCGTTCTTTAAGCTCAGTTTCAGTTGCAGCTCCAACCTTGATTACAGCTACACCACCTGCAAGCTTAGCAAGACGCTCTTGTAATTTTTCACGGTCAAATTCAGAAGTAGTTTCTTCTAATTGAACACGGATTTGGTTTACACGTGAAGAGATTTGAGCACTTTCGCCTGCACCTTCAACGATTGTTGTGTTTTCTTTAGAAACCACAACCTTAGCAGCACGGCCAAGAGATGCAACAGTTGCAGATTTAAGGTCACGGCCAAGCTCTTCAGTGATGACTTCCCCGCCAGTCAGGGCAGCGATATCCTCAAGCATAGCTTTACGGCGGTCACCGAAGCCAGGAGCCTTAACAGCCACTGCATTGAATGTTCCGCGAAGCTTGTTCAGAACAAGTGTCGCAAGTGCTTCACCTTCAACATCTTCAGCAATCAGCAATAATGGCTTGCCCTGCTGTACGACCTGCTCAAGCACAGGAAGGATTTCCTGAATGTTTGTGATCTTCTTGTCAGTGATCAGGATATAAGGATTTTCCAGAACTGCTTCCATTTTGTCAGAATCAGTCACCATGTATGGAGAAGCATATCCACGGTCGAACTGCATTCCTTCTACTACATTTAGTTCAGTTGTGAATCCTTTAGATTCTTCGATTGTGATAACACCATCGTTACCAACGCGCTCCATAGCTTCTGCAATCAATTGGCCCACTTCTTCGTCAGCTGAAGAGATCGCAGCAACCTGAGCGATGGACTCTTTGCTTTCGATTGGCTTAGAGATTGCCTTAAGCTCTTCCACACCAGCTACGACCGCTTTTTCGATACCTTTGCGGATACCCATTGGGTTAGCGCCTGCTGTTACGTTTTTCAAGCCTTCGCGGATCATAGCCTGAGCAAGAACTGTTGCAGTTGTTGTACCGTCACCTGCTACATCGTTCGTTTTGCTTGCCACTTCAGCAACAAGCTTCGCACCCATGTTTTCAAAAGCGTCTTCAAGTTCGATTTCTTTTGCGATGGTTACACCGTCATTGGTGATAAGCGGAGAACCGAATTTTTTCTCAAGAACCACGTTGCGTCCCTTTGGTCCAAGTGTTACTTTAACAGCATTAGCCAGTGCATCTACACCGCGCAGCATAGAGCGGCGTGCATCTTCACTAAATTTAATATCTTTAGCCATTGTTTCATTACCTCCCTGGAATTATAAAAAGTAAGTATTAAACATAAACTAAATAAGTATTTTTATGGAAAATGATCAGCCGATTACAGCCAGGATGTCACTTTCGCGAAGAATTAAGTATTCGTTGCCTTCGTATTTCACTTCAGTACCTGCATATTTTGAGAAGATAATATGGTCGCCTTCCGAAACTTCTAAAGCGACTTTTTCACCGTTATCAAGAACACGTCCTGTTCCAACAGATACAACTTTGCCTTCAGACGGTTTTTCCTTTGCAGTATCCGGTAAAACGATACCGCTGGCTGTTTTTTCTTCGGATTGAACTAGTTCAATTACTACACGATCACCTAATGGTCTTAACAAATGAAACAACCTCCTCAAATTTCTTTGAATAAGATTAAAATTATTAGCACTCAGCACCATCGAGTGCTAACACATTTATTATATTAAATAAAACGGGTACATTTTGCAAGCAGGAACCTTAAAAAAATTCACCTTGATTTTAATCTTCATTACCAATTCATGGCTATTATAGTATAGTCATAATAGGACTTGCTCAGACATAATGTTTGAACAATATTTTACCAGCAAGTAAAATGGCTTTTGTCATGAGTTTATCGAAAATAGTCGAATAAAAGGGGATATACTATTGAAAAAGAAGTATTGGCTGGTCGTGACTGTCTATGTCGCCATGCAGCTTTCCAGCCTGATTGGCGTTCCTATAACCGCATGGATCGAAAAAAGTATGGGCTATTCCCAAAAGACCATTCAATCCACCTCAGGAGCCTATTGGATTGTGTTCAGCTTCATTGCAGCCCTTATCGTCATCCTTTCGATCCTTAGAGATGAAATGAAGGATACGATGTACCGGAAAGAAGCGGCCCCTATTCCCGTTTCCATTGCATGGGCCATCGGCGGCGTTTTTCTCTCGTTATTTGCACAGGGCTTAGCGGGAAATATTGAGCGCCTGATCGGAATTAAACCGGGAT
Source organism: Peribacillus kribbensis DSM 17871 (assembly GCF_000430765.1). Classification (GTDB taxonomy): domain Bacteria; phylum Bacillota; class Bacilli; order Bacillales; family DSM-1321; genus Paraperibacillus; species Paraperibacillus kribbensis. The sequence continues at coordinate 7,835 of NZ_AUMQ01000037.1, read as the reverse complement.
CCGATAATACCCAGCAAATCATCCACCTCATTGAGGCTGTTCCGCTTGTGATTATTGTGAGTTCTGTTGTAGGGCCGATTCTTGAGGAAATTGTGTTTAGAAAGATTATTTTTGGGGGACTATACCGGCGCTTTAATTTTTTCATTTCAGCCATTATCAGTTCCGTCATTTTCGGCCTTGTCCATGGGGAGCCGTCTCATCTTCTTCTTTACTCCGCCATGGGCTTTTCATTCGCATTTCTCTATGTAAGAACAAAAAGGATTGTTGTACCAATCTTTGCGCATGTGTCCATGAACACATTAGTAGTCATGGTTCAGATTGTCTTTAGAGATGATATACAGAAGATGGTCACTCATTCAGAGAGGGTTCAAGGCTTCATAGGAGGGTTTTTATGACCAGAAGATCGCCATTAATCATGGCACTGATCTATTTTGCACTTGGTGTTCTATTCACCGTTTTTGCCACACAAAATGTTTCACAGAACGGATGGGGATTTTTCTCCTATTTCCTAGTGTTTTTAGCCACACTGGACTTTGCTTCAGCCTTGAGGATGGCCGCTCTGCATTTCAAGATCAGAAAGCTTAATAAGAAATGAATAATAGGAGCCTGCATCGGCTCCTTTTTATTTTTATATCGTATCTTCTTTTTCATTGGAAGGATAGTGCTTTAAGAAATAGACAAATGATTGCAGCTCTACCGCTAAATCAATATGGTGGACCCTGATGGAAGGCGGAACATTCAAGCGTGCCGGCGTAAAATTCAGCAGGCCTTTGATGTCTGCCTCGATCAGCTGGTCTGTGATAATCTGGGCAACAGGTGCCGGAACCGTCAATATCGCCACACTTATTCCTTCTTCGACCAATTTCTCCTTAAGCTGATCCATGTGGTAAATCGGCACATCGCCGATTGACGTTCCCACCTTGGTTTCATCCACATCAAACCCAATTTCAATTTTAGTATTATTATTTTTCAAAAAGTTATAATTAAGGAAGGCTGTGCCAAGATTTCCTACCCCGATCAAAGCAACCTTTGTCAGTTCATCCTGATCCAAAGTCTTCCGGAAGAATCCAAGCAGATAATTCACATTGTAGCCGTAGCCCTTTTTGCCCAATGCCCCGAAATAGGAAAAATCCCGTCGGATTGTTGCCGAATCCACTTTTACCGCTTCGCTTAACTCAGCGGATGAAACCCTTTGCTTTCCCTGTGAATGCAAATTATTCAAGAAACGGTAATAAAGCGGCAGCCTTCTAGCTGTTGCCTGAGGTATTCTGATTTGTTCCTGTGCCATTGCTGTCTCCCCTCTTTAGTTATTGATGATGGTGAAGATCTTTCTATTTCCCCCTCAGATAGTCCTGGCTCGATACTCCGCCGGTTTTTTCTATCAGGAAAGTCGGACCGATCACCATGCCTTTATCGACTGCCTTGCACATATCGTATACGGTGAGAGCCGCTGCAGACACCGCTGTCAGCGCTTCCATTTCTACTCCTGTATTCCCTTTTGTTTTGACCGCTGCAGTTATGATGAGAGTATAGCCCTCTTTTGCTTTTTCCCATTTAAAATGAATGTCCACTCCATTGATTGGGATGGGATGGCACATCGGTATAATGGATGGTGTATTTTTACATGCCATGATTCCGGCGACCTGGGCAACGGATAAGACGTCTCCTTTTTTCATTTCCTGGTTGACAATCTTTTCGTAGATGTCCTCATTTACAAGAATACTGGATTGAGCGATGGCGCTCCTTGCAGTCTCAGGCTTATGGCCTACATCCACCATTCTCGCTCGCCCTTCATTATTGAAATGTGTAAATTCCGCCATTTTGACACCTCTTCATTCGATGATACACTATTTTAAAAAGTCTGTGTATGCTGTTTTTTTGTTAACTATATCACAAAGTCACCTATACCGCTTATAGAGCGGCTTGATTCCTGGAATTTATTCTTTCCTCTTTTTGAAAAAATAAGGTAAACTAACCTTAAGTTATGAGGTGAAAATATGATCTTACTTCAAGTAAATGCATTATCCAAATATTATGGCGCTGAAGTCGCCCTTTCTAATATAAAGCTTGAGATTCAGAATCGGGACAGAATTGCCCTTGTCGGGAGAAACGGAGCAGGCAAATCGACCCTTTTAAAAATTATAGCCGGGATCGCCTCTTATGACAGCGGTGAAATCATTAAGCCAAAGGATGTTACGATCGGCTATTTAGCCCAGGATACCGGTCTTGAATCCACCCTTTCCATCTGGGATGAGATGCTTACGGTTTATGAGCCTCTTCTGAAGCTTGAGAAAGAACTGAGAAGGCTCGAAGAAGAGATGGCCGCGCCTTTTGTCTATAATAATGAGGCAGCCTACCAGCGGGTGTTGAAGGAATACGATCAGGCCCAGATTTCATTTAAGGAAATGGGCGGTTATCAATATGAAGCAGACATACGTTCTGTGCTGCATGGCCTGCAGTTTTCCGGCTTCGATCATGGAACTAAAATATCGACGTTAAGCGGCGGACAGAAAACGCGGCTCGCTTTAGGGAAACTCCTCTTGACAAAGCCCGGCATCCTCATATTGGACGAGCCGACCAACCATCTGGATATCGATACGCTCTCCTGGCTTGAGCAGTATCTGCAGTCCTATTCAGGCTCTGTATTGATCGTTTCCCATGACCGTTACTTCCTCGATAAGGTTGTAAGCCAGGTCTATGAGATTTCCAGGACGGCGATTAAAAAGTATCCCGGGAACTATACAGAATACCTCGTCCAAAAAGCAGAGGATTTTGAGCGCGATATGAAACAGTACGAGAAACAGCAGGATGAAATTGCCAAGCTTAAAGACTTTGTCCAAAAGAATATTGCCCGGGCCTCCACAACCAAACGGGCACAGAGCCGCAGAAAACAGCTCGATAAGATTCAGGCCCTGGACCGTCCGCAGGGAGACGAGAAGTCAGCGTCCTTTAGCTTTGGTATCGAGCGGCAGAGCGGAAATGAGGTCCTGCAGACTTCTTCACTTGCCATTGGGTATGAGGGCGGAATTGTTGCCAAAGATATTTCGATCAGAGTATCCCGCGGCGACAGCATCGCTATTGTAGGACCGAATGGTGTTGGAAAATCCACTCTGTTAAAAACTATTATCAATGCCCTTCCGCCTCTGGGAGGAGCCTTTAAATTAGGGACAAACGTAAAGGTCGGCTATTATGACCAAAACCAGGCGAATCTTAAATCCAACAAAAGAGTCCTGAATGAATTGTGGGACGAGCATCCAGGCCATAACGAGAAAGACATCCGGACTGTTCTAGGCAATTTCCTCTTTACAGGCGATGATGTCCTGAAACCTGTTTCTACACTGAGCGGCGGTGAGAAGGCCAGACTGGCCCTTGCCAAGCTCATGATGGAGCAGGCGAACCTGCTGATTCTTGATGAGCCGACCAACCACCTCGATCTTGACAGCAAGATTGTGCTGGAAAATGCCCTGGTAGACTATCCTGGTACCATTCTTTTTGTATCCCATGACCGTTATTTTATTAACAGGATTGCCTCTAAGGTCATTGAGCTCTCAGTGGATGGATCGGAAGAATTCCTTGGCGATTACGATTATTATGTAGTTAAGAAACAGGAGCAGGAGGAGCTCGCCGCTCTTGAAGGCTTGACTGCAGCCTCTTCCGTAATACAGGAAAAGAAGTCCCATAAAATTGATAAAGAAGCCAAGAAACTTGAACGGCAGCGAAAAAGAAGACTTGAAGAAATTGAGTCTGCCATTGAGGAACTGGAACCAAAGATATCTCTTTATAATGAGCAGCTCTGCGATCCGGAAATTTTCCAGAATCACGAAAAAGTGATTGAAATAAACACTATGCTTGAGAATGCCAAAAAGGAATTAGATATAATGCTTGAGGAATGGGCGGAAATTGAAGAGTTATTAATGGAGGAAAGCTGATTCAGCTGGCAGGGAATGAGTATTGCTAAAGTCTCTGCCAGCTTTCTTATGTAATTAGACCCAGTTTCGACAAAAACTGTAAAACACTGTGTTTTATTTAATTCACAGATCTATCCACAGACCAAAACAAGTTATAGCAACTGTCAACAGACTTTTCCACAATATCCACATTATTTTCCTGACTTATCCACATATACAGGAGTTATTCACATGTGATAAACAACCTTAAAAAAAGTTATACACATAATTTTGCCACTATTCAAAAACAGGGACTATTCTCCTTGTTCGACAAAATCCCCAATTGAAAAAGCCGGCTTTCGAAAAGCCGGCTTTTTCATATTTCCAGACCAGGATTTGCATTCAGTGTATAATCCGATCTTTTTCCTTTTTCATAGGCCACACTTCCAATAGCCGCAATCATCGCAGCGTTGTCTGTGCATAGCGATAATGGCGGGATCACCAGGTCGATCTCTGGGATTTCCTTGAAAGCATCATCAAGGGCAGCCCGAAGCCCTTTATTGGCAGCAACTCCACCCGCCAGCAGCACCTGCTTGACGTTATATTCCTTGACGGCCCGCAGTGTTTTGGTTACAAGAACCTCTATGACGCTCTCCTGAAAGGAAGCCGCCAAATCTGCAGGTTCAATAGATTCCCCACGCTGTTCTGCATTATGAAGGGTGTTGATCACAGCCGACTTTAATCCGCTGAAGCTAAAGTCATAGGATCCTTCCTCGAGCCAGGATCGGGGAAGCTTAATGACAGGTTTGCCCTCATGTGCCAGCCTGTCGATATGTGGCCCCCCGGGGTATGGAAGATTCAGGGTGCGTGCTACCTTGTCATAGGCTTCGCCCGCAGCATCGTCCCTTGTTTCTCCGATTACCTCAAATGATCCATGCTCCTTCATATAAACCAGTTCAGTATGCCCTCCTGATACCACAAGGGATATCAATGGAAATTGAAGCTCTTTCACCAAACGGTTGGCATAAATATGGCCTGCAATATGGTGAACCCCGATTAATGGAATATTGTGCGCAAACGCCAAAGCCTTCGCAGCATTCACACCAATAAGCAGTGCCCCCACAAGACCGGGACCTTCTGTTACGGCTATGGCTGTAATATCACTATAATCCACCTGAGCCTGTTTAAGTGCTTCTTCTATCACAAGAGTGATCTGCTCTACATGATGGCGTGAAGCAATCTCAGGAACAACTCCGCCGAACCGTTTGTGACTCTCGATTTGGGAAGCCACTGTATTGGTCAATATTTCTGTACCATTCTTGACAATGGCGACAGCTGTCTCATCACAGCTCGTCTCAATGCCCATAATTATTTGATCTGTACTCACTATAATCTCACCCACATTACTAAAGCATCTTCGTAATTATCTGTATAATAGCTTTTTCTTATTCCGCCTTCTTGAAACCCCAGTTTCTTATAAAGAGACTTTGCCGCAGTGTTGGAGACTCTAACCTCCAAGGTCGCACTCACAGCCCCCATATTGCGGACAGTCTCGATCATCTTTACGAGTAAGGCCTCCCCCAGCCCTTTCCCTCTATGACTGGGAAGAACGGCTATATTGGTGATATGTGCCTCATCCAGCACCACCCATGCCCCGCAGTACCCAATGATCTGGTTCCCTTCCTCGAGCACCAAATAGACTGCATATTTATTCTGAGTCAATTCATTAATAAATGCTTCCCTGGTCCATGGCAGTGTAAAGGATTGATGCTCAACTTCCAGTACTTGATCAATATCGTTCACATTCATTAAGCGATAAGTCAATGTATTCCCCATCTGGCCTCTTCCTTACTTTAGATTTTGCTGCTCCCGCCATTTTGCTTCTGCTTCCGCAAGCCGTATATAATTTGGCACAAAAGTGTGGATATCCTCTGCCTCTTTATGAATACCTAAAAAAGCCAATTCGCCAGGCCGCGGATTAAAGGACGTATACGGAGCAAACTTCGCCTTCTCTCCCATGATTTCCTTGATTACTGACTCATGGATGGGCAGGTCGGTTCCTAAAAACAGAATCTCCTCTTCCCGCTGCTTGAGCTCCTCTGCCCAATCTGAAGCCAGCACATTTCTATCGTCCTTTACAGTTTGAAGAAGACCCTCATTGTATCCATATAATCCGGTATAAATCTGGCCCCTTCTCGCATCGAATAAAGGAGAAATCAAACCATTAAAATGCTTTCCATTTGCAGCCAGCACCTCCAGGCTTGATATTCCCGATAAAGGAATGTTCAATGTCCAGGCAAGCGTCTTGGCAATGGTCACGCCAATTCTGACTCCTGTATATGAACCCGGCCCTTTTGCTACAACCACTTTATCCAATTCCGCCGGTTTCACATTGCATTCCCTCATTAAATCCTGAATAGCAGGCATAACCCGTACCGAATGATTCTTCTGCAGGTTGGTAATATACTCCCCTGACACTTTTCCATCCTCCAGCAATGCAATTCCCATTACATAATTAGAGGTATCTATCGCTAACACCTTCATCAGAAAATCTCCTTACATAATTCTTCATACCTGGCACCGACAGGTTTGAATACAAATTTCCTGGCATTTAAATCTGTATGGTGGCTGATCGTTACCAGCAGCAGATCAGGAGGAAGCTGGCTCTCAATAAGATGTGCCCACTCCACGATCGTTACTCCCCCACCTGAAAAATATTCTTCGAATCCTAAATCCTCGTCCTGATCCTCCATGCGGTACACATCCATATGATACAGAGGAAGACGTCCCTGATATTCCTTTATAATGGTAAAAGTAGGGCTGTTCACATTCCTCTTCACTCCCAGGCCCTTTGCGATGCCACGGGTAAAAGCCGTTTTCCCAGCTCCCAAATCCCCTTCAAGCGCAAGTACATCACCAGGCATCAGCTTCTCCGCAAGCCGATTGGCAAAGGCAGCTGTTTCCTCTTCATTTTTCGTAATTAATTCATAAGAACTCATATTTCCACCTATTAAATAGAATTTATTAAATATTTAAGATATCTGCCGGATTTATAAAAAAACCTTAGGAGCAGCATTCCTAAGGACAATGATATCTCTATTAGTTTACCTTATTTTAAGCATCAGAGACAAATCATCAGGAAAAAAACACTCGTCTTATCCTTTTAAGATACAGGAATGCGGCTCTCTATCTAAAAAAAGCTCATCCTGTAGAAAAAAACCCATAATGGATGATACTAATTAAACGTTTGATTAAATATTTTTAAGCCATATTTCTGAAAAAAATAAAAAAGCGAAACATCGTTTCGCTTTTGTTGGATTGCGGGGACAGGATTTGAACCTGCGACCTTCGGGTTATGAGCCCGACGAGCTACCAGACTGCTCCACCCCGCGACGATATAAAAGAAAAAAGGTTTGCGTATGCTTTAAGTCCCTGCAAAGGACTGTCCCGATTTCAGTAAGCAATTCAGGATGCTGCTTAATCGGTACAACTCGCAGAATATTCATCGTAGTGGTGCTCGTTGCTCCACCCCGCGACGATATAAAAGTAAGAAGGTTTGCATATGTTTTAAATTAATAAAAGATAATAAAACTTGCCTGGCAGCGACCTACTCTCACAGGGGGAGAGCCCCCAACTACCATCGGCGCAAAAGAGCTTAACTTCCGTGTTCGGGATGGGAACGGGTGTGACCTCTTTGCCATAACTACCAGACAAAATGAAAGAACTTCGTTCCTTCAAAACTAGATAACAGAAGGCAGTACACGTTTCATAAACCAAATAGGTTAAGTCCTCGATCGATTAGTATCTGTCAGCTCCACGTGTCACCACGCTTCCACCTCAGACCTATCTACCTGATCATCTTTCAGGGATCTTACTAGCTTGACGCTATGGGAAATCTCATCTTGAGGGGGGCTTCATGCTTAGATGCTTTCAGCACTTATCCCTTCC
>NZ_AUMQ01000036.1 GCF_000430765.1 Peribacillus kribbensis DSM 17871 | reverse complement strand
AATCCTCCGCCCACATGTATTAAATCTATTGAAACACAAAAAACCCCGGATAGGGGCACTTTTTTATCAGTGTCCGCTATCCGGGGTATAGTTCATCCTAAGGGGGCTGCTGTTTTTTTCATTTCTTTAGACAGAAAATACTATACCTAAACAATAACTCGGCAACAACCTTGTTCCACCTGATAAATAGAAGGGTTACAAGCGAACACTCATTTCTGGCAGTTTTATAACAAAATAGCTGCCGTATCTGCTTTCTGGCTTAAACCTCAATCTATGTAAATCTGCAATATTCTAATTCCAGATCTACAATAACGATAAATCGCCACTAACTAACAACAAAAGTTATAATCAATCAAACTTTAAATTTTAATTTTGATGTTCTCAACAATCTAGTTCCAAATCTTCAACAATTATTAAAACCAAACATCAGTCAATAAGCCTAACCCATTTCACCTATAAAATCAAAAGAATTGATTAAAAAGAAGGGGGAATTTAGTAAAAGTTTATGATGGGGGTGTTTTATCCTACAAAAAGAGTCAGCAGCCACAAGGGCTGCTGACTCTTTACAAACCTGTTTAAATTGACTCTTTACAAACCTGTTTAAATTGACTCTTCATCCACCCTGGAAATGGAAGCCCCTCGGTCGGCCAGCTGGTCAATGCTTGCGCGGATGTTTCCTTTTCCAGAAAGGTTTTCAAGCAGTTCTTTTACATCAAGGCCGGAGGAAGCTTTCAGGGATTCCTGCATGGTTGCCATTAGATTGGTGGCATAGGAAGTGATTTTGTTGGCGCCGCCGTTTGAAGAATCGCTGCCTGTGTCGACAACGGTGATCTTTTCAATATTGGAAAGTGGGCTGGCAACTTCCTTCGCATACTGAGGCAGCATGTCGAGGACCATATCGAGTACGGCAGCCTGGCCGTACTGCTCGAATGCTTCTGCGATTTTCCGCTTCGCTTCCGCTTCCGCTAAACCTTTCAGGCGGATGACTTCTGATTCGGCCTCCCCTTTGGCCCGTTCAGCATCGGCTTTGGCGAGACCGTCTACACGGACGCGCTCTGCTTCCGCCTTAGCCATGGCTTCCACACGGTATTTGTCCGCATCCGCTTCTGCCATCTGCTTGGATTTGGCCGCCGCGGCTGCCTGTTCAACGGAATACCGGTCTGCGTCTGCTTTCTTTTTCACTTCAGAGTCATACTGACGCTCACGGCGGAGGATTTCTTTTTCCTCCAGTTCAATCTGCTTCTGTCTTTCGATGATCCTGACCTGCATTTCCTGTTCGGTTACTTCCTGCTTGGCCCGGGCTGTTTCCAGATCGTATGCCTGGTCGGCACGGGCTTTAGCGATATCCTGTTCACGCCGGTATTCAGCGGTCTTCAATTTATTGACTTTCTCGGCTTCCGCGATTTCAGTTGCCCGTTCAAGCTCTGAGCGCTTCGCGTTTTTGTCTGCCTCTGCCCGCTTAATGCGGGTTTCTTTTGCTGCCTCGGCTGTGGCGATATCGGCATCCCTTTTTACCTGGGCAATCCTCGGCTTACCGAGAGATTCGAGATAGCCGTTTTTATCCCGGACATCCTTGATGGTAAAGGAAACAATGATGAGTCCCATTTTCGCAAGGTCCTGGGAGGCGACGCGCTGGACCTCCTGTGAGAATTTTTCCCGGTTTTTATAAATTTCTTCAACCGTCATGGAGCCGAGGATGGAACGAAGATGGCCTTCCAGGACTTCACGCGCTTCCGCTTCACGGTCATCCTTGGACTTTCCCAGGAATTGCTCGGCTGCGGTCGCTATTTCCCCGATGGAGCCGCCGATTTTGATAATGGCAATTCCATCGGCCATTACCGGCACGCCCTGCTCCGTGTACACCTCAGGGGTGGTGACCTCAAGCTTGCTGGAAAGAAGGCTTAATGGCTTTGCCTGCTGGAAGATCGGCAGGATAAACGCTCCGCCTCCGCGTATGATTTTAATGCGGTTCCCTGCCTCATCGGTATGGACATTTTTTCCTCCAAGGTAGCTGCCTGTGACAATCAGGGCTTCGTCGGGACCTGCTGTGCGGTATTTTTTAACAAATACCGCAATCATCGCAAGCAAAATAAAGACTACAATTCCCACAACAATCCAAATAAAATTCATAAACCATTCCTCCTTCTAAAAAAGTGGTTCATATTCTATAACAGATAAAACTCCCTGCTCAACATCAATGACCAAAACCTTGGAGCCTTCTTTGATTGCAGGCCCATAATAGCTTTTGGCCGTCTTTGCGATCGTGCCTGTGGAGCTTTCCAGGATCACTTCGCCAAATGCATGTTCAGGGATGGCCAGGATCACTTTCCCGACGCGTCCCTTAAGGGAGTCCTCTGTGTATACCAAGGATTCTTCGGCTTTTGACAGGGGAAGGATCACAAAGATATTGAGAAAAAGAGTGAAGAAAAACGAAATAATGGCGGAAGCGGCGAGGACGGGATAGCTGTTCCATCGTGTCACAACCTCCAAGATATACCCGGATGCGGAAACAAAGGTGATGAAGGAGAGCAAGAGAATGGGGCTGAACCAGCCGAGCGCTTCCCCGGCGCCATGGGCCAGATCTCCAAAGAAGAGGTAAAGAAGGGTCGCAGCTCCTATGATGATAAGAGTATACAAATAAATATCGGTAATCGGTACACCAAATAGCTCGATAAGGCATTCCCCCTCCATGTTTTGACGTTACCTACTATACGTATGATCCCGGGAAAGGTTTCAATATTTTGGAAAAATTCAGAGAAAAGTTGAAATTTGACATATATTTTGTAATTCACCATAATTGTTTAGTATTTCGATTAGTTAGGGGAAGAAAAATGATAAAACAACTGCAAGAACCGATCACCATCCATCATGATCCTTGGGAAGCGTATATGGATATCGAACAGTACGGAAAAATGACTCTATCCAATATTGAATTCACAACAACCACCCTGTGCAACATGAGGTGCGAGCACTGTGCGGTGGGCTATACTCTGCAGACTAAAGATCCAGACGCCCTTCCGCTTGAATTCCTGCTGAAACGGCTTGATGAGGTGGATACGCTCCGTTCTATGAGCATTACAGGAGGCGAGCCGATGCTGTCCAAACAGCAGACGGAAAATTATGTGCTCCCTCTGTTAAAATATGCACACGATAGAGGAATCAGGACGCAAATCAACTCCAATCTGACTCTGGACATCAAGAGGTATGAAGAAATCATCCCATATCTGGACGTTCTGCATATTTCCCATAACTGGGGAACCGTGGATGAATTTATCGATACCGGCTTTGCAATGATGGAAAGGAAGCCTGACAGAAGCGCCCGGGCAAAATTGTTTGATAAAATGATAGAAAACAGCCGGTATTTATCCCAAGCAGGGGTATTGGTATCAGCGGAAACCATGTTGAACAAAAGGACCCTCCCATATCTTGAGCATATCCACCGTCAAGTCGTGGAGGAGATGGGCTGCAGGAGGCATGAAATTCATCCTATGTATCCGAGTGATTTTGCATCGGCCATAGAATCTCTGTCCCTTGATGAGATCCGCACAGCTATACATACCCTATTAGATACTAGAAATGAAGATATCTGGATGCTGTTTGGGACTCTTCCGTTTTATCCATGCAGCAGCGATGAAAAAGACGCAGAACTCCTGAAGAGATTGTACCAATCTAAAAATGTGACTCTCCGGAACGACCCGGACGGACGGTCCAGGCTGAACGTCAACATCTTTACGGGCGAGGTCATTGTGACTGACTTTGGGGATGCTCCTTCCCTGGGAAACATTAAGGATACTCCATTACAGGAATCCTATGATACATGGCTGGAGTCCAATTTGGCACAGCAGCTGAACTGCCACTGCCCGGCTGTCAAATGCCTGGGGCCGAATGTGCTTGTGAAGGATGCTTATTATAAAGATGTGGACTTTACGGTCAGGACTTCTCGTTTAAGCAGATAACGATGAGTAAAAAACGAGTATGAAATCTAATAGATTTGTACTCGTTTTTTATTGCTGAAAAGAACAGGAGCTGTTTGGACTCTCCGCCCATTCTTATCTTGGATGAGGCGACAAGTGCTCTGGATAATGAGAGTGAGCGCATCATTAAAGATTCACTGGAAAAGCTGGCAAAAGGGCGAACCACCATCGTGATTGCACATCGTCTTTCAACGATCCGGAATGCCGATCGAATTATCGTCTTAACGGAGGACGGCATTGCAGAGCAGGGTACACATGATTCATTGCTCGTATGTGAGGGGGCTTATTCATCTATTTATTCCAGGCAGGAGTAAGGTCTTTGGCATAAAAAACGAAGGGGCTGTACAGAAATTCAGGGAACGGGTTTCTGGACGGCCCCTTCTAAATAAGAGTCTTGTCATAAGGGGAGATTTTCCCGTTATTTTCAAAATAGAGCTCCATACGGGTGATATAAGGGGAAGTTTTCCCTTTATGCATAGCGAAACCTTCCATTTTTGCATGGTTTTGAATCAATAGAGGGAATTTCTCCCTCTATCTCTGCTCTTTTTTTGAAAAAATACGAATTAAGGGGAATTTTTCCCTTTATTTTCAGCCTGCGTGCATGAACTGTTCCTCCCCAGTCAAACAGAACCAGGTGGAGAAAAACGAACCATTTTTCATAAAAGGTCTTTTAAGAAAAAGCCAAAATCGTCTGATAACAGGCAGCCACCGGGTGATAGTCAGTCTTCGGGGGTGGGCTTTTCTTCTGGCTGTATGGCTGGTTCTGCCGGTCCAGGAGCTGATACCATCCGTCATATGTGTGGTCAATAAAATACTTGTTACAATAGGCGAACATCTCATCATAGCATTCCCAGTAAAAGGGCTCCTGAGTTTTGGCTGCCAGCAGGGAAGCGGCAGAAATCACTTCATCCTGAACCCAGTAGTTTTTTATCAGTATACCGGCGGGGCACATGGCCTTACCTGGGTACCATATGGTAACATGAGTTATCTGAATATTAAAAACCAAGGAGGCAGAATCATGATAAATTACGATGGCCGGAAGTTTGTTTCAGTTGAAAATACATCTAACGGAGAGGTTTCCGCCCAAACTTTCTTTGAATACAAACAAGAAGGAAACATCCTTTCTGCAGCCTATAGCGGAGGAGAAATCGTTAAAGGCACTTTAATTGGAATTGTACACGAAAATGGGAGTTTACAGTTTAGATATAACCATGTCAATACGAGGAATGAAATAAGAGGCGGTGTATGCACATCTACCCCCGAAATGCTTCCGGATGGAAGAATAAGATTGAGTGAAAAATGGAGATGGACGGACGATAACCAAAGTGAAGGAGAATCCGTGATAGAAGAGATCTGATAAAGAAAGGTATGGATGAAAAGGAGACGGCTGGTTTAGGGCTGTTTTTTTGGTATGTTTAGCTTACAATAAAAGGAAGTAGAAGATAAATGTTACTTGGAGAGATACAAATGAAGCATGTATATATCTTTGAAAAGAAAAAGGACTTCGAAGAATTTGAGATTATTGTGCAGGGTTTAAGCGCTAAATTACTAGACCTTGGAAAAAGCCTGAATAGCTGGAGTAAAGAGAAAGGCCTGCACTTGTATGAATAAACCCTCGATTACAAGGAATTGACATCCGGAAAAAGCTTCCGGCTTTCCCTGAATGAACCGAATTTAAAGAAAAAGGATTATACCGTTTATCATAAATAGGAATTAGATGATGCATGACTAAAATTTCATGAAGGAAGGTCCATATGATTACAAATTTCTATCTTGTCCGCCATGCCCATTCTGCATATACACGGGATGAACGAGGCAGGCCGTTATCCGATCAAGGAGTACACGATGCTAAGAAGGCAGCGGGATACCTGGAAAAGGAAAGGATTGATGAGGTTCTTTCAAGTCCGTATAAAAGAGCCATTCAGACTGTTGAACAAATTGCTCATAGAATTGGCAGGGAAATCATCATGGAAGAAGGATTCAGAGAACGAATATTGTCTGATGAACCCGTTTTGGATTTTCAGGCTGCAATTAAGAGGGTCTGGGAGGATCCTGAGTTTTTCTTGGGCGGAGGGGAATCGAACTGCGCCGCGCAGGCACGGGTCAGCCAGGCTGCTCTTACTCTATTAGACAAGTATAAAGGCAAAAATCTGGTCATTGGCACACATGGGAACATTATGGTGTTATTGATGAATTACTTTGATAAAAGCTATGGATATTCCTTTTGGAAGAATCTTGCTATGCCTGATATCTACAAATTATCCTTTGAGGATTCAAGGCTGGCTGAAGTGAGCAGGGTATGGAAAGAGGCAGAATAATAATCATACTCATTTCCTATTAAATAATTGAAATTTCCATCCGATACATTAGATGTATTCCAATTATGGAGGCTTTCAACAGGATGGATATAAGAACAAATGAAGAGGAATTAAGAAAGATATTCAAAGAAGAAGTCGTGAAGTATGTAAAAGGCTCGCAAAGCGGGTCGGTCATTTGGGATTCCAGGGAGCTGGAAAAGCAGACAAGCATGAGCCTGAAAACCATACAGAAAACCTTTTTTAAGGATCCCAGGATGCCAAAATATAAAATCGGAAATAAATGGTATTTCCCTGCTGAAGAAACTAGACTGTTTTTATTGACCTGGATTAAGGAAAAATAATGGCTTAAAATAAAAATGGGGCGGTTTTTTATACAATCTAAGGAGTGTATAAAAAACCGCCCCATTTAACGTTCTAAATAGCCTCCTGGCCGGCAAAAAAACGGCCGATCATATCCCTGAGGCTATCAAGTTTCCTGTTCCATCCTGTTTCCTGCTGATTCTCCAAAGATGAAAGGACGGCCTCGATGAGGAATTTCCGCGGGATTTTGGAATGGGTGACTTCCTCCTGAATGAAGTCCAGCAGCTCGATGCGCTTTCCATCATGGATCTCCATTTTCAGCTCGTTGATACTATTTGCCAGCTTCTTCTTGAAGCCTTCCTCAAATGTGGGGCAGCCTGGCAGCCATTTATCCCAGATGGAAGGAGTCAGTAAGTGTTCACCATGCTTTGCAGCATCCACCACCAATCCTTCCAGCCGGTTTACGCTGTATTGGATGACTTTCCTGAAGTCTCTGAGGGAAGGATGGGCCAAGAAATAAAAATGGATATTATTATGAAGCATTCCGGTGAACATGATCGCGCAATCCAGCAAGAATGGACGCATGCTCTCCTCAAACAAATCCACCAGCCGGTTATAGATCCAGCGGATATACATCATTTTCATCTGATTTAAAAAATCCTTCAGAAACGGATCGTTCGAAACAAAAACTTCTTCAAAAAGAGTCAACAGTTTATGCTTTTGGTTGAATTCCATCTGCAGCTCAATCTGCTGGATAAAAATTTCTTTATTGGAGGGGTCCTGTCCGATAAGGAGTTCATTCCGTTCCTGGTCGATCCGCTGGCTTAACGAAGTGAAGATTGCGATCAGCAGCTCACTTTTCGAGGAGAAATAATTATAAAATGTTCCTTTGGAAATACCGCTGTAGTCCAGGATGTCTTGTATAGAAGTGGCTTGGAAACCTTTTTCAATAAATAATTGGTGTGCCCTGTTAATAACCTGCTGTTTACGACTGTTCATCTCATCCACCTTTTATTCCGATTAGACTCGCTGTCTAATGAGATTATACGCCATAAATCCAGACGGTTCAAATGCCGGCATATTTTTGTAAAAAATAGATTGCACAAATTGAACTGCCGGTATAAAATAGATTTTATGCAGAATGAGGGTACAAAAAAATGAACTATGAGTTTAATGGGAGGAAAAGGAATGGAACAAGCGAAATTTTATGACCGCCCTCCATACGGAATTATAACAATTCTGATGATTGGTGCGTTTATCTCTATGTTAAATGAAACTCTTCTGAATGTGGCGCTGCCATCCATTATGAAGGATTTATCAGTCGGTGCCTCCACCGTTCAGTGGCTCGCGACCGGTTATATGCTCGTAAACGGAGTCATGATTCCGGCAACTGCGTTTTTAATTCAAAAATATTCGGTAAGAGGGCTGTTTCTTACAGCCATGGTCTTATTTACAGCAGGTACCATCATAGCGGGCTTTGCCCACGTCTTCCCGCTGCTTTTGACAGCCAGGATGATCCAGGCCGCCGGCTCAGCCATCATGATGCCGCTGTTAATGAATGTGATGCTTACAAGCTTCCCGCCTGAAAAGAGGGGGGCAGCAATGGGGATGTTCGGATTAGTCTTCATTTTTGCACCTGCAGTCGGCCCGACACTGTCAGGGTATCTGATTGAACACAACAGCTGGAGAATTCTGTTCCATCTTGTATCTCCAATCGCTGCTGTGACCCTGGTCGTCGGCTTCTTCTTATTGAAGGACAAAAAGGAGAAAATCGTCCTTCAGCTCGATATCCTGTCTTTAGTGCTTTCGAGCATCGCGTTCGGCGGGCTGCTGTACGGCTTCAGCTCTGCAGGCGATAAAGGCTGGGACAGCCCGTATGTGTATGTTACGATTGCCGCCGGTGCAATCTGTCTGGTACTGTTCATTGTCCGCCAGAACTTCCTTGATAAGCCTATGCTGAACTTCAAGGTTTATAAATATCCGATGTTTGCCTTATCTTCAGCCATTTCCATCGTCATCTCCATGGCCATGTTCTCAGCCATGCTTCTGATGCCGATCTATCTACAGACCCTTCGCGGCATCTCGCCTGTAAAATCAGGTCTTTTGTTGCTTCCAGGTTCCCTGCTGATGGGAATCATGAGCCCGATCACCGGTAAATTGTTCGATAAATTTGGCGGAAGGGCGCTTGCGGTCATTGGGTTGGTCATTATGACCTTTACGACTTATATGTTCAGCAATCTGACTTTTGATACCTCTTATACAACCTTGATTTTGTTATACTCAGCACGTATGTTCGGTATGTCCATGGTCATGATGCCAGTTATGACGAATGGATTAAACCAGCTTCCGGCACATCTGTATCCGCATGGAACTGCGATGAACAATACGCTCCAGCAGGTATCAGGTGCCATAGGCTCCGCTCTTCTTGTGACGATTATGTCCAACCGGACTGAAACGCATGCAAAAGACATGGCGGCTTCTGCCATGAAGCATATGACAGGACAGCCGACTGCCGAAGCGGCAGCTGCCATGAAGCAGCAGATTGCCATGAAGGCGGCCCTAGAGGGAATCAACGACTCATTCCTTGTTTCAGTGGGAATTGCCTGTGTAGCATTGATTCTGGCGTTCTTCATTCAGCGGGTAAAGCAAACCGGAAGTCCGTTTGGTGCCATGCCGGCGAACTCCGAGTCAGCCAAAAACTTGGCAGAAAATTAAGGAAGAATGCCCTGAACTTTGTTCAGGGCATTTTTTTATGTGAACAATAATTGACTGCTGGAAAATTGTATAAACCGCCTTCCAGAGTAGAAGATAAGAAAAAAACGGAGGGGCGATGCCAGGTGGATTTCATTAAACCCAAAAAGATCGGATCAAAGTCGGAACCCCAAAACGAAAGTCCTAAAGAAGGAAAAATTGAGGAGAAAAATGAGGACAAATCCTGTCTTCTCGACAGGGCACCCATTCACAGGGATTCGAGCGGCCCTTTGACAGCATCAGAAATGGGCAAACTCTGGGCGGCCTATATGGGCAACAGTATGTCAACATGCATCCTGAAATATTTCCTCCAGCATGTGGAGGATGAGGACATTAAACAGCTTGTGGAAGATGCCTTGCAGCTGTCGACTGATTTTGTAGCTTCCGTCGGCGAGATTTTTAAAAAAGAAAACTTCCCGATTCCAATAGGGTTTTCCGATCAGGATGTAAATCTGGATGCTCCCAGGCTGTTTGAAGATGAATTTTACGTTCATTACCTGAAATATGCAGCCAAGGCGGGACTAAGCATTTACCACATCGCCATTCCGCTGTTATTCAGAAAGGATATTACAGAGTTTTTTATCTATAGCATGGAGGCCACCACCATCCTGGTCGAAAAGGTCAAGAATATCCTCATGAAAAAGAAACTGATCATCAAACCGCCCGTCATTCCTGTTCCAGAAAAAGCGGTCTATGTGCATAAGGATTTCCTGAATGGCTATCTGGGAAAGGTCCGGCCCCTGCATGCTCTTGAAATTACACACCTCTATGACAATATTGAAAATAATGTGACGAGCAAAGCCCTGATCCTCGGCTTTTGCCAGGTGGCAGAATCAAAAAAAGTCAGAGAGCTGTTTATAAAAGGGAAGGTCCTGACACAGAAATCTGTAGAACGATATATAGGAGAACTGCATAAGGCGAGTCTGCCGACTCCCCAGCCTTTGGATCATTTAGTGAAGCTGTCCACGGTTCCTCCTTTTTCCGATAAGCTCATGCTTTTCCACAAGATGGATATGTTTTCGATGAAATTAAGGGCATTTGGGAACTCCATAGCCGTAAACGGAAGACATGATATCGGCCTCATGTATGGCAAATCACTGATGGACATTTCCATATTTGTGGAGGAAGCAGCGAGAATCATGCTCGACAACGGATGGTTTGAGCAGCCGCCTTTAGCAGTCGACCGTGAACACTTAAAAACAGAATAGAGAGTGATAAGGCAGCTAGAAAATCTCCAATTTTGGATAATCTTCCATTATAATAGAACTGAGAAATGGAAAAGGGAATGATTTTATGATGCCGGTCAATCCACCAGCCGGTCCCTTGTTTCCGTTTTATCTCATCTTCAGCTTTCTGCTTGGATTGTTTACTATAGGTACAAGTCGGATATTCCTGGGATTATCCTCCATGGATTAGGAATTTATTCTCCGCTTTTTATAATCATCTGTTTTAAAAAGCTGTCATATATCATGTAAGGCTTGAAATGCTTTCCTTTTCAGGCTTTTTTTTATATGTTATTTTGATGGTTCAGTTATGTTACACTTGAATTTGTGTATATTTTCACAAGTTGTTTCTTAAAGAAATATTAAGCTTTATGCTTCATATTGGAGTAAAACTCTGATAGGAGGGACATGTTTGTGGCTGCTTCTAATAGGAGTCTGTATTTTGATAATGTGAAATTCATTCTAATTTTCCTGGTGGTTTTTGGACATGTAATCAGTCCATTGAAGGAAGGCGAGAGTTTTCTGTATACCTTATATTCTTTTATATTCCTTTTTCATATGCCGGCATTCATTATGATTTCCGGTTATTTTTCAAAAGGATATCAGAAGAAGGTGTTTTTCCTGAGGTCCATCAAAAAGATTCTGGTTCCATACCTGATCTTCCAGATGATTTATTCGGTCTTTTACTATTTGAATGGCGATGAAGAGAAGCTGGCGTTTAACCTGCTGGAGCCGCACTGGACTTTATGGTTCCTTCTCAGCCTGTTCTGCTGGAACAGCCTTCTTTTCGTTTTTGGGAAGTGGAGATGGAAGGGGCTCCTTATTGCCGTCATACTTGGCGTCCTCGTCGGATATTACGAAGGCATCGGAAGCTATCTCAGCCTTTCTAGGACGTTTGTCTTCTTTCCTTATTTTCTATTAGGCTTCTTATTAAACAAGGAGCACATGAGGAAGATTGTCCGTTCAAAGCTGTCGGTGCCTCTTGGGATTGGAGTGCTCGTCTGCACCTTCGCCCTGTTTGCATGGAACAGCTCACTGATCGAGGAATCGGTGTCCTGGCTCCTGGGCAATGCTTCCTACGCAAGCATGGGAATCGAAAGTGCCGTGGGAGGCTTCATCCGGCTTGGACAGTATTTCATGACAGCTCTTGTGATTTTCAGCTTTCTGGCGCTGATCCCGTCAAAAGGCTTCAGTGTCACCATGATAGGGCAGAGAACATTATACGTGTATTTATTGCACGGATTTATCATTAAGATCATCGAAACCCTGGTTCCTGATGAGACTCTCAGCTCCTACTCCGGACACTATATCCTGCTGTTGATGTTTTCATTGGTGATCTGTTTGATACTTGGCAGCTATTTCATTAAGAAATATACCAGCCCATTAATTGAATTAAAAAACAGTGCAGCATAAAAAAGAGGCTGTCTCATATGGAACCTGGCTCAGGAAGCCTGGATCCTAAGAGAGAGCCTCTTATTGATTTTATGAAGATACACTCTTTTTCTCGCCGGCTAAATTCAGCACATAATCAATCGCAAATGCGACACCGTTTTGATCATTGGTCAATGTCACATAATCGCTCAGCTGCTTGATTTCCTCCTGGGCATTGCCCATTGCTACCGCGAATCCAGCTGCCTTGAACATAGGAATGTCATTGAACTGATCCCCGATCGCCACAGTATCCTCCAATGGAATATTAAAATACTCGGCCATGACTTTTAAGCCATTTCCTTTGTTTCCGTTGATATTCATGACTTCAATATTGAAAGGAGAAGAAGTCGTGACATAGACTCCCTCGATGCTCTTCATCGCTGTCAATACGCGGTTCTTCTGGGCAGGATCCAGCACCAAAATAAAAAACTTCTGAATGGAAAGCTCGTCATCACTTAAAAGAGATTCCAATTCACTGAAGAATTCGGTGCCTTCTACTCCAACCGGAGGCTTTGTCATTTTTTCGTAATTTTCATCCTCATAAAAATCCGGAGGAATCACTCCAGATTCTAATACCTTTTCAAGGCGGGAAGTCCATTGATTATGGACAAAAACACCTTTTGTTGTGTAAACCTTGAAGGGAACTGCCTCTTTTTCCATCTCTTTATAAATAATTTCGTTTTGTTCATCGCTTAAAGAAGTCAGTTCCAGCTGTTTGCCATCTGCAAAAACCGCTGTTCCATTGCTGCCGCCGATCGGCAGGTTCTCTAAACCATATCCCTTTAAAACTTCTTTTATAGATTCCGGTGCTCTTCCGGATAAAATCATGACCTTATGCCCATGTTCCTGTGCATGCTTTATCGCTTCGATATTTTCCGGGCTGATGTCATTTTTAGAGGATAGCGTGGTGCCATCCATATCAAGTGCAAATAGTTTCATATATGCTTCCTCCTAAACTCTAGACATTTCATTATACAACTATCTTAAACTGAAAAAAAGTTTTATCGCACACTTAGGAAAAACATCCAATATATCTATAATAATATAGTATTTATGCAGTAGAAAATTTAAATGGAAGTAGAACTGTCCGTTTAAGAACCAGAGCAGCTTAAGGAAGCGTTTATAAGGGTTACCCGTACCTTTGGGAAAAACGGTACAAGGGAACCCAAGTTTATTAATGTGCAGGAACTAATGGGAATCCTATCGTTTTGAAAGGGGGAATTTATAGGTTACTTTGTCTGGAAGTGATATCTATGGACCGTCGGATATTAAATGCATTAACACCTGCCTATTACTACTATAAAGTGATCTGATAAGAACCCGGGGGAAGACTATGAGAAAGTTTAAATCGAAAATGACTTGGTCACAAATAATATTATTTTTAGGTGCTACCATTACCACCATATCGGACTTTTTATTCACTGGGAACATCCTATAATTGCGCAATCTATTATTTCGTAACTTTTATGATCTGTGCTTATATCTCTCAACTAATAATTAAAGTTGGGGAGTAAATGTTTTACATATGAAACTGTTCTGTAAGGCTTTTAAATACCAAGTACATATTTGCTTACGGGTGCGTTAGTTGAACAAGTCTAGGCTGCTATTGCAGCCTTTTTATTTTTACGCCGCTGTGCAAATAGTTGAACAAGATCAAGTTGGTAGATGTTAAAATAAGTAAAAAGATTACGGAGGAAGGATTCATGAAGAAAGAGGGAAGCATAGTTAAACAAACTCTAAATTCATTACAAAAACGATTACTGGCCCTTGAACTAACCTGTGCGATAGTTGAAGTTCTCCATATTAACCCAAATGATTTAGATTAAAATAATAAATTTAAGCTATATGATTGGTAAGCGGCCAATAGTTAAGGAATTGAATTTCTCTGGTCAACGGAACAAGTTTTACAAAATGGGGAGACATATAGGAAGAGGTAAAAATTTAATGGAGTATGAATTCCAAATATGTAGAGTTATATTTTGTACCAGTATTTAGTTGTGAAGATGGAGCAATTATTGAAATGAATACTTATTTAAAACTTAGTTTAAGGGCTTTAGATGACGATTGTTCCACTAATAAGAATAACCATATAAATCCCCGTTCCCAAAAACGGGGATTTTATATTGTATAGTGTATAACCATACTTAATCGAGTTAATATTTCTCCAGAATTATGATAAGAATGAGGTCTATCTGCTTTAAACCTTATAGAATCTCCAGTTGATATGGTGTATTCAGTGTCATTTACTCTTACTGTTAATTTACCATCAAAAACAGTTAAAAACTCTTCGGTTCCTTCTCCGTGGGATTCCGAACTAAGATACCCGCCTTTTTCTATTTCAATGGAATAAACCTCAAATCGTCGATTATCTTGGAATGGGAAGTAAGGATATAATCGGTATTTTCCATTATCCTCAGTTAATGTTTGTACCTCACTTTTCAGGACTACCTTTGTGTCAGGCTGCGGTGAATTTATTAGTGATGTAAATGAAATTTTTAGCCCATTTGCTATTTTCCAGATTGTTGTAATGGTAGGACTAGATTCCCCTCTTTCAATTTGTCCAATCATCGTTTTACTAACCCCAGTAAGTTCAGCAACTTTTTCAAGGCTTAATTTCTTACTTTCTCTCAAAGCCTTTAAATTATTTGCAACGATGAGATTAATTTCTTCCATAAAAACACTCCTTAGACTATATACAATATAACGTCGATAACATACAATATAACGTAAGACGTTATAATGACTTTTTAGACATTATAACATACATTAGGAGGGGGTTTATTTTGCCTGCATTATCATTTTTGTTATACGTATTTGTTACTACTTTTACTCCAGGTCCTAACAATATAATGGCAATGTTATCTGCTAATAAGTATGGTTTCAAAAAGACGATAAAGTTTTGCTTAGGAGTTGGTACTGGGTTTTTCGTCATTATGGTATTGTGCAGCTATTTTAATTTGTTATTAAAAAATACCATTCCTAAAATAGAATTCGGAATGACTATATTCGGTTCTATCTATATGTTGTACTTAGCTATAAAGATCATTTTTAGTAAGAAGGATGATAAGGAAAATGACCATAAAAACCATAATGGCTTTTATACAGGAATGTTTTTACAATTCATAAATCCCAAAGTTATCTTGTATGGAATCACAGCTATATCTACATTTGTCATACCATTCTACACTACTAATATAAGCTTAATTTTATATTCACTGTTTCTCGCTTTTGTCGGTTTTGTAGGCACTGTTTGCTGGAGTTTATTCGGTTCCTTGTTTGAAAAATTCTTAACAAGATATAAAAGTCATTTTAATGTGGTTATGGCTTTATTACTTTTATATAGTGCCGTATCGATATTTTTAAAGAAGTAAGGTAAGCAGTACCTACAAATGTATTTTTTACTTAACTTATCTGGTAACAGGAAGGATTAATACATCTTTTCGAAATGTACGTAGAGTTTCTTAAGAGCGGAATATGTAGAAAAAATACTTCTTTCCCTTCTCTGAATAGAAAGGGAAATGAAATAAACAGGAAGAATATTAGATAGAGCAAAAGGATGGTTTGTGGGTGGTTTGCTGGTAAAGTGAGACTTTTAAGAAGCTGATCAGTTTCCTGGTCCAGCAAAAACGAGCAAACCCGTATGAGCCATAATAAAATCAAGAGACAGAATCAAGACCTTCTCCGTAGATAATATGTTCAGTTAATAATTTCGCCATTGTTTTTGGCTAAATTTTTGCGCCATTCACTTCGCTCCGTAGTTGTTAGTTTCGCCCACTCAGTTTCTTCACCAATAATTCTTAAAGGTTTTTGAGAACGATAAGATCGTGTTAAGTTACCCGGGAACTTTTTGTCAGTAACATTTGGGTCGTTTTCAAATTCACCTGTTGGTTCTATTTTATAAACTCGTTCTCTTCCTTCTCCTTTTGCTAATGCTGCTGCAAGTCCTGCACCATTGGCATTAGCAGTGAAATAAATGTGGTTCATTTTAAGTCCTGGTTTGTAATTTGAATTTCCACCTGCTGTCAGCAAATCACCAACCTGTAAATCTGCCTTTGTCCCATGATAAAATGGTCCTTCATCAGAAGGTGCGTCGTTATATGAGTTTGACAATTCATAATTTCTTTTTGCATTATCAGAATCACACAACTCCTCATAGCATTTGGCAATGTTTAAATATAACGTTGAGTATGCACTCTTAACATTATCATCATTTATATTAAGTGCACACTGTAAAGAGGTTTCCATCCATTTCATTTTGTCTGAAATACTCTTTTGTTTACGAGCCATATGATAAGCTGCAATAAACCTTTCATAGTCGTCTTTTGCTTCATGCCATGCTTGATGAAACATCGTGGTTGCACCTTCAATATTTCCGCCATCTTCCATGTTCATCCCACTCATACAGAGTTTAATAACGACGTTGTTTGGGTCAAATTTTATATTCATCTAATCTTACCTCCAAAGTAATGAAATCACATTTCTCCAAAACCCTTATTTAAAAGACCATGCCTTCCCTGTGATATTTTTAAAAAAATAAATTTATTCCGCTAAATGTCCTGTTTATTGAACAAAAGTTAAGCAATTCTTCACCTGTATTTTACCATAAATATCGCTTATCCTTCTTGCACTAACCCAGACATAGGGAGATCCGAAAGAGTTACCCGAACCTCATTTGGTATTTTCTGAATCATAACTTCTTTCAAAAAAGACACCTCTTATACGTTCTATTAAAATGAGTGGATGGCAGGAATAGAAAAAGTTGCCGGTTGTTTCTCCCTTTCAAATGTATGACAATGAAGGCAGCAGGATAAGCAGTCAAACACAAACAACTAGGAGGGAAACCATGAGAAAATTGAGATTGCTAGTATCATCCATTGCGTGTGCGGTTATTATTTTTTCAGCTGCGGCTATGAAGCCTTCTGTTTCCAAAGCAGAGGCGGCAGGCCATGATCCGGTCATCTTCATCCACGGAGCTGGCGGCATCAGCGCGGATTTTTTCAGCATTAAAAACTACCTAAAAAAACAAGGCTGGTCTGATAATGAACTGTATGCGATTGAAATGATGGATAAAACCGGGAACAGCTTGAATAATGCCAGACAGCTTTCGGCCTTTGTTGATGAAGTTTTAAAGAAAACAGGCAAAAGCAAGGTGGATATCATCGGCCACAGCGCCGGGGGTATCAACGCTCTGACCTATATTCTGAACGGCGGCGGAAGCAAAGTGAATGATGTTGTCACACTAGGTTCGCCTAACAAATTTATCACTTCAAAAGCACCAGCTGGTACAGATCCAAATCATAAAATACGCTATACGTCCATTTACAGCACAAGTGATCTAATTGTTCCAAATTGGCTTTCCACTCTTGACGGAGCAAAAAATGTGAAGATCAGCGGAGTCGATCATGTTGGATTGATCTTCAACAGCAAAGTCGATGCGCTGATTAAAGAAGGCTTGAACGGCGGCGGACAGAATACGAATAATTAAGGGTTAAAGAGCTTTAACATCAAGTATAAAAAAACAAACCCAACCATGATGCCGGCACCAAGGATCACTTCGATCGCAGCCATTTGATACTCAGCTTTTTGCTGAAGTTTTTCCCGATATTTCATTTGGATCTTATTCTTATTATCATCTTTTTTCATTTCGAGCCCTTCCTTTCATTTTTATGGTGTTTAATTCTATAAAAATGGTGATATTCCTTTAATAAAATGAGACAAAAACAACCAGTGGAAATCTTTTCCACTGGTTGTTTATAATTTGTTAAAGAGGTGTTATCAACAAGTGATGAAACGCTTAATTCATAACGGAGCAGAGGGAATCGGTCTTGGCTGTACAGATATTGGCTTATTGGTTAAAGAAGGGGATTCTTCTGTATACAGCAGTCATTCATGCAGTGGAAGCTGTACGTACAGCCATGGATTCAACATCATGAGGAAGGCCTGTCCCGATTTAGGGAAAGGCCTTTTTTCATTTACTCGACTGTGAACATCCAGGTAACTCCAAAACGGTCTTTTACAGAACCATGAAGCTTGGAGAAGAATGTCGGCTGAAGATCCATATGTATCGTTCCGCCTTCTTTTAACACACTCCACGCTTTTTGGGCACGCACCTCAGAATCGAGCTCCACACTGATGGAGACTTTTCCGGAAGTTTCTGTTTCCCTTGTTCCGTCAGATCCCATAATGCTTCCTGATTCGGTAAGCTTCAGCTGGGCATGCAGGACAAGATCCTTATCACTTTCACTTACGGGGAAATCCGGATTTGGGGGCATGTCTCCATATTTCTGGATGGAAATCATCTCCCCATCAAAAGCCTCTTGATACAGCCTAAACGCCTCGCCGCATTCTCTGTTGAACATTAGATAAGGTTTGATCATAGTATTCACCTCCTTTTATCACTGCTGATTCAATTATATGTCATGAACCCTCGTGAGTTAAAGAAGACCCCATTTTTTTATAGAATTCATGTTAAATTAATGGAACTTTAATCATACATTTAGAGGATTTTCAGACATAAGAGCTATGATTAACCTGGGCCTGATTAGCATTTATAGGGGTCCTTAACTCTTAAGCTGCTTAACATGAAGGAGTACTAAGATGAAAAAAACGGACAAGAAAAAAATACTGATTCTTTCCGCTAATTTTGGTGATGGACATAAACAGGTAGCAAAGGCTATCACAGAAGCGGCAGAAGGTGCAGGTCAGGAAATAGAGACGATTACCCTTGATATCATGGAGTGGACCCATCCGCGGCTTTACCCGCTGAGCCACTTTATCTACATTCGAGGAATCAAAAAACTTCCATTTATATATAGCTTCCTTTACAAAAATACACGAGAGCCCAGTTATTTATCGGCAAAGTTAAATTCGATTTTAGCATCGGGGCTTGAGCAGGTGACAGCCATTATCAAGGACATTAACCCCTCTGTAGTTGTGAGCACGTATCCATTTGCCGCGGGAATTATGTCCAAAATAAAAGAAGCTGGATTAAGCCAGGTTCCTGCTATTACGGTCATCACGGACTATACGGACCATTCTTATTGGATTCATCCCTATACGGATCAGTATTTAGTAGGATCAAAAGAAGTGGGAGAGCGCTTAATTTCTTTAGGTGTGGAACCAGAAAAAATCAAAAATACAGGGATTCCAATCCGTCAGAGGTTCTCAGAAGTTCACTCAAAAGCCGAGCTCTCAAAAAAGTACAAGCTCGAACCGGGCAAATATACGGTGCTGGTTATGGGAGGGGGAGATGGATTGCTGGGAAACGGTTTATCCACTCTTCATGCACTTGAAAGAATTCCAAAGCCTCTTCAAATTTTTTTCGTTTGCGGCCGGAATAAAAAGCTCCAGAATCAGCTGGAAAACAGACTGAATGATTCCATTCACAGTATCCGGGTTCTTGGTTACTTTGAAAAAATTGATGAATTGATGGCTGTGTCCGATTTAATGATCACCAAACCGGGAGGCGTCACCATCTCGGAAGCCATGGCCATGGAACTGCCTATGCTGATTCACAACCCGCTGCCTGGGCAGGAGGAAGACAATGCGGATTACCTTTTACATGAAGGCTTCGCTATCCTGGCTAAGAGTAACAGGGATGTAAATGCTCAGCTTAAGCTTCTGTTTTCAGAGTCTGGACTCTTAAAACAAATAAAATCAAGAATACATCACCATCAGCGGAACGGCTATCCGCTTCAGGCGTTCGAAACAATTCTTCGTTGTATCCCTGAATAAACAAGAGGAATTGGTTAATATGGAAAAATGTTTTAGTGGAGTGGAGGAAAAGAGATATGTACGCTGAGGCTGTTTTTCTAATCCTGGCCTTTATTATTTTATATACACTGATTCCTTTTCTTCTTTCGAGAATACTGGGGATAAGAGCCCTAAAAAGAAATCGAGAATCATCCCATGTTGCTTTCACTTTTGATGATGGGCCGCATCCACATTATACTTCCCTGCTCTTGGATTTATTATTAGAGCACCAAGTGAAGGCCGCATTTTTTGTATTAGGATCAAGGGCAGAGAAATACCCAGAATTGATTCTTCGTATGAAAAAGGAGGGCCACATAATCGGCATCCATAATTATGAGCACCATTCGAATTGGCTTACACCCCCCTGGAATATTTATAGAGGAATTAAGCGAAGTGCCTCTATCATTGAGGACATCACCGGGGATAAGCCAGTCTATTACCGCCCTCCATGGGGGCTCCTAAGCATAGTTGATTATTTTATGATGAAAGAATATAAAATTGTTCTTTGGTCGCTTATGGCAGGGGATTGGCGGGCTAAAGGCGGATATCATAGAATAAGGAATCATCTCCTGGCGAGAGTGAAACCCGGGGATGTAATTCTATTGCATGACTCCGGGGAGACCTTCGGCGCTGATGAAGTCGCTCCAGGAAACACGATAGAAGCATTGAAGGGTGTTTTTCTTGAATTGGAGGAGCGGGGAATAAGATGGGTGAGGATTGATGAGCTTCATGGATGAAAAAACAGCTCTCCCAATCAGCTTCTTTCTCAAACTTTGGACAAACTCGGCGAGGATAGAGTTTGTCTTTTTTTCGTTCATTTATAAAGGGTGCAGATTCTATTCAAAAAAACGTACAAACCTTATTCTGGGAATCGGTTTGCGGAAGATATGTGAATAAAATCAAAAAGGCTGAAGAGAAAATCTCTTGCAGCCCTTTTTTCATCAATCAATTTAAGTTATTGAATCTTCGAATTACTTAATTTTCTATGGATGAGGCCTTTAATAACCGGAACCATGGAGATTAGTATGATCGCAATCGTCACAAGGCTAAAATGATTCTTGACCAGTGGAATGTTCCCGAAAAAGAAGCCGCTGAACGTCATTAAAAGGACCCAGAGTGCGCCTCCAGAAAGATTGTAAATCAGAAACTTTTTATAAGCCATCCCTCCAATGCCTGCAGCAAAGGGGGCAAAGGTCCGGATAATCGGAATAAATCTCGCCAGTACGATTACAATAGGGCCTTTCCTATCATAAAACTCCTGTGCTCTCTGCAGATGGCTTTTGTTGATTAATTTTATTTTTCTGCTTTCAAATACCTTAACACCGTATTTTGCTCCTATATGGTAATTAACAGTGTCCCCAAGCACAGCGCCCAAAAAAAATATCACTGCAAGGATACCGAGATTCAGGGATCCTTGGGCAGCGATGGAACCTGCTACAAAAAGTACGGAATCTCCTGGCAGGAAAGGAACAATCACCAATCCTGTTTCTAAAAAGAGAATGAGAAATAAAAGAGCATAAGTTAATCCTCCGTATTGCTTAACCATGGATAGGATATGCGTATCCAGGTGAAGGATGAAGTCGATAAAGTTTTTTATGGTATGCAATGTTAAACTTCCCTTCCATGATTCTTGCTGTAAAGTATTTTTACATGACTGTTTTGTTACTAATGAAGCTTTTCATGTTCACCTTAATTGTACCTCTCTTTCCTCATTGAATTATAAAATCTTCCTGAGGAGAGGATTAATTTTTGATTAAAATTTTTGATGGAGCTAGCAGGTGGTTCTCAAGATTGCAGACTAACTCGAGAAATGTCTTCCATAAGTGGGATAAAGGTGAGGTATGTGATGCCAGAGAATGAAAAAGATTAAACTTTGTCAATGTCAGAATAGGTATTATATTATGAATGAGGGCGGCCATTTTATTGGCAGAGAAGACAAAGGAAGTCAGTAGCCGGCCTATTAAAAAATACATAATGAGGTGGGATATGTTTATTAAGCAGCTTTTTGATGATTTTTTGGGGTTAGAATATGAAAAGTTGGATGAACATCATGTAAGAGTTAAATTGCCTGTTAAAGATTTATTGATCAATAGTGCCGGTGTTGTCCATGGAGGCATTATTTCTTCCATGGCAGATGTCGCTATGTCCAATCTAATACCTGCTAATCAAGAAGGTAAACAACAAGCACTGACTGCTGATTTACATGTATCCTTTTTGAAGCCCGCTTCTGGAGCATACTTGGTGGCAAATGCTAAAATAGTAAAACAGGGCCGTACTTTAATACGTACGGAATGTTCGATTTTTAACGATAAAAATGAGCTGGTTGCCACTTCGAAAGCTACTTTGTTCCGCACACATTAAATGTCAATTGATAGAATGCAAAAAGAGCTAGTATAATTTACTTATTTACTTTCCTAAACAATCAAGTATCATTGAAGGTTGTAAGGGAGTGCTGAATATGAGAATGTCTAGAAGCGATCGAAATTCATTTGAAAAAGGCGGAGCAATCAAAGCTTATACAGTAAAAAATATCTGGGAGAATACAGACTTTATTATTACACTCGATATTGAACTGGAAAATGGCTTAGTACTGAAGGATGCCAAAATGGAAATCACAAAAGAAGAAGTCATGGTCATGAGCAATCAGTCCGGTGACCTGAATGATGCAATAAAGTTAGCACTTGGCTTCTAATAAAAAATTAAAAGATAACAGCAGCAGGAGGGTGAAACTCAGGGTTTCATCCTCCTTTTTATATTTGCAGACAGGAAATACCGCATGAGTGAAAGAATTAGTTAAAAGGAGAGTCTGATAACTTAGTAATAAAGCGCTTGTTAGTGGAAAACGTCTAGTGGAGGCTTGATGAAGAGAGAATTGTCCGTTAGAAGGGGTCTCAAGACTAATATCGCGGCAGAATCAAGAAGTTATGGTTCAGAAGAATTTTGCGGCACTGCCGCGATCAAATGATAAGGTAAAGGAGAATAATAACCCATGGAAACACCTAGTTCAAAGAAACCGAACAGTTCGCCAATTATCCTAGTTCCTGGCTTTTGGCTGGGCGCCTGGGCGTGGGATGAAGTTGCAGATGCTCTGCGTCAAGAGGGCCACACTGTTACCACGCTGACACTGCCCGGTCTAGAATCGGCAGCTGAGGACCGTTCTGGAATCAAGATGTCTGATCATGTCGAGGCGATCGGAAGGGCGGTGAGAGAAGCTGGGGAACCGGTCGTGCTGGCCGTACACAGTGGAGCAGCTGCGCCAGGTTACGGTGTGAGTGACCGCATGCCGGAACAGATTGCTGCGATGGTCTACGTTGATACATTTCCAACAAAAAGTGCCATGAATCCCGAATTCGACGGAGTCGAGATGCCGCTGCCGTCTTGGGAGGAACTTGATGAAGCTGACATACGCGGGATGAGCAGCGAACACCGAAGTCTCTTTAGGCAGAGAGCTGTTCCTGAGCCGGGAAATATTGTCCGTGAGGCACCTGTATTAACCAACGAGAAGCGGCTTGAGATACCGAGCACAGTTATTTGTACGTCAGCACCTTCTGATAAGATGAAGTATTATGTCCAAGAGGGATATGAGTGGATAAGCGGTCTGACAGAACTGCATAATGTCACATATATCGACCTGCCGACTCACCACTGGCCTATGTGGTCGCACCCGAAGGAGCTTGCCAGTATCATAGGTGGTATTGCCGCAGAAACCCGCTGAATAGGAATGTGGAGATTTCAGTATGCTGCTCTTTATCAGAGAGCAGCTTTTGTTTTATTTAAACGGTTTTTTTCATTATTGATTTCGTGTTGGTAATGAGAATTCATAAAAATCACAGAAATTGGATGGCCATCCCATTCGACCATATGAGTTAAATTGGCGGTTTGGATGATTTCCTTTAATTTCAAAATATCCTGATTCACCAGCTGACTATTAAACAGAGGAATAAGCGACTATAACAAGGAGTGACGCTCAATGAGCAGCAGCAGCTGGATAAATAGATTCCGGATTTTTTATGTCATATTTAATAGATCTTCCCGTTTTTTCGTGAAGAAAAAGAAAGGGGTAATATGAGAAACCGTGGTTCTGTTGTCATTATAGAAGGAAATCAAGTGGCTCTAATAAAACGAGTCAGAGACGGCATGACTTATTTCGTTTTTCCGGGCGGGGGTGTCGAGAATGGGGAGCTTCCTGAAGAGGCGGCTAAAAGAGAAGCCCTTGAAGAACTTGGTGTAGTAGTTGAGATAGGGGACTGTATTTCCCAAGTTCGTTATGAAGGCACTCAGTATTTTTATTGGGCTAGAATGATAGGAGGTGATTTTGGGACAGGAGGGGGCGATGAATTTACAGATGTAAAGAAGGACAGGGGAACTTATGAACCGTTATGGGTGAGCTTAGGGGCGCTTTCAGAAATGGATATCAGGCCGAGAGAAATAGCTGATAAACTATCAGTGGAAATTGATGAGGGGCTGCTTTCTCCATGTCACACTGTCGGATAAAGCGAATAGGAAAGAAAAGCGGCCAATGATGAAACAAGTTTTCATCCCTGAGATGATGATCAAAGCTTTAGGCCGTAATTAATAGAAAAGCTTCTACCGTTTAATGTAAGGCTGGCCAAAGCCGATGTCCCGATTCTCACTTCTCCTTACTCTTTTATTAGCTTGTCTGGTTTCTTCCCTTCAATTGAGACAGATTCACCGCAGATGGTGTACCATCGGTCCTCAATATCCGCCTTGTCGAGCGTGCATGCTCCCTTGCTCACCAATTGATCCATGATGGAAATACCATAGGGAAATATCTTTGGTTTTCCGGTGAGAAACCGGCCAGGATAGTCATGGGGATATGCATCCAATTCCTCGCAAAGCGACCAGACGCTGATCTTTCCATTTTCCTCGAGGTATTGAATGATAAAGCGGTGTATATCCGAGCCTAGTGGAGATTGAAGATCAGGGATAAAGGATAGTTTTCTGGCTGATGCGGCGGCAGGAGGTATCTTAGCGGGTGATGCTTTCTTTTCTGTCTGCCTTACCGTCACATGATGCAGGAGCCTTTGAAGCTTGGCAAGCTGCTTGTTTAATAATGGGAGGGACAGCTTCAGCTGTTCCGCGATATCTGAGGGAAGCTCGATTTTTTCCTGCTTAACCAATTCAACGTATTTGTGGTCCCAGCCATATAGAAGCTTATGAAGGAGCTCGTCCAGTTCATAATCGAGTCGTTCAAAGCCTTTAATAATATCTTTGACGATGGATGAGGGTATTCCGGTGTGAAATTCAAAATGATTGCGGCCGAATTTTTTGATTTCTTTTGTTTTGCTGTTTCTCACAATATATTGAAACCTTAGGGCCATGCCGCATTCACATCGATAAGGACGGGAACCCGGACCCGCGTCACGAAGTTCGATGAATTCCCATTCCTCTATTTCTTTTTCCAATTCAGAGTCTGAACCGGTATATGTGCCTTTGCCCCGTGCCAGCTCATTGGAAAAAAGAGTCTGTTTTCCCCGTTTCAGCTTCTGAAGCAAATACTCTTTTTGCGGAGCTTCAAGGGTCTCCAAAATGGCATTTCGTTCTTCAATGGTAAAAAAATAATCCACGTTCAGCGCCTCCCTTGTTTTTATCTTATCATGTTTTCCAGGTGGTTCAGCATGTAGTTAATAGAGTAAATAAAAGAAAAAACCTTCTACGCTGTAAAAGTGGATATAAAGAACCTTCTCGCAGGTGCTTATCCAACTCAAGGTAAAGATAGCCTAATAAAAGAGGGAAACCACTAAAAAATGGTTTCCCGTTAAAATGTTCGGTATTTTAGTATAAAGTTTAATTTATACCTGCTGAGCAATGACAATTATCATCAACACAGATTTCTATTTCGGTTAAACAATTCAAGGAATGAGATAAGAGTGTGAACTCCTTATACAATAGGAAGCCAGCCAGGGATGCCAGTATAGTACTCCCACATTTTATCAGAAATAACCAGTTCCTTTTGATCTTTTTTAGATAATGTTGTTCGGATTTTGTCTTCTTCACCGGCTTGTACTTTTTGTACCCATTGAGGTTCCATTATCAATTCCCGCCCTAAAGCGATTAAAGGTACACCTGTTTCAAATGCTTCCATCACTTCATCGGGTGTCCTCAGCATCCCAACACCCATCACAGGAACACGATCGCCGACACGTTCGTGGATCATAACAACTCGGGATGTCTGATCGTTATTATCACGGATTGATCCGTTCCAAAAGCCGCCGACAGAAATATGGAGATAATCCAGGTCCTGGTCCGCTAACCTGTCCACTAATTGCAGCGTGTCTTCCATGGTGATCCCAGGATTCTCTCTTTCTTCAGGCGATAACCGATAGCCGATGATAAAAGGTTTTTCTGCATGGTCTGAAACTGCTTTTTTAACAGCGTCAACTACAGCAAGCGGGAAGGACATACGTTTTTCCAGCGTTCCACCCCACTTGTCAGTTCTGCGATTGGAGTGTGGAGAAAAGAATTGCTGAATCAAATACGTATTGGCACCATGGATTTCAACTCCATCATACCCAGCTTCGATTGCTCTTCTGGTTGCTTCTCCAAATGCTTTAATTATTTCATCGATTTCGTCTGCTGTCATTTCCCGGGGTACCACGGCATCGTCCCGTTCCGCTGCTACCGCACTCGGAGCAATTGGTTGACGATCGAGCAATTCTTCAGGCGGGCACATTCTGCCACCGTGAAAAATTTGTAAAATCGCCTTTGAACCTTTTTCCTGTATAGCTGTCGCCACACGTCTTAGACTGGGGATTAGGGAATCGGAATCTGCACCAAATTCACCCGGGAATCCTTTTCCATTCCTGGTGACGTATGTGCATGCGGTGATTACCGCTCCTACACCACCGGCACGTTCTTGATAATACGCAACTTCTTCGTCTGATACTTCACCATTTTCATGTGCCGCCGTATTGGTCATGGGTGCCATTGCAAGACGGTTCTTTATTTCAACTCCAGAACGGAAGGTAAATGGTTTAAAAGCAGCTTCATATTTTGGATTCATCATTTTTTCTCCTTTTGTTTACATCAAATTTGTTAAAGGGTTCAGCTATTTTAGCAAATGGATAACAATGACTACAAAAACTTCTTTTAGCAGGCACTTTTTTATATTCTGCACAAAGAATTCATAGTGATACATTATGCGGTCGGCCCGTTTTGACCTATTTTAGCTGAGTAATTTCAGCCAATATTTCATAGGAATGGAGGCGGGCCTTGTGATCGTAGACCTGGGCGATTGCCATGATTTCATCGGCTTGACTTTCAAGCAAAAACTCTTCCAGCTTTTCTTTTACGGTTTGAGGACTGCCGACAATCGAAGTTCCTAATTGATTCTCAAGGGCCGCCATTTCATAATCGCTCGCTATATCAGTAATATTATCCACTGGCGGCTGCAATGGGACTTCCTTCCCGCGCATCAAATTCAAGAACTGCTGCTGCAAAGTTGTAGCAAGCCGCTCAGCTTCCTGATCTGTATCGGCCGCAATGATGTTTAGTCCTACCATTGCATGCGGCTTGTCCAGTACTTTAGAAGGCTTAAACGAACGGCGGTACAGCTGGATAGCCGGCAGTGTGTTATGCGGTGAGAAATGGCTCGCAAATGCAAACGGCAGTCCAAGCTCTCCTGCCAGCTGGGCACTGTATCCACTTGAACCTAACAGCCAAACAGGTATGTTTAATCCCTCACCTGGAATTGCTTTCACATGACTATATCCTTGTGCCAGGGAAGGGTCAAAGTAATTCCGGAGCTCAGCCAGCTGCTCAGGGAAATCTTCACCTGAACTTCTCAAGTCACGTCTTAATGCACGTGCGGTAAGCTGGTCAGTGCCTGGCGCACGGCCCAGGCCAAGATCAATACGTCCTGGATACAATGATTCCAGAGTACCAAATTGCTCAGCAATAACAAGAGGTGCATGATTCGGCAGCATAATGCCTCCTGAACCTACCCGGATTCTTGATGTACCTGCTGCAACATGGGAAATGACTACCGATGTTGCAGAGCTGGCGATAAATGGCATATTATGATGCTCAGCGAGCCAATACCGGTTATACCCCAGCTTTTCAGCAAATCGGGCCAGCTCCAAAGTATTGCGAAAAGAATCAGCCGGCGTACTTCCATCTGCGATTGGGGAGAGATCCAGGACCGAGAATGGAATATCCGTTATTTGTTTTGTATTAGTTTCAGGCATTATGCTCATCTTCTTTCTTCATTAATTAATTTAACTGATTTACTATCTGCAGAAATTACGTCCTTTATTAGACTAGACACTCATTAATTTACTGCAGCCTGAGCCAAAATTTCATAAGAGCGCAGCCGTGCCTTATGATCAAAAATCTCTGTATGAGCCATAATCTCATCAGCGTCAGTTTTTTCTATCAACTCATGGAGCTGCTGCTTCACACCTGCAGGATCCCCGATAATGGAAGTGAAAAGCTGTTCTTCAACCGCCTTGCGTTCAGTATCGTTCCAAAGCTCGTCCATATTATCAACAGGAGGCAGAATGGGCGAAGGCTTTCCGCGGGTTAACAAAAGAAACTTTTGATACATCGAAGTGGCAAGCCTTTGTGCCTCCTGTTGCTCATCAGCAGCCACCACTTGAACGGCTAACAGTACATAAGGCTCCTCCAAAAATTGAGACGGACGGAAATATTCCCGGTACAGTCTAATGGCTTCCATCATGTTACCTGGAGCAAAATGTCCCGCGAAAGAGAATGGCAGCCCAAGGATTCCAGCCAATTGTGCACTATAAAACCCTGAACCCAACAGCCAAATTGGCACATTTGTTTTTTCGCCGGGAATGGCGTGAAAACTAAACGAACCATCCTCAGTGGTCGTTCCTGTACCATAAAGATAGGCGATAAGCTCCTGAAGCCGGGCATCAAATTCTGGTTCCCCAGCTACCCGCTGCCGCAATACATTAGCTGTAAATTGGTCGGTGCCAGGTGCCCGCCCCAATCCAAGGTCGATCCGGCCAGGGAAGAAGGTTTCTAATGTTCCAAATTGCTCAGCCACGGAGAGAGGCGAATAGTGGGAAAGCAGCATTGCGCCTGATCCAATACGCATTTTTTCCGTGACAGAGGCTACCCGGCCAATTACGATCGGGGATGCTGAACTCGCCATTCCTGTCCAATTATGATGTTCAGCAAGCCAAAACCGTTTATATCCCCACTGCTCAGTTTTCTTGGCTAGATCAAGCGTGTTTTGAAGGGAAAGTTCGGCTGATCCTCCTTCGACAATAGGGGAGGGATCTAGTACTGAAAGTTGTATTTTCTTTGCCATCATTCTTCCTCCTTTTATACAATTTAATTTAAACCTGGCCTGTACCTTTATGAGTTGGAAAGAAGGGTAAAACATATTCCCCAAGTTCCTGGATTACTTCCTCTGGAGGGCGCTTGGAAAAATAGAGAACAAACGCCAAATGGTTGACACCAATCGCTTGAAATTGATGAAGCAGATCAACTAAACGGTTTCTTCCCACGGAATAGCCTAAGGGTATGGGGACAGGCATTTCATCGGGGTTTTCCACTAAATTGATGAACAAGCTTTGAGAGAAGGGTTTAAAATCTCCTTGAGCATGAACTTCAGTTAAAGCACGATAATCCTGGATAAGCTGTGCCTGTTGAATCATGCTTCTTGGGTATTGAAGCCACCCATCCCCATTCCCGGCTATCCAATTGATAGACTGATTGCTAAATCCGGTCACCATGGTCGGAATCGAAGATACAGGCTTTGGGAATAACCTCATATCTGTGCCATCGATCAGCCCGGCGTGGGTGTGGATGGTCGGTTGATCCTCCTTTAACAGACGATCGAGAATTTCGAAATTTTCCTTAAATAGCGGACCGCTTTCTTGCTTAGATATCCCTAAAGCTGTAAAATCTTTTTCCCTGTCCCCTGATGCCACTCCCATAATCAATCGACCTGGAAACAATCGATCGATTGATGCAGCTTCCTTGGCTACCCTGACGGGGTGGCGCAGAGGGAGAACTACACTTCCTGTCACTAACGCAATGTGCTTCGTATAGGCCGCAAGATACGTTAAATAAATCCATAAATCGTACATTTGGCCGTTATCATCCACATTCAAATTCTGCATTGTAATATCACGGAGCCATAATGAAGCAAAGCCATATTCCTCAATTTTACGTGCAAGCTCCAGCTGATTCTCCATAATTGGATTTTTAGACATCCTGGCAGTCGGGAGGACAAATCCGAGTGTCATTTTGTCTTTCTGGTACATGCTGTTATAGGCATGATGATGTTGAAAACTCACTCTTGGTCCTCCTTAAAGGTTATATTTTTTGGCCTATATACTTTTCAAACTGTTTAATCGTTACCTCATTCCGCCGATAGTAAGTCCATTGTCCGATTCGTTTCATTTCCACCAGACCGCTTTGCAAAAGGATAGATAGATACTGGGAGGTAGTGGACTGTGATAGTCCTACTCTGCTGCGAATATCACTAACACAAACCCCGCCATCAAAGCCTTTTTCTCTGATAACATGTGCCTGCGTGGAAAAATTATGATCAGGATCTTTCAATATTTGGAGAATATTTACTCTTATTTGATTTGACAGTGCCTTGAAAATTTCAACTGCCTGTTCATCATTTAACATATTTGATTCCTGATTCAACGCTGCCCGCCCCTTTCTGATCTTATTAAAAACTATTTTGCTTGGAATGCGTATAAATTAATCGGACAAGAGGATATTGATAATTTGCGATATCTCTATATTATGTTCCTTTATACCCAAAATCAAATTTTATGCTTAAGACAGGGTTAGGAAACAGCTTTAAAGGAATGACACAAATCAGCTTAGAGAACAGGCGGAGGAGAGATGAGGATTATTTTTGCCCATCTTTTAAATGGTTTGGGTTGGTATATAGCTTTAAAAAAATCAAGACTTTAAAAGGATGGGTGAAGAAACGTCTGATGAAGAGAAAGTTGTAGATGACGATACAATGTCTATGGATTCTGTTGCTTCGTTTTTGGATCCTTGGAAACCACGTTTTGAAGCAGTCTTGATTGAGCCAAAGAGACGAGCTAATAAACCCTCTCAGGATGATATTGTAAAAGTAATTAATAGAGGAAAGTGATGATTTATCACCATTTATTGGGGAATTGGTTTATTGAATAATAAAAAATATGGCTATACATTGCTGTAGTATAGCCACAAAAATAACATTATGATGCTCACTTACACCAAGTGAGCCCGCCATCAATTCGAAGAACGGTACCAGTTGTAAAATCATTTTTCACTAAGTACAAGCAGGGTATTACATATGCTTTGAAATCATTTCTGTCAAAGCTTCTTTTGGATAGAACCCAATAACTTTATCTACAGCTGCTCCGTCTTTGAAAAGAATCAACGTTGGAATGCTCATGACTCCAAATTTTCCTACTGTTCCTGCATTTTCATCTACATTAAGCTTGATAATTCTAACTTTGTCACCCATTTCAACATCGATTTCCTCCAATACAGGTGCGATCATTTTACAAGGACCGCACCATGGTGCCCAAAAATCCGCTAAAACTAATCCCTCTTTAATTTCAGTGCTAAATGTTTGATCTGTTACGTGTGAGATAGCCACTTTTCATATCCTCCAATTCATTCTTATCTTTAATAAAAGTATTTTTTAATGCATACAAATAAATCAAAATTACCTCCTTCTAAATGTAATAATAAAAAAAGTTACAGATTGCATTTCTATAAAACGCACTGTAATAAAATAGTTTACAGTTTAGACATTACAATAGCAAAGGACTAGTAAATGTCCTGTCATAACTAACTAAACTATTTTAAAAAGGCACTTTTTAAAATATGCTTCCTTTCAAAAGGAATTACTGTAATTTTAATAATTACAGTTTACGAAGTCAAGAAAAATTAATTCGATATTCTCAAATGCTGCTATAGTGGGTATAAACCGATGCATGAAATAGGGGGACAGCAACTCCACTTGATAAACGAGCCAGATTCACAGAGGATTCGTCAATATGAAATCGTATCCGACAGAGAAGGTCACTTTTCATTTAAAGTTGAGAACTATTATGACACTCTTAAATGGCTTAGTATTATTTAAATGCTCTTGGCTAAAGAATGCTAATGAAATCAGCGCTATAACCAAATAAAGTAAGGTTGAAAACAGAAGTCCAAGGTGAGTCCATTTTTGTAATTTTCCAGAGTTCTTAATAAAGGGGCAAAACATAAATAATGGCTCAAAACCTAAGTATTGAAACAACATTTCTAAGTATCGGCTATAGCGATCTGCATACGACTCCCAGCAGTCGGATCTTTTTTGAGACTTATTAAAACTTCAGTGACTCCTCTTTTTGCAAACTCCTTACCAACACAACCATGTCCAATTTTCCTATTTCGATCGGGTAAGCGGCTTTTGTATCCAATCTTGGAAGGGTGTCCTCAAACGTACCGGAAACGGTTTTAAAATCTTTTAATACGGTTTTCCCTTTTTCCGTGAAAAGAGGATAGATCACCATTCCTTCGATTTTGTCTTTTTTCTTGTCATAAGCTAGTGTATCAGTGAT
The DNA here is from genome assembly GCF_000430765.1 of Peribacillus kribbensis DSM 17871. Classification (GTDB taxonomy): domain Bacteria; phylum Bacillota; class Bacilli; order Bacillales; family DSM-1321; genus Paraperibacillus; species Paraperibacillus kribbensis. The sequence goes on along the minus strand of NZ_AUMQ01000036.1, from coordinate 38,008 downwards.
TTGAATTTTATCGATAATTCGTTCATTACCACACCCTGATAATAGAACAAGAATGAACACAGCTACGAGGGAAAGGATTTTATTTTTTCCTTTTTCATTCATTAACTTCACTTCTCCTTCTTCAGGATTAAATTTACTATTTAATTATGTTTCCATCTCTTTCATTATTATCCAATACCTCATTCAAGAGGTTAGCGTAAGTACAGTGTTTTTTAAAGAGTTATACACTTTAATGCATTTTCATATCTTATCCATAAATTTACAGTTGACTTCGTGAACTGTAATATTTAAATTTACAGTATTGCCAGTAGAAAATGAGTTGGATAAGAATCTTATAACACACCAAGTTGTGCTTCTTTTCGAAAAGCAAAAAAATGGCTTGAGGAACATCAATTGACTATATTGAAAGAATCATATTAACTAATCCAGGATAAAAGCATCGGGCTAGTAATTCCACCTTTTGACTACGATTTCGATCAAATGAGGAATCCTCTACAATAAAGACTTTAGGACGGCTTTTGTCTGTGAGACGTTCTACTTAGAAAGTCCCAAAGAGAAGTAATAAACGCTGCCAGTTAAAATGTTGATTGGTTTAAGAAACGATAGAGGGAGGAAGAAAGTGGTGATTGAAGTATTCGTTACGGTTAATTTTAAAGATAGAAATTATCAAACCAATGTCATTGTAAAAAAGGAAATAGCATGGCTAAAAATTAAAAAGATAGCGGAAGAACAAGTCAAAAAACAATGGGATATTTAAATGTATAACTGGCTATAGCTATACAAAGATTTTACCAGCGTGTTTCCATTACTGTTTGACAAACTAAACTGTAATAATTATTATTACATTATGCTATAAAAAACTAAAAAGGCTTACTATATACTAAAAGCGTTTTTTATTTCTTAGGGGGCAGGGCCATGAATAGTGATTTTACGCTTGCCATTCATAGTTTAACTTTTCTTGCGTTGCAGTCAGACCGGATGTCAACAAGTGATGCTATCTCAGAGAGTGCTGGTGTCCACCCGGTACGCATTCGTAAAGTGCTAAGCTTATTAAAAAAACATGGATTTATAAAATCAAAAGAAGGAACCGGCGGCGGATTTATTTTTACTTTAGACCTTAGTGAAGTTAATCTCTGGGATATATATATGATAACTTCTGAAGGTGCTTTGCAGCCTAAGTGTCCTGATTCAAATGAAAAGTGTATTGTGGGCGCGAATATGAAAAGAGTATTATTTGCAATTTTCTTAGGTGCGGAAGAGCATTTGGGTGAATATTTAAAGAACTATACAATTAAAGAAGTTGTTGATCTTGTAAATCAAGATCAAAATAGCGGCTGTGACTAAGGCCGCAGACTTTTTTTGCTAAATGTAATAAAAAATATTACAGTTTTATTCTAGGTGATATATCTCCGATCACTGTAGCTTAAAAAGAGGTTATTTCTTGGCTGCATTCATAAAATTCAAAAATAGCATAAGAAGGTGAAAAAGGATGTTGACGAATGGTAATTCCGTTTTGAAAACAGGTGACTGGATTAAGGGGAAATTAAGGGATGGACAATTAATAATTGGTTATATTGAATCACAGAGTATTCTCGATGGAGTTGTTAAAGTAACGGTTGCTACTAGTGATAATCGTGAAACACTTGGCAAAACAATTTCGATTTTAAGTGAAAATGTTAGGAAACTGCCACTTTCTAAGGTGGTAAACAAGGAACAAATTCTATTTCTAATAGACTTGGCATTATCAACGGGGGATGAAGAATGGTTTATTGAGCTTGCTTCCAAGTTAAACTCGATCCATCAGCTTGTTGAGGGAGTGCGTTAAACCTTTCCATTAACCTTGTTTAATCATTTGTTGCATTTTTGCTGCTGCTGCTTTAATATCTTCTTGTCCACGCCAACAATGATAAAGTCTGGTTGTGCTTTGATTACTTCTGGAATTGTTTCTATTTTAATGCCTCCCGCCACTGCAGTTTTTGCATTTTTTACAACGCTTTTAATGGTTTTTATATCCTCAAATGAGTTTTTTCCAACAGCTTGAAGATCGTAACCAGTGTGAACACAGGAAATGGGAATGGTGAAAAAGGCGTGAGGGACGCCTTTTTTTGCTGAAATCAACTGATTGCGGGCTGGACGGCGCCCCATAGTCTTGTAACTTTAGACAGCTTCTCTCCTAGAAACTCCATCCGGTAAACATCAGGTTTTGTAGTCTGCGGCAGGAAATCCATACCGTAGTTATTGTCAAAATAGTTCATCATGAGCGTCATGACGGCTCCATGCGTGCCCAATGCAATTCTTTTTCCCGGATAATCTGAAAGCAGCTTCTTTAAAACGGAAATGGACCGTTCCTGGCATGCAGAGTTGGATTGTCCGCCGGGAAGCGCAAAGTCTGGGTCCAAAAAGGATTTCTCAAGCATAGGAAACAGCTCATTATTCGGCATAGGATGACTGCTTGATGAGAAGACTCGTTCCTTTAAATCTTCAAAGATCAGGACGTTTTTTTCCTGAACGTTGTGCGCATTCCCGGACAGTCAGAATTGCCCGGCTGTAGGGGCTGGAAACAAAAACCTCAATTTCCTCCTCCAGGATCTCCGCAGTACCAATTGCATCCGCTTTTCCTTTTGGAGTGAGTCCCTGTTCTCTTTCACGTTCTCCGGTTTTAGGCGACTCTCCATGCCTCACCATGTAGATGTATTTTTTATGATTTTCCTCCTGTAACTTTGATACTATTAGATTATGAATATATACGACACAAATCGACCAGTTCCTTCAAAATTACTCAGATTCAAAAATATTATGGGAAGACTTTCACTCAGTAAGGAATGAGACGGCTTTCTATGATAAACTGATAGCATCAAAATTTTCCAATTTTCAGTACATTCATCTGGTTGAAGAGAACAGGAGATTATTGTGCAAAAAATATTCAAAGCAGGCTTAACCGTAAGTTGTATCATTTATTTATTCATATTAGCGGTTATATTGTTTTTTGGAACAAGCAGATATTTTACAGATCCAGCACTTTCACTGACTGATTCGATAAAACCTTTTTTAAGTTGAAAAGAGGTGGATGAAATGAATCAATTTATGATTGCAGGTAAACAGGGATTCATCCGGATAAAATTTAATAAAGTGCACGGTTTTCCAGAGGAAACAAGTTATTTAGGCGGGTATGATGTAGAAGGCAATGTCGAGATTAAGAGTGGGAATTATTATGTTAAAGATGCTGAATTTTGGTTTTCAACTGGTCAGGTGTATCAGTTCTTCATTCAGCTGCAAAAATGCTATAGCCATTTAAAAGGCTGTGTTAGTTTTTCAGATGAAAATACTCTTAAAATTGATATGCATTTTAACAAATTTGGCGGGATCACGATTCAAGGGTATTTTCAAGAAACAGCACATCAAGAGAATATTCTCCACTTTGAGTTTGAAAGCGACCAAAGTTATTTGGTATCCACATTACAGCAATTACAAAATATTGCAGATCAATATGGTGATTTAAAAGGTAAAAGGTAAGATTTAACTATAGGAGAAATCTACTTGAAAAAGAAGAGAAGATATTTTATATCTGTTCTAGTCATAATAGGATTGGTTCTTTTGAATTATTTAGGGCCATATGATGTATTAGAAGCAATATCGGTCGGGAATTTAAAAGATTACCCTGAGCTCCAGGAACAGCTAGATGGAAATATCCAAAAGATTATATATTTAAGAAGAAAAACATATGAGGTACATACAGACAAAAAGGAATATATCTTGATTGAAAATCATAGTGATGACGTGTTTAGGAGATTTAAAGTATTCGAGATGAAGGAGAAGAGGCTGAAGCTATTTTTGAATCCAATGTAAACAGAGACGCAGCGGTCATCAATCCTTACAAACACCAAGTCCAACGCAGGATTCCTGTGGGAGACAGCCCACTGGGTATTGCATTTACACCAGACGGCAGGCGTACGTATGTTGCCATTATGGGGGAATACCGTCTCTGTCATCGGAGTTACTCCTGTAGGACTGGTGCCTTTAGGAACCGCAGCCGGAATCATCTGCAGAAGAAAATGGAAAAAATCATAACGAAGCATCCCTAAAGAATTGAGGGGATGCTTCGTTTTATTTCTGGAGCCCATAAGTTAAAAGATTGGTAAAAATCTTGCAAGCACTGACCATGGTTTGATGATGGAAACCGCAGTCACATAACATAGAATAGAAAAGATCCTAATACACTTTTAGATGGTAAAAGTTTTTCTGAAGAGTTATATTCTGGTTAGTTAGTCGATATTACTAACAAAAAAATTAATAAGGCCGTGATTGTATGAGCAGTAATAAAACTCCCTTCACTTTGAAAGAGCACAACAAGAAAAGCATCCTGTATTGTATTATGAAGCATTCTCCTATTTCAAGGGCTGAAATATCAGCAAGGATACATATCAGCAAGCCAACTGTGTCACAGCTGGTGGATGAGCTAATCCGCGATAAATGGATTTATGAAAGCGGGATTGGTGAATCTGCCTGGCAGGGAGGGGGAAAACCTATCCAGCTGCACTTTAATGAAAAAGCAGCCTATATCATCGGGGCAGATATTGGAGGAACAAAGGTCAAGACGGTCATCAGTGATTTAAGCGGCACCATCGCCGCATCTAGCAGTTTTAAAACGGAAGCATATTTGGAATCTGGGCTGATTAAGCAGATTGCTGCAGAAATTGAGCAAATGACGGAAAAATCCGGGATTGAGAGGGAAAAGATTTTGGGCATGGGAGCTGGAGTACCAGGCATTACCGATGCAGAAAACGGCATTGTAATTGAAGCGCCAAGCTTGAACTGGATCCGCTACCCTTTTGTGGCAGAAGCAGAACGCTATTTTTCCTTTCCTGTCTATGTAGAAAATGATGTGAATGCTGCCGTGTTAGGAGAACAGTGGCTGGGAAATGCCCAAGATAGAGAGAATGTGATGTTCCTGGCAGTCGGCACAGGAATTGGCTGTGGAATCATCATCCATAACAAGCTCTACAGAGGATCAGCCAATGCTGCAGGCGAGCTGGGCTATATGGTTACCGATAAAAATGATATGGAAAATGAGTTCAAGCCCACCTTTCACCGGTATGGCTATCTGGAAAGCATGGCAGGAGGAGAGGCAATCGGCCGAAAATTCAGCTCCCTTGTCATGAAGAACCCGGCCTATCCCTTGCGCCATGATGCAGGGTCAGCAGGACTGACCAGCGATCAAGCCTTCACCTATGCGGAAAAAGGGGACCGAGAAGCGCTCGCCGTCGTACAGGAGGCTATCCAGCACCTTGCCTATGGAATAATTAATGCCGCATGCCTCTTAAATCCAGAGGTGATCATTTTAGGAGGGGGAGTATTAAAGTCCGCTGATTTTATATTACCGAGACTGCGTGAAATCGTGGATCCTTATCTTCCGGTCTCAGTAGAATTAAGGCCTTCCCAGCTAGGGGACAATATGGGGGTTTTGGGTGCTGTTTCACTATTTTTAGGAAAACACGATGGCCTCATAAATGATCCAAAGGGTAATTAGTAGTCGAAAAAACAAGGTGATTTTTGATTGTTAATGCAATTGTCCTGAACGTTCTCAATAAATTGTCCGGCATCACGGCCGAACAATCCTTGTCTTAAAAAAATGGAGATGAAGCCATGAATAGATTAGAAGAATTTATGAGAAACGAGGGAAGCGTCTTTCCCGGGAAAACGTATGTAGAAGAACTTTTAAAGCCAGTTTTCAATGATCAGCGCGATTTCTTGTTTCATGTGATGTTTGATATCCACCGGGCACACGTGATCATGCTTGAAGAACAAAAGATTATTGAAAGCAGCGAAGCAAGAGTCATGCTGGAGGGCATTAATAGAGTGGCAGAGACCGATCACAGCACTCTTTCCTACCAGCCGCAGTACGAGGATCTGTTTTTTATGATGGAAGCAAGAATTGGGGAGGAAATCGGCCCTGATCTTGCAGGAAAGATGCATATCGCAAGAAGCCGGAATGACATGGGCGTTGCGATGTACAGGCTGGTGCTAAGGGAGCAGCTGCTTTCCTTTCTTGGCAGCTGCTACTGTCTCAGTGAAGTCCTCCTGGAGCAGGCAGGCAGCCATAAAGAAACGATCATGACCGGATATACGCACACCCAGCCTGCCCAGCCGACAACGCTCGGTCATTACTTCCTGGCCATCTATGATGTGCTGCAGCGGGATATCAAGCGGCTTTGGGGTGCATATCGCACCGTGAATCAATCCCCTCTGGGGGCCGCTGCCCTTACCACAACCGGTTTTCCGATCTGCCGCAATCGAACCTGTGAGCTGCTGGCCTTTGATTCGGTAATCGAAAATTCCTATGACTCCATTGGAGGGGCAGATTATCTGCTGGAAACGGCATCCGCTTTGATGGTGTGCATGGTCAATACGGGGAGATGGATCCAGGATTTTCTCATGCATGTTACGAAAGAATTCGGTTCCTTTTGTGTGGCCGATCCATATGTCCAGGTAAGCTCTATCATGCCGCAGAAGAGGAACCCGGTATCCATCGAGCATTCCCGTTCCATCGCGAGCAGCGCATACGGCGAAGCACTGGCTGCGTTGAACATGGTTCATAACACCCCATTTGGGGATATCGTCGATACCGAGGATGACCTGCAGCCGCATCTATACCGTGCCTTCGCAAATGCGAAACGGGTGATGAGGCTCATGCATGCAGTGATCCTGACTTTAAAGGTGAACGAGGAGAGGACAAGGGAGCTCGCGAAGAAATCGAATATCACCATAACCGAGCTGGCGGATACACTTTCAAGGGAGCATGGAGTGCCGTTCAGGATGGCCCATGGAATTGCAAGCTTTATCTCAAAGGAAACCATCAAGCAGAAAAAGGAATTGTACGACTGGGAAATGGCTGAGATCAACGAAATGATTGCAGGATTTGTAAACATCTCTTTGACTGAAGAAGAGTGGGAAAACATTCTTTCTCCTGTGCATTTTGTAAAAATCCGAAGCATTAAGGGAGGACCGAGCCCAAAGGAAGTTGAAAGAATGTTAGGGGAAAGATTGAACGTACACAAGAGTGAGATGGAATCCTATAAAAAGACCCTTGAAAAACTCGCCGATAAAAGAAAGCAGCTAAAAGGGTACAGATTGTAAGCTGGGTCCTCACCGTGCTGCAGCACGGCGGGGACTGGCCATTTTTTTGTGCATTCTAGTCTTTGTCAGACCCCGAGTAGTAGGGGTTTTTCTCGCTCACAAGCTGGAGTCCGGTTCTGGGGTCGTAGTAATAGACAAGGCCCTTTTGGTTTCTTTCCTCGGTTATGTAACGGAGCTCGGCTGCCTGGTTATGTTTGGCTTTAAAGCGGGAGATTTTCATGTTGAGTTCAAAGGAGTGGCCAAAACGCAGGTTGACTCGTGTTTTCAGTGGTGAGAGCTTCTCGGGCCGCCCTACATGTGTGAAGGCGAGCCAAATGCATTTTTCACTTTTAGGAGAATAAAGCGGAAACCAGTATATATTCAGCTGTGAACAAACAACAACAGGGCACATGCTGATATTTCCAAGCTTAGATTTAGTGCTCTGGATCCCTCCCGGAAGATTTGATCCATAATAGAGCATGCTGTTATTCAAAATATCGGCGGGCTTTTCCTTGACGAGAAAGCTTTCTCTTCCTTGAATGACTCTCGAGCAGTGATTTCCAAGTGAATCAAATTCTGACTTAATCAGCACCGTGTCTGGATTAATAATATAATGATTTTTTTCTTCCATCCCAGTTCCTCCCATGAATCTTTCTTTTAATCCCTAATGACCATCCTGCCGGCAGAAATCTACAGATCATGCACCCCCTTTATTTGCTAATTCCATTATCTTACAAAAGTTAAATAATGTAAAATATTTCTTAAAAAAGAGCTAGTTTTTTCAAGTTGGCCATTTAAGGCAAGCCTGAGGGTAGTTTAATTGGTGATTTTTAGTTCAATATTTCCTGGGAGTCCCGAAAAATTTTAAATTTAAATCTTTAAGAATAATAGGGGGAAAAGTCCTTTACAATAGAAGAGGCTGGGAATTTAAAGAGGAAACATATTTATCAGGCTGCTATGCTGGATCCCCTTACTTCAGCGGTGCTATCCATGGATGTATCATTTCATTGTGTGATGAATTAATAGAGGTCCATGGGGAGTATCTGCCGAAGTTTTCAGGCAGTCATGTGGTTTAAGATGATAGTTTCGGTAAGAAGAAGCCCTCTCATAGGAAAAGGGCTTTATTTATGAATAGACTGGACTGTTTGTAAGTCTTTTGAATAGATCACCGGAGCTCTGTTCGGTATTTTTATCAAATAAGGCTATAACACCGTACATTTTATGACCTCCTGGATTCCAAGATTTTAATCAAAAAATGACCAATCAGGATAGGCAGACTATACATCTATCTTAACTCAAAAATTAGACTCATACTATATCGCAAATGCTTGTCTCCTCTCATAACATAAATGGAAGTCTTTAAACCCTGAGATCATGACCGCTCTGTTTGTCATTTCTTTTTAGCATCAGTCCTGCCATTCTCCAGGGATTATGAGGGGAGAGGTCCGTTTGGCAAATGTACAATTAATACCCTTTAAATTAGAGGGGATGAATAGCAATATTTTTGAGGTGCCCGCCGGAGTGCGGATGATTCGAGCAAGTTCTTTCTGGACACTTGGGTATCGCGGGGAGAATGCCGTGGTGGCGGTGATTGATACGGGCTGCCAGACCAATCATCCTGATTTGAGGGGACAAGTTATTGGAGGCCGGAATTTTACAGCAGATTATAATGGAAATCCTGACAATTATTCCGATAATAATGGCCACGGTACGCATGTGGCCGGAATTATTGCGGCTGCTGAGAATGGTTTTGGGGTTGTGGGAGTGGCTCCGAAAGCTAAGCTATTGGTGCTTAAGGCGCTAAATGGTCAGGGAACAGGTACGATAAAGTCTATTACGGAGGCTGTGGACTATGCCGTAAATTGGACGGGTCCCAACGGGGAGAAGGTACGGGTCATTTCCATGTCTTTGGGAGGGCCGGATGATGACCAAGCCCTGCATACAGCCATCCAGAATGCTGTCCAACACAATATCCTTGTGGTTTGTGCAGCTGGCAATCAAGGGGATGGCAGCGCACAGACGACGGAAACCAGCTATCCAGGTGCCTATGAAGAAGTAGTGGAGGTAGGGGCAGTGAATCAGTCCCGGAGGGTATCCACATTCAGCAACTCCAATAGTCAGGTGGATTTAGTGGCACCAGGTGAATATGTGATATCGACCATGCCAAAATTTCTGTATGGAATCATGTCCGGTACATCCATGGCTGCACCGCATGTGGCCGGGGCAGCAGCCTTGCTGATTGACCGGTTTGAAAAGAAACATAATCGTCCGATTACGGAGCCTGAGCTGTTCCAGGAACTGATTGCCCATACCCTGCCTTTAGGCTATCCGAGGTCACAGGAGGGAAATGGGCTGCTGAGGTTAAATGAAGTGCAGCGCCAGAAAATGCGCAGCTTATTAATCGATATTCTCCGCCAATCAGCAGGACAATAAATGCAAAAAAAAAGAAGGCCGCCTGGCCTTCTTTTTTAGATCCGCTTAGCCCCGATGAACTTAGGCTTCCAATAAGAATTGCTTGTGCTTGCTATAGAAACTCCATAAGAGGTCGCTGCCTGAATCATCTTGCCGCTTCCTATGTATATGGATACATGAGTTGGTCTTGAAGCTTTATTAGGAGCAAAGAACATTAAGTCTCCGGTTTTCATCGTGCTTGAGCTTGTCCTGGTTCCTTTTTTGTACATTTCAGCTGCAGTGCGCGGCAAAGTTTTACCGGCTTTGCTGTAGGAATATTTCACAAGTCCTGAGCAGTCGAAACCGCTAGGAGATATTCCGCCGAAACGATATTTGACACCTAAGTTGCTTTTTGCGACAGAAACTGCTTTTGCATGATAATCAGTTTTAGCTGTTGGTGCGGCAGGCTTAGCAGTCGTTAAATACTTCGAGCTGACATAACCCGTCTTTGAGCTGGCATTAATTTTAGCCCAGCCTTTAGATTCAGAGTAAACTGAAACCTTGGCTCCCTTTGATAAATGTGCTAGAACGGCACCGTTTGTGGATGCAGTTTTCCGTAAATTCAATGTTCCAGAGCTGACCTTGACATATTTTGTAGTGACCTTCGCAGCTGCTTCACTAATGGAAGGGACTGCAACCGAGAGACTAGAAACAATTAACAAGACTGAAGCTAATTTCTTTAACAAATTCATTTACCCCCGTTGTTATCTGTTAAAACCTACTATACAGGAAATAACATAACAAAATCTTCACGACACTATTACAGTTTTGTTACATATTATGTCGAAAGGATTACCTAAAAAGAGATTCCGTGTAAATTTATGGGAAAATATATGGAAGGTTTATACAATTTCTGCAAATCTTGTTGGGAAAATTAGAGGGATTAAAAGTGGAAATTGTGTATGATTTGGCAATAAACCCAGCGGAAAATATAATTGTACCTGTGCTTGAATATTCACAGATTGGGGTATCAGGATATATAGAAATCTACTTTTATTTGTCTTGGGAGTGAATGATTTGAAAGCAGAATTGCTTATAAATAGCGCATGTATACTTGGGGAAGGACCTTTTTGGCATGACCATAAGATTCACTGGATCGATATAAAGGAAAAGACGTTGTTCACCTACAAACCATCCAGTAGCGGAAGCCGATCTATAAAACTTCATGATTATGCAGGTGCGGTCGTCCCAAGACAGTCGGGAGGATGGACCGCTGCGTTAAGGGATGGCTTTTATCATATCCACGCAAACGGAGAAGCAGAGTTTATAGCCGACCCGGAGAGCCATCTTTCCGATAATCGTTTCAATGATGGGAAAACCGATCAGCACGGACGGTTTGTTGCCGGGACCATGTCCCTTTCAAATGAAGAGAAAAAAGGAGCGCTCTACAGACTTGAACGAGATGGCAGCGTCCATAAAATGCTGGACCATGTTTCACTATCCAATGGGCTGGCTTGGACCCATGATGGAAATACGTTTTACCATATAGACACTCCAACCCAAAAAATTAATGCCTATGATTATAATCTGGATACAGGAGAATTATCGAATGGCAGGACCGTCATCGAGGTTCCTCCTGGCGAGGGAGCTCCGGATGGAATGACTATCGACACAGAGGGAAACCTGTGGGTTGCCCACTGGGGCGGGGGACAGGTGGCCTGCTGGGATCCAAGGACAGGGAAGAAGCTTCGATCTATCGAGCTTCCAGTCGAGCAGGTAACCTGCTGCACATTTGGCGGAGAAGAAATGAATGAATTATTTATCACGACCGCAAGAGATGGATTATCCCAGGAAGACTTGGAAAAACAGCCTTTGGCTGGCGGACTTTTTCATGTGAAGCTGGATGTCAAAGGATATCCTGTGACTCCCTTTCGAGGATGACCGTTCCAGCCTATTGAGATAAAGGGTTCCCTTTTGAGATGCTTACATGAAAAAATAAAACTCGCGAATTGAACTGCACCCCAATTGTTAGACACTTGATATCTAACAATTGGAGGTGCTTTTTTATTGGGATACATAAGCTTTATTAAAATAAAACAAATAAAGAAATAGACGTATGACCATTCATACGTCTATTCTTATGTCATTTAATCGGAATCCTTTATCTATAGAAAATGGCGGCTTTCAGTTAGGGAATAGGTATTATTATATGAACAGAGGGGAAGTGGTTTACAGATTAGAACTTTTTCCATCTAATCGATTCAAATCCAGAATGCGGGTGGAAGTTAGCCTGAAGTTTTAGATATTCATTTTTCAGCTCATTCAACGTTAACTCGAAAAGCTGTTTGCCATCTTTTTTAAATTGTTCAAACTCAATCAGTTTATGAATCAGTTCGTTTCTTCTTCCTTCAATTGTTCTGTTGGAACCCATCCTGCACTCCTCCTTATATGTTTCAAAACGTCCTTATATAGAAAATAGGCATACCCAAGTAAACTTATAAGCTGTAAATCTGTTGGAAATCATTATCTTATTATCTTATAATTTATTCTTATTATTCCGACCTGTCAACTATAATTTAATTCTGAATTCATGATGGGTCCTTTTTTTTTAGTGAACGGCCCATTTCTCTGGAGGAGCTGACTCTGAGCAAAAATCCATGCTATACGAGTAATAACAAGAAAATCTCGAGTGAAAAATAAAGGAATACGAGCAAAGAAGTTCAAGCAAATAGTTAACCTGTTTGAGTATAAATTAGCGGAGGCTGAGAAAAAAGAAGGGCAGCGTGAGGGGACCGGGGCTGAATCTCAGGGAGGCCAAACCAGAAAAAAACGCCACCCAGAAGTGCCTCCCAAATGGCGTTCCTAAATGAACTTTCGGCCTTAATCCAGCTCCACACTCTCCATGAACTCCACAAAGGCTTTTACCACTGCCAGCTCCAGGGAGGATTCCTGATATACAAGTACAGTCTTTCGTATGATTTCTCCTGTGATTTTGGATTCGATCTTTAATGTGTGCAGTCCCTCGTTGCCAACAAGGCAGATACCAGGCAGGATAGCATATCCGAGACCCCTGATGACCATTTCTTTGCAGGTGTCAATATTGTCGACGTCCATGGTGATATAAGGGGGCAGTGTGAAGGAATCCTTCCACCATTTATCAATGGTGGTTTTAAGGGTCTGGTCGGTCTGGTAATTGATCCTGGGCAGGGCAGGCAGTTCTTTTGGAACAATGGGGTCTCTTGAAACAATATAGATATTTTCTTCATTCAACAGCAGCTGTGGGCCCTGCCAGTTGTAACGGCCCCTTGTGATCCCTACGTGGACTTCTTCTTTATTCACCATCTGATTGATATCGAAGCTCCAGCCGGTTTTCAGGTTGACCTCGATATCGGGATATCGGGATAAAAATCCTTCGAGAATTTGCGGCAGCTTATAGCGGGCAAAGTTTCCTGAGGAACCAAGCCGGAGGGTCCCCCTAACTTTGTGATCCATATTTGACAGATGTTCCTTTGTTTTTCGCAGCTGGAACAGCATGTTCTGAGAATACTGGACCAGGTATTCACCATGGGTAGTGAATTCTACTCCTCTTTTCTTTCTTAATAGAATCTTCGTATTGAATTCCTTTTCCAGCTGCTGGATCCTGTAGGTCAGGGCGGGCTGGGAGATATATAAGCGCTCGGATGCCTTTGAGAGGTTTCCTTCCTCGTATATGGTCTGCAGCAGAATCCAATCTTTTTCCTCCATTGAGCTTCATCTCCCTCTAATAAATCTTAGATATAAAAGAAATTTATATATGCCAATAAAATATAAGTATTTTATTTATATTATAAACTAAAATATACTTTTAATAGAATAATAAGAATATTTGAACAACAACATGGAGGGCTGGGATATGAATCAAACATATGAAACAGATGTAGTGGTGGTGGGAGCAGGAAATGCCGCTTTGTGTGCAGCCATTTCAGCGAAGGAACTGGGTTCGCGTGTTCTTGTTCTTGAAAAAGCGGAAAAGGAAAAAAGGGGCGGAAATTCATTTTTTACAGATGGCGCCATCCGGTTTGCATATAAGGGCTTAACGGCCATCAGGGAAATTGTGGAGCTTGATGAAGAGGCAGCAGGAAAGATCAGCATGCCGGAATATACAGAAGAAGATTACTATAGCGACCTTATGAGAGTGACCGAGGGAAAAAGCGACCCTGAGCTTGCAAGACAGCTTGTGTCCCAGTCCTTTGAAACCATCTCCTGGATGAGGAACCATGGGGTCAAGTTTGAACTGAATGCTGAGAATCAATCCTATGAAAAAGATGGTAAACGACATTTTTGGGGCGGACTTCCGGTCAGGACCTATCACAAAGGGATTGGTCTTGTCCAAAAGCTGAATCAGCGGCTGGGCGAGCTTGGGGTTGATGTATGGTATGGAGCAAGAGCTGTCAGGCTGACGAAGGAGGATGAAAGAATCACAGGAGTCATCGTCCAGCATGGTGAAAACGAAATTGATATAAAAGCAAGCGCTGTCATTCTTGCCTGCGGCGGGTTTGAAGCCAATAAGGCGATGCGCTCGAGATTTATGGGAGCTGAGTGGGAAGCAGCCATCGTTAGAGGAACGGAGCACAACACTGGAGACGGCCTGCAGATGGCCCTGGAAGCAGGCGCTGAAAAATATGGCGACTGGTCAGGCTGCCACTCGATCGGCACAGATTATCACGCACCAAAGGTAGGAGATTTCAATAAGCCCGGGGATATTTTCAAAAAGTCCTCCTTCCCGCTGGGGCTCATCATCAATAAGAACGGGGAGCGGTTCGTGGATGAAGGAGCGGATTTCAGGAATTATACGTATGCCAAATATGGCCGCGAAGTATTGAAGCAGCCAGACCATATGGCTTTCCAAGTCTTTGATGCCCAGGTGCGCTCAATGCTGAGGAGCGAATATAATCTCGAGGAAGCCACCTGCTATCAGGCTGACACGCTGGAGGAACTCGCTGATCTGATTCCTGTAGCCAAGGAGCAGTTCTTGCAGACTTTAGAGGCCTACAATTCAGCAGTTCAGGATGGCGAATATAACCCTACTGTTAAAGACGGAAAGAGAACGGAGGGAATCACTCCTGCAAAGTCGAATTGGGCGCTGCGTATGGATCAAGGTCCGTTTTACGCTTACCCGGTTACCTGCGGCATCACGTTTTCTTTCGGCGGATTGCATGTGAGCCCGGAGGGTGAAGTCCTGACTAAGGAGCGACAGCCTCTTCCAGGTCTATTTGCAGCAGGTGAAATGATCGGCGGCATCTTTTATGAAAATTATCCGGGTGGATCAGGGCTGATGTCGGGTGCCGTATACGGAAAACTCGCAGGTGCCTCTGCAGCAGGATATGTGAAACAAGGAAATCTCATCAAAAGCTAGGAGGGGAGGATCTTCCTTCTCCTTGCGCACTAAGATGGTCCGTGCCAAATGAGCAGGATGTGTATTCTATATCATTAGAATTTGTACCAATGCGAAAAAGAAACCGAACGGAGGATGAAACATGAATCATTCAGCAAGTCTCAATATATCCAATCGATTAGATAGACTCCCCTTTTCATCTATTCACAAGAAGGTTATTTTTGCCCTTGCTATTGCCTATTTCTTTGAATTCGCAGATTTGAATACGTTTTCATACGTATCACCGGTGCTTGTCAAGCAATGGAACCTGCCGATGAATGTCATTGCGACCATTAACTCCTGTGCATTTTTTGGAATGTTTCTAGGGGCTACGCTCGGCGGAAGGCTGGGGGATAAGGCAGGACGGAAGAAATCCATTATCATTTCGCTGATCTTTTTATCTCTATTCTCATTTTTGAATGCGTTTTCTTGGGGTGTCTGGTCATGTGCCATCTTCCGTTTTATCACGGGAATGGCAACATCCTCCCTGCTTGTGAATGCGAACACTTATATCATTGAGTTTTTTCCAAAGGCCACACGCGGGAAATATCAGGGACTTGCGATTGCCATTGGAATCATGGGAATCCCCATTACTGGATGGGTTTCGAGTTATCTGATTCCTATGTCAGACTGGGGCTGGAGGCTGGTGTTTGTCTGGGGCGGGCTCGGAATTTTTGCTTTATTGCTGATCAATCGGCTTTTTGAGCTGCCAAGGTGGTATGAAGTCAATGGACAGAGAGAAAAGGCCAAGGAAGTAATCGAGACGATTGAGAGGCTTGTGATTCAGGAAAAAGGCGGTCTTAATGATGCGGAGCCTGAGAGGGCAGTGGAGTTTCCTGGGAAAGGGAATCGGATGTCTGATATTTTCAAAGGGATTTATTTGAACAGGACAATCATTCTTATCGCCGTCTGGATTTTTCAGACCATCGCTTTCTATGGTTTCGGTTCATGGGTGCCGACACTGCTGGTCCAGCAGGGAATCGACTTAAAGGATTCTCTTCTATATAGCACCCTGATCACGCTGGGGGCACCATTAGGAGCCCTGCTTGGATCCGCTGTTTCAGACCGTTTTGAACGGAAAACCAATATTGCCATCGCCTGCTTCTTCATAGCGGCATCCGTACTTTTATTCGGGTTTACACTGAATCCTGTCATGATTGTTGTATTTGGTTTCTTGATCAATTTAATTGAAAGAACCTTCTCATCCAATCTTTATACCTATACATCTGAGGTATATGGAACTGAGGTACGTTCCTTCGGGCAGGGACTGACCTACGGCATCGGCCGTTTCTCCAATGTTCTGGGGCCGTTTTGTATCAGCTTCATCTACAGCGGTTATGGATACATGAATGTCTTTATCTTCATTGCGGCTGTCTGGATTGCTTCCGGAGTGGCCATTACCTTTGGTCCCCGGACTTCCAAACGGAGCCTGGAGGAAATTAATAACTCGTATCAGGAAGATATTTCTGCCGGCAGTGTACAGACAGAAACTTCAAGCATCTAAACTATCATAGACAGCGGAGGAATGGAATTATGTATGATTTTGGGCAGGTTTACAAGATCCCTACGGTAATTATGAGAGGAGGGACCAGCAAGGGGCTGATCGTTCGAAAATCAGATCTCCCCCGAGATCCTGTTTTACGGGATGAAGTTCTCCTTAAAATGTATGGCAGCCCGGATGAAAGCCAGGTGGATGGGCTGGGGGGAGGCACCTCCCTCTCCAGTAAATTAGCCATCATCGGGCCTCCTACACATCCAGATGCCCACATCGATTATACATTTGGCCAGGTCAGCCTGGAGAAAAAGACAATTGACTATAATGTGACATGCGGCAATTTCGTGACCGCTGTGGGGCTGTATGCAGCGGAGGAAGGCTATGTGCCATTGGTGGAGCCGATCACTTATGTCAACATATACAACAATAATATCAATAAGATGATTGTGGCGGAAATTCCGGTGAAAAACGGCCAGATCCAATATGAAGGTGATTTTGTGATTGACGGCGTCCCGGGAACTTCTTCCAGGATCATGCTGAATTTCATGGATTCAGGAGGGACCTTTACGGGACGGACGCTTCCTACAAACCGGCCTTTTGATTCTATTACACTTCTGGATGGCCGTACATTTGAAGTGAGTATCATTGACTGTGCCAATGTATTGGTATTTGTGAGGGCAGAAGATGTTGGGCTGAAGGGAACCGAACTCCAGGGCGAGGTGAACGGTAATCCTGAGATCCTTGATACATTGGAAAAAATCAGAGTGGAAGCCGGAATCATGGCCGGTCTCCTTAAAGAGGAAGACCGGCACATCATTTCCCCGGCCGCCCATGCACTTCCGAAAATTGCGGTTGTCACCAGCCCAAAGGACTACATTACTGTGAAAAATAAAATGGTTTATCGGGATGAAATTGATATTGTTTCACGCTATATCACCATGGGGCAGCTCCACCGGACACATGCCGTCAGCGGGGCCATGGCCCTTGCCGCTGCCGCGAAAATTCCAGGAACCATTCCCCATCAACAAGCTTTTATGGGAGGGGGCGGCATCCGGATTGGACACCCGTCAGGAACCATGTACGTAGACGCGGATGTCGAATTCTCCGGCGGCAGCTGGAATGTAAAAAGGGCAGCGAATGGAAGGACGGCAAGGAGATTAATGGAAGGATATGCTCATATTCCGTTCTCACTGCTGAAGGTTCATCAGAAGACAACTGAGGAACTTTCGAATCTTGCATAAAAAGAATGCCGCAAAGCTGACAGCTTTGCGGCTTAGTCAATTTAGGACTGAAGATTAGGCTGCATTTCCTGTTTATTCAATGACAGCTGCCTCAGGTCAAACCGAGCTCTTTCCTCCTTTTATGCGTTAGTACTGGTGACTTGGAATGCGGCTGATGAGCATTCTTTTTGGCTAATGCTTTTTTTACTGCATCATCTGTACGGGTGAAAAAATTCTCGTGTCCTATGAGCTCGTATAACCCTGTTTTTTTGAATATTTCCCGCGGCGTTTTTTGGAGGCCGGAGATGAACACCTGCCGATTCTGGGATTTAAATTGCTTCACAATGCTTGTGAGATGGGCTTCTCCAGACAAGTCCATAAAGGAAACCTTGCTCATTCTCAAGAGCAGAATGTCAGGATCTGAATGAAGGATATTTTCAATTCCTTCTTCAAATCGTTCAATGGAGCCGAAGAATAAGGGTCCTTCTATAGTGTACATTTGAATATGCGGAGGGGGAGTGCCCGCTTCTCCCATTTCATGCTTTACCAGCTTTTCTGCCTGATCAATGCGAAGTGTGGTGCTCATCAGCCTGACAAAAGCGATAAGAGCTAAAAGTAAGCCTATTCCCACTCCGGTTGTAAGATCAATTAAAACGGTCAATAGGAATGTAACACTCAAAATCAGGGAATCCATGGTCCTGGTTTTGAGAATAAGGGCGAACTCCCTTCGCTCACTCATATTCCAGGCAACAAACATCAGGATGGGAGCCATGCTTGCAAGTGGAATGGCGGAGGCATACGGTGCGAATACGAGGAGCACCAGCAGTACCACGATTCCGTGCACGATGCCTGAGATGGGAGAAGCTCCTCCATTTTTAATATTGGTTGCTGTTCTCGCAATGGCTCCCGTCGCGGGAATTCCCCCGAATAAAGGGGTTACTATATTGGCGATTCCCTGCCCGATCAGCTCTTTGTTGCTATTATGCTTCTCTTTTGTCATTCCGTCAGCTACTAATGCGGACAACAGGGATTCAATCCCTCCGAGCATGGCAATCACCAGGACGGCGGGAAGGAGTTCGATCACAAGGCTGACGGACAGCTGAGGAAACTGAAAGCTCGGCAGTCCATTTGGAATAGCCCCATAAGTGGACCCAATAGTCGCAACCTCACCAGGGAAAAAGAAGGCAGCTATTAGTGTAGATACAAGCAGTGCAAGAAGGGCCCCAGGTACCTTGGCGATGAATTTGGGAGCAGTTATCACAATCGCCAGGCTGATACAGGCGACGATAATACTGTAAATATTTACCGTATTTAAATGAACGACGATTTCCTTCATGTTTAACAGGAAGGCTTCTTCTTTTTCCAGATTGCGTAGCCCTAGAAAATTGGCAATCTGTCCTGAGAAAATGATGACCGCAATCCCGGCAGTAAAGCCTATGGTCACCGGCCTGGGGATGAACTTGATATACCTCCCAAGCTTGAACACCCCCATCAGCAGGATCAGGAACCCGGCCAGGAACCCGGCAATCAGCAGTTTCTCATAGCCATATTGCATGACTACTCCTAACAGGACCGGCACAAAAGCGCCAGTCGGCCCTGCGATTTGATATTTGGACCCTCCTAAGAGGGAAACGATAATACCGGCAATGATCGAGGTATAAAGCCCGTATTCCGGCCGCACTCCTGAAGCGATCGCAAAAGCCATTGCCAGAGGGATGGCAACAATTCCAACAACAAGCCCGGCAACAAGGTCCTTCTGAAGGCGGTCTAAGCTGTACCCGGAGAATCTGGCATCAGGGATCATGCCTGCACCTCCTTTTTAAAGCTGGAAGGAGTTTCGCGGGTCATGTGATATCCATCTTCGACTAAATCCAGCTTGCCCGTCTCTGGATGGATCACCATCCCATGTACAGGAATTCCTTCTGGCATTAAAGGGTGATTTTTGATTCTGTGACTACTACTTTTAACACTTTCTTCCACACATGAAAAACCAGTCAGCCAGCTCGATAAATCAATCCCGGCATGTTTAAGGGTTTCGAATTTTTCCGGCGGAACCCCCTTGCTCCTGGCAGACTTTAGGATGGAATCTGACTGAAGACCCACCATGCCGCAGCCGTGATGGCCGACAACGAATACTTCCTCGGCTTTAAGTTCATAAATGGCAACAAGAATACTTCGCATGATGCTGCCAAATGGATGGGACACGACGGCGCCTGCATTTTTTATGATTTTGGCATCGCCATTTCGCAGGCCCATTGCCTTAGGAAGCAGCTCAAGCAGACGAGTATCCATACATGTTAAAATGACAATTTTTTTATCCGGGAACTTCGTTGTCTTGTAATCCTCGTACTGATTTTCTCCAACAAAAACCTCATTGTGATTTAGAATATTAGACATAATAGTCATGATCTTTCTCCTTTCACTTTGGTTTCAAGCTTGCCATCTTTGTTAAAAAGGTTTTCTACTATTTCTTTCTATCTCCTTTCATGTTTTAAATAGCTATTTAGCACTTTACTCAGTAAATGTGTAGAAACTATGGATTTTCTTGTTTTTCCTTCTTTTTTCCTAACTTTCAAAAAGATAGTCTTTTAGTCTCAAACTGGAAATATTTAATGTCAGAAAGGCTGTAAATTATATTAAAATATAATAAACAAGTGAGGCAGTTGCTGCATTAATTACCTCGGGAGACAATCACGGAAAAGCAGGAGGGAATACGTGAAAAAGAAAATTTTAATCGTGGAAGATGAATGGAATATGAGAAACCTCTTGAGGATTTATTTAGAGAAAGATTATCAGCTGCTGGAGGCAGAAGACGGCAGGCAGGCCTTTGATGTTTTATCATCCGCACATGTGGATTTAATCATTCTTGATGTTATGCTTCCGGAACTGGATGGATGGGAAATTTGCAAGGAGATACGAAAAAAACGCCAGACGCCTATCCTTATGCTTTCTGCCCGGAATGAAATAATGGATAAAGTGTGCGGACTTGAAATTGGGGCGGATGATTATTTAGGCAAGCCTTTTGAGCCATGTGAGCTCTCAGCGAGAATCAAAGCATTATTCCGGCGATCACTGATCAATGAACATTATGCCGAGAATGTTATGGTATTTGGAGAACAATTACTCACGATTAAGACCGACAGCAGGACGGTTTTAGTCAAAGGAAGGAAGGCGGAGCTCACCCCAAAAGAATATGATCTCCTTTATTTCTTAGCGAGCCAGCCGCAGCGTGTGTTCACAAGGGAGATGCTGCTGGAGGTGATCTGGGGATTCCAGGATCATAGAGATCTAAGGGCAGTAGATTCACATATAAAAAATATTCGGCTAAAGACGAAGGAATTAACCAGTGATTATAATCCGATTCAAACCGTGTGGGGAGTGGGCTACAAATTTAATGCCGCGGATGGCTCTCTATGAAATGGAACAGCATCGTCCTAAAGTGGGGGGCAACCATTTTCCTCGTTTATATGAGCGTTCTCGTGCCTCTTATTTTAATAATCAATGAACTTTATAAAAGATCCTATTTACATGATGCCCGCCATCAAATTGTACAGTTAGCCGATTATTATTCCAAGACTTTTTCTGAGCTCGATATGGAATCACTCCATACAGCCGCGAAGCTTACTGAAACTGATTTCTGCTTGATTGATCAGAAGGGGGTAGTTTTAGTTTCCTCCAACATAAAACTATTTCCACAAGGCATCCGGGTCGAGAGAAAGCTAGTAAACTATGCTTTTGCAAAAAAGGCGGTTAAAAATAAAGAGTATCATGCAGAGGATCATCAGAATTATTTCCTCTCCGGAAAGCGTCTCGGAAGGGGGGCGGGAGAAGAAGAAGCCGGCCTCTTCCTGTTCTCGGGTACCGACCCTATTAACAAATCGGTTCATCATATGAAGGTTCTCGTACTTTCTTCCATGCTCGGTGCTTTATGTGTAGCCTTGGTATTTACCTATATGGCTTCAAGGAAGCTTGCTTCGCCCCTGCTGAAAATGGAACGGGCTACAAGAGCGATTGCAAAAGGAAAATATTACGAGAAGGTCCCAGCAAAATCAAAGGATGAACTGGGATCCTTAGCCAAGGCCATCAATGATCTGGGGCACGAGCTGGAGAGGTACAGAAACAGGCAGAGTGAGCTATTTGCCAATGTATCGCACGACTTGAGAACTCCAATCTCCTACATAAAAGGTTATACACAAGTCATAAGGGATCAATTGTACAAAGAGGAGAAGGAAAAGGAGCTCTATTTATCCATCATTCTCAGCGAATCCGATCAGCTGAATGCTTTGATCACGGATCTATTCGAGCTCTCCAAAATAGAGGGAGGTCAGGTCGGGCTTACATATGACCGGCATCATCTGCCTTCCTTGATTGGCAGCTGCCTCAAAAAGGCTGAATTGAAAGCAAAGCATAGAAGTGTTCACCTTCACCAGGAGATAGATGAAGGAAGTTTGATGGTCATGACAGATGGAGTGCGCCTGGAACAGATTCTTATGAATCTAGTTGAAAATGCTATCAACTACAATAAGCCAGATGGCCATGTGACGTTAAAAGCCTGGAGAGGCAGAGAGAAAATGTACATTCAGGTAAGAGATACAGGTATCGGTATACCCCGTGAAGATCTTCCGTTTATTTACGAAAGGTTTTATAAAGTCGATAAATCAAGGACCAATAGAATGGGGAGCACTGGCCTGGGTTTAGCCATTGTCAAACACCTGGTTTTATTATTAGAAGGGGAGATCCAGGTCACGAGTATCCTGCATAAAGGGACGACTTTCACCATCGCACTGCCTGCTGACTTTCAGCCGGCCAGGAGAAAAGACGTTCAAGAATAGAATGTATGGATTTCAGCAAAAAAGCGTGAATTCAGAACGAATCCACGCTTTAATATCATTTTTTATTTGGTTTATGGCCTTTATCATTCACTCCTATCGCCGCGCCATTCCGGCTTGAGTCGGCAACACCCTTAAAATATCCCTCTTTTTGATTGATGAGAATACTTTGTACATTTCCAATCTCGGCTTCATCGGTACCAAATGCATGCCCCATCTTGTTCAGCATGCTGATGGTATCCGGGGATATTCCTTTTTCTCTCAGGTAAGAACCTGGTTTATTCGTGTAAATTCTTGGCTCTTCTACGGCTGCCTTGAGTTCCATATTATATTCTAAAGAATGAAGGATGGTTTGCAGCACAGAAGCGATGATCGTTGGTCCTCCTGGAGACCCGACGGTCAATACTGGCTTGTTATTTTCAAAGACGATCGTCGGCGTCATACTGCTGAGCGGGCGCTTGTTTGGTTCAACTCCGTTTGCTCCGCCTGGAACAGCATCGAAATCCGTCAGTTCATTATTCAGCATGAAACCATAGCCGGGAACCATGATGCCGCTGCCGAAAACCTGTTCAATTGTAGTCGTATATGAAACCACATTGCCCCATTTATCCGCTACGGTAAAATGAGTGGTCTGCCCGATTTTTTTATCATCGTTTTGAGGAACGACAGCATAATCCGGGTTGCTGGTTTCATATTTCCATGGATCTCCCGCTTTTACAGTTTTAGCGGAATGGTCCATGCTGATCAGCGATTGACGTTCCTTAATATAGCGGGGGTCCAGGAGACCTTTTAAAGGAATATTCACAAATTCGGGGTCACCGGCATAGGCTGCACGGTCCGCGTAGGACAGATGCATCGTTTCTGCCAGGAGATGATATTTCTGCCAGGAACGGACGCCATATTGAGAAAGATGAAAGTCGTCCAGAATCTTCAGCATTTGAAGAAGGAAGACACCGCCTGAGCTTGGAGGAGGCATGCTTGCGATCTTATACCCTTTATAATCTCCCCAAATTGGCTGGTCGACAGTGACGTCGTATTTATTCAAATCGCTGAACTTCATCGAACCGCCTTTATCCTGTACTGTCTTTGCTAGTTTCCTGCCGGCTTCTCCGTGATAGAGCGCGTCAGAGCCCTGAGCACGAATCAGCTTAAATGTTTTTGCCAAATCCTTTTGGACGAGTCTGTCTCCCTCTTTCAATGGTTTACCCCCGCGGAGGAAGACGTTTTTAGCGGCACTTTTAGAAAGCTTGTCCTTGCTGTCGGCAATGGACTTTGCCAAAACTGAGTCAATATTGAATCCTTTTTCCGCCAGGTTGATGGCGGGGGAAACCAGCTGCGCCATGGGCTTTGATCCCCATTTGTCATGAGCCTCCTCAAGCCCCTTCAGCGTACCTGGTACACCAACGGAAGTTCCGCTCTCGACACGCTCCTCAAATGGTATGGGCTGTCCCTTTTCATCAAGGAACATATTTGGCCTGGCGCCGCTTGGGGCCCGTTCCCGGCTGTCAATGATGGAGGTTTTCTTTGTCTTGGCATCATAGACCATCATAAAACCACCGCCGCCGATTCCAGACATCATTGGTTCGACCACATTCAGCGCAAACTGAATAGCTATGGCTGCATCAACCGCATTGCCGCCTTTTTTCAGGATATCAGCACCGGCCTTTGAAGCAAGAGGGTGTGCCGTAGCCACCATCCCATCGGTACCATAATCTACCTGCGAATAATTATTCTTCTTAACAGGTCCTTTAGCAGATACAGAAGAAAGAGGAGCAGCAGCTAACAAACTAAGGGTAAAAGCAAGAATAACAGACAAAGTTCTTTTCATAGTCTACCTCCTGGGTTTGTAGTGTCATTTTTAGTCTAAAAAAGGCGGAGATAAAGAGCAAACTTGAAGACTGAATATTTTGAAATTAATTCTTTATTACCATGAACTGGGATTGGAAACTGGGAATTAATAATCAGAAGTCCATGCCGAAAAATAAATTCTTACTGCCTTATGCTATCCTTTACGGAGATAAAACAGCAGGCTTTTTGATGTATAATTCTCAAAAAGAAGAATTCGATGGTTACTGGATCTACCGGATCATGGTGGATAAGAAATTCCAAGGCAAGGGCATATGAAAGGCAGCCACTAAGATGGTGATATCTAAAATAGCGGAGCTGCCTGATGCACAAATAATTATAGTTGGCTACAATCCGGAAAATAAGGAAGCTCATCATTTATATGCGAGTCTGGGATTTGTCGAT
The DNA here is from genome assembly GCF_000430765.1 of Peribacillus kribbensis DSM 17871. Taxonomy (GTDB): domain Bacteria; phylum Bacillota; class Bacilli; order Bacillales; family DSM-1321; genus Paraperibacillus; species Paraperibacillus kribbensis. Next base: position 13,297 of record NZ_AUMQ01000036.1, on the reverse strand, counting down.
CATGGCGACCGGTTTGGCAGGGAAATGGCTGTCATCAAATATCTGAATAAATAAAGACAAAGCGATCATTTCTTCGCTGTAATTGGAATGGCTGCTATCTATTACCAGCAATCTCTGAAATTATAAACGGTGGGGAACAAAAGTTTTATAAAGGAAACTTTTTTGAGGAGTGACACATTAGAAACAGCTTGGAATATACTATACAAAAGGAGGGAATGAAAATGCCCTACAGTCCGCGTATGAGGAAAAAGATCATTGCCTATTCTTATATTTTTAAAGCCCTGGGGATTATTAGTGAAGAAGAGTATAACAATGTGTTTCAACATTACAGCAGTCAAAAGTTTACCGATGATAAGTAGAATAAGTTTCTGGAGGGTACTATTTTTTTACCGAAAAAGTTGCCTCTGTGCAACTTTGGTACATAAGAGCAAGTTTAAGGTGCCAGCCAATGGTCCTAATCAGAAAAGCTTTATCATGTAAATAATTGATTCGTCCAGCAACTTCAGGGGAAACCTCTGGAATAAAACACCATCCCTCTGTCGAAAATAGACAAAAAGAAGGGAGAGATTGAGGTGACGGTTAAACAGATTGGGTTTTTTGAAGTGAATGATGGTCATTTAATGCTCACAGACCCGACCTACCCTCTGGGAGTAAATGAAGAAGGAGGTAAGAGGATGCAGGCGGAAGTGATAAATGCAAGAAAAGGACTGTGGGTTGCGAAGGTCCTGCAGCGTTCCATGGATGCTGCTTCCGGAATCAAAAATGCCTGTGTTTTTGCCTTTCACAAGGAATCCCTGGAAAATGGCAGCTTAGACACCAAAGGATTTAAAGACTACGCCAGGATTACGGTTGATTCTTCCCGGGCTGGCATTGTAACAGCAGGCTGGCTCTTAAAAAAAGTATATAACCCACGCCTGAATCACGATAAAAACCACTATGCATTCAGAGAAGGAATTGTCTCCGAGTCCGGAATGGGGGACGGTTTATATCAGACTCGAATCCTGCACGATCAAAATGAGACAGTGGGCCTTATGCTGGATTTCCTTCCGCTATCGAAAGCAGAGCTGATGAATGGGAAGAATGGATTGGTTGGATAGGCAGAAAAAATAAGATCTTAGATAGAAAGCAGCAGGCTGAGAGTATTCATAAAGTTTCCGTATAGAGGTACATATCATATAATGGATAATGAAAATAGCGTGCAAACTGACACAACTTTGCACGCTATTTTTCTGATTTATAGAGTTTTTGACCCCTGTAAAGTTAAAGCATTTAGTTAAGAGGTTAATGAGTTATAAATTTCCCCAATTATCCCTTTCAATTGATGAACTTCTAAATCTGTATTAGTCATTATAACTAAACCGGTCTCCTGATATGGGCAGGCAACCATCATAGATTGGAAGCCGACTCCCCATCCAAGGGAAGAAATTTCAAGTTCTTTATCTACCCCATCTAAAAATACCCCCAGTCCAGTCCAATCTTTACAGCCTTGCGGGCTAATCATTTCTTTTGCTTTCATTTTAGAAAGTCCAATTTTACTCTTCCCTTTTAAAGAACTAATTAATTCAATTACCAATTTCGCTAAATCAGTAGGGGTTGTCCATAGTCCAGAGGCTGCTGGATATGGATATATGGCGTATATTCCATCAATTAATTGTCCTTTTTTGTTATGTCCATAAGAAAAGTTTTTCATGGTTAATTCAGAAATGAGCTTTGGGAATAAGCTGTTTTCCATTTTTAATGGTTTAAATAGTAGTTCATTTGCGAGTACTTCAAAAGTCTTACCAGTCGCATCTTGTATTAGTTGTTGTATGATGCAGAAGCCAGCATCTGAATATTGAAATTCACTGCCTGGCTCAAAAGATACTTCAATTGGTGCTTTACAATAGGATGTCTTTCCTTTTAGTAACTCAACTATTGAAGGTATCGGATCTGTCGAATCAAGTTCATAAAAGCTATCATCTGGATCGACTACTCCAGATTGATGACTAAGTAAATGACGCAAAGTAATCTTATTATGTAATGTGAACTTATTAACAGGAATTCTCCACGATCTTAGCTTTTTATTTATATTCTCATCTAATTCAAGAATTCCCTGTTCCGTCAATATCATAACTAGCATCCCTGTTAAAAACTTACTTATGGAACAAGCATTAAAAATCGAATCAGATTTAACAAAATTAAAGGTTCCCATTTTATTCAAACCATAATTTTCAACCACGCTTAGCTGGCCATTTTCAATCAATGCCAAGCCTAAGCCCGTTACATTATAATGTTCCATTAGATCTTTAATACTAATATTACCTAGTTTCATAGAGCACCCCCAATTTTTAACATTACTATAACATCTGTGAGAATGTATGTTCCCTTGTGGATTTTAATTCTTCTTACAAAATTCGAAAAGAATTGTTGCTAATCAACACGTCAATTGACAAGGATTTTTAAGCGTATATTGGTCATTGCCCTTTTGTCATTCCTGCATTTTCGGTTGTGACACCTTAACAGCAGCGGATGTGGCTGTCGCACTGGGAAAGGTGGAGCTCGGAAATCCTGCCAGGGTGGAGCATCTTGACAAAACCATCAAAGGAAAAAGTTTATGTGAGAATGGTGAAATCGCTTGAGGAAGCCATCGATAAAGTGAAAACCAGTGCTGCGCGGTACCCGTCAATCTGGTTGGAGGAGCCAGCATTCTTCTCCCCGAAAGCTTGGAGGGAGCTTCAGAGGTCATCGGTCCTCACCACTCAGGAGCAGCCAACGGTAACATGGAATAATATACTGCTGCCTTCTGAGGAACAAGTTAATAGCCAGCTGTTTTTATTCCTGATATTTTTTCTGCCATTCCCTCAGCCATGCTCGATAATCTCTATGAATCTCCTCTCCTGTTTTCCCATCCAGTGAATAAAAACCGCCAACGATAGAGGCTCGTTCATTTAAAACTGGAAACGAAGTTCCTCCGATGATTTTGCCATTGTACATCCACACATCCACCCTTGTTTTCCCTAAATAGCCCTTTTCCGATTTAAACATTTTATCCAGTGGGTGGTTCTTTACATGAAATGTTTCTATATTGATTTTTTTATCTATATACTCATCTGGCTTCACTCTTTGGACAGACCACTCATCCTGATCATGATCATTTCCAGCTAAACCCCGCCTGGGAAAAGAGTAAGTGCTTTGCCCTTGAAAGGAAAGGATGATATAGCCTTTTTCGTTTAGATACGATTTGGCCAGACTGCCGTTATGAGTTAACGTGGGTGAAGGATCTTTAGTACACCCTGTCAGGACGACTACAAATACTATCAATGAAAGGAGCCATTTCAACACTCTTCCTCCTATTGGAAATATCATTTACATTAACTGTAAATGATATAGGGCGCTTTGGCGATAAAAAGTGCTTGGAATGGGTGAAGGTTTTATAGTAATCTCCCAGGGTAAAAATTTTATGAACAAATTTACGGGGGAATGTAGTTTGAAGAAAAGATGGTGGAAAGAGGCAGTCGTGTATCAGATTTATCCGATCAGCTTTAAAGATTCAAATGGGGATGGCATCGGGGATCTGCAGGGAATTATTTCTAAGCTCGAATATATAAGGGATTTGGGTGTGGATGTGGTTTGGCTGTGTCCGATCTACCAATCTCCCAATCACGATAATGGCTATGATATCAGCGATTATCAGGCAATTATGGATCAGTTTGGAACAATGGCGGATTTTGATCTCCTTCTCGAAACGGCACATGCTTTGGGATTGAAGATCGTTATGGACCTGGTCGTCAACCACACTTCAGATGAACATCCATGGTTCATTGAAGCGCGTTCCTCCGTTGACAGCCCCAAACGGGATTACTATATCTGGCGGAAAGGAAAGGACGGCGGTCTTCCGAATAACTGGGAATCCTATTTTAGCGGCTCAGTGTGGGAATATGACGAGAAAACAGATGAATACTATATGCATCTCTATACCAAGCACCAGCCTGATTTGAATTGGGAAAATGAAGAAGTGGTGAATCAAATCAATGATATGGTCCGCTGGTGGCTTGATAAAGGAATCGATGGATTCCGTTTCGATGCCATAGCACATATTGTAAAAGCCGTGGGTCTCCCGGACGCGCCAGATCCCGAACATCTTCCCTATGTACGAGCGTATTCTCTTTTTTCCAATCTGGAAAAAGTCCATAAGCTTCTCAGAAACCTCAATGAAGAGGTACTGGATCAATATAATATTATGACAGTTGGCGAAACCTCTGGTCTTGGACCGGAACAGGCACTGGATTATATCGGGGATGAGCGGAATGAGCTCAATATGGTATTCCAATTCGAGCATATGCAGATGGATGCCGCTGCGGGTGGGACGGGGAAATGGCACCTGAAGCCTTGGACTCTCTTAGATTTGAAAAATATTTTAAGCAAGTGGCAGACTGTGCTTCACGGGAAAGGATGGAACGCCAATTATCTCTGCAATCACGATCAGCCCCGCTCTGTTTCGCGCTTTGGGAATGACGGCAAATACAGAAAAGAATCCGCCAAGATGCTGGCCACACTCCTTTTGACCCTTGAAGGGACGCCTTACATATTCCAAGGCGAGGAAATCGGGATGACCAATCCTAAATTTGAACTCATTGAAGAATATCGGGACGTGGAAACACTGAATCATTATCATGAATCACAAAAAAATGGAGTCCCGCTGGAAAAGATCATGGAATCAATCTGGAAAAAAAGCCGTGATAATTCGCGGACACCGATGCAGTGGGACTCTGCCCCGCATGCCGGCTTTACCACTGGGAAGCCCTGGATTCAGGTGAATTCCAATTACAAGGAAGTCAATGTCCAGAACGACCTGCAGGATCAGGACTCCATTCTTCATTATTATAAAAAGCTGATTGCACTTCGTAAGCATAAGGATGCTCTCATCTATGGCGAGTATAAGCTGCTGCTTCCGCTTAATCCGGATCTCTACGTGTATATTCGTACATTAGAGGATGAACAGGTATTGATCATACTGAATTTCTTCGATGAGACTCCAACGTTTACACTTCCTGAAGATTTAAAAGGAAGGAAGCCGCAGCTCTTATTATCCAATTATGAAGTGGAAGAAGAGGGAATTCAATCGTTTGAAATGCGTCCATATGAGGCGAGGATCTACCAGCTTAAAAGCAAATAGAACTGGATATCAGAGAGTATGAAATAAAGTATCACCTCATAGAGCCTATACCCTGTCTTTCTAAAATTGGTTAATGGGCGCAGTTTATGATAAAACTAAGTAATGACATGAAAAGTACACATGTGAATAATGGAGTGACTATATGAGTAAAGCAAAAGGTAAGAGCGGAACGGGCAGAGGAACAGGGAAGAAGGGCTGGAACCGATGGAAAGCTGGTGCCAACAAAGCAAAGAGTGCAAAACCTTACAAAAGCAAAGGTGTAAAAAATGATCAAACTGAGTAAGATCATCCTATTACGATCAGCAGGCCAAACAAAGGTCTGCTTTTTTCTTTTGCTTTATTACCTTTATTGTTGTTGATTGAAATTTTCCGTTCACCCTATACTGATGTAAATTTGAGGATTACTAGTTTTAAGGATGTGAATTTTTGTTTATTCTTTGGAGAAATCAGTGCCTTCCAAATCAGAGCCATAAATTATTTCAAGCCTATCAATCGAAAGAGCGGAAGATGCTAAAGGATTTTTTGTATGTGAGATTGTCCTAATATCCTTTATTGATATTTTCTTTTTTATTGGACCATTTTGGAACTGTCGTAAACCAACTCCAAACTAACAGGATGGCAGAAGGTATAGTGAAAAAAAGAGCTTCAAATTCTCTTCCTATAAAAATTGGAAAGAGGCATTCATTGTGAATGCCTCTTTGGGTCTATGGTTTAAATAAATTACCTTGTCACCTTTTGAACGTTTTTCAAGTCAGCTGAAATGGTAAGTCCATTTTCCGTAACGGCCAGCTGGATGTTTGTCAGGGTACCAGTTACATAGGAAGAGCCGCTTTGACCGTTAAGTATGCCAGCTATATCGGACTGATTATTAATTTCAATATTTTTGCCGCTAAACCCATTAAGTGGATGATGCTTAAATCCAAATCTGTTTAAAGAGAACTGACCGTTCTGCGGATTATAGGATCCCTTGACATTGACATCACCTGTCAAGGAGACGGTGGTTGAATCATCCCCTTTTACAACTGAGCCGACTGTGAAAAGCCCAAGCTTATCTCCCTGCTCTAGGTTTTTTAAGAAATTGTACTTGTTCTGAAACTTGTAATGGTGGCCTTCATGGTGATGATTCCATGCCTGCTGGGAGTGGTACCTTTCATCGGCTTTGGAGATTTCATGAGCTCCTGCAATGCCAGGTACAGATGATCCAAACAACGCTGCCAAAGCGATCCCTGCAGTTGCTTTCTTTAGCTTATTTGTTTTCATTGTAAGCACTCCTTGCTGTCTGTTTTTTTGTGTCGATTAATGACACATTATGGATGTACCCGGTATGGTTGAGAAATAACGGAAATCATGGGATTGTAAAGAAATTCATCTAAATGTTAACTTTGAAAAATTTGTAAAGAAACATCCATATGACTCACAAAACGAAATTTTCTGTCATCTTTTTGCATGCCATACTATAATAAGCACTAACAAATGATGAAAGAGGGCACACAGTGGAATCAGGTAAGCAGTTAGTAAGTCTAATCAATGCAGCCAGGGTGCTGACATCTACTCTGGATCTGAACAAGGTACTGAATCAGTTAATTCATGAGGTGCTGAATGTCATTGATGGTGCTCATGCCGGAATTCTATTCATTTACCATGAAAAGAGAAAAAAGCTCGTTATTACCGAGGGAGTCGGCTTTGATCTGGACTATCTAAAGCAGATCGAGCTGGAGCTAGAGGAGGGCATGACGGGAAGGACCTTCTCAACGAAAAAAGCACAGATTTTCCGCCATGTACATGAAACGACCGAGGCCATGAATAATATTAAGCCAAATAATCTGGAGCTGTTTCATAAAGCACTGGGGGAAACTCACTATTTTCCGATGAGTACCATCAGTGCTCCGCTGCTTTCTAAAGACGGGTGCATCGGAGTACTGACCATCGACAGCTTTTCGGATAAGGTGATCTTCACCAGCCAGGATCTCTTGATTTTGGAAAGCTTCGCTGCACAGGCTTCCATTGCCATTGAAAACGCCAAGCTCTTTGCCCAGCAGGAACGTTCTAAGAAAATTCATGCTGAATTAGCCAAAGCTTCCGTTTTCAAAAATGATCTAAGTCAAATCACCACAACCTTGGCCCGCCTGATCCAGCGGGATGTATTTCTTTTTAATGAGTTTCTGGACTCTATTGTGTCTTCCAATCCCGAAGGCAACAAGCAGGCAAATGAGTCCGTTAAGAAATATAGCGGAGTCTTCCAGCAGCCGGCTCACAACCAGCCGCTTTCCTATGAGACTCTGGAAGAAGAGGGATTCCGCCTCTTTCCTATTAAAACAGACAAGTTTACCATCGGAATCCTTGCGGTCAGAGAAAGCGATGAAGAATTCGATGCCCTTGATGACCTGGCCATTGAACTGGCTAGCAATCTTTTTGCCCTTGAGCTGCTGGGACAGGAAAGAGCCCTGTCAGAGCTCAGCAAGTATGAGGGTTACCTGCTGGAACAGCTTCTCAATGATAAGCTCGATGCCTTTACAGCACCCCAGCGGAAAATTGCAGGCATTTCGGGCCACAACCGCTATTTATGTGTTCATATCACCATCAGCAATGAGCGGCTTCCATTTCAGGAATTCAATAGCCGCAAGCAATATTTTAACCGCATGTTAAATCACGAGCTTCAAACTCTTTCCTATAAGGTCCTCGTACAGGATAAGAATTTGGAGTATGTTCTCCTTCTGATCGTCGACGACCAGAAGGGGGAGGAAGAAATATTAAAAGCGATGACAGCCTTTTTTTCCAGGCTTTATCGAAAAATCCGGGAAACCACCTCCTTTGTTTACCATGTAGGGCTGGGGAGAGTGTTTCATGCTCTCACGGATATCCAAAGCTCCTACCGCGATGCTCTCCGCTGTACGGAATATGGTAAATTAAACCGGATGGAAGACAATGTTCTTTCCTATAAGACTCTCGGAATGTACCGATTGTTCTTAAAAAGCGATCCGATAGACCTTCAAGATTATGTAGAAGACCGGATCGGCAAGCTGATTGCCTACGATGCAGAGCATAATACGGAGCTCGTCCAGACCCTTACTACGTATCTTGAGAGCAATCAAAATATGACACTGACTGCAGCAAAGAGCTATGTTCATATCAATACCATCAAATACCGGCTGTCCAAAATGAAGAAGCTCCTCGCTCCATACGAACTTGAAGGGAAGGGTGCTTTTGACATCCAGCTGGCTCTGTATCTGCGTGAATATATTCATTATCTATAACGCTTTGGCTGCAACAGACAAATAACGACAAGGTTATTTGTCTTTTTTAGCTATACACATTATTGACAGATTATTCTATAATTTCAGTTAACACCTTTGAAGGAGGGCAGACATGATTACTGAAAAGAGCCCTATACTAGACAAACTTCTAAACGATTATAACCAAAAATGGGATCATTCCGGTGTATCCGGCGAACGGCTTGCAAGAAGATTATCAGAGCTTGCCGAAATCGGATTGACCGATGAGCATGGCTCCTATCGGATTGGCTTTTCAAAAGAAGAGCGGATGGCTAAAAATCTCGTGAAGAAATGGATGGCCGAGGCAGGTCTTCAAGTGTATGACGATGGAGCCGGCAATGTTTTCGGCCGTCTGGCCGGAAGAACACCTGCCCTGCCTGCTGTACTGTCTGGCTCCCATGTGGACAGTGTCCCGAATGGAGGCCACTTCGATGGTCCGCTCGGAGTGCTTGCCGCCCTTGAAGTCGCAGAGGCGTGGAAGGAAACGGACTTTCAGCCGAACAAGCCATATGAGGTAGTAATTTTCACAGATGAAGAAGGAGCAAGATTCAATGGAGGCCTCTCTGGCAGCAGCGCTTTTACAGGAGCGATGGACATCGGCCAGGAAGTCCATAGAGTGGATTACGAGGGAAAATCCTTTCAGCAGGTAATTGAAGAGGACGGCCTGACGCTTGAGGGAATTCAAAAGGCCAAGCGGGACATGGAGAAACTTCATGCATATATTGAAGTGCATATCGAACAGGGCAAAAGACTGGAAAAGGAAAATATGCCTGTCGGAGTAGTGACCGGCATTGCCGGACCATCCTGGCTGAGGATTCAGTTTCACGGTGAAGCCGGGCATGCAGGGAATACCCCGATGGATGACCGGCGGGATGCACTGGCCGCTGCAGGTGAGTTCATTTCAGAGGTTCCCTTTCTCCCGAAAAGGGTGAGCAGTACAGCGGTGGCCACTGTCGGCAAGCTTACGGTCCATCCGAATGGCATCAATGTTATTCCAGGGAGAGTGGAGCTGTTTGTGGATATACGCGATATTTCTCAGGAAAGCCTGGATGCCCTGACCCAGTCAGTGATCCAAAAGGCTGAAGAGATTGCTGGCAGGCATTCGATCATGCTGGAATGCGAGCAGACCTTAAATGTTTCTCCTATGCCGGTGGATGAGACTCTGCAGCAAGTAATCGCAGCTGCTGTAAGACAGAGTGGCCTGGATCCAGTATTCCTGACGAGCGGGGCCGGGCATGATGCCATGGTCGTTGGCAGGCGCATACCATCCGCCATGATTTTTGTCCGCAGCAAGGATGGAATCAGCCACAATCCTGCCGAATGGACCACTTTGGAGGATTGTGCGGCAGCGGTGCATGTTTTAAAGAACACATTAGAATCCTTAACAGACTAGAAGGGAGAGTCAGACATGAAAGTAGATACGCTTAATATTAACCAGCTGGTAGATGAAGTTTCTAATGAGGTGACCAAGTGGAGGAGGTATCTCCATCAGCATCCGGAGCTTTCCTTCCAGGAAACAAAGACAGCCCAGTTTGTCTATGAGACACTCGAATCCTTTGGCGGCATTGAGCTCTCAAAACCCACTTCGACAAGTGTCCTCGGAAAAATAAAAGGGGAACTTCCAGGTAAAACGATTGCGATCCGGGCGGATATGGATGCCCTTCCGATTGAGGAGGAAAACGAAAGTGAATATGCATCTGAGATTCCGGGAGTGATGCATGCATGCGGACATGATGGCCATACCGCCATGCTGCTTGGAACAGCAAAGGTCCTGGCTGAATTAAAAGATGAGATCAAAGGCGAAATCCGCTTAATTTTCCAGCATGGGGAAGAGCTTTTTCCGGGAGGTGCGGAGGAGCTTGTAAGCAAGGGGGTCATGGATGGTGTGGATGCGGTCATTGGGGCACATCTCTGGGCGCCGCTTGAAATCGGAAAGATTGGCATCGTATACGGACCGATGATGGCATCACCGGATACGTTCTATATCACAGTCAAAGGAAAGGGAGGCCATGCAGCCCTTCCTCATGATACCATCGATTCCATTGCCATTGGCGCACAGGTGGTCACGAATCTTCAGCACATTGTTTCTAGAAATACGGATCCCCTTGATAATCTGGTCGTAAGCGTATCGAAATTCACGGCAGGCACGACACATAATGTTATTCCTGGAACTGTGGAGATGATTGGTACGGTACGCACCTTTGACGCTGATCTTCGTCAATCGGTGCCCGCTACTATGGAGCGGATCGTAAAAGGCATTACAGAAGCCCACGGTGCAGAATATGAATTCACCTACGACTTTGGTTACCGGCCGGTGATCAATGACAAGGAGATTACCGCGGTACTTGAAGAAACCGTAAAGGAAGTTTACGGAGAAGAGACCGTAGACAGAATGAAGCCGAATATGGGCGGCGAGGATTTTTCCGCTTATCAGCAAAAAGCGGCAGGGACATTTATTTACATCGGGGCTGGAAACAAAGAAAAAGAAGCGGTCTATCCGCATCATCATCCGCGGTTCGCCATCGATGAGGATGCCTTGGAAAAAGGAGTGCGGATCTTCTCGCACGCGGCTTTCAAGCTTCTGTCCCAATAAAACATTAAAGAGGAGGCAATGAATGTGAACGGTCTTATGCGAATATTGGCAGCAATTCCTTTTGTAGGTATTTTAATCGGCGTTTATTTTGTGAATAGAGTTACCCCATATCTGTTTGGGATGCCGTTCCTGCTCTCCTACTGCGTCATCTGGGTGGTGCTCACCTCGGTGATTATGACGGTCATTTACTTTATCGATCCCAAAAATAAGGAAGGTGCTGCCGAATGAATTCAGCTCTCATTATCATTTTTATTGTGATGATTCTTTCCATTTTCCTTGGGATTCGAGCGAAAAAAGGAAAGGATATGGACCTTGAACAATGGACGGTCGGCGGCCGGGGGTTCGGCACTATCTTCGTCTTCCTCTTAATGGCCGGAGAAATTTATACCACTTTCACCTTTCTCGGCGGAAGCGGCTGGGCGTATGGAAAGGGTGGCCCGACCTACTACATCATCGGGTATGGATGCCTCGCCTACATCATGTCGTATTTCCTTCTTCCGAAAATCTGGAGCTATGCAAAAGAGAAAAAGCTTTTGTCTCAGTCTGACTTTTTCGTAAGCAAATACAAAAGCCCTTCACTTGGGATTCTGGTTTCCCTGGTTGGGGTGGTCGCCATGATTCCGTATTTCGTCCTTCAGCTGAAGGGACTTGGCATCATTGTATCCGAAGCTTCCTACGGAACCATTTCCCCGGCGGCTGCCATCTGGATCGGCCTTGCAGTTGTGACCGTGTACGTCATGGTATCAGGAATCCACGGATCCGCCTGGACGGCGGTAGCAAAGGATATTTTGATCCTTGTGGTCGTCCTGTTCTTAGGAATTTATCTTCCGATTCATTATTATGGCGGAATTCAGCCGATGTTCGAAGCGGTGGACCAGGCCAAGCCGGGATTCCTTGCCCTTCCGGATACAGGAATGAGCCCGTCCTGGTTTGCCTCAACAGTCCTTTTGACGGCTCTGGGCTTTTATATGTGGCCTCATACATTCGGTTCCATTTATTCAGCCCAGACTGCAAAGGTATTCAGAAAAAACGCGATCTTCATGCCGATCTATCAGCTGGTTTTGCTGTTTGTCTTTTTTGCCGGCTTTGCGGCCATCCTGCAGGTACCGGGGCTTGCTGGACCCGAAGCCGATTTGTCGCTGCTGCGGATTTCCATCCAGACCTTTGATCCATGGGTAGTCGGCGTCATCGGAGCTGCCGGTATTTTGACGGCTCTTGTACCGGGCTCCATGATCTTAATGGCAGCTGCGACTCTACTGGCTAGAAACGTATACCAGGCAGTAAGGCCGAGCGTCTCAGATGCTGAGGTTTCTAAAATTGCCCGGTACCTGGTTCCAGTTGTCGCCCTTATCGCTGTATTTTTCACCTTCAAGGGCGGAAACACCCTGGTGACTCTGCTGCTGATGGGCTACAGTCTCGTCACACAGCTATTCCCATCACTCATCTGCAGCCTGTTGAAGAAGAACTTTGTCACAAAGCAGGGAGCCTTCGCTGGTATCCTGGTGGGCGTAGCGACCGTAACCTATGTATCTATAACAGGTGCTACCGTAGGAACGATGCTGCCATTCCTGCCGCAGGCGATTAAGGATATGAACGTCGGCATCATCGCCATGGTCATCAACCTGATTGTCCTGGCAATCGTGAGCCTGGCAACCAAAAACGTTTCCGTTACAACAGCGAAAACGAAGACTGTTTCGTGATCGTTTCGGATCCAAAAAGTCACGTAAATAAAGCAGGTGGAGAACTAGGAACATGTTCTCCACCTGCTTTTGATTTTGTTTCGACTGATTTTCTCATCTGAAATTTTATGGGTCGAAGCGCAGAGTCGGTTGTAGTTCCAAGGTGCAGTCCGGGTTCGGACAGGTTGAGGGATCGGCAGGGAAAAGTAGTCCGGAGGCAGTGCGGGTCGGACAGGTTGAGGCGTGGGAAGGGGAAAGTTGAAGGTAGTCTAAAAAGTGGACACGTCACTAGGACAATTTTATATACTTTAACTAACAATCTTAGGGGCGTGTTAATAAATGAGAAAAACCTATTCACCCGAATACAAGGAATACGTCGTTAAATTAGTCCTGGAGGAAGGCAGGAAGATGAGTGAACTGTCTCGAGAGCTTGAAATTCCTTATGGCACCATGAATAAGTGGGTCATGGAATGTAGAAACAAAGGGAAACAGGACAAGGAAGCTTATCAGACCCCTTCTGAGCTGGCCAAGAAGGAAGAGCGGTATCTGAAAGAAATTCGTGAATTGCAGGAGGAGGTGGAGATCTTAAAAAAGGCCA
>NZ_AUMQ01000035.1 GCF_000430765.1 Peribacillus kribbensis DSM 17871 | reverse complement strand
CCGTCTTTCCACTTCCCTTCATGTGAAGGAAAGTCATATCCGGTATTAGCTCCGGTTTCCCGAAGTTATCCCGATCTTAGGGGCAGGTTGCCCACGTGTTACTCACCCGTCCGCCGCTGATCTCAGGAAGCAAGCTTCCATCGATCCGCTCGACTTGCATGTATTAGGCACGCCGCCAGCGTTCGTCCTGAGCCAGGATCAAACTCTCCGAAGAATGTTTGATGTAGCTCATAAAAGTTTAAAACTTGTTTTTGTATTTTCTCGAAAGAAAATAACGTTGGCGTCTTGTTTCGTTCAGTTTTCAAAGAGCAAAAGCGGGTGATGAGAATCGAACTCACGACATCAGCTTGGAAGGCTGAGGTTTTACCATTAAACTACACCCGCATATTAAGTTGAATACGAAGCTGCCTGGTCGGGAAGACAGGATTCGAACCTGCGACCCCTTGGTCCCAAACCAAGTGCTCTACCAAGCTGAGCTACTTCCCGTTCATATGGCGCGCCCGAAAGGAGTCGAACCCATAACCTTCTGATCCGTAGTCAGACGCTCTATCCAATTGAGCTACGGGCGCAAAATAAATTCATTCATGATGTTTAAAATCTAATGGTGCGGCCGAGAGGACTTGAACCTCCACGGGGTTGCCCCCACTAGGCCCTCAACCTAGCGCGTCTGCCATTCCGCCACGACCGCTCAGCGACATAAATTACTTTAACAAATCATCTGCCGAACTTCAATGGTAATTAATGGTGCGGGTGAAGGGAGTCGAACCCCCACGCCTTGCGGCGCCAGATCCTAAGTCTGGTGCGTCTGCCAATTCCGCCACACCCGCGAATTTCATTTTTATTAATGGTGAGCCATGAAGGATTCGAACCTTCGACCCTCTGATTAAAAGTCAGATGCTCTACCGACTGAGCTAATGGCTCGTATGGCTGGGCTAGCTGGATTCGAACCAACGCATGACGGAGTCAAAGTCCGTTGCCTTACCGCTTGGCTATAGCCCAATATACGTAAATATAAGAATGGCGGTCCCGACGGGAATCGAACCCGCGATCTCCTGCGTGACAGGCAGGCATGTTAACCGCTACACCACGGGACCCTTATGAATATGATTTGAATAAGGGATAGCCCATAATTCAATCTTATAATGACCCCTACGGGATTCGAACCCGTGTTACCGCCGTGAAAGGGCGGTGTCTTAACCGCTTGACCAAGGGGCCGTATATTTTTTGAAAACGGAGAAGGAGGGATTTGAACCCTCGCGCCGCTTACGCGACCTACACCCTTAGCAGGGGCGCCTCTTCAGCCTCTTGAGTACTTCCCCACAAAAAAATGGCTCCGCAGGTAGGACTCGAACCTACGACCGTTCGGTTAACAGCCGAATGCTCTACCACTGAGCTACTGCGGATCAATATGAAAATCTATGATTGTCCAGAAACTCTCAAGAAGTAATTCAAGTTGTTTGTTTTCGACTCTTATGATTATACTCACTAATCAATCTAGAGTCAAGAACTTTTTTGAATTAATTTTCCTGCTGTTTTTGTAAGAACAGCAGCAACGATATATAAATTTACCATGAGTTCAATTCACTGTCAACTCCCTTTTAAACAAAAGTTTCCCCCTGCACTTTCCGCAAACATACCGGCTGGTGTCAACCTTTCTCCTTCTTCGGTAAACCTGCCTGCAGGATTGGCATGTATATTCAATCACTCTCTGGCTCCTTGGTTTACGATCCGCTTGAGGAAGCACCTGACAGAACCGGGGAGCATCCACCTCCTTCAGCAATTCTCTAAATTCACTGTCTCTGTGCTGATATCCCCTTCCTTCTAAATGAAGATGATAATGACAGAGCTCGTGTTTAATGATCCCAATCAGCTCCTTCTCTCCCAATTGCTCATAATATTTTTTGTTAATTTCTATGTTATGGGACTTGAGAAGGTATCTGCCTCCTGTAGTTCTCAGCCTTGGATTAAAACTCGCTTTGTGCTGGAACTTTTTCCCGAAAGATTGAAGTGATATTTGTTCAACCAGCTGTTGAAGTTGTTTTTGTTCCATGAATCTTTCTTCCCTTTCCTTATATCCGAACTGCTGAAGGATGATTCGCTCTTTTCGGCTACTTTTTGTTTCACGTGTAACATGACAAACTGTTTTCACATACATTAATTAATACCAATGATGATTGGAGGCTAAAAAAATGCCCCGGTGGTTCCAAAACCAAATCAGAAAAGCATTTTACGAAAAAAATCATTATCAAATAAAATTGCTGAACCAATGCTGGTTCTTTTATAGAAAAAAAGAAGCTGACCCTGAGCAGCTATAAATGCTTACTGGAGCCAGCTTATTCTTTTTTCCGGGAGCGGCTGGTTATGCGTGCGGGCCAACCATCGAAAGAGCTACGCGCTGCTTTTTCGTATCCACTCCATCTACCCACACAGTCACAACATCCCCGACTGAAACAATATCAAGCGGATGTTTGACAAAACCCTTGCTCAGCTTTGAGATATGGACCAGCCCATCCTGTTTCACACCTATATCAACAAAAGCGCCGAAATCCACCACATTACGTATTGTCCCCTGCAGCTCCATGCCTTCATGTAAATCTGCAAGCTTTAGAACACCCTGTTTTAAAAGGGGCTTAGGCAGCTCATCCCGAGGATCTCTACCCGGCCTCTTAAGTGAATCAATGATGTCTTTAAGGGTTATCTCCCCCATCTCCAGCTCCTGTGCCGTTCGAGGAATCTCCAGAACGTCCAGATTCGCTCTCAGCTCACTCGTTCCCAGATCTTTAGATGTGAAGCCCATGCTTTTTAAAAGCTTCGTGACCGCAGCATAATTCTCTGGATGAATTCCTGTAGCATCCAAAGGCTGGGTCCCATCAGGAATTCGCAAGAACCCTATCGCCTGTTCATATGTTTTCGAACCGAGGCGCGGAATATTTTTCAAATCTGACCGAGATACAAATTTCCCTTCTTCATCTCTTTTCTTAACAATATTCAGGGCCACCGTTTTGGACAATCCGGATACATATTGAAGGATGGCCGCAGAGGCGGTATTTACATTCACTCCGACAGAGTTCACTGCCGTTTCTACGACAAATGTAAGGGAATCAGCCAGCTTTTTTTGTGAAACATCATGCTGATACTGCCCTACTCCCACTGATTTCGGATCAATCTTCACCAGCTCTGCCAGCGGGTCCTGAAGCCTCCTGGCAATGGACACAGCACTTCTTTCTTCCACCTGGTAGCCGGGAAATTCTTCCCTTGCGGCTTCGGAGGCAGAGTAGACGCTTGCCCCTGCTTCATTGACTATAATGTACGAAATATCCTGCTGAAGCTCTTTTAGCGTGTCGGCCACAAACTGCTCCGTTTCTCTGGAGGCAGTTCCATTTCCAATGGCAATTAATCCAACTGCATTTTCAGCAAGAATTTTTTTTAGACGGCTTCGGGCTTCCTCTTTTTTATTTACTGGAGGATGTGGATAAATCACCCCAATTTCAAGGACCTTCCCGGTTTCATTGATAACCGCAAGCTTGCAGCCTGTCCGGAAGGCTGGATCAACCCCCAGCACCGTTTTTCCTTTTAAAGGCGGCTGAAGGAGAAGATTCCGCAGATTCTCGGAAAATATATGAATTGCGCGGTCTTCTGCTTTTTCAGTAAGCTCCTTTCGTATTTCCCGTTCTATAGAAGGCTGGATGAGCCTCTTATAAGCATCCTCCACCGCCTCTTTAAGATAAGGTTCCACGGGTGAGCCTGGTGCTTTTATGATCTTTGACTCAATGTGCTTTAGGATGCTGCCGCTTTCCGCACGGACAGATACCCTTAATATGTCTTCCTTTTCTCCGCGATTTAGAGCTAGAATTCGATGAGGGGCTGCTTTATTAACGGCTTCCTCATAGCTGTAATACATCTCATAAACGTTCTTTTCATCCTTCTCCTGATATTTAACCGATGATTCCAGACGGCCGTTCCGAAATGTTTCGTTGCGTATCCATTTTCGTAGTCCGGCATCGTCTGAGATGTGCTCAGCAATAATGTCTTTGGCCCCCGCAAGAGCATCAGCAGCCGAATGAACCTCTTTTTCTTCAGAGACAAACTCAGAAGCTTTGGCCTGTATATCTCCCCGGCCTGCCGTCAGAAGCCAGTCTGCCAGGGGCTCTAGTCCCTTTTCTTTGGCTGCTGTAGCTTTGGTTCTCCTTTTTTGTTTATAAGGCCTGTATAGGTCCTCAATTTCCTGAAGTTTAGAAGCCCTTTTGATTTGTCCTTCAAGCTCAGGAGTCATTTTTCCTTGTTCTGCTATGATTCGGAGGACCTCTTCTTTACGGTTCGCCATATTTTCGAGATATGCTGATCGTTCCAGAATATCGCGAATCTGGACTTCATCCAGAGAACCCGTCATTTCCTTTCGATAGCGGGCAATGAACGGAACTGTATTTCCCTCTTGTGTCAGCTGAAGAACCTGCTGAATCTGAAATTTTTTAAAGTTAAGTTCTGTTACAAGCTGTTCAATAATCGTTTTCATTTTTTCATCCATAACTATCATTCAGGCCTCCACATTCAATCTCTATATACTATAGTATCAAATTGCCCAAAGGAGAGCGAACCGTCCATCTTCCCAAGATCTAAATCAATCGTTTGTTTAAAAAGCGCACACTGGTTCTGATCACATGATTAAGCCAGGAAGCAATTTAATTAAACGTTTGTTTAAACTTAAAAGATATGTTAGAAGGTAAATAAAAAACCCAGGAATTCCTGGGTGTTCTGCTTTATTTCCAATTTTCTTCAATGAATGTATCTCTGCCAGATTCGATTCTTTCCTGCTTATATTCCTTAGGATTTTTTTTATAAAAGTCCTGATGGTATTCCTCAGCAGGGTAAAAAATCGCCGCAGGAAGAATTTCTGTTACAATCGGCTTTTTAAACCGTCCGCTTTCCTCCAGCTCCTTTAGCGTTTTTTGCGCCAGGCTCTTTTGATGATCATTATGATAAAAAATAGCTGTTCTATACTGGCTTCCGCGATCAAAGAATTGTCCTTCATCATCGGTCGGATCTATTTGCGGCCAGTATAGTTCCAAAAGCTTTTCATATGGGAAGACTTCAGGATCAAAAGTGATTTGGACAGCTTCATAATGGCCGGTCGTTCCTGTTTTTACTTCTCCATAAGAAGGATTTTCTTTTTCTCCCCCTGTATAGCCTGAAACAATCCCTTTAATACCTGGAAGTTCATCAAAGGGCTTTACCATACACCAGAAGCATCCTCCTGCAAAAGTAGCATATTCGGTTCGCGATTCCATAACATCACGCCTTTCTTTCAATTGGATTTATTATATAGGTAAACCTCTTATTTTCACAGTATTTACTTACATCTGGTTTACGGCAAATAAAAAAGCCCGCTATTAAAGCAGACTCCCTAATAAAAAGGTCGTATCATCAGAATAAGCACTGTTTTCTTCAAGTAACAGATGGGCTGTCTGCTGAAGAGGCGCATGGGATTTAAGAATCCGTTTAGCGCCGATCATCTGCAGGCCATCTGAGTGGAGAATGAAGTTGGAGTTTGGCTCGTATTTATAGTATTGAGTATGATACTTTTGCATACGTCCCGATAGATAACCTGTCACAGGCAGCGGATAGATCAGCTTGCCATTTGGCAGATAACAGAAGAACCGGATGTTTCCTACTGAACTATAGATAAATTCCTGTTCCTTAAAATTCACCTTCAGAATGGAGACAGCAGCTCCTCTTTTATTTACCAGGACTTCATTACATTTCTTCATCAGTGTATCTACATCTAAATGATGATTACTTTTCACAACATCGGTTACAGCTGCAGAGGATTCATAAGCAAATTCCTCGCTTCCTAGGCCGTCTGCCAAGACACAGATAAAATAATCATCGGTCACGGTATAAAAATAGCTATCCCCGCAATATGGCATGTCATTCTTCGAGGATTGCGATACCAGCAGTTCTAGATGCTGCTCCTTCACATGCGTTTGGATCATTTCGCATACTCCGAACTGGCTTCCGCATTAATGGCTTCCTGCAATTTCTTTATAGCCCTCCGCTGCAGACGGGATACATGCATTTGAGAAATGCCTAGCTGTTCTCCAGCTTCTTTTTGGCTCAAGTTTTCTAAATACGTGTATTGGATGATCTTTTTCTCTCGATCGGTCAGTACATGGAGAACTCTTTCAAGAACAAGACGCTGATTTACCTTTTCAAAGCCTTCATCTACATTTCCAAAAATATCTAAAAGCGTGACTGTTCCTCCATCGGAATCAGCTTCAATGGAATGATCGATGGATAGAGCCTGATAGCTCTTGCCCATTTCCATCGCTTCCAGGACTTCCTCTTCGGAAACCTCCAGGTAAGACGCTATTTCTTCAATTTTTGGGGAACGATGCAGCTCAGTGGTAAGCTCTTCAACCGTCACTTTAATCTTAGGACCTAATTCCTTAATGCGCCGCGGCACATGGACGCTCCATGTTTTGTCACGCAGGAAACGTTTTATTTCTCCAATAATGGTTGGTACTGCAAAGGCTTCAAAGCTTTTGCCAAATGTCTCGTCATATCTGCGTATTGCTCCCAAAAGACCGATCATACCCACCTGAATAATATCCTCATGATAGGATTTGCCTTTTGAGTATTTCCTTGCAATGGTCTCAACTAGACCCTGATAATGCAGCACAAGAGAATTTTGGGCTTCTTCATCCTGGTGCAATTGGAAAGCTTTAATCCATTCGTTTACCTTTTCTTTTACTGCCTGGTTAGGTTGAGATTCTTTCTGCATCATTCTCCACCTGCTCTCCTGCTAAAAACTTAGTCATGAACACCGTTACCCCTTCATGCTGATGTATTTTCACATCATCCATGAGAGACTCGATGAGGTAAAGTCCTAAGCCTCCTTCTCTAAGAAGATCGACATTCTGATTCTGGCTGTATGGGCCCAGACCTTTTCGAACCTCATCGAAATTGCAGCTGTGGCCGCTGTCAGCCACCATAACCTCCAGGCGGTCTTCATAAAGTCCAAAGCTTATTTTCACTTCGCCTTTTTCGTTTTCTTTATAGGCATGCTGCACCGCATTCGTGCATGCTTCGCTTGTCGCTATTTTTAGATCCTCGATATCCTCATATGCAAAGCCCATTCGGCTGGCAATTCCGGATAACGTTAAACGGATCACTCCAATGAATTCCGGCTTAGCGGGAAACTTCATTTCAATGTATTCAAATGTTTCACTCATTTTACTCCACCTTCAGCATTGCTATTAATATCAATAATGTCAGCTAGACCCGTAATATCAAACAAACGGCGAAGACGCTCTGTTAACCCTACCAACCGGAATTCTCCATTGTGGGCCCGTACGCTTTTAAATAACCCTACAAACACTCCCAGCCCCGTGCTGTCCATATAAGAAACGTCCGAAAGATCCACAACCATCTGGACATTTTCCTGTTCAGACAGCGGGAAGAGAGTTTCTCGAAGCTTCGGGGCTGTATAAGCATCAATCTCGCCTTTCACCTTCACTGCTGCTTTTGACTCTATATCTTGTACATCAATCGTAATATTCATAAACTGACCCACCTTTTCCTCTCAATTGCAATTAATATTTACCCATCCATTTAACCGCTTAAACATTTCTCTTTAGAATAATTAATGTAAAATCGTCCCTCAACTGGAAATGCTGCAGCTTCTCCAGCTGCTTATAAATATTATTCACCATTTCTTGAGCGCTAAGATGCATATTTTTCTCAATATATTCGATCAGCGTTTTCCGTTCAATAAACCCTTCGCTTGTCCGGCATTCTGTCACACCATCAGACATCAGCACAATCATGTCCCCAGAGCCGATATGCTTCTCGTATTGCTCATACTGCGTTTTCTTTTCCACCCCAAGCAGAAGTCCTTTTGCTGTCAGGTCAGTAAACTCCTTTGTTGCTGCATTATAATAAAAACCGGGTTCATGTCCTGCTGATGCGTAAGTAAAAATAGAAGTCGATGGATCAAACAAACCATAGAACATGGTAATGAACATGCTGGGGTCTACATTCCGCTCCACCACACGATTCAGGCTTTCCAGTACGCTCTTAGGGAAGTGCCGATGCTCCGGAAGACTGTCCATAGCATACTTAATCATTGACATGCACAGGGCAGCCGGAATTCCTTTGCCAATCACATCCGCAATCGCGACACCTACACATTGATTTTCATCCTGAACAAAATGATAATAGTCTCCATTCATATGCTTGGCAGGCACGCTGACTGCACCGATCTCTAAACCGCCGACTTCGGGAATATCTGTACCGAGCAGCGTATGCTGAACATTCGCAGCAATTTCAATCTCAGACTTCAGCTCCTGCTGCAGATGCTTTAAATTCTGGTGCTCACGATAGGCTATGCCATAGCCCATCATAACTTCCAGCAGAAAATCCAGTGAATGAAGCACCTCAGGCGGCAGGTTATCATAGGTGTCCATTAGCGTACTCTTATGGAAACTGATGATTTCTTCAGGTGAAATTTTATGTTCGATCGTTTTCCGGCTGTATTTCTGCCCCTGATATAAGGCCTGTTCAGACTGATCCTTTAAATAATTCGAAAGAGCTTCCCGATACTTTTCTTCAAGGTTCTCTCTAGCCTCCATACTGGTTCCCCCTAACGGAGCCATTTTATGGCACGAATTTCGGTACCCTTTCCGATAGTCGTATCGAGGTCAAATTCGTCCATTAACCGCTTTACACCAGGCAAGCCGGCTCCAAGGCCGCCTGAGGTTGAAAATCCGTCCTCCATTACCTTTCTCACATCGGGTATTCCAGGCCCTTCATCGGAAGCGATAATCAGCAGGCCTGATTTACCGCCTTCATAAAGTTTTTCGATGCATACCTTGCCCTGACCCGCATATAAATAAATATTCCTTGCCAGTTCACTGATTGCAGTGGTGATCCTTGCCTGGTCGACAGTACCGAAACCAAGCTCTTTAGCAACATTACGGCCAAGCTGGCGTGCTGCTACGATATCCCATTCATTTATAATCTTTACGCAGGATTGGAATTCCATTCTTCTAGTCCCCCAATTCCTGTTGTAATTTCTCCAAACCTTTTTCTAGATCTAAGGCCGTAAGGACATCGTCGAGCACTATGCCTAATTCAATAAGCGTTATGGCTACTGCAGGCTGAATTCCTGTAATGACCACCTTCGCTCCCATCAGCTTAGACATACTGACTACATCACCCAATACTTTGGCGATAAATGAATCTATGAAATCGATGGAGGTAATGTCAATTACCACTCCATTAGCGCTGGTCTGGTGAATTTTATGAAGTAAGTCCTCCTGGAACTGCAGGGCAGTGGCGTCATCCAATTCCCATTGGATCGATACCAGTAAACAATCATAAAGCTTTAAAATGGGGATTCTCATTCTACTTCCTCCATCTCCACAATTTGACGGGATGTTATTTCCAATGCAGCTTCAATTCCTTTTTGAAGGGAATTTTTTGTAGTAATTTCATTCAAATTAATTCCAAGATTCACGATAGTCTGGGCAATTTCCGGCCGTATCCCGCAAAGCATGCAGTGCGCCCCTACAAGGCGGACGGCCTCAGCCGCCTGGATTATATGATGAGCTACCATTGTATCAACGACCGGAACCCCGGTTATATCGATCAAGACAACCTCCGAACGGTGATTTACAACCCCGTTCAGCAGATTTTCCATGATCTGCTTGGCCCGTTCTGTATCAATTGTTCCGACAAGAGGCATCACCGTTATTCGGTCAAGAACAGGAATTAGAGGGGCTGACAATTCTTGAAGGGCAATTTTTTGAAGGGAAACTGTTTTTTCCCAAATTTGTGAATACATATTTACAACTTCATTTTGCATAGGTGTCATAAAACTATCGAGATCGCCAACAACTTCTAGTAGTTTATCCTGATTGACCAGCCCCTGATCCACCAGTCCTCCATAAACGATCTTCTCGAATTCTTTGAGCCCTTCATTTACAAAAACAAGGGGCCAGCCCAGCCTGACTACTTTTTCTGCAAAGTCGGTTAAAAGGCTGAGGAATTCTTCTTCTTTTTCAGTCAGCCGCGAAATAATCATTTCGACGAATTCATCACTGGTGCTTTCAAAAACCTCTGTCGATACCCCCTTGATCAGCCGTTCATCTGCCTTATTCCGCATATTTTGAATCCATGTATCTAAAATTCGGCTTCGATTCTCCTTGATATAATTGTATATGAGTTTATTCATTATTCCCTCCTATTTTATCATACCCCTCGATACGAATTGACCCTTTTACTACTTGTTAGACAATTGTCATAAACCTGGTAAAAATATTAATGAAGATTTATAATTACACGGAGCAGTCTTGCTCCCGGATATTTTTCAGCCGAAAAAACGCTTGACAATTTCCAGCTCCACTTTTTCACTATAATGTCTAATCCATAAATCCGTCAAATGATACATACGCAATTTAAAGTGGCATTTCCCTTCAAGATAACCGAAGGATTTTTTGTATTTTTCATTATATTTCCCATTCGGAGAGCGCCTTCATTTCTCCTGCTTGAAAAGCAGGATTTTCTGCAGAACTTCGCACGGTCTCCAAAAGATATCTGGCTTATTCTGCTCATAAAAATCCGTTTGCATGCCCATGTTTAAGTCTTCAAAACAAAATAAAAAAACGCTCCCGAATGAGCGTTTTGTTTTGCGCTTATAAATTTTAAAAATCTATTAGCCCTAAGCTGATCTGCAATGCGTCATCGACTTTTTTCATCATTTCTTCATCAAGATGAGTGATCTTGTCAGTTAAGCGCTGCTTATCAATGGTGCGTATCTGCTCCAATAGAATAACGGAATCTCTTTCAAAACCGTAGCGCTTGGCGTTTATTTCTACATGCGTGGGCAGCTTGGCTTTTTGTATTTGGGCAGTGATTGCCGCCACAATTACAGTTGGGCTGAAACGATTGCCAATATCATTCTGAATAACAAGCACCGGACGTGTTCCGCCCTGCTCAGAGCCGACCACCGGTGACAGGTCTGCGAAGTATACGTCACCGCGCTTAACTACAATCAAAGGCTTAACCTCCGCTTACTAAACGTTCCACACAATGGTCAGCCTCATACTCTGCAAGAAAAGCTTCTGATGCAATAGATAAATTTATGACTGCCATTTCGATATAGCCACGTTTCATAGATTCGCGAAATTCTCTTTTTTTACGTTCGCGAAGATACATTTCGGTCGCACGATAGATAAATTCGCTGCGATTGACATTTTCCTCTTTTACATACCCATCTAACTCTGATAAAAGATTTTGAGGTAATCGAACCAATATCTCTCTTGTTGCGCTGGATTCAGACACAAACAACACCTCCACCATCACTACACACCTTATATCTTCCCTTTACCATATTACCATTAATGCGTATATATGCAAAGAGCATTGTTAAATCTTTATTCTATTATCTGCAAACTTCAAGGCTTTTTATGCAAGTAATTATGATTTTACTAAAATTTTATTGATTTATAAAGCTTATTCAAGCAAGGAATTTTTGGTAATCACTCTTTCTCCCCGCCTGTAATACACTCTGGGAACCCTCGCTGCAATCATACAGGTAACTTCATAGTTAATGGTTTCAAGCTTTGCGGCAATTTCATCAACCGATATTTTTTCTCTGCCATTTGTTCCTATCAGAGTAGCCTCTGTGCCAATTTCCATTTCATAAGGAAGCCGGACCATGCACTGATCCATACAAATTCTTCCCACGATCGGAACCCGTATCCCCTTGATCAGCACCTCCTGGCCTTGAAGCTTTCGAATGAATCCGTCGGCATAGCCTATCGGCAGAACGGCAATCCATTCCTCCCCTTCAGCTGTATACACAGCTCCATAGCTGACACTTTCCCCTTTTGACAGCTTTTTCACCGAAACGATTTTGGTTTTTAACGATAAGGCTTCCTGCAATTCGTAAGGAAGCAGCGGCTTCATTTCGGGTGAAGGAGAAAGCCCGTACATGGATATGCCGAGGCGCACCGCATTAAAAATACTTTCTTTAAATCTGAGCGACGCGGCACTATTGCTGCAATGAACCAGAGGCGGAAGAACATCCAGACAGCTGATGAATTCTTTAAATTTATCAAGCTGCTGCTCATAATAGACAGTTTCAATTTCATCCGCTGTAGCGAAATGAGTAAAAATCCCCTCAAAGCAGAAAGACTCCCCTAGCGCTAGAAGCTGCTCCACAGCTTTCAGCTCCTCCTTCGTCTTAAGACCAAGGCGCCCCATGCCCGTATCACATTTTATGTGTACCAAAAGAGGAGCATGCTGGATATAGTTTTTGGCCTGTTGAAGCCATTCCTCCGAATACACAGTTAAAGAAATGTTTTCTTTAGATGCAACTCCGGCGTCTTCCGGCCTGCTTGCACCCAGCACCAAAATCGGGCAGCCGATCCCTTTATTCCTTAGGTATAACGCCTCGTCCAGAAAAGCAACAGCCAGCCTGTCCGCACCTGCTTCAAGAGCCGTTTCTGCCACCTGTTCATAGCCATGGCCATAGGCATTGGCTTTTACCACAGCAAACAAACTGGTATCAGCAGGCAGACGCTTTTTCATTCTTGCTGTATTTTCATATATAGAATCTAAATTAATTTCTGCCCAGGTATCCCGATAAAAACTGGTATTCACGTTATTCCCGTCCTTTTACTATTTTTCTATAGCCTATTATTGCTCTTTATGAAAGCAAGGTCAAACCATCATACCCTCCGCCCAGGCTTTTCCGAACGCTTCCCTAAACCAAAATAAGCATATAAAAGAGCCCTGTCCGTCTGACAGGGACTCCGATCTCGCGGGAAAGATAAATGGGATGAATCATCCGGCGCTCCTTTATTTGACCTCTGTACCCGATACAGAACGCGCCACCATAAGCATTTCATCCTTAGATAGATCTTTAGAGGCCAGCATAAAATCCACCCCTTCAAACGTCCATGATACAGAATGGTCGGTCATGGCGCCGATGGTGAATCCAAGGTCAACCGGCTCCCCGTTCATCCTTGTTGATGCCAGTGCCGTTTCTTCATAGGCCGCCTTTTCCTCTACGAGTGTATAAGTCTGCTCTCCGCCGTACGTAAGGACCACCCTCTTCCCGGATCCGGTTGCCAGTTCCTCCTCATCCAGGAGCTGGGCGCCGTCAATCTTGGCAGTCGGATGCTTCACTGTGAATGCCTTATCCTTATTCTTGCCCTTCACCTCGCCCATTACTGGCAGCTCCAGCTGGGCGCTCGTCATGTTTCGCTTCATATCAAAGGCATTTTTGTCAAAGGAAGCATCAAATTTAACCTTTGTGAACTGCACGGAAACCAGCGTATTTTTATCAGGATCCTGAACCTTCACACTGACAGGCGTAAGATCCTTTTTAAACGTTATCACTTGGTATGGAAGCATTTTATTATTCTGATAGCGGGTTTTGGTTTCAAAAACATAATATTTATCTGTCGCTTTAAAGACAGCTCCTTTGTCTTCCATAACATCCTTTACCAGGGATTCATACAAATATGCCTGACTGCTGTTTTTCGGCCATTCACTTTGAAATTTAAAGCTTTTATTTAAAGCAGGGGTCAGCACAAACACGCCTTCCTTATTCCTTAAAATCATTTGGCTTTGATCTCTTTTAGGATTTTTCAGATTCACTCTGTAGAAATCCGGATTTTTATGCCAGACCTCCACATTATACACCTGCGGATCTTCCCCCATTTGGAGGGTCATTTTGGCATTGGCCTTATATCCCTTCATTTCAGCAACCTTTTCATTCAGCGCACTGACAACATCCTCCTGCGACTTCGAGCCGCAGGCTGACAGGACAACCATAATCAACAGTCCAGCTGCAAATATTAGCCACTTTCTCATCTCTTCAACCCCTTTTGGTATTATACGTAAAAGGGAGAGGAAAAGGCGGATCGATACATTGAGGGATTGCTCTCATAATGGTTCCATTTCGTCCGGCACTTGCATTTAGAGGAAATGTTTAATCTAAAGAAGCAGGTGAACAACCGATTCCAATACACTTCAGCCAGGCCTTGTCTCTCCTGTAGCACTAACATGTATATGAGGAGCCGGAAGCCAATATGTCCTAAAGCGTGAGGGGCTGCCTGAATAACAGACTAAAGTGCGATGGGAAAAGGAATTATTCCTCGATCACCACCTGTGCTGCCGCATATTCCCTGCTATGTGTAATGCTTAGGTGGACACCATATTTGGAAGGCTTTTCTATATAAGGCTTCCCTTTGGAGTCCTTTCGTATCTCAATATCCAAGAAGGACAGCTCCCCGCCGAGCCCTGTTCCTGCCGCCTTTGCATACGCTTCTTTGGCCGCAAATCTTCCCGCAAGGTATTCTGTTTTCCTTTTTTCCGGCAGCGATTGATAATGCTCCATTTCATAGGGAGTAAGAATCCTCCCGGCAAATTTCGGCTGCCTTCCGGCCAATTCTCTGATTCTGCTTATTTCCACCAAATCAATTCCTATTCCTTTAATCATTCCATTCTCCTCCGGGTTAATTTTGGTCATAAATTGATTGTACAGGCTGTAAGATGTAAAACGGGGATTCTAAACCAGGAAAGGATGTTTCCTTTGTTTGAAAGAAATGAAAATTTATCTAACTTCCACCGGAATTATCCAGCTGCCGCCATCCTTCTATCATTGAATATACTTTCCTTCCTGCTGACTCATCTTCCTGGCATGCCGGCTGCTCTTCTATACGAAAAGCTGTATGGCGTGAATCTCTACATTTCCAATGGAGAGTACTGGAGGCTGATCACCCCCATTTTTCTCCATGGATCATTCAGCCACCTGGTTTTAAATTGCTTTTCACTTGCGGTCCTCGGTCCGTTTATTGAAAGAAGCCTTGGAGTACGGCTTTTCCTAATCTTTTACCTCGCTTCAGGCATTAGTGCCAATCTTGCAACCTACTGGTCCCGCCCATTGACCTTCACACATATCGGTTCAAGCGGAGCGGTTTTCGGGCTGTTGGGGTTTTACCTATGCCTTGCTCTTTTTAAAAAAGAACGACTGGGAAGCCATAATTCCAAAATGATTCTGACTCTTTCAGTGATCGGACTGACGATGACTTTTTTGCAGCCCCAGATCAACATAGCCGGCCACATAGGAGGGTTCCTGTTTGGCTTTCTCCTTACCCTCGCTCTATTAAAGGTCATTTCATGACCAAAGTATACTACAGATTGTCAGCTAAAAAGAAAAAACCGGCACTCCAATAAGTGCCAGCTTCACTTTATATAAAAGCTTGCCCCATCAATAAACTCAATGCCTGGTTGGTTTTTCAGCTCATCCACAAGCTTAAACAGGGCGTCATCCTTTCGTTTAGCCTCTATCATACAATCAATCCGGGGGACGCTTCCCTTGACTGTTTCAAGGAACTCAAGAAACATCGATAAGTCCACATAGTCCGCATGCGCTCGAAAGTCCTTTTCTGAACGTGGGCTGGAAATATGCATTTTAATGGGCAGCTTCGAGAACTCCCAGGTTTTAATCACTCGCTCCCAGTCATCCTCCCACTGGACAGAATTATGGTTATGAGCCAGGTGATGATGATAATCAAATACAAGTGGGATATTGAGCTTTTCGCACAAATACAAAGTATCCTTTAAAGTAAACGTCGTATCATCATTTTCCAGCATAATCATCCTCTGCAGGGATTCAGAAATGAGACCCCAGTTGTGGATGAACTGTTCCAAGGCCTTTTCAATATCGTTATAGCCGCCGCCCACATGCAGCACACAGCGGTGCTCAGGGTCAATGCCCATCCCTTTCAGAAGCCCCTCTTGCATCCTCAGTGTCCTGATTGACATATTCAAAACTTCCTTCTGAATTCCGTTCAATATTACGAAATGATCGGGATGGAAGTCCACCCGCATATCTGGATGTTCGGATAAATAGTCTTTAATATCTTCCAGCGCCCTTTTTAGGGGCCTTAAATAATTCCAATGAGGAAGCTCCTCATGATTCGCCAGAGGAATAATCCTTGACGTCAGCCGAAAAAAAGAAATGCCATGCGCCGTGCTATGCCTCAGCAGACGAAGGCAGGTCTCCAGGTTGGAAACCGCAATTCTCTCAAGCTTCCTTACAGCCGCTTCTCGATCCTTAATTTTCGAAAACTGTGCAAATGTCATGGTTTTTGATGGCGATGCATTTTGAAGATGCACGCTCATTGCCACATAACCCAGCCGGACCAGCATCATCTAAATCCCCTCGTTTTATCTGTCATACTTGTAAGTATGTCCCGGCTGTTAAAATTCATTTCATCTTCCTTGGAGGAGGAGAAATTTTAATCAAACGTTTAATTAATTTTCATCTAAAAATTAGGGTTTCAGACTTCATTTTCAAGAGATTCCCTTCGTATATCGACTGTGTTTTTGTAAAAAAATCCAGTAACTGAAACCCTCAGCAAGGATAAATCTTCTAAAAGGAATAAAAAAATCCCCCAGGAGCGGCACCGTGTGCAGCTTCATTGGGGGATGGTTCAGTTAATTAATACTGTTCTCTTTTGCTTCCTTGTCCGCCTCGGCCGGCAGGTTTTCTTCCGCGTCTTTGGCCGTATTCTTTTCGGTTGGAAGAAGAAGATCCTCTTCCGCTGCGGCCGCCGCCGCCACCGCGGTTACCAGAGTATCCGCCGCGGTCCCGTTTGAATGCAGGAGCTTCTTCTGTTAATTTAATTGGAGTTTGATCCGGTTCTTTTGTCATGATTTTAATGACAGAAGCCAGAAGATCTGATGCTTCATACTTGTTCAGCAGTTCTTCAGCAGTGGCAAGATAAAGGGAAAAGTCCTCTCCCTCAACAGAAGAAATGATCTTTTCCATAACCGCTTTCTGCTGGCCTTCGATTGCTTCATGAAGAGTTGGACGAGCCATCTTTTCCATGCGTTTTTTTGTTGTGTTCTCAATAGCATTAAGCTGAGATCTTTCTCTGTACGTTACAAAGGAGACTGCTTCCCCGGTTTTTCCTGCGCGGCCAGTTCTTCCGATGCGGTGAACATAGCTTTCAGGATCTTGAGGAATATCAAAGTTGTATACATGTGTCACGCCTGAGATGTCCAATCCACGGGCAGCAACGTCTGTAGCTACAAGTACATCAATGCTTCCTTCTTTAAATTTCTTCAATACAGAAAGACGTTTTGCCTGGCTTAAATCCCCATGAATGCCTTCAGCCATATATCCTCTTACATTAAGAGCAGAAGACAGCTCGTCAACACGGCGCTTGGTACGGCCGAAGACGATCGCAAGCTCAGGTGTCTGAATATCAAGCAGGCGGGTAAGCGTATCGAATTTTTCGCTTTCTTTCAACTCAATGAATGACTGCTTGATTTTAGATACGGTCATTTCTTTTGCTTTTACTTTTACTACTTTAGGTTCACTCATGAACTTCTCTGCAATTTTGCGGATTGGTTCCGGCATAGTAGCCGAGAATAACAGTGTCTGGCGGCCCTCTTCAGGAACAGTAGATAAAATGGATTCAATATCTTCAATGAATCCCATGTTCAGCATTTCATCCGCTTCATCCAATACAACCGTACTTACATTGCCAAGACGGATGGTCTTACGGTTAATGTGATCAAGAAGTCTTCCTGGTGTACCCACAATGATATGCGGCTTTTTCTTCAATGCGCGGATTTGACGGTCGATATCCTGGCCTCCGTATACAGCCATTACGCGTACACGCTTGCCAAAGCCCAATTTATATAGCTCCTCAGACACCTGAATAGCAAGCTCACGTGTAGGAGCGATTACTATGCTTTGAACATGCTCTGATTTTATATCGATTTTTTCCATTAAAGGAATACCGAATGCCGCTGTCTTACCAGTACCAGTCTGCGCCTGGCCGATGATATCTGATCCTTCTAATGCCAAAGGAATCGTCTGAGCCTGGATGGGAGTTGCCTCCTCAAAGCCCATTTTTTCAATAGATCTTAAAGTAGACTTATCAAGTCCTAATTCACTAAACAAAGTCAAATTTTTCCTACTCCTTTAAATAATTAAGATTTTTTAGATCTTAAGAAAAAGTCTTCTCATTATCGCCCAAAAGAACGGCTAAATTACTAAAAATTGAAATTCAGCAATTTTTCAGGGGAAATACTTCACGCAATAAAACTCAGGAATTCAGCCATTCCTTTAGGCAGGAGGGCTGCTAAGGGCTTCGAGGCAATGATTGCCGAAGCAGAGTTTTTTATACTTAAACCGGCCTAAAAAGCTTATCATTTTAAAGCTCATTCAGCTTCATTCATATGAAAAGCCGCTCTAGAAAGCGGCGAATAAGACCTCTTGCTAGGCCAATTTCTAAATCAAGTACTTCAATCTTCGCATAGTGGAAGAATCGAAAAGAAATCTCTTTCAAAAGAATAAAAGGCATGAAAATCATGTTATGGAGGCATTTGGGATGCCTTCATAAAAATGAATTTTATCGCCTTATAGAACATGTTAACAGTATAGCAAAGCCTTTGCAACTCAGGAAAGTTTTCACTTTCTTAAAAACAGGTTGTGATAGCGCATACATCCCTCTATTTCCTTGCTCTGTTCATTAAACAAAAAAATATGGGAATCGCTGTTATCCCCGGCAAAGATAGCAGCCATACGGCCGACTGGGATTTGCAGAAAGAAACTGCAGCATTCGCCAGCCGTAAAGCTGCTCAGCAGAAACGGCCGTTTTTTGGACCTGTCCCCATAACATCACCATTTTAAGACAGTTTTATACTATTGATATGTTAAAAAGCTGCCTGGAGAGCGTGGTTTTATGATTTTTGCAGCTCCTGGACCACTGCCTCAAGCTCCATTCCTCTCGAAGCTTTTACAAGAACAAGATCTCCCTTTTGAACTGTCTGTTTCAGCTCGGTAATAAGCGCTTCTTTATCAGTGAAGGACCGAACATTCTGTTCACTGAACCTTTGTCTTGCACCTTTTGCGATGTATCCTGCCAATTCCCCATAGGTAAATACCTTGGAGATCGCCTCAGGATTAATCAGCTCACCGATTTTATAGTGAAAGTCCGTTTCCTCCGGACCAAGTTCGAGCATATCTCCGAGAACCAGATATTTATGGACAAAGCCTGCAATTCCCTCCGTCAGTTCAATGGCCGCCTTCATGGAGGTAGGGCTGGCATTATAGGCATCGTTGATAATGGTTTCACCGTTAGCTCCTTCTGCCATCTCCATCCTCATTCCAGTGATCACAACACTTTTTAAGCCTTCCCTGATTTTCTCTGCCGGAACCTCAAGCTCCATAGCAGCAGCTATCGCTGCAAGGCTGTTCAGCACATTATGAGTTCCAAGGACAGGAAGAGTAAGCTCCATATCCGGAAGAACATTTATTTTATAGGTTGTTTCAGTCTGTCCATTTTCCATATAGGTCGGGAAAACCGCGTTGCTCTCGGAACGGCCGAAGGAGACTGCCTTGTACGGTCGGCCTGTATCCGGACGGTTTGCCAGCAGCGGCTCATCCCCAAAATATATAAAGGTGCCATTCTCTTTGAGGCCCTCCAGGATCTCAAGCTTTGCCTCGGCAATTCCTTCGCGGGAACCAAGATCCAGAAGATGGGATTCACCAATATTTGTGATTATCGCGATATCTGGACGGGCCATTTCTGAAAGAAACTGAATTTCCCCCCTGCTGCTCATTCCCATTTCCAAAACAGCTGCTTCTGTATCAGGATCCATGGAAAGGATGGTAAGCGGAAGCCCTAGGTGATTATTATAATTCCCGCTCGTTTTATGAACCTTATATACCGTTCCAAGCAGAGAAGCAGTCATATCCTTAGTCGTTGTCTTCCCATTACTGCCAGTCACTCCTATAACCTTCATATCCAGGTCGCTTCGATAGCTCCTGGCAAGCTCCTGAATGGCGGTAAGGGAGTCCTCGACTACAATTATAGGAAGCTCTAGCGGCGGATTTGGAACATCCTCTTCCCAAAAAGCTGCTGCCGCGCCATCCTCAAGGGCTTTTTTTACAAAACTATGTCCGTCGACTCTTCCTCCCTTAAAAGGGACAAACAAATTACCTTTGCCGATTTTCCTCGAGTCGATAGAAGCCCCGCTCACACTTATATCTCCAAATGATCCTACATCATTTTTCCCATTTACAATGGCATGAATCTCTTTCAAGCTTTTAGTAAACATGTAACTATCCTCTGCCTCCCATTTAATTTACAAACATACAAGTCACTCACTGTATGAAAAACAGGCAGAAGCTGCTTTAAAGGTAAACGCTCCTGCCTGACATGACTCATGAACCCGGATTAAAAGGTGTACTTAATCTTTTGCTTTTCTTCATAGCGTTCTTCAGCCAATCCTACCAGCTTTTCAATAAGCTCAGGATAATCAACGCCGGTGTGCTTCCATAGAAGCGGGAACATACTGAAAGGAGTAAAACCAGGCATCGTATTCACTTCGTTAATGTAAATTTCCCCTTCATGAGTCAAGAAGAAATCTGCACGTACCAGGCCGGAGCAGTCAAGGGATTTAAACGCTGTGATCGCATACTCCTTCAGCTTATCATAAGTCTCCTGGTCGATTTCAGCAGGAATCACCATCGCTGTATCTCCATCCTCATACTTGGCTTTATAATCATAAAAGGCGGTCTTCGGTACAATTTCACCGGCAACCGAGCATTCTGGATTGTCATTGCCTAGGACGCCCAATTCGATCTCACGGGCTTTCACACCTGCTTCAACAATGATTTTACGGTCAAACTGGAAGGCTTCTGCGTAAGCGGCGGAAAGCTCCTCGCGGCTGGTACAGCGGCTGATCCCGACACTTGAGCCCAGATTTGCCGGTTTTACAAAGCATGGATATCCGATTTTTTCCTCTGTCTCTTCATAGGCGGCTTCAGGGTCCTTTTCCCATTGAGACCTGATGAACCACACATATCCCACCTGCGGCAAGCCAGCCTGCGCAAAGATATTTTTCATGATAACCTTATCCATCCCGGCTGAGGACGCAAGGACGCCATTCCCTACATAAGGAAGATTCAATAATTCAAGCATTCCCTGTACCGTGCCATCTTCCCCATTTGGTCCGTGGAGGAGAGGGAAAATAACATCAAAACCGCTGTCCTCTTTTTTGATGGCCAGCGCAGTATCAAGAGAAACTTCATTGCCGCCTTCTTTAAATTCAAGCTGCTGGATATTTTCTGCAGGAGCCGTAAGCTGGGGCCCGCTGACCCACTTGCCTTCCTCCGTTATGTAAATCGGGTGAATGTCAAATTTATTTAAATCCAATGCTTTAATAACAGCCATTGCTGTTTGCATGGAAACTTTATGTTCAGCAGACTTTCCTCCGTAAAGCAAGCCCAATTTCGTCTTCATCATACTACCTCCAATTACTTTCATAAATTCTATTGTATCATTTTCCGAAACAAACGAAAAAAAGATACGCCATTAATTTTATGTTATTTACAGGTATTTTTATAAGATTCTTGAAAAACCTTCCCTGATCTATGTGTTAGTATATGTAAGCGCGGGCCCGGCCTGTGATAGAAAAAGAGCCAATAAAACAGAAAACACAGGAGACGAAGCGCCCTGTTCTTTCCTTATTCCGGTGCAGCTAATTTCAGGCCGGCCACACTGATAATAATCAGCAATAAAAAGACAATCCTTAAGAATCCCCTGGGTTCCTTAAAAAAGATCATGCCAAGGATAACACTGCCGGCAGCACCGATTCCTGTCCATATTGCATAGCCCACGCCCAGAGGGATGGTTCTAAGTGCAAGCGAGAGGAAATACAGGCTGAGGCTGGCCGAGAGCAGGGTCAGCACGGTGAATAAACGGTTTTTGAAGCCATTCGACAGCTTCATAAACATGACAAAACCAACCTCCCCAAAGCCCGCTAAAACGAGATACAGCCAGTTCATACTTGATCACTCCCCGCTTCTTCATCCTTCGTTGTCGCCTTTAATCCTACAATGCCGGCAAACAGAAGCAGCAGCAGAACGATCTTCGGCAGACTGATCTCCTCTCCCAGAATAAATCCTGCTATAACCGTGCTGGCAGCACCAATGCCTGTAAATACCGCATAGGCCGTTCCAACCGGCATAGCAGCTGCTGCTTTAGAAAATAAAATAAAACTGATAAGAATAAATACCACCGCAATGATACTGGGCTTCCATTCGGTAAACCCATGGGAATGTTTAAGCCCGAATGCCCAAACCACTTCCGAAGCACCGGCCAATACAAGATACATCCAAGGCATTACCTTCACCTCTCCATGTTTACTTCTCTTTGATAGAATCCCAGAAAAAGTTCCAGACAAGGCTGCGCCTCTGTATGAATTCATTCTGTTCATATAGATGATGCTCAAAAAACAACCCATCCAGCAGACAGTAAAAGCTTGAGTGAAGCACTTTTGTACCCATTTCCCGAATGGTTTTCTCCTTCATTCCCTTTGAAAAGATACTGTGAAGATAACCGGCAGATAATTCTTCAAAATGAATAATCTCCTCTTTAATCTGCCGGCTTAAATCTTTTGGAGGCAGAAAGACCGCTCTTTTATAAAACAAAACCTGGGGCGTGGCTCCCGCAAGATTTGTCAGATGGTAAAACAGGGATTTCAGGCTTTCTTCTATACTTTTATCAGTTCCACTCTCCAAAAGGTTTTTTATGGTGTCCATTTCTTTATATACAATATCCCGGAGTATGGAGAGATATAAATCCTGTTTAGAGGCAAAATGAGCGTAAATGGAAGGTGCCTTAATTCCGACTCTCCCTGCAATTTCCGAAAGAGCAGTTCCCTCATATCCCTGCTCGGCAAACAATATCAGACCGGCTTCTTTAATTTTATCGACGGTTGAAACCATACAATCAGCTCCTCCATTCCCTAACTATCGTTAGTTAGATCATAAACGATATCTCCCTCCCTGTCATCACTGCCGATTTTTATTTCATGTTTTTGTTTAACACACTAAAAAACAGAGAAAAATACAAAGGCAAAAGACAGACCTCATTTGAACGAATAGCCTGACCATACATATATTGGATAAAACAACTACTCGCTCTATTTGCTTGCAATAGAGTCAGCCATCCTGGCTTTCGAATTAAAAAGGCTGGGAGTGTCCCCAGATCTGAATGCTCTAAAAAAATTTTCCCCGGACCAAAAGACTAAGTTAAAACTAACAACTTTGCTCTAGACCCACCAAAGATGGGTTTGTTACGATAGCTAAAGATTGTTTTTAGAGGTGAAAGAATTGGGAGCTAGAGAGGCAATTGCTAAGAAAGTGGCATGGATCAGTGTATGGAGCAATATTATCCTCACACTTGGAAAGATCATTGTGGGGCTTTTTGCACATTCTGATGCGGTATTTGCTGATGGAATCCACTCCGCAGCGGATGTTTTTGCATCAGTCATCGTCCTGTTAGTTATAAAGATTGCTAATAAGCCCGCTGATGAAGATCACCCTTACGGCCACGGAAAAGCAGAAGTCATTGTTTCAGGCATCGTGGGAATTGTTCTTCTTATTGTATCTTTTTATGTGATGTACGAATCGGTTATCGGCTTTTTCCATCCGATTGAAACGCCAAGCCTTATCGCAGTCTGGGTGGCCCTGTTTTCCTTTGCAGCCAAAGAACTGTTATACAGATATTCGCTTAAGGTTTCAAAACAATTTAACAGCAAGGCCATTGAGGCCATAGCTTTTGACCACAAGGCTGATATTGTCGCGTCGATTGCGGCTGCAGCGGGAGTATTTCTTTCCATCCTGGGAGAGAAGCTGCATATACATATCCTCTTATATGGAGATAAAGTCGCCAGCTTGTTCGTAGCCTTCCTTATTTTTAGAATTGCACAGGAAATGCTCAAGGAAGCATTCGACATTCTGCTTGAACGGAATGTAAATTCGGAACTCCTGCATAAGTATATTGATGTCATCCTCAGCTATAAAGATGTTAGGAGACTGGATAAAATCCGTGCCCGGGAGCATGGACATTATATCCTTGTAGATGTCCGCATCTCCGTAGATCATGATAAAACCATCAAGGAGGGACATGATCTTACCAGGGAAATCAGGAATGCACTCATTGATAAATATGATAATATCGATGAGGTCCTCATCCATCTGAATCCCTATTATCCTGAGGAATAACCGCTTATTTGCATGAAAACAAAAAATCGCAGGCCATTTTTTCAGGCTTGCGATTTTTTTACTTTTCTACGGTCCATTCCCTGGACTTGCGGTTATATACTAATAGAGCATCCGAAGGCCGGCTTTCAAGCGCTTGGTATTCTTCATTCATATCATCCATATTAACGAAATCCCCCAGCACCCAGACAGGAATTTCGATCTTGGCTCTTGTGGACAGCATTTTCTTGAAGGATATGGCTGCTCCCTCGACCAGCATCGGGGTCAGCTGCTTCAGGCTTCCTGCAGGAAAAGAAGCATATTCTGCTTTTTTCCTCCATCCCCCAAGCAGGGTTCTTTCCTTTTTCAGCAGCTCCAGCTTTAGAGGCAGAAGGTTTCCGAGCATTTCATAGAAAGAGTCCATGTAGCGGTAATAAACTTTGTTAAACCAGCCATCATCATAAGCAAGATAAACATAACGATTGTTCAGCTGGTTATAGAAAGGCGGCCGGAGATGAGCTTTGCAGTGCCCTAGGTAAAGGAGTTCAGCAATTTCATGACCATCAAGTTCATCAAGGCCAGATGCTTCCTCGAAGTCGATCCAGCAGAAATCCCGGTACTGGCTGACATTCTGCTTTAAAAGATTTGGAAGATCCTCAGCCGGTACATAATCCATCAGAGTATTAACATTAAATTCGCCATCCTCATACTTATGTTCAATCAGCAGGATATTTTGGAGATTTTCTGTTAAAGCATGGGAAAACTCCCTAAAGTCCATGCCATAGGAGATGACAAATTTTTCTGATGATTGTACATGAAGGTATAGTAACTCTTTTGTGTCCACTTTCATTCATTTAACCTCCGTTACCAATAGCCAGCCTTAAATGCAAGTAAATGGAATAGAAATCCACTCATTCATAATATACCCGTAGAATCGAAAAATCTATTAGTATAAAAAGTATAGGTAAAATATGTAGAGTGCTCTTTATCGTCATAATAGGCATTTTTTATGGATTCAACCATTTCGAGCAGTATAAAGCATACTCCAATCCTCAATTAAAAATTATCTTAAGATAGGTAGCATTTACTATTATAGCCCAAAACCTTGTGAAAAAGGTTACAATGTGTTTACAAATAAATTGTTTTTATTCACTTGTTCTAGACCTTAACACCTATGAATTGCCTGGATTTAGAAGATCCAGGCTATGCCGGCAAAAGAAGATATACAAGAATGGAAAACAATCTATAATATAGACAGTTTACTGTTCCTTTTGTTTCATATTTTTTCACAGTTTTTTTCTTCATTTTCTTAGGGAGTGGATTTTTTGCTAACTGTCTATCTCGTAAGGCATGGTAAAACTGAATGGAATGAGCAGTCAAGATGGCAGGGCCGGGGCAATGGAGAACTGACTCAGGAAGGCATCCAAGGAGCACTCCGCCTCCAAAGCCGTCTTAAGGATGAGCCGATTCAAATGGTCTATTCCAGCTCGAGTAAAAGGGCTTACCATACCGCTGAACTGATTGTAGGTGACAGGCCGATCCCAATTATCAAAGACGACCTTTTGCGTGAAATGCACTTTGGAGACTGGGAGGGACGGACAAAATCAGAGGTGATGGAGCAATATGGTCCGGAGGTCCAGGCATTCTGGGATACTCCGCATTTATATTCACGAAAGCTCGGGGAACAATTTCCCGATGTCTATAAGAGAGCGGAGGAAGCATGGAACAAGATTGTAGACAAACATGTTTCCGGGACGATTTTACTTGTATCCCACTCCATCTTTTTGCGGGTTTTGCTGTCTTATATTAAAGAGATACCTCTTGAACATGTATTTCATCAGCAGCCTCTGCTTAATACCAGCTTATCTAAGCTTGAAGTCCAGGACGGAGAAGCAAAAATCGTCTTTCAAGGAGATATTTCCCACCTGGATCCCACATCATAAAGGATGGCCAGAGGTCATCCTTTTTAATTTCACCTATTTTCGAACAATATCTGTAAAGACTCCTTTATAGATAGCCTCAGGCCGGTAGAGGGTATTATCCTCTCCCTGCTCTAAGATATGGGCCGTCCAGCCGGCAGTGCGTCCTGCTGAAAAAGTAGGGGTAAATAATTCTTCATGCATCTCGATTGATTTCATGACGGCAGCTGCATAAAACTCTACATTGGTGTATAGCTTTCTGCCCGGCTTGTATTCATCTAACAGCTTTATGGCCACCTCTTCCACATAGCCTGCCAAATCCAGCCATTTATCATCCTTCCCGATGGACCTGGTGATGTTACTCAATGCCTGTGCCCGGGGATCATGGGTTTTATAAACACGATGGCCGAAACCCATAATCCGCTCATTTTTTGCCAGTTTGTTTCTCAGCCAGCCTTCTGCGTTTTCTTTTTTTCCTATCTGATCCAGCATGGCAGTAACCCCGCTTGGAGCCCCTCCGTGAAGGGGGCCTTTCATAGCCCCTAATGCCCCGGTAAGGGCAGATACCATATCAGACTCTGTAGAAGAGATGACCCTTGCCGCAAAGGTGGATGCATTCATCCCATGCTCCATCGTTAAAATCATATAGGCTTCAAGAGCTCTGGCATGCACAGGCTGCGGCTCTCCTCCTGTCAGCATATACAGGTAGTTTTCTGCATGATGTAAATGGTCAAGCGGTGAAACAGGCTTTTCACCGGACATAAGCCTATACCGGAATGCAATCAAAGAGGGAAGGATCGAGGTTAACTGTACAGCCTGCTCCACAGTCCCGTTCCAGCCAAACTCGTCTGTTCCGAGAGCTGAAACAGCTGTACGAAGCGCCTCCATCAAGTTCATGTTGGACGGAAGATCTTCCAGGATCCTCTGAACATAAGAAGGAATCTTCCTGTATTCCTTCATTTTCTGTTTCAGCTCTGAAAGCTCGCTGGCATCCGGAAATCTTCCATGCCAAAGGATGAAGCTGACCTCCTCAAAGCTTTTATTCAACGCAAGATACTTGGCATCATACCCTCGATAAACAAGCTTCCCTTTCTCCCCGTCTATATAGCTGATAGATGTTTCCGCCGCTGCTATTCCCTTTAATCCTTTTGTAATCATGTCCCTATCCCCTTTCTTAATTTTCATTATATTTGATATAATCAATTAACAATAATGAATCTTTTAGCGTTTTTTGATTACACATTTTAATCAAGGAGCAGGTAATATGAACATAAAATGGCTGCAAACCTTCTTAGCTGCGGCACGCTTTGAAAATTTCAGGCAGACAGCTGAAGAATTATTTCTTTCACAGCCGACCGTCAGCGTACATATCAAACTGCTTGAAGATGAAACCGGGACGCAGTTATTTGAGCGCAGCGGCCGGAGGGTGCTGCTGACAGAGGAAGGCAGAAGGTTTTTGCCCCACGCACGCGGAGTTGTCGAGGCACACGCAAAAGGTATGGAAGAATTGGATAAAATCAAACAAGGATTTTCAAGGAAGCTCACTCTCGCAATATCTCCCCTGATCGCTGCTTCCATCATGGGAGTCATTTTAAAAAGGTATATGAGCATGTATCCTGATATTGATATTGAAGTCAGGGTACTGGAATCTAAGGATATTGCAGGCGAGGTTCTGTCAGGAAAAGCCGATATGGGATTATCACGCCTTCATGTCCAGCATCCTGACCTTACATCAAATCCTCTGTATGATGACCCAATCATCATGGTTGCACCTCATGACGGCGGAGAAGATGAAACAACTCCCCCTCTCGATGCAGAAGAGGTATTATCAAGAGAACTCGTCATTACCCATAATCATCCGGAGTACTGGGAGGATTTACTGAGGAATGTAACCAGGCTGTTTCACATCAGGACGATGGTCGTCTCAGAGGTGCATGTCACCAAACGGTTTATAGAGGAAGGGCTGGGGATCTCATTTCTCCCACTATCCACAGTAAGAAGAGAATTATTTGAAAGAAGATTTCTTGAGGTCAAGTTCGACCTTTTCCAGCTCCCCACGGCCCGCACCTACGTCATCATGAAATATCCCCATTCCATTCAGAAGCATTTCCTTGAATTTTTAAAGGGATTTAAGCTTCCTTAATAGTTTCGATTTCAAGGAAATCAGCCTTTACATTTAGCTTGAATCCGCACTTGGACAACAAAAAACTGCAGGCACACTCGGGTCTTCATCAAGTTTGCCTGCAGCCCTCAAAAAGCTCATTCATCCACTATCCCAGCCCTATTCATTTTCCCTGATCTTTGTTTTAGAGAACATCCTGATTAAGATTCGTATGAATACGTATAAGGTGAACAGAGTGATGATGC
Source organism: Peribacillus kribbensis DSM 17871 (assembly GCF_000430765.1). GTDB lineage: Bacteria > Bacillota > Bacilli > Bacillales > DSM-1321 > Paraperibacillus > Paraperibacillus kribbensis. The sequence goes on along the minus strand of NZ_AUMQ01000035.1, from coordinate 53,158 downwards.
CAAGTCCTGCAATACTCTGGTTGAACAGCTTCAAGGCGACGCTGACTGTTGTGAATAAATAAAGCAGACCCAGCATGAATTTAATTTCATTGCTTGTAAAATAGTTTGTGACTTTGACACCGCCCTGTGCCCCGATCAATCCGCCGGCAAGCAGGACGATCGCAAGCTTCAGATCAAAATGAACATTGAACGCATAGCCGATGAAACCCGCCGTCACAATCATGAGAACACCTACAATGCTCGTGCCTACCGCACGTTTGGCACTCTCTCCGTAAATGGAAATCAGCAGCGGGACGATGATGAATCCTCCTCCCACTCCGAGGGCAGAAGAAACAAAGCCGCCGGTAAATCCAATTAGGACCAGGCTCCAGATGGAACGGTTCCTTCCTGAAGGATCGGCTCCAGCTTGCGATTTTTTCCCCTTATTCAGCATGGAATAGGCAAAATACAGCAGCAGAACGATGTAGAGAAGCGGAATAATGGTATCATCATAGCCTCTTTTTTCCGATAAGAGGACCAGGGGCTGCGCCACTTGAGTTCCTGCCACACCTATGATTCCAATGATGATTGAATTCCGGACATTGGTATTTTTAGCCCGCAGGTGTCCGGCCATTCCCGAAATCGAGGTGCCCATCGTATAAAAAAGACTTGTCGTGATGGCTTCCACCGGCGGTACGCCTGTCAGAAGGAGAATCGGCGTAAGGAACAAGCCGCCGCCGATGCCGAACATCCCCGACATGACCCCTATCACCGCACCAAGCAAGATATAAAGAATCATATATTCCATACTTTTAGCTCCCTAATTTTTCTTGTCTATCCTTTATTGTATCAAAAATAAACGGCAAAGACAGTTTCTGAAAGGAGCCGGGAAATGTGGTCAGACCCCGCATGAAACTCCCAAGACGAAAAAAAAAAGCTGCATTAAGCAGCTTTTTCGTCAGCATTTTTGTCTATTTTGATGCCTTCCCATCTCGCGATTACGATGGTGGCCAGTGAATTTCCGACGATGTTGACGCAAGTACGCATCATATCGAGGATACGGTCGATTCCGGCGATAAAGGCAAGGCCTTCAACAGGCAGTCCTACAGAGCCGAGTGTAGCCAGAAGGACAACAAAGGATACGCCAGGTACGCCTGCAATTCCTTTAGAGGTGACCATAAGGACCAGCATTAATGTGATCTGCGCCCCGATGCTCATATGAATGCCATACATTTGAGCAATAAAAATAGCGGCCAATGCCTGGTAAAGGGTGGAGCCGTCCAGGTTAAAGGAATATCCAGTCGGAATGACAAAAGATGTGATTGCTTTTGGAACACCAAGCGCCTGCATTTTTTCAATCAGCCTTGGAAGAACCGTCTCTGAGCTTGATGTGGAATAACCAAGAATCAATTCGTCTTTTAAATAGCGGATGAGCTTGAAGATGCTGAATCCCGCAAGCTTGGCTACAATGCCAAGTACAACAAGGACAAAGAAAATCATAGTTCCATAAACAGTGATCACTAATTTCCCGAGCGGGATAAGCGAGCTTAGCCCAAACTTGGATACGGTAATGCCGATCAGAGCGAAAACCCCGATTGGAGCTACCTTCATAATTTGGTTCGTTACATAAAACATAGCGTCCGCAGTACCTCTGAAGAAGTTGAGGACAGGAAGCCCCTTCTCGCCAATGGCTGCAATTCCAAGGCCAAACATGACAGAGAAGAAAATGATGGCAAGCATATCACCATTTGCAATCGCCTGAATAGGATTTGCTGGGACAATATTTACAAAAGTATCCACAAATGAATGGTGAGCCTGTGTATTGGCTGTATCTACATACGTATTAATATCGGTTTTGGTAAGCGCAGACTGATCCACGCCTGATCCAGGCTGGAAAATATTCGCTGCCAGGAGGCCTAAAACAATCGCAACAGTGGTAATGACTTCAAAATAAAGAATCGTTTTTCCGCCAATCTTTCCAAGGGATTTCATATCCCCGACTCCAGCAACTCCAACAATAAGGCTGGAAATGACGATTGGAATTACAATCATCTTAATTAATCTCAGGAAAATATCCCCGAAAGGCTTTAAATAGGTTTCCACCTCAGGATTGCCGTAAAAAACAGCTCCCACTATAATACCCAGGGCAAGACCGATAAAGATCTGCCAGGCAAGACCAATTTTCTTCATTTTCATCTCCCTTTCCATTCTATGATGTATATTGTCAGCTACTTTCATGGACCTGCCATGCATGAAGCCAATTGCGCTTGTCCCAGATAAAAGAGGCACTTTATAAGAACGTTTTCCTGTCTTTACAGGTGTTAAATCATCCTGTAAAAAAAGTAAAAAAAAATACACTGAGGGCCTCAGTGCAGTCTTCTTTTTACTGCGTTCCCTTCTGTTATAGCCTACGGAGTTAGCTGTCGGATTCGGACATGAGAACAATGCCCTACCTTTTAAAAAAGGATTCACCCCTAGTAATGCCAAATGGCACCACAATTCCCGGGTCCCCCGCTCTGGACGATTAAGCGTATAGATAATTAATTAAATATTATCTCAAGATAAGAATAATGTAAATGGTTTTTATTTACATTCAATAATTTTGTCCAGGATTTATAGACTAGTGTTATATGACTATAATTTAGACTGGATGGGAAATCATTTTAAAATGCTGTTTAAGAGAGGTTATATCTGCCGGAGTTTGAAGATATACTTCCCCATCCGTATCAGCATCAATCCTTTCGGCGGTCTCAATCTTTATACGCCTTGTCTGAAAATAAATGATTCCTGTATCTTCTTCATTCTGCGGAGTCCAAGAACGCTTTAGGCTTAACAGCTCCCTGAACGCTGACAGAGAAGAGTTCTTTATGACAACGACATCTAAGAGCCCATCATTGATCTGGATATGGGGAACTGGCAAAGGACGGGTCCCAATAAAACTACCGTTTAAAACCAGGATCATGACCGCCTCACCTTCAATTTGTTTGCCTTCATAGGATAGAGTAAAAGAGAAAGCCTCACTTTTACTGATGGTCCGGATCGCGCTCAAGTAATAACTGATTTTTCCCAGGATTCTCTTTTCCCCGGGTTCTATATTGCTGGAGGTTTCTGTGATGATGCCGGTCCCCCAAAAATTAAGAAAATAAGCATCATTTACTCTTGCGGCATCCACATCCACAATTTCACCTTCAAAAAGAGCCTGTGCTGCTTTTTTAATATCCTGAGGAATGTTTAGAGCCCTGCTGAAGTCATTGCAGGTTCCGTTTGGCAAAATACCTATTACCGGCCTTTTATCCAGGCTTCCCAGTCCATTGATCACCTCATGCACGGTTCCATCTCCGCCTAATATAAAAATGGCATCTACAGCCTCTCCGCGCTCTTGACAGATTTCTTTGGCATGTCCAGGTTTCTTTGTGGCAAGAAGCACAAGTTCCTCCACCTGAGAGGCAATAACAGGAACACATGCGCCAAGAGTTTTATCAAGATCCTTTTGGCCTGCCTCACCATTGTAAATCAAAAGAGCTTTACGAAATTTCATAGTTATACACCCTTTATCTTCAAGTTTTGCTTTATAATTTCCCTTTCCTCCCGCTTTTATAAACACCAGACTTCGGTGATGTAAAGACCGGAAACCAGGAGATATCCGTCATGCCTTATTCGTTGTAATCATGCCCTGGTTCTGGTCAGAGAAAAATGCTCCCGCTTCCGGGAGCTTAATAGATTCGTATCCTTTTTCTTCAGGGGCTGGCCGGGATTCCTCCCCCTAACTTTCTATCACTCTAAAAATCCTTCCAGCCTATTTTTTATTCCAGGCCATTCTTCTTTTAGAATGCTGAATACAACCGAACTCCTTATATATCCGTCATGCATAACGCGGTCATTCCGCATGACTCCCTCTTTAACAGCCCCAAGCCGTGCTATGGCGTTCTGGGAGCGCTCATTCCTTAAATCTGTTCTAAATTGGACGCGGTTCATACCAAGTTTTTCAAAGGCATAAGAAAGCAGCAAGTATTTGCATTCTGTATTGATTCTGGATCTCCATACAGAAGGATTGTACCAGGTCCAGCCGATTTCGAGACTTTTATTCTCTTTGGAAATATTTAAATACCTGGTACTGCCTACAATCTCCCCGCTCTCCTGGTCTGTGACCGTAAACGGGATCTCAAGGCCCTTCTCCTGCTGTGACAGAGCAGCCAGCACGACCTTCTCCATGGTCCCCTTATCCTTCATTAGAACAGACATAAAGCTCCAGATCTCCGGATGGTCCCCTGCTATAAATAATCCCTCTATATGCTCGGCTCTAAGATTCTCAAGCAGCGCTCTCTTCCCTGTTAATTGGATTTCCTCCATTTTCCCCGCTCCCCTGCTGATTCATTTTTTGGAAAAAGTATCTATTTTTCATTGTAATTATTCTTCACAGATAGATAAATACTTTATATAATATTCAGTAAGATATTTTCAAATCAGCATTCAAACTGAGTATACATAAGCGCGATGATAAAGAATAGTACATGCATGAGCACTGAAGAGAGCTGATGGCTGGTGAGAATCAGTGTGCAACTGTATGGAATGGCCTTTTGAGCTTCAAACCGAACCCTTTGGCAGTAGGCTTTGACGGTTACTCCGTTACAGTAATATAAAGTGAGCAAGCATGCATTTGCTGCTAATGAAGGTGGCACCACGGGTTTCTCGTCCTTTTCGGATGTGAGGCCCTTTTTTATGTTCTTTTTAAATACAATCGTCTCGTGGAGGAAATCAAAATGGAAAAACCGATTATTCTGACCGGCATCAAATCAACCGGCACCCCCCATCTCGGAAATTATATCGGAGCCATTAAGCCCGCACTGAAGATGGCTTCGGATAAAAGCAACCAGGGTATCTACTTTATTGCTGATTATCACGCTTTAAATTCGGTACAGGATCCTCAAGCGTTCCGAAAATATACACTTGAGATTGCAGCGGGATGGCTCGCTCTGGGCCTGGATCCCGAGGAAGTGATTTTTTACCGCCAATCGGATGTCCCACAGCTTCTAGAATTGAATTATATTCTTGCCTGCGTCACACCAAAGGGACTCATGAACCGGGCTCATGCATATAAAGCCTCGGTGGAAAGGAATACAAAGGACGGGCTGAATCCTGATCACGGGGTGAATATGGGATTATATACGTATCCAATCTTAATGGCTGCAGATATTCTATTATTTCAATCCGACAAGGTCCCTGTTGGAAAGGATCAAATTCAACATGTAGAATATGCCCGGGATATCGCTCAATCCTTTAACCACACCTTCGGCGGGACCTTCAAGCTGCCCGAGCATGTCATCCAGGAAGAAACAGAGCTCCTTCCAGGTCTTGACGGCCGCAAGATGAGCAAAAGCTATGGCAATACAATTTCATTATTTGAAGAAGCAGGAAAGCTGCAGAAGCTGATTAATAAAATCAAAACAGATTCCTCACAGCCCGGTGAACCAAAGGATGCTGAATCCTCCACCCTGTTCCAGCTTTATAAGGAATTTGCGGAGACAGATGAAATTCAGCAGATGCGAAGCCGATATACGGAGGGAGTCGGCTGGGGCGAGGTGAAAAAGGAAGTCTTTTATGTCATAAACCGGGAATTAGAAGCACCCCGTAAGAAATATCAAGAATTCCTAAACAACCCGCAGGCCGTAAAAAACATCTTGAACAAAGGTGCCATAAAAGCGCGTAATCTTGCAGAAAAAAAACTGTCTGTTATTAAGGAAAAGGCAGGAATGTAGAAATTCCAAGAAAGATTCCTGCACAAAAACAGATAAACCAGCAAAACAAATTGACAGGAAGAAAAATTAACCGCAATAATGGAGGAAACAGTGTCGAGGAGTGCAATCCATGTTTTCAGAAGAAAGAAAAAAGGTCATCCTGCAGCTTCTTGAGGAAAATGAACGGGTACTGGCAAAGGACCTGGCCAAAATGTTTCATGTATCTGTTGATTCGATAAGACGGGATCTTCACTCAATGGAGGAGGAGGGCTTATTGACAAGGACCCACGGGGGGGCCATTCCCTTAATGCAGACCAGAATTACCCCTCCTCCCCCCGCTGTCAGATATAAGGAAGGCGCAAAAACCGAGCAGGCCATCGCCAAAGCAGCAGCTTCATATATCGAAGAGAATTCTACGATTTTTATAGGAGGAGCATCCATTCATTATATGATGCTTACTTATCTGCCGAATGATCTTCCTTTCACGGTCATTACCAATTCCATCAGGATTGCCGATGCATTGAGGGAAAAAGATCATATTGACTGCTATCTCATCGGCGGGAAAGTCAAAAAATCAGGCAATATTACGGATGCCTTCTCACAGGAATTCATCCGTAATTTCAATCTGGATCTCTGCTTTTTGACCGGCGGCGGCCTTTCCCGGACGGGGCTTAGCACGAACACTCCGGAAACGGCCTTAAGTACACGTATCGTGGCTGAACATTCAAGAAAAACCATCTGCTTAATAGGGCACCAGAAATTCGGAACAGCCTCTTTTGCAAAAGTCCTGCCTTTATCCAAGCTTCACCTTATCATTACAGATGAAGAAACGGCAGAAGAGAAAGTGCAGGCATTACGGGAACTGGGAAGCCATATCGTGGCGGCTCCTCCCATTTAATAGAAAACGATAAAAAGGCTCCTCGCTGCATCAGCAAGGAGCCTTTTTCCTACAAATCGTCAAAGCCATTATCTATATTGACTTTCACATACTGCCTGGATTTCTGTTCAAAGAAGTCAGATTTTCCTAGGTCGGTGTCTTCGTATGCCTTGATCCAGCGGAGGGGATTGGTCCGGTAGCCCTCAAACGGCCGTTCACAGCCCAGCTGGTTGGCCCTGGCATTGGCATAAAACTTTATATAATCCTCCACATCGCTGAGAAGAATGCCAGAAATCCTTGATCCGATGATGTGTCTCGCCCATTCAATTTCCAGATCAGCTGCGGTTCTAAAGGTTTCTGTGACAAATTGGCTGAGCTCCCTTGTATCCAGCTCTGGATTATCCCTCAATATTTCTTTGAATATCTTTACGAACAGATCGACATGAAGCTGTTCGTCCCGGTTAATATAATTAATCATTGTACTGGTTCCAACCATCTTTTGATTTCTCGCAAGATGATAGAAGAAGGCGAATCCTGAGTAGAAGAAGAGACCTTCCAGAACCACATCATAAACAATGGATGTAAGCAGATTGGCAACGGTAGGTGCTTCCGCAAAATCCTTGTATCCATTTGCCACAAAGTCATTCCTTTTCACCAGGATGTCCTCTGTTCTCCAAAATTCAAACACTTCGTCCTGCATCTGCTTCGGTACCAGGCTGGACAGAACATAGGAATAGGAATGATTGTGAATCACCTCCTGCTGCGCCAGAATAATCATTAGAGCGGACAGACTCGAGTCTGTTAAATAGTCGGCCACCCTTCCCGCATAATCCGTCTGGATGCTGTCCAGGAGTGCCAAAAGTCCGATGATTTTTAAAAAGGCCTCTCTCTCATCCTGGGACAGTTCCGGAAACTGCTTAATATCCTGAGACATATTAATTTCAAATGGCGTCCAGAAATTGGCCAGCATCTTCTTATACTTGGGGTAGGCCCAGGAAAAGCGGACATCATCCCAATTCAGGATATTGGAGCACTGCCCATTGACAATACCCGTTGAACGGTTAGGCCCCTCCTTGTCCATCAGCGGACGCTTTATGATCATATTTTTCATAAGTTTTTCCTCCATCAGCTTGCACATGATTCGCATTCTTCAATGTCAGAAGACGTGGATCGTACATAATACGTGGTTTTCAGGCCGCTCTTCCAGGCGGTTATATGCAGTGCGAGAAGATCCTTGGCCTTGATTGTATGTTGGATATAAAAATTAAAAGAAATGGACTGGTCAATATGCCTCTGGCGGGCCGCATTCTGTTTGATGCTCCATTCCTGGTCCATCAGGTAGGCAGATTTATAGTACCAGGTAGTACTCTCGTTTAAATCAGGCGCCGTTACGGGAATTCTATAATTCTTCTTTTCTTCTGAATAAAATTTGCGGAAAATCGGGTCAATGCTTGGCGTACTGCCGGCAATCAAAGCCGTGGACGCATTGGGCGCCACTGCCATCACATAGCCATTTCTCATCCCTATTCCAGCAACTTCATTTCTTAAGCCGTTCCAAGGAAGGCTGCTTGTTCCGTCCGTATAATTTCTTTTTTGGAAGTACTCACCGCTCTCCCAGTCTGAACCCGCAAACAAGGGAAACGCCCCCTTTTCGGCAGCCAGATTCTTGCTTGCACGGATGGAATAAAAGGCAATCTCTTCGTACAGCTTATCTGCATAACCCACCGCTTCTTCGCTTTCCCACTTGATTCCCTTCAGGGCCAGGAGATGATGCCAGCCAAAAGTCCCAAGACCGATGGCACGGTATTTCTTGTTAGTGATTTCCCCCTGGACCACGGGGATGGTGTTGATATCGATCACATTATCCAGCATCCTCACTTGTATGGTGATAAGCCTTTCTAGAACATCATGGGTCACAGCCCGTGCCAGGTTGATCGAGGAAAGATTGCAGACGACAAAATCGCCGGGAATTTTTTCAATGATAATCTTCCCATCCTTCCATTGCTCCTCCGTCTGGATGGTAGGGCTCTGATTCTGGGTGATCTCTGTACATAGATTCGTGCAGTAGATCATGCCTCTATGGCTGTTTGAATTCATCCGGTTGACCTCATCCCGGTAAAACATGAATGGGGTCCCTGTTTCAAGCTGGCTTCTCATGATGGATTTCATGATCTCAATAGCCGGGACCTCCTGTTTCGACAGCCTTTCGTCCTGGACGCATTCCACATATTTCTCCCGAAAGCTCCCATTCCCTTTCTGTTCATCATAAAACTCTTCCAGGGAATACCCCATCACCGTCCTCACCTCATGAGGATCAAATAAATGCCAGGTCCCCCTTGATTCCACCTGCTCCATGAATAAATCAGGAATGCATACGCCAGTAAATAAATCATGGGTTCTATACCGTTCATCCCCATTATTCAGCTTGGCATCCAGAAAGGAAAAAATATCTTTATGCCAGATATCCAAATAGACGCTGACTGCTCCCTGCCGCTGGCCGAGCTGATCTACACTGACAGCCGTATTATTCAGCTGCTTCATCCAGGGAATCACACCGGAAGAGGCTCCCTTAAAGCCCTTGATATCGCTCCCCCTGCTCCGGATTTTCCCAAGATACACTCCGATCCCGCCGCCGTTTTTCGAAAGATTAGCAATGTCTGTGTTGCTGTTGTAGATCGACTGAAGACTGTCATCCACCGTATCAATAAAGCAGCTGGAAAGCTGGCCCCAATTCTTTCCTGCATTCGAAAGAGTCGGTGTCGCAACGGTCATATACAGATTGCTCATGGCCCAGTACGCTTCTTTAATCAGGTCTATCCTCCGGCTGCATGGTTCCTTTTTCATGAGTGTCATCGCGATGACCATGAACCTTTCCTGCGGAAGCTCAAATAAGGCGCCGCTCCTGCTTCTTGCAAGATAGCGGTCCGAGAGCATTTTTACTCCTATGTATGAAAACAGCTGATCCCGCTCTGGGACGATCACTTCCCCAAGGGCATCAATCTCCTCACGGCTGTACAATTTCAATAAATCTCCATGATAAATATCAGCAGAAACCATATACTCAATGAGGCGGTAAAACGAATTGTAACCTTCAGCCGTTCCTCCTCTGCTTTCCATGCTCTCCTTGTAAAGCTTTTTAAGATGCAGCCTTGCTGCCACAAAAGACCATTCAGGCTCATACTCCGATACATTCGCCAGACATTCCAGGATCATATCGTCCATGCTCTGTTCTGATACTTGAGAAGAGATTCTTTTAGCCAAAGCATCAAAAGATAATCCAGGATAATCCTCTTTTAATTCTGTTATATATGCCAATGCCGCTCCACTCTCTGAAGAAATACTCATATCCCTTCCACTCCTATCTCCATTTCGTTTTTTTAAAACAAAAAAACCGCCCAGGAACTGAGCGGATCAAACGATAGCAAAAGAAAGATAGGCGTTTCTGCAGCCGGATTTAACTATCGTTTCATCTTCTCAACCCCCGAAGAAATCGAAACGTTCATCCAGCCTGGCAGGTCTCCTGACTCATGCTTCTTCCTACTCTAAAACCTTCCCATATAAGAACCGCTAAGCCTCTCATACAGTGGTCATTTTATTTCGTCCACATTTACAGTTGCGGGGACAGTTCCGGAATTCAACCGGATTCCCTATTAAGTCCTTTAAAAGGACACCAGCACTGGTATCTATATTTAGTTATAAAACCTTAGAAAATCACTACATATTGTGCAATGATTCTATCATACCCCAAAAAACAGTTCAACTATTATTTATCTAAATCCATACTATAACAAATACCTCAAATAAACATAAACCGTAGAAATGAGGATGGAGACCAGCATCAATGGGAAGCCGATCAATAAATACCTCACGAATGAAATGTTGTGCCCTTTCTTTGCAGCCAGTCCTGCTACCACCAGGTTGGCGCTGGCACCGATCAGGGTCCCGTTCCCTCCCAGACACGCACCGAGAGCCAGGCTCCACCACAGCGGCTCCAGATTGGAAATACCCATTGACCCCATATCCTGTATTAAAGGAATCATGGTCGCCACAAATGGGATATTGTCAACGAATGCAGAGGCAATCGCGCTGCCCCAGAGAATGAGCATAGAAGAAGAAGCAAGATTTCCTTTGGTAATCTCAAGGGCCTCTTTGGCTATGGATTTAATCACTCCAGTATCCACCAGTCCGCCTACGATGACAAATAACCCAATGAAGAAAAATAGAGTGGTCCATTCTATACGCTCGAGCGAGCTTTCCAGATGATCCTCTCCTGTCAGAAGCAAAAGAAGGAAAGCGCCAAAAAGGGCAATGGCTGCCGTTTCGATATGTATAAATTGATGCAGGAAGAACCCAAGTATGGTGAGTCCTATGATAAACAGGCATTTCTTTAACAGCAGGCTGTTCTTGATTTCCTTTTTCTCATCACTTTTCATGAGCTCGGCTTTTAAAGCTGCTGTTGTTTTTAGCTTCTTTCTGAACAGAAATGCAAATATAGCAACAGTCACCAATAAAATAAAGAAGCTGATGAGCATGAGGTGGTTGATGAAAGCGAGAAACGTAAGTTCCTTCACAGCGCTCCCAATCATGATATTAGGGGGATCGCCGATCATAGTGGCGGTCCCGCCTATATTTGAAGCCAATATCTGCGAGATGAGATACGGCATGGGATCCACCTTCAGCTTCGCTGTAATGCTCAAGGTGACAGGAACCACCAGCAGGACGGTTGTGACATTATCAAGAAAGGCAGATGCCAACGCTGTGAGAAGGGCAAGTGCGACCAAAAGCCTCACTGGGTCGGCCTTGGCAATTTTGGCTGTCTTGATTGCCAGATAGGTGAACACTCCGGTTTCTGCCGTAATCGAGACAATAATCATCATCCCGATCAACAGGCCGATCGTATTAAAATCAATATGGTGGATGGCCTGCTCCTGAGTTAATACCCCAAACATAATCAGAAGAAGTCCGCCGATAAGGGATACTATGGTGCGATGTACTTTTTCAGTAATGATAATTGCATATGTAATAAGAAAAATCGTGACGGCAATGAGCGCCTGGTTTTCCAAAACAAAAACTCCTCCAAACATCCAGGATATAACTCTATAGTATAGAATACCGCCTCTTTTTACGAACGAAAAGGACAGGTTTCCCTTTATTACACACAAAAAATTATGCCTAATAGATAAACAGAAGAACCCCGCTATAAGCGGGGCCCTTCTCCATCATTAGATTTCTTGCAGCTCATTTATCTCCACAATCGTTCTTTCTTCCATATCCCTGGCATGGACCGTGGCCGTCCGCCCGTCCTCGTTTAAGCTGTCAATCCAGACAGAGACGCCATTATACTGCACATCAATCTCTGCGGATGAAGATAAGATCTGCTTTACTCGGTTTGCATTCATTTCCTTCACTCCCTTTAACATGGTCCATATTATTTTGTGAATGAATGCTTGTTTTATACATGGTTCTAAGCAAACGGGCATGCAGATTCTTCCCTGATCAAAAAAAGCCGTCTCCGCCAGGATTTATAGGTCCTGTACGGAGACAGCTGAGCTTCAATCGTTTTTAATTTCAATGGTTTTAGCCTTTTCCGATACACGGATCTTAAAGATTTCAAAGGTGATTCCGTAAATATAGCATACGAGAATCATAGAACCTACCATATCCCAGACGACATGCTGCTTTACAAACATAGTGGATAGGATAATAAGGCTGCCCATCCCCTGGATCAGAATGCTATGGATGATATGCTTGTTCTTGATATGAAGCGATGCCAGCATAATCGCATAGGTGGTCAGGACATGGATGCTTGGGAAGCAATTATATGGCATATCACTTTTGTATATAAACGATACTAAATCATAAAGGGGTGTTCCTTCGGTAATTTCCGGACGGATTACAGTGGTCTGGAAGAAGAAAAATACGATGAAGCAGATACATTCACCGATGGTAATGGTGATTAAAGATTTTATATATACTTTTGTATCCTTAAAGCAAAAGTAAATTAAATACCCAAATATATACCCATACCAAATCATATAGGGAAGAATGAATACTGGAACAAAGGGTATATGCTGATCAAAAGCAGTCGTAATATTGGCTGCCTTGCGGGGATTTTCGTTTAACAGCTTATAAATAAATCCTAAAAGCGGATGAACGAGCATAAGCAATAGAAAAGGAAACTTGTTTTTTACCTTGTTAAGCAAGTATCGCCCCCTCCTTCTTTACAAATTTACACATCTTTTTCTTACCCTTTTATTTATTCTCTAAATATAGTAGAATCTCACATTTGCATATAAAATTTCATCCAAAACCCAGTTTTCTTTGTCCAGCATATACGCTGACTCAAAAAAGGCTGATAGTACCATCTTACCAAACCAGTGTTTGTTTTGGGTATATAATTTTAGGTGGAATACGAGGAGTATCCGGCCTTTTGACTATAGATTCAGGGAAAACGCAAACATCTATCTGAATCCCCAGCTGGACACAAGCATCCTGATGCCTTTTTCCAGCTCATCCTGGGGAATGCCTGCAAATCCGAGCACAATATGTGGTACTTCTCTTTTTCCGGGAAGAAGAGAATATTTAGAGAGGCCATAAATCCGGATGCCTGCCCCTGCTGCCTGTTCAATCAGCTCATCTTCACTCTTTCCATTGCGGACCGTCAAAATCACATGGAGGCCGGCACTTTCCCCGATGATGCCAATGGTACCCTGGTATGGCCTTAAGACTTCTACGAGAGTTTCTAATTTCCTGCGGTAAATTTTTCGCATCTTATTTAAATGCCGCTCAAAATCTCCCTCCCGCATAAAAGCAGCAAGTATGTGCTGATCAAAGCGTGACACACTGGAGCTGTAAAACGAAAATTCATGTTCATATCTTCGTAGCAGAGACTGCGGCAAAACCATGTAGCCTATTCTCAGGGAAGGCATCAGCGATTTTGAAAACGTACTGAGATAAATCACTTTTTCTCCTTTATCCATGCTTTGCAGCGAAGGAATCGATTTCCCGCTGTACCTGAATTCACTGTCATAATCATCTTCAATGATGTACCGGTTCTCTTTTTGATGCGCCCATTTCAAAAGCTGGGTTCTGCGGTTTATGGACAGAACACTTCCAAAGGGAAACTGATGGGAGGGTGTGACATATACCGCTTCGGCAGCGGTCCGTTTCAGCCCCTCCACACTGATTCCCTCTTGATCCACTTCGACAGGAATGACTTCCTTCCCCCTGCTGCTCAATAAATGTTTGGTAAGCTGATAACCTGGATCCTCAATGGCATAAACGGCGGCTTCCCCAAGCAGGTGAACGAGCTGAGGAAGCAGGTATTCCGTTCCAGAACCAATAATAATTTGTTCTAAGGAACATATGACTCCCCTTGAATGATACAAATAAGAGGCAATTTCCCTCCGAAGCGCAGGCTCCCCTTTATAATCTCCTAGAAGGAGCAAATCCTGATTTTCTTCGCCGATCATGTCCTTTGCATATTTCCGCCACCTTGCAAAGGGAAAAGGAGCCGCATCAATACGGCTCGGATGAAAATGATAGAAATCATCTTCTTTAGATTCGTTAGCCGCGGACCTGCTCCGTTCCTTGGCGCCACTGAATTCAAGCTCTTCATATGCCATCACATAATAGCCCTTGCGCGGAATAGATTCTAGATACCCCTCAGCAACCAGCTGGTCATAGGCAGCTTCTATGGTATTCTGGCTGACCTGCAAAAATTCAGCCAGCTTTCTTTTCGATGGCATTTTCGCTTGAAAGACCAGGCGCCCTTCAGTAATTTCCTGCTTTATATGGTCATAGAGCTGTTCATAAAGACGCTTGTCCCCTGAACGTTCCAGCCCAAACGTTAACATATCCATTTTTATCCCCCGTTCAAAACTGACCTCATCATTTTAAATGAAACTGACACTTTCAATCAAGTCAGAAACGATTTTATACTGAGTATATTAAATTTTTCAACAACTTAGGAGGAATTAAAATGACCCAGATCTTAACTGGTACCGACCGTGTAAAAAGAGGCATGGCCCAAATGCAAAAAGGCGGCGTCATTATGGATGTGATTAATGCAGAACAGGCCAAGATTGCGGAAGCTGCAGGAGCTGTGGCAGTAATGGCATTGGAGCGGGTTCCTTCAGATATCCGTGCAGCCGGCGGCGTGGCAAGAATGGCCGATCCCCGAATTGTGGAAGAAGTGCTGAATGCTGTTTCGATTCCTGTCATGGCTAAAGCACGCATCGGGCACATCGTGGAAGCTCGCGTATTGGAGGCCATGGGCGTAGATTACATAGATGAAAGTGAAGTTCTCACTCCTGCTGATGAAGAATTCCACCTGCTGAAAAATACTTACACCGTTCCGTTCGTCTGCGGCTGCCGCGATTTAGGTGAAGCAGCCAGAAGAATCGGAGAAGGAGCCTCCATGCTCCGCACAAAAGGCGAGCCTGGAACAGGAAATATTGTGGAAGCTGTCCGCCATATGCGCACCGTAAATGCCCAAATCCGCAGAGTCGTCAGCATGAGTGATGACGAACTCATGACCGAGGCAAAAAACCTGGGTGCCCCCTACCATGTGCTGCTGGATATCAAGCGTGAAGGACGTCTCCCAGTTGTAAACTTTGCTGCCGGCGGAGTAGCCACACCAGCCGATGCCGCACTCATGATGGAGCTCGGAGCTGACGGAGTATTCGTAGGATCCGGCATATTCAAATCAGAAAACCCGGAAAAATTCGCACAAGCCATCGTCCAGGCCACCACACACTACCAGGACTACACCCTAATCGCCGAACTATCCAAAGACTTAGGAACCGCCATGAAAGGAATCGAAATCACCAAACTCCAACCACAAGACAGAATGCAAGATAGAGGATGGTGAATTAAAAAGCGGAAAGCGGTGCTTTTCAAACAAAACTTGTAAATAGCAGAATGTCGCACATACAATTTTTAAAAACAATTTCTCAATGAAAAGCAGAGACCCGACAAGCATAAGACGAGCAGGCCGTGGGAAGCGCCTTTCTTCCCATGGACTGATTGGCTTATGACTCGAAGGCGAAAGGAGCAATCATCATGGCAATAATCGGAGTGCTTGGACTGCAGGGCGCAGTGGAAGAGCATGTTAAACAGATAACCCAGGCCGGCCATGACGCTGTCGCGGTGAAACGTCCGCGCCAGCTCGATGCAGTGGATGGTTTGATTATGCCTGGCGGAGAAAGTACGGCGATGAGGAAGCTGATGGATCATTTTGGATTCATGGATAAGATCCGAGCCTTCGCAGCAGCCGGGAAACCTATATTTGGCACATGTGCAGGAATGGTGCTCCTGGCAAAAAGGCTAGCGGGAATCAGGGATTTTCATCTCGGCTTAATGGATGTTACCGTCCAGAGGAATGCCTATGGCCGGCAGAAGGAAAGCTTTGAGGCTGAACTTCTTATAGAAGGCGCGTTAAATCCCTTCCCTGCGGTATTTATCCGTGCTCCCTATATTGTGGAAGCCGGACCTCATGTGGAGATATTAGCCCGCTTTGAAGACAAAATTGTCATGGCCAGGCAGGGACAGCTTTTAGCCTGCTCCTTCCATCCTGAGCTTACCGATGATCCCGGTGTCATGCTTATTTTTTTAGAGATGGTCGAGCAAAGCCTGGCTGCTGCCCGGCCTTAATTCTCCGGACAACACATGTGATACTATGAAAATCACAACCGTAGATATTGCCTCAACCCAAATTAATTGACGAGGTGTTTAGGAATGAATGTTTACGAAGCCACGATCGGGGATTTAGAAGGAATTGCAGAGCTTTTCAACTTATACCGCATGTTTTATCAGCAGCCTTCCGACCCACAGGGAGCAAGGGATTTTTTATTAGAGCGCTTTATACATAAAGACTCCGTAATTTTCGCTGCGGTAGAAAACGGAGAGTATATCGGATTTACTCAGCTGTATCCAGTCTACTCGTCGGTTTCTATGAAAAAGGACTATATCCTGAACGATTTATATGTCCATGAAACCGCCAGAAAGTCCGGGGCAGGCAGAAACCTTCTGGAAGCTGCCTCAGGATATGCTAAAAAAACCGGCGCAAAAGGCCTGTCCCTTCAGACTGCTCATGATAACCTGAGTGCTCAAAGCCTTTATGAAAAGTTTGGATTCTTAAAAGAAGAACAATTCATTTCTTATTATTACACCCTCTAAGCTGCAGCCTGTCAGCCAAATGGCATACAATGGCAATACCTGTTCAATCCTGAGCTGGCTGTAAAATCCTTCCCCTATATCCTCCGGGGAATCGGGTATACACTGCTCATTTCCTTTGTCAGTATGGGAGCCGGCCTCGTGCTCGGCTTCTTTTTGGCTTTGGGGCGTACCTCTTCCTCCCTCCTGATTCAATGGCCTGTCAGGGTTTATATTTCATTCATGAGGGGTGCTCCAATTCTTGTGATCCTCTTTCTTCTGTACTTTGGATTTCCGGTGATTGAAAGATTGTAGGCGGGAGAGAGTTTGATTATATGACCATGTATATATTGCTCGCATGTATTTACTGGGTCATTTGCGCAATTGTATCTTTTGGTCAGGAACGCCTTGAGAAAAAATTCAGCATGTATACCGATACCAGATGAGATTTGCCGGGCTGATTTTTCAGCTGGCAAGTCTTTTTTCGCTGTGAGGATAGTTTAAGGTTTTAGATTAAAGGGAATTTTTCTAGCAAAATAAAAACTGGGGGATCTCAAATGAAAAAGCTTACAGTAGAAACTCATGTTTTTCAAGATGACGGCAGCATCCCAAATAATCCTTCCCTGTCGGTCATGATCTATAAAGGAGCTCTTGCTGAAGATCCAGAAAAGACAGAAGGAATTTTTAACAAAAACAACTGGCTGAACAGCTGGAGCGGCGGAGTTTTTCCTTATCATCATTATCATAGCAATACCCATGAGGTGCTTGGCGTTATAAAAGGGACAGCCCGTCTTCAGATTGGCGGCGAAAAAGGAAAAGAATTCAACGTGGAACCGGGTGATGTGATGGTCCTTCCAGCTGGCACCGGGCATAAGAAACTGGATTCCAGCGAGGATTTTGAGGTTGCCGGAGCTTATCCCGACGGTATGGAGTACAACCTGAGAAAAGGGAAAGAAGAGGAGCGGCTTCTTGCTATTGAAGATATTAAGGAGGTACCTCTTCCAGACAAAGATCCGGTGTATGGAGTGGATGGCCCGCTTTTAGAGAATTGGATAAAGGAACAGCCCCCCGAAAAGGAATTTATTGATGTAAAGATCCGCTGATTATGACAAAGGGGCTCAGGTAAGTCCCTAAAAATGAAGCAGGGGGATTTTCCGAGCTGATGAATAGTGGGAAAAATTCCCCTTAATTTGTAAGGAAGGCTAAAAAGAGCGTAAATAAGAGGAGAAATTCCCTCTATTAACTTAAAAAAATCAAAAATAGGGGGGATTTTCTATGCATAAGGGGAAAAATTCCCCTTATCTCCCCCCAAACAAGCTCCATTTTCAATTTAAGTGGAAAATCTACCCTTATTTTACTTTTTGGTTACTTCATTTAATGACTAGACTTTTGAAAAAAGGACTGTCCAGAAAGCCGGCTAACCTGACTTTTTGGACAGTCCCTCGTCATTAATAGGCTTTCGCCCAATATACCATCTTGTCTGCCTCTTTCCCGCAGCAGATACACTTGGATGAAATCGTTTCCTGCTCGAAAGGAATGCATCTGGAGGTAGCGGTTGTTTCTTCTTTAATTTTATCCTCGCATTCCCTGTCCCCGCACCACATGGCTTTAATAAAACCGCCTTTTTCTTCAATCGTTTGTTTAAATTCATCAAACGTTATGACAGAAGCAGTATTTTCCTCACGGTGTTCCAACGCCCTGTTGTAGAGAGTATCTTGTATGTCTGAAAGTGTTTCAGCGACCTTCGCTTCTACTTCATCCAGTGAAACAATCTGTTTCTCTCCAGTATCCCGCCTTGCCAGGACCACTTGGTTATTTTCGATATCCTTTGGTCCCACTTCCAGGCGAAGAGGCACACCTTTCATCTCATATTCGTTAAACTTCCAGCCTGGCTTTTTATCGCTGGCATCGATCTCGGCACGGACGGTTTTAGAAAGCTGGGCTTTCAGATTATAGGCAAAATCCAGTACACCCTCTTTATGCTGGGCAATTGGGACGATCATCAGCTGGATTGGAGCTGCATTTGGAGGAATCACAAGACCTCTGTCATCCCCATGCACCATGATCATGGCCCCGATGATCCGGGTAGTAAAGCCCCAGGAAGTCTGATGGACATGCTGCAGCTTTCCGTTTTTATCCGTGTATTGAATGCCAAATGCCTTCGCAAATCCATCCCCCAGGTGGTGGGAGGTTCCGGATTGAAGGGCCTTCCCATCATGCATCAGGCTTTCGATGGTGTATGTCAGCTTGGCACCGGCAAACTTCTCCTTCTCTGTCTTCTGCCCTTTTACCACTGGAATCGCAAGCACCTTTTCACATACCTCTGCATAGACATTCAGCATTCTGACTGTTTCCTCAAGCGCATCTTCATCTGTTTCATGACAGGTATGGCCCTCCTGCCACAGGAATTCCAGCGTACGTAAAAACGGGCGCGTAGTCTTTTCCCAGCGGACAACATTGGCCCACTGATTATACAGCTTTGGCAGGTCCCTGTATGAATGGATAATGTTTTTATAATGCTCTGCAAAAAGCACCTCGGAAGTCGGACGGACACATAGCCTCTCGGCCAGCTCCTCCTCCCCGCCATGAGTGACCCAGGCTACTTCAGGAGCAAATCCTTCAATGTGATCCTTCTCGCGCTGCAGAAGACTTTCTGGGATAAACAGCGGCATATACACATTCTCATGTCCAGTCTCTTTAAAACGGACATCCAATTCCTTCTTGATATTTTCCCAGAGCTCATAGCCATAAGGGCGGATGATCATACAGCCTCTGACACTGGAATAATCAATCAAATCTGCCTTTGTCACTACATCGGTATACCATTGCGCAAAATCATCATCCATTGCCGTAATATCTCTTACAAATTCCTTGGCCATCTTGACACCTCGTATTCTCAATTTTATTTATTCTCCTGTTGTTTCCCGCAGTATGCTGATTGGTTTTCTTTATAGCTGCTGTAAAAATAGAATAAAAAAAGCCCTGCTGAAATCAAGGGACCAAGAATTTGGCGGTACCACCCTAATTTAAAGCATCGGCTTTACACTTTTTCCATGATAACGGATGGAACCCGCTGATATCTTCTTCGATATAGAACTCAAAGGCAGGTTCAGATGACAGCGCAATGGGAGCCTTTCAGCATACAGCCCCCTCTCTGATATTGGCCGGACCACCTTACTAATCCTTATCACCGTTTCAGCTATTTCTAGACATTATAATGATTACAGGCATATTTTGTCAAACTCTCTTCGAAATTAATATCCAGTTTCATCATGACGATTTGAGGTATACAAAATTTACACCTTTGATTGGAGGATACATACATGTACAAAGCTTTACTCAGTCTGATTTTCCTGCTTGCCATATCCGGTTTTATGGATACCGTCTCTGCTGCAGAGCCGCCGCAGGAGCAGAAAGGCCAGACGATCTTAATTTCTTTTGATGGGATGAGGAATGACTTAACCCGCCATTACGTAAAACAGGGAAAACTCCCTCATATCAAAAACTTGATCGAACAGGGTGAAACGGCTGAAAAACCAAAAACCATTACTCCCTCACTCACTGCTCCCTCTCATGCGGCGATTGCGACCGGGGAAAGGCCGTCTAAAACGGGGATTGTAAGCAATCAATTCCATAATAGGGAGAAGCCTCTCCGGAATGTTGACGACTCCTTTCAGGCTCCCCTTGACACCCCGCCTGTCTGGAAGGAGGCAAGAAAACAGGGCAGAACAACCGCTACTGTTATATTCCCCGGCGCTAATCCCCGGAATGGAAAACAGGGGGATTATTCCGTTTTTTATGGGAATGCCTGGTCACAAAGCTCCCTGGATACACTTCTTTTTACGAGAGCAAAGAATTGGAGGAATGCTCCTAAAACCTTTAGTCCGCTAAAGGAGGCGTTGGTGAAGATAAAAATGAAGGGAAAAAGCAGCCGTGAACTCCATATCCTTGCCTTCGATTCTGCAGATGATGGAAAACAAAATTACGAGGACTTCATTGTTTCGGAAGATAAAAAAGTGGATTCAGAGGATTCTTTTGTAAAAGGACAAAAATGGGGCTCACTTAAGCTGAATGTGGACCATAGCGGGACTGCTGGGTTCTGGTTTAAAATCCGCAGTACGGACAGCAGCCTGTCGGGAAGGGTCCCTATTTACAGGACAGCCGTAACTGAAGGAATCTATGACGGCCCTTCAGGATTTGCAAATGAAATAAAAAGCAGATTTGGCTTTTTTCCTCCCCAGGACGATACTCCCGCTCTCGAAAAGGGCTGGATAACGAGAAAAGAGTATGAGGATATCAGTTCCCGCTTTGTGAAATGGGTGGCCGATGTTTCCCTTTTTATTAAAGACACCTATAAGCCCGACCTTCTGATGTTTTATGAGCCTCAAATCGACCATGAGGAGCATCAATTTACACTGACCGATCCAAGGCAGCCTGGATATTCTAAGGCAAAAGCCAAGGAGTATGCCGGTTATATTGAATGGTCCTATAAGCTGGCAGATCAGGTGATCGGCCGTACAATGAAGCATCTTAACAAAAATGACAATCTGCTGGTGGTTTCCGATCATGGAATGGAGCCAGCTCATACTACACTCGAGCCTAATAAAATTTTAAAAGACAAGGGCCTCTTGGCAATGGGGCACAATGGAAAAATTGATTTTAGGAAAAGCAAGGCTTATGCTGTCCCAAGTTCTTCAGTTGCGCACATCTATATCAATTTACAATCAAGAGAAAAAAACGGCATCGTACCCCAGAGCCGCTATGAAAAGACTCGAAGTGAGATTATCAAGGCCTTTAAACAGGCGGAAGCGGAGCAGGTCCGGAACAAAGCAATATTTAAGAATGAGTGGGACGAGCTTGCCGGCGGCTTAAGGGACGGACAGGCATCCTTTGATTTGATTGCGGAGCATGCGGATAACACCTGGCAGTTACTCCGGGGCGGAAGCGTGCATCCCTATGAGAAGATCATACGCAACAGTCCCCGGAATAAGGATTTCGGCCATAAAAATGCGGGAGATATCGTTTTGATTGGAGCCGAAGGATATATCATGGGAAGCGATATCGACCAAGAAACCAAACCCGCAATTGAATTAGGGACCCATGGCGGAGATCCCAGCCGGGAAAACCTCCGCCCGGTCTTTTTTGCCAAAGGAAAGGACTTCCCGGAAGGAAGGGAAGTTCCATCCATGTCTAACCTAAAAATTGCGCCGCAGCTTTATAAATTACTCGGTCTCCAAAAACCAAACTAGGAGCAATCATTCAGCAAAGTAAACATAAAAAGTTCTTGACAATTTTATATATTTATTGTTTCAAAAAATAAAATCCGTTTAACTCCACATACCCCGGGTAAACAAAGGCTGTAGCCAATAAAATTTAGAATCTTTAAAGGAGGAACATATCATGGCAAAAAGAGTTGTAGGTGTATTTGATTCACAAGAAGAAGCTATTCAGGCAATCAGGGACTTAACTTCACAGGGATATGATACCGACCAGATTTCTGTACTTACCAACCGAAGAGATAATTCGTTATTAGAGGATCGCACCGGAGCTACTGTTGACCGTGATGTTCACTCAGGAACCGCAGCAGGGAATGATGATGAATCCTTCTGGGATAAAATGAAGCATTTCTTTACGATGGATGATATGACAGATACAAACAGCCGCCTCGCTGGATTGGATTTAACACCGGCAGAACGCGATGCGTATACTTCCCATTTAGATGACGGAAAGTATCTTGTAACAGTCGATGGAGACACAAATTCGTCACTGTCTGACGGAACTTATCAGACAGATGCCAATTTTGGAACAGCTGCCCCAGGCTATAACGATACATTGACAGGTACTGCTACAGGAGCTTTTGCTGGTACAGGAGCAGTTGCAGATTATGATACAGATACGAACCGTTCTGCTGATACAGATTATGATGCCACTTCTGTTACTAATCGCACTGCCGATAAGGACTCAACTGCGACTAGGCGCTCTGCCGGTTCAGACTATGATTCAACATTAACAGGAGGACCGACTGCTGAATCCCAGGTGGATTATGGGCGCGATACAAACGCAAATTATGAGACTGCATCCACCGGCCGAATTGACACTGAGACAGATGAGGAGCAAAAGTTGAAGCTTCGCGAAGAGCAGCTGGATATTAATAAAAATGAAGTACAGACAGGTGAAGTGGAAGTCAACAAGGAAGTCACAGAGGAACAGAAAACCGTGGAAGTCCCTGTTAAACGTGAAGAGGTCTATGTGGAACGCCGTTCTGTAGACAACGAAATCACTGATGCTGATGGAGAGTTTAACGATAATGAAACCATTAGAGTTCCTATTGTCGAGGAACAGATTGAAGTCAGCAAAAGGCCTGTCGTTACCGATGAAGTTGTCATCGGCAAGCGTACAGTGGAGGATTCCAAGCATGTAACCGAGACTGTACGTAAGGAGGAAGCTAATCTGAATACTTCCGGCAACCCAAAGATAAACGGAGACGATTCCCTAAATACTAGACGAAATTCAAACTTAGACGACAGGGATGATACTCTTTAATATAGATTAAAAAACCGCCTGGCCAATTGGCCAGGCGGTTTTTATTTAAGCTGCTTCCCTTCTGCCAGCGCTATTGCTTACTTTCTTTTTCCGCTTAGATCCGCTGTAATAATTATCGAGGATTTTCGCTGATATCCTTGCCAAAATGTTAAATACAAGCACCATCACAATCAGGACTGCCGCGGATTTAGTGGCGATTTCTGCTGCGTCAGGGACAATACCTTCCGAATTAAGCTTCCAGATGTGGACAGCGAGAGTTTCCGCCGGCCTGAAAATATTGAAAGGATTAATCGGGCTTGTAAGATCTGCTGCCGAGTTCAGCGTCGGTGTCGTTAAACCTGCTGTATATATCAAGGCTGCTGCTTCACCAAACACCCGTCCTGCCGAGAGGATGACACCCGTAATAATTTCCTGCATAGCCGTTGGCAGGGAAACTTTCATTAACGTCTGCCATTTGGTAGAGCCCAGTCCATAGCTCGCTTCTTTAATATTTTGAGGGACAGAAGCAATGGCTGATTCACAGACCCTTGTCAGACCCGGCAGATTAAGGATGGTCAGGACGAGCGCCCCGCCGAACAAAGTGTATCCCCAGTGGGAAAGAGTAACGAAAATCAGTAAACCGAAAAGCCCGACGACAATGGAAGGAAGAGAGGCCATCGTTTCAATGCACAGCCTGACAAAGTTCAGGAATTTTCCCTGTTTGGCATACTCCGCAAGATAAATGCCTGCCCCAAGTCCAAGCGGGACAGATATGACAAGAGATAAAACAAGTAAATAGAAAGAGTTAAACAGCTGAGGGCCGATCCCCCCTCCGGCCATTGTATTGCTTGGAAGACCGAAAAGAAAGTCAGGATCCCAGAAGCCCCAGCCTCTTTTAATGATTTCAAATACTAAAAAGACCAGCAGTGCTATAACAGCGGCAGCAATTGCATAAAATATGCCTGTCCAGATGGTATTTACCGTTCTAGCTGAATTTTTCATGCTTCATGCGCCCCCTTTTTGCCGATCAGTCTGATGAGTAAAATAAACAAGAAGGAAATTAGAAGAAGAATCATGGCCAATGTCCATAGTACATTATTCCAGGCTGTTCCATTGATGGTGTTTGACATATCCATGGAAAGGATGCCAGTCAGCGTTGATGTAGGGCTGTACAGGCTGTCCGGAAGTTTGACCGTATTCCCTATGACCATCTGTACCGCGAGAGCTTCACCAAACGCCCTTGCCAATCCTAACACCACTCCGGTCAAGATCCCCTTTTTCGCGGCCGGTACCACAATCCTGCTTACCGCCTGCCATCTGGTTGAACCAAGACCAAGGGATGCTTCCAAATAGGAAGGCGACACACCTCGGATCGCATCGTCTGCTATACTGGCGATCGTCGGAAGAATCATGATGCTAAGAACAATAATACCTGCGATTAAGCTGAATCCAACACCGCCAAAATTATCACGCAGCAATGGAACTAATATGGTCACTCCAAGAAATCCGTAAACAACAGATGGAATCCCTACCAGCAGCTCCAGAACAGGCTTAAGGAATTTGGAGCCAAACCTTGGAGCAATATGATTGTTGAAGATAGCAATCGCAATGCCAATCGGAGCTGCTATAATTACCGCTCCCAGGGAAACAGCGGTTGAACCCGCTATGAATACTAGTGCACCATATGATTTATTGCCTGGGCTCCAATGAACGGAGCTCAGCATATCAGCAATCGAGATCTTGCTGTCTGTAAAAGACTGAATCCCTTTTTGACAGATAAAGATAATAATCGCTAGTGTAGTGGCTACAATCAGCAGGCCACAAAGCGTAACAAGCGTTCTTCCCAGGTATTCATTTTTAAAATAATTGATCGACCCTTTTTCCTTCATCACTTGCACCCCTCGCCATTTTTTGATTATCACAGCGAACAAGGCTGGCTCATCCAGGCCAGCCTTGCTTCAGTTTTCAAAAATCTTACTTTAACTTACTCATTGGGATATATCCCATTTCAGTCACTTTATCTGAGAAATCATCACCAGAAACATAATCGATAAATCCTTTAGCTGCTTTCTTAGGCTCTCCGTCAGTAATCATATATTCATAAGACCAGAACGGATATTTTCCACCTGATACATTCTCAGACTTAGCTTCTACACCATCAATTTTTAGTGTTTTAAGGCTGTCCTTTTTATCTCCTACAAAGTAAGACATTGCAAGGTAACTGACTGCACCCGGAGTGGAGTTTACAGATTTCTCAACGGCACCGCTTGAATCTTGTGCTGTACCGATGCTGTCATCGATTTTCGCGTCTTTCATGATAGTCTTTTCAAACGTTGCTCTTGTACCAGAAGAAGCTGGACGGTTGATTACATTGATTTTCTCATCATTTCCGCCTACTTCCTTCCAGTTTTTATATTTACCGGAGAAGATTCCCTGAATCTGTTCTAGTGTAAGAGAATCTACTTTAACATCTTTATTTACTACAAGTGAGAAAGCAATCCCAGCAACTTTCGTATCGACAAGCTTGTCTGCTTTTGTTTTGTCTTCAAGCTTATCAGCTGAAGGGACATCTGACATTCCAATCTGTATTGCATTAGAAGCGACCTGATTAACACCTGTGCCGCTGCCGCCGCCCTGTACTGTCACTGAAAGGTTCGGATATTTACCTGTAATTTCGTTTGCTGCTTCTTCAGCCAGCGGCTGCAGTGCTGTAGATCCAGCTGCAGTCAGAGTTCCAGAAATGTCTTCTGTTTTAGCGTCAGAACCGTTTTTCTTATTTTTGCTGCCCGCAGAATCTTCCTTTGCATTTCCGCATCCCGCAAGAGCTCCTGCCATCAATAATGCAGCCAACGTTACTTTAAATCCTGTTACCTTCATTTTTTGCTTTCCCCCTATTTTATACATAAGTTGAATTCAAGGTTCTGTACTCTTCCCTCGAGTACAACTAAATTATAAAAAAGGAATGTTGTTCTGGTATGAAGGGAACTTTAACATTTTGTAAATTCAGGCCCATTTGCGTTTAAAATGATTCTTACTGAAAAAAACCTTTCTAATACAGGCCTTTATTCACTCTTGTCTCCAAAAAATATATGGAGATGTTCATAAAATACCGCCTAAATTAACATTTCCTTTACAAAAGGCATAATCATTTCCCGAGAAATAGATGATTTCGTCAAATTTTGGGGTTATATATTGTGATATTTTGATGGAGAAGATGAAGAATGAAGAAACATAGAAGTCAGGACTTGCAGACGTAAAGAAAAGAAAAAAGCCCTATTGGCATAGAGCTTTCCTTCCTGTTTACTGCCGCTTTCTTAAATGAGGGGTATTCCTTAAGTCGGTTAAGGTTCGCGCCCCAATTCCAAACATGGCGATTCGGAGCTCGAGCTCCATACGGGAGAAGGTTTGAATCAGGTTCCCTGCTGAAGAGACCGCATCCTGCAATAGAGATCTTCCAAATCCAGCCAAATCAGCACCTAATGCAATAGCTTTGGCTGTATCAACCCCTGAAGTCATTCCCCCGCTTGAAATAAGAGTTCCCTTATATCCATTCTGCCTCGCCTCTTGGATGCATTCCGCAGTTGGAATCCCCCAATCCGCAAAAGCTTCGGCAGCACTTTTCAAAAGAGGATCGGAGGCCCTAAGCTTTTCTACCTGGCTCCATGACGTTCCCCCGCTCCCTGCCACATCTATGAACGATGCACCCATTCCCTCTAATTGCTGTGTGAGCTCTCCATGGATGCCCCAGCCCACTTCCTTGATTCCTACTGGAACATCAAGTCCGCTGCAGATTGCTTCTATTTTTAAGGCCAGGCCTTTAAAATTTGTGTTCCCACCTGTCTGAAACACTTCCTGAAGGGTGTTCAGGTGCAGAACAAGAGCGTCTGCTTCTGTCAGATCTATAATCCGCCGGCACTCCTCCAGCCCATACCCATAATTAAGCTGGACAGCCCCTAAATTGGCAATTATCGGGATGCTGGGAGCGTATTTCCTAATTTGAAAGGTATGAGCGATAGAATCACTTTCCAGGGCAGCCCTTGTTGAGCCAAGCCCCATTGCCCATCCCCGCTCCTCGGCAGCATGCGCGAGGTTTTTATTGATTTTAAAGGCTTCCTCTGTTCCGCCGGTCATTGAGCTGATAAGAAAAGGAGCCTTTAGAGTCCTGCCTAGAAATGTGGTGCTCATATCCATTTCATTAAAATCCATTTCCGGCAGCGCTTGATGTATGAACTGATAGGCTTCAAAACCTGTCGTCGTGTTCCTTCCGGAAACATCCTCTTCCAGACTTATCCGGATATGCTCAGCTTTTCGATTTTGTATGCTTTGGTTTCTTTCCAATGCGCAAGCCCCCTATATGTAACCAGTGGTATCCATTACTAAGATTCCCTCAAGCCTATCTAAATACCATTTGAATCGTCCATTGAAACCCATTTCTATTATGAGTCTTCCGAAATGCCAGTACAAATTATTTTAATCTGAGTCTCACTCGTTTTTATTTTTCTAAAGGTTCAAACAGTTTATAATGAATACAATCATATATTTCAGCTGTTTTTTAGCTTTTAGGGAGGAAAAGAGAATGACTTATTCCATTGTAGGATATGATCCGATTGAAAAAGAATGGGGCATTGCGGTCCAATCTAAATTTCTGGGTGTAGGGGCCGTGGTTCCATGGGCTAAAGCAGGTGTAGGGGCCGTCGCCACACAATCCTACGCCAATACGGCCTATGGCCCTCTGGCACTTCAATTAATGGAAAATGGCAAATCCGCAGAAGAAGCTTTGGCCGAGTTATTGGCTCATGATAAAGATAAGGAAATGAGGCAGGTTGGCATTGTAGACTTCAATGGAAACCCCGCTTCCTTTACCGGAAGTGAATGCTACAGCTGGGCAGGAGGCATAACAGGTCCCAACTTCGCTGCACAGGGCAATATCTTAGTGGATGAAAAAACGGTCCAGGCTATGGCAGATTCTTTTACATCATCCACAGGTCCCCTTGCCGAGCGGCTTCTCCATGCATTAAATGAAGGACAGCTTGCCGGCGGGGACAGCAGGGGACAGCAGTCTGCCGCCCTGCTGGTCGTAAAAGAGAATGGCGGATACGG
This sequence comes from Peribacillus kribbensis DSM 17871, assembly GCF_000430765.1. Classification (GTDB taxonomy): domain Bacteria; phylum Bacillota; class Bacilli; order Bacillales; family DSM-1321; genus Paraperibacillus; species Paraperibacillus kribbensis. Next base: position 24,790 of record NZ_AUMQ01000035.1, on the reverse strand, counting down.
AGGCTTTAATGACCGCTTTGTCGATTTAAGGGTAGAAGACCACAATGGCCCCATTACCGAGCTGATTCGGATTTACCATCTTCATCAGCTGTATTTTGCTCCATCCAAGCCTGAACATATAGTGGATATTTCAGGCGGAACCGAAGCTGAGCTTTCTGAAGAACTTCGGAGGCTCGGGTACTATGCTTCCGGCCAAGACCTTCACAAGGCTTTGACCTCCTTCCTTCATACGGAAAACTTTGAAGGCAGGGAACAGCCAAAAGGCAGACTTGATTTAGAGGTTCTAAACTTTATGAAAAAGCTTTAACCATTTCGAACTCCTTTCCGAAATCCTTTCGGAAGGAGTTTTTTTTGTAATCTTTATAAGGGAATAATTTGTGAAAGGAGGTAAATACTATATCCGTTCTAACATCTGACTTTAGTCCCTTAAATCCTAAAAGCCCCTTAGTTCCCCCTTTCAAAGAACAAGTAGTATTTCCCACTTAAACCAATAATTGCAGAAATGCTGTCATGCATGTTCTGTCAAAATAAGAGCAGATTATTAGTAAAGGAGGTGGATATCATGGCACGCAGTGGTTCAAACCGACAAAAGTTAGTCCCTGGCGCTCAGCAGGCAATCGACCAAATGAAGCAAGAAATCGCATCAGAATTTGGCGTTCAGCTTGGAGCTGAAACAGTATCCCGTGCAAACGGATCTGTTGGTGGGGAAATCACAAAACGTCTAGTTGCTACAGCTCAATCTCAATTATCAGGTCAAGCTGGTGGTCAATTCGGCGGTGGAAGCTTCTAATAATTAAATATTGTGGATGAAAGGCTGCCTGTTTTCAGCAGGCAGCCTTGCTATGTTTTGCAGGGTTTCTTTATCTTTTCAGAAGCGTAAAAAGCCCTTATAGGATGCTTCTGAAATTCTTCGCGGGAAACAGATGACTTTTATGAGGAAATGAATACAGCAGAAAATGCCGCTAAAACGGCATCTTAATCCACCAGGCACTTGTCCCGGGACATCATGGGACAGTATGGGCATTTATCATTTCCTGGTATCAGGTAGTAGAGACAGCAGGTAACTCTGGCATAGTCGCTCATGCTTCCTTCAGGAGTCAATCCTTTAAGGAATTTCTTAAAAGGGGAAGTTCTTTCCCGCCCCGCCCAGAATGAATCATCCAAAAGGATATCCAGATCACCCCTGGCACGGCTATTGATTTCTTCATCCTCCTGGAACAGCTGTGTATACATCCATAAGGCATAGCCCCAGACATTTTCCCAAAGTACAAGACGGGATGATTTAGTGGCTTCCGCAGTCTGATGAATGAGGCTGTATCCATCCTGAAGGATAATGGATTTTAACGCTGAGTGGACATCCTCTTCATCCTTCACCTCTGCCCACTCCCCATCTGGAAAAGACCATTGCGGCATCCATCGGCCGTATGCCTCATGGTCAGCCATCGATATAGAGGTGCTTTTCCCTGTCCAAACTGCACGGAATTTACTCAAAGCATAAAGCTGGGCCACAAAAATGAAGGCGGCATTTCGAATGAAGACTGATGCCATACTGTGAGGAGTATCCGCCTTGGTCCGGTCTGAAGCAATCTTTAGGATGGCGGACAGATTTTCAAGCTTCGGCAGCGTACTGCCCATATTTTGTTTAATATTAAACTGTTCGAGCTCCTGCCAAATTCTTTGCTGGTGCATGCTCTGCCGCCTCCTTATTTAATTAAATCGTAAGAAATCATTGCCGGCTTTCCTGTGCGGGGATCGGCAATAATGTGTGTGTCGATGCCGAATACTCCCTTGATGATGTCTTCCTTCATGACGTCGAAAGGAGTCCCCTGGCTGATGATCCTGCCGTTTTTGAGGGCTAAGATTTCATGGGAGAACCTGGCCGCCTGATTCAGGTCATGTATTACCATGATGATGGTCCTTCCTTCATCCTGGTTGATTTTGCCCAGCAGCTGCAGCACTTCCAGCTGATGGGCAAGATCCAAATAGGTAGTGGGCTCGTCCAGCATGAGGATTTCTGTTTCCTGTGCGATAGCCATCGCAATCCAGGCCCGCTGCCGCTGGCCTCCGGATAACTCATCGACTTCTCGATCCTTAAGATCTGAAAGCCCGGTTACGTCCAGCGACCAGTCGATCATTTTCCGGTCATGAGGAGAAAGGCGGGAAAAGCCCGACTGATGAGGAGTACGCCCATAGGAAACCAGCTCATATACTGTCAGGCCGGCCGGGGCTTCTGGTGACTGAGGCAGGACTGCCAGTTTTTTCGCGATTTCTTTTGTAGGTGTTTCGTGTATTTCTCTGCCATCCAAATACACAGCACCAGATTTTGCTTTATGCAGCCGTGCCATCGTTTTTAGAATTGTAGATTTTCCGCATCCATTCGGTCCAATGATGGAAGTAATCATGCCTTTAGAAAAGGATACATTCAAACCTTCTACGATCAGTCTCTCTTCATAACCGATGGATAGATTTTTTGCTGTCAGGCTGGTCATACACCAAACCTCCTATTTGCTTTTCATTAATAAGATTACAAAGTATGGAACACTTACTACTGCTACCACCAAGCCTGCCGGAATCTCAGTCGGAGTTAAGAGATTTTTTCCGATTGCGTCAGCCAGAACCAGGACGAGAGCTCCTATCAGGGCAGCTGCAGGCAGAAGCCGCTGATGCTTTGGTCCTACGATTCTCCTTGCTATATGCGGAGCAATCAAACCCAGGAAGGCAATCCCTCCCCCTGCCGCAACTCCCAGGCCAGCCAGGGCAGCGGCAGCGATAAGAAGGATGATGCGTTCCCGGGTGGCCGAAATTCCAAGAGACAAGGAAACTTGACTGCCCAGATTCAAAACATTCAAGGTGTGCGCTTTAAATAATGTGTATACACATAAAAGCAGCATCCATGGCAAAAGGGCCCCTACATAGATCCATTGGGTAGCCCATAGATCACCGGAAAGCCACACCATAGCTTTTACAAAATCATTCGGTTCAAGTCTTAGCTGCTGGGCAATAATAATAGCACTTAATCCTGCATTAACGCCAATTCCTACAAGGATCAGCCGGATGGAGTCCATCCCTTTTTTCCACGATAGGAGCATAATCAAAGCCCCTGTCAAAAGCGCACCAACAAATGCAATCAAGGGGAGAATAAAGGCTCCCATCGTGGTGAGACTGCCTGCTGCCGTCTGAAAAAAGGTGATATAGAGGATGACGGCTGTTCCTGATCCTGCATTGATTCCAAGAATTCCGGGGTCCGCCAGTTCATTACGGGTTATACCCTGCAGGATGGTACCGGATGCCGCCATCCCCAATCCTACTAAAATGGCCAAAACAATGGCCGGAAGACGGAAATTATATAAAATTAATTCCTGCTGGCTTGTCCCCTTTCCAAGGAAGGCAGTCAATACCTCCAAAGGGCCGATTGAAATGGCACCAAGGCTCAAGCTAAGAATGCCCGCCGCCAAAAGCGCCGCTGACAGGATTAGAATCGTCCAAATAAATTTTCTATTACTGCTATTCATATTCTGCCCCTTCCGCTTCTAACCAGGAATAGAAAAAAAGGAACACCCAGCACGGCTGTTATCACTCCTACAGGAGTTTCGTAGGGAGGGTTGACCATCCTGGATAAAAGGTCGCTTAAAGTAAGAAGCAGGCTTCCAAGCAACGCGGAAACCGGAAGGGAATGCCGGTAATCATGTCCCGTCAGCATACGGCTGATGTGGGGCACGATAAGTCCGATAAATGAAATGGTCCCGCTTACCGCAACAGAAGATCCTGTAAGCAGGAGGATGGCCAGGACACCAAGCGCATTGACTGCCTTTACATTTATGCCAAGTCCCCGTGTCACTTCCTGTCCAAAATTCAGGAGAGTTAACGGCCGTGCCAGAGCAAAAACTAAGACAGCACCCATGAAGCCAGCTCCCGCCAGCATCTTTATGCTTTTCCAGCCACTTGCCTCCAAGCCCCCTGCATACCAGAAGCTTAGCTGCTTAGCCGCTCCAAAATGCATGGCGGTAATGGATGTCAAGGAGCTGAGGAGCATCCCTACAGCTACGCCAGCCAGAACAAGCTTGACTGGTCCTCCGCCTCCCTTTGATACGGATGCCATCAAAAAGACCAGAAGTACAGCTGCTCCTGCTCCTGCCATGGCAGCGATACTTTGTCCAGAAGCTGATATTCCGGGGAAAAGGGTGATGGTAATGACAAGGGCGAAAGCCGCCCCGTGGGAAACACCTATTAAGGAAGGCTCGGCGAGTGGATTTCTGGTCAGTGCCTGCATCAGTGCTCCAGACAGAGCCAGAAACGCTCCGATCATCATGGCCGACAATAGACGCGGAAGTCTGATTTCCGCAATGATTACATGGAGCTTATTATGTGGATTATAATGAAAGGCTGCATTCCAGACGGTTGCTGCATCAATCTCTGAATGTCCATAAATAAGAGAAAGCACCGCTGCCGCTATTAATAGTAAAATACATGATAACAGCACCCAGATAGTTCTTGATGCCCGTTTTTCAAGTATATATTCCTGTCCAAGTATACGTCTCACCCAGGTTCACCTATCTCTAAACAATCTAATAATGAGAATCATTTTCAGTAGTAAGTATATGATTAAAGCTGGATTCTTTCAAGATATTTGTCATAATCGGCGCTAAATGATTGACTTTATTTGTGAGAATGATTATCATTATCGGAAAAAGAGGATTTTTAAGGAGGAGCACCCATATTATGAAAAGCCCAAGGAAATACATACCCCTCCTCGCAGCCCTGTTCTGCAGCATGATGCTGCTCGCTGCCTGCGGGAATAAGGAGGATAGCGGGAAAAGCTCTGATTCCCCTAAAGAAAAAACCGTAACAGACGCCATGGGAAAAGTGACGATTCCGGCCACTCCTAAACGGATTCTCGCTCCCTATATGGAGGATTCCCTTACAGCCTTGGGCATTAAACCCGCAGCTCAATGGTCCATTGGCACAACAGTACTTGATTATCTGCAGACTGACTTAAAGAATGTACCGAAAATAAGCTGGGACCTGCCTTTAGAGCAGACGATAAAAGCAAAGCCTGATCTTATTATTTTCAGTTCTGCTGGTGCAATCCAGAATGGACAATATGAGGAATACAAAAAGATAGCTCCAGTTTATGTTTTCAAGGACACCGATGGTGCCGACTGGAAAAAGCAGCTGACCACCATTGGCAGCCTGACCGGCAAGGAAAAAGAAGCCAAGGGAAAATTAGCTGAGTATGACACAAAGACGGATAAGTCTTCCGCTGCGATTAAAAAAGCGATTGGTGACGATACAGCCGCCATTATCTGGGTTGCTGGAAACAAATATTACTTATTTGAAAACAATCGCTTTGCCGGAAATGTCCTGTACCATGAGCTTGGCGTTTCACAGCCTGACATGATTAAAAAGCTCCCTGAGGCTAAAGCAGCCTGGCAGCCTGTCTCACTCGAGTCTCTTTCTGATCTCGATGCTGATCATCTATTTATAACCGCCCTTCCAAATGAAGCCGGCGTTGCCAAGCTTCAAGAAAGCACTATCTATAAGAATCTTCCTGCCGTGAAACAGAACCATGTTTATATTATGAAGGATCCGTCCAACTGGACCATCAATGGACTCCTTGCAAATGAAAAAACGATGGATGAGATTGAACAATCTTTAACTAAATAAAATAAAACAGCGGCATTAAATAATGCCGCTGTTTTAAATACAGGGAAATCGCGTTCGTATAGAATCAATGAATTAGCAATTTCAATCAAATCATTTTTTGTATACGTATTCTTTGCATTCATCGGCTGGACCATTATCATAATGTGGTATAGCGTCTGGTTTTTGCTGTCCCTCCAGCCCGAGTAGTTTCCCATCATTCTCTCTCTCATTCTTCCTCCAATGAGCTGTCGATCCATTTTTCAGCGTAACCTTTCCAGAGTTTCCTTGCCCTCCGGATGCTTCCCTTCCCGAGGCTCGCAACGATTAATTGAACCTTCTCGTCTTTTGAGATAGCGTTAAATCGATTGGCCCCCGCGTACTAACTTCCGAATAATTGAATGTAACCTCCTTTATTTAAAAGAAATCTCAGAAGGAACCTTCAGAAGCTTCAAACGGTCTTTCGGAACCCAGACTATAGTCCTTTACATAGGAATAAGCAATATACAGAACCTCATTTCCGAATTGATTCATAACCTCTTCTAAGAGCTGATTCTGAGAAGGCTCATATGCAGCTTTTTAGTTTCATTCAATTTCTCACTTCCTGTTCGGAATGCTTTTAAAAATTAGACGATGCAGCCTCTCATATAGTTGAAAAAATCTGGAAGTGAAAAAAGTACACAGCCTTTTGGCTGTGTACTGATAGAACTATTTATTTATAATAAATTATTTTTTTACCAGATAAACAATCCAACAAACATAGCGCTCAAGAGTGAAACGGCAATACCGCTCACTAGAAGCCTCCATACATTTTTTCCGATGATTCGGGACTTATCTTCTCCCATGATAGAGCTGATGGCCCCATAAATCATACCGACCGTACTGAAGTTGGCAAAGGAAGTCAAAAAGGTAACAGCTACTGCAACGGTATGCGGCGGCAGTGAATGAAGATGCTTCTTCAAATCCATCATGGCTACAAATTCATTCGTTGCGAGCTTGATTCCCATCAGCTGGGCTACATACATGGCATCATGGCCTGACAATCCCAACAGGAAGGCAAACGGACTGAAAATAACGGAGAAGATCTTCTGCACGGTCAACCCGTGAATGAAAAATCCTAAAATCCCATTTGCCACGGCAGTCAATGCTACATAGCCGACAACCATCGCTAAAATGACGATGACCATTCTCATCCCGACCATCATACTATTCGAGATGGTAGAGAAGAAATCCTTCCGTTCCGCCTTGGAAGGGACATAGACAATGTCTTCTTCCTTACTGACTGGGATGGGATTCAGCACACTCGCAAGCAGCAGGGCATTTAAACAGTTCAGCGGAATGGCAGCAAAAACGTATTCCCCAGGAACCATGCTTAAATAGGCTCCGATAATCGATCCGCTGATACTGCTCATACTCATGATACCAAATGTAAGCAGGCGGTTTTCTTTTAGCACCGTCAGCTGCTGGCGGATAACGGCCAGAGCCTCTGTATTCCCCAGGAACATCATCTGCAGGGAGAAGAAGCTTTCCAGCTTAGGGAGGCCTGAGACTTTGGAAATCACCCAGCCGACCTTATCAATGATCCATGTCAGAATTCCAAAGTAACTCAGAATATCAAAGAAGGTAATGATGAAAATAATCGGCATTAGTGCACTAAAGAAGAAATCCACCGACGGGTTCGCCATGACGGAGGGGAAGGCAAAGGCTATCCCCTGGTTTGCACAAGAAATGAGAAACGTAAAAAATGAAGCAATTTGATTGATGACCCATGTTCCGATTTTGGTTCCAAGCATAAACCAGGTAATCAACAGCTCAACGATAAGCAAACTTAGAACTGGACGCCATTTAATGGCCTTTTTATTTGGAGAGCAAAGGAATACGAGTCCAAAAACGACGAGGATCCCTAGAATATTTAATAAAAAAAACATACCAACTACTCCCTTTATCATAGGATTTCCTGTATAACACAGCCTCCCTTTCTACCTCAACCACAGACTGAAGCATGAAAAAGAGATGCGAAAGACAATCCTATTCACCCAGCAGAGATCTACGAAGATCGCTGCCAAAGGGAACTAGCCTGCATGTTCATCTCAATCAATCATCACACTTCCCTGTAGTCCGGCATTTATGGCTGCCGGGTAGAAACTATCAGACCATTTAACTGATATTATACAAGGATAATTTTTTTGTTCTTCATATTTTATAACATATCTTCAAATTCAACAATCCCATTATTAATATTCATAATGATTTTATAAATTGAAATAGTCGTTTAATTAGACGCGTTTTGTTATTTTAATATATCAAAATAGAATAGGAATCTGCAGGTAAGGCTTGGCTCTGAACCAACTCAAGTAATTTATAATTAAGAACAAAAAAACCTTCCACAGTATAGTGAAGGAAGGTTTTCAGCGCTACTTTATACAAAAGATAGGATTTATAATGACAAACTTTTATACTGCTTTTCCCTATAAAGTTCTTCTGCAGTCCTCAAGACATCTGCTCCATTAAAAGTCCCATAGTACTCCATATCAATTACAGCCACCGGTATCCCCTTTTTTTCACCTAACTCTTTAAATGACTGGTACATATATCGAACATGCGGCCCCAGAAGCAATACATCTGCCTGATCAACTTCCTTTCTTACTGCCTCAATTGGAATAGCCCGGATCCGATATTGCAGATTTTGCTCTAATGCGCTTTTCTTCATTTTTGAAACTAATAGACTGGTAGACATTCCTGCACAACAGCATAATAAAATATTCATCCTATCCCTCCATAGCTTCAGGAATCCCATTTGGGGCAAGAGTTATTGCATAGAAACATTCTTGTATTTGCTGGAGAAGACTGCTTCAAATTCTTTATATGTTTTACATTTCAATAATTGCTGCATTATTTGACTATCATCTATCATTTCGACTAAATAATCATACATATTCTGCAAATCATTTATGCTATTCTTCTCAACGCTTAGCAGGCAAATGAATTGAACTCTTTTCCCTCCCCAGTCTATTGGTTTCTTTAAGGTGCAAACAGCCCAAAAGGTTGTTTCTGTCTGGGGTGTCACAGGATGTGGAATGGCCACAAAATTCCCATAGCTAGTGGATGATAGTTGTTCTCTTGCCCTAACACTCTCTAAAAAGTTTTCATTAACGAGGCACAAAGCTTGCAGCTGTTTACATAAATAGGCCAAAACTTCATCACTTGTTTCAAAGCCCTGCTGAAGAAAAACTAACTCTTCTTTTATAAATGGGATCTTTTGCATATCAGCCCGCGTTAGAATCATCTCGATCCTTTCAAAATCCCCTCCTCCTAAAATGGTATGAACTTGAATAACAGGGATTGGCAGATCAATTGGAATATGAATCGTACTTATTATGAAATCAATGTCATGTAAAGAAACTAGATTTAGCTTGTAATAATCAGTTGTGCCAACAATATCAATCTTGTCCCTGAATTTTGAGCGGATTTTGGATGCTAACAAGCGGGCACTTCCCATTCCTGAAGCACAAACAATTAAACATCTTTTTGCTTGTTCTGTCCCCTTTGTATTCTCAATGGCAGCCCCAATGTGTATGGCTAAATAGCCCATTTCGTTTTCGTTTATATCTATTTTCAATTCCTGCTTAAGAATAGTGCCTGCAATCACTGCCGCTTGATATGCTATATGATAATTGGATTTAATATCCTCTAGCAGGGGATTAGGCAAATTTATCCCATAATGAAAACGATGAATGGCCGGCTTCAAATGCAGGCAAATCGCAGCAAACAGTTCCTTGTCTTCTTTAATCCCCAAATGGAGCTCCTCGTCAATTACATGGAGGATCTTCTTTACAACTGATTCAATTTGTATTCCCATAAACCCAGGGACGATACTTTCATAAAAATGCCTCTCCGTTATGATCTTTGTTCCAAGCAAATGGATCGTTATATATGCCGCTTCCTGTTCAGGAAAACGAACATTTGATTTTCTTTCGAGTTCATTTACAATTTTCTCTGCCACTTGATATTGCTTAACTTTTTTAAATTCAAGCATCTCATTAGAATGTAATGTCACATAGTTTCCGCTTTTGATACGATGGTAGGCAATTGCAATATGAATGGATAGATTATTTAACCCAATATCCGATAAGTTTATATTGATTTCATTTAACTGGTTTACAACAACTTCTCTAATAAAGTTCAAATCTTCTTTTATATGGATAGGCAAATCCGTTTGTGCCAGCTCCAGCTCATCTCTAAATTTTCCGAAGAGATGGTCTGAAATGCACAAACGATGCTTAAACTCGTCCCCGATTGTTTTAAGGCCAAAGTTCGGGCGTTTATCCAGTTTAATTCCATATTGAAGAAGAATGGATTTTACATTTTTTAAATCCTTTAGCAAAGTCGATCTGCTAATAAATAACTCATCAGCAATTTCATCAATTTTGCAATATCCATCTGCCAGCAAAAGCCGCCTGATGATAAAGCGAACGCGATCCTCCGGCCAAATGGGAATCTCATTATATTTATCATTTTCCTCGTCTAAAAAATCTTTCAGCAGCTTACGAAATATGTGGTCATCATGTACTTCAAGCTGGTATCCAGTTCCTCTGATCGATTTAATGGAAACACCATAATTTTCGATAGTGGCTTCCAATTCCTTTATATCACTCCTGATGGTTCTTGAAGTTACAGTAAGGACTTGGGCTAAATACTCGCTCGTCAAAAATGTTTCCGCTTTCAATAATTCCCGCAAAATGGAAGTTGTCCGAGAATTAAGCATGTAGATCCTCCCCTAATGATGAAAATAGCTATTTTTTAATGTAGTATTTTAGCACATCTCTACCCTTTCTTGAATATCAATCCATTATTTTCATGAATTTTCCTTATAGTCTGAATAACTTTTTCCTTTGAGCAACGGAAAAAGAAGAGATATAAATGTAAGCGCTTTAATTATAGAATTCAATTACAGATATAGCAAACCTATTAAAATGGAAGTTACTGAAACGGAGGTTAAAAGGAACCTAAAGGATATCCGCTATTTCTCTTTATAATCGGGTTTTTATTTTTTCCGCATAATTTCGCTGATACTGTGGAATAGGCCGTAAATGGGCAATTCAAGAAGGGAATATCACGTTACATTTTCTCCCATATCCCTTTCTTTGGATAGAATATTAATTTAATGTACTTAATATTCGGACAACTTAAATTAACCTATAGGGGGATTATCATGAATATTTTATTATGCTGCGCTGCAGGAATGAGTACTAGTTTATTAGTAACCAAAATGGAATCATACGCCAAAGATCAAGGACTTGAAGGTAAAATATGGGCTGTTAGTGCAGATGATGTAAAAAATCATATTGACGAAGCTCAAGTATTATTACTGGGACCTCAAGTTCGTTACTTACTTTCTCAATTTAAAAAGTTGGGCGAAGAAAAAGGAATTCCAGTTGATTCCATCAATCCCGTTCACTACGGAATGATGAATGGGGCTGAAGTAGTGAAGTTTGCTCTTGGCTTAACAAAATAATAAGGGGTGAATGAAATGAACCGCTTTTTAAATTTCTTAGAGAACCACTTTATGCCGGTTGCGTCAAAGTTAGGTACCCAAAAGCATTTGCAAGCATTAAGGGATGGAATTACATTATCCATGCCCATGATTATCATCGGTTCTTTCTTTTTGATCATTGCATTCCTCCCTTACTTTGGAGATGATCCAAACCGCCAGTATTTGATTACAAGTGAAGCGATCCGTGCAAAACTATTAATTCCGCAAGCGGCCACATTTGGAATGATGGGATTGATTACAGCCTTTGGTGTTGCCTACCGATTGGCCGAAAGATATGAAATCGACGCTGTTACATCAGGGGTAATCGCATTGTGTTCCTTCCTGATTGCAACACCATTTGCCACCGCATTTACTCCGGATGGTTCGAAACATACTTATACTGTAACGGATGTTATTCCTACTGCGTATATGGGAAGTGCCGGTATATTTGTTGCCATTGTTCTAGGGATCTTCGCAACAGAAGTGTTTCGCTGGGTTCTTAAGAAAAACATTGTGATTAAGATGCCCGATGGTGTTCCACCGGCAGTAAGTAAGTCATTTGTTGCTTTAATTCCAGGATTTTTCGTAGTAACAGCTACCTGGTTAGTACGTCTTCTAATCGATTATCTTCATGAAATCGGAGCAACAAGTGCTTCATCTTTACATGATGTGGTTGGAGCTGTATTAACAGAGCCTCTTAGTGCTTTAACAGGAAACTTAGCCGGACAGATCGTTGTAGTATTTTTAATCAGTTTATTTTGGATCATGGGTCTTCATGGAGACAACATAGTGGGTACCATTATGAGCCCAATTTGGTTAAAAGCAACAGGTGATAATGCAGCAGCTTTTGCTCATCACCAGGCACCGTCAGCTATTTTTACGAATGAGTTCTATGGGAGCTTTGTAACCATTGGCGGTACAGGCGGTACAATTGCACTTGTTTTATTATTTATGCTCTGGTCAAGGAGCAAACAATTAAAACAGCTGGGAAAACTGGCGTTTCCTGCTGGGTTGTTTATGATTAACGAACCTGTGATTTTCGGGACTCCTATTGTCATGAATCCATTATTATTCATTCCATTTTTCTTGGCACCCATTGTTAATGTGATTGCAGCTTATATTGGGATGAGTACAGGACTTGTTGCCAAGACAGTTGCTGTCGTACCTTGGACAACCCCGCCTCTTGTATCAGGATTTTTAGCAACTGGCGGACATATTTCTGGTGCTATTATGCAATTAATAAGTATCGCTCTTGATCTATTATTATACTTACCGTTCTTTAAGCTGTGGGATAAGATTAAAGCTAGAGAAGAAACGGAATTTACTGTGAATGAACCGAATAAAAAAGCAATCTGAGGATTTTAGAGAATTGGACCGTTAAGGGAAATCACCTCTATATAATTTGGGAGGAATGTAGTTATGACAGAATCTGAAGAAATTGTGTTCCAGGTTATTCTAAACGGCGGAAATGGAAAAAGCTGCGCCATGGAAGCGATAGCTGCAGCTAAGCAGGGGGATTTTTCAGAAGCCCGTGCGAAATTAAAAGAAGCGGGAAATGCATTAAATGAGGCTCATCATATTCAAACTTCGCTTATTCAAAATGAAGTCAGAGGAGAAAAAACAGAAGTTTCTCTTTTAATGGTTCATGCTCAGGATCACTTAATGACTGCGATAACCGTAAAGGATTTAGCTTCAGAATTTGTTGAGCTATACGAACACTTATCTATACATGGAGGTATTACGCTATGAAAAAAGGAATTAAAATCGTAACCATAGGAGGGGGTTCCAGTTATACCCCAGAACTGGTAGAAGGCTTCATTAAGAGATACGATGAACTCCCTGTTAGTGAACTATGGCTTGTGGATATTCCAGCTGGGGAAGAAAAGTTAAAGATCGTTGGTTCCCTGGCAAAGCGTATGGTAAAGAAAGCAGGACTACCCATTGAAGTTCATCTAACCATGGACCGCCGAGAGGCCTTAAAGGATGCTGATTTTGTAACCACTCAGTTCCGTGTAGGACTGCTGGATGCACGTACAAAGGATGAACGCATTCCTCTTAAATATAATGTGATTGGCCAGGAAACAAACGGACCCGGCGGGCTGTTTAAGGGTCTCAGAACAATCCCTGTCATTTTAGATATTTGTAAAGACATGGAGGAACTTTGTCCGGATGCATGGCTGGTTGATTTTACGAATCCAGCCGGCATGGTGACTGAAGCTGTATTACGGTACAGCAATATCCATAAGGTTGTTGGTTTGTGCAATGTACCTTATGGAATGAAAATGGGCATTGCCGGGGCACTGGATGTGGAGCCGGAAAGAATCCACGTCGACTTTGCAGGTCTGAATCACATGGTATTTGGTTTAAATGTCTACTTAGATGGTGTAAGTGTGCTGAATGAGGTTATTGAAAAAATGGCAGATCCAGAAAATTCATTATCCATGAAAAACATTGCGGCTTTAGGCTGGGAGCCCGACTTTCTTCGTGCGCTTGGGGTTATCCCTTGCGGTTACCATCGCTATTATTTCAAAACGGCAGAAATGCTTGAAGAAGAGCTTGAATCTTCAAATAAAGTTGGCACACGGGCTGAGGTAGTAAAACAAGTAGAGAAGGAATTATTCGAACTATACAAGGACCCTGAGCTGGCCATAAAACCACCACAGCTCGAACAGCGGGGCGGGGCATATTATAGTGATGCTGCATGTAACTTAATCAATTCTATCTATAATGACAAACGCGATATCCAGACCGTCAATACAAGAAACAACGGAGCCATTGCCAGCATCCCAAACGATTCTGCAGTTGAAGTAAATTGCATCATTACCAAAGAAGGCCCTATACCGGTAACCGTTGGAGACCTCCCAGTATCGGTGAGGGGACTGGTACAGCAAATTAAATCATTTGAACGGGTAGCAGCAGAAGCTGCCGTAACCGGTGATTATCATACAGCACTTTTAGCTATGACCATTAATCCTCTGGTTCCTTCTGACAAAACAGCGAAACAAATCCTGGATGAGATGCTTGAAGCACATAAAGAATATCTGCCACAGTTTTTTAAAAAAGCAGCAATGGTATAATTCGTAATACTATAGGGGAATCGATTCGGTTCCCTATTTTTTACACTTAATTAAAGATTCAAATGGCAGGATGACGAACAACTTTTCAGTTCCGGATCATACAAAAAAACCTGGTTAGATAGAAACTAACCAGGTTTTTTTATTAATCGGGTTATTTAGCCGAGTTTTGCATTCAATTCTTTGTTGTTGTTTTTGGGTTTCTTACTTAGCCCACTTACTCCACAGTAACTGACTTAGCCAGATTACGCGGCTTATCCACGTCACAATCACGGTGAAGGGCAGCATAATACGCAATCAGCTGAAGCGGTACTACAGAGACAAGAGGTGATAATAAGTCATGAACGGCCGGGATCACGAAGCGGTCTTCGTCTGTATCCAGTCCTTTCATGGAGATGATGCAAGGGTTGGCACCGCGCGCCGCAACTTCTTTTACGTTTCCGCGGATGCTGAGGTTTACGTTTTCCTGTGTTGCAATGGCAACAACAGGCGTTCCTTCTTCAATAAGGGCGATGGTTCCGTGCTTAAGCTCACCGCCAGCAAATCCTTCAGCCTGAATGTAGGAAATCTCCTTAAGCTTCAGGGCGCCTTCCAAGCCGACATAATAGTCAATGCCTCGTCCGATAAAGAATGCATTCCTTGTGAATGACAGATATTCGCGGGCAATATAATCCATTTCTTCTTTAGAATCACAAAGAACTTCCATAGCATTTGCCACGATTCCCAATTCTTTTACAAGGTTCATGCTTTCTGCCTCTCCTTTGGAAGCAGCAGCAACATGGGCAAGTATAGAAAGGACTGCAATCTGCGCAGTGTAAGCTTTTGTGGAGGCCACGGCAATTTCAGGGCCTGCATGGAGAAGAAGTGTGTAATCAGCCTCACGGGACAGGGTTGAGCCTTGTACGTTCGTGATGGTCAATGCTTTGTGGCCCAGTTCCTTGACTGCAACTAAAACCGCACGGCTGTCTGCTGTTTCTCCGCTTTGAGAAATAAAGATAAACAATGGCTTTTCAGGAAGAAGAGGCATATTGTAGCCAAATTCAGACGCTACATGTACTTCAACAGGTATTTTAGCCATCTGCTCAAGCAGCTGTTTACCGACAAGTCCTGCATGATAGCTTGTTCCACAAGCAATGATGTAGACTCTATCAGAGGACGTCACAGCGTCTAAAATATTCTGATCGATTTGCAGGCTTCCCTGTTCATCCTGATATTTTTGTATGATCTTCCTGATGACCAGCGGCTGCTCGTCAATCTCTTTTAGCATATAATGCGGATAGGTGCCTTTTTCAATGTCGCTTGCATCCAATTCTGCTTTATATGGGCTCCGCTCCACGACCGTTCCGTCCAATGTTTTAATGGTAACGTCATTTTTTGTGACAATAACCATTTCCTTATCCATCAGCTCGACATACTGATCTGTAACCTGGAGCATAGCCATGGCATCACTGGCCACCACATTGAAATCACTGCCTGTTCCGACTAAAAGAGGACTTTTGTTTTTAGCTACAAAAATGGTCTCGTCATTTTGTTCATCCAGCAGGGCAAGAGCATAAGATCCTTTTAAAAGCTTAAGCGTCTGACGGAATGCTTCTTCCGTTTCCATTCCTTCATTCGCAAATTTTTCAATCAGCTGTACAATGACTTCCGTATCGGTTTCACTGACAAAGGCAGTACCTTCAAGATATTCGCGCTTTAAGATTGAATAGTTCTCGATTACTCCATTGTGTACCAGTGTAAAGCGGCCGGCAGTGCTCTGATGAGGATGTGCATTGTCATGGCTTGGCACACCATGGGTAGCCCATCGTGTATGGCCGATTCCTGTATTGGCAGACACGGAGGCATCTACTACGGCCCGAAGGTCAGCAATGCGCCCCTTTGCCTTAAATACATGAACCTGGCTATTGTCCCGTACGGCAATGCCTGCAGAGTCATATCCTCTATATTCAAGCTTCTCTAAGCCTTTTAACAGAATTTCTTTTGCATCTTGATTTCCAATATATCCAACAATTCCACACATAAATAAATGTCCTCCTTCAATTTAGGAGGCAAGATTGCCGGGGGCAATCCTGCCCCCTTATCTCTGAATCTATTTTTTTAGCTGTGCAGCTTTTCCCCCTTTGTTCAAAAGGTTACCCTTTTGGTTTAAAAGAAAAATTTCGGTTGTGCACAGGCAACCGGGAGGTACCCGCCGAATTCTCGATAATCCTCCACCTCGTCAACTAAGCCTTATCGTCCTGCTTAGTCCTGGCGCTTTTAATTGCTGCCTTTTAGACCGTCCACCTTTCCTTCTGAATTTTTCCGTCGGACATGCCGCGAAAAACATGTTAATCATATCCTACCTGCACCGATTCGTCAACCTCTAACTGAACCGCTAATAAGGTATACCCTCGGGAGGAGCTTCAAAACACATGGCTGCTATATAAAAATATGCATAAGAGGTAAAAAAGTTCCTCTTATGCATATAACAAGTCCTATTCCTGAAGTCCCATTTCTCCTTTGACGACTTCTGCAATCCTGTTGACATAATCCACACAATGCTGTTCAGACGGAGCTTCAGCCATGACGCGGACCAATGGCTCAGTTCCGGACGGCCTTACCAGAATGCGTCCATTGCCGTCCATTTCTGCCTCAACCTGCTGAATGACTTCCTGAACCTTTGGATTGCCGGTTACCCCGTGCTTATCTGTCACCCTGATGTTGACCAGCTTTTGCGGATACTTGGTCATTTCAGCTGCAAGAGCAGACAGCGGCTTCTTGGATGCCTTCATAATATTCACAAGCTGTACACCCGAGAGAAGGCCGTCTCCAGTAGCGTTATAATCGAGGAAGATGATATGGCCGGACTGTTCTCCGCCAAGATTGTATCCGCCTTTCTTCATTTCCTCTACCACATACCGATCGCCAACAGCTGTCTGGGCGCTTTGGATGCCGTTTTCCTGAAGGCCTTTATAAAATCCAAGGTTGCTCATGACGGTTGAAACAACCGTAGAATGCTTAAGTCTGCCCTGCTCGTTCAGATATTTTGCACAGATATACATAATCTGATCGCCATCCACGATGTTTCCATTTTCATCTACTGCAATCAAACGGTCTCCATCGCCGTCAAAGGCGAGGCCGACATCCGCTCCCTTTTCCTTAACAAAAGCAGCCAGAGCTTCGGGATGTGTGGAGCCTACTCCTTCATTGATGTTCAATCCGTCCGGAGAAGCACCCATCGTGGAAATATCCGCTTCAAGGTCGGCAAATAGATGGGCAGCCAATGAAGAGGTTGCGCCATGCGCACAGTCAACAGCTACATGAATGCCTGAAAAGTCTTCATCCACGGTCTGCTTAAGGTATTGGATGTACTTCTGATTGCCTTCAAAATAGTCATTGACTGTCCCAAGACCGGCTCCGATTGGACGGGGCAGTTCATCATTTCCCTGATCCATAAGAGCTTCGATTTCATTTTCCTGATCATCGGACAATTTAAAGCCATCCGGCCCAAAAAACTTAATTCCGTTATCCGCTACAGGGTTATGGGACGCAGAGATCATGACCCCTGCCTGGGCTCCCTGAGTTTTTGTAAGATAAGAAACACCTGGAGTGGAAATGACCCCCAGTCTCATAACCTCTGCACCGATTGAAAGCAAACCTGCAATCAGGGCGCTTTCCAGCATTTCTCCGGATATGCGTGTATCACGTCCGATTAACACTTTTGGACGGTTCGTATCCTTTGTAAGGACATAGCCTCCACAGCGGCCAAGCTTAAACGCCAGCTCCGGAGTTAATTCCGTATTTGCTACTCCTCGAACTCCGTCAGTGCCAAAATATTTACCCATTCTATATCGCTCCCTTTTTTATGTTCATTCACAATCTTGCTGAGTGTTATGCCGCTTCCTTCTTTTTTACGGTGACAGAGGCTGTATCCGTCTGTAATTTCCCAGTAACGTTTTTAGGAAGCACTGCTTTGATTGCCGCCTGGCTTGTTCCTTCTGTCAGATTGCTGGCATCGATGGAAAGCTGGATATCAGCTTCCTGCATTGCATTTACCTGATCCGCCGGGCCAGTCACTGAAATGCTTTCCTCACCTGAAGAAGGGGAGGCAAAGGTCAGCTCGTAATCATCCGGGAGGCCGGCAGGAATGATTTTGATATTATTAAATGTTTTGGTTGCCTGCTGGGCGCCTGCTGCCTGCTGGGCGCCTGTTGCCTGCTCTTTTTCCTTGGCAGGGGGAATATCCGCCTTTTTCACTTTTATAGAGACATTGACAATATCATCTGAGATCTTTCGGACACCCTCAGGTGTGTCTATTTTTTGTTCATAGGTTGTAGAATCGTCCACTTTACTGACATCCACTGGAACTCTTATGTTTCCGAGCTTGTCCAGCACAGACTGCTTTCCATAGAGAGTAATCTGTTTCGGGTTTAAATCAATGGATTCAAGCTCAATGCCGTCCGGCAATTTCCCAGTCTGGTATGGAATCAATGAAACCTTTTTCGATGGAATCTTGACCGGCACCCTGATATCCACTGTAGAAGGCTCAATGCTTACATTTAATTGATTCTGATTCCGGTCCAAAGCCACTACCCGGGCCCGCTGCTGCACCGTTTCATTAATGCCGCTGCCTGCTTGCAGATTCGCCTTCACAGTAGAAATGCGTTCGATAATATTCCGGGCTCCTGTAATTCTGACACTTTCAGGGCTGGTGGTCGGAGCTCCTGCAATATATCCCTCTTCAAGCAATGCTTCATTAAAGTAAGGAATTACAGAATAACTTTTGGTCACCCTCTCCTGCACACCTACAATCGCCTGCTGAGGGTTTATGACAGCAGTCAGTTTATCTGATAAGTTTGAAACCTTAAATTTAACCTTTTGTTCACCAATCGCCGCATCAGAAAGGTCAAGGTACACTGTGAAATCCCTCTGGTTCTTCGCGGATACCACAATGCTTTTCGGCCCTCTGAGCGTTACGTCAACGGACTGAGGCGCACCTGTGACGATCAGGTTCTTCCTGTCATAATTCACTTCCACCGGAATATCCTGGACTACCTCCGTGTCAGTCTTGGATGGCGGTGAAAACCCCGGAGACCCTTTCTTTGCATTGGGCTGAAAGTTTACAGAAATGAAGAGCAGTGCTGTCAGACCCAGTGCTACAATCTTCATAAACCAGGGAGTATTCATGAATCTATCCATTTTTCTTACCCCTCCAATTCCAAAGGACAGGAGAAGATGCCCTGTTTTTAGAGATGAGTTCAATGGTAAGCATTTCTTTAAGTGAGTCCTGAGTCAGGTTGCGGTATAGCTCTCCATTTTTAGTTAGGGAGATGCCGCCAGTCTCCTCAGAAACAATGATTGTAATACTATCCGTTACCTCGGAAACCCCCATGGCTGCTCTATGCCGCGTTCCGAGCTCCTTGGATATGAACGGGCTCTCGGACAGCGGCAGATAACAGGCCGCTGCTGCAACCTCTGTCCCCTGAATAATAACCGCGCCATCATGCAGAGGGGTATTAGGTATGAAAATATTAATCAGGAGCTCTGAGGATATAGAAGAATGAAGAGCGATTCCCGTTTCGATATAATCGCTCATCCCTGTTTCTCTTTCAACAGAAATCAAGGCTCCTATCCGTCTTTTTGCCATATAACTCGTTGCCTTCAAGATAGAATCCACAAGCTTCTCCTGGCCTTCCTCCTCTTTCTGAATACCCGGCCTCGAGAATATTTTCCCCCGGCCCAGCTGTTCAAGGGCCCGTCTAAGCTCTGGCTGGAAAATGATGATGATTGCCAGGAAGCCCCAGGTCATTGCCTGCTCCATCAGCCAGCCCAGCGTATTCAAGCCGAAGAAGTTGCTGAGGCTTTGGACAATAACGATGACAAATATCCCTTTAAGCAGCTGCACCGCTTTTGTTCCACGGATAACCATCAACAGCTTATAAATGACAAACCAGACAAGAATGATGTCGATAAAATTTATAAAATAATCATAGAAAGTAAAGTGGGATAAAGACATGTTACTTTCCTCCAGTCTATTGCTGCGGCAATCGCACTTCATTGCTATAAAAAAAGAGCTTTTCTTATGTACCATTAAACTGAGCTTATTCTTTACACAATACAATGAATTATATCATGAATCCTCTTGTTTTTCGCATAAAAAGCTGTTTTCCTCTTATCTCCAGACACATATGACATATACCCCAATGATTCACAGGCTTTATACCTGCACCTAGAGAACGCCTGACACAGCATGCACTATGCCTAGAAGAAAAACCATCCTGATTAGGATGGCCTTCAGTCATCTTTGTTAGTAATGGAAGCAGAAATTGTTTTAAAGCTGTTTTTTATTTGATACCACAGCCAGTCAAAGGCCTGATTGATTTCCTTTATATCACCCGTCACACTTCCTGCGGATGCAAGGTATCTCTTTCCATGGATGACTGTTACATCTCCCTGAACCTTTCCTTCGATCATAATATCCCCATTTTTAACAAGGATATCTCCCTTCACGGTTTTGCCTTTCGGTACAATAACGGTGTTTCTCTTTATGACCATTGCGCTTGAATGGTTGGACACCGAGAAATGGTCTTCCTGATTCCAGCTTGAGATCAATGCCCCCGATATTAAAACCAAAAACAGCACTGCTGCAGACAGCATGGGATGACTCATCAGCCAGCCCTTAACATTCCTCTTCTCCCTTTTTACAGCAGCGGGGAGGTTCGCCATCACCTTCTGGGTAAAATCTGTGGAGAGCGCAATATGATCTGGAACCGCAACTAATGATACAGCTTGTTTTAATTCTTCAAAATATATGCGGCATTCTTCACAATCCTGAAGATGCTCCTTTAATATCCGTTCCTTATCGGAGTTGATTTCTTCATCGAGAAATTCATGCATATAATCTATAATTTCTTCCGGACATTTCATGGAATCCACCTTCCCTTATAAATGGCGCAGCTGGAGCCTTAAAGCTTCCCTGCCTCTATGAATTCTTGTTTTTACCGTGCCCACCGGCAGGTCAAGCGTATCGCTTATTTCTTTTAGTGAAAGCTCCTCAATATACTTTAAAACAATGACTGACCGGTACTTCTCGGGGAGCTTTAATATCTCTTTTTGTATGGTCTCCTGTACCTCCATACTCTCTACTTCCTCTTCAGGGCTCTCTGTATCGGATGCTATCTGAGAATACATATCAAGGCCGTCTGTTCCGGCAATTTCTGCATCAAGATAGTAATCCGGCTTCTTCTTCCTAAGACGGTCAATACATAAATTTGTGGCAATCCTGAATAGCCAGGTTGAAAATTTCATCGTCAGGTTAAAGCTTTTAAGATTAATAAAAGCCTTTACGAACGCTTCCTGTGCCAAATCCTCCGCCTCATGCCTGCTTCCTACCATCCTGTAGCAAAGATAGAAGACTTTGTCCTTATATTCATCTACGATAAGGCTGTACGCATTTTGGTCGCCTTTTAATACTTTTTTTATCGTCTCATTAATGAGAACATCCATTTTAGTTATTCCCCCGCAATGCGGCTATACGATTCTACGAATCGCAAGCTGAAAGGTTTCAAAAAATATATTTTTATTTTAACAAACATTTACAAATAAGAGTTTAGAAAGTGAAAAAATAGGGAAGAAAAGTATGAAAATGATACCGGGGAAGGTTGGTTGCGAAGATGACGATCGAACTGAAAGAACTGTTAAACGATATCGAGGAGTGCAGAGCACGCATGGTGCATCTCGCTTCCCGCACCTCCATGATTGATCATAACGTAGTAGAAGCAAGTACACAACTTGATACACTTATAAACCGCTATTTCATGATACAGAAGAGAATGAATGCATAGCGGGCAGGGAAAGCAGAGCTTACACCCCCGGAGTTTAATCTACATTCTGCTGCTCCAGAAGAACAGTGAAGAAAGATATTCTACCAAATAACTATAGAGGCTTGAATAAAAACGCGAGCCGTCCCGTAATTCTCCGGACAAGCTGATGCGTATCAAGCCTCTTTTATTATGCGTTTTTTTAGAGCTTTATTATATAAAACAGATTACTTTTTTTGTGGACCCGAGCTGCATTACGCAAGCTTCTCCCCGAATAATGAGCCCATCAGTGCCACCGCAACTTTTGCTGTCCTATTTCTTTCATCTAGTATGGGATTCACTTCGACAAACTCCGCTGAGGTGATGATTTCAGATTCTGCCAGCATTTCCATGGCAAGATGACTTTCCCGATAGGTGATTCCTCCCATTACAGGTGTACCGACACCTGGAGCATCAATAGGATCCAGCCCGTCTAAATCCAGGGATAAGTGCACTCCATCTGTTTTACTCTTCAAATATTGGATGGCTTCCTCCATGACTCCAGCCATTCCCATACGATCTATCTCATGCATGGTATAGACTTTGATGCCTTGTTCTTTAATCAGCTCTTTTTCTCCCTCATCAAGGGCCCTGGCACCTATGACGACCACATTTTCCGGTTTGACTTTTGGAGAATAGCCATGGAGGTTAGTAAGGACCGGATTGCCAAACCCAAGACTGGCAGCAAGTGGAGTACCATGGATATTTCCCGATGGTGAAGTTTCTTCTGTATTCAGATCTCCATGTGCATCATACCAGATTACCCCTAGATTCTGATAATGCTTTGCAACTCCTGCCAGCGTACCGATCGCGATGCTGTGGTCACCGCCCAGTACAAGCGGGAATTTCCCGTTCTCAATAATTTGATCTACCTTTTCAGCAAGGGCTTCATTCCCTTCGGCAACCAACTTCAGGTTCTTCAATCTCTCATTGGGATTGTGAAGCCTTTCTGCTCTCCCAATGATGATATCCCCAATATCCTCAACGTCATACTTTAGGTTTTCAAGGCGTTCTATGACACCTGCATATCTGATGGCACTTGGCCCCATATCTACCCCCCGCCTAGTTTGGCCAAGGTCCATTGGAACCCCTATTAAAGATATTTTCCTCATGAATATTCCTCCTTCAACCCTTATACTCCTTATTTTATAAGTAAAAAAAGAATGACTCAACTCAGCAAAACCATGCATAAGTATGCGTTTTCACCCTTGTTTCTATAGGAAGGGTAGCAGAAAAAATTTATAACTATAAGCAAATGGCTTAAAACATAAAAAAACCTTAAATCAGAAGATTTAAGGATAAATGGTGTATGTAGTATGAGTTAGATGGTGGAGCCTAGCGGGATCGAACCGCTGACCTCCTGCGTGCAAGGCAGGCGCTCTCCCAGCTGAGCTAAGGCCCCGTTATAAAAGGATGCAGCATAAGTGGAGCGGAAGACGGGATTCGAACCCGCGACCCCAACCTTGGCAAGGTTGTATTCTACCACTGAACTACTTCCGCAATGAGAAGTGATGAGCCATGAAGGATTCGAACCTTCGACCCTCTGATTAAAAGTCAGATGCTCTACCGGCTGAGCTAATGGCTCATATGGCTGGGCTAGCTGGATTCGAACCAACGCATGACGGAGTCAAAGTCCGTTGCCTTACCGCTTGGCTATAGCCCATTAAAAAATAATGGTTAACCTATTTTAGAGAATGTCTCTTAAATCAGTTAACTGCATCGTGACATTATTATATTTCCCAATATTCGAGAATCTATAACAAGTCTTTTTTATTTTTTTAAAATGGTGGAGGGGGGCAGATTCGAACTGCCGAACCCGAAGGAGCGGATTTACAGTCCGCCGCGTTTAGCCACTTCGCTACCCCTCCGTATATGAATGGTGGAGGATGACGGGATCGAACCGCCGACCCTCTGCTTGTAAGGCAGATGCTCTCCCAGCTGAGCTAATCCTCCGTAATTTATATGGTGACCCCTACGGGATTCGAACCCGTGTTACCGCCGTGAAAGGGCGGTGTCTTAACCGCTTGACCAAGGGGCCGATAACTTGTAAAAATAAAAAGCTCCCAACCGGACTCGAACCGGTGACCTCTTCCTTACCATGGAAGTGCTCTACCTGCTGAGCTATGGAAGCATGGCTCCGCAGGTAGGACTCGAACCTACGACCGTTCGGTTAACAGCCGAATGCTCTACCACTGAGCTACTGCGGAATGATGTGGTAAACTTCCTAATAATTTAAATCCAGCCTGGCAGCGTCCTACTCTCACAGGGGGAGAGCCCCCAACTACCATTGGCGCAAAAGAGCTTAACTTCCGTGTTCGGGATGGGAACGGGTGTGACCTCTTTGCCATAACTACCAGACAGGTTTATCTCTCATTAGAGACATTTATTATTATAGCATACTTTATAAACTTTTCAAGGACTAAATCAAACTTTTTAAAAGCTTTTTCGTTCAAAACTAGATAACAGAAGGCTTGCACGTTTCATAAACCAACTAGGTTAAGTCCTCGATCGATTAGTATCTGTCAGCTCCACGTGTCACCACGCTTCCACCTCAGACCTATCTACCTGATCATCTTTCAGGGATCTTACTAGCTTGACGCTATGGGAAATCTCATCTTGAGGGGGGCTTCATGCTTAGATGCTTTCAGCACTTATCCCTTCCGCACATAGCTACCCAGCGATGCCTTTGGCAAGACAACTGGTAC
>NZ_AUMQ01000034.1 GCF_000430765.1 Peribacillus kribbensis DSM 17871 | reverse complement strand
CCGTTACCTCACCAACTAGCTAATGCGCCGCGGGCCCATCCCTAAGTGACAGCCGAAACCGTCTTTCCACTTCCCTTCATGTGAAGAAAAGTCATATCCGGTATTAGCTCCGGTTTCCCGAAGTTATCCCGATCTTAGGGGCAGGTTGCCCACGTGTTACTCACCCGTCCGCCGCTGATCTCAGGAAGCAAGCTTCCATCGATCCGCTCGACTTGCATGTATTAGGCACGCCGCCAGCGTTCGTCCTGAGCCAGGATCAAACTCTCCGAAGAATGTTTGTGATGCACAGGATGTGCAAACATCGGCGTTGTCACAGGACGTGACGATCTTAGCCGATGATCCTTAAGCTCTATTTTGTTAAAACTTGTTTTTGTATTTTCTCGAAAGAAAATAACGTTGGCGTCTTGTTTCGTTCAGTTTTCAAAGAGCAGTTCGTGTTGGTCAAAAATAATCAATGTCTCAACGACAACTTAATTAGTTTATCATGTTCAGATGAACAAGTCAATATCAATATTTAAAAAACAAAAGAGATAATTCCTGTTGCTAAAAAGCAACCTAGCTATAGTAACATGCTCCGTAATAATTGGTCAACACCTTTTTATAAATACAAAGGTTCAATTGAACCGGATGACAGCCAGTAAAGATTATTAGCAAGAGCTTATTACTAATAAGAGGCTGTCTTAAAGCCCTGCCTGCTTATACTTAGAACCTGATTCACTGTTGAATTCAAATCCCCGGCAAACTAAGACTTTCTTATCAGACAGCCCCTAGTATAACATTGGATTTTTATAAAAGACCGACCATTTCAAGTCCGTGTAATATCCCATCTTCTTCAACGGACTTTGTTACAAATTTCGCTGCCGCTTTGACAACATCTTCTGCATTCCCCATGGCCACGCTGTTTTTCACCGTTCTGAGCATTTCAATATCATTGAGTCCGTCCCCAAAAGCATAATGCCGCTCCTCTGGAAAGCCCAGTTTTTGAACGATTTTCTCAATTCCTTTGGCCTTGGACCCTCCCTTTGGAAGAACGTCCACTGAAACTCTGTGCCACCTTATGAAATCAAAGTCCTTGTAATGTTCCTCATATTGCTTCTCTTCGCCTTCCTTGCAGAAAAGGAGAGATTGATACAGCTCACGTCCTTTATAATAGAACGGATCATGAGCAGGAGCCTGGCTGATTTTCAAGGTTGCAATGCTTTCCTTAATATATTCATGATCCGGGACATTTGCCCTCATGTCTTCATGATCCATAAACACGATAGGATGATTGTTATGAAGAGCTGTTTCTGACAGGTGCAGCAGAGAATCAATCTTCAGCGGATTGGTGTAGAGGACTTCCCCTTTAAATACCACGAACTGGCCATTATAGCTGACATATGTTTGTATATCCAGTTCATCGCGGAGATCAGCAAACATAAAAGGAGCACGTCCAGTCGCTATAGCTACTTCATGACCCCTTTCCTTCAATCTGAAGATGGCCTCCTTTGTTGCAGCCGGCAATTTTTTTTCATGGTTAAGCAGGGTTCCGTCTATATCAAAAAAAATAATGCTTTGTTCAGTCATTTGCATTCCAACTTTCATCCATTATTTTTGATTAATACATGTGTTTACGTTTTGAGGCTCTTTATAGCCCTCAAAAAAGAAAAAGGATAATCAGCGAAAAAACCGCCGACTATCCCCCTCTATTTAAACCTCTTTATTTAATTATCCTCGTGAAACATAGCTTCCATCAGTAGTGTTAATTACAAGCTTATCACCGATGTTAACGAAGAATGGAACCTGAACAACCAGGCCAGTTTCTACTGTTGCCGGCTTGGATCCGCCTGAAGCTGTGTCACCTTTGATTCCCGGTTCAGTGTCTGTCACTTCAAGAGTTACAGTGTTTGGCAGCTCCACACCCAGTGTTTCAGTTTGGAAAGTCATGATATATACTTCCATATTTTCTTTTAAGAACTTAAGCTCGCGTTCGATTTGTGCAGCTGGAAGTTCAATTTGCTCATAGCTTTCGTTATCCATGAATACATGGCTGTCGCCTGAAGCATAAAGATATTGCATTTTGCGGTTTTCAATATGGGCACGCGCCACTTTTTCACCCGCACGGAAGGTCTTTTCCTGAATCGCACCTGTACGAAGATTGCGAAGCTTTGAACGAACAAAGGCAGCGCCTTTTCCCGGCTTAACGTGCTGGAAATCGATAACCTGCCAAATTCCTCCGTCCACTTCGATTGTCAGACCTGTACGAAAATCATTTACTGAAATCATGTATGTACCTCCTGTTATAGTTACAAAATTATTAGTTCTTTGGTTGAATGAGTGAGCGCTTCGTTTCCGTCAGCCGTAATTAAGGCATCATCCTCAATCCTCACTCCGCCCAAACCTGGAATATAGATACCCGGTTCAACGGTTACCATCATTCCCTGCTCAAGGATAGTCTCGGATTTTACGGAAAGCGACGGCCCTTCATGCACTTCAAGGCCTATGCCATGTCCTGTGGAATGGCCGAAGTACTCTCCATAGCCCTTTTCTTCAATCATATTCCTTGTCAGCGCGTCGGCTTCTTTCCCGGTCATTCCCGGTTTGATGCCTGCCATCCCGCGCAGCTGGGCTTCTAACACAATATTATAAATATCCTTTAATTCCGCTCTAGGTTCTCCTACAGCGAGGGTCCGGGTAATATCAGATACATACCCATTAAAGTAGGCCCCATAATCCAAAGTAACAAAATCACCTTTTTCGATTACCTTATGAGAGGCCACACCATGAGGAAGCGCTGACCGTTTTCCAGAAGCGACGATGATATCAAACGAAGAGGATTTCGCCCCCTCTTTCCGCATAAAGAACTCAAGCTCGTTGGAGACCTGAAGTTCGGTCATACCAGGCTGGATATATTCAATAATATGCTTAAATGCAAGATCTGCGATTCCAGCTGCATCCTTTAATATCTTAATCTCAGAAGGAGTCTTAATCAAGCGTAAATTTTCAATCATCCCTGAAATCGGGACCATTTCTCCTTCAAACTCCTTTTCATAAGCTTTATAGGCAGAGAAGGTTAGATGGTCTTGTTCAAAACCCAGTCTCTTGATTCCCATGATCTTTGCCTGGGCAGCCACTTCTTCAGGTATGACTCCCTTGTGCTGAACGATTTCATAGCCTTCGGCCTGTTCCCCGGCCTGCTCGATATATCTAAAATCGGTAATGAATTTTGCCTGGTCCTGCGAAACCAGGACAACCCCTGCGGATCCAGTGAAATTCGTCATATATCTGCGATTATAGGAGCTGGTGACCAGGATGCCATCGACTCTTTTTTGCTCAAGTGACTTCCTTAATTTTGCTAGCTTTTCCATTACTCTCTCTCCTTGTTCTGTCTAATTAGAGCTGTTAACGCAAGGAAGTAGCCCTGAATCCCCAGACCGACAATCTGGCCTTTAGTAACCGGCGCTGTCACAGAGGTATGCCGAAACTCCTCCCGTGCATGCACATTGCTTATATGGACTTCGATAACCGGTCTGGTGATGCTTGCTATCGCATCCCTGATGGCATAACTGTAATGGGTGAATGCCCCAGGGTTCAGGATGATACCTGCGGTGCCCTTATCCTGAGCTTCATGAATCGCATCTATAATGGATCCTTCATGATTGGATTGGAAGCATTCCAGCTGCACATTATGCTCTTTTGCATATTTGGATAAATCCTGTTCCAAATCTTCAAGTGTCGTCTGTCCATAGTGCTCAGGCTCTCTCTTCCCAAGCCTGTTTAAGTTAGGGCCATTAATAAGTAAGATTTTCATAACTGCCAGTGTCACCATCTTTTTATAAATTGGTTCATGCTTTATGTATATCCTTCCGACAACAACATTTTAACATAATTTTGTTTCGCTTTCCTAATTCTGCCGACTGTCCTGCACGATGATAATGAGGAAGGAACATTTATATTTTCAATTCAGCTAGAGCTTTTTGTATTTTTTCGGTAAAATAGAGAAAGGGAATCCACAGATCAGCTCAGATCAGCCTTACGATAACAGGTATCATTTGAGCGTACTAAATTTACAGCATGGGCTGGTGAAAACATGTCAGAAAATCAAAAACCCGTATACGGAGGCCAGGCAGTGATAGAAGGTGTAATGTTTGGCGGCAGGCATTATACCGTTACGGCTATACGAAGAAACGATTCTTCCATAGATTATTACAGAGTTCCCAAAGAAACCAGGCCGTTTTTGGCTTCCTTAAAGCGAATCCCTCTCCTGAGAGGCATCGTAGCCATTATAGAAGCCAGCGGTATCGGCTCTAAGCATTTAACCTTTTCTTCTGACCGTTACGAAAAAGATCCTGATGAAGATTATACGATTCAAGAGAAGGAAACCTCAAAGCTTGCCATGACTCTTGGGTTTGCCGCAATCGGCGTCTTAACCTTTTTATTCGGAAAGTTCATCTTTACCTTAGTACCCGTCTTTTTGGCCGTTTTATTTAAACCTATCTTTACAAGCGACCTCAGCCAGGTTCTTCTAGAAGGGCTGTTCAAGCTCATCCTCCTTCTTGGCTATATTTACGCGGTCTCCCTTACCCCTTTAATCAAAAGGGTTTTCCAATACCACGGTGCCGAACATAAAGTCATTAATGCATTCGAAGCAGGAAAAGAATTGACTGTGAAAAATGTCCAGGAAGCTTCACGGCTCCATTACCGGTGCGGAAGCAGCTTTATCCTTTTCACGGTCATCATTGGGGTTTTTGTGTACCTGCTGGTCCCGACTTCCCCTCTCTGGCTGAGGGTCATCGACAGGCTTGCCTTGATCCCAGTCGTCCTCGGCATTTCATTTGAAGTCCTTCAGCTCACAAATAAACTTAGGGACCTGCCGGTTTTAAAATATCTGGGCTATCCCGGCTTATGGCTGCAGCTTCTGACCACAAAAGAGCCTTCTGATGACCAGGTCGAAGTGGCGATTGCTTCCTTTCATGAACTCCTGAAAATGGAAAAGGGGGTATTGGAAGGTTTAAAGGATAAGGAGATTGTGTAAGAAATAGTTATAGAATATATTTTTTTGAATCGGGAACTTTACGATATAGATAAGTTTAAAGTTTAGCAAAAATGCAAATGATGCTCTTAAGGAGGTGGCTTTGTTGAATCGTCCGGTAACATTTTTAGTGTATGGTGTAATTTTCCTGGGAGCTGTAGGCCTAATAGGCAGCATTATCCAAAATCCTGCGGGTTTCGCTAAAAATATATTGATCTTAGCCGTTACACTGGGGATTATTATCTTTGCAGTCAAACGTTTAACAAAAAGCAAGCCTAATGAGAAACATGAACGTGCATTTATGAAAGCTGCCCGCGAATCAAAAAAACGCAATAAAAACCGTGATACTTCACGCGGAAAGGTAAACAATGTCAAAAGCTTTACCCTGGCCAAAAATCTTAAGCGCGCAAGAAATAAAAACCGTTCAGATATACACCTTACTGTTATTGAAGGAAAAAAAGGCAAAAAGAAAAATCGGGCATTATTTTAATGCCCGATTAAAACTGAAGTTACTCTCGATCTAAACTCGAGTTTGATTTCAGTTTTTTTATTTTCAGTTAAAAAATCCACCTTTCCAGAAAATCTTCTGTATAGCTTTTACCCCATTCCATCAATTTCAGCTTTTTCTCGTGTGTCAGATGAAACTCTGTTGCCAGTGTTCCCTTTGCCGGGATGAATAGTATGTTCGGTGTCAGCTTTCTTGAGATGTACCTCGAATCATGGGCATCCTTCATGGTTTCAAAGAGCCCTCCGAATAAGTCAAAGGCATTATCAATATTTTTAGGGGCCGCCGTATAAATATCCGTTGTGATTTTCACTCCCAGCACCGGCCTGACCTTCAGTACATTCTCTTCATCAAACAGCCACATTGGAAAGTTGCTTAAGACCGCTCCATCCACAATTAAACTCTTTTTCTTTCGAGCTGTGAGTCTCACGGGCTCAAAAAAGTAAGGAATACTGCAGCTCATCCGAACAGCACGTGCAATAGGAAAAGTCGATGGATCAATCCCATAGGCAGGAAGATCATCGGGAATCACTATCAGTTTGGCGTTGCTCAAATCAGAGGCAATAACCCGGAACGTTTGATGAGGAAGGTCACCAAAGGTCACAAGCCCCTTTTTAGCAAGATATGCCGCTACCCAGTTCTCCAATTCATCTCCTTTATACAAGCCCATCCGTTTATAAAGAAGAAGCCATTTCCCAAAAGGGATAGGCAGCCTAAGCTTCCTTTTATCCAGCAGTTTATGAAAATCTGTCTTGGCAATGATTTCTTTTAATTCCCTGCTGGTGTAGCCGGCTATGATGAATGCGGCAATCACGGCTCCTGCACTTGTTCCCCCAAGCCTTATAAATTTATAGCCCTTATTTTCTATTGCTTCATAAGCACCGGCAAATGCCAGCCCTCGAATTCCTCCGCCGGAAAAAACACCATCCAGATGCATGTCCCCATCCCCCTGATGTATCGATTGTTACATCTTTAATCAGGGAATGAGATTTTTATTCCTTTATTGATCAAGCCTGACAGGGTCTGACATGCTGTTTTTTTGACAGAAGGAGACCTTTACGTAAAATATTGGACCCGAGACTGGGGAAAATACTCAGCTATATACCCCCTGATCGTATCCTCCAATTCCTTTGCTTCTTCTGTGTTATAAACAAATTTACCAATCCCGTAGCGTCCCCATTTATATTTGCGCTTGCTCTCGTCCAGTTCAAGCTTTGATTTAGGATAGTTTTTTTCGATCACCTTCTTAGCCGGCCTTGTAAACCGATGCTGAATAAGCTCAAAGGTAAGGTCCGACAAATCTACCCCCTTAAGGGAATTGCTCAGGCGCTCAAAAAGCTCGTGATAGCCTTCCTTCCAGTTTTCGTGGCGGTAGATCGGGGCGACGATAAAGCCAAGGGGGTAGCCCGCATCCGCAACCTTCCTTGCTGCCTCCAGGCGTCCATCGAAAGTGGAGGTTCCAGGTTCGAAGTTTTTGATCACGAATCGTGAATTCACACTGAACCTAAATCTCGTCTTTCCATTATGCTCGGCATCCAGGAGATGATCCACATGCTCGAACTTGGTTACAAAGCGCAGAGCCGCATGCTCATGCTTTCCGAAAAATTCAATGGCCCGTTTCAGGGAATGAGTCAGATGGTCGACCCCGACAATGTCAGAGGTACATGCCGCTTCGAAGCGCGTGATCTCTGGCTTTCTTTCTTCCATATATTTAACGGCCTGCTCGAAAATTTCATCTGTGTTAACGTATACCCGGATGTACGGCTTGCTGCCAAGGGTGGTCTGCAGATAACAATAATGACAGTGTCCCATACAGCCAGTCGCAAGAGGAATGGCGTACTCTGCTGACGGCTTTGAGGTATCAAACTTTAACGTTCTCCTCACACCTACTACAAGAGTGGACTTCGCGACCCGGTATTTTTGAAAATCACTTTCCCCCGGAAGATTCCGGATTTGATTGTGCGAGGTCGTTTCGCGTATTTCTATGTTCATATCCTCAAATTTCTTTTTTAATTCCCTGCCAAGGGGATATTCCAATGCCTGCGGCTCGATATAGACAAGCTGAGGAACAAAAGGCTTCATGCTTTCACCACTTTCAACAATGTTTTCAGGAGCTCGCAAGCGTCCCAGGCTGCCGGCCTCCCGCAGAAAGTCCCAAATCTTTCTCTGAATAGCATTTGTTTTTTCCTAAGAATGCATGATTTCCTTGTTATGGCAGGCAACGGATCATTAGCTCTGAAAATCGGATGATAAATCAGCTCAGCCTGTTCAGCTTTCTATGGACCCGACGCCTCTCGAGAAACTCTCCTCAATTTTAATGCAGGAATACCTCTAAACAGACAAAAACAGGCAAACCCTATTAGTGGGTTTGCCTGTTATCAAGCTGTTTATTCAGATATAATCAAAGTCCGCATTTTAGCTGGGAACCGCAGTTGGTGCAGGTATTGCAGCCGCCGATTTCCTTTACTTTCCCCTTGCGGCAGACCGGGCAGGTATTGCCGACCTCAGAGCCAATGGTTACATCCGTATCACGAAGAGGTGAAATGGTGTCTACAAGGACTACCTTCTTTTCTTCCTGTGCTTGGTTATCTTCCTCTTCAAACGTATTATCTTCGGCTTTAAGAGTCAATACCTGTGAATCGCGACTTCCGTCCACATACACCGTACCGCCTTTTGCGCCGCCTTTATACAAGCGCTCATACACTTTCTCAACCTGCTGCACTGTATAACCTCTTGGTGCGTTTACAGTCTTACTGATAGAGCTGTCAATCCAGCGCTGAATGATGCACTGAACATCTGCATGAGCCTCTGGAGAAAGTTCCATGGCTGAAATAAACCATTTTGGAAGGGCATTAGGATCCGCTTCAGGATGCTTATTCAGATACTCCTGAACAATATCAGCTTTCACTTCGATAAATTTGCCAAGACGTCCGCTTCTGTAATAAGTGAACGAGAAGTAAGGCTCTAATCCTGTAGAAACGCCGACCATCGTACCAGTGGACCCAGTAGGGGCAACTGTCAGTAAGTGAGAGTTACGGATGCCATCTTTTACAATGGATTCCCTGATAGCTTCAGGCATTTTCTTCATGTAGCCTGTTTCTGCAAAGGCTTTTCTCAAGCGGTTTGTATCTTCCTCAGATTCACCTTGAAGGAATGGGAAGCTCCCCTTTTCTTTTCCAAGCTCCACAGAAGTCTCATACGCCGTAACCGCGATCGTTTCAAACACCTGATCAACGAGCTGGTTGCCTTCCTCAGAACCATATTCGGTCTCGCAATAAATCAATAGATCGTGAAGGCCCATTACACCAAGACCCACACGTCTTTCACCGAGGGCCTGCTTTTTATTTTCTTCCAAGAAATATGGAGTCGCATCAATTACATTATCCTGCATGCGGACACCGACTCTTACGGTTTCCTTCAGCTTCTCAAAGTTTACCGTCTTATTTTCCTTATCTGCCATCTCAGCAAGATTGACTGCTGCAAGGTTGCAGACCGAGTATGGGGCAAGCGGCTGTTCCAGTTTTGTTATCGTAAAGGCTTTTTATCCCTTACTTCTTGTACTTCTTTTTCGTACAAGTTCAGCATATCTTTTCATTTACTTTTTATTTGCTATATTTCTCATGAATTTTAGAAGTTCCTTTCTTCCTAGGTCCCTTGAAAAAATCGATGCAGAAATTATTCGTAAGTCCTTAACCCCATATAGTGAATGAATCTCGTCAATCATAGGTGATAAATAAGTTTTTACTTTATTTAAAGGAATAATGTTAACAACTTCTTTGTTTCTATGCGCCCATTGTATAACATGTTGTTTTATTTGCTCATGTCTTATTTCTTTTTTTTCTACCTGCTTTTGTGTGGCTAACTGAATATTACAATGGCCAGCACAAGCTTGCTTACAAAACTTTTGATTGGAGGAGACTAAAACAGTAAAAGAACTGCCGCATACAGGACAATATCTTACATGTCGCGGAACTTTAATTTTCCCTTTTTGAGCTAGTCCGCTTTTCCTTAATCCATTTAACATGCCTTGTTTTGCGGCACTTTCTGATTCCCATATCTTTTTAGTATTCTCTCCAATCCTCTGTTTTGTGAGGATAGTATGTTTTTGATTAAAGTGAGCATTTAAACAACCTGAGACACTTTTGTTAATAGTTGTGTTGTTAGATTTATTCCATTCACTTATTATGGCATTTAAGGTATACGGCAGCCCCTTGTGAATTTCTAGAAGTTCATTATAGGAAACTAACTCACTCTGAATTCCAAAGTTCTGGCTTAATATCTGCAAAGCCTTTTGAGCTTCTGCTATTGCACGTTTGTCCCTTGATTTCACTTCGATTATTTTTTCTAAATCACCGGAACAATTATATAAAAAGAAGTCTGGCTTATAAATTTTATATCCAAGGTCATAAGAGCGAACTTCGTATTTCCATTTTTGTCCAATATAGTCGAGGTATTTTACATATGCATATTCGTATGAACTTCTGAGAAATACTCCTTTATAAAAACCTGAATATCCCCTGTTCATTTTTCACCTCATACCGAAATTGTTATATAGCTAAAAAGAAATGTTGCGGCCTCGTGGATCGATTATATTCTGCTGATGCAGGTTCACGATCTATGCGTTGCCCCTGACTGGACTTTTACTCCCAGCCTTCGGTTCGGATTCCCATCACAGGGTTCCCGCTTTATTCCGCAATGTTTAACGTGAGGCAAACTACGCTGCTCTACCACACGGATTCGTCGCTACAACATGCTGGCCGTAAGCTTTTGCATTAGTCATATCGTTCGCATTATCGATGAAGAAAATGCCGGGCTCTGCGGAATAGGTTGCGCAGACGTTAATCAAATTCCAAAGCTCTTTTGCTTTAATGGTGCGGTACACCCGTACCTTATGGCCAAGCTTCTCCCATTCCCGTACATCGCCGATCTTATGCCATTCTCTGTTATAGATTTCCATTTCTTCCTGATTGTAGCTTTCCACATCCGGGAATCGGAGATCATACGTTTCATCATTCTCGACGGCTGCCATGAATTCCTTGGTCAGACAGACAGAAATGTTTGCACCAGTCAGGAACTCCGGATTATGGACGCTGTAAGTTCCGCCTGTGCTGAGCTTATTCTCGGCATCCTTAATAATCTTCTCGCTGAACCCGCCAAGGCCAGGCATGTTTTTATAGTTTACAATACCCTGATACATCGCTGCCTCGGATTCTGAGAACGAAGTGAATTTCAGCTTTTCATTGGCATATTGTTTGATGGTTTCATCATTTGTATTTTCAATTAAGTATCTCAGTATTCGTGGATTCTGCATCTTGGAGATGATGAATTCCACGATGTCTGGGTGAGAATCGATCAGCATGATCATTTGAGCCCCACGTCTCGATCCGCCCTGTTCAACAAGATGAGTAAGCTTGGCGATATCATCAAGCCAGGATACGGAACCGGATGATTTGCCATTCACGCCTCTTGCCAGGGTGTTCCTTGGACGCAGGGTCGAACCATTTGTCCCGACACCGCCGCCGCGGCTCATGATTTCCATGACCTGTTTGCGGTGTTCCGAGATTCCCTCTCTTGAATCCTGGATGTAAGGCATGACGTAACAGTTGAAATACGTGACATCGGTATCGGCGCCGGCGCCGTACAGGACGCGTCCTGCAGGGATAAAATTCAGTGACGCAAGCTCATTGTAAAACTTCCCGAACCACTCTTTGCGCTTTTCCTCTGTTTTCTCAACCGATGCAAGTCCTGTTGCATTTCTTTTCGCAATTTGTTCATAAAAGATTTCCAGCGGCTTTTCAATCACATCCAGCGATCGGTTCACGATGCCTGTTTCCGCCTCTCCCGGCTTGTCCAGAACTCCCCTGAACTCCTCTTCTACGAGAACATCCGCCCTCTTATTCTCCCAATCAATATTGACGATGTATCCAAGCCCCCGCGCCGGGAACTTTGGATCTTCTTTGATGGTCAATACGACAAAGTCACCTGCTGTAAGTGTAACCTTTGCTGTATCCTTAAACGAATAACGGTCCAGCATAACCAGCCTGGAGACCCCTTTATGGGCAAGCTTCATATCTTCCGTGACGGGATGCACCTGCGGGAAAATGTTTATGTCCTGGTTCAGCCTTTCGATATTAATCTTCATGGTATTTCCTAATGCAACAGACAATGCAATCTCTCCTTCAATAAACAGTTTAGAAAAAGCGACAAAATACGCCGTTTCCAATTGAGTACCCTAAATCTATCATAAACAAACCCTGTAAATCAATATATAGTATCTGAAATATTTTTATCGACACTATATATGGTGTTCTGGTCAAAAGAGAAGGATTTTGTCAAATCAAAAAAGAATTTATGTCACAGAGAAAAATAGAGGAATTTGTAGATTTTCCTCATTTTTCGGGATAAATCAAAGGGATTCAGCGGTTGCTTTTCCGGGGCATTTTTGAACCCCTTGGTAAATTTGGGGAGGATGAGGGTCAATTAAAATGCTCATTAAAAAAAATATATTTTTTTATGAGTTGACACTATAAAAAAGAATATGATATTCGACAAATAGCATCAAATTACAAAAAGTTTTTGATTCTTTAGTCTATCAACTATATAATTATGTTGCTGGAACTTTCAGTGTAAAAGGAGGTTTGAAAATGCAAAACCTGTATATTCTACTGGTGCTTGTAGGTGCCTTTGCTATATATTCGCTGATTATGTGGCTGAATCAAAAGCGCATATTAAAAACGCTGAATCAGGAAGAGTTCATTGTCGGCTACCGGAAGGCACAGCTGATTGATGTGCGGGAGCCCAATGAGTATGAAGCCGGGCACATCCTTGGAGCCAGGAATATTCCGATGACACAGATGAAGATGCGATTAAAGGAAATCCGTCCGGACAAGCCTGTGTACTTATACTGCCAAAGCGGAATCAGGAGCGGCCGTGCTGCCCAGATGCTTTACCGCAAAGGGTATAAAGATTTGTACCATCTTAAAGGCGGTTTTAAGCAATGGGGCGGAAAGATCAAGAAAAAAGCGTAATTCTTATTGATCTCGCAGAAATGGACGTATGAATTGGCATACGTCTTTTTTTGTTTACTAAAGCACCAGAATATGGTGAATAGTACGATTGTACATTTAAAAGAGGGTCATAGCTTCTCTCATTTTCAGAAACTTTTATCCAACGGGAAAATCTCCGCTTACTGGTACTTCTAAGGAGCCTCATCCTAATTGATAAAATGAACCATATCACAGGTAAAAGAGGGTTAATAGATTCTGCCCTTAATAAAGAATGTGGAGCAATGGCGGGTTCTTACTTTCTATTCTGTCCTCTCCTTTCATAGAGCGGAGGAACGTCCGCAAACAAAAAAAGGGACTGTCCCAATGGTAAGCCATTGAATCAGTCCCTTATCAGCCTCTTATGATTGTAAAAGATACACTTCCCTCCGCTGGCATAAACCAGTTGAGGTTCAAGGGTCAAAGACTTGATCGGGTCTTCCTCTCAGCCGGCCTTCCCGGCACCCCTAGTGCTAATTTATCCGTTTTCTTAATCTCTTATTTTTCTGCCTTAGCATAGCGCAGTACAGGTTTGCGGGCAGCCAAAGTCTCATCCAGCCGCTTGATGACTGTGGTATGAGGAGCCTCTTGTACGATTTCAGGATTCTCCTCTGCTTCTTTTGCGATTTGGATCATTGCATCAATAAAGGAATCCAATGTTTCTTTTGACTCCGTCTCAGTCGGCTCGATCATGATGCATTCCTCCACATTCAGCGGGAAGTAGATCGTTGGCGGATGATAGCCGAAGTCCAGCAGCCTCTTGGCGATATCAAGTGTCCTTACCCCAAGTTTTTTCTGGCGCCTGCCGCTGAGTACAAATTCATGCTTGCAATGCCTGTCAAACGGAAGATCGTAATATTCCGCAAGGCGCCTCATCATATAGTTCGCATTCAGTACGGCATATTCTGTGACTGCTTTTAAGCCGTCCGGCCCCATGGTACGAATATACGTGTAAGCCCGGACATTAATGCCAAAATTTCCGTAATAAGGCTTCACTCTGCCAATGGACTGCGGGCGGTCATAATCAAGGATGTACTGATCGTCTTTTTTCGCGACGATCGGAGCTGGAAGGAATGGAATTAATTCCTTTTTTACTCCGACAGGACCGGAGCCCGGACCTCCGCCTCCATGAGGACCTGTAAAGGTTTTATGGAGATTTAAATGGACCACGTCAAAGCCCATATCCCCAGGACGCGCCTTTGAAAGGACGGCGTTCAGGTTGGCCCCGTCATAATAGAGCTTCCCGCCTGCACCATGGACAATCTCCGCCATCTCCAGAATATTTTCTTCAAAAAGTCCCAATGTATTAGGGTTTGTCAGCATAAGAGCCGCTGTATCAGGACCTACTACTCTACGCAGATCTTCAAGGTCTACAAGCCCCTGGTCATTGGATTTGACAGTCACAGTCTCAAATCCGGCAACAGTTGCTGATGCAGGGTTTGTTCCGTGCGCGGAATCCGGGACGATGACCTTGGTTCTTTCTGTATCCCCATTCGCCTCATGAAAGGCCCGGATCATCATGAGACCCGTCCATTCGCCATGTGCTCCTGCAGCAGGCTGCAGTGTCACTTCATCCATACCCGTGATTTCGATGAGATGCTCCTGAAGGTCGTACATGAGTTCTAAAGCCCCTTGGACCGTGCTTTCTTCCTGCAGCGGGTGGATGTGGGCAAACCCATTGAAACGGGCAACGGCTTCATTGATCTTCGGATTATATTTCATCGTACAAGAGCCAAGCGGATAAAACCCGGAATCGACTCCATGATTCCTTCTGGATAAGGCCGTATAATGGCGCATAATATCGAGCTCTGATACTTCAGGGAGCTCTGCTTCTTCCTCCCTGATATACTCGGCAGGAAGTATGCTTTCAAGGCTCAGTTCCTCTATTTCCAGGTCAGGCAGGCTGAACCCGATCCTTCCGGGAGTGCTCAGTTCAAAAATTAACGGCTGGTCTTGTTCCTGGTTATTCATGCCCATCCCCCAATTCTGCCACAAACGTGTCGATTTCCTCTTTTGTCCTTAATTCTGTGACTGCAATCAGCATATGATCCTCAAGCTCAGGATAGCTGCGGCCCAAGTCATAACCGCCTATGATTCCTTTTTGCAATAACAGCTTGTTTATTTCTGAAACCGGCTTATTTAATTTGACGACGAATTCATTAAATGACGGACCTTCAAAAACGACGTCCAGCCCGGCAGCCTTCATGCGCTTTTTGGCATAATGAGCTTTTTGGATATTCCGTGTGGACATCTCTTTCACCCCTTTTTTACCGAGAGCCGTCATGGCTACGGAAGCGGCAAGGGCGTTTAATGCCTGATTCGAGCAGATATTAGAAGTTGCCTTATCGCGGCGGATATGCTGTTCGCGCGCCTGCAGGGTGAGGACAAATCCCCTTTTGCCGTCTTCGTCCACGGTTTGTCCGACAAGCCGGCCCGGCACCTTCCGCATCAGTTTGCTTGTGACAGCGAAATATCCGCAGTGAGGGCCTCCGAATGCAGATGGAATGCCGAATGGCTGTGCATCTCCTGCTACAATATCAGCACCGAATTTTCCTGGAGGTGTTAAAGCACCGAGTGCAGCCGGATTGCTTGAGACAATCAGCATCGCTTTTTGCTCATGGACAATCTGCTCAATTTCTTTAAGCGGCTCAATGCGGCCGAAGAAATTAGGATATTGTACAATCACTCCCGCAATATCTTCAGATGCCAGATTTGCCAGCGCCTCAAGATCTGTGATGCCGTCTGCATAAGGAATTTCTACGACTTCGATATACTGTCCCTTAGCGTATGTCTTTACGACATCCCTTGTCTCAGGGTGGACAGCCTTGGAGATTAATATTTTCTTTCGGCGTGTATGTCCGGTGCTCAGCATGGCGGCTTCCGCAATCGCCGTTCCCCCGTCATACATGGATGAATTCGCTACATCCATCCCGGTCAGCTCGCAGAACATGGTCTGGAACTCAAAAATCGCCTGCAATTCTCCCTGTGAGATTTCCGGCTGATAAGGAGTATAGGCTGTATAGAATTCCGATCTTGAGATCACATGATCTACAATGGTCGGTATGTAATGGTCATATACACCGGCTCCCAGGAAGGAGGTGTTTTGTTTAAGGTCAGCATTCTTTGCGGCGAGTCTTGTCATTTCCTTCAGCAATGCTGATTCAGATGCTGCCGGCTTAATGCTGTATTCCCCTTTAAAGCGGACACTCTCAGGAATATCCTGGAAAAGTTCATCTATGGATGATACACCGACCGCTTCAAGCATTTGTTGTTGATCCTGCTCAGTCATCGGTAGATAACGATGCTTCATGCTAATTCCCCGCCTTTCTTATTTTTTCGCCCGTTTATAAAAGGGTGAAGGTACGACACTCGCTTTTAATTTTTTGGACCGTATTTCTACTTCCACTTCTCTTCCAAGCTCTGCATATTCACTCTTTAGCAGCACAAGACCCACGTTTTTTTTCAATGTCGGTGACTGTGTCCCCGTTGTGACTTCACCAGCCAGAACTCCTTCCACATAGACAGGATATCCATGGCGGGGAATTCCGCGGTCGATCATTTCAATCCCGACCAGTTTGCGGGGTGCCCCATTCTCTTTCTGCTCCTTTAACACCGCTTTCCCTATAAACGCCTCTTTTTTATCGGTGCTGACCGCAAAGGAAATTCCTGCTTCAATAGGGGTAATGTCTTTTGATAGCTCCTGCCCGTACAGTGCAAGCTTTGCCTCAAACCGGAGCGTGTCTCTTGCGCCCAGGCCGATCGGAAGTACTCCTTCTTCTTTCCCTGCTTCCAGGATATCCTGCCACAGCTTGACGGCATCAGCATTTTCGCAATAGATCTCAAACCCATCCTCACCCGTATAACCCGTGCGGGACACAAATGCCGACACTCCATTTAAATCGACATGTTCCTTAAATTTAAAGAATCCGATTTCCTGTAACACAGTATCTTTTGCAAGCTTTTGCAAAACTTCTTCCGCTTTCGGCCCCTGCAGCGCCAGCTGGGAAATCCGATCCGATATATTCGTTAATTCACAGTTTTCAGAAAGATTTGTTTTCAGCCATTCGAAGTCTTTTTCAGTATTGGATGCATTGACTACCAGTAAAAAATCTACACCTGTTTTTCTGTAAATAATCAAATCATCCACAGTGCCGCCATCTTCATAACACATAGCCGTATACTGGGCACCGCCGTCTTTAAGTTTGGATACATCATTTGTCATGACCTTCTGCAAAAAAGAAAGACTCTCAGGTCCTTTGACTTCGATTTCCCCCATATGGGAAACATCAAATAATCCTGCCCTCGTACGGACGGCTTCATGCTCTTCTTTTATGCCTGAGAATTGAACAGGCAGATCCCAGCCTCCAAAATCAATGGTTTTGGCACCATAATCTCCATACACCTCATATAAAGGTGTTCTCTTTAATTCAGACAAAATTCTTCCCCCTAAAAAGATGAATTCGAGAAAGCTTCCAAGCCAGGCACACAAAAAGGACAGGTGAATGCCGTGTATCATACGCCATTCTCCCTGTCCTGTTACCTGAAAGTTTACCTTATGTAAAATGAAAATTAAGGCTTTCCCCTTTGGTGGCCAGAAGCAAGTATGCTTTTGGCTCTCTCCAGAGCTGCGTCCGCCAAGAGTTCTTTTGCCTGAGAGATTCACGTAAAGCTTGCTCCTTCGGCGCTGTTCTCGAACAGTCTCTCCCCTTGCCATCATCCGCTCATATTAAATTAAATTATGGCCATACTAATCCCAAAAGAATAAAGGCAAAAGTATGATTTATTCAAATACTTTGAAAGCTAGTTTCATCCTATCATTACTTTTTATATTTCTGCAATACATTTTTTCTACCAGCAGGGCAATAAACCGCTTCCATTCAAAAGAGATTTCATTATGGTTCGTTTCTGCATTACATTATTGAAAATAATATCCTTACAAAACGAATTAAATGCCATAAAATCCGAACATTTATATCAAACAGGAGGTGTATATAATGAAAATCAATGTGGATTTCGATTCACAATGGGAGGAAGGGCTGCTCCAAAAAATCCAAAATGACGGCCCATGGGATAACTGGGAACTGTTCAAACTAGCTGTAAACGTTGAAAAGCATATGGTCGTTCCTGATTTTGAGGGTCTCCAGGCACCGAAGCATCTGCCCCAGCTGAAGCCTCTTCCGCACCAGCTGGAAGCAGCCCGTGAAGTAGTTGAAAATATGCACGGAAAAGCCATCCTTGGTGATGAAGTAGGACTGGGGAAAACGATAGAAGCCGGATTGATTTTAAAGGAATATATGATTCGGGGGCTCGTAAAAAAGGTGCTGATCCTGGTGCCTGCCTCCCTTGTGTCACAGTGGGCTTATGAACTGAACAGCAAGTTCCATATTCCTGCTGTGCCTCAGCGGAAAGAATATGTCTGGGAAGCCTGCGATGTAGTGATTTCTTCCATCGATACAGCCAAAAAGCAGCCTCACCGGGATATTATCTATAAGCAGCAGTATGATTTAATCATCGTGGATGAAGCACATAAACTAAAAAATAATAAAACCAAAAACTATGAATTTGTCCAGAGCTTAAAAAAGAAATTCTGTCTGCTCTTGACTGCAACACCGATTCAGAACAGAGTGGACGAGATCTTCCATTTGGTTTCACTGTTAAAGCCGGGACATCTCGGAAACGCCTCCCTGTTTGCCGAGAAGTTTAAAGGAAAAAAACGCAATATGAATGAAGATCAGCGGCTGAAGGAGCTTGTGAACAAAGTAATGATTCGAAACAGGAGGGCAGATACCGGGATCGAGTGGACAAAGCGCCATGTAGAGACTATTCTGATCGATTTCACTGAGGAAGAGCAGCAGCTGTATAATGCGGTTTCCGCCTTTAAGCCGCATAACAGCGATTCCATCGGCAGTGCATTTTCTACCCTGACCCTTCAACGGGAGGCCTGCTCGAGCCGGGAAGCCGTCTACTATACGTTAAAGAAAATGCTTCAAAAGACAGAAAATCCTGAAGTCTTTTACGAGACGAAGCTGAAGCCCCTCTTCAGCCTGATTGATGCCATCCAAGTCAATTCAAAGGCTGAAAAAGCACTGGAGCTCATCAAGAAAATTGATGATAAAGTGATTATCTTTACAGAATACAGAGCTTCACAGATGTATCTGCAATGGTTTTTAAAGCAGGAAGGCATTTCATCCGTTCCCTTCCGAGGAGGCTTCAAACGGGGGAAGAAGGACTGGATGAAGGATTTATTCGAGAAGCAATTCCAGGTGCTGATTGCGACAGAAGCAGGAGGAGAAGGAATCAACCTTCAGTTCTGTCATCATCTTATCAATTTTGACCTCCCATGGAATCCGATGAGACTTGAACAGAGAATCGGCAGGGTTCACCGGCTCGGACAGGAGCACGATGTCATGATTTATAATTTCGCCACTAAAGGCACCGTTGAAGAGCATATTCTGAAGCTTCTGTATGAGAAAATTCAATTGTTCGAGCGGGTTGTCGGTGAATTGGATGACATTTTAACAAGGCTCGATATTGGAAAAATTGAAGA
Source organism: Peribacillus kribbensis DSM 17871 (assembly GCF_000430765.1). Classification (GTDB taxonomy): domain Bacteria; phylum Bacillota; class Bacilli; order Bacillales; family DSM-1321; genus Paraperibacillus; species Paraperibacillus kribbensis. The sequence continues at coordinate 76,911 of NZ_AUMQ01000034.1, read as the reverse complement.
ATACTTGGTGGATGTAGTGGGGCATTCGAGAACAGAGGGAGAAATGAAAATCAAGATGGAAAACCTGGCTTCCATGATTTCATTTGCCCAGGACATTAAAAAGGGTGAGATGGATGCAGCAAGCGGAAATTCATAATTATTTACAGCGGTATTTTCAATCAAATGATTGTCAAATCCTTGAAGATAAACCGGGTTATTTCATGGTCCACCTGACGATTGATCAGGATAAGCTGCTCATGAACCGCCCGTTTTACTGGCATTATCTGGAGAAGACAGGCGGCGAGCCCAATCCTGCCAAGCTAACGATCATTACGGATCCGGACCGGGCACCGGATGACATCAAAGGGGAATTTATCCACTTCGGCTCCCCAAGACTTCGCCAGATTTTTGAAGCAAACAAGCAGCTTGCCAGCTATATCAGACTGTTTGAAGACAAGTCTGCAGGAATGACGCAGAATCCCCTATATCCATGGCTCGGACTGAATGTGAAGGTTTCATTCCAATGCAACCGGAAGAAGGACGTATTTCTATCTCTGGGCTTGAACCTCATTTCGGGACAGATTCAGGAGGAATTCCATGACAAGGTCACCGCTTTAAACGTGACGCCTAAAATTCCCGACTATTCATTCACCCTCTCGCCCTTGATCATGCCTAAAAGCGGAATGTTAAGACTGGACCGGCATATCAGGAGCTCCCTGGCGTTTGAAGACCACACCTGGGCGGAAGAGGCCTATACCAGATGGCAGAACGACCTGCAGCTTCTGGAAACTTTTTATGAGGACCAGGAAAAAGGTGAAAGCTACGAGACCGAAAAGGAGGCTCTCCGGGAACAGTATGAACCGAGGATTAGCATCAGGGTTATAAATGGTGGTCTTTTCTATCTGAGTGAGACAGCGATCTAAATGGGAAGGAGGGTGTCCAGAAAGTCAGGTAAATCAGCTTTCTGGACGGTCCTTGTCCTGAACAAGAACAAAAGCAGATGGAGAAAAATCATTCGTTTTTCCCATCTGCTTTATTTTCCTTATAGCCGGCGCTTTTTGATCAGCATGGAGATGGAGAAAGGAATCACCCCAAACAGACTGTAGGACAACGGAGTCCTGGCCTGTTTATTTTCCATTTTCCTGGTTTTCCGCTGATCCTTTGGCTCATCAAAAAAGCGGATAAACTGCTGTGTCAGAAATTTAATAAAATCATTCGTTTTCAATGCATACCACCCTTTAGCCAGTATGCCCTTTTCCTCATTCGTTTATACGCTCAAGAATTTCCCCGCAGATTTCATCAATCGTCTTACCGCCCGTGTCAATGATAATAGGCGCCATACGGTATACAGGGAGACGCTCCTGATACAGCTTTTCAATCTGGTTCATTCGGTCTTTTGCAATCAAGGGCCTTTCAGTATCAGATGTTAGCCTTTTCTGAATTTCCTTTATGCCGCAGTCCAGAAAGACCATTTCCCCCTTTTCAAGCATCCAGCGCCGGTTCCTTTCAGAAAGCACCGTGCCGCCGCCGGCAGAGATGATGCATCTCTCAGCCGGAAGAAGTTCCAGGGCTTCGGTTTCCCTGCTCCTGAACGAGGCCTCTCCCTCTTCCTCAAAGATCCGGGCTATGCTCGTACCGGCAAGCCGTTCCACTTCCTTGTCAATGTCATAAACCGGGAATCCTGTCAATTCGCCGAGCCTTGCCCCGATGGTTGTCTTCCCCGATCCCATAAATCCCGTCAAGTAAATCGCCTTCACGTCATCCACACCTCAAACTTATATTTCTATCCATTCTACCACCTTCTTTTCTGTTTGGTTATAGTTAAAGATTGCTTCAAGCTTTCTGTCTGCTTTGGTTGTGATATAGAGATGGACACTCAGAAGACCGCTGACCGTGTTAATTTGATAGTAAACATCACCATTAAGATAAAAGAAGAAGCCTGTATTGCCATAGTCATTCTCTTTTGCCAGCATATCTAAAATATCCTCTGTCCCCAGCTGGAGAAGATGATCCGCTTTTACCTTTTCTGCAGCTTCATAGTAAAACTTTTTTTCAGTCAAAAATAAGCTTGCGGAGGCTGCCAGGGCCATCAGGAAAATCATGCAGAAAATGAGGGCAGCGGGAAGAACGGTTCCCTTCTCGTTCACGGTCCTTTCCCCTTTGCAAGGAGATGGACCACCGCATCCAGCTTATTGCCTTTTTTATCTCCGACTGATATCAAAATGCGGCCTTGTTTTTCCGCTGCTGAAAATGCGGCAATATTCTGCAGGAGAATTTCATGGCCTTCTCCATCGACCCGCCTCCTGATCTTATCCTGATACCGTTCGATCAGGATGGTTGCATGTTTTGTCCTCAGCTTGATACCAGCAGGGCCTGCCTCCTGTGAGAATGACCCGCGTACATCCCTCTTCACCTGCTGCAGGAAGATCTCCCATTCCATTTGGTCCACGCTGCCTTTTGTTTGAAAGTCTCTGTTTAACACGGCCGTTCCGCTTGTTATTAAGCCAGCGATCATGCATACAAGAAATAAGCCAAGAAGCATCTCTATAAGGGTGAATCCTTTTTCATTTCTTGGTAATCTCACATAGTTCCACCTTTTTCCCTTTTAAATTTTCATAGGAGAGACAGCCTTCTTGATATTCTGGGTAATCCAGGCTCTCTCTCCATTCAAAGACATAGAATGGACCTCCATCGAATCTCCCTCCATCTCCAGAAGTATTCTGCTCCATCAGCTTCTCCTCAAGCAGATGCCTGGCTGTAACCTGAATCAAGGCATCCTTCCTCTCTCTTTGAATGTCCATATAAAGCGGAACATAGGCCGTCAGCACCAAGGACAGAATGAACAGGGCAGCCAGCAGATCCGCATAGATATATCCATTAGGCTTCACTGATATAAAACCTTCCCTTCCCGAGCAGGAATGTCAGTTTATACGTTTTTTCTTCAGTTTCACATACAGGGCACCCGCCTTGTTGATATTCCCGGATGGAACAAAGTGGAACTTCAAACCCATTGACCCGGGAAGCACCTCCATATCCGGAGGTATCCCCCTTTTATAAACGGTACCCGAGGGAGTGTAAGCCCGATACGCTCCTCCCTGTGGATCGAATAACAGAAAAACAGTCAAGGCATGGCTCATCGCATACTGCTGGCTGTAAAATAAGTCTTCGGTCAGCTGCTTCAGGAATAGTTTAGAGGTAAAGTCCTCGCGGGCATGAAAGCATAAATTCAAGGAAACTGTCAGGATGGTCATAAAAATGCTCAAGACCAATAAGGATTCAATTAAAGTAAATCCTCTTTCATCCTTAGTTGGCTTCAATTGTTACCCCGCCATCCGTACCAAGCGATAAAGCTCTTCCATCCGGGCAGGTTTTCTGCTTCAAATATCCGCCCGTCACAAGCTCATCCATATCTTCCGGCAGGCTGTTTTTATCCAGCTGATAGGACTGGACCTGGGCTTCGACCGTCTTGATGAAAGCTTCACAGCCCTTTGCTTTGACGGTGGTCTGGTTCTTCACGATATTCGGGATGGTAATGATCAGCAGGACAGAAATAATCAGCAGAACGATCATCATTTCTATTAAGGTAAATCCTTTTTCATTCATGGACTTTTCTCCTTTACATGCTATTTATTAAGGAATACATAGGGAGCAGAACTGCCATATAAATGCAGACAATCAGCAGACCGACAAAGGAAAATAAGGCAGGCTGGACAATCCTGAGATAATGTTCGATTTTATCCTCCAGGGATAGAAGAAGTTTTCTGCTGTAATGATAGAGCTCCTGATCCAATCTTCCGTATTTCTGGCCATTGGCCACAATGAAGGCCAGGTTTTTATCGAAGTATGGAAGACCCTCCAGGATGGATTCCAGAGATTTCCCATCGGTCAGCTGCCGCTGGATGAGCCCGCAAAGTGTTTGATAGAATGGCTGCTGGCGGGACTGGGAAAATAAAGCAAAGCTTTCATTGATGGACAGCCCTGCGGTTAAGAGCCCGCTTAACTGGCTCGCAAAAAACTGTGTGGAAAAGCTCCTGATAAACCTTCCAGCAAAGGGGATACGGAGTTTAACCGACATTTTCTTCAAGGGGCTGAGCTTTTTAAACCAAAAAATATACAGGAGCCCTAAACCGGCAGCCATACATGCCAGCCCATACGGAAGGCGGTGGAGGAAACGTGAAAAGCTGAGTACCACATCAAGGTAGGAACTGCCGCCAGGGCTCAGGGAGGTAAACAACGTGCGGAATTTAGGAAGGAGGATACGTTCAAAAGCAGTAAATACCAATGTGACAATCACAAACAAAAAGATAGGGTAAGACAGAAGTTTTTTCAGCTTATCGGTTTCCTGGCATCTTTGCAGCCAAAAGTCGCCTGCCTCTTTCAATGCTGTGGACTGCCTGCCGTGCTGTTCAGAAAAAAACACATGGCTGACAAGGCCCTGCTGGAATTTTAGTGAACTTAAAACCTCATAAAAGGGTGCTCCCTCCTTCAATAACTGAAGAGCATAGACAAGATCTTTTTCTTTCTTCTTTTCTTTATTAATCTTCAAAAATAAAAGCGCATGAGAGAGGGAATAACCCTGTTCCAGCAATTCCCCAAGCTCCTTTAAAAAGCGCGCCTGCTCCTTTAACGTCCACTTACTCGGCTTCATATTCAAATACCCAGCGGTCATATTCTTTCTCATCTACAAAACCAAGGGCGACCGCCTTGCTGATTTCATCCTTTAGACTTCTCCAGGACCGAGGCCTCCGCTCTCCCTTGATTTCTTCAAAAACGCAGGCTAAATCCCTGCCATAAAGAAGCTCATACACACTGGCCCTCGATCTTTTTACGCCATTTGTGCATGTGCCCCTGCAGGAACCGCCGCATTCCCGGCACGAAAGCGCCAAAAGCCGCTGCGCAGACACCGCGATGAGGGTCTGCTCCACTTCATGAAGGCTTGAACCAAACTCCAGAAATCTGTAGACCGCCCCCTTCGCATCCCTTGTATGCATGGTGGATAAAATTAAATGACCCGTCAAAGCTGCCCGGATTGCTATCCTCGCTGTTTCCTGATCACGGATTTCCCCAACCATAATAATATCCGGGTCGTGCCTTAGAGCTGCCTTCAGCCCCACCGAATAGGTGATTCCGGCTTTTTCATTAATCTGGACCTGAAGGACCTGTTCAGAATGGTTTTCGATGGGATCTTCAAGCGTAATGACATTGCGGTTGATGAATTCTTTGGCATGATGAAGGAGTGAATAGAGGGTGGTGGTTTTGCCGCATCCGGTCGGTCCGGTGAAAATCATTAATCCGTGGGAGTGCTTTAAGAGTGCCATGAGCTTGGAGACCGTATGGGGAAAAAGAGAAATCTGATTCAGCGGGAGAATCTGCTGCTGAGGGATCAGGCGGATGACCATGCTTTCGGAATGCGAGGCCGGAAGTGTGGAAAATCTGAGGCCGATCGGGACAGAATCGATGGTGACAGTAAACGAGCCGCTTTGGGGCCTCCTCCTTTCACCTATATCCATGGAGGCAAGAAATTTGAAATGAGAAAGCAGCCTGTGGGCAACATCCTGGGGCAGGACTTCAAAAGGTACGAGATTGTTTACAATGCGGAGCTGGATAATAAAATCTTCCTTTCGGGGAACAAGATGGATATCTGAGGCATGCTTTCTGTAGCCATACGAAATGATCCGTTCGGCTGTTCGTTCAATGAGCTCCAATTTTAACCACATCCTTTCTTTTCTAAGGAATGATTCGACAGCCTTATAGAAAATCCTGCTGTTATCTACAAAAAAACAACCGTTTCATCCAACCTCTATATCTTTTCAACGTAATTATCCTTGGCAAAAGAGGAGGAAATCTGTAAATCTTTCCTCTCCTTTATCATCTGGTTTCCTGTATTCTTTTTTTGAAAGAAAAAAGTGAATTTTTATCTGGAACTATTTTTTTGCTTCAGCCATTTTCCGTCCATGCTGATTTTGATTTTTCGCAGGCATATAAAATCCTCCTTTTCATTCTGCACATTTTAGAGAGCAGATCACTGCTTTAGAAAACGCTTGCGAAACTATTCTTTACATAAATATCCTGCTAATTTATAATAATTTAGGAAATCTGTTTTTTCGGCAAAGGAGGGAACACATGGAGCGAATGTTTAGAGTACTAGGCTTCTGGACTGGTATTTTTGCCATCTTCTTCTACATGGGGGACATGCCAACAGCAGCACTTATCTTTTTTGGGCAGACTGGATTTTTTGTATTAGTAAGCTATTTGAAACTTTCAGAGCGTATGTATATCTATGTTTTCGGTGCATACCTGACCATTTTTTTCGCCGGATTTACTTATTGGTCAACTTTCATGATGACACCAGGTGCCGGCGGCCATTAATGTTCCATACATAGAGGCTGACTCTTTCGATACAGAGTCAGCCTCTTCGTTTTTGCAATATTTCAACATTTTTAAAAGGAAGGAAGCACCGGGATGCTTTCTTCCAGACCCTTGGTTTCCACGCTTCCCCTGAAGTAAGAGCTGATTCCCCCCTGCATGAGCAGATCCCTGATTCCCCTGTTTCTTTTGCTTACCGCCGAAAAGGGATTACTGTCTGTATGGGCGGCCAGTTCTTCTAAGATGCCGAGTTTCAGCAGCAGCTCATCCTGCCTTAGAAAGGCCCGGTGGATAAAGCCCTGCCTGGCTAAGGCGTTTTGGAGGCTGTCAAAGTGGATATGTGTGGTTATATCCATCCCGCCGGGGAACTGGAGGATATTTTCCTTCATCTCGTGCCGGCGGAATCCTCTCAGGCTTCCTGAATGGTGCTGGGGAAGACACCATTCGCTGCGGGTATATCCGTAATCAAGAGTGAGAAGCATTCCTTTCTCCAGGATGTGTCCGATTTTTTGAAGATAGTCCATCATGGCAAGAGGGACCTCCAGCCGCTGTCCCTCTGAAAGCTCGATCCCCTCTTCGGCTAAATACGCCCTGATGCGGAGATTTGTAAGTGCCTCCGGCTTTTCCTTAAAACTTTTCCCGCCTTCATCGTGGCATACCATCACTTCAAAAAGCTTTCCATCCCTTTTTTCAATCACATGGACAGGAAATGCATCAAAAAATTCGTTGGAAAATAGAATGCCCTCGAAAGGAGCCAGCTCTTCTACGTCCTGCACCAATGTTACAGTGTGCCCCTTCAGTGCTTCTTTCTGCAGGATACGGTGATAGGGGCTGGTCTCAACGATCATGTACCTAGTCTCTTCATACAAAATTGGATCCCATTTCTTCATGCTTCCCAAAAGGTCCTGGGCCAGCTTGCCCGTCCCTCCTCCGAGCTCGCATATTACAGGCCTGAGACCTGTGGAACGGAATAGTGTACAAAACCACTTTCCAAGCATAGTACCCAGTATGTCCGAGACATTCACCGATGTATAAAAATCCCCGGATTTCCCGATTTTTGAGCTATCGTTCATATAATAGCCAAATTGCGGATGATAGAGGGCAAGCTCAATGAATTCATTATAGGAGAGCTGGTTTTCCTTCCTTGTAAGCAAAATATCCCGTATCACCGTATACATTCCTTATCTCCTTTAAAAGAAGTCTTTTATGCTAAAAAGGGATTTTCTCTTTTTTCATCCCTGATGGCCGTCGCAGGTCCATGGCCGGAAAGTACTGTTGTGCTGTGCGGCAGGGTAAGCAGCTGGGTCTGGATGCTTTTGATAAGCTGCTTATGATTTCCTCCCGGAAGATCCGTCCGTCCGATGCTTCCCTTGAACAAAGCGTCCCCCGAAAAAACAGCCCCAAGATCCTTAAAATAATACGATACACTTCCCGGAGAATGCCCCGGCGTTTCCAGCAGCTCAAACTCGAACCCCTTAACAGTAAGGGTTTGGTTTCCCTTTACAATATTTTCTGCAGGATTCAGTCTTAAAGGCTTGTCTGGCATGAATAGCTTTGATCCGTTTAAATTGGGGTCAATCAGCCAGTCTGCTTCCTTTTCATGAATATATGCCTGAATATCATATTCTTTCCGAATGTCATCCAATGCCCCAATGTGGTCAAAGTGTGCATGTGTCAGCAATATGGCCTTTGGAGTGAGGCTTTTTTCAGAGATAAAGTTCTTCAGCTTTCCAGCTTCTTCTCCTGGATCGAAGATAAGGCATTCCTTTTGTTTATTCGTTAAAATATAGCAATTCGTCTGCATTGGCCCTAACGGCAGCTGAAACCATTTCATATGCATCACCCTTTTTATGTAGTCATACCCCCATTTTACACTACTATGGGAAACATTGGCACATATTGATTCAGGAACGTCAGTCTCCCGCTAACCAGCAGTCCGGTTACCTCACGGCGTATAGAAAACGCTTTATTGCCTCGACAAACTTTTAAAAAACCATTAAAATAAATACGAAATGATGAATCTACATATTTTAGTAGATTTTCCGTCAATTTGGTATTGGCGGCTTGCTCATGTCTCTTATTTGAACAAGGGGGATTGAAGATGGGTTTACCGATCATTTTTGCACTGGTTACAATTCTTGCTGTATTTGGCCTTATCGGCACATTCAAAAACAAAAATATACTGGGCATTATTTTTTCAGCCGGCTCAGTTGCTGTATTTGGATGGTTTACGGTCATGACTCTCCTGCATCACGGCTATCCGGCAGGAGCTTAAGCCATAAGAAGAGCCCTGGAACATCCAGGGCTTTTCCTATGGCTTATAAAGCGGATATTATTCTTCCGGATGGCAAAGGAGAAGAAAAGAATTCTGCAGCCCTGCAATCCGTTGCTTTTCCCCGTCATCCACTCTGGACCTATTTCCAGGGATATAAGTCTTCCCCCTGTCTTTCATTTAGTTTTCAAAAATCTCAATAAGTCTCCATAAATGATCTTATCGGAATCATTCAATTCCCTGCCTGCCCTGGCTGAGAATTCACGGCATAGATCGCTCTCTTCCTCTCTGCCTGTTTTTTTCGAGAAGCAGGTGTCCTTCGTAAAGAGATAATCATCGGTAATCCAGTCTCCACTCCGAAGAATGGCATAATTCTCCCTGTGGCCGCTGAATAAATCCCTGCCAAACTGCAGGCCTCCCAGGGTGTCGATTCCAAGGAGATGCAGCACTGTGGGCTTGATATCAATCTGTCCGGCGGTCTCATCCAAGACCTTGCCCTTCTGTCCTGGCAGATGGATCATAAGGGGAACCCTCTGGAGCTGGACCGACTCAAACGGGGTGATATCCCTGCCCAAGATCCGCCCCAGTGCAGCATAATGATTGGAGGAGATACCGTAATGATCTCCATATAATATGATGAGGGAGCGGTCATAAAGGCCCTGCTCCTTTAATTTCTGAATAAATTGACCAACAGCTTCGTCTGTATATCTTACGGTTTGCAAATATTGATTCACAATATGATCACCAGAATGAAATTCATTCATACTTTTATCTTTTTCTTCGAGTTCGAAGGGAAAGTGATTCGTTAATGTTATAAGTTTAGCATAAAATGGCTGCGGCAGATTCGTAAGGTATGGTAGAGATTGATCAAAAAATTCCTTATCCTTCAATCCCCAGCCAATGGAATTCCCCGCGGTGGCATGGTAATCCATTAAGTGATAAAAGCGGTCATACCCCAGGGACTTATACATAATGTCACGATTCCAGAAGCTTTTATTATTAGCATGCATCACCGCAGTATGATATCCCCGGCTGGCAAGGATTTTGGGAGTGGCGTCATATTCATTACGGGGATTCGTAAAGAAGACGGCACCTCTGCCAAGAGGATAAAGCGAATTTTCAATGACAAATTCTGCATCCGACGTCTTTCCCTGTCCGGTCTGATGGTAGAGGTTAGTAAAATAGTAGCTGTCTCTGCTGAACTTATTCAGGAAAGGAGTGATTTCCTGCCCATTCATTTTTGTGTGCATCACGAAACTTTGAGTGGATTCCATGGAGATAAGGATAACATTGCAGCCTTTTGCAGCTCCAAATAAGCTTCCAGAATCCCTTTTGCGGCCGTGCAGGTAATGGTTGACATTCTGGAGCTGACTGGTGTCTGCAAGAGCACGCTGTGTGGAAGACTTGGACTGGAGAATCGCATCGTATAGATGAAAGTTATAGGTGCCTATATTTTTGACCAGTATTTTCCGATCGAAAGTTCTGGTAAGGAGCTGAGGCCGCTCTGATTCAGCAAGAGCCAAATTCAACATAAGCACTCCGGCAGCAAGTGCATAGTATTGCTTCCGATGCACCGCTCTGAATGCTCCAAAACGTATAGGGCGGGGTTTAAAAAATGCAGCAAGCAGTAACAGGATACAGTCGATGAAGCAGGCTGCATCCCGAATCGAGGTAAGCTCTCGTACACTGCTTCGAAGATTGGACATGTTGCTTGACTGGGACAGGACAGGAAACGTTAAGAAGTCATTATAAAAACGAAAAAAAACAATATTAGCATAGAGGATAGCGGACAGGATCAGGTTTGCAGCCAAAATAAAAACGATCTGCTTCTGTCCTTTAAAAAAGACACCGATCCCCATAACCGCCATTAAAAAGCCAAGGGGATTCAGGATAAGGATAAACTCCTGCAAAACAGAGTCAGATGAAAGCTGAAAGGCGGTTTTATATATGATATAAGTTTTGATTGTCAGCAGCAGGATGGCGAGGACGACAAAATGGATCCGTCCTGTTCTGTAAATCTGATTCACTTGCCCTCCTCCTTTGGATTATTTTTTGAAGTCGAAAAAGCACCGGTCAAACAGAAAGGAGTTTCCTATTAAAGAAACTCCTGATTAGTCTGCACTGCATATTTATTTTTAAGGCAGGTATCATTCTCCAAATTCATTCTTTGCAAGCCAGGCCGCTCCAAGAACACCTGCGTCATTCCCCATTGTCGCGATAGCGAGCTTAGTGGATGCCGCGACCCTCGGGAAGGAAAATTGTTTAAAATAACTGTCTACAGGGCGAAGAAGTCCGTCACCTGCTTTTGATACCCCGCCGCCGATTACAATAATTTCAGGATTCAGGACATTTGCCATGTTAGCGATAGCCAATCCAAGATAAAAGCTCAATTTATCGCAGACGGCCATTGCAATGACATCCCCTGCTGCCGCTGTATCAAACACATCCTTTGAAGTCAGCTCTTCACCGAAATCGCGCAATTTGGAAGGCTCCTCGGAATTTAAGAGCGCTTCACCTGCAAGTCTGACAACGCCTGTGGCAGAGGCAACCGTTTCAAGGCAGCCCTTTTTGCCGCAGTTGCATGAATATCCGTTTTCAGTAACTACCGTGATATGCCCAATCTCTCCAGCTGCCCCGCTTATGCCTGTGACAACATGTCCATTAGCGATGACTCCTCCGCCGACTCCAGTACCAAGGGTTACACATACCAGATCCTTGGCGCCATTTCCAGCACCCTTCCACATTTCCCCGATTGCAGCCACATTGGCATCATTCTCAATGACTGCCGGAAGAGCTGTTTCCACTTCAAGAAGCTGTTTAAGAGGATAGTTTGTCCAGCCGAGGTTTACAGCTTCAAAGATTGCGCCGGTGTGTGAGTTAACTGGGCCAGGTGCCCCCATTCCGATGCCGAGAAGTTTGTTCTTCGACTGGCCAAGCTCTTCAAGCTTGTCATCAATCGACTTTGCGATATTAATCGTAATATTTTTTCCATGATCGCTTCTATCTGTGGGGATTTCCCACTTATGTATAATTTCACCGTAATAACTAATGAATGCTATTTTTGTAGTGGTTCCCCCCAGGTCAACACCAACTAGCCATTTATCCATTTCCATCACCTGTATCGTCATTATTTTTTTCTTTTATCTCTTTCCATTTGCCTCTCCCTGCGTACGATCAGCAAGGCCATTTGAAAATCCCGCACTTCGATCAGCCGGGATTGATACAGCTCTGAAATTTCCTCTTCCATGAGCTCTAAATCTGCCATCCGGTCCCCGGTATAAATGAAGGTTCCATATCTTTTAAGAAACTGCTGAATATCATAAAAATTTTTCATTGCATCCCTCTAAAGCCAAATTATCTACAATCAAAGTATAATGGAACCCTATTTAACTAACAAGTATGCAATTCTTCCAGCCTAGGACAACTGGCAAAAAAAATCCCTCATACTTGTCCATTTTCCATCATATAGTAGTGAAAGCATGGACTGAAAGGGGATCCCCATGAAAAAATGGTATCTGGCTTTAAGTTTAACCGCCGGCTGTCTTTTTGGCTATTTTTATTTATCAAATGGTTCTGTAGAAACCATCACTTTTTTAAGGTTTATATAAGAATTACATTCTTGGCATTAAAGCAGAAGACGGAAGGATAGCCAGTCCCTTAAGAAGCACCCTGCCGCTTCTTCTGCTTAATAAGAACAAGCGGGAGCTTCTGGCCGCATCCCAGGGGCCTGGCGGGGAATTTATGCTTCTCAGGCAGTCCATCGCTTCTCCAGCAGATTAATATCCTTTGCTGATGAGTGCCCATACGATGGCGGCAGTGGCTGCCAGGGCAGGCACTTGTGTGGTAAGCTTTTTTGCTTCTCGAGGGGTCCTAACAATGGCAGCTGCCAAAAACCCTCCGATCAATCCCCCAATATGGCCGGAATTATCCACGACTGCAAGGGTAAAACCGATTCCAAGGTTTATGACGACCAGCAGAATGATATTATAGCCCATCGTGCGGAAAAATATCTTCGGCTGGAGCAGCCCAAAATAGAGCAATGCACCGAAACAGCCAAAGATGGCTCCGCTCGCTCCGGCAGACAGGCTTGTATTGAAGACAAAGCTCGCAAGAAACCCCAAAAACCCCGCAAACAGATAAATCAGTATAAATCTGACATTCCCATAGATTCTTTCTACGGCTGTCCCAATATAATAAAGAGACAAGGAATTGGTCAAGAGATGCAGTAAACCGATATGCAGGAACATCGGAAGAAACAGCCTCCACCATTCTCCGTCTTCAATCAGGGGATTATACTTCGCACCATATTTAATTAATGTATGGAAATTCTGGCTTCCACCGTTCATCTCCAGCAGAAAAAACATCCCAATCTGCACGAACAGAAAGATATACGTAAAAAATGGGCGCCCTGCTTCAAAGACGTTCTGTTCTTTTTTGATTTCCTGAAAGGCTGTACTGAGAGCGGCATGACGGACATAAGCTGCCTTCACCTCGTTATCATCTCCAGGGAAGGGAGCCTCTGGAAGCTCGAATCCCAAGGATTCTCTAAGCTGCGGCAGCTTCTCGCCATAAGAAGGAGTATCCAGAATAAAGGACTCCACTATCGTGCTTCTGAAGGAAGCAGGCGAAGCCATCACATCGCTGCAGTCATCCACCGGGAGTGCGGGAGTGAAATAAACGTTTACGATATTCAAGCTGTTTTTTCTAAGAGTCTTTCTTGTATTTTCTCCAAATACAGTGGTCTGTTCTATGTCTTTTACTAATAAATTGCACCAGGTCATGGATGTCAGGGCAAGCCTGACCACTTTATTTGCGGAAGTACTGCTTTCAAGCCATATTTCACTTTGATCCGGATCTATGTAAATAATGGTCATCCTTTCTTGCTCGATCAAATGTCTGGCAGCGGACCAATATAAAAGTTCTTCATAAGCGCCCAGGTTCCTCACTCCAATTCACGCTATATTTGTCCAAATCCCTTACTTGTACCTACATCATAGTGTATTCAATACTGAATGTAAAAAGAAGGACCCTCAAAAATCGAACGCGAGAGCCGGAGCAGATATAGGCAAAGGGCACCTGGATCCTGCCCAGGCGCCCTTTTTTTGGGTACGTTTTATTCAAAGATATTCTGAAGCATTTTGCCGCGTACAAACGGCAGCTTCATGGAAGAGGATACAACCAGGTTTCTTACAGCAGGCACAGACAGTACGCCGTTCATGATTTTATAGCGGTACTTATATGCTGCGGCAGATGCTGCAGAAACCAGGATCGCCTTCATTAAAAATTTTGCCATGGATTATCCCTCCTGCTTTTAGTGTGAGATAAGGGACAGAATTTATGAATGCCATAGCAAATTTTTTCATTTCCAGCACATTTCATTTTTCTTAAAGAATGCTGAAACACATGAAGCAGGTTAATGATGCGAGAAAGATAGAAGCTGCATTCACAGCATCATTGTCGACCCATCCCCATCCTTTTCTTTTTTCTGTCTTCTCCCCGCAATGGACCAGCTTCTCCGTATGATAGCCGCATTTTCTGCAGATATATTCCGGCTGGATATAAGCTCCTATTATGGAATCATACAGACTGCCCAGCAGGCCGAAGAAGGCAATTAACACAGCATCCCTAATCGTTACTTCAAAAGTGAAGAAGGATACGGCAGCGATAAACATAGAACCCAGGAGGGAGCAGAATGTACCGAACAGCGTGACAGCCCCGGAGGTCCCTTTTTCAGTCGGTTTAAACGTTAACAGGGAAAAGGGACTGGCTTTACTCAAGACTCCCAGCTCCGAGGCCCAGGTATCCGAATTCGCTGCGGCAATAGAGGTTAAAAACAGAAGAAGGATATGGCTCCCGGGCTCGATGATATAGTAGAGTGAAATACAGGCTGCAATCCCGCCATTCGCCAGTACCTGCTGCCAGTCCCTCTGACTGCCTTTCATCAGCTTTTCGTCCAGTTCTTTTTTGGCTTCAGGCCGAAATTTGGACCAAAGGCTTGAGCTGACAAAAAAACAGCCTAACAGTAAAAGTCCACGCCATCCAAAGCCGCAGGCAATGGCCCCTCCAACAAAAAATGCAGCGAGGGCTCCGGAAAATGTAAGCAGCTCCTGCTTCCACCCTGCCGCAGAAGCCAGAAAGATGATGACAATCAGAATCCAGAGGTTATCTGCCACAGTCCATCACCTGGGAAGGAGTAATGATAAGAGATACCGGCTGGTCGTGGCTCTCGACCGGCAGTTCGTCCAAAATCTGCTCATCGAATGCAAGGACTGCGGTTGTACCTGTGTAATTCTTGAGGAATCGGTCATAATAGCCTCCCCCATATCCCAGTCGAAAGCCTGCTTTTGTGAAGGCGAGGCCTGGAACGAACAAGAGATCCATTTCCCCGGGCAGCACTCCGTCCGTTTTGCTTACAATAGGCTCCTTCAGCCCATAATACACCGTCTCAAGGTGGTCAAAATCAGTGATCATGCGGAAATCCATGCCCCTTTGGACAGGCAGGCATTTGGGGACCGCCACCTTTTTTCCGCACTCCCAAGCCTTCTCGATAATTTGATAGGTATCCGCTTCAGGATAGTTGGAGAGCGTGATCCCTATGCATTCTGCCTTCTGCCAGTCTTCTTCTTCATATAGACGGCCGGCGATTTCCTTTGAAAGCGTCTTATGCATCCCGCCATCAAGCTTCTCCTTCAGCATGGTTTTCATCGCTTTCCTTAATTCCGGCTTTTCCATGGAAACCCTCCTTGTACAGATACAGCTTTTCATTTAGTGTACTAATTGGACAAATAAAAAAGCAACAGGATAACCTGCTGCTTACTTTGTTTCACGGTGCACAGTAGAACGCTTTTCTCTTGGGCAATATTTTTTAAGCTCAAGGCGATCTGGATTGTTACGCTTATTTTTTTTAGAAATATAGTTACGGTCTCCACACTCAGTGCAAGCCAACGTAATATTCACGCGCATGTATATTTCCCTCCAAACTTAAGTCTCTCTTTTACGACTTTTCTATAATATCACTTTTGTAACCAAAATGCTAGTAGGTTTTTTTAAAGGTTCGCATATATTTTTCTTAAAACTGCTTCATTTTTTACAGCAGTCAATATTTTTTCCCTTTTGGCAGCTTCATTTCTGTCTGGATTTCCTGATTTGTTCGTAAATCTGCATGGTACGCCTGGAAATCTCATTCCAGCTATAGCGGACAAGTGCACTCTCCCTGCCAAATTTGGCCATTTTTTGCGCGGCCTCCCGATGATTCAGAAGAAATTCTATATGACGTGCAAGTTCATCGGCATCCCCAGGAGTGAACGTAAGTCCGCTGGCTTTGTCTTGAACGATTCCTTTTAAGCCGCCTGTCCCGGAAACAATTACCGGCTTCCCGGCTGCCATCGCCTCAAGTGCCACAATTCCAAAAGGCTCATAAAGACTGGGGATGACTGTAAGATCAGCCCTTTCTAAAAGCTTATTTCTTTGAACATCATCGATATGCCCGTTAAACAGAAACTGCTCCCCCAGTCCTTCCTTCTTAACCATTTCCTTTAAGTCCTTAAGATAAGGACCCGATCCTGACACAATAAAAAAGGGATGAATGGATTTTTGTGACAGAATTTTTGCAGATGAAATCAGTGTCTGAAATCCCTTTTCAAAGACCATTCGGCCCCACGTGAATATAATGGGTGTCTCCTCTTTCCTATGCTCATAGGAATTTCCTTTACCGCTGGCTGGCTGGACTTCCGCTTCAGTGATTCCGTTCGGAATGACCACAGCCTGGCCTGTATATCCATATCCTTTTTTTAATTCCTGCCTCATAGGGCTGCTGCAGACAATCACTTTATCCGCTTTTTTCAGGAGCAGATCTTCCTGGCGGTGTATTCTTTTCTGAAGCTCACTGAAAATACCTTGATTTCTGCCATATTCCGTAGAATGGATCGTGGCAGCAAGGGGAATCTGCAAAAGATCTTTGGCTGCCGAAGCTGCGGCTGCTGTAAGCCAATCATGAGCATGGAGAATGTCAACCCTGTCATTTCCCGAAACTTTTTGGATCATTTCACAAATGGAAAGATTCAGCCCCGCGGTCCAGTTCAAGAAGGAGTGTCCGCTTACAGGAAGCGGGTTTACCCGGTACACGGTGATGCCTTCCATCTGCTCCTTTTCTTCAGGCTGCCCCTCTCCAGCTGTAATAACGGTTACCTTATGCCCCTGTCCTGCCAATGCCTTTGCCAAACCATAAACATGCCTTGCCAGCCCTCCGACAATCCTCGGTGGGAATTCCCAGGAAAGTATTAGGATATGCAGGGCCATTTCATTAACACTTTTTCCAGGCTCATCCTGCACCGCATTTACATCCCGTGAAGGCAAATGATCGATGAGCCCATCGATAAAGGACGACCACTCCTGGATGGTTCCGTTTTTGCTTTTAGAAGGAAACGCCTGTCTTTCTAATGTAAAGGCGTCCATCAATGAAGCCACGGCGGAATCTGGAAATAAATCTTCTCCATCGAGATAGCCATGAAAAGCAGTACCAAGAGACTCCACCCGTTGATATTCACAATAAATGCCTTCTGACCCAGGCTGGATAGGAACCTTCGACTTGCATGAATCACTTTCTGACAGTGACTGCAGTCTATCCGCATTCACCTGGCTAATCGGCAGGCTGAGTCCGGGTACCGAATCCTCCTGCCTTCCTGTAAGAGGCTGATAAGGAATAATCGTGAGACCTCCAATCCGGCAGGCTGCCACTTTCACGTGAAACGCGTCTCTGTGCAGAAATAAACCGAAAAACCCTGCTTCCTCGATCATCCGCTCGAGTCCGGGAACATAACTCCCGTATGGAAGATGAAAATAGCCAGGGTGCACCCCCAGCACTTCCTTAAATAAGTTTCTTGAGCTTTCAATCTGGAATCGGATTCCCGCTTCCGTATTTACGAGTGCCAGCGGAAAGAACGAAAGGCAGGAGGCAGCCAGGTGAATCTTCTTTTCTTTCACCAGTTTAAGCAGCGCATGAAGCGGATCTTCCCACCCCTTATCTTCCCAGCTGGACTGCAGGAGCGGTGAAGCAGACAGAACCATGAGAAATTCCTTTTTAAACTCATCGGATGCAAACAGCTTCAATAGCCGGCCGCTTACACTGACAAAGAGGGGGATGCTTTGATGCAAGCTCCATTGATGGACCGCCAGCAGGTCAGCTGCGGACTCCATCAGAAACCTCTTTTTTTCATCCTGAGAGCCGCCGTAATAAGGCCCTGTCCCTTTTTCCAATGATATCAGCAATTCTCTTTCTCTCCTTGTTCCCGATCAGGCTCATAAAGACTGTAGGTGCTCACATAGTCCTTCCAATCAAGACCTGATTCCGGCCCGTCCTCCCGCCAAGCGGATTCTATTATACTCTCTATATAATCAACATTTTCCGGGAAATGAAAAGGGGCAGATCGTATTAAAGGAACAAATCCCAGAGTATCTTCCTTGCAGCCTAAATCTGCTATATATGTCCGTCCCGGGAGCAGACCCGTCAACTTCCAATATCCTTGATCCCACTTAATGGCTGTTTCAAGGAATCTGCGGGTGTGGATAGGGTTATCAGCCCCCTCTGCATCATAAATCCTCAGATATGGCTTCAACTCACTTTCTGCTGTATCCATACTGTAAGACAAGGATACACGTTTAAGCCTGCTGATTCTCCAGATTACAAGGACTGTTTCCTTATTTTGAAGATAGACAGCAATAAAGTCTCCATACCCCGGGGCTGCACCTTTTTTTGTTAGTGCCGGCTGTTCCATTTCATCACACTTTCTTAAAAGAATGAGACTGGCTCTTACATTCTTCACGTACAGTCTTTCCAAGTATCTTTTCCCCCATCGTAACACCTAAATCTGCAACTCACAAATTGGACGATTATTAATAAATATCAAAAAATGTCGATATATGTATATAGTTTTTCCACAACAGCACTTTTTTCTTGTATGATATGAAGGAAGACGTTCATCTGGGGTGATTACATGGAAATGATAATAGTAATTTTACTGATCCTATCAGCGGTGATTTTCCTGCTCTCCTTTTTCAAAAAAGATCGGGTCAAAGAATTGGAGAAGGAAATAGATACTTTATCTCTTTCTTATATGCAGGATATCTATCAGCTTAAAAAGAGACTGTCCATATTGGAGGAAGAGCTGCTTATCCAGGGCCCCTCTTCTCCCATCTTAATGAAGAAGCCTGCAGGGACAGCTGGCGGGAAGGGACAGGTTAATGAAATTATAAGAAATCAGGTGCTTTCCCTTTCAAAACAGGGATTATCGATTGAACAGATTTCCAGTCAGTCCACACTGCCCCGGGAAGAGATTCTCGTCATCATTGAATCAGCCCGGGAAAAAGGAGAGCGGGTATGAGCCGGAATGTACTACAAACGTTTGCAGCCGGAATTTTCATGGCTGCCGCCATTTTGTCTGTCTATCATTTCTTCTTTGAGCCGGAAAAGCAGAAAACTTCCAAGCCAAAGGTTTCAGCCGTTTATACCCAGCCTGCCAAAAAGGAAGAAGCATCCATAAAGAACACACCTCCCATCAAAGAAAAGCAGGAGGTCCAGAATTCTGCGGATTCTGCCAAATCAGCTCCTCTCTCCTATACCCTTGAGGTGAAGCAGGGAATGACATCCGGACAGATTGCCGATCTCCTGCAGCAAAAAGGCATCCTAAAAGACAAGAACGAGCTGGTGACCTACATGGATAAGCATCACTTAAATGAAAAAATCCAGCTTGGAACCTATGTGTTAACAAGCAGCATGACACTTGCCCAGATCGGGAGCACACTCGCAAAAGATTCATAATAGGATGAGAAAGAAACAAGCCAGAAGCTGAACCGTCTGGCTTTTCAACGAAAAAGGAGCAGCCCGGGGCATGCTCCTTTTTCATGGATTATTCATTTAAATCATAATGTCTTCCTTTGACCATATAGAAAATATTTTCCGCAATATTGGTCGCATGGTCGGCGGTCCTTTCAAGATAACGGGCAATGAAAGTAAGCTGAGTAACCTGTGCCATATTTTCATTCGCACGCTCCAGCAGACTCTTGATGGCTTCCCCATACAAGCTGTCTACTTCATCATCCATTTCACTGACTTCCTTCGCCAGTACGATATCTTCTTTATCAAATGCCTGGATGGATAAATCGATCATCTCAATGGTCAGTCCATGCATCTGTTTTAAATGGATGAGCGGCTTAATAAACGGTTCCTTGCCGATCCGTATGGTGGATTTCGCGATATTCACTGCAAAATCAGCCATTCTTTCAAGATCCGCCGCTATTTTTATCGCAGAGATAATCCTTCTAAGATCACTGGCTACCGGCTGCTGCTTCGCTATTAAGAGTATGGCAAAATCATTGATTTCTTCCTCAAGCAGATTGATCTTGACATCTTCCTCAATGATTTCAAGGGCAAGATCAAAATCCTGCTGTTCCAGAGCGCCAAAGGACGCTGTGAGCGCCGCTGACGTCTGTAAGCCGAGCTTGATCAGTTTATTTTTCAATTCTAATAACTCTATCTCAAACTTTTCCCGGACAGCCATTATTATCCCCCCACACTGATATTGATCAGCCAAATCTTCCTGTGATATAATCTTCGGTTCTCTTATCTGAAGGATTCGCAAAAATCTTGTCAGTTTCAGCGAATTCAATCACTTCTCCATTCAAGAAAAAAGCCGTTTTGTCAGAAATTCTCGCTGCTTGCTGCATATTGTGTGTAACAATGATGATGCTGAACTTTTTCTTCAGCTCCTGTACGAGCTCTTCAATCTTCAATGTGGAGATTGGATCCAGCGCTGAGGTAGGCTCATCCATAAGGATGACATCTGGCTCTATGGCAAGACATCTGGCAATACACAGACGCTGCTGCTGCCCTCCTGACAGTCCGTAGGCACTCTGATTCAATCGATCCTTCACTTCATCCCAGATGAAAGCACCGCGAAGGCTTTTTTCCACAATCTCATCCAGTGTCTTTTTGTCTCGGATTCCGTGGATCTTAGGCCCATATGCTACATTCTCATAGATGGACTTCGGGAAAGGATTAGGTTTTTGGAACACCATTCCTACCTTTGTTCTCAGCTCTTCTACATAATAGGATTTATTGAAAATGTTTCTTTCTCGATATAAGATTTCTCCTGATGTCTTCACTCCCGGAACCAATTCAATCATTCGATTCAGGGTTTTGATATAGGTAGATTTTCCGCACCCGGAAGGTCCGATAATAGCTGTTATTTCATTTTCGTATAGATCGAGGTTTATGTTTTTAAGGGCATGGTTTTCTCCATACCATAGATTTAATTCTTTTGTTTGATAAACTGCCGTCTTCCCTTGTGGATCGGGTGTCCGGGATTCTGCTGATTTATTTATTTTTCCAGTTTTATCGATTAAGACAGCGTTCATTTGAATTCTCCTCCCCATAGGGAATCATTTTGTTCTGGCTTTAATCGTCTGGGTTAGTACTTATATCCCCATGACCCTTCAAATTCTACCGTCTTTTCGTTAATTGTGTATAAACTCTTTGTAAATTATTTGTAAAGCCGAATAAAAAAAAGCCGGCTCCATTCAGAGCTGGCAGAGAACTCTGAAATGGAACCGGTATTTCGGTTAGTATGGTTTTTATAATGTGATTCTTATTAATCAACATTCAATACGCTTAAGCCATATGTCAAGATTTTATTCTGATTTCTTGCCACCTGTGATTTGGGCGAGGACTCTCTTTTCCTCAGCAGCATTTACTGCTGTGCCTTCCTTCTCGCGTTCTTTCTTTAATTTAAAGTACGCATCCAATGCTCTGCGGCCGATATCCAAATTCATATGATGGCCATCGGCAGATTGGTAGGCCCATGGCACAACCACTGCAATAGCCACCTCTGGATTATTATAAGGAGCAAAGCTTACCATAGTGATATTCATGGTCTCAGGCGGCTCTTTAAATTCACTTCGCCTAGGCCCGTCATAAAATGCCTGGGCTGTTCCTGTTTTACCTGCCGGCTTATAAGGAGCATCCATAAACCTGGAGGCTGCTGTACCGCTTGGGTCCTGCATTACCTCACGGAAGCCTTCTTTTACCCGGTCGATCCATTCCGGTTTTAGATCAAGTCTGTTCAGTACGGTTGGCTGGATATCTTCCACAACAGGTCCCATTTTTCCAGCTTCACTATCGATCGGTTCCCTGATTTCTTTAACAATTCTTGGTTTAATCCGGTTGCCCCCATTTGCTATGGTTGATACATACTGGGCAAGCTGAAGCGGTGTGTACGTATCATACTGACCAATTGCTAAGTCAAGCAGGAGACCCGGAGATGTGGAATTCCCCTTGTACCCGTTCTGCTCATTCGGAAGGTCGATGCCCGTCCGGACTCCTAATCCAAATTGGCTGTAGCTGTCCCTCATTGTGGTGAATGCCTTTGGATCTACGGATAAAGGCTGATTGGGAACATAATGACCTTTACCAATGGCAATGGCCGTTTTAAACATATATACGTTGGATGACCTTTTCAGTGCTGTCAGATCATTGATCATGCCCATGGACTGCCAGGAGCCTTTATCCTTGGTGCCTTTAATCTTCATCCTCTGGTCGAGAATCATCTGTCCGGGCTTAAGCGCACCGGTTTTGTAACCCGTTAGGACGGTTGCCCCTTTTACCGCTGATCCCATCGCATAGGAGGTGGAAATATTGCCAAGGGCAAAGTCATCCATCTTGTATTTCCCTGTTTTTTCATCCTTATGATAATCCTTTCCTGCCATGGTCAGTACTTCCCCGGTATTCGGGTCCATCATTACGACGAACGCGCGTTCAAGGAGCTCGGTATCAGGATCATTCTGCTTTTTATCCTTTAATTCTTGTTCGATAATCTTCTCTACAGCCATTTGAAGATCCATGTCAATGGTCAGGACCAGGTCTTTTCCCCGCTGGCCATCTGAAACCTTTTCGGATTTAATGACATTTCCTGATTTATCCGTTACATTTTTTATTTTTTCCTTCTGGCCGTGCAGTACATCCTCATATTGTTTTTCGATATAACTCTTTCCTATGCGGTCGTTCCGGCTATAATCACTTGCAAGGAAATAATCCAGCTGGTCGCTCGGCAGACCTTCCTCGGAGGAAGTGACATTGCCCAGGATGGTACGGAGCGGAGATCCAAATGGATAATTGCGGTCCCAGTCCGTGGTGGTCTCAACACCGGGAAGCTTTTCGAGGTTTTCACTTACAACCGCAAATTCCTCCGGCGTGACTCCTTTATTTTTGACTACCTGCGGAGTCAGGGCATAGCCGCTGCTGAATTCCCGGTATATTGCCAGTATCTTAAGCTGCTGAGGAGTAATGGAACCCAGCTCCGCCTGCGAAATCCTTGAAAGCTCCAAGTCATAAAGCTCTTTATCTGATAGTTTCTTTTCTGCATACTCTTTTTCTTCTTTTTGGGTGACCTTGGCACGTGCTTCTTTAGGATGATTCATAATCCAGTAATCCTTCTTGTCCCGTTCCGTCACTTTTCTCGTATCCATTTTAATAAGCTTAGCAAGCTTTTCAGCAGTATCCATCATCTCTTTTGGATCTGCACCTGATTTTCTTGTATAAGTGATGGCATTCAAAGGCTTATTGTCTACAATCACCCTTCCATTGCGGTCAAACATCTTTCCTCTGGGTACTGGATTGTTTACCGTAATGTCTTCCGTTCTCTCAATCTCGCGCTTATAATTCTCTCCGTAAACGATCTGGACAACTCCCAGGCGGAGGATAAGCACTGAAAATAATACAAATACGATGAAAAAAAGAACATTGAACCGAAAAGGAACATGCGTCTTCTTTTTTTCTGCCTTTTTCAACTAAGCCACACATCCTTTTTCTAACATTGCCGCAGGGAATTTCTGCGGTGCCACTAACTCCAGCAAGGCTCTTTTAAGGCTCTTTTCGTAAATCCTGCTGTCTTTTCATTTCAAAAGCCTTTAACTTTTTGAACCCCATTTTACGAAAGGATGCCCCCAAGCTTCATACAGCCGATGGTAAAACCGCGGTCGATGAACGACGGCCTATCATGCGGAAAAGCTATATGTAAGAAAACCTATTTCTCCATTTTATAAAAGTTCCTCTTATATTTCTACAAATATAGACATAGAAAAAAGAGGGGATTTTTCCCATTCCCCCTCAAGCTTCGCTAAAATGGACTTTCCTGATGAAAAAATAAATGCATGAATGGCCTGCTCCAAGGATCAGAAGGAGCCATGGAAGGCTGGCTTTGACATCAAAAATCGAGATGGCTGCAATAAAGATAAGTATGGATGCCAACCTGCCCCCATTAAGGAAGATTTCTTTTACAACAATGTATTCTATTCGATTTTCCGCTGCTTTCCATCCCGTCCCTATGACATCATACGAAGTCGAGATAAATGGCACCAGCAGGAGCGGATAACAAAGAGCAATGACCGCCGCATAAATGAGCAGCTTGATATAATTCAAATCAAAAATTAATAAAAATATGGCCAGATATAATCCGATGCCGGCAATCAGGATGGACTTTTTTCGGTTTTTTTTCTTTATGTAGCGGGATACGAGGAAATACCCAATAAAGGAAATTCCTGAATTTATTAATCCATAAGTCCCCAGTGCCAATTCACTCCCAGTGGAAACAAACACAAATATGGAAATGACAAAAGCAAATGTCCCTTCTCTAAGGCCCTGAAAAAAATGAGCAGTTGTAATCAGCCTCCAGTTCTCATTCTGGCTGCGCTCCTTCAGGATCCTTAAGAAAACATATCTGCCCTTTGCCGGCCGGCGCTTTAATGAGAAGCTTAAAAGGACCGCAAGAGAAAAAAGGGCCAGCGACAGGCCGAATACGAAGGTATATCCATGGAACTTTGCAAATTTCGAGATGATCAAGCCTGCAACGATCGGTCCGATCATCCCGCCAGCTGAAGACATAATGCCCATGAAGCCGTTAAAAAAGTCCCTTGTATGAGGTTCTGTGATTTCAAATGTGAGAACATTAAATGCAAGCCAGTAAAAGCCATAGCCAATCCCAAGCAGCCCGCCAAGGAGGAATAAAAAAGAAGTGGCATGCTCCCCTACCATGAGAACAGCCAGATAGTAAAGAGCTAAAAAGATGACACCCATCCTGAGGACGATCGTCCGATCCATTTTCTTAGCCCATCGTCCGGCCAGGATGAAGGTGAGAATCTGAAGAATCACTATGGATAAATTGTAAATCCCCAAATCGATATATCTTCCTGACTGTTTCCATAAGTAGACATTTACAAACGTATTAGACAGAGCTCCGCTTAGGGAATACAGCCCGCCAATCATTAACAGTAAATTTAAATCCTTAGGAAGATCCGCATCTCCCACCCATTTTTTCAAAAATGTCATTTCGAACTCCCCTTTATGTCTGTGATAGTTTAAGGAGAATGGGTGAGAATTATGTAAAAAAAGCAGAGTTTTAATTGCCTGTGTTTACTGTGTCAAAGAAAGTCTAGTTTTCAAAAGTACTTTTGAAGACTGTGCATAAATATGGCTTTCTGAGTTCCGTTCCAGGCGTTTCGCTTTCCGTGGGGCAGGCGGTGAGCCTCCTCGGCTTCGCCTGCGGGGTCTCACCTGTCCTTCTTGTCCCGCATAGAAAAGCGGAAAGCGGTGCCTGCCAAATATGCGATATTGAAGCTCAATGTTGATTGAAATATATATAAAGCAGAAACCAATTGGCAGGCAGAGACCCGATAAAGAAGACTTGCTGATTGGCGAGCGTTAGCGAAGACAGAAGCTTAGTCGCACTTATGCTTTAGTGCAAGCATAAGACGAGCCGGCTGTGGGGAGTGCTTTTCTCTCCATAGATGGGTTGGCTTATGACTCGAGGGTCTCAGCTTGGAGCTAGATCAAGGAGTCTACACGCCTTCCACTCCACTCAGACAGGTTTATAAATTAGGTTAGAGTATAAAACATCAGTTAAACATCTTTTAAGCGATAATAAATAGCTCTCGACAATTCAGGTAGAAACTAGAAGCTCATTATACTAAATGAGTGATATGGACTCCCAAAAAATGCATCGCGCACGAGGAGGCAGATTTCACTTTGGCTTGGAATACTTTTATCCTTTATAAACAAAAAAAGATCCGAAATTCCGGACTTTTTTATCTAGCATGCCCTCCATGGCTTTGAGCAGCCCCCCAGTCGTGACATTCGGACGATGAGACAAACCTGCACTTACTGAGTTCAAAAACAAAAGCCGGCATTTCTGCCGGCTTTCTTTGGATTATTTTGCTTGGCTGTAGCGGTTGTTTACTTCTTCCCAGTTTACAACGTTCCAGAATGAAGTGATGTATTCTGGACGGCGGTTTTGATAATTTAGGTAGTAAGCGTGCTCCCAAACATCAAGACCCAGGATAGGTGTTTTGCCTTCCATTAATGGGTTGTCCTGGTTTGGTGTGCTTGTTACTTCAAGCTGGCCGTTGTTTACAACAAGCCAGGCCCAGCCTGAACCAAAACGAGTTGTAGCTGCTTTTGCAAACTCTTCTTTGAAGTTTTCAAAGCTGCCGAATTTGCTGTTGATTGCTTCAGCTAGTTCGCCAGTCGGCTCACCGCCGCCATTTGGAGAAAGAAGCTGCCAGAAAAGTGAATGGTTGGCATGTCCGCCGCCATTGTTGCGTACAGCAGTGCGTACATTTTCTGGAACCGCATCAAGATTTGAGATAACTTCTTCAACACTCTTGCCAAGAAGCTCTTCATTGCCTTCTAGTGCATTGTTTAAGTTTGTTACATAAGTGTTATGGTGCTTAGTATGGTGGATGTTCATGGTTTCCTTATCAATGCTAGGTTCTAATGCATCGTAAGCGTAAGGAAGCTGTGGTAATTCAAAAGCCATAAGTAAAACCCCTCTCTATGTACTAATATTTTTTTGGGTCCTTTTGCACAACATTCATGAATCAGGACTTTGATTTTAGATTATCAAAGTTCCTAAACCGTTTCAAATTTTTAGCACTTTTATTTTCTTTATTTTTTTATAATACATGGAAAAGAAAATATCCAACCATGGCTGCCTGAATCAAACCTTTGGCAATCACACTTGAAATAAAGCCAGCCACAGAACCAAGCCCTATTTTAAAAGCAGTCTTTATATCTCTTCTTTTAAAAATAAGCTCAGCAAGTATGGCCCCTAAAAATGGGCCGGCTATAATCCCGACTACAGGTATGAGGAACGGTCCGACAATCAGGCCAATAGTACTCCCCCACACTCCAGCCTTCGATCCCCCAGATTTCTTAACGCCGAAGAAATTGGCAGCATAGTCTGCGATAAACAGCAGGGCAACAAATACTATCTCGATGGCCCAAAAAAAGTAGCCAAAGTGTTCAAACGTGAAGAAAACCCCATATAATAAGATTCCCCCAAAAACAAATATCACACTGGGAATAATAGGGAAAAACAATCCCGCGAATCCTATAATAAATAAAATGATAATAATCCCCCAATATATTGCATCCATCTTCAGCCCCCCTAATTGCGCCCAGCTCAAAAAGACTATTATGTAAATGATTAATTTTGTCCCGCTGGTATCTACTATAACTCATTATTAGGAAGTTGAAACATCTATACCTTGCGTCCTTTAAGGCTATTTGGGTTGTCTAATTTCCATTTGAAGGCTAGAATAAAGGGATACATAATGTTGGTGGGAGTGCTCAAAAAATGAATATATTTGTCCAGTTCTATAAAAGTCTTTATTCTCCTAAAGATATTGCGAGATTTAGATTCCAGGGCATCGGTAAGACGATTCTCTATCTTTTTATGCTCTCCTTGATTTCCGTACTGCCCTCGTTAATCTATGTAAACATGGAGATTACAGCAGGGGTAAAAGCTGCGAAGAGCACCATGAATAAGGATCTTCCTGACTTTGAAATAAAAGACGGCGTGCTGACAACCAAAAGCAGTGTGCCTTTCCTAATGAAGAAGGACGGCTTTAATATTTATTTAGATTCAAGCGGAGCTGTGACAGAGAGAGAGGTAACCAATCGAGGCGGAAGCGCCATCGCACTGTTAAAGGACAAAATGGTCTTCACAGCTGGAGGAAACACAGGTTCTTATGAATATTCGATGGCTCGGGGAATGCATATTACTAATAAAACGGCTCTTGATGCACTGAATAAAATTCAATCACTCTATTTTATTATTCTTCCAGCCCTCTCTCTTACGATTTATTGTACGGCGGCAGCTTCCTTGTTCTTCCAGGCAACCATCATTGCCCTTGTCGGCTTGTTCCTGGCCAGCAGAATGGAAAGAAGGCTTCAATACAGGCATTTGTGGAGACTTACCGCCTACAGCCTGACTCTGGCCACCGTATTTTTTACCATCATGGGCTTTTTACAGACAAATGTCGTTTACAAGCCATTCATCAATTGGTTAGTAACTCTGATCATCCTTTATCTCAGCATCAAGGAGGTTCCCCTTCCCAAGCAGAAACCGCGCGATTAACGTGAACTGCGTTTTCCGGGTGCTATCTTATTAAATATCACAAGAATGGACGTATGAATGCATACGTCCTTTTTTATTTATCACAGCCTTCCTGCCGTTGGCCGAAAATCTCCGCTAACGTTACTTGTTTACTCGGATCAGCGGAAATCAACTTTCAGGTTAAAACTCTATATTTTCTCTACTTTTCCTACTCTATTTTCTATTTCAGACAGGAATATATGGAACAGGCTGGAATATATTGAAGTAAAAGCTGATCGCGGGGGTTTTATATGCGCCGTCTTCTCTATGTTCTCTCTTTTTTCTTCCTGCTGTTCATCATTTATTACGACTTAACGGCCGGTACCATTCCAGTCCGCCATTCTGTTACTTCCTCAGGGAAACTCCATGTCACGGAGGAGCCCCAGGAACAGGAAAATAAACAGGAAAATAAAACGGACGCAGGCATACCTTTTACAGAAACAAAAATTGAGGCCGGTGATACAATTTTGTCGATAATTGAGCAGCGGGAGGGAAAGCTAAATAAACCGATCGAGGATGTAATAGCAGATTTTAGAAAATTGAACAATGGTAAGGAGCCTGAGGATATTCAGATAGGCAAAAGTTATAAAATCCCCCGGTATAAGGAATGAACTGTTTTCATGCAGAATATTGTCAAAAACCGAGAAAAATTGATACAATAAGACCGTGTAAGAAAACAAGCGGTTTTTATTCCGCTTTTTCCTGAAGGAGAGAAAATACACGTGAGTGAAATTATACATCGTACAAAAACCCGCCCGGTTAAGGTAGGAAACCTGACCATAGGGGGAAATAACCAAGTAGTCATCCAAAGTATGACTACGACTAAAACACATGACGTAGAAGCTACCGTTGCAGAAATAAAGCGCCTTGAAGAAGCAGGCTGCCAGATTGTCCGCGTGGCATGCCCTGACGAGAGAGCTGCCAATGCCATATCTGAGATCAAAAAGCGTATTAATATTCCGCTTGTTGTAGATATTCATTTTGATTACAAGCTTGCCCTTAAGGCCATCGAGGGCGGTGCGGATAAAATCAGAATCAATCCCGGCAATATCGGACGCAGGGAAAAGGTCGAAGCCGTGGTTAAAGCTGCCAAGGAAAAAGGGATTCCTATCCGCATTGGGGTAAATGCCGGATCTTTGGAAAGGAAAATCATTGAAAAGTATGGATATCCAACAGCTGATGGAATGGTCGAAAGCGCCCTTCATCATATCAAGATTCTGGAGGACCTGGATTTCCACGATATCATCGTTTCAATGAAGGCTTCCGATGTAAACCTGGCTATTGAGGCCTACAGAAAAGCAGCCCAGGCATTTGATTATCCTTTACATCTTGGAATCACTGAATCAGGAACCCTCTTTGCCGGCACTGTGAAGAGTGCAGCAGGTCTTGGAGCGATCCTGAGCATGGGAATTGGAAACACCCTAAGGGTTTCCCTTAGCGCAGATCCTGTTGAGGAAGTAAAGGTTGCAAGAGAGCTGTTGAAATCATTCGGACTCATCTCCAATGCTGCCACACTGATTTCGTGCCCAACCTGCGGCAGGATCGAAATCGACCTTATCAGCATAGCCAATGAGGTAGAAGAATATATCCAGAGTATTAAGGCTCCAATCAAAGTCGCTGTCCTTGGATGCGCCGTGAATGGACCAGGCGAAGCAAGGGAAGCCGATATCGGCATCGCCGGCGCCCGGGGCGAAGGCCTTCTGTTCCGTAAAGGAAAGATTGTCCGCAAGGTTCCTGAAGCCGTAATGGTCGAGGAGCTTAAGAAGGAAATTGACAAGATTGCTGAAGAGTATTTTGCAGCGCAGACTGCAAACGTGTAACTCAGCTTCAGAACTGCGGGCGCCAGGTGCATTCCAGGCTTGCCCGCAGTTTTTTATTTTGTCCAGTTCTGCAACCGAGGCAGGGCCAATAAGCATAGGAGAAGACTAAATTTGTAAAGGGATTCAGAATGTACAGTTCTGAATCCCTTAATTGATTTCACCCTGGATAACCTGGCTAAAAGAAAGGAAGTATGATCACACCTACTATGAGGGCAAATGCCCCAATCCCTATCGCCCAGTTGCCAAGGGTTTTTGCCTCTCTGTTTCTTGCCATGAACCCGAGAACGATTCCCACTATTCCAAAGAGGACAGGGGCAAGAAAAAGGGAAAGGATAGAAACGGCGAGCGCTGCATAGCCAATGCCTGTGCCAGCACCAAGTACGCTTTGTTCATGGTTCTCAGTCTCACTGCGTGAAAGCATGTGAGAGGTTCCCGGAAGAACCTCGGCGGACATTTCGGTATTAAAGCGTGCTTCGCTGCCGCCAGCATCATGGCTGTTCTTCTGAACTTGAATATTCTCTCCCGCTTCCACCTTGTTCTCTTCTGCATATTCATTTCTGCTGCTCCCGCTATCTGTGCTGCTATCCTGTGGAAATTCATTAACGCCATGCTGATCCGCTTGATTATTTCCCATTGGAATCCCTCACTTTCAAGGTTGGAAGCTTTTTTAGTATTTGTAGTACAGGAGTCCATCATGATAGCAATGATTTCTGAACCAGGGAATTATTTCAGGTTACAGGAGTGTGTGATACACTGAGTAGGAAATACTTACATAGGAGAATGACAAATGAGAAAACGATTTGGTATAGACATAGACGGAACGATCACCCGTCCGGATGCACTGCTGCCCTTTATCAATAAAGAGTTCAACTTAAGCTTGACCATACAGGATATTACCCAGTATGAACTGACTCCCTTTGTAAACGTTCCGGGAGAGGTCTTTTCCACGTGGTTCAAAAAGACCGAGCCTCTGATTTATGCTGAGTCCCCAATCGCATCCGGAGCCAAGGATGCACTGACCAAATGGAAGGACGAGCATGAATTAATCATCATCAGTGCCAGATCAAAAAGCCTCCTAGATGTCACAGAGGCATGGTTTAAGAAGCAGGATTTAGCTGCCCATCATATTGAGCTGGTTGGATCCCATGATAAAGTAGCTGCAGCCATCCAGCATAAGGTTGATATCTTCTTTGAAGATAAGCATGATAATGCCGTGGCCATTGCGGAGCATTGCAGAATTCCAGTCCTGCTCTTCAATGCCCCTTATAATCAGGATCCTGTTCCGGAAAATGTCGTAAGAGTCAAAGACTGGCATGAGGCAAAACACTGGGTCGGCCACTGGCTGAAGCACAAGGAGAAGCAATAATAAAAAGGAGCTTGGGCCTAAAAGCCTTCGCTCCTTTTATAATGCGGCCCCTGACCTGCAGTCCGGGCATTTGCCGTAAATTTCAAATTTATGACCTGAGATGTCATAATCCTTTAAATCTGCCTGAAGTTCATTCATGGGGCATGTGGCAATCTGCTTCGTGATCCCACAGTCCAGGCAGATAAAATGATGATGGTGATGATCCTTGCTGCACGCAAAGCGAAAATGCTTTTCTCCAGACAGCTCTGTCATCTCGAATATCCTTAATTCAGCAAACATGGATAAGTTCCGGTAAATGGTATCAAAGCTTAAGCCCGGATAATCCTTCTTCATATGCTCGAGAACATCTTTAGCAGTCAAATATTTATTTTTAACAGCGAAAAGCTCGAGCATTTGCTTCCGCTTTCCCGTATGTTTAAAGCCGTGTTCCTTTAAAATGTCCATTGCTTGAGTAAGATTCATATTTACCTCCATCAAAGAATCCGGAGACGGATATTTTTATACAAAATCGAAAGAAGCAGAATCAGGATGGATAGAAGTACGATTGTTCCTCCCGGTGCC
The DNA here is from genome assembly GCF_000430765.1 of Peribacillus kribbensis DSM 17871. GTDB lineage: Bacteria > Bacillota > Bacilli > Bacillales > DSM-1321 > Paraperibacillus > Paraperibacillus kribbensis. Next base: position 45,066 of record NZ_AUMQ01000034.1, on the reverse strand, counting down.
CAGTCAAGATAGTAAGACAGGAATAAGCCTCCGACCACTGCCGCCTCCCCAAAAATGACCGAGTAAATCATCGTCTGTTTAAATCCTTTAGCAATCCTGATGCTTGCAGCCACTGGAAGGGTCATGAGGGAAGAAACAAGAAGGATTCCTACAATCCTCATGGAGGCAGCAATGACCAGTGCAACCATTATGATGAAAATGAAATGTACAAATTTTGCGGGAACCCCGGATGCTTTGGCATGCTCCTCGTCAAAAGAGAGAAGGAACAGCTCCTTAAAGAGCAGCCTGATCGCCACAATTACAAAAAGGCTGATTCCTAAGATGATCCATAAATCCGTCCTAGTGACAGCACTGACGCTTCCAAACAGATAACTGAATAAATCTGTATTAAATCCATGGGCTATGGATATAAAAATGGCGCTTAATCCGATGCCGCCAGATAAGATAATGGGAATGGCCAATTCCTGATAATGTTTATAAACAGATCTCAGCCTCTCAATAAACAAGGCCCCAGCCACAGAGAAACCCATCCCCATATACAGAGGATTTAATCCCGAAAGGACTCCCAGCTTCTTTTCAAGAAGAAGGCTGAACGCAATCCCAGCGAGTGTAACATGGCTGAGTGCATCAGCGATCAGCGACAGCCGCCTTACTACAACAAATACACCGAGCAATGGAGCAATGGCTCCTATAATGATGCCTGTCAAAAAGGCATTTTGAAGAAATTCATATTGAAATAAACCCGAAATCATGAGGGAAAGCCTCCAACAATCTTATTATACAGCCCATAAAGCTGATGGCTCCATCTTAATGATGGTGATGAAGAATCTGGACTTCATGTCCATATATACTGGATAATTCATTTTCATTTAAAGCGTTAAATGCACGGCTGTCTCCGTGGAAGTGAAGATGCTTGTTCAAACAGGCTACATGGGTAATTTTATCACTGATTACTCCAATATCATGGGTAACGAGCACAAGGGTAATATGCAGCTCCTTGTTCAGCTCTTCAAGCATGTCATAAAATTGCTGCACATTTTTCGCATCCACTCCAACGGTCGGCTCATCAAGAATGATCAGCTCCGGCTCGCTCACCAGGGCCCTTGCAATGAAGACACGCTGCTGCTGGCCACCAGACAATTCCCCGATATTCTTATTCCTGAATTCCAGCATACCTACTGAATCAAGAACATTAAGGACTTTTTGCCTTTCTTCCTTTGAGGCCAGTCTAAATAGGCCGATTTTACGGGATAGCCCGCTTAGAACTACCTCAAAGACTGTAGCCGGGAAACCTGTGTTGAAGGAATTGGCCTTTTGGGATACGAACCCAATTTTTTCCGAATGTTTGAAAGAGCGGATATCCTGTCCGAATAATTCAATGCTCCCCTGCTGGACTCTGAGCAATCCCAGCAGAAGCTTAAGCATCGTGGATTTTCCCGATCCATTCGGACCCACGATGGCCAGGAACGCCCCCTTAGGGACTTCCAATGTGATATCCTCCAGCACGTTCTGTTTTTCATATTTATAAGATACATGATTCATTTTAATTACATTTACCATACAATCACCTATTATTTAAGAATCATTACGATTTAACTTCAGTAGTATACCTTACTTTCCGCCCAATGTAAACTTGCCTGCTTTCATTTTATTTTTTGTTCACTGTTCCTATGCGCCCTCATATGTTAAAAAAGAGGAGGGATACACCATGAAATTCTACGAAATGATGGTCAACCAAAAAATCAACAGCATTAAACGGGATGAACTGATGAAAATAGGAAGGCAGTATGGAGTTGTCTTAAGCGAAGAGCACGCTGGAAAAATCGCTGTCCTGCTGAATGGGAAAAATCTTAATATTTTTGATGAAGTCCAAAGAAGGAAGGTCCTTCAGGATATTGAATCCATAACAGGCAAAAAAACGGCCCTGCAGATTGAATCGCTTTTCAATCAGCTCACATAAAGCAAGAAGCCATGTACTGGCAGCCTACAGGCAGGCTCAACAAAAAGCAGCCTATTTAGAGATATTTAATTGTGTGTGTTTTAGAATGGAGTGTCTGAGTTCCATTCCGACAGATATAAAAATGCAACCTGAGTTTTTATCATTCTTAATGGAATAAGGAGTGTGTAAAAGCTTAGTTTATCTGATATTATCAACTCCTAAGCCGTTTTTGAATTAACTTAGGTATTCAACAGTGGAATTCGTAAGCAAGATTACATTAAAACTCTCTTTTGTCCCAAATTAAAACCGGCACATAAGCAAGTGCCGGTTTTTGTTTATTGATTCATAACGTCAGCCAACAGATTATCGTTGAATTCCTTGTTCCTGAACATCTCAATTTCCAGTTTGTAAGGGGCTTTTTTATTCTTTTTATCTTCGCCCACGAATGGGGTTTCCAGAATTTTAGGAACATCCATTAAATCAGGATGATGAACGATATAATTTAACGCCTGGAAGCCGATTCTTCCAAATCCGATATTTTCATGGCGGTCTTTTCTCATACCGATTTCATTTTTGCTGTCATTAATATGGAGCACCTTCAGCTTTTCCAGACCGACGGTTTTATCGAATTCATTCAAAACTCCATCAAAATCTTCCACAATATTATATCCGGCATCATGAGTGTGACACGTATCAAAACACACAGAGAGCTTATCGTTTAATCTGACGCCATCCATGATCATTGCCAGCTCTTCAAAGCTTCTTCCGCATTCGGAGCCTTTTCCTGCCATTGTTTCCAGAGCAATTTGGACCGTCTGCTCAGGTGTCAGCACTTCATTAAGTCCTTCTATGATTTTCTTGATCCCCGCTTCGGCTCCAGCTCCAACATGGCTGCCCGGATGAAGGACAATTTGTCTTGCTCCAAGTGCCTCTGTACGCTCAATTTCTGACCTTAAGAATCTTACTCCCAAGTCAAAAGTATCTGGATTAGCCGTATTGCCGATATTGATGATATAGGGAGCATGAACGACTATTTCATCAATTCCATTGATTTCCATGTAATTCCTGCCCGCTTCAATGTTCAAGTCCTCAATCTTTTTTCTTCTTGTATTCTGAGGGGCTCCAGTGTAAATCATAAAGGTATTTGCACCATATGAAACTGCCTCTGCTGCAGCGCCAAGAAGCATCTTGGTTCCGCTCATCGATACATGAGATCCGATTTTCAACATTTCACTTTCCCCCGCCTGCATTATTTCTTCTTTTTCGCCGCCATCCTGCGCTGGCGTTTTTTAATACTCTCCATTTCATACTGCATCTTTTTCTTATAGCCAGGCTTTACCTTGGATGGCTTTTTCACAAGCCGCTTAGCTGTTTCCACAGCGTCATCATCCTGCCTTTTACGCTTTTGCCGCTTATTCCGGTCTTCTGCTTCTGTCCATTCTCCATCTCTGATATCTATATTTTTAAATTCAATGCCCATTTTTTCCAAACGGTTCAAAGCATCTTCATCAGAGGTTTCATAAATCGTAGCTGCTATCCCTGAGTAGCCTGCCCTCGCCGTTCTTCCGGTCCGATGGATGTAGAAATCGAGATCCGAAGGAAGCTCAAAATTGATGACATGGCTTACGCCTTCAATATCAATCCCTCTTGCCGCAAGGTCGGTAGCGACTATATATTGAAATTCAAGATCATTCACCTGTTTCATCATTTTCTTACGCTCACGCGGAGTCAGATCACCATGTATCCTTCCAACCTTTAATCCCTTACCAGTCAGCGAAGCAGCTACTTCTTCCGCTTTTTTCTTTGTATTGGTGAAGATGATGGCAAGATACGGATTGTAAAGCTGCAGCATGTCATAAAGCAGTGTCATCTTATTTCTGTGCTTTGCCGGAATCAAGACATGATCAATTTTCTTGGCAGCTGCCTGCCCGGGTGAAACCTGGACATATTTTGGATTTTCCATATATTTTTTCAAAAACGGTTTCAGTTTTTCTGGAATGGTAGCCGAAAATACCAGCATCTGGGTCTTTTCTGCCATCTTTCCTGCGAATTGATCCACATCTTCAATGAAACCCATATCCAGCATCAGGTCAGCCTCATCCACAATCAGGGTTTTCGCGTTATATACCTCAAGCGCATTTTCAATTACGAGATCCTTAATCCTTCCCGGTGTCCCGATCACCAGCTGCGGCTGCTTCTTCAGTTTTTCTATTGTCCGCTGTTTGTCTGTTCCGCCAATGAACAGTTTGACAGAAACTGGGCTGTCTTCCGGGAATTGGGCTGCGATCTTCAATGCTTCCTGATATATTTGGTTAGCGAGCTCCCTTGTAGGGGCAGCGATAATAGCCTGAACCTCTTCTTTTTCAAGATCCAGTCTGTCCATTACCGGCAGAAGGTACGCGTGGGTCTTTCCAGTTCCGGTCTGGGACTGTCCGATCATGCTCCATCCATTTTTGATAGCTGGTATTACGCGCTCCTGAATTTCAGTCGGTTTTGAGAACCCCAGTTCGTTAATAGCATCTATTATGTAGTTTTGAAAGTTAAATCTTTCAAAATTATTTTTTTCCATGTTATTTCTCCTTATATATCGTCATTTTCCCGCTTCTGCAGTATGCATCCTCTTATCATAATATGAAAAGAGAAATTGTACAACTCCTGTCGGAGCCTTCTTTGTCATTTATCTCGATGTCCGCACAGCCGTAATCCTGGATACAAACCCAAGCCCGTGCACGTTTTTTATATTTTTTCCTACGATTAGTATTCCTCAAACCTTTTTATGATACTTGCATATTTTATTATTGTAATGACCACTTTTCAAAATATCCTAATGTTTATCACAGAATCAGCTTTTGACGTTAGGCGCAATGTGATAAATGAAAAGCATAAATACATTACACAGCCCTTAAGGAAAGGGGTGAATATATGGTTCAAAGATATCCAAATACGCCCTTTGGCCAGGGAATGCATGGACCTCCCCGTTTTGGCATGGGTCCTCCGCCGGGAATGCAGCACCCGCCATTCGGGCAGCAGTTCCCGCGGCAGCAGCAGGGAGGATTTTTTCCAAGGGGCCCCATGCAGGGTCAGGGTCAGACTCAGCCCAAATCTGGAGGAGGAGGCCTGCTGGCAAAGATCCTTGGACGCGGAGGAAGCAAGACAGCCGCCCCGGTTTCTCCTTTTTCCCTGCCAGGAAGGAGCGCCGGGGCCGCTGCCTCATCCGGAGGATCCGGTATTCTCAGCAGCCTGACAAACCCGGGTGCACTGACCGGCTTTCTTACAAATACTCAGAAGATCCTAAATACGGCCCAGCAGGTTGGGCCGATGGTGCAGCAATATGGGCCGATGGTCAAAAATCTGCCTGCGATGTGGAAGATGTATCGAAGCCTTAAATCAGCAGACACCGGCAATGACGGGAATGAAACAGAAGCAGTAAAGGAAAGCCATGAATCCAGCTCAAGTGTATCTGACGAAAATAAAAAGCACTCTCCCAAGTCCAATGGAAACAGCAATCCGCCCTCTGAGGAACACAGCAATGAATCAGGCGTTTCCAGGCCTAGATTGTTTTTTTAATCCTTTGTTAACATCCCGTATATAAACAACATACCATCATCCCCTTTTCAGGTCGGTCCGTATTCTGGCTGCATCCTTTTTTCTTGAGTAAGCTCACTAAAAACAACAATCCTCATTCCAGGAAAGAAGAGTCTTTGAAATCCTGCCTCCCGTTGGCTATAATAGACTTAGACAAGAGCTGTTTTTTAGCTCTTCTTCTTTTATCAAGGAGGATTTTTAGAATGAAAGTATTAAAAATATCCCCACGCGGCTACTGCTACGGAGTAGTGGATGCTATGGTGATTGCACGCAATGCCGCTCTGGATAAGACTCTTCCGCGGCCTATATATATACTGGGCATGATTGTCCATAATAAACATGTTACGGATGCTTTTGAAGAGGATGGCATCATTACCCTGGATGGCAGCAATAGAAAAGAAATTCTTGAAAAAGTGGATAAAGGGACCGTGATCTTTACGGCACACGGTGTTTCCCCCGAGGTCCGCGAGCTGGCAGAAAAAAAAGGCCTGGTAGCGATTGATGCTACCTGCCCGGATGTCACCGCCACTCATGATTTAATCAGGGAGAAAACCAGGGAAGGATACTCTGTCATCTATATCGGCAAAAAAGGCCATCCAGAGCCTGAAGGAGCTGTCGGTGTGGCTCCGGATGCCGTCCATCTCATCGAGAAGGCAGAAGAAGTGAAAGATTTGGCCCTTGACTCCCAAAAGCTGATTGTCACGAACCAGACGACCATGAGCCAGTGGGATGTATCTGAGATCATGGAAGCTGTCAAAAGCAAGTTTCCCCACTGTGAAGTTCACCGTGAGATCTGCATGGCTACACAGGTCCGGCAGGAGGCGGTTGCGGAACAGGCAAAAGAAGCAGACCTCTTGATTGTGGTAGGAGACCCGAAAAGCAACAATTCCAACCGGCTGGCCCAGGTATCTGAAGAAATCGCCGGGACGAAGGCCTACCGGGTAGCAGATGTTACGGAAATAAATACTGAATGGCTTCAGAATGTCGAGACAGTAGGTGTGACCTCCGGCGCTTCCACTCCCACTCCCATCACAAAAGAAGTAGTGTCCTTTTTGGAACAGTTTGATAAAAACGAGCCGGCAACATGGGTTAAAGAACGCAAAGTTCCGCTGAACCGTATCTTGCCAAAAGTAAAAAAAGCAGCCCAAGCGTAACGCTTGGCTGCTTTTTTATTGTTTACAAATAGATGAAAGGATCTGTATGGACAGCAGATGCTGAGAACTTTGTCTGAAGCTTTTTCTCCCTGCATAATGCCTCCATAACGTCAGCTACGCCCTGTTTCATGATTTTTTCGATGTTATGGCCGGGATCCAGCAGATTTAATCCAAGCATGAGCGCATCATGTGCAGTATGGTAGTAGATATCACCTGTTACAAAGCAGTCTGCCCCTTTAAATTTTGCTGCCTTGATATACTTATTGCCGTCTCCGCCTAGCACGGCAACCTTTTTAATCACCGCTTCGGGGTCCCCGACGATTCTCACATTTTCCACATTCAATGCCTTTTTCACATATTCTGCAAACTCAGGAAATGTCATTTCTTTCTCGAGATAGCCTACTCTTCCAAGCCCAAGGGTCTCTCCCTTGTTCTCAAGAGGATAAATATCAAAAGCAACCTCTTCATAAGGATGAGACGTAAATAAAGCTTTCAACACCCTTTTTTCCATTTGGGATTCATAGATGGTCTCAATTTTCACCTCTGGTACTTCTTCAAGGCTGCCTTGTTTCCCTATATACGGATCTGTTCCTTCCAGGGGCAGGAATCTTCCTTTCCCTTCCGTGCTGAATGAACAGTGGCTATAGTTTCCGATATGTCCTGCCCCTGCCTCCGCAAGGGCTTTGCGGACCTCTTCCGCTGCCTCTGCCGGACAGAATACAGCCAGTTTTTTCAGCTTGATTTCATAAGTAGGGGCGAGAACTTCCTGCTTTTGGAGTTTTAAGGCACCCGCCAGCAGATCATTCACCCCTCCTTTAGCTATATCCAGATTGGTATGTGCCGCATAGACCGCAATATCATGTTTGATCAATCTTTCATATAATTTGCCCTGCTGATCATCTGTCCGCAAGTTCTTCAGCCCTCTGAATATAGGAGGATGATGCGCAATGATCAGCTCCGCTCCCATGTTAATGGCTTCATCGATGACTTCATGCGTTACATCCAGTGCAACCAATACATGTGTGACTTCTTTCCCGAGCCTGCCAACCTGGAGACCTATTGGATCGCCTTCCATCGCCAAGGATTTGGGGGAGAATTGTTCAAACAGCTGGATGATTTCGTGTCCGTTCGCCTGCTTCATTTTTGCAGCACTCCTTCCACTACAAGAATATGGCTTTGCAGTTCTTCCTTTTTCCCTTTCAAACTTTCTGTTTCTCCTGCCTGATCCAGCTGAAGAAGAATTCGTTTCATATGCTCCAGCTCCATGGCCCACTTTTTCAGGAACACATCACTTTTTTCTTTCATAAGGAAAGGGCCCATCAGGAATCCGGCTTCCTTTTCCACTTGATACGGCTTCATCGGTTCACCGCGTTCAGCTACAAGAATTTCATAGATTTTTTGATCTTCTTCAAGGATCTCCTCTGTAACAAGCTCCCAGCTGTTCTCAACCAGCCAGTTTCGGATATTGGCTGCGCCTATGTTCGGCTGGAGGATGAGCCTCTTCACTCCCTGAAGCTTGGAACTTCCCCTCTCCAGGATAGAGGATATCAGCGTTCCTCCCATTCCGGCTATCGTAATGCATTCCACCTCACCAGGTTTGATGACCTCCAGGCCGTCCCCTTTTCGGACATCAATATATTCTTTCAGACCGGCACTCTGGACCTGTTTAAGGGCAGACCGCAATGGCCCTTCACTTACCTCTCCAGCGACAGCACGTTGTATTATTCCTTTATTCATGGCATAGCATGGCAGATAAGCATGATCTGAGCCAATATCTGCTAGTATGCTGTTCGGGGGTATATAGCCTGCTACGGCTTCAAGCCGATGGGACAGCTTGTCAATATTCATATCATTCAGCTCACTTTTATGTATTATGACTCGTCCATTGCTTTTTCGAGTCTTGCGCAGTTAATCATAACATATTTTTAGTATAGAAAAAGTCCTTCGCATATGCAAAGGACTCACTGTTTATCCTATTATTTTAAAGATTCAAGCCATTTTGCCATTTTATCGGCATTTGCTGCATCTACAAGGCCTCCCGGCATTCCGCCGCCGCCATTGACGATCTGCTTTTTAATCTGGTCGTGTGAAAGTTTCTGGCCTACCCCTTTAAGGGCTGGACCGGCACCGCCTTGATACTGTTCACCGTGGCAGGCAGAACATGACTGCTTATACACTTCTTCCGGATTGAAAGCCGTTTGTTCCGTTTTCTTTTCTCCGCCGCCATTTTTCTCCTTGGCCATTTCCTTGCTATTACCCAGACCCATGAAAGATAACATAAACATAAGCCCGATGCCGAATACCATAATAATAATAAATGGAACAATTGGATTTCGATTCATTGGCATCACCTCCCTATGTATAAAACTATCTGTCTATAATGAATATAACAACAATTTTAATTTTACTTGAAAGTGGTTTCAAAAAAAAGCCCTAATATGTATATCTTCCCTAAATTCACAAAATTAACAAAATTTCGGATCACTTTTTCCGTAAAGTTCTTTCTCTACTTAAAAAAATAAAAAAAGGCAGAGGTCAAGGCACCGAAGACCGAGCCGTAAACAAAAAAGCTCATATTTAATTTCCTGCCGGTAAAGAACCAAATGGCACAATGGATAAGAAGCAGCACATACAGGATATTGCTGCTTGGTGGAAGTACGGCATCGGCCGCCCTTTCCGTAAGGAGCAAAAAAATCAAAGCCGTGCATGCCATGGCAGATTGAAAATACAGCCCCTGTTTATTCCCTTTTTTCAAAAAAACAGCCGGAAGAAAAAGTAAAAAAATTGTCAGGAGCATTTGCAAGTTAAAACCCAGTTTTGTAAAATAGTTTACATATAATGTAAGGAGAAGGCAAAACAGAGCAAAGAAGGCGGGCAGCATGTCTTTTATTGGATGCGTTCTCTTTTCTTCCGCCTGTTCTCCCCCATCATAGAGAGCAAGCAGGTAATCACAGTAATGCTCAGGAAGAAGCCGGTTCTTCTTCCAATACACCAATTCATTGATGATGATTTTTTTTCTTGTCTCGTTCAAAATTCCACACCCTAAAATCATTGTCTGATTTAAGTATAAGCCCAGTAAGAATTGAAAGGAAAGAGCTTTTTTACAAAGCTTGCTTCTGATGCAGCTAGCAGCAGCGGATGAAAATCAAATATAAAAAAAGTCCGCTTGAAGGCGGACTCGGGTTTTATTCTAAAAAGTCTTTAAGCCGTTTGCTCCGGCTTGGATGCCTGAGTTTTCTAAGTGCTTTTGCTTCAATTTGACGGATACGCTCACGAGTAACACCGAACACTTTCCCTACTTCTTCCAGCGTCCTGGTTCTTCCGTCATCCAGGCCGAAGCGGAGGCGAAGGACATTTTCTTCACGGTCTGTCAGTGTATCCAGAACATCCTCAAGCTGTTCTTTCAGCAGTTCGTATGCTGCATGCTCAGAAGGAGAGGTAGCATCCTGGTCTTCAATGAAATCTCCAAGATGTGAATCATCTTCCTCACCTATTGGGGTTTCAAGAGATACAGGCTCCTGTGCGATTTTAAGGATTTCTCTGACTTTATCAGGCGTCATATCCATATCTTCTGCGATTTCTTCAGGAGAAGGCTCCCTTCCAAGGTCTTGGAGCAGCTGTCTCTGGACACGGATCAGCTTGTTAATCGTTTCGACCATATGCACCGGTATACGGATGGTCCTGGCCTGGTCGGCTATTGCTCTTGTAATCGCCTGGCGGATCCACCATGTTGCATAGGTACTGAACTTGAATCCTTTACGGTAGTCGAATTTTTCAACAGCCTTAATTAAGCCCATGTTCCCTTCCTGAATTAAATCCAGGAACAGCATTCCGCGGCCGACATATCTTTTTGCTATGCTGACTACAAGCCTTAAGTTTGCTTCTGCAAGACGGCGCTTGGCTTCTTCGTTGCCCTGCTCGATTCTGTGGGCCAGCTCTATTTCCTCTTCTCCGGAAAGAAGGTCTACACGGCCAATCTCTTTAAGGTACATACGGACCGGATCGTTGATTTTGACACCAGGAGGAACACTTAAATCGTTCAAGTCAAACTCTTCTTCTTCTTCCTTCTCCAATTCCTTAGCTCCCGGGCTGCCTTCTCCATCATCTTCATCATCATTTTCTGCAAGCACATCTACACCCTGGTCACCAAGATATTCATAAAACTCATCCATTTGTTCTGAATCAAGATCAAAGCTGGCCAAACGGTTTGCAATCACTTCATAATTGAGGGATCCCCGCTTTTTTCCAATCTCCACCAACTGCTCTTTTACTTGATCTAAAGTCAACTCACTATCTACTTCTCTGGAACGTGCCGATTTTTCAGACATCTGTTCCCCTCCTTCCAAAACTGTACAACGCCACTGCTATAGTAATTTTGTTAATTGTATAATTTCCATCCCGATTCTTGCAGCTTTTAGATGGTCGTTCTGAAGCTCTGCTTCTCTTCTTTCTGTTTCTTTTTCTTTTATCATTAACATTTTCTGATACTTCAACACCTGATTCACACAATCTCTTAGCTCCTGATCCGTAAATTCCTCATTTACCGTCATCATTTCGATGTCTGACACTATTTTCCGAAGGCCCGAATCAGGAAGGAAGGTTAGAAAGTGACTTGTATCAGCTTCATGTCCTTCTTCAAAGAAGGCATAAAGGTATGTGATAATTTCCTGGTGCTCGTCCAGATTGAAGAAGGTGCCGTTCATCAAGCTCTGAATTTTAGAAGCCGCTTCTCGGGACTTAAGCATATGGGCAATTAATTTACGCTCTGCATTATGATGAGCCGGCCTCAGCCTTTTTTCATATTGCAGGCTTACTTTAGCCGCTGGGGGCTTAAACTGCTGGCTGCTGCCTTTTTTATTTTCAGCAAAGTAGATCTGCTTTTGCTGGCTCTCAAGGGCATCAAGGGAAAGCGAGAATTCAGAGGCAATCTGTCTTAGATAATGATCTCTTTCCACAGCGTTAGACAGCCTGGATATTTCCTTAAGGACGTCTTCTATATATTGAATCCGGTCTCCTTCATTATTTAAATTTCTCCCTTTTCGCAGATATTGCATTTTAAAGGAAGTATAAGTCAGGCTGCCCCCTATTACTTCGTTAAGAAATTTATCTGGCCCATTCTTGCGAATATAGTCATCGGGGTCCATCTTATCTGGCATTAAAGCAACCTTAATGGTGAAACCGGAATGTAATAAAAGGCCGGAAGCGCGGTTCGCTGCCTCCAAACCTGCTGAATCTGAGTCAAAACATAAAACAAGGGAGTCTGTATTTCTCCGGAGCGTTTGAATATGATCTTCGGTGAGTGCGGTGCCCATGGTGGCGACGCCATTCTCAACTCCAGCAGTACTTGCGGAAATGCAGTCTGCAAATCCTTCGAACAAAATGGCCTGTTCCTTCTTTCGAATGGAAGGCCTTGCATTATGAAAATTGTATAAAACCTTACTTTTATTAAAAATTGCGGTTTCCGGACTATTTAAATATTTGGGCTGGTCATCGCCAGCAGATCTTCCGGAAAAGGCAATAGTATTTCCCTGATTATCGAAAATGGGGAACATGATCCGGTTGCGGAAACGGTCAAAATAGGTTCCCGTCTTTTCACTCTTAATGATCAGTCCTGCTTTTTCGAGTATTTCATCTGAAAATCCCCTCTTATTAAGGAACTTATAACCAATATCCCAAGAATCAAGTGAATATCCCAGCTGGAACTTTTCGATGGACTCCTCCGAAAATCCCCGGTTCAAAAGATATTCCAAGGCTCCCTGGCCTTCCTTTGTGTTTATAAGCAGATGATGATAGAATTTCCTTAGAAGCTCATGAGCCTCTATCATAGAGTTTACGGCCGGTGATTGCTTTTTCCCGCCGCCCTGCTGCTGGATGTCAATATCCAAAGGAATATTTGCTCTATCCGCAATCTTTTTTGACGCTTCTAAAAACGAAATTCCTTCGATATCCATTAGAAAAGTAAAGCTATTCCCTCCTGCCCCGCATCCAAAACAGTGGAAAATCTGTTTATCTGGAGAAACAGAGAAGGACGGCGACTTTTCACCATGAAAAGGACAAAGGCCGAAATAATTCCGCCCTTGCTTCTTGAGCTGGACATATTCACCGATGATATCAACTATATCAACGGCCGCCCTGATTTCATTAATCTTTTCTTCGGGTATACGGGTAGTGGACATATGATCACCCCGTTCAAAAATTTAAAATATACTGGGTAATCGGAACAAACAAAGCCGCTCTCTAAATCATCAAAAGGGGCATTGCTGCTCATCATTCTGATGATTATGTATTAATTCGAGAAGAACGTTTAATTTCCTGCAAGGTTCGACAAAATTTTTGTGAAACTTTTTACAAATTCCACTCTGTCTTCTTTTGAAAAGGATTTTGGGCCCTTTGTATGTTTTCCCTGCCTTCGAATCTTACCCGCAATATACCGCATGTCAAGCAGTGTGCTGATATTGTTTTCCGTGTATTCCTTTCCCCTGGGTGATAAAACATAAACTTTTTTGGGCAAAAGAGTCCAGCCAGGCCTATATCCCCTGTAACCACAACATCTCCTTTAGACGCATGGTTCAGAATATATAAATCAGCTGCTTCTTTTTCGTTTTCCACATAGACCCAGCTGCCTTCAGAAGGATGGTTCATCCTGTTGTTGATCGAGATGACAAAAATGACCTGCAGCCCAGACTTCTTTGCGGCTGCTGAAATTTCCTCCTTCACAGGACAGGCGTCTGCGTCAACGTATATCACTGTACCTTTTTTTAATTCTACATCGTTCTTCATAATCCTTCTTATGCAGCCTTATCTTTTAAGAGTATAAATCTCATTGTCGAATATTTTCACCAGGTAAAACTTGACAACTCGCTTTTCTTAGTTTATTCCTTAATTGTCAACTCTAAACCTAATAATTTCTTTTTTATCACAGCTTTTTATTATAGAACAAAATCACCAGAAAAGCTATTAATTTAACCAAAAGCGGAGAACGGTGCTTTTCTAACACAAATTGTCTAATGCAGCATGATGAATCTTCTCATCAAAACTGCCGACTCCTTGAAAAGCAGCCATCCGACAAGCATAAGACGGGATGGCTGTGGGGAGCGGTTTTCTTCCCATAGACAGCCTGGCTTATGACTCGAGGATGGCAGTTCGCAGCTGGATGACACCTAAAGCGGAAAGCGGTGCCTTTCAGCTCAATCTTATTCCCTCTCCATGGATATCAAACCGCTCAATTACCCAGTACTTATTGAAAGGCAGAGACCCGACAAGCATAAGACGAGCCGGCTGGGAGGAGCGGTTTTTCTCCTCACGGACGGATCGGCTTATGACTCGAGGGTCTCAGCTTGAAGCTGGATGACACCAAAAGCGGAAAGCGGTGCTTTTCAGCTCAATCTTATTCCCTTTCCATGGATATCAAACCCCTCAATTACCCAGTACTTATTGAAAGGCAGAGACCCGACAAGCATAAGACGAGCCGGCTGTGAGGAGCGGTTTTTCTCCTCACGGACGGATCGGCTTATGACTCGAGGGTCTCAGCTTGAAGCTGGATGACACCAAAAGCGGAAAGCGGTGCCTTTCAGCTCAATCTTATTCCCTTTCCATGGATATCAAACCCCTCAATTACCCAGTACTTATTGAAAGGCAGAGACCCGACAAGCATAAGACGAGCCGGCTGTGAGGAGCGGTTTTTCTCCTCACGGACGGATCGGCTTATGACTCGAGGGTTTCAGCTTGAAGCTGGATGACACCAAAAGCGGAAAGCGGTGCCCTTTCAGCTTAAAAAAATACAGGAAAACTCAATCTTAATAAGTTTCCCTGCAGTCTGATCACAAATATATGCATTCCTTCTTCTCAATTCTGAATGCTATTAATAATCGTATTCGCTGTTTCTTCCACAGCCTTATTGGTCACATCGATGACTGGACATTTTAATCTCGCCACAATCCGGTCAAAGTAGGCGAGCTCTTCTTTGATGCGCTCCATATTGGCATAGATCGCCTGGTCGTTAAGCCCCAATATCTTCAGGCGTTCCCGCCGGATATTGTTCAGTTTTTCAGGACTGATTTTGAGCCCGATACACTTGGACGGCGGAACTAAAAAGAGCTCTTCCGGAGGGTCCACTTCGGGCACGACCGGAACATTCGCAACCTTCAGCCTCTTGTGCGCAAGATACTGGGACAAGGGAGTTTTCGAGGTCCTGGAAACCCCGACAAGGACGATATCCGCGCGCAGAATTCCCCGCGGGTCTCTGCCATCATCATATTTTACGGCAAATTCTATCGCTTCCACTCTCTTAAAATAATCATCATCGAGCTTCCGCACCATCCCAGGTTCATAAAGCGGCTGGGACTCAAAGCAGTTCTGCAGATTATCAATCAGGGGGCCTATGATATCATAGGCGAAGATATCTTCCCGTTCCGCCATTTCCTTCATATGCATCCGGGTTTCAGGTTTCACAAGGGTATAAGCTATGATCCCTGAGTTCTTTTTCGCAAGCTGTATGACCTGGTCGATATTGGACTGCGTCTCCACATAGGGGATACGCTTAATGATAATCTCATATCCCTTGAATTGGCTGGCTGCTGCTTTTGTCACCAGTTCAGCCGTTTCCCCGACTGAATCAGAAACTACATAGATCATTTTACTGTTCATTGGCTTCCCTCTCCTATATCTCATCATCTGCAAGAGCCACAAATGCTTTAGCTATATTGGTTTTGGTTATCCTGCCTATTACTTCATACCCTGCCTCGGTTTCTCTCACAACCGGAACTGCATCAATCTGCTTGTCGATCAGCCTCTTCGCTACATCGAGCAGCAGGTCTTCACGGGAACACATCGTTACATTGGGCATCCTCGTCATGATGATATTAACAGGAATCGTTGTCAGCTCCTGCTTGCCGATGCTCGCCCTTAAAAGATCCTTTCTGGAAAGGACTCCCTTTAGAATGGAATCTTTGTCCACCACAAAAAGGGTTCCCACATCCTCCAGAAACATGGTGCAGACAGCATCATAGACCGAAACACTGTCATTCACCACAACGGGAATCGATTGATAGTCCCTCACCAGGATTTTCTTCAGGCTGTCACTAAGCATCTGGGTTTCACTCTTTCCAGAATAAAAATAGCCCACACGCGGCCTTGCATCCAAAAAGCCGGCCATAGTCAGGATGGCAAGGTCCGGCCTTAGTGTTGCACGTGTCAGATTCAGCTGGTCGGCAATATGTTCCCCGGTAATGGGGCCATTCTGTTTGACGATTTCCAAAATATGCTGCTGGCGCTTATTCAGTTCTATATTAATCACCACCTTGCTAGTAAAAAAGAACGGTCTCCCCCTTTATTAACGATCTAAAGATCGTTTCTGCCACTCCGGAGGAAACCCTCTCATTCCTTTTCAGAACTAAACGATATGTAAAAGGCATGGCTGGGGCACACTTCTGCTTCTATGAAATAAATTAAGCTATACTTTTTAATTTTATTATATACTAATAGGCATCCTTGAGAAAAGAGTGTTTATCAGAAGGCAGGCAGCGTCATATCGGATTTTCAGGATTTCATGTTTTCACCAGGCCAATAAGAAGGCCCATGACTTTTGGGCTTTTTAGAGAAACCGAAATAAAGTCATGAGCCTTTAATGTTTTTATATAGCTGATGAAACAGACCTAAGCAAGACCGTTTATGCAGTAATGATTTTATTCCATTCTGCGAACTGGCGGATGGCCTTCGTAACAGCGGAAAGAAGGGCAAGGCGGTTATTTCTGATCGTTTCATCATCCGCCATGACCATTGTATGTTCGAAGTACTCCTCAATTTCCGGCTGCAGGGAGGCAAGCACTTCGTATCGTTCTTCCTCACTCTTTACGGAAGCATATTCGTCAAGGATGGACATGTATTTTTTATTCAAGCCGCTCTCATAAGAGTTTTCAAACAGATTTTCATCAATGGCGACGTCTATTTCTGCCTTGGATGAAATGTTCATGACCCTGCTCAATGCTTCTACAGTTTCCTTGAAGCCTTCTGAACTTCTTTTCGCTTCAAGCACCTCTGCACGTTCAACAAGGCTTGAGACGCTTCCGATTTCATTTTCAAGGACTGCATCAATTAAATCATAGCGGACTTTCCGCTCATTAAGCAGATGTTTCACACGAGCCTTGAAGAATGTAAGTAATTCTTTTTTGATGTTCTCCACAGAATCCTTTGCCAGCTTCTCTTCTTCTATAATGGATAGTGCCGATTCAAGAAGCTCCTCGAGCCTTACATCCGTATTGTTTTCTGCAAGGATAGAGACGATCCCGCTTGCCTGCCGCCTAAGGGCGTAAGGGTCTTGTGAACCCGTCGGGATGATGCCGATGGAAAAACATGCGGTAATGGTGTCAAGCTTCTCTGCAAGAGACACGATGGATCCAATAGAAGATGAAGGGACGCTGTCCTCGGCGTTGCGCGGCATATAATGTTCATTAATCGCAGCAGCGACCCTGGCATCTTCACCCTTTAACAGAGCATATTTTTCACCCATGTGACCTTGGAGTTCAGGGAATTCGTACACCATGTGAGTGACAAGGTCAAACTTGCTGATTTCAGCAGCCCTGTCGGCAAGCTTCTGCTCTTCCGCATTCAGTCCCCATGTTTCTGCAATAAGGGATGTAAGCTTTCTGACCCGGGTTACCTTTTCTGCCAATGTCCCCAATTCTTCATGATAAACAATGGATTCCAGCTTCTTTAAAGAATCCTCGATGCTGGTCTTTTTATCTTCGTTATAAAAGAAAGCTGCATCTGCCAGGCGGGCACGCAATACCTTTTCATTTCCACGTGCCACGATGTCGAGGTGCTCGTCATTACCATTTCTCACAGTAACAAAGAATGGCAATAGCTTTCCTTCCTTGTTCTTTACAGGGAAATACCTTTGATGCTCCTTCATGGAAGTTACGAGAACTTCTTCAGGAAGCTCCAGGAATTCCTCCTCAAACGTTCCAAATAGGGCTGTGGGATATTCCACTAGATTGTTTACCTCTTCAAGAAGCTCTTCATCTACAGGAATCGTCCAGTTTTGATCTTTTTCAATCTGTTTAATCTGGCTCAGAATCATCTGCTTTCTTTCTGCTGGATCTGCAATGACCTTTTGGCTTTTCAGCTTGGCTTCATATTCGCCGGCGGTCTGAATCACAGAAGATTCCCCCAAGAATCTATGGCCCCGTGTTTCATTACCCGTCTGGACACCCGCAATGGAAAATGGAATGATTTCTTCTCCATAGAGAGCCATCAGCCATTTAATCGGACGTACAAAGCGAAGGTCCTCATCGGCCCATCTCATATTTTTAGGGAAGGTCAGGCTTGTAATTAGATCCTTTAATTCAGGAAGGAGATTTCTGACTTCCTGCCCTTTGATGAATTTGTTAACATACACATATTCAACACCATTCAGCTCCTTGAAGAAAAGATCCTCCACGGTTACTCCCTGGCCGCGGGCAAAGCCCATGGCTGCCTTAGACCAATTTCCTTCCTGGTCTAACGCGATTTTCTTGGCAGGACCTTTCGCCTCCTCGTTCACATCCTTTTGGAACTGAGCTGTTCCTTTGATGCTTACCGCTAATCTGCGCGGAGTTGAGAAAGCGGTAATCCCGCTGAATTCTATCTGTCTTTCATGAAGCCATGCTTCGATTTTCTCTGCCAGCTGATTCATGGAGGAGGTTACAAACCGTGCCGGCATTTCTTCAAGTCCAATTTCAATGAGTACATCTCTATTAGTCATGGTTTACATCCTCCTTTTTATTTAAAATTGGGAAACCAAGCTTTTCTCTTTCCTCATAGAACGTTTTTGCCACTTTTCTTGCCAAATTCCTGACCCTTGCCAGATAGCCGGTACGCTCGGTTACAGAAATGGAACCGCGGGCATCCAGTATATTAAAGGTATGAGAGCATTTTAGGACATAATCATAAGCAGGATGAACCAGCCCGTTTTCCATTTGGCGGTGTGCTTCCTTTTCATAGATATTGAACAGCCCGAACAGCATATCGGGATCGGATGTTTCAAAGGTATATTTTGAATGCTCATATTCCGGCTGATAGAAGATATCCTTTACTGTAAAGCCATTTGTCCATTCCAGATCAAACACGTTTTCCTTATCCTGGATGTAGGAGGCAAGCCTTTCTATTCCGTAAGTAATCTCAACTGATACCGGCTTGCACTCTAAGCCGCCCACTTGCTGGAAGTATGTAAACTGAGTGATTTCCATCCCATCAAGCCAAACTTCCCAGCCCAGTCCTGCACAGCCAAGTGATGGATTCTCCCAGTTATCCTCTACAAATCGGATATCATGTTTAAGGGGGTCAATGCCCAGGGCCTTAAGAGACTCCAAATACAGCTCCTGGATATTATCCGGAGACGGCTTCATGATCACTTGGAATTGGTGGTGCTGATACAGCCTGTTTGGATTTTCTCCATACCTTCCGTCAGCAGGACGCCTGGATGGTTCAACGTATGCTACATTCCACGGCTCCGGCCCGATTGCACGAAGGAATGTGTAGGGACTCATCGTTCCTGCTCCCTTTTCCACATCATAGGCCTGCATCAAAATACATCCCTGCTGGGACCAGTGCCTTTGAAGAGTTAATATCATATCTTGAATATTCATTTCTGCACCTCCATAATTATTTGATCTTTCGTGTAAGGAAACAAAAAACTCCCGCCCCTATGCACGAATGCATAGGGACGAGAGTTACCCGCGGTTCCACCCTATTTGCCGAAATTGGCCTCTTTTTTGCTGGCTCAGCCAGAATATGCTCAGGACTGCCTTCCCCAGATTCTCTAATCCCTGGCTCTCACCATCTCAGGGTCGCTTTGAATGAGGCGTCTAGGTACTACTTTCCGTCTACGCAATGTTTATAATAAACAAATTCTATAGGATAAAAAGTACGTTTGTCAAGAGCCATAAAAACAAAATGTATCATGACTCTGAACCGAACGTACCTTTTAAACGGTCCATCTGTTTAAGAAACTTCTTGGACTTGAGCTGCAGCCCGGAATACTCCTCATAATAGGTTCCTATCACTCTCTCAAGCTCGCGTTTTGTCTCCGGTTTTACAGATATCTTGCCTAGCCTGCTTAAATCAAAATAATAAAATAACCGCAGAAGTTTCACCGCAGCGGGAGAGATTTTCATATGATAAGGATCCTTGTCCAGGCAGCGGTGGCAGATAAATCCCCCTTCACGGAACGAAAAGGAAAAACTCCCTTCCTGGGCACCGCAGATGGAACATGAATCCAGATTGGGGTGCAGGCCCAGTACATCCAGCATTTTCATTTCAAAGATAAAGGTTATGATTTCCTGATCATAGCCCTCATTAATATAATGTAAAGACTGATAAAGGAGCTCAAATAAATAAGGATTCGGGCTCCGGTCATCCACGCTTTTATCAAGCAGCTCCACCATATATGAAGCATATGCTGTGGAAAAGATATCTTCCTTGATCGACCGCATGGAGGATATGGTCTCTCCCTGTTGAAGCGTCCCCATGCCCTTGGACATCTGGACCAGATAAGAACCGTAATTAAATAACTGGGTGACGGCTGAAAATCTGCTGCTGGGTTTGCTCGCTCCTCTTGCCATCACCGCAATTTTGCCCCATTCCCGGGTATATAGAGTAATAATCTTATTGTTTTCTCCGTAATTCGTACGCCTGATTACAATTCCTTCACATTTCTGGAACACGATAACCGCCTTTCGAAAATGGCAGGGAAGGAAATTATAAGAGAGGGTAATCAGGTTCTGCAAGCTCGGCTTTCATCCCATCGGGGTTCTCCCTATCCTCTTCAAGCTCTTTAAAAAGAAGATAGGTATCGATATTACCCGTGCGGCTGAACACTTTCCAGGTAAAGTCTAACATAATTTAAGCCCACCTTTCATTATTAAACCAGCATGCTTTTTCCCCAAACCTTATAATTATGTTGACCAATCCCTTAGTTTTCATGTTAAACATTTTTTTCTACGTATAAAACGGCCGCTCGTGGAATCTAATCTTAGTATTCGTCATCCCTAAAACCATAATCCCTCAGCTGGTTGGCCTTGTTTCTCCAGTCCTTCTGCACCTTGACCCATAGTTCAAGGAAGACTCGGGAACCAAGAAGATTTTCAATATCGACCCGCGCCCTCTGGCCGATTTCCTTCATCATTTTCCCCTGCTTTCCTATGACGATTCCCTTTTGTGAGTCTCTTTCCACAATGATGGTAGCCATCACATGGATAGTGTTTTCACTATTTTCAGCACGCTTAATGGAATCAATCAGTACCGCAATGGAGTGCGGGATTTCTTCCCTGGTAAGGTGGAGGGCTTTTTCCCTGATCAGTTCGGATATGATGAATCTTTCCGGGTGATCGGTTACCTGATCAGCCGGGTAATATTGAGGGCCCTCCGGAAGGAATTCCTGAATCTGGGTCAATAGGGTCTCCACATTGTTTCCCTGAAGTGCAGATATTGGAACAACTGCTTTAAAATCCAGCTTCTCCTTGTAGGTTTCAATGATTCTCAGCAGTTCATCCGGATGGACAAGGTCAATCTTATTGATGACAAGAAAAACCGGGGTTTTGACAGACTTCAGCTTTTCAATAATAAACTCGTCCCCACGGCCGATCCCTTCCTCTGCATTGATCATAAATAAGACAAGATCGACTTCTTTCAAGGTGTTCTGCGCCACCTTCATCATAAAATCGCCAAGTTTATGCTTTGGTTTATGAATACCCGGTGTATCGATAAAGATCATCTGAGCATCGTCCAGTGTAAGTACACCCTGGACTTTATTTCGTGTTGTCTGAGGCTTATCACTCATAATCGCAATTTTTTGGCCGATTACTCTGTTTAAGAACGTAGACTTCCCTACATTTGGTCTTCCGATAATAGAAATAAATCCTGATTTGTACTTCTTGTTTGTCTGGTTATTCAAATTAGTCATGTAAATCCTCCGGTGTAAATGCCCCTGGCAATAATTCTTCAACTGTTGTTTCTTTTATATCTCCGTTTAAATTAGCTAAAACTACCTTCATATCTCTTGCACAGAACTCGGAAATAACCTGCCTGCATGCGCCGCATGGAGATACCGGTCCATCTGTATCTGCTATAACCGCCAGCATCTGAAAGTTCTTCTCCCCTTCAGAAACAGCCTTAAAGAAAGCGGTTCTTTCCGCACAATTTGTCATGCTGTAGCCTGCATTTTCAATATTGCAGCCTCCAAAGACTTTTCCATCTGCCGTTAGAAGAGCGGCCCCTACCTTGAACTTGGAGTAAGGTACATATGCCTGTTCTCTTGCTTTTCTTGCTTTCTCTATCAACTCTACTACTGTCATATTAGTATCCCCCTATCATTAAAATAATTGAACCAGCTTTGGCACAAAAATCAACAGCCCGATCAAAAGCGAAATGATGGCAAAAACCAATACCGCCCCGGCAGCCAGATCCTTTGCCTCTTTTGCCAGATTGTGATACCGCGGGGAGGCAAGGTCCACTACCCTCTCCAATGCTGAATTCAGCAATTCCAGGGAAATAGTCCCCCCTATGGCGAACAGCACCAAAATCCACTCCAGGAGAGTCAGTTTAAATATGAACGAGGCCAGTGATGCAAGGATGGCGGCTGTAATGTGAATCCGCATATTCCTCTCACTCTTAACTCCCGTATAGATCCCTCTAAAGGCGAAACAGACGCTTCTATAGAATGAATGCTTTCGATTTCTATCGAAGGAGTCCATACTCGTCAAGGATTTCCTTTTGTTTGCCGAACATGATCTTTTCATCTTCTTCCGTCATATGGTCATAACCCAGCAGATGAAGGAATCCATGCAAAGCCAAAAAGCCCAGCTCCCGTTCAAAGGAATGCTGGTACTCTTCCGCCTGTTCCCTTGTCCGCTCGACTGAAATCACAATGTCGCCGAGAACTCTCGGCATTTCCCCACCTACAATTTGGACTTCATCTTCGCCCATTTCCTCCAAGGCGAAGGAAATGACGTCTGTAGGCTGATCTTTATCTCTGTATTCCGCATTAATCTTTTGAATAGTATCATTATCGACAAACGTGACAGAAAGCTCAGTTCCTTGCTGGATCGAAAGCTTCCCCGCCGCAAACTGCAGGATTTCATCAACGAGCTGATGGTCCTTTTCCTGAAGCTCATGTGTTTCATCGTTATAATCGATTGTCAATATCATAATCAACACTCCTATTTATTTGAAATGACAGGATACTCTATTCGTGTATGGAAAATCCCCTTCAAAGTCTCGCTGAGGGATTTCTTTACAATCTCCAGTTCCTTCATTGTAATATCACATTCATTAAACTGCCCATCCTGCAGGCGTTCTACAATGATGCTTTTAATCAAAGAATCAATTTTTTCGGCGGTTGGCCCTCCCATGGACCTGACTGCTGCCTCAACGCTGTCCGCTATACTGATTACAGCTGTTTCCTTGGATTGAGGGCGAGGCCCCGGATATCTGAAATCAGCTTCTTTTACTTCCCGCTCTTCGTTTTTGGCCTTATGGAAGAAGTATTTCAATAATGTTGTTCCGTGATGTTCTTTTGCAATAGCCACAATCTCGTCAGGGAGACGGTGCTTCCGCAGGTACTCGACACCATCGGATACATGGGCAAGGATAATATCCTTACTGGTCTCTGGATCAAGGCGGTCATGCGGATTTTCGATATTCATCTGATTTTCAATAAAGAACTGCGGGCGTTTGGTTTTGCCGATATCATGATAATAACAGCCGACACGGGCAAGGAGACCGTTTGCGCCAATCGCCTCGCATGCTGATTCAGCTAGATTGGCGACCATGACACTATGATGATAGGTGCCGGGAGCCTCTGTTAGTATCCGCCTTAAAAGCGGATGGTTTGGGTTCGAAAGCTCGATCAGTTTCATGGTTGTCAGGATTCCAAAGCCTGTTTCAAAGAAAGGCAGAATACCGATCGTCAAGATGGAAGATGACAAACCGGAAACAAGCGCAGACAGCATAAAGAATAATAACTCCATCTTTTGAAAATGTGCATCCATGATGAAAAGCAGGGCCATGATCAGCACAAAATTAAACAGAGACAATATCATTCCTGCCTGAAGAATCTTGGAACGATAATTCTTGGTATTTAAGAGTATGATGGATGCTGTCCCGCTCAGCAGGATGAATATTCCCGCTGTGATATGAAGATTCGAAGCAGAGCCTCCATTAAATATGATAGTCCCGTAACAGGCCATGATGATTGTGGTGGCGATGGCCAGCCTTTCATTCAGGAGTACCTTGATCAGCATGGCTGCAAAGGCTGCCGGAAAGAAATAGACGACGTCAATAAACTCGGCATTCTGGAACAGGCTGATGGTCTTCATGATCAGAAGCGACAGCAGATACACGATGCTGAAAAGCAGGATCTGCGACTGCTTTTTCACGTCACCTTCACGTGCAAGCTGGAAGTAATAAAACAACCCTCCCATTGTAAGCAGGACAAATAATCCGAGGCCGATATACGGCAGATAGGACGTCTGCTCCTCCAAAAGACCGGCAAGCTGTAAATTGCGATAGATATCCTGGTCCACTAGCTGGCCTTCCTCAACAATCACCTGACCCTGGAGGATTTTTACCGGCTCTACGCTTTCCTTGGCTGCCTGGATTTTTTCCTCAGATTTCTCGCGGTCATATATATCATTTTGAATGATCGCAAATCGTCCCAAAACAACAGCAACGCTTTTAAGATCCTGGGGGAGACTGGAAAACCTCAGCTGTTCCTCCACCCGTTTTTTGGCTATTTCAACCTCAGCTGCCGGTATTTTTGTATTCATGACATTATGTATGGCGGTCAAGGTCAGGTCTTCTGCAATTTCAACTTCATTATCATCCGATTTCAGCAGCGTGGCGAATACGGAATCAGATAGCTCCTTAGTAACATCCTCCGTCAGCTTCTGCTTTACAAGGGCAACCTGTTCAGGGGTGCCTAATACCAATTTTTCCGTATCCTGTCCGTCCTTCTTGGCTGCCTGCTGCTTTTTAATCAGATCTTGTTTCACTTCTTTAGCCGAATCAAAAATAGAAGAAATTAAATCCACACGATTTTGCGCATACTCTTTTTTCAGGGTATAAATATCCCCAGCTTCTTTCACGGCTTCGCTCCGTGCCTCAGCAGTTTTTTCCTTATCCACTACCGTCTGGGTCGCCCTGATCGTCTTTTCCGCTGGAGTCAGTAATTTTACATTGATTTTCTCTGGCCTGACATTATCAAACATCACGAAATATGAAATCAACCCGAGTATTATAAAAAGCAAGGCTTGAAAAACCTTCACCCTCAGGAGTTCCCGAAGCTTTGCGACTGCCTTGTAAACTCTGCTCATAATAAGCCTCCCTGCCCAAGACAAAAATCCAATTCCTCTTACCGCTATTTATGTAAAATCATATCAGTTTTCAAGGGGCATGAAAAGCGCAGAACGGTGCTTTTCCCTCAAACCGCTTATAAATCAATGAAATACCATTTAGTTTTGTACAAAACTTATTGAAAAGCAGCCATCTGACCAGCATAAGACGAGGCTGCCGTGGGAAGTGCCTTATTCCCATGGACGGCTTGGCTTATGACGGGAAGATGGCAGTTCGCAGCTGGATCAAAGAAAAGCGCAGAACGGTGTTTTTCCCTCAAAACCGCTTATAAATCAATGAAATACCATTTATTTTTGTACTTAAACTTATTGAAAAGCAGCCATCGCAAAAAAGTGCCTGCCACCAGTGGCAGGCACTTTTCTTATAGATCTGCTTTTTCAAAGGCATTGATGATTCTGGCGACGAGAGGGTGCCGTACAATGTCGCTTTGTTCCAGGAACACAAGTGATACTCCCTTGACATTTTTAAGTATCTCTTCGGCTGTCAGCAGGCCGGATTTTACGCCTTTTGGAAGGTCGACCTGGGACCGGTCACCGGTTATGACCATCTTGGATCCAAAGCCAAGCCTTGTCAGGAACATCTTCATCTGTGCCATCGTGGTGTTCTGTGCTTCATCCAAAATAACAAAAGCATCATCCAGAGTTCTTCCCCTCATATAAGCAAGAGGGGCAATCTCGATGGTTCCTCTTTCAATCATGCGTTCAGTATGATCCGTGCCTAATACATCATGCAGGGCATCATAGAGGGGACGAAGATAAGGATCCACCTTCTCCTTTAAATCACCTGGCAGGAATCCAAGGCTTTCACCGGCCTCCACCGCCGGCCTGGTCAGAATGATTTTTTTGACCTGCCCATTTTTCAAGGCATTGACTGCCATAATAACCGCCAGATACGTTTTTCCTGTCCCTGCAGGACCAATCCCAAAAACTAAATCGTTCTTTTTCATCTCAGCGATATATTGACGTTGGCCAAGTGTCTTCACCCGGATGGTTTTGCCCTTGGCGTTCTTCATGATTTCTTCGTTATATAATTCAATAAAATACTCGATGGTACCCTTTTTTGCCATTTCAACAGCATAGGCCGTGTCACGCGAACTGATATTGATTCCTCTTCTAATGACCTTCAGAAGCGATTTTAGCACTACCGCTGCCATTTCTGCGGAAGATGCTTCTCCTGATATGGAGATGTCTTCCCCGCGGGTCACAAGAGAAATCTGCAGGTCTTGTTCAAGTATCTTTAAGTTAGAGTCTGAATTACCTAAAAGAGCGATGGCTTCAGCAGGTGATTCGAGATGTAAGTTAATCACTTTTGCTTCTTCTGACATTCCTTAGTCTCCTTGAATAATCGGCTGTCCGACAGCTATATTTTCTATAACCTTGTAATGTAAAGATAATTTAACTTTACCACTCTCTTCCTCTTGGTGCAAAACTTCTTCCCCAACTATTTTAGAATCTTCAGGCAAAAGCTTCCTCAAATCTTTTTTTCCCATATCTTTTGCTTTTAAAACCGCCTGAGGCACAGTGTATTTGCGGGTGACTTCTTCCTTTGCACGAAAGGTGGAGGTTTTATATACAATCGGAAGCTCCCACTTCAAAAATTTCAGCGGCCTTTCAGACATCTCTTTTTCATAGTGCTTGTAGGTAATCTTTTTAAAATTCCAGACAGGAATGGAAAAGCCGCCTATTTTTATATAATGTTTCACTTTCTCGTTCCCATTAAACACGGAAAATTTGGTTATTAAAGGAACTTCTACTTTGGATTTATACCAGGTTTCCCCCCACACCTCTCCATCCGCCGCAACAATCCTTGGGTGCTCGGGATTCCCAATCGTTCCTGAAACAAGAAGCTGTCCTTTTTTCACGTAATCATGGACCGCCACCAGCGGCTGCCCTTTGGCAACAAACATATGGGCAACTACCGCTTTCTTTTTTGCCACAAGATTTCTCGCCGGCAGTTTCACTGGTTCCTTCGGCTGCTTTTTTTCAACCACCTGAAAGTGATAAGTTGTCCCTTTCAGCTCCACACCGACCCAGGTAAGCGCAGAGATATTGTTCGTAAGCTTTTTTTGAATGTCGTCCGCGCCATCCAGCGAGAATTGAAGCTTCCCCGGCTTTACTCCCATCTTGTCCAATTCTTTGCGTATCAAATGTTCTGTCTCTGGCTTTGCGCCTTTAATTTCGATTCTCCATACCATATTTGACAAGACAAGGATCACGATAATAAAAGCAAAAAAGCCCGCCAGAATCCCGCTATTCTTCAACAGCTTCTTGAACAAAAAGGGACCGCCGCTTCCTTCTAAAAACGAATAGCGGCATCCGCTGCTCCTCACAGCCCTGCGGAAATTGTGAAGATCCTTCAGATGGATGCTGAACAGCATCGTTTCCGCGCCAATCTTTTTCACATTCCAGACAAATACTTTATTCCTGACAAGCTTATTCAATACTCTTTCTGTACCTTTGCCTTCCGCCTTTACTCTTACAGTCCCAGATAAAAAGTTTGTCCACTGGTTCTTCATGGGTTTCCCCCCGTATCATTCATTGATAAAAAATACATGATCTATCTTTCCTTCCAGTAAAATTTCTTCAGGAAGGATGGCTTTTATTGAAAAGGAACTTCCTTTAATGAGCAGCTGACCCTGCTTCAGCATTAACCGTAATTCGTCATCCGTAAATGTCAGCAGCCCCCGGTGGTTCTCGATATATATATGCAGCTGCCCGATCATGGTAATACGGGGCAGATCCATGATCACATCCTGCGGAAGGTCCATTGTTTTCATCATTAGCTGCCGAAGCTTTTGTCCCCATCGTAATGCCATAAAAAAAGAACCCCCTTTTAACTCAAATGTATGAGAAAAAAGGGGGTTCTAGCACTGAAATTTAACGATTATCTTCTTCTTTTGTAAGGGTTCCTGCCCCGCGGCCTGCCTAGTATTTCTGCCATGATCAGGCCCTGTACCAGATTGTTACGGGTGAAGCTGGAAAGAACGGGCCCACCAGAAGGAGTATCCTCTCTTTGATTTAGAAGGACACCGGCCTGGAACCTCTTCCTTTCTGCCGCTGTTTCTAATCTTTCGATATTTATAGAGGTTTCGAGCCTTTCATCATGAAAAATCGTGCTTCTTTCCAGATGATTTCCCGGAATGTCCACCTTTACTTTCTCAGCCCTTTCAGGACCGGATGGTTGATCGCTCCATGACTGTTCAATCTCTGTCTGAGGAGACTTAGGCGTTCCTCTGTAGGCATTTTTTGCCTTCTTATAAAGACTGGAGACAATCCCTATTAGAATGATGAAGAAAAATCCATTGCCAATGATAAACTCAATCAATTTTTCGATGCGAATTCCTCCTCTCCTGTCTGTTAGGATTTCTTGCCTTCTCCATCCTCAGGGTTTTTGGACATTCTGGAGATGGAGTCTCTCATATCCGTATCAGCGGTGATATTCTGCAGATTCACGTAATCCATGACACCTAAATTCCCTGACTTGAGCGCTTCTGCCATAGCCAGAGGGACTTCCGCTTCCGACTCGACCACTTTTGCCCTCATTTCCTGGACTCTGGCTTTCATTTCCTGCTCATAAGCTACAGCCATGGCACGGCGTTCCTCGGCTTTAGCCTGGGCGATCTGCTTATCCGCCTCCGCCTGTTCGGTCTGGAGATTCGCTCCGATATTACTGCCAATATCGACATCCGCTATATCGATGGAGAGGATTTCGAAAGCCGTACCGGAATCCAAACCTTTCGATAAAACAGTCTGTGAGATCATATCCGGGTTCTCAAGAACCTTTTTATGATTCTCAGAAGAACCTATCGTGGAGACAATCCCTTCCCCTACACGGGCAATAACTGTTTCTTCACCGGCCCCTCCCACCAAACGCTCGATATTCGCCCTTACCGTAATCCTGGCCTTTGCCTTCACTTCAATTCCATTCATCGCAACACCTGCAATGAATGGAGTTTCAATCACCTTCGGATTTACACTCATCTGCACAGCTTCCAGCACGTTTCTTCCTGCCAGATCTATAGCAGCACACCGTTCAAAGGAAAGCTCAATATTTGCCCTGTGGGCGGCAATTAAGGCATTGACCACCCGGTCTACGTTACCTCCTGCAAGATAGTGGCTTTCAAGCTGGTTGGTGGTTACCCCAAGGCCTGCCTTATGTGCCTTGATCAGCGGATTGATCACCCTGCTGGGAATGACACGGCGGAGCCTCATCCCGATCAAGGTAAAAATACTGACCCTTACTCCTGCAGCCAGGGCTGATATCCAGAGCATAACGGGTACAAATGTCAGCAGGATAGCTAGCAGGATCACGCCAACAATCACTGCAATAATTAACAAGATACTGCTGGTAGACAGCATATTGATTTCCCCCTTTTACGTTTATATTTCCCTCACAACAATGCGGGCGCCTTCTGCTTTTACCACCTTGATTCTGCTGTCCTTAGGGATAAAGCCGCCCTCAGTCACTACGTCCAGACGCTCATTTTCAATCAGGGCAATGCCTGCGGGACGAAGAGTGGTAAGCGCTGTCCCTTCGCTTCCAATAAGATCAACACGGTTATTATTGGAAACATATCCTTTATCAGACGCCGTAGAATCTTCCAATACAATTTTTTTAAAGAATCTCATTCTTTTACCATACACCTTTATTAAGATAATAGCTGTGCTGATCGAAATGACTAGAGCAATTAATAATCCGATGGATAAGTACAAAGCACTTTCCGATGCCATATAGAGACTGGCAATAATGCATCCAAGGCCCAGCATGCCTGCAACGGCCCCGGGCAGAAACAACTCTAGGATCAGCAGTACAGCTCCCGCCCCAAAGAGTACAATGGGTTCATAGCCAGTTAACCCTGCCGCCATATGCCCAAAGAAGAATAACACAAACACAATCAGTCCCAGCAGCCCGCCAAGCCCGATTCCCGGGGTAAACAGCTCGATGACAAGGCCGAGACATCCTATCGTAAGCAAAATGCAAATGACAACTGGATTAGTAAGAAAGCGCGAGGCTTTTTCTGCAAAGCTTTCCTTAACGGTTGCAGCCTTTGCCTTTTCTATACCCAGTTGTTCCAGCAGCTCCTTTTCATTTTCCATTGAACGGTTTACATGAACCTTGTATACTGTTTTATTTTCTGCTGCTTCGGGTGTTAATCCGAATAGTGTAAGCCATGAGAATAGACCAAGCAGGAACGCTAACATGTACTTGTTCATACTTCACCCCCAATACCCCCGCATTATATACCGATCAATAGTAAAAAAGTTTCAAAAAATCAGAAAATCAAAGGAATGAATGTATCCTTATGTATGGTATGCAGGGAATTTCGAAGAAATACAAAGTAAAAAACCGCATGCATGAATGCTTGCGGTTTAACGTTAGTTAGTTAGTTTGAGATAATTGTTGTAGTACTAGCTTGTTTACTAAAGAACCATCTGCTTTGCCTTTTACTTTAGGCATGATAGCTCCCATAACTTTTCCCATATCAGCTTTGGATGAAGCATTCACTTCTTTAACCGTTTCTTGGACGATCGCGGCTAAATCTTCTTCAGAAAGCTGCTCAGGCATATATACCTCAACGTAATTAATTTCGGTAAGCAGTTTGTCAGCCAGGTCTTGTCGGCCTGCCTTTTCAAATTCATGAAGGGAGTCTTTGCGTTGTTTTAGTTCGCGAGAAAGTACTGTCAATTCTTCCTCTTCTGTCAGGTCTTGCTTCATAAGCTTAATGGCTTCGTTTTGAAGAGCTGATTTAAGCATACGAATAACAGAGAGTCTGTCTTTTTCTTTATTCTTCATCGCTTGTTTCATATCATTATTTAAACGCTCGAGAAGACTCATATTTACACCCTCTCTTACCATTTACGTTTTCTAGCTGCTTCTGACTTTTTCTTGCGTTTTACGCTAGGCTTTTCATAGAATTCGCGCTTTCTAGCTTCTTGCAGTGTACCTGTCTTAGATACAGTACGTTTAAAGCGACGAAGAGCATCTTCAAGCGATTCGTTTTTACGAACGACGGTTTTAGACATCTCTTTCCCTCCCTCCGAACACAACACACTAACTCATAATGCATTTTATTACATCATGTACTTACACATTATAATATACTGGTTAATTCAGGTCAACTATTAATAGGGACGTTTCGCAAACTTTGTTGATTTTCGCTTCAGTGATATTTCAATCAGGCTTTGTTCACAAATTTTGTTACTTTTAAAGCAGCAGGTTGATTTCCGTTTCAGGATGCCCGCTTTCCGCGGGGCGGGCGGTGGAGCCTCCTCGGCTTCGCCTGTGGGGTCTCACCTGTCCCGCTAATCCCGCGCAGAAAGGCGGAAAGCGGTGCCTGCCAAATATTTGATATTTTAAAGCTCAATGTTGATTTAATAAATATGAAATACTTAACAAAATTGGCAGGCAGAGACCCGATAAAGAAGACTTGGTGATTGGCGAGCGATAACGAAGACAGAAGCTTAGTCGCACTTATGCTTTAGTGCAAGCATAAGCCTTGGAGTGGATCAGGAGTCTCGCACCTGGAACGTAGACCAACCTGTTTAATCAATGTGTTTCACCCATAGAAAATTGTTAAATACAACTTTTCCTCGAATACAGCTTTGAAATAGGCCCGTATGCATGGAAAAAAATCGATCTAATATTGATATGCTTCTTAAACAATTTTATTTTCAAGGCATGTCCTTCCCCTTTTGTCCATAGAATTTGGCAAGGGGGATCATGAATGAAAGAATTGCTGAGCTTTGGGATTTTTTTAGGTTTATTCTTAGCAGGAATGGCCATTTTGCGGATTGGTCTGTTCAATGCATCGGGGAAGAGATTGAAGGTTTTTTTAAAGAGGGTCACCAGGACCCCTGTCAGGGGATTTTTTGTCGGCATCTTTGTAACCGGCATTCTGCAAAGCAGCTCTGCCGTAATGGTAATGACGATCGGGCTTGTTTCAGCTGGAAGCCTCACATTCCCTCAAACCATCGGGATCATCCTTGGCACAAATATCGGATCCACCTTTACGACTGAATTTATGACGGTCCCTTTAGAGGAGTGGACCATACCTGGGGCCATACTCGGGTGCTGTTTATGGTTTATTCCGCACGTTATATCCAAAAGTATCGGCACGACTCTGATTGGCCTTTCCTTTGTCATAGCTGCGATTAATGGATTTAAAACCCTGGCTGGCCCCATTTCTTCTTATGAACTTGTCCAGCACCTGCTTTTATCGATGGAAAAACATTTGGTGATCGCACTCACCATAGGAATGATTATAACAGCAATTATCCACTCCAGCTCTGCTATGACAGGGATCGCCATGGGCTTCCTTGCAGCAGGAGAATTGTCCGTCCCTGCCGGAATCGCCATTATGCTTGGTTCCAATATCGGCACCTGCATCACTGCGTTCATGGCAAGTGTCGGATCCGGAAAAGAAGCAAAGTTCACTTCTTATGCACATATCTGGCTTAACATTATCGGTGTTTCCCTCTTTTTTCCCTTCATTCCTTTTTTACAGTCTTTCGCTTCTATTTTTACAGACCAGAAGGATCTGCAGCTGGCGCATGCAAGCGTCATCTTCAATGTGCTATCATCTTTAATGGCACTGCCTTTTACAAACACATTTACCCGTCTCATCATCCGCATGCATGGAAGAAGCGGAAATTAAAAAGGCTTTCTGATAACCTCCAGAAAGCCTTTTATGTAACCTAATAATCCGTGTCTGCCTGAAGACCCTTGAGGATTGCCACTCCAGCACTGGCTCCGATCCTGGTTGCCCCGGCTTCCACCATTCTCAGGGCATCATGAGTATCCCTGACCCCTCCTGAAGCCTTGACACCGATATCCGGCCCAACTGTTTTTCTCATCAATTCAATATCTTCAAACGTGGCTCCTCCTGTCGAAAAACCTGTGGATGTCTTCACATAATCCGCACCACACCTCACAGCCTCCCTGCATGCCCTTACCTTTTCCTCCTGAGTAAGAAGACTGGTTTCAATAATCACCTTAACCAGCGCTTTTCCCTTTGCCGCTTCCACCACTGCTTGTATATCCCTTGAGACCTGCTCATCATTATGATCTTTTAAAGCACCGATATTGATGACCATATCCACCTCTTCGGCACCATTTTCAATGGCATTGGCGGTTTCATACGCTTTCGTTTCTGGTGTATTTGCCCCAAGCGGAAAACCTATGACCGTACATACTTTTACCTCTGTGCCATTAAGGAGCTCTGAACACAGCTTGACCCAGGTTGGGTTCACGCAGACAGATGCAAAACCGTATTCTTTAGCTTCCTCACAAAGAGTCCGGATTTCTTTTTCCGAAGTCTGCGGTTTGAGCGCTGTGTGGTCAATTAATTTCGCAAGATTTTCAGACATATTTTTCTCCTCCCTCAATGGAAATAACTGTTTGATACGTTAATTATGCCCCAACCACCAAAAATGTAACAAGCTTAAGCTCATAAAAAAACCGGGGCAAGTCCGCCCCGGCTATTTTATGCTAATACCTGTTCAAGCTCTGCTGAGTCATCCACGACGCGGAGGAATTGTCCCTCGTTGTATGGATAACCCGCTTTTGTTATTTTCACTCTGACAATCTGTCCAACCAGGTCTTCACTTGCAGGAAGGACAACCTTCAGGTAATTATCTGTATATCCAACATATAATCCGCTCTGCTCATCTTCCTTAAACTTCTCTTCCGGAATGACTTCCAGCACTTCATTCTCAAACAGGGAGGCATATTCCTTTGCGAGCTGGTCGGATAGTGAAATAAGCCTGTGTACACGCTCATTTTTCACTTCTTCATCAATTTGATCGTCCATTCTTGCTGCAGGCGTCCCAGTACGTTTTGAATAAGGGAACACATGAAGCTCTGAGAATTTATGCTCCTTAATGAAGTTATAGGTTTCCATAAATTCTTCTTCTGTTTCTCCCGGGAATCCTACAATGACATCCGAAGTCAAAGCAAGGCCTGGCAGTGCTCCGCGGAGTTTATCCAGTCTCTCTGCAAAAGCCTCCATGGTATATTTCCTGCGCATGCGTTTTAGAACCGTATTCGATCCTGATTGAAGAGGTACGTGAAGGTGTCTGACCACTTTCTTGGAGCTGCGGAGAACCTCAATGACCTCATCTGAAATCTGGCTGGCTTCAATGGAAGATATTCTGATCCGCTTCAGACCTTCTACTTTTTCAAGGTCTTGTAAGAGCATGGCAAGATTATAATTTTTCAGATCCTCGCCATATCCGCCGGTATGGATGCCAGTCAATACGATTTCTTTGTAGCCTGCGTGAACGAGCTGCTCAGCCTGTCTGATGACTTCCTGAGGATCTCTTGACCTCATAAGGCCGCGCGCCCACGGAATGATACAGAATGTGCAGAAGTTATTGCAGCCTTCCTGTATTTTAAGAGAAGCACGTGTACGGTCAGTAAATGCCGGTACATCGAGTTCCTCATAAACTCTGGATTTCATGATGTTGCCTACACCATTAATAGGCTGGCGTTCATTTTTAAACTGTTCAATATAGCCAAGCATCTTTACACGGTCCTGTGTACCGACCACGATATCTACACCTGGTATGGCCATAATCTCTGCAGGAGATGTCTGCGCGTAGCAGCCCGTTACACAAATGACGGCATCCGGGTTTTTTCTGACAGCCCGGCGGATCACCTGGCGGCTTTTTTTGTCTCCTGTGTTTGTTACTGTACATGTATTTATAACATAGACATCGGCTGTATGTTCATACTCAACGCGGTCATAGCCTTCCTGCTTAAAGAGCTGCCAGATCGCTTCCGTTTCATAATGATTCACTTTACATCCGAGTGTATGAAAAGCAACAGTTGCCAAATTAATCACCTCAATAATTCTGTATGATAAGAAACAGCAGAAAG
Organism: Peribacillus kribbensis DSM 17871; assembly: GCF_000430765.1. Classification (GTDB taxonomy): domain Bacteria; phylum Bacillota; class Bacilli; order Bacillales; family DSM-1321; genus Paraperibacillus; species Paraperibacillus kribbensis. The sequence continues at coordinate 10,125 of NZ_AUMQ01000034.1, read as the reverse complement.
AGCATAAAGCGGCGCTGTTTCAGTCCTTAAAATTCGCGGTCCAAGCCCGCAGGCTATAAATCCATTCTCAACCAGCAGGTCTATTTCCTTTTCAGAAAAACCGCCTTCAGGTCCAAAAATAAATAAAATGCTTTCGCCGGCTTGGATGTCTCCTAAAACAGAGGACAGCACACTTTTCTCGCCCTGCTTCGCTTCCTCTTCATAAGCAATCAGCTTATGCGTGAAACGATCTGCTTTCTTAATTAATCCTTCCAGTCTGACGGGCGGCATAACCTCGGGAATCCGGCCGCGGTGAGACTGTTCCGCCGCTTCCTTGGCAATTCGCTGGAGCCTTTCCGTCTTTTTGGAGGCTTTCTTCTCATCCCATTTTACGACTGAACGCGCAGCAATAAAAGGAATAAACTCAAAAGCTCCCATTTCGGTGCCCTTTTGAATTATATAATCCAGTTTATCTCCCTTAGGCAGGCCGCTGGCTACCGAGACTCTGACGGGCATTTCCTTTTGTTCATCTATCCATTCTATAATGTTTCCTATAATCGCTTCATTAGTAATTTCTGTTATTTCCACCAATGCGGCCCTTCCATTTTCTTCAACACAGTAAATGGTTTCACCAGGCTTTGCCCTGAGAACATTAGCCAGATGATGAAAATCATCTCCAGAAATCCGAACGCATTCTTCTGATATATTTTTGTTTGAAATAAAATAGCGCTGCATCGCTCATTGCCTCACTTATTAGATAGTTGCTTCAATAAATGTAAAACGGGGAGAAGCTCCCCGCAGATTCATATTATTTTTTTGCAATAATCGCAACCCAGTCCTCCATGATGATGGTCTCTTCAATCTGAAAACCGGAAGAGAGCAGCTCTTGCTTTACGTCTTCTTTTTTTTGCTTTATGATACCCGAAGCAATGAAGTAACCGCCTGGTTTTACCACTGTTGCCACATCTTTGGCGAATCGGATGATCACATCCGCAAGAATGTTTGCAACCACAACATCTGCCTGTTCATCCACACCGTCAAGTAGATTATTTCTGCTTACAGATACTGTATCATGGACTTTATTCAGCTTCACATTCAGCCTTGCTGATTGGACCGCGACATCATCAAGATCCAGGGCATGTACTCTTTTGGCCCCAAGAAGCGCTGCAGCTATGCTTAATACTCCTGATCCAGTCCCTACATCAATAACCACCTGGTCCTTTTTTACCGTTCTTTCTAGGGCTTGAATACACATAACAGTCGTAGGGTGGGTTCCTGTACCAAAGGCCATTCCAGGGTCTAGCTCAATGATTAATTCATCGCTATGGACCGGAGTGTAATCCTCCCATGTCGGAACAATGGTAAATCTTTCGGATATTTTTACGGGATTATAATACTTTTTCCAGGCGGTCGCCCATTCTTCTTCGTTCACTTCACTGATTGTAATATGATTTCTTCCAAGGTCGATATCATATAGCAGAAGACTGTTGATCGCTTTTTTTATTTCATCAACCGTTTCGCCAAGAAAGCTATTAACCGGAAGATAGGCTTTCACCATGACTCCTTCTTCCGGATAATCGTCTTTGTTAAGCTGGTAGATTTCTCCGAATCTGTCTTCTCGCTCCTTATAAAGTTCAGAAGGATCTTCGATAACGACGCCGCTTGCACCTGCCTCATGCAAAATATTAGAAACAGGCTCCACTGCTTCGTTTGTTGTATGAATTGCGATTTCAGACCATTTCATTTCTACCAGCTCCTAAATATAATTAATCTCCTTTTATCGCACGCTTAACCTTTGCAAAAAAGCTTTCCTCATTTTCATCCGGTGCATTTTCGCCGCTGAGTTCAGCAAACTCCCTTAACAGCTGTTTCTGTCTATCAGTCAGCTTGGTTGGTGTTACCACCCTGATCCTGATATGCTGATCACCCTGGCCGTAGCCCCTTACATTAGCTACCCCTTTGCCTTTAAGGCGGAATCGGGTTCCATTCTGGGTTCCGGCCGGAACCTTCAGATTGACTTTACCGTGCAGGGTCGGCACCTGGATTTCATCCCCAAGCGCTGCCTGGACAACTGTGATCGGCATTTCACAATATATATCATCTCCATCTCTTTCAAAGAATTCATGAGATCTCACATGGAAAACGATATATAAATCACCGGCTGGTCCTCCGTTCACACCCGGTTCGCCCTGACCAGACACTCTAAGCTGCTGGCCATCATCAATACCAGCTGGGATGTTTACAGAAATCTTTTTACGCTTTGTAACCTTTCCTGTTCCGCCGCATGTTGTACATTTATCAGGAATCAGCTTTCCTGTACCATTACAATGGTTACAAACCCTTCTATTCACGATTTTGCCAAAAGGCGTATTCTGTTCAACGTTCAATTGGCCGGTACCGTGGCAGTGTGTACACGTAACAGGCTTCGTTCCAGGCTTCGCCCCGGTTCCAAAGCAGGTTTCACATTCTTCCTCACGAGGGATTTCAATTTCGGTCTCTTTCCCGAACACTGCTTCTTCGAATTTCAGTGACATCGTATATTGGAGATCAGCTCCCTGACGCGGGGCATTAGGGTCCCTGCGCCGGCCTCCGCTGCCGCCAAAGAAGGTACTGAAAATATCCTCAAATCCGCCAAAGCCGCCGAAGTCAGCACCGCCAAAGCCGCCGCCCATATTCGGGTCAGTATGGCCATACTGGTCATAGTGCGCCTTTTTCTGGTCATCGCTCAACACTTCATAAGCTTCTTTGATTTCCTTAAATTTATCAGCCGCATCCGCTTCCTTGTTAATATCGGGGTGATATTTTTTTGAAAGCTTCCTGTACGCTTTTTTTATTTCGTCCTTGGAGGCAGTTTTGCCTACACCGAGCACTTCATAATAGTCACGTTTACTCATTTTCTATCACTCCAGATTCTTTCACATAAAGATAATTTTATCATTTTTAGAGATGCCTGCGCAATACAGAAAAATCTAAAGGGTATAGTCCGCATGCAGGAACAACGCCAAGAGGGTTCCGGGCTTATGATCCTTACAAGCAGCTGCTGCTGGTTTTATCTCGGATGACGGCCGCGGCCATTCACAAAAAAAGCCAAAGCCAAGATAACCTGACTTTGACTTTTACAAAAATAAACCGGGATTATTCTTTGTCGTCGTTTACCTCGGTAAACTCTGCATCTACGACATCATCGTCTTTTTTAGAAGCAGTGCCTTCTGGCTGGCCTTCTGCCTGCTGCTGGGCTTTTGCAGCTTCCTCATACAGCTTTACAGAAAGAGCCTGAACGATTTCCTGAAGTGCATCCTTCTTTTCACGGATTTCACTCAATTCGTTTTTCTCGATGGCTGCTTTTAATGCATCCTTGGCTTCTTCAGCTTTAGCAACTTCTGCTTGATCCACTTTGCCTTCTAGATCCTTTAATGTCTTTTCAGTCTGGAATACAAGCTGGTCTGCTTCGTTGCGAAGTTCTACTTCTTCCTTGCGCTGCTTGTCAGCCTCAGCATTATCTTCAGCTTCACGCACCATGCGCTGGATTTCTTCGTCTGAAAGACCTGAAGAAGACTTAATAGTGATGGTCTGCTCTTTATTTGTGCCAAGATCCTTCGCACGGACATTTACAATTCCGTTCTTATCAATATCGAATGTTACTTCGATTTGAGGAATCCCACGCGGAGCAGGAGGAATATCACTCAATTGGAAACGTCCAAGAGTTTTATTGTCCGCTGCCATCGGGCGCTCCCCTTGGAGAACATGGATGTCAACAGCAGTCTGGCTGTCCGCAGCTGTAGAGAATACCTGAGATTTGCTTGTTGGTATTGTAGTGTTGCGGTCGATCAGCTTTGTGAATACACCGCCCATTGTTTCGATTCCAAGTGATAGCGGAGTTACGTCAAGAAGAACAACATCCTTAACATCACCAGTCAATACACCGCCCTGAATCGCAGCACCCATTGCTACAACCTCATCCGGATTCACACCTTTGCTCGGCTCTTTTCCGATAGCTTTGCGGATCGCTTCCTGAACAGCAGGAATACGAGTGGATCCCCCTACAAGGATGACTTTATCAATTTCAGCCGGAGTAAGGCCGGCATCTTTAAGTGCCTGGCGTGTAGGACCCATTGTGCGTTCTACAAGTCCTGCTGAAATCTCATCAAACTTCGCACGTGATAGAGTAACTTCAAGATGCAATGGACCAGCTTCTCCCGCAGTGATGAATGGAAGGGAGATTTGTGTAGATGTTACACCAGAAAGATCCTTTTTCGCTTTCTCCGCGGCATCCTTAAGGCGCTGAAGAGCCATTTTGTCTTTAGAAAGGTCGATGCCATTTTCTTTTTTGAACTGCTCTACCAGATAGTCAATGATCACCTGGTCAAAGTCGTCACCGCCAAGTTTGTTATCCCCTGCAGTAGCTTTAACCTCGAATACGCCATCTCCAAGTTCAAGGATGGAAACGTCAAAAGTACCGCCGCCAAGGTCAAATACAAGGATGGTTTGGTCTTCATCCATTTTATCCAGTCCGTACGCAAGTGCAGCTGCAGTCGGCTCGTTGATAATACGTTCCACTTCAAGACCTGCAATTTGTCCTGCATCTTTGGTAGCCTGTCTTTCAGCATCATTGAAATAAGCTGGGACAGTGATGACTGCTTTTGATACTTTTTCCCCTAGATAATCTTCAGCATATGATTTCAAGTATTGAAGAATGATAGCTGAAACTTCCTGAGGAGAATAATCTTTGCCTTCGATGGATTCTTTGTGTGAAGTACCCATATGGCGCTTAATGGAAATGATGGTATTCGGGTTCGTGATTGACTGGCGCTTAGCCACTTCCCCAACCTGGCGCTCGCCGTTTTTGAATGCGACAACAGAAGGTGTTGTGCGGTTTCCTTCTGGATTTGGAATTACTTTTGGTTCTCCGCCTTCTAAAACGGATACGCATGAGTTTGTAGTACCTAAATCTATTCCGATAATTTTGCTCATGTGATAACTTCCTCTCTATGAGTTTTATGTAGGATTATTGGTTTACCTTCACCATGGAAGGGCGGATTACCCGGTCCTTCAGCATATATCCTTTTTGGAATTCTTCAACCACTATATTGGATTCGACGCCTTCTTCTTCCACCTGCATGACTGCCTGGTGGATATGAGGATCGAATTCTTTTCCTACAGCTTCAATTTCCTGAATTCCTTCTTTTTTCAAGGCCTCTAAAATGCCGGAATGAATCATCTGCATCCCCTGCAGCAGCGTCTTAGTCTGCTCATTATCCGCTTCTATTTTCATAGCCCTTTCCAGGTTATCAAGGGCAGGAAGCAGGTCGGCAGCAAGGCTCTGGGCACGGTAATTTTGCGACGCTTCCATGTCTAGACGCGCACGTCTTTTGGCATTATCGAAATCCGCCTGCAGGCGCAGGTAGCGATTGTCCAGTTCTTCAATTTTGGCTTCTAGATCCTGAATCTTCAACTGAGCATCAGATTGCAGAGCGCTCTCTTCATCCATCTCCGGAGCAAGCTCTTCGCTTCGTTCTTCTTCAAAGGGAACTTCCGCCTGTTTCGAAGTTTCAGCTTCCGTGTTTTCAAATTCCTGTTCGGTTTTGTTTTCTTCTGTCATGGATTTCACCTCCCCTAAATGGCGGGCAAGCTGGAGACCTGCTCCATTTGCCCGGCGTTAACCAATATAACCACCCTTAAGCCTTCTGATACAGCCGGGTAAGCGCAGATGTCAGGTCATGGGATAAAAGATCCAGAAGGCTGATGACCCTTGAATATTGCATCCTTGTAGGACCAAGGATCGCAATGGTTCCCACCTGTTCCTTGCCAATGGAATAAGAGGCAGTAATAAGACTGCAGTTCTCCATCGCGCTTATTTTATTTTCGCGGCCGATCTTCACATGAATTCCAGCCGGATTTTTACTGAGCAGTTTATACATATCCTGTTCCTGATCAATCATGGACAACAGTGTTTTTATTTTATCCAGGTCATTAAATTCCGGCTGCTGGAGCATATTTGTCTTGCCGCCAAAAAATAATTTTTCATGGCCGGGGACGTCGAGCGTATGGGCAAGGTTTTGAACAAGCTTATCATAGCTTTTAATATGCCGGCTTAAAAGGACGGCCACTTCCCGGTATATTTTATCTGAAAGCTCCATCAGGGGGACACCCTGAAGGCGTTCATTCAAAATATTCACCATTTTTTCTATCTCATTCACGTCTAAGGACGGAGGGATGGAGAACATTTTATTTTCCACATGCCCCGTATCCGTGACAATGATAGCAATGGCTGTTTCCTTATTCAATGGGACGATCTGCAGTCTGCGGAGCTTGTTTTCCTGCACTCCGGGTCCCAGGACAATTGTGGTATAGCTGGTAAGTTCCGAAAGAATTTTAGCTGATTTTTGGACGATTTTTTCCAGTTCATAGATCTTTTCAGCAAAAATAGATTTCAGCAGCTCAACATCTTTTATTTTTAACTGGTGTGGTGATAATAAGTGATCCACATAATATCTGTACCCTTTTTCAGAAGGAATCCGGCCTGAGGAAGTGTGTGTTTTCTCCAGGAATCCGAGCTCTTCAAGATCTGCCATTTCATTTCTGATGGTAGCAGAACTGAAGGTGATATCTTCCTTTTTGGATAAGCTGCGTGAACCTACTGGCTGAGCGGACCTGATAAAGTCATCAATAATTGCTTGAAGAATGAATAATTGACGATCAGTTAACATTTCGATCACCCCTGTTAGCACTCTATCTTATTGAGTGCTAAGTCTAAATAATAAATTATCAAAACAACGAAATGATGTCAACGCAAAAGGATTTATATTACTTAAGAAAAGACTGGAAAACTTCATTCCCTAAGAATTTGCCCTTCCGGGTCAGTCTGAGGAAGCCTCCATCAAGCTGCAGCCGGCCAAATTCGATTTCACGGGCGATTTCTCCGCCGAAAACCTCCATAAGCCCTCTCCCGAATTTTTTCTCGAATCCTTCTGCAGACACGCCCCTTGTTTTACGAAGGCCCAGGAACATTTCTTCTTCCATCTGCTCCTTTACGGAAACAAGATTTTCTTCGATCACAGGAAGGGCATGATCCATGAGCGGGGTAAAATATTTTTTCAGCGGTCCATAATTCGCTCTTCTGCAGCCATCGAGATAGCTGTGCGCTCCTGCTCCAAACCCGTAATATTCTTCATTATTCCAGTATGTCAAGTTATGCCTGCTTTCATAGCCCGGTTTTGCAAAATTACTTATTTCATACTGTGCATAACCGGCGCGGGCCGTTTCCTCCATCAGCAATTCAAACATCGCCGCCTCTGATTCCTCGGGAGGAAGGGAGAGTCTTCCTTTCTGCATAAGATTATAAAAGACCGTCTTAGGCTCAATGATGAGTGAATACCCGGAAATATGCGGCAATCCCAGGGAAAGAGCCGTCTTCAGGGTTTCCCGGAAATCTTCAAGCGTCTGGCCGGGAAGAGCATAAATTAGATCTATGCTGATATTCTCAAAACCGGCTTCAGCTGCTTTTTCCAATGTGGAAAATACATCCTTTGCACGGTGGGAGCGGCCGATCCTCTGGAGCAGTTCGTCATTGAAGCTTTGCACACCAAAGCTCAGCCTGTTGACTCCGCCTTCCTTAAGGACCTTCAGTTTATCCTCGGAAAGGTCTCCAGGATTCGCCTCAAATGTATATTCTGCCGCTGCCGGATTAAACGGAAGCGTTTCTCGGATATCCCTGCACAGCACTTCCAGCTGCCCTGCATTCAGTGCAGTAGGAGTGCCTCCTCCGACAAAAACCGTTTTTAGTTCTTGCGTTTGATACTTTTCTAATGTGAGCTCCATCTCTTTTTTCAGCAAACCCAGATATTCATCAACCGGCTGATTTTTAAGGAACACCTTATTAAAATCACAGTAATGGCAGATATGTTCGCAAAAAGGGATGTGGATATAGGCTGAAGAAATCATTTTCATTACACATCCTTTTCTTTTCATTTATTTATTTTTCGTGCGGCCCTTTCAAACGAAGGGACTCTATAGTAAAAAAAGAGGCTAGCTGGATATAGATATCCACTAACCTCCGCTTCATCATTTTTTAGTATTGCCGCTGTCATCCATTTTAAGAACCGCCATGAAGGCTTCCTGGGGAACTTCTACAGATCCCACTGACTTCATGCGCTTCTTTCCTTCTTTTTGCTTTTCAAGAAGTTTTCTTTTACGGGAGATGTCTCCCCCATAGCATTTTGCGAGGACGTTTTTCCTCATCGCACTGATGGTGGAGCGGGCAATAATCTTCTGGCCGATGGCTGCCTGGATCGGCACCTCAAATTGCTGCCTTGGGATCAAGGTCTTCAGCTTATCAACAATGACCTTGCCGCGGTCATAGGCAAAATCACGGTGTACGATAAAGCTCAGCGCATCGACGGTTTCTGCATTAAGAAGAATATCCATTTTCACGAGCTTGGATTCCTTGTATCCGATCAGTTCATAGTCGAAGGAAGCATATCCTTTTGTACTTGATTTCAGCTGATCAAAGAAGTCATATACAATCTCGGATAATGGGATCTCATACACTATGCTCACGCGGGTCTGGTCCAGATACTCCATAGTCAGAAAATCGCCGCGTTTTGCCTGGCAAAGCTCCATAATGGCGCCGACATAATCCTTCGGTGCCATCATGCTTGCTTTTACGTATGGTTCTTCAACACGCTGGATTTTCTGCGGATCAGGCATTGCGGCAGGATTATCTACCTTAAGCTCTGTTCCATCCGTCATGACAACATGGTAGATAACGCTTGGAGCGGTCGTGATCAAGTCAATTTTAAATTCACGTTCAATACGCTCCTGGATGATTTCCATATGAAGGAGGCCAAGGAAGCCGCAGCGGAAGCCAAATCCAAGCGCCTGCGAAGTTTCCGCTTCAAATTGAAGGGCAGAGTCATTCAATTCAAGCTTTTCCAAAGCATCGCGCAGATCGTTAAATCTAGCAGAATCGATTGGATAAAGGCCGCAATATACCATCGGATTCAGTTTCCGGTAGCCTGGAAGCGGCTCAGCGGCACCATTTTTAGCAAATGTAATGGTATCCCCGACCCGGGTATCCCCTACATTTTTAATAGAGGCAGCCAGATAGCCTACATCACCGACCGTAAGCTCTTCACGAGGCGTCGCTTTCGGTGTGGAAACACCGATCTCCGTTACCTCAAACTCCTTGCCTGTAGCCATCATCCTGATTTTATCCCCTACCTTGACACTTCCTTCAACAATACGGATATAAGTGACAACTCCACGGTATGGATCATAAAGGGAATCAAAAATAAGGGCTTTAAGCGGCGCATCCGGATCGCCCTCTGGCGCCGGTACTTTTTCCACAATCTGTTCCAGGATATCTTCAATCCCGATACCGGCTTTGGCAGATGCAAGCACCGCATCGGAAGCATCAAGCCCGATCACTTCCTCAACCTCGCCCCTCACCCGTTCAGGGTCAGCACTTGGAAGGTCAATTTTATTGATGACCGGAAGGATTTCCAGGTCATTATCAAGAGCCAGGTACACATTCGCCAAAGTCTGCGCTTCAATTCCCTGGGCTGCATCCACTACCAGGATCGCTCCCTCACATGCCGCAAGACTCCGCGAAACCTCATAGGTAAAATCCACGTGTCCCGGTGTATCAATAAGGTGGAAGGTATACTCCTCTCCATCCCTAGCTTTATAATTAAGCTGGACTGCATTTAATTTAATCGTAATACCACGCTCACGCTCAAGATCCATAGAGTCCAGAAGCTGGTCCTTCATCTCGCGGGAAGTCAAAGCATTCGTCTTCTCCAGAATCCGGTCCGCCAAAGTAGACTTACCATGGTCTATATGAGCAATGATAGAAAAGTTCCGTATCCTCGATTGTCTCTTCAATTTCTCTTCTCTGTTCATCACGTTCACTCCTGTTAATCGACACAAATACACTATTCCTGATTATATCAGCCAACAATGGAAGATACAATAGGAAAGGCGCAGAACGGTGCTTTTCCCCAGCGTCTAATTTCCGGCAGAATGAATAACCGACTGATTGAAAAAACCATTCTCTTTGAAAAGCAGACACCTGAAAGGCATAAGATGAGCAGGCTATGGGAAGCGCTTTTCTTCCCATGGACTGATCGGCTTATGACCGAAGGTGTC
>NZ_AUMQ01000033.1 GCF_000430765.1 Peribacillus kribbensis DSM 17871 | reverse complement strand
GATGTGCATGGCCTTTTTTAGGATCTCATTCTCCTCCCGCAGCTGTTGAAGCTCCTTTTCATGTTGTTTCTTTAACTTTTCCAGCTCGCCGGGAGTCATATAGTTTTCTTTGTTGACCTGTCTATTTGCTTTCTCTTTGTAGGCACTCGCCCACTTTCTAATGGTTGAGTAGGGGATCTCAAGCTCGAAAGCAAGCTCCTTGGCGACCCGCCCCTCTTCAACAATTAGTTTCGCAACATACTCTTTATATTCATGATCAAAATGTTTCCCCATAAGAACACGTCCTCTTTAAAGTTAATTCAAGTATATGAATAACCGTTTTAACGTGTCCACTTTTGAGACTAACTCAAAGATTTCCCCTTATTCCAAGCAAAATCAGCTATTTTTTAATTTTTTGAGTCAATAAGGGGAATTCCTCCCTCTATTCAAGCCACTTTTTACCGGAATTATAGAATAAGGGGAAATTCTCCCTTTATATTCCATCCTGGGTCTATAAGCTGGTCAGCGGCTTTATCGGCTGGCCGGCGTACCCAAGAATGGCGGGGGCTGCCCATTTCTTGGAAAAAGCTCCCCTATTATTTCTTGAGCCCATTCATGACAAACCAGATCATTTCTTCGATTTCCTCATCACTGATGGAAGCTTTATTCAAAAACACAAAACGCGAGGTGAAGAATCCTCCGATCATGGTCAGCAGATTTTTCAGCATCGTATCTGCTGGGATATCGGTGAGTTCTCCGCGTTCTTTGAAAAATTCAACAGCATGACGTAACCGGGGCGAAATATTTTCATAAAGGAAGGGGAGAATTTCATTTCGCAGCTCTTCCTTATAAAGGACTTCCTTGATCATCACCTTGAAGATTTCTTTGTTTTCGGTAAAAAAGTCTCTGCGGTTCTTGAGAAAGGCCCGCAGAAATTCATCAAATGTTAAGGTGTTCTCGGTCAAGGTCTCCTTGAACACTTCCTCGGCCATGGCGGGCAGTGATTCTTTTATAAAAGGGAGGATCACTGATAGAAGTAAATTATCCTTGGTTCCATAATGCTTAAATATGGTCCCTTCTGAGACCTCTGCGAGCTTGGCAATTTCGGATGTGGATGTATTGGAATAGCCCTTTTCGGCAAAAAGGGTAATGGCGGTTTCCACGATTTTTTTCTGTTTTAAGGTCTGTTTGGTTGATTGTTTTGCCTGTTCAATCATTTGATCGAGAAGACTGCTCATACACGCCCCTCCTTTTGTTAAAAATTATAATTTGCGGTATTTTTTCAGTGCGAATAAATTCAAAATAATAAAGACCGCGGCAAATATCATCAAAACCAGGATATCGCCCATTATATCGGAAAAAGCGAATCCCTTGTACATAACGCCCTTCAGCGCATCTGCCGCATAATACAACGGCATGATTTTGGTCAGTGCCTGCAGCCAATCTGCCATGCCCTCAATCGGAAAAATGCCGGAGAAGAAAACCTGCGGGATAACCACCACGGGAATGAACTGGACCATCTGGAATTCAGAAGCCGCGAATGAAGATAGCAGGATGCCCAGTGATAGAGCAACAAGAGCCAGAAGCAAGTTAACCAGCAGCACATTCCAGATCGACCCGACTAATACAACATCCAGGACATTTATGGCATAGAAGACTACGATAATCGTCTGGATGACAGCAAATGCACCAAAGCCGATTAAATAGGCAAGCACAATTTCCCCTCTTTTAATAGGAGTCGCCATTAATCGTTCCAGGGTTCCTGTTGTCCGCTCCTTCAAAAGGCCGACACCAGAGATCAAGAAGACGAAGAAGAAAACAAAAAAGCCGATTAAAATAGGACTTACCACATCAAAAAAGCCTGTGTCTTTACTTCCATATATATAATGAGTCTGAATAGGATCCTTAGCAGCTGCCTTTTGAGTTGAAAGCATCTGCTTAATTTTCATTTGTAAACTCTTTGCCGCCGTTGGGTCCGTATTCAGAAGGGTCAGCTCCGGCCGGCCATTTTCGATCTTTAAAAAGGCATCTAAATCATGCTTTTCCATTGTATTTTTGGTGCTCGAGGTTTGGTTAAATGTTTCCACTTTAATATCTGCAGCCTTGAATTGTGTAATCATTGCTGGAGAGACGTTTTCGACTCCTATAGTGGAATCCACTGTTTTTCCGTTAAAAACTAGGTTCATCAGGGTGAGGACCAATAAAGGGGCGACGAACAGCAGGGCCAATGTGCGTTTGTCTCTCAGCATCTGCTGAAAAATCCGTTTAATAAGGGCAGCTGTCCTCATTGATTTTCCCTCCCTGCATTCAGGAATACTTCATCAAAGCTGCTGGCATGGTACCGCTCCTTCAATTCTTTCGGTGTCCCCCATGCAATGAGGGCGCCGTCCCGGATCATGGCAATATAATCACATCTCTCTGCCTCATCCATTACGTGAGTGGTCACGATGATCGTTTTCCGCTCTTCATTCTTCATCCTCTCCAGCTCATTCCAGATGCTGAATCGCAGTTCAGGGTCGATGCCGACAGTCGGCTCATCTAAAAGCAAGATCTTTGGGTCCTGAATGAGGGCAATTGCGAGCGACAGCCGGCGCTTCATGCCGCCAGAATAGGCTCCGACTTTTTTCGTGAGATCTTCCGTCAAATTCACCAGGCCGGCTGCATATTGAATCCGTTCATGCCTTTCCGCTTTGTTCAGCTTATAGAGAGAGGCGAAAAACTTGAGATTTTCCATGCCGGTCAATTCTGTGTATAACGCATCAGATTGCGCCATGTACCCGATCTCCTCCAAAATGTTCAAGTTTGGCATGGTGTGATCCAGCACATGAATCGAACCGCTGCTTGGAACATCCATCCCGACAATCATCTTCACCAAAGTCGTCTTTCCAGCCCCAGATGGCCCGATAAAACCGTTAATTTTTCCTTCCTCCACGCGGAAATTAATATCCTGAAGCACCATCTTTTGGCCAAACCGTTTACTGACGTTCTGGATGGAAATGGTCTCTTTCATGAACTCTGCCTCCTTTTAATAATGTGGTGAGTAATCACTCACTTTTCATTTTAATATATGGCGTCGGGAGAAAGAAGTCAATTAAAAAGTGAGTAATTACTCACTTTTTAATTGAGATGCTCCCGGTCGAGTAGGAAAAACAAATTCTATTCAGTCTTGAGGGAAACCAGCGAAAATCAGAGACCAGCATACAGCACTCAAAGACTAAAAAGTCGTAAACTAGCCATGGCAATTGGCGGTTTTCTTTCACTCGACCAGCAAAAGTAAAATAAGGGGAGGTTTTACCGTTAAATCCGAAAAGGAGCTCATTTCGGGGAAAATAAGGGGAGATTTTCCCCTTATCTACAGAAAAATATGCCACTTTTAATTTTTTAAAGTCAATAAGGGGAATTTCTCCCTCTATTTCAGCCTTTTTTAATGATAATTATGAATTAAGGGGAATTTTTCCCTTTATTTATCCGCCAGCCCTCCGGTGCATAAGCGGTCCTCCAATAATGAGCCCCCAACCACTAAAAAGTGGTAAAATTAGGCTGACTCATTCTGAAGGAGGTGTCCCATGCAGATCAATCTAAAGTGCTCGCTGGACTTGGAGCAGATCGAGGACCGGCTTGCCTATCATCCTCAAATCATTGAACTGCAGCTGTTTGAGCAGGATATTGAAAACGTGCGCCGGATTATTGAAACGATTCGGATGCTGAAGGGGCAGGGAATTAAGGTATATCTGCATCATCCCATGAAGGTGAACGGAAACTTTCTTGATATATTGAGCCGGGAGCGGGAAGTGTATGATTTCTACCGTTATTCGTCGCAGGTGCTGGATGAGATTTGCGTGTCGGAGGATGTGGATTGCGTGGTGCATCCTCATTATGAAAAGTGTGGGAGCGGGATGTGGGATGCAGCGGGTTCTGAGGACGCCCGGGAAAAATCTCAGCAATTAGGGGAAGCCATCCAGGAAATCAGCCAGAAAACACATGGCCGTTTTTTATGGGAAAATTCACCCCGCGGTCTGTTCTCAAGCCTTAATCCATACTGGCTGACTCATATCGTGAAGCCTTTTGAGCTGCCTATCTGCTATGATATCAGCCACTCCTTTATGTCCTATAGGGGAGACAATGTAAAGCTCCTTCAGAATATAAGTGACGCGATGCCGTTTGTCCGCTACTTCCACGTGGTCGACAGTGCGGGTACGGAAGTGCATGACGCTCTTCCATTAGGGCAGGGCAGTATAAAATGGGGCGCTTTGAAGCCTTACATCACACAGCGGGAATATATTTTTGAAATAGAATTGGCAGATTATCGGGACTGCACGCCTATGGCAGAAAGTGCGGCTTATTTTCATCAGCTTTAATTAATGACAACGGAGGACTTTAACATGTTTAACTGTCAGGTGGACGAGGATATTCAATTAAGGCTTTTTACACTGGGAGATGCCGAGGAGTTGTTTCAGCTTACTTGTCGCTCAAAGCCTTATCTCAAGGAATGGCTGGGCTGGCTGGATTATACGGTGACGAAGGATGATTCAGCGGAATTTATCAAAGGGACGCTATCCGGCACGGCAGAAACCGGAGGTCATCCCAAGTCGGCCGCAATTGTGTACCGCGGGAAAATTGCCGGGACCATTGGCTTTAATGAGATCAACCGCATGAGTAAAATCGGCGTCATCGGCTATTGGCTCGGAGAAGAATTCCAGGGCAGGGGCATCATGAGCCGCTCCTTTAAGGCGTTTGTGGATTATGGCTTCAAAGAAGCGGGACTGAACCGGATTGAAGTAAGGGCGGCAGTTGGGAATCTGAAAAGCCGTGCCCTTCCTGAGCACCTTCATTTTAAGGAGGAAGGATTAATCCGCGAGGCTGAATGGCTGTATGACCATTATGTCGACCACGTTGTGTACGGGCTCCTGCGCAGGGAATGGGAATCACAACTATAGAATAGGTGAAAGGAAGCTTTCTATGAAAATCAATCATCTATTATTTTCCGTCAGCGATTTGGACGAATCCATCGCTTTCTATCAGAATGTTTTTGGCGCAAGGCTGCTTTTAAAAGGCAGGAGCACAGCCTATCTGGATCTGGATGGACTCTGGCTTGCATTGAATACTGAGGAAGACATCCCAAGAAACGAGATCCATCAATCCTATACGCATATAGCTTTTTCTGCAGACGAGGGAGAGCTGGATGTCTTGAGGAAGAAACTGGAGCGCCTTGGGGTGAACATCCTTCCGGGCAGGGAACGGAACGAGAAAGATAAGCTCTCCATCTATTTCACGGATCCGGATGGCCATAAATTCGAATTCCACACAGGCACGCTGTTCGACCGGATGGATTATTACAGAGAAAAAGAGCATATTCAGTTTTATGAAGAACAAGACCCTCTCCAATAGGGCCTTTTTTTTCGGAATTCGAAGGGTTTTCATTTAAAGATTTATTGGTAGATGCTGTATAATAATAGAATATAGACATCTGAATCTGGATGGCACAAAGCCTTCATTTCACTGGATACACACTGTTCTGTTTCTTGATTCCTATATCTTACATAACGTTTACGGAAGCTGGAGAACTAGAGTAAAAAGCAATAGTTTGATATAGTTAAGTGTAAAACATTTTTTAATTAGAAGCGGGCTATAGTCCAATAGATAAAAATTTATAATCAGGGAGGCAGGAAAAAGCGTGGGCTTTAAAAAGAAGCAATTCATAGGTTTAGGCTTAACGGTCTTTTTTATGTTCCTATTATTATTTGTCATTTTATATATGCTGAACGGAATTAAAGCCAATATGCTGGAGATTGTCCAGGATCGTTATCATAAAGTGAATGAAACCACAGAAATTAGACAGAAGCTCTATTTAAAGGATAGAGATGTCATCAACATGGTAAACACCAGCCGGCAGGATGTAAATAAGACCATCCAGGCAGCTGAAACGCAGGAAAAGGACATTGATTCCCTCCTGATCAATTTAGAAACGGCTGCAAACAGAACGGAGTCCAAAGTGCTTATAAAGGAAATAAGGGATTCATTCGGCCGTTATACCAGCATGGAAGAAGCCATCAGAGCCGGCCTTAGGGACGGGGATTCCAAGGCGGATCTTCAGGCACTGTATAACAATGGGGCCAATAACCGAACCTATTTATTCCAAAAGATTGATGAATTTAAAAAGTATCAAGAAACCTTGATGAATGCGTCTTTAAAGGAGGCTACCAATACCTATGATAATCTGGTGGCAGCTCTTATCATCACGATTTCGATTGCACTTCTTCTGATCGTATCCGTTATGCTGTGGGTCATCCGCAGTACGGTATCCAACATCAACTCCATCACGAGGGTCATCCGGAATGTGGATTACAGCAACCTGTCCTCCATTCCCCGGATTGATGTGAAAACAAGGGACGAGATCGGCCATATCGCAGAAGCCTTCAATGCCATGGCGGCTTCGATTGAAACGTATAATGAAAAAGAACAAAGCTATACGGAGGCCATCCAGGAACAGAACTGGATCCAGACGAACTCTGTGGATATTGTCAACATTTACAGCAGGCATACATCTGTCAATTCTCTTGCGCAGCAGTTCATCCGCAAGCTTGCTCCTGCAGCGGGCGCAAGCCTTGGCGCTTTTTATCTGAAGGATGAAACAGAAGGAAAGCCGGTGTTCAGGAAGATTGCCTCTTATGCAGATTCTGAGGACCAGGCAGGCCGGGAGCTGTTCAGCTTTGGCGAAGGGCTGATCGGACAGAGTGCCAGTGAAAAAGAGAAAATTGTACTTACAGATATACCATCAGATTATAAAGTGATTTCTACGGGCCTTGGCGACATGAAGCCAAAGAGCATCATCATTGCCCCTGTCAAATTAAGGGATGAGGTAGTGGCAGTGGTGGAGATCGCAAGCATGGGCGACATCGCCTCCAGGGAGCAGAAGCTGATAGATAATGTACTGGAAACGCTCGGAATCGGTATCACGAATATTCTTGGAAGAATGGAAGTGGAACGCCTGCTTGTCGAATCTCAGGCACAGACCGAAGAACTTCAGGCGCAGTCCGAGGAGCTTCAGTCCCAGTCAGAAGAGCTTCAGGCACAATCCGAGGAGCTTCAGAGCCAGACAGAAGAGCTGCGCATGATGAACGAGCAGCTTGAAGAGCGTTCAAGAGATGCGGAATTGAAATCCGAAGAGCTGATGGCAGCCAAGGATCAGCTTGAAGATAAAGCTGTCCAGCTGCAGCAGAGCTCAAGATATAAATCAGAATTCCTTGCCAATATGTCTCACGAACTTCGTACACCGTTAAACAGCATCCTGCTTCTTTCAGAAATGCTCTCCGAAGATCCGGATTATGCACTGACAGATGATCAAAAGGAATTTGCGACGGTTATTCATTCTTCCGGTCAGGATTTATTGAACCTGATCAACGATATTTTGGATTTATCAAAAATTGAGGCAGGAAAGCTCGAAGTAACGTTTGAGGAAGTTAATACTTCTGAGTTCATCGAACGCCTTGAGCGCAATTTTTCTCAGTCGGCGAAAAACAAAAATATTGGTTTTAATGTCAATTATGGCGATTCTGTTCCTCCCATTATTTATACGGACGAGCAGCGCCTGCAGCAGATCGTGAAAAATCTTCTGTCCAATGCATTCAAGTTTACGGAAGAGGGATCTGTGACCATTTCCATTGATAAAGCGGAGCCGACAGACCTTAAGTCAGCGCCTCTCGCCAATCAGGTGGACACATGGGTGAAAATTTCCGTGGCTGATACAGGAATCGGCATCCCGAAAGATAAACAGAACATGATCTTTGAAGCCTTCCAGCAGGTGGATGGCGCCATCATGAGGAAATTCGGCGGGACAGGCCTTGGCCTTTCCATCACGAAGGAATTCTGCCAGCTGCTTGGCGGAATGTGCAGCGTAGAGAGCCGTGAAGGAGAAGGAAGCACCTTCACCATCGTAGTTCCAAACCTTCCAGGAGGCATTCCGGATATTGCGGAAAGAGAAGTGATTGAAGAACAGGTAGCATCGGCCATCGAGGCGGCTGCGGTGGAAGAAGCTGCAGCAGCGGTTGTCCAGCAGCCAGCAGTCAAACCAGTGCATGCTGCCGTAACCGATTCAGGTTTAACGTCTATTTTAAGTGGAAAAACTGTAATAGTGGCGGACGATGATCATCGGAATATCTTCGCCTTGAAAAATGCACTATTAAAAGAAGGGGTGAATGTCATAACGGTAGGAAACGGGGCGGAATGCCTCGACAAGCTGATGGTTCTTGACTCTGTCGACATGGTCCTTATGGATATCATGATGCCGGTGATGGATGGCTATGAAGCGATTAAGCGGATAAGAGCCATGGAGCAGCATGAAGAGCTGCCGATCATTGCACTTACGGCCAAGGCCATGAAGGGCGACCGTGACAAGTGCATGGAAGCGGGAGCAACCGACTACATCAGCAAGCCGTTAAAGCTTGATCAGCTTCTGTCTGCAATGCAGGTGTGGCTGTCTTAGCCGGCAGTCTTTTAAGGGAGGAAGGAAAGAAAACGGTATGACGGCATCGAATAAAGAAGAGCTGGAGCTGGACCTGCTGTTGATTGCGGTCTACCGGCTCACAGGGTTTGACTTTAGGCAGTATATGCGTTCGTCGATCATGAGACGGGTTGAAAATAGATTGAGCTTGGAAAAGCTGAACAGCATCACGCACCTTACGGAAAAGATCATTCATGACCAGAACATGCTTCCGAAGGTGCTCGCTGACTTTTCCATCAATGTGACCGAAATGTTCAGGGACCCTACCTTCTTTAAGACATTCCGTGAAGAAGTGGTTCCCTTCCTCAGGGAACTCCCGGAAATTAGAATCTGGCATGCGGGCTGTTCAACGGGGGAAGAGGCATACTCGATGGCCATCCTGCTTCACGAGGAAGGGCTCGGAAACAAGGTCAAGATGTATGCCACCGATATGAATGAAAAAGTCATCCATAAGGCGGAGCAGGGAATGTTTCCCCTGCAGAAAATGCAGCTCTACACGAAGAACTATATGGCGGCAGGAGGAAAGAAATCCTTTTCCGAATATTATAAGGTGGACCATGAAGGAGCCCATCTCATTCCATCATTAAAGGAAAATATCGTCTTTGCCCAGCACAACCTGGTGACAGACGGATCCTTCAATGAATTTCATGTGATCATCTGCCGGAATGTCCTTATTTACTTCAATATTGATCTGCAGCTCCAGGTATTCAAGCTGTTTAACGACAGCCTGGGCCCTGGCGGATTCCTCGGCCTTGGAAGCAAGGAATCCGTCCGTACGGATGACTCGATCCGGTTTGAAACCTTTCATACGCAGGAAAAAATCTTTATTAAAAAACGCAGGATGTTAGAGCAGAATATTCTGTAAGTAAAAAGCAGCCTGAGTCCTAAGGGGCTCAGGCTGTATTTGCTTTAGAAGACAATCCGGCATGCTTGCCAGCCATCCATTTCTCTTCGAACAGTTCTTTTGGTACAGGGGGAGAATAATAATATCCCTGGACGTCTGTGCACCCGAGCTCTTGCAGCAGTTCAATTTCCCTTTTCGTCTCCACGCCCTCAGCAATCACCTTCATTTTTAAACTATCCGCGAGAGATAGAATAGCGGAAATGACCTCACGGTTGTTTTCTATGGAGCGAATGAAGGATTGATCAATTTTAAGGGTATCAACATTCAATTTGTAAAGATAGCTTAGGGAGCTGTATCCAGTACCAAAGTCATCAATGCTGATATGAATGCCATTTCTCCTTAATTCCTGCAGGATAGTATTCACTTCCTCTTCATTTTTCATGACCATTCTTTCTGTGACTTCCAGTTCCAAAAAACTTCCGCTCAAATTGAATGTATCCAAGTGATGAAGGATATATTCGACAAACCCTTCTTGTAAAATCGTTACTAAGGAAATATTTATAGACACTCGGTTGATTTCTTTTCCGGATTCTTTCCAGGCAGCTATGGTGGAACAGACTTCGGCAATAACGAACCTTTCCAATCTCAAAAATAAGTCCGCTTTCCTCAGCCACAGGAATAAATTTATTCGGAGGAATAAATCCTTTCAAAGGGTGATGCCACCTTAGCAGCACCTCAGAGCCGTTCAGCACATGTTTGCTAGTATTGAATTTTGGCTGGAAATACAGCATGAGTTCATTCCCGTCAATGGCAGATTTTAAATCACGTTCCATTTCGATCTTTTCCAGCGTCTCTTTCTTCATGATCTCGTCATAAACGGAAAAACCATTGGATCCATTTTCCTTTGCATAATACATGGCCAAGTCGGCAAACTTGTACAATTCATCCAAATTTTCAGTATGGTTTGGGAAGCTGGCAATCCCCATACTGGCAGTAAGCAGAACATCAGATCCATCAACAATCAGCGGCTGTTGAAAACCTTTGATAATTCTATCTGCCAGTGATTGGAAGTCCCCTAAAGGCAGTACAACTAAAAACTCATCCCCGCCTTGTCTTGCGGCAGTTCCATCCTCTCCGGCTAATCCCTGGAGCCTTTTTGCGATTTCCACCAGCGCTTTATCGCCGAAGGTATGTCCGAATGAATCATTGATCCTTTTGAATTTATCAAAATCCAAAAGAAAAATGCAGAACTCTATCCCCCTCTCCGCTAAATCGGCAATATATTGATGGATGTTTCTTCTATTGGGGATATTCGTTAATTCATCGTGATAAGCCAGATACCGTATCTGCTCTTCCGCCCTTTTTTATCTGTGATATCCTCAAAAATTCCAAACGCCCCAATCACATTATTATTTATGATGGTTCGGACGGCTGTTATGGCTATATCTGTTGGGTGTCCCTGCTTATTTATAACCTGTGTTTCAAGATTTGTAATCCTGCCGTCCAGGACAGCTGTTAAATGCAGAAAAATGGTAGTCTTAGTAGCCTCTTCAAAAAGGTCACCGATATATATCCCTTTTAATTCGTCTTTTCGAAAACCTGTTATGTCTGTTGCAGCTTTGTTTGAATCGAGTATATATCCGCCAAGATTGACAGATAAAACAGCACCCGGGTTGTAGCTAAAAAGGGAAGTATAGGACTGTACGTTTTTCATTAGAATTTTATCCCCTACCAGATCAAGCACCAGCATAAGAACAAAGTTAACGGCCATGACAAAAATAAAGGGGACGATTTGTTCGGATAAAACGGAAGAATGACCATGGATTTGCACAATGGAACTGAACATAATCAAGCTGGTACCAACAATGGCGGTGCCGGCAGAAAAGCAGCCGATATATTTCCACTTTGTTAAAATTCTGAAAGACTCTTCATTGGTAAATTGAATCAGCAGCCTGAAAATGGCAAAGGCAGTCGTCATGGTCAATACGAAAGTCATAGAAAATAAAATTGGCTTAACCTTCCAGATCATCCTTAAATGAAATCGAATAGGACAGGATGTTTATGATCATCAGGAAGGTGCCCACTAAGAGTGAGCCCACAATATATTGCTTATGGCTATGGATGGAAATCTGCGATAACTTTAAAACCCCGAAGGATCCAGAAAGACAAAATAAAAATATAAAAATGAAATTCAGGGGACCCTTGCTGGCCGCAGAAGCATTCATTGAGAATAAAACCAGGTAATAGCAGGCCAAAAAGGAGCCGGCCAGGGTAAGGGAGCCCCAGTATAATACTCGTTCTGCATCCTTCTGCTTTTTAACCCTCGTACTTACTTCCACTGCAATGATACAGCCGAGGGCAGCGAAAAAAAGGGTGGGCAGGATGTATCGGTAATCAAATAATGAATGAACTGAAATAGAATACAAGATGGGACTCCATTCTCCTAAAAAATCATCCGGAAGAGGCGACCAAGGCTTTTTTACTATTTATATCGGATAGTTGGGGGAGGTTTTTAAAGTGCATAGAAAAAATCCCCTGCAACCCGGCAGGGGATTCTCTCTATTAAAACTATGAACATTGAATCAGCACAACACACATATCATCGCCGGCTGATTGCTGCTGCTCAGGAGTCAGGACCAAATCAAGCGGCTCCGCGACACGGGCTTCTGACATAAAGGAAGAAGCGGCCTGCTTTAAATACCGTATGCCTGCTTCTTCATATTTATCAACGGCTTCGTACACTCCGTCGGTGAAGAACAGCAGCTGCATCGAATCATGATAGGATAAAACATGCTTTTCAGACTTGATGGTGTCAAAGAATCCGATGGCACAGGTATTGCTGGCCAGATCCTTCACATCGCCGTCAATCAGCGCATAGCCGCTTGGATGCCCTGCGTTAATGTACTCAATCGTACGCTGGGCTGTATCGACTACGAGATAAATGCCTGTAAAGTAATAGGGAATCCTTTCGTTCTGCCGGTTCAAGGAATTCATCCAGCGGTTCAGCTCCCCAATAACATACTCTGGATCTGGATTGGAACGGATGGAGTCGCGCAGCACAGAAGAGATAAACATGCAGACTAAAGAGGCAGAAATGCCATGGCCCATCATATCAAGCAAAATGGCCGCATGGCGGTTCTCATCGATTTCATACCAATAATACATATCACCGGCCAGCTTATTCGCGGGAAGATAGGATGCCTTCATCAGAAGATGATCCTTATAAATCGGCTCACTGAGCAGGCTGGTCTGCACCTGCATGGACAGCTCCAGCTCATTGGTGATTTTCTCTTCCTGTTTCTTGTGCCAGTCCTTTTCATACTTCAAACGGAGGGCCACACGGATCCTTGCCAGGAGCTCCGTTTTCTTGATCGGCTTCATCACATAATCCATGCCGCCTGCATCAAGCGCCTCAACCACCTTGCTTGTATCTTCAAGAGCTGTCACAAAAATGACCGGGATATCCTTCAAATGAGGAAAACACTGCAGCTTCCGGCAGGCCTCAATCCCATCCATCTCCGGCATCATAATATCCATCAGAATCACATCAACCTGTTCTTCTATAACAAACGGATTATCAGAAAGCAAATATGTAAACATGTCCTGTGCCGAAGTA
The DNA here is from genome assembly GCF_000430765.1 of Peribacillus kribbensis DSM 17871. Classification (GTDB taxonomy): domain Bacteria; phylum Bacillota; class Bacilli; order Bacillales; family DSM-1321; genus Paraperibacillus; species Paraperibacillus kribbensis. The sequence continues at coordinate 147,081 of NZ_AUMQ01000033.1, read as the reverse complement.
AAAGATAAAGAATCTGTATAACCCGCGCGGCTTAACAGCTTCTCAACCACAAACAAATTCGCTTCGTTATCATCAACAATTAATATGCCCATTATGCCCTCTTACTCCCCAAAACAATTTTTATTTATATAGTCTATTCTAACATTTTTATATACCCAGCTTCGAGCAAGTTGAAACATATTGAATTAAAAATTCGCCGAAAGAAAGGTTCATGATTTATTCAAACGTTTGATTAGTTTTTATTGTAGTAGAAAACTGAATGAAAGTTAATAAAACACAGTCCAAAAAACCCGATAAATGCTCGCTATCGTGACTAACCCATAGGATGAAATTAGTCATAGTATGGCCGGGATTACCATTTACAATTCTTTTAGGGTTTTATGTTCCCTCTGAAAAATTATGGAGGGGGGATTGGTAATAAGAACTAAAAAGACGGAGAACTAACTTAGGAGATTTGCCTCAAGGCCAAAACTTCAGCAGGGAGCGGGAGAAACGGTTCAGAGAAGCGGTCTCGAGACCCTGATTTCAGCAGTGAACCATAAGAATAGTTTCTCCTCCTCAAGGGTAAAAGAACAAAAAACTCATTTCAGGAGAAACTTTATGAGAATCCGCAGCGGTAGAGGAAGAATTCGTCTTTCATCTGTACGAAATTACATATATGAAAAAAGAGAAAAGCTGCCTCCTTTGACAGCGGAGTCTGTTGGATTGGGCATCCTGCTTGCGGCGGTCGGAGGATTTCTGGATGCGTATACGTATATAAGCAGGGACGGGGTATTCGCGACCTCACAGACCGGAAACCTTGTGCTGCTCGGAATTAAGCTGTCCCAGGGGAAGTGGCATGAGGGGCTTGCCCATATTCCGCCGATGATTGCGTTCGTTTTTGGGGTGATAGTTGCGGAGTATCTGAAGCATCCGCATATTATACGGCTTTTCCCTTATCCGGCGAGAACGGTGCTTCTGGTTGAAAGCATCGTTCTATTTATTGTGGGTACCTGGCCGCCTGAGGTTCCCAGCATAACGGTTACGATCACCGTTGCCTTTGCGGCCTCTGTGCAATTATCCGCGTTTCGGACTCTTGTAAAATGGCCCTATAATTCTGCCATCGTTACGGGAAATCTTCGGACCGCATCCCAGGCTGCCTATGTGGCCGTCATGGAAAAGGACCGGGAGGCGGCACTTAAATGCCTGGATTTCAGCCTGATCATTTTGGGTTTCCTTGGAGGTGCTTTGACAGGTACCGTATCCACTCTCCACTTTGGTACTGAAGCCATCTGGATTGCTTCGGGCATCCTGATCCTGGCACTGGCCGTGATTCAATCCAATCCCAAAAAACTGCTGGTGTATACGAAAGATAAGAAGCCTAAATGAAGCTCTGCCATGGCAGAGTCTTTATTTTTCCTTCAGACGGATATAAAGGTCCTCTCCCTCCCGATATTCAGCATAAGAGACCTGACTGAGATTCACATGGCGCTCCTCCAGCTCGTGCCTCAATTCGCCTTTATCGATAGAATGGCGGGTGAGGTTCAAATCAGAAAACACACCGTTCTCAATGACGATTACTGGAAAATGCTTATCTTTGGCTGGCAGGTTCAAATCCTTCCTGGTGGGCGCATCCTGCAGTGACCGCTTCATCACACTGAGGCTGCCGTTATTTTCAAGAATTCCATACTCTACCTCCCGAAGAGAAAACACCTCATTCGCCCGGAGCATTTCCAACAGCTCCTGCATATCCACCCGATTTCTCTTAAGCTGATTCCAATCGACCGTCCCTCTTATGATGACAATCGAAGGATTTCCTTCCGTCATCCTTCGGAACCGATAAAACTTTTTAGAAAGATATTCACAGACCAAAATGAGAAGCACCCAGACAAAGCAGGCAAAAACTACATGCAGGATGCTCACATTCTGGTCATAGAGGGCATTCCCCAAAAACTCACTAAGCAATAGAGTAGAAACAAAATCCATCGGATTCAGCTGCCCGATATTCTTTTTGCCCAGCAGGCGGGTCACCCCGAACAAAGTGATATATCCAATCACGAGCTTAATCGCTAAATGACCGTACATCCAGATTCCTCCCCTATGGAACGGTATATTGATTAATTCCACTATATATGCGAAAAGAAACTAGGTGGAAGGAAGAGGCAGTCTGACCTGCGGGGTATAAAATATCCATATTTGGCTTAAACTGTAGCTGCAATTGAGTCATTTTTATTCCTCTTTCATTGTTTATCGTGGTTGAAAACATTGTTGACAAGAGTGAATAAAATGACTCTTTCATTTTATAAAACTATAGGGGATCCTCTCCGGGTTTGGACAGGTTGAAGCGGGAAGCAGGGAAAGTAGTCCGAAGTCGGTTCGGGTTCGGACAGGTTGAGGCGGTCGGCGGAGAAAGTAGTCCGAAGTCGATCCAGGTTCGGACAGGTTGGAGCGGGTAGCGGAGAAAGTAGTCCGAAGTCGGCCCAGGTTCGGACAGGTTGAAGCGGGAAGCGGGGAAAGTAGTCCGAAGTCGGCCCAGGTTCGGACAGGTTGAGGCGGTCGGCAGAGAAAGTAGTCCGAAGTCGATCCAGGTTCGGACAAGTTGAAGCGGGAGGCGGAAAAAGTAGTCCGAAGGCGGTATAGGTTCGGACAGGTTTGAGGCGGTCGGCGGAGAAAAGTAGTCCGAACCCCACTCACACTAAGACAAAAAAAAGCAGCCCTCAGGCTGCTTCCCTAAATCAAATCCTAAACCGCGCAATCGTATGGTTCAGTTCCTCAGCCAATCCGGCGAGTGAGACTGCCGCCGCGTTCACTTCCTGCATGGAGGCGAGCTGCTGCTCGGAGGCGGAGGCCACTTCTGCTGAGTGGAGGGAGGTTTCCTGGGCTGTGCCGGTCATGTCGGTGACTCTGTCGGATACCAGGGTGACATCTCTGGAGATGGATCCGGAGATGTGGGTGATTTTTCCGATCTGGTCTGATACTTCCATAACGGATGACAGAATGCTCTTGAAGGTGCTGTCGGTTTCGCCGGCGATCTCCAGGCCTTTGTCGACTTTTTCTTTGGCAGAGAGGATTGATTCCACGCTTTTCTTAGTATCCTTCTGCATTTCAGAAGTAATGCCTGTGATATGGGAAACCGAGCTGCTGGTCTGCTCGGCAAGCTTCCGGACCTCATCGGCTACAACAGAGAATCCTCTTCCGGCCTCACCTGCCCGTGCTGCTTCGATGGCAGCATTCAGGGCGAGCAGATTGGTCTGTTCAGCGATACTTTTGATGAGCACGAGAATGTCGCCGATTTCCGCAGAGCGGGAGTCCAGTTCATTCAATATAGATACCGTTTCCTCCACGGATGAATGAATGGAATTCATCTGATTCAGTGTTTCCGTTACAAGCTGGGAACCGGTATTAGTCTGTTCATTGGCTGCAGCTGTAAGCTCAAGTGCGGAAGCAGCGTTTTCCGCAATATCCCTAGAGCCGTCCGTACTCTGTACGACAGCCTGGGCTGATTCCTCCAGCTTCAGGGTCTGCTGCTCCGCTCCTGACGCCACCTGCTGAATGGAGGCGGTGATCTGCTCGGTTCCTCGCATGGTTTCATCCGCGCTGGCCATCAGCTCCTCCGCGGAGGCAGCGACCTGGCTCGAGCTCAGGCTCACAGATTGGATGACCTCCCGCAGGTTGTCGCCCATGTTCTGGAATGCCTTATTAAGGGCGTAGATTTCATCTTTTGTTCGCACCTCGATGTGCTCGACAGCCAGATTGCCCGCTGCAATTTCCTCAGCAGATGAAGTGATCTTTCGAATCGGCCTGACAATTCTTTCGGTATAAAGAGCTGCACCAACGGCACAGGCAAGGATTAAGATCAGAATCGCTGCGATGGAAAAGGTAACAATCCATTTAATCTTGCTCTCCAGATTATGCTGGACCACAAGAAATTCTTCATTGATGCTGCGCTTCAATTCAAACACATCGTTTGCCATTCCTCTTGTGCGGAAGGACTGGCGCTTTGCCTCTGATTGATTCCGTTCATTCAGCACCTTTAACGAGCTGACATGAAGGTTTTCATATTTTGTATTGATTTTGGTTAAGGTTTTCTTCTGCTGTGAATCTGTAATGTAGCCCGCAAGAGACTTTGTCCCGGATTCCACGTTCTTAAAGTCTGTCCGGATGTCGTTCTCATTACTTGCCGAAGCATTGATGGCATAGGACCCGAGTGACTTTGAAAGGCTCTTGGAGGAGCTGTTCAGCTCTTCGATCTTGACGAGCATATTTACGAGTGTCTCGGTGGATGAGTTCAATGATCTCATCTCCATGATAATGAAACCGATGATGAGAGCTGATAAAACGAGAGGGACGAGCGATAAAAGTAAGATTTTTTGCTTGAGCTTCATGCTGTCATTTCTCCTTCCTTATGGCTGAACGGTAATCGTTCCGTTTTCAATTTTATTTTTAAACTCATCCAAGGAAGTCTGCTCCTGGGGAGTCAGGGAAATGACACGGATCGGTGCAATATCCACGCCGTGCTCTTTAACGCCTAGCACTCTGTCCTTTTGAGAAAGCTTTCCGTTCTTGACTAACTCTTCCGCAACATTGTAAATGGCAACATCCACCCGCTTCATCATGGAGGATACGACGGACTTTTCCGCTAAAAAGAATTGGTCAGAGTCCACGCCAAAGGAGTAGACTCCAGCTTCCTGAGCCTGCTTTAAAACGCCGATGCCAGTAAAACCAGCGGCAGGATAAAGATAATCGGCCTTCTTTTTGATCATGTCTCCTGCGATCTTTTTGCCGAGAACATCGTCATCAAAGCTTCCAGCATAGGTGGAAAGGATTTTGGCCTTTGGGTTTACAGCCGTTACTCCCTCCTTGAAGCCATTCTCAAACTTATGAATCAGCGGTACATCCATGCCGCCGACAAAGCCGACCACTCCGCTCTTTGTTTCCATCCCGGCAATCAGTCCGATGAGATAAGAGCCTTCTTCTTCTTTAAAGGTTACAGAGCTAACATTTGGAAGCTTTGAAACGGTATCAATGACAAGGAAGTTTTCATCAGGATATTTTTTGGCCACCTTATCGATTGCCTCCTGCATGGAAAAGCCAAGTCCGATGACAAGGTCATTGCCTTCCTTTACAAGCTCTTCAATTCCAGTTTCGTACGTTTTTGTATCCTTGATTTCCCGGTAATCAAACGAAATGCCGAGTTCGTCCCGCGCCTTTTCGAGCCCCTCAAAACCGGCATCCGAGAAGGATTGGTCGCCGAGTCCGGCATCGGAAAGCATAATGCCGATTTTAATATGTTTTTTAGGTGCTGCTGAATCAGCCTGCTGGGAACATCCCGCGGCTGTTAAAATAACCAAACATGATAGCAAACTTAGAAGGATTTTTCTCACTTGGATTCTCCTGTTCATAGATAGTAACAATCTTTATTACGGCATAATTTCAAAAAAGTTAATAGGCAGGAATATAATTCAGTATTTTTAGAAAACAGCTTGTTCATTTTTGGGATGGCGGACATATATATGGAAGAACTCTAATTAGGGACGGGATAAACATATGCGGGCAAATGTACGTCTGGTTGTCGATCTCATTTTATTCTTTCTTTTTCCCTTGGTATTCTGGGAGCTTAGCCGTGAAATGATCGGTGATTATCCAGCGATGCTGTTTTCCGCACTGCCGGGTCTGATTTACAGTCTGTACCGCTTTAAAGAAAGGCGTCTAAATTTTACCAGTCTGTTTATGTTTATTAACTTGATTGCCGGATTTTTGCTGGACCTGCTCTCAGGTTCTGCGATTCAGCTTTTATGGAACAATATTTTCTATTCTGCGGCACTTTTCCTTATATACGCCGGAAGCCTTGCTGCGGGAAAACCGCTGCACATGTATTTCGCCCTTGATATGATGGAGCTGAATGGACACGATCGAAAATTAACAAAGGAGCTCTTTTTTGAAAAAAAGGTATACCGATTATGTCAGCTTATTACGGCCCTCTGCTGTCTTAATGAAATGATCTACATGGCCATGATGACAAAGTGGATCCAGCGATATGGGGTGGAAACCTACCGCCTGGATCTTGTATTCGATAAGTCCATCGATATCGTCCTCTCCGGGATCTCCCTCATCCTTTTTTTGCTCATCCGCAGGAAAGCAGAAGAGGCTCTTCCTGTGTCGCGGATCGCAAAATTGAATGGAAATACCTTGTATGTATGGGAGCTGTCCTATCTGTTTTTTTGTAATGTGGGACTTTAATTAAACGCTTGATTAAAAATGGAGCTCTAAGGAAGAATGGATAGAATAAGACTTTGGTGATCGCTGAGTTTATAATCTATCTATTCTATGCCAAAAGAGGTGGGGGAGAGTTTCATTGTTTAGAGATCAACCGGTATTTTAGTGGATGATGTCTTTTGGTACCCGGTGGTCATGAGTATGCTCTGGATCATTGCCGGGCCCTGGTTTTATTTTTCCGTGCTTAACGAATCAGAGACCGTAGAATTTACTATAGAAAAGCTCCATGATCTTCATTATATGGATTATGAGATCATAGTAATTAATGACGGAAGTACCGATGTTTAAGCTTCAGCACCTCACGGAAAAATACGAGAAGCTGAGAGTGATTGATATAAAGACAAACCGAGGAAAAGCGGGACTGATCGCCTCTCATGGCGAAATCCTGGTTACGATCGATGCCGATGCTTATTTAGATAAAGAAGCACTGAATTATCTCGTATACCATTTGTTGCCCCTCAAAACGGGGAACAAGTTGGAGCCGTGACAGGCAATCCGAAGATCCGGAATCGTAGATTTCTCCTTACTAAAATCCAGGTAGGAGAGTTTGCGAGCATTTTGAAGGTTCTGTTTAAAAAGATGGGTCAGTCCTGCGCGGTTTGGGACACCCCGGATCGGGGGGATGAGCCAATGAGCCCGAGTATAGATGGAAAGCAAAAGAAATATAAAAGAGCCTTTGAGGTATTGATGACCATGGCAGGGTGGGGAGCGCTGATCTCGCTGTTTCTTCAATTCCCGGTCACACTGCTGCTTTGGTTCTGCAACTTCGCGCTGATCCGCTCCGTACTATTAAAGAGCAAAGGAGCGGTATTTATCACGCCGCAGGAGCTCGATGACTACCGATCCGGGAAGATGAAGGCACTTCCGAAAAAATCCGTCATGCTCACCTTCGGAACGCATACCAACAATATGCACTTCCAGGATAAAGCATCCATCGCTGTCTACCAAAAGCACTTCGGCGAGAAACCCCGCTACTTTGCCTATCCGTACGGATTTGGAACACTGGGAACCGACCACGTGCTGCTGATGATTAGGAAAAGTATCTTTATAAACTATTAAAAACTATTGTCTAAAGTTAACTTATCCATTACAATATCATGGTGAATTATTGGAAGGTTGTGGAATGATTGAAGAAAACATTATCTATTATTTTATCGGCAGGTTTAGCATTATCCTTTGCACCAGCTCACAAATCGGATGCAGAAGGTGTAAAAATCATTACTTATAAAAACTGTACGGCTATGAATAAAGTGTATAAGGGCGGAGTAGCAATTTCCTCGAAAACAAAGAATAAAGGCGGTAAAACTAAGTATAAGCCATTCGTAAATAAAGCTCTCTATCAGAAAAATACAAAGAGCGATAGAGACAAAGATGGCATTGCATGTGAGAGATAAAAGGGGAGGCGGTCAGCCTTCTTTTTATTTACTCAAAATGAAAACTACTACAACGATCAAACCACTGATTAATTAACAGTGGTTTCTTTATGTGTTTTATAGGAAGAACTTGCTATATATTTTATAACAACTCAAGCTTGATGGAATAAGAATGACTCTTAATAAGTTTAACAATCGGATAATATGAAAACTTCACAACCTATTCAAAATGATATTAAAACTATATACTGTACAAGTCCGAGCCTTTGGAGATATTCGGAATGCTGAAAAAATTGGCCAATGAGCTTAAGGAATAAGGATACAATTCGGTAATAAAGTAGTATTTTAGAAAAACCTTCTCGAATGAGTGTAATACCCGGGTAACCTTCTTTCTTTTTATTCGACAAATCATAGTTAATTTTTCCTATGAACATTTTTAAAAATTAACTATAATATTGTAGGATAAAAGAAGGCGAGGTTCATTGAGTACCTGGAGAAATATATCCTAACTAGAGATGACTTGTACTTCGACGAAGAAGAGATGCATTCACTGAGAAATGGTACTTCATCCACGAACCACTTCAGAAGTTTTTCACAGCATTTGTCTTTCTTTCACACAAGGAAGATACGCTTTTTTTTATGAGCAATTTTTTTCTCAATGGTAAGGGGCGGCGGAAAGAATGGTTTGATTTGATTTCATCAGCCCCTTCACGGCATCGATCGCTACAACACCTCCATCGTGACCAACAACGAGAAGCAGGCAAGACATCATTCAAGGAGATATATGTGAATGGCTCCCCGGAAGTATTGGAGGATATGTTCTACTGGACCAAAGTGGAAATTATGAGTTATGACACGAAAAGCACCGTGCAATTCCATACATACAATGCAGGAACAAAGGATGGATTGCGTGATCTATCATGAGATCCCTTCCTATTCGACCTTTGATAGAGTCAACGTCTTTTTTTCCGGTCTTGGGAAGATACCGAATTCCAGAGAGTTTTTCATTGGGACAGATGGTTATGTCCGTGAAGAGTATCAGGGATTGTAGGACCTCTTGGAAAAAATAGACTCTTAAAAGGATTCAGGTATAGTGCTTGAATCTTTTTTCTTTCTGACAAACTTTGTGGCTAAAATCTTCCATGGAGGAGACCTGCCAGAAAGTGCCCTTGCAATCCCGGCCCTTTGCTTCATTCCTCCCGATAATTGTTTCGGAAATGCCTTTTCAATACCATTTAAACCAACCATCTCTATGTAATGTTATTGCTCACTCGAATCCTTCTCTGCTTTCCTGAACCCATTCCAATATTTCACGAATGACCCTTTTTTCTCTATATGTTAATATATACAAATGCTGTTTATTGATCTTATGTAAATTACATGTTAAATTTTGTAAAGAGCAAAATGATATACTAGTAGATAGTATTTACATGATAGTTTAGAAAAGAGGGGTTATTTTTGTCTACGAATTCTCTGCCAGAACTGGAAGGGAGCAGACAGCCTAAAAGAGAAAATAAGCCTTTAGTAAAAATGAGGTATAAAAAATCGGCTGTACAGCTTTTGACATTGTTCTTTATGATTGGTCTCCCGATTCTTACTCTTGTGATCAGTGAGCATATTGTCCGGGAGGCACTCGCGATGCCTTTTTCAGATTGGACAACAGGATTTACGAAGCGTTTTGCGTTGAATATTCTTCTGCTTGTTGCTTTGTTCAATCTGCTATTTATCCTGCCAAGGAAATGGTTTATGTTAACTAGCTTCCTGCTGAGTGGTATATTAATTGTTTTCGCGGTAGCCAATAAAATTAAGATCGAGCTGCGCAACGCACCGATTGCTGTAGGCGACTTTGCCCTGTTTAACGAGCTGAAGGGCCTTGATAATCCGGTTGATCTGAACTGGGGACTCATCATTGGGCTAGGAGCTGCGCTGATTGCTATAATCGTAGCTATCTTTTTACTAGTTCCAAAGTTTAAGGAAAATTGGATCTATAAAGGGTTGGTATTTCTCCTTTCTGCTGCATTCTTAGGGATGGTCTGGACCGACTATCCGATCTCACTAATGGAGAAGGTTCAATTCCAGAATACATGGTGGCAGCAGGAAGTCGGCACCATGCGAAATGGCCTTTTTGGAAACTTTGCGATGCTTGCCAAGCAGACGCAAATTGAACCCCCTAAGGGCTATTCGAAGCAGAAGATAGAAACGCTGGGCAAAGAGTACAAGCCTGCAGCCGGGACAAAAGGTGAGAAGCCAAATGTTATTTTCCTAATGAGTGAAGCCTTTACAGATCCTCTTCATTTTGGAAAACAATATTTCACTGAGGATCCTATCCCTAATTTCCATAGTCTATACAATGAATCTCTTCACGGTACGATGTACTCTCCTGAATTTGGGGGAGGTACTGCGAATGTGGAGTTTGAAGCATTAACAGGGCTGAGCAGACAGTTCATGCCTGACAACTATATTGCTTATCAGCTATATATCAAAAAGCCGCTGCCTTCTGCGGCCTATGCGTTTAGAGATGCGGGATACCATACAACAGCCATTCACTCTTATTATGGCTGGTACTATCAGCGCCAGACTGTCTATCGCCTGCTTGGATTTGACCGCTTTATATCCGGCGAATTCATGGATCTTGACCATGCAAATGGTTCCGGATGGGGCTTCCCTAAGGATAACAGCATTACAAATTCGACCATTCAGGCTTTGGATAATACCAAGGGCAGGGACTTTATCCATGCCGTGTCAGCTGAGGCCCACCAGCCATACCGCCCTCTTGCCGACTCGAAGTTCCTGAAAAAGGGTGTGCTTCCGGAAGCAACAAGGCAGTATCTTAACAAATACACTGAAAAAATGCACAGTGTTGATACAGAGCTCGGACGTCTGGTTAAAGAGCTTAAAAAGAGAGATGAGCCAACTATCCTGGTCTTCTGGGGCGACCATTATCCAACGTTCGGAAATAATAATCAGGTATTCGGTGCGCAAGGTACGAAGATTGCAAACAACATCATGGGCAATTACCAAGACTTCATGAACTCTCATGACGTTCCATACTTTATCTGGTCTTCCGAGAATAATAAGTCACAGAAGCTTGACCTATCTCCTAACCAGTTTAGTGCGATTTCACTGGAAATGGCTGGAGTGAAAGGAAATACGGTTACAGCCATTCTTGATAAAATGAGATCACAGGGCAAAACGGTTATCCCGTATAATAAGTGGCAGAAGCAGATGGGCGGCCAGACGAAGGAAATGCAGGATCTTCATATGCTTCAATATGACCTCCTGCATGGTAAGAGATATGCTTCCAGCGCTGTTCCAGGTTTGATTGAAAAACCAAACAAGAACTATCATCTTGGCTTGTATTCGACCATGAAGGTGCAGAAAACTACCTTCACAGCGGATCAATACGAAATCTTTGTCAAAGGGGCTCCAAAATACTCTAAGCTTATGAGCAAGGGTGGCAAAGAAGTGAAAGCAGTTTGGAACATGGATAAAAACGGGATAGCGTCCTTTACCGTGAAAAAAGCGGATATAAAACCAAAAGAAAGCTATCGCTTTGCTGTATATGATTCTATGAACAATGTACTTCGAGGCACCAAATACTTTAAGCTCAAGCAAACAAATTAAATAACGTGAAGAGTCAGGAATTTCCTGGCTCTTCTTTTTTATCAGGATTGTTGCCCTTTCCATACACCAGCAATGTAATCGGATGCGTCTGCAAGTCATTATAGCCAGAATCAGAATCCTGGAAGCCATCCATATGACTTCCGTGCTGAAGCCAAATAGCTGCATTATTCCTTTCAGCTTGTAGAGGAGCCTGAGAAGAAGCTAAGGTACCGAAGTATAAAGTGTCTAAAGAACGTTTGGAAAATCGGGTATGTCGTATCTAACTGTAGAAACTAAAGCAACTAAGGAAAATGATATAAATGCTATAGCCAATGATGTTGCACATAAAGGTAACGCTAGTAAAACCGATTCTGTATATGACACCACCAAGAAGAATTGCTCTGATAAATAAAAAGAGCTACATGATACACTCCAAAAATTATGAGGCAAAAATCTAGACCATCAGTTATCCATTCAGGGTAAATAAAAAAAAGCTATTATTTGCTCACTGAGCAGGAGCTTTTTTTCCTTTTCCAAGCTGCTCAATTAACTGACCAGGATAGGTAGGCTCAAAACATTCAGCGTAGTTATAGTCATTTTTTTCTTTGCCAACCCAAAAAGATGTTATCTTGTATTCATATATGAATTTATCATTATTCTCTTCCCGGTCACTTAACATGCTGTAGAGTTCATGAGAAATCATGTTTTGTTCACGGGTTAATTCTTTTATGGCTTTACGATTTTTATCCACATAATAGTACTTAATTTCGTGCCAGCCTGAATTATTCTCGGGTTCAAAACCAAAGTTCGCTGGTGAGGACGTTTTTAAAATTCCGTTTTCAGGAATACGATAAATGATTGTGTTATTTTTTATGTGCAGGGGAGGGGCACCTTTCCAATCATGTACAATGCCTACGCATTGGTTCATGCTTTCTGGTATGTAAAATACTTCTTTCGGTCCTTCTTTTAGTGACTTTGAAACATAATAATGAGTGAAAAGCACAGATATAGAAGCAATCAATAAAATAGTAAAAAGGAACACTCCTGCCATGATTCCAAGCACTTTGAACAAATGTTACCACCTCAGATACATCATACCAAAAGAGAGGTTGGATGCAATCTAATAATAAATATAAACTTCATTTACCATTAATAGGATGGAGCGAATGCAGGACCCGTACACATTTGCATAAACTTTGCTAGCTCTTGTTAGTTCAGACAAAATCCTTTAACAGATTAACCACTGTTATTGGATACACTGTCTCAATTTCTTTTATTGACGTAGTTGAATTCCCTATGCCAGCTGGACCGGATATAATATATACCTTGTTAACTCTTGTATTATCCATCCAAGAAACTCCCCCTAGAGTTAAATTTAATTGTTAGTTTTTGTCCGACACCTGCATTTATGTTTCATCAAACGTTTGATTAGTTTGGGTACTGACCCCTTTTCCAACATTAAAACCGTTTATCCATAAGGGTTGGAGGTTCGGGAAATAATTCGAAACCCGGGTTTCGAACTCATAGTACCTAGACCCACTAACAAAAAAAGCGGCAGCCGATAAACCGCCGCCGCTGACTGGCAAATTACCTAATTTAAAATTTCTTTGCCAGATTAAGAGGAATATACCCAACCCTTCCTCCAAGAAGAACCGAGTAGCCTAATTTATCATCTTTTCCTACATAAGCAAAGGTCTGCCCTTTTGCAAGCGAGCCCAGATTAACCATTTTTCCCGAAACCAGGGCTGAAACCGGTGTATTTCCAAGAAGTGAAATCTTGCCTAAAACCCTCTCGCTGACAGCCTTTGTGGAAGCTCCCTGTTTCATGAATATACCAATCTTCTTGATATACACTTTTTCTCCGCCGCTCAAAATTTCATAATAATATGGATTGTAGTTTTTAGAATAAGAGAACAGCTCGCCTTTATTCAATTCACCAATCTTACTGAAGGTGCCCTTATTATTTTTGTATATGGCCATATTTTTTGACGATGTAAAAGCAGTGCCGGAGTTCGCTTTTACATGATACTTATTAATGATGGCTGCGAGATCAGCTATGACTTTTTGAGATTTTTCATAGGAAAAGCTCCTGGTCATGATTGAAAGGGCATAAGGCATTTGTTGATACACAATCCCCGTATCGTTATAAATTTTCTCATCGGGAATCATTCCTACCTTATGGGCTGTCTGAACTCCCGGGATACCTTTGGGAATCGTAGTGTTATAGTCCGTATGCTTCAGCCATTCCACAAGCTGCTGTGCAAGGGAGCTGGTTTCGGCAAGCTTATACAGCCTGCCCGTATAGATAATCAAATCATCCGGTGAAGTAAGGTTTTGGTTATTAGGATAGGCGTTCGTCCCGCCGATGCTCTTCATGTACTTAATGAAGTTCTGCTTTCCAACTTTCTCCCTGAGCATAATGAATGCAATGTTATCGCTATGTACCATGGCCTTTTGAAGGAGATCCTTTATTGTATAGCGGGTCCCCACCTTGGCTTTCTGGATCACGCCGCTTCCTCCGTAATAGTGGCGCTTTTGGTAGGTCAGCTTCTCAGAGAGATTTATTTTATGCTGATCAGCCAGTTCTACAATATAGAGGGCGAGCGGGAGCTTAATCGTACTTGCTGCCCTCGCGGTTTTGGAGCTTGATATAGATAGAGTTTCTCCTGTTGCCAGATTCCTATATTTCAAGGTTACCAGAGAACGGTTTTTGCCCAGGTACTTATTGATATCCTTGGTCATGCTGCTCTGGAGTGTTTCAGCTGCCTTCGGCTGGATGGGCTGGAGAATGGTTACAAAAAATAGTGCCAGGATAATGATGATTTTCTTCAAGACTAGACTCTCCTTAATTAAAGATGATATATACTTTTAAAAATATACCATATTAATCCACCAGTTTAACTGAAAAAAAGCCGGAATTGCTCCGGCTCTTCGTTATATTAAGGAAAGTTTGGTGAAGCCACATACCAGTACCCGCTCTTGCCTGGAATCTGGACTTTATACCAGTTTAGAAGATTGTCATCATTCATAGTGTCCTCAATGCCTGTTTGGACGATGGTAACCTGCGTATTTGCAGTCAGCGTATACTTGGATCCCGCCTGGGTAGTAGGCTGAGTCCGGTAAGTAACTCCTTTTTTCAGAGTGTATTTCGTACCAGCAGTATACATCTGTGTAGACCGTGTCTGCCTGCTAGTTGTGTACTTTGCGTTGGCATCAATATAATAACCAAGCTTATCGGGATTCTGGGTGACCTTTACATTGGCTTTGTTCAGTACCTCGGGATTAAGCTGTGCTCTTTGGATGATATAGTCATAAACACCCAGTTGATAAGCATTAGAAGTCTTGTTTGGATCATTAGTATAAGAAATGCCGTTATAGGCCATAATCGCAAAATACCAATCTTCCAATACGGCTTTATTATGGTCGTTGATTATAGGCAGCTCACTGCCTGCGTAATTCCACTTTTCTAAAAGAATATCAATCCCGATCTGGATATTGGTAACGATATTATACTTGGCTTTTTCCCATTCACGTGAATCCTTACCTGTTGCGTTAGGAGTTACCTGCATAATTCCAATACCGCCGTCACTGCTGATGAAAGGTTTTCCGTCATCTGTAAACTGCTTAAAGCCGCTTTCCTTATAAGCTATAGATTTCACAATTTCAGGAGGTATCTCTACGCCTTTCTTGATGGCCGCCGCCGTCAGCTTCTGCTTGATCTGGGCTTTCGAGATCTTAACCTGGCCCAAAATGGAGTTCAGCCTTTTGTTTAGCAGACTCTTCTCTGTAGAAGAATAATAGCTGCTATTAATTTGAACTTGAATACTTTTGGTCAAATCAGGCACCTGTCTATCGGTTATCCCTGGTGAAATAAGCCCGTCAAGCCTCGTAAGCTCAACTTCCAGCTGATAATAGGCACCAAGCTTACCAGTCTTGGCTTTGCTGGCAACAGCGGCATGGAGTTTATTAAACTCAGCATTCAGCGCTGCCTTGTAGATCGCCTGAGGAATCTCCGTCCGGTTGATCATCGCGCTTTTATAGTAAGGTGCAATAAAATCCGCACTGCCGCTTAAACGTTTGTTGGCTTCATTGATTTGCAGCTTTACAGATAAAGCCTTTGAGTAGGTGGAGAGCACCCATTTGGCTCCCTTACTGTAGTTATTATCAATCTTTGTGCGGATTGCGGCAGGGGAAACCTTGTTCAATCGCGCATTTTGGGCTGAGTTTTCAATGTTCAGCGTTACCAGCAGGCCTGTATCTGCCTTGCCAGCCTTGGCAGCGGCATCGATCTTTAGTTTATATGAATTAAGCGTTTGCCCTCCTTGGACAGCGGCTACATAATAAGTACCACGATCAATTGACGCTTTAATAGATTTGAGTGTAGAAGCATATGTCTTTTCCTGTGAAGCTGTCAGTATCTTAAGTGCATAGCTGTATTTAGATTTAGCTGTCGATAGATAAGTAGATGGCACATTCTTACCAGTCGCACCTGACCCCATCGTATACTTATCCAAATTTTTGGCGGCAGTTAGCGCATCCGATAAAACCTTCGGGGTAGCTGCCGATGCATTCGATCCCATTAAAGAAGCGAATCCTAACACAAAGAACAGACCTAGAAACAATACAAACTTACTAATCTTCAATTTCTGTTTCCTCCCATATTCTAGCATTCTCTAAGTATACAATAACTTGGGGAGTGGGGATAGAAAAACCCTAGCCGCAAGGGATAGCAATCCGGGCAATGGGGTCAGACCCCCCAAAAAAAAGACCCCGCAAAGGGGGCCTTAGTGCATGCGTGCACTATATTTCTTCGCACTTTCGTATCCGGCAAACAAGCCCGCCGCCTGGTTCTGCTTCCAGGCAGCCGGAAACTCAGAAACCGGTGGGTTCGTTTCATTATAGTAAGGCGAAATTTCAATCGTAAACGCGGTCCGCTGTTTGATGCGGGAGAACCAGTCGCTGAAGCCCGCTCCCTGGGAGAAGTCTGTGGTGTTATACAGGCGGTAGCCTGTCAGGCTGTTCAGCTTTTTGGCGAGAGCCTTATCGCTTGTGAGGCGGCTGCCCTTCTGCTCATAATTCCAGAATAAAATCTGGCCGCTCGTATGATAGGACAGTGCCAACTCCGGGTTGATGGAATTCACGAGGCCGAGTACAGCCTTAACTTCAGAAGCAGCTGCCGGCTTCATCCCCTTGTAATCCCGGTAAGAAGGAGCTTTCGGACTCCTGGTCGTCGCCCACTTGGCATCATACTGGCGGTTCAGGTCCACGCCCTTCGCATTGGACTTCCAGCGTTTAAAATTCTTGCTGCCATTATTCATTTTAATGAGGGCGGCATGATAGGAAGCGGGAAATGCCTTCAGTCCGGACTGCTGCAGTGTCACACCATCCGGGTTGACCATCGGGACAAACCACAGGGTGGAGGAGTTCAGCACTGAACGTACATTATACCCCTTGATGCTGCCGCCGCTTTTATAGGCCCCCGCATAGCGGTCGATCATGTACATGTTCAGGTTGGTGGTCAGCCATTCACGTGCATGATGGGAGCCATTGATAAAGGCTGTCGCCTTGCCCTTTCCCAGGGCCACCGCATAAATATTCCGTCCGAACTCGGACTTTCCGATCACTTTTACCTTAACAAGGTCAGGATACGCCTTCTGCAGTTTGGTTAAATCCGCTGCCATGTTCGAATACGTATACGTCTTGTTCGGATTGACAATCGCTGATGCCGCCTGCACCGGTTTAAATACAGCAACAGCCGCAAAAGCAACAATCAGTCCGATCACTGCCATTTTTGTTTTCTTCAAAAAAATACCCCTCCTCAAAAGATAAATTAGTAGTACAATTCTATTAAACTATGAAATCAAAAGGAAAAAAATCCAACAAATGTCTACAATTTAGTAAACAGGGAATGAGTTAAATGGCTCAATAAACGGTATAATATTCCACGAGGCAGCTTTTTTTATTGCATCTTATAGAGGAGGTTACTATGAAATACATAAGACTAGTATTGTGTTTAGCGTTTGTACTTGTACTTGTGTCCTGCAGCAAGGAACCTCAGCCTGAGGACCGCATGCAGAAATTTGTACAGCTTTGGAACAAGCAGGATTTTGGCGGAATGTATGACTATCTCTCCAAGACTGCCAGAATTCCGATCAGCAAAAAAGAATTCACGGATCGTTATAAGAACATTTACAGCGGAATAGAAGCCAAGGACCTTAAGGTCACCTATAAAAAACCAAAAGAAGAACAAGACCACAAGGATGCCAAGAAAATATCCATTCCATTTTCTGTAAAAATGAACACAGTCGCTGGAAACATTTCCTTCGATAAAAAGGCACAGCTCGTGAAGGAAGCAAAAGATAAAGACAGTGATGACAACTGGTATCTAAACTGGTCACCGGATTTCATCCTTCCTGACTTAAAGCAGGGAGAAAAGGTGTCCGTAGATGACGAGCCGGCCGTCCGGGGCGAGATCTATGACCGCAACGGAAAAGGACTGGCCATTAACAGCAAGGTCTATGAAGTCAGCATGGTGCCGGGAGAGATGGGAGATAAAAATGCCATCCTGAACAAGGTATCCAAGCTATTACATCTATCCATCCCGGAAATTAAAGCGAAACTAAATCAATCCTGGGTACAACCAACGTATGCCGTGCCGGTCAAAAGCATACCAGGAGACCAAATGGGACTGGCCCAGGACCTTGACGGCATTCCGTCCGTCTATGTGGATGACAAAACCTCAAGGGTCTATCCGTACAAAGACGCAGCTGCCCATCTTGTCGGCTACATCGGAACCGTAACGGCAGAGGACCTGGAGAAGCTTAAGGGAAAAGGCTATACCTCAAGCAGCCTGATCGGCAAGCGCGGCCTCGAACAGCTGTATGAGGACAAGCTGAGAGGCGAGCCTGGTGCCAAGATTACCATCCAGGATAAGAATAGAGAAGAACGTGTGGTAAAAGAAAATCCGGCCAAGCAGGGAGAAAAAATCCAGCTTACCATTGATGCCGAGCTGCAGAAGAAAATTTTTGCTTCTTATAAAGGAGATGTAGGATCTGCGGCAGCCATCCAGCCGAAGACCGGCGAAACCCTGGCTCTCGTTAGCAGTCCGTCCTTTGATCCAAACAAAATGGTACTCGGCATGTCGAAGAGGGAACGTCAGGCTCTGGCAAATAACCCCGACAATCCGTCCCTGAACCGATTCAGCGCACTTTATGCTCCTGGTTCAACCATGAAGCCGCTCACTGCGGCCATTGCCCTGAAAAACGGCATCGATCCGAGCAAGACCATGAAGGTATCGGGCATGAAATGGCAGAAATCCAAGAGCTGGGGCAAGTACGATGTTACACGTGTCCATGATTTCGGCGCCCCAGTCAACATGAAGTCAGCCATGATTTACTCCGACAACATCTATTTTGCCCAGCAGGCCCTGGCCCTTGGGAAGGATAAATTCATAGCTGGCCTCAAGGACTTTGGCTTTAACGAGGATCTTCCATATGAGTATCCGCTCCCGGGCTCCAAGACGGGCGATATGGGCAGCGAGATCCTGGTAGCTGACAGCGGCTACGGCCAGGGGCAGATCCAGATGACCACCCTTCATCTGGCTGATGCCTACACGCCGTTTGTAAACCAGGGGAATCTGATTAAGCCAAGCCTTCTTTTAAACGACCCGGACAAAGGAAAGGTCTGGAAGCAAAGCGTCATCCAGCCTGAGCAGGCATCGGCTGTGGTCGATATGATGAAGGCAGTCATCTCAGATCCTAAAGGTACCGGCCACGCAGCAGCAGATCTTAAAATGCCGCTGGCAGGAAAGACCGGAACGGCCGAGCTTAAAGAAAAGCAAGGCGTAAAAGGCACTGAAAACGGCTGGTTCGTCGTCACCAACCCTAATAACCCGCAGTGGCTTCTTGCCATGATGGTAGAGGGTGTTGATAAAAAAGGCGGCAGCAAGCATGTTGTGGAAAAAGCGAAAAGTATTATAAAATATATAAAGTAGAGGACTTGTCACACCTTAAACTTATTTATAACAAGCGTGGGCCGGTTTTGGCTTCCATTTGATGAATAGGAAATTTATTTCGAGTTAGGAGCAAAAAAATGCGTAAAGTAAAAAAAGCAATTATACCAGCAGCTGGTCTAGGAACCCGTTTCCTTCCAGCCACAAAGGCAATGCCAAAGGAAATGCTTCCGATAGTGGATAAACCAACGATACAATATATTGTGGAAGAAGCAATTGCATCAGGTATAGAAGATATTATTATTGTAACCGGTAAGGGCAAGCGTGCAATTGAGGATCATTTTGATAATGCTCTTGAGCTGGAACAAAACTTGCTGGAAAAAGGGAAGTTGGACATATTAGAAAGAGTTCGATACTCTACTAACCTGGCAGATATACACTATATAAGACAGAAGGAACCAAAAGGGCTGGGCCATGCCGTCTGGTGCGCGCGAAATTTTATAGGAGATGAACCATTCGCTGTTTTGCTCGGTGATGATATAGTGCAAAGTGATACTCCTTGTTTAAAGCAGTTAATTAACCAGTATGAGGAGACTAGGTCTTCAGTTATTGGTGTGCAAACTGTACCTGCGGATGAAACGTATAGATATGGCATTGTTGACCCTTCCCAGCAAGAAGGAAGACGCTACCAAGTGAACAGTTTTGTAGAAAAGCCTAAATTGGGTACAGCTCCTTCAAATTTAGCTATTATGGGACGATATGTATTAACTCCAGAGATTTTTAATTTTCTGGGCGAGCAGGAAAAAGGAGCTGGGGGTGAAATTCAATTGACGGATGCGATTCAAAAGCTTAACCAGATACAGCGTGTCTTCGCATATGATTTTGAAGGAAAAAGGTATGATGTTGGCGAGAAAATCGGGTTTGTAAAAACAACGATTGAATTTGCACTTCAGCACGAGGACCTTCAAGAGGATATCATGGATTATTTAAAAGAGATTGTTTCCTCTAATCAAATAAAAAGCTGAGAAAGATAAATGACTAACTATAACCGGAAAGGGTACCTCCCTGAGTGTACTCTATCCGGTTATTTATTTTAACTATTACATTCACCTGGTGAAATTTGAAAAAAATAAGACTGATTAAATAAGCATTATGCGAATTCATGTCAGTCTTATTTTTATGCTTGAAAGGTTATTATATTCTTAATCTCCCGTAGTTTAGGGACTAAGTAATTTCTTCCTGATAACTAATAGTGCAGTACCTAGACTTATTATAGAAATAAGCAAACCCGGAACAAATCCTTCAGGTATAAACTTAAGAGTGACGGAATGACTACCTTTTGGAGCGTATATTCCCATAAAGGCAGTATGAACAGGGAAGGTCTTTACTTTTTTCCCATCTATAGAAGCCTTCCAGCCTGAAGAATAAGGGATAGACAGAAAGAGAACAGAGTTTCGTTTGCTATTATAGTGCCCTTTGATGAAATTATTCCCATAGTTTATTTTCTTTAAACTGTCCTTCTGATAGTGCTTTATTTCCTTTTTATAGTCTTCGTAACTGCTAAGAGTAACCCTTATATCTTTAAGAACGAAAGTCCCAGGCTGTAATTGGAGTTTGATCCATTTAGTTTCCTGATCCTTCCCAAAATGAAAGATGACTTTATTAGTCGTATCTGTATAGTAATACTGAGTAAGGGCGTATTGATTATTTCTCATGTTCTTTTCGAAGATATAATTTTTTCCGGCATTATTCAGGGCATGCATCGTGATGCCATGATTCGTGGTGTAAGGGACTATATCTGCAAAAACAGAGAGATCCGAAAGGGAATGACCCTTTACAGGTATGGTTATTTCTATAGGGTTTCTAGAAGAAATCAACAGGCCTTTCTCCTTTTTCTTTACTTTAGTTGGACTATTGAATACTGCTTGAGAAAGGGAGCCCGCGATTTCTATTGATGTTTTAGTATTAGTCGGTAAATCTAGATCTTTGTAGTCAGATTCAGAAACAACTGCATTTTTTAGCATGATATCATCATGTAATGACCCGTTCATCTGATTAAACTCAGAAGAAGAAATGGCCCCGTTATACAAAAATCCGACTGGCAGGAAGTATTTATTTTTTTCAATGATAATATTATCTTTTTGATAAACAGGTACATATCCATATAATTGAGTTTTAGTGCCAGTAAAAGAAACACTATATTTATTATTTAATAACGTAGTTACAAATGTATCATTAGGATATCCCTTTAAAGTATTTATCCGTCTTGATCCCATCTGGGCCAATGTGTCCATTTCGAAAGACTGTAAGTCCCACTTTAATAAAGAATTGTAGGAATAAAAGCTGCGGAACCCATAACTTAAAGAAGAATTATTCCCTAAAACCTGTGGGTTATTCGGATATATCCTATAAAAGTCGTGATCCTTTTTTAGTTGAAGAAGGGTTTTCTTAACCTCTGCATTATTATAATAATGTTCATAATCATTTTTAGTCAAAAGAGGTAATACTCCCCATACTCCTTTATGGGAATTCCCGGGATTTCCTCCCTCTGTTCTTGTAAGTAAATCGGTAACTAAACTATAAGGAAGTAATAAGCTGTATAGGATTACCGTAAGGGAGCTCAAAAGTACCAAACACTTTTTTGCTCCAATTGCTGATAAGTTTTGCGAAAAAATAAATAAGACAGCAAAAAGAGCTGGAAGATACTCTATATAACCAGCATAATGGGTAAACGGATTTTTGAGTAACCATATAGATAATAGACTTGAGGTCAATAGCAATATGACGATGTTCTTGATCCGTGTAAAATCCATCTCGTTTAAAACAACCGCTGAGAATGTGATTAACAAAGTATTATAAAGAAATAATGCTCTAAATTCAAACGGCGAACTAAGGCCGGCAATAAGAGAATTGATCTCTTGGAAATCTATCATTAGGAAAACTGCTATGATCATCAATGCATGAAACCAATACCGCTTCAGCCCGTTTACCAATACCAAGGGTAAGACGATCAACGGAAGGAAACTCATCCCGCCCTGCCAAACTAATTTAGTAAGAAGTTCACTCCAATCCAAGATTTTCTCAATCGAGGCTTTATCAGGCCGATGAAAAACATTGGAATGAAAAAGACTTATTACTGATGGCAAAAATATTACCATAGCCGTCCCAAGGGACAATAAGTAAACACATGCCAATTTAATGTGAAAATAAAAAAATCCCTTGAAACCCCCATGATTATGGTGGAATGTAAAATATCTAAAAATACTATAGAAAAACAATCCAATAGTGATCATGAAGAGGAAGTAAAAATTACTAATGCTGGCTAAGAAAAGAACCCCAATCAGAAAAGCCGGCTTTTTAGCCGATAGGAATCTCTCATATCCCAACAGTACAAATGGAAAATAAACTGCAGCATTTAAAAAGAAATAATGAGTGTAAAAATGATCAAAGTTGAAAAGGGCAAAGCTGTTCGCTATCCCGGCAATAAAAGAGATCCATTTCTTTATTCCGATTTTTTTAAGCAGTAAATACGTTCCTAAGCTAATTAGGGTGATTTTAAGAATTGTAATCGGGATAAAAGACAATGGAAACCAGGCCTTCGGCAGCAGGAGCAGCGGCCAAATAAAGATATCGCCGAGCATATAATAACCAAAGTCATTCCAAAAGCTCCCTCCAGGACCATAAGTCCATGACCAGAAAGGTAACTCCCCGCTTCTAACCAAATCATGAAATAGATTGAAAAAATGTACATATTGTTCTTTGGCATCTCCCAAAGAAGCTAAGTAATAATAGCCATGGTCTGCTATTCGATAAAATATCAACAAACCCATAGTGACTGTAACTGCAATCAGAAGAACCATATGCATATCTAGTTTGGAACGAATCATGTAACACCTGCTAAACTTAATTATTTTCCTTCATTTGTTTTAAATATGACCAGGCGGCTGGCAGCATAATTGAATAGTACGACTAAAATATTTGCGATTACTTTTGAAATAAGATCATTGATAGATAATAGCTCTACCAAAACCAGCATAGTTAAAAAGTCTAGTAAGAGGGAAAGTATGCGAAATAGGAAAAAATTACCTATTTCTTTAACTAGGCCGCTTTTGGAAGTAGTTTTAGAAGAAAAGACATAATACTTATTGGTAACATACGCAAAAAAGACAGACAAAAACCATGAAACCACCGTTGATACCTTATAGTTAAACATTAGCCATTCTGTCAGGATATAAAAGCTGGCTATATTTATAAGGGTCGTTAAGACCCCTATTATAAGATACCGTACTAATTCTTTACTTATTTTCATTGAATTCCTTTTCTCTTTCATTATTATATTCTCGTAAATTTTCTAATCCTTTTAAGTAAGGCTCCCGTTGACCGTTATATTCATTTATAAAGTAGAGAGGTCTATTTTTAGTTTCATTAAATACCCTGCCTAAATACTCGCCTATAACACCTAATGAAAGTAATTGGATACCTCCTAAAAATAAAATAACAGACATCGTAGAGGGATAACCGATAATCTTTTCCCCAAAAAACAATGTCTTGAATATAATCACAAACATGTATATAAACGCCAGAAATGAAACGATCACGCCGATAAAAGAAGATATCCTTAACGGAAATGTTGTAAATGATGTGATTCCCTCGATTGCCAGATCCATTAATTTTGCATAGTTCCATTTAGTGGTCCCTGCCGCACGGGGATCTCTATCAAACAGAATCTCTTTTTTATTAAATCCAATCCAGCTGAACATTCCTTTGGTATATCTTTGTGTCTCCCGCAGCTGTTGTAAAGCTCGTACACATCTTTTATCCAATAGACGAAAGTCACCCGTATCTTCTTCAATTTTAATTCGAGAAACCTTCTGGAGAACCCGATAAAAGGATTTGGAAGTCCACTTTTTCAGCCAGGATTCACCTGATCTTGATTTGCGTTTCGCAAATACGTCATCATAACCTTGCTCCCACAATTCAATCATCTCCGGTATTAATTCTGGAGGATCCTGTAAATCAGCATCAATTATGATAAGTGCATCGCCTCTCGTGTAATCGAAGCCTGCCAGCATCGCAGTCTCTTTTCCATAATTTCTGGATAAATCAATATAGGACACCCTGATATCCGTTTCTCTTAGTTCTTTTATAATATTTATAGTCTGGTCTTTGCTTCCATCGTTAACAAAGAGTAATTCAAATTCATAATTAGTAATGTTATTTATGACTTTTGAAAGACGATGGTAAAGTTTATATAAAACTTCTTCTTCGTTATATGCTGGAATTAATATCGTTATTAATTTCATAGATCTTCCTCCTTCAAAATAAAACCCAGAAGCCGATATAAAAACATATGGATTTAGTTTCCTGCTGAATACAAAATACATGGTGACATAATTTTCCCAAACCACATTGTATCACGGAAAAGTCATTTATTGCATAAAAAAGAGGAAGTTTGTCAACTGATACTAAAACTAATACCCAACTAAAACCAGATAAATGTATAAAAAGCTTAATCATCTAATAAATAGAGGAGAAATTGACCATTGAAAGGGAAATGGCTGGTAGTTTAATATTGTAATATATGTATAATATTGTCTAAGTTAAAGGAAAATGTAAAAATTTCAAAGAAAAGGGGTTAAAGGGTGAAAGTTTTGCGTAAGTTTATGTTGTTGGGATTTGTTTTTATCATTGTTATGTCGCTGGTTCCTGCTTTTTCTGTTAATGCTTCGAGTGAGGAGCCGCGCGTTCAGGTGAAATTGAAAAATTATCTCGGAAACAAGTCTCAGATTACAGTCGTTCCTGATATTGCTTATTCTACAAATATTAAAGGGGTTACCCTATTACCTAAAGTCAATTATTCTTTAGAGGTCACAAGTGAAGGTATACGGATCCTTGAAAATTCTAAGGAAATTGGAAGAGGTATACAGATTGATGTAAAGCCCATAACAGAGAAAGGTCCATTGTCCATTAACGGCAGGCTTTATCTGGGGGATTTCTCCTTTACCAAAGAAGGGAATTATGTACGTCCCATTAATTCTATTGGTCTAGAAGATTACTTAAAAGGAGTAGTTCCGGCTGAAATGCCAGCTTCCTGGAATGATGAAGCTTTAAAATCTCAAGCTGTAGCAGCGAGAACATACGCCATGGGTTACGGAAAAACCATAGATGATACCACTACCTATCAGGTTTACGGCGGCTATTCCTGGTATGAAAAATCATCAAAAGCAGTCGACGATACCAAAGGGCAGGTTATTGCCTATAATGGCAAGCCGATCGGTTCAGATGCATTCTTTACCTCAAGCAATGGAGGGGTTACGGAAACAAACTCCAACGTTTGGGGAGGAACGGCAAGGCCATACCTAACGATTAAGCAGGATCCGTATGATCCTAAAACCAAATGGAGCTTTGGAATCAAAAAAGTTCAAATTGATACTTCTAAGTTAGATTTAACAAAAGCCGATACTTGGTGGAATACAGTAGGCGAAACAGAACAGACAGCTGAAGTGAAAAATATGAAATCGTGGCTTACGGCTAATGGATATGGAACTAATATTAAGATTATAGGAGTTCCCCAGTTATCCTTCGGTGGCGTAAAATCCGGAGGCAGGGTAACCACAGGCAGTATAACCATTGATTACTTCACATTAGAACAAGGAAAAGCGGTCAGCCACCGCCTCGTAAAGGATAGTATGAATGCTTCGTCGATCCGGGCCATTTTTGGTCTCAGCTTGATGAAAAGCTATTTGGTTCAATCAGTCAGTACAACTGGTGACAGAATACTGGTTACAGGCGCAGGCTATGGCCATGGAGTGGGTTTAAGTCAGTATGGTGCGAGGAATGCAGGTGATCCTATAACCGGGAAGAAAAATTACAAGGAAATCCTTGCATTTTACTATGAAAATACGAATATTATCAGTGCTTATCAAGCAGATCCTGTAAATCCTGTGCCGGTAAATCCTACACCTGCTCCTGTCATCCCGGCGCCGGTGCAGCCTGCTCCGCCACTGCCTGTACCAGTCAAAGATGAAACAGCTCCTGTTATTAATAATATAGAGACTTCTTATGATTCCAAAACTCAAAAGGTGTATATGCGTTACGATGTAAATGAAACAGCGAAGATAACCCTCCAGGTTAAGGATGGAAATTCTAAAATAATTGCTGCGCCTTTAAAAGAAGTTCAAACATCGGCAGGAACCCGATGGGTCTCCTGGGTCGCTTCAAATGCGGCGAATGGAAACTACACATTGACTCTTACAGCGGTTGATGGCAGTAACAACAAGAGTACGGCAACGATCATGTATACACTCAAAAAGCCCGTACCGAAAGACACATCTGCACCAGTCTTGAAAAATATACTCACGTCATTTGATTCAAAAACCCAAAAGGTGTATTTGCGTTACGATATAAACGAAACAGCGAAGATGACCCTCCAGGTTAAGGATGGAAATTCTAAAATAATTGCTACGCCTATAAAAGATGCTCAAACACTGGCAGGTACCAGATGGGTCTCCTGGGCCGCTTCAAATGCGGCCAATGGAAACTACACATTGACTCTTACAGCGGTCGATGGCAGCAGCAACAAGACTAACGCAATGATCATGTATACACTCAAAAAACCGATACCGAAAGACACATCCGCACCAGTCTTGAAAAATATAAAAACATCATTTGATTCAAAAAGCCAAAAGGTGTATATGCGTTATGATATAAACGAAACAGCGAAGATGACCCTCCAGGTTAAGGATGGGAATTCTAAAGTAATTGCTACGCCTATAAAAGATGCTCAAACATTGGCAGGAACCAGATGGGTCTCCTGGGCCGCTTCAAATGCGGCCACTGGAAACTACACATTGATTCTTACAGCGGTCGATGGCAGTAACAACAAAAGGACGACCAATATTTCCTATACCCTTTCCAATCCGGTCAAAAAAATGACTGGAAAGGTAAGTGCAACGAGTTTAATTGTCCGCCAGACACCATCAACTTCTGGAAAGGCCATTGGGTCATTAAAGAAAAATACGATCGTCACCATTAATAGAAAGAATGGTGACTGGTATGAAATTCAGTTTAGCAATGGGAAGGCTTTTGTATCCGGAAAGTATATAACAAATGTTATTACTAAATAATATATAGTATGGGATAGGAGAAAATAGCATTTCTTCTATCCTTTTTTTTATGATTCGTCCAAAGAAATATAACATCAAGGCTATGGGCAACTGATCTAGTTTAAAAACCTTTCTACCAGTAAGAATTAAAAGAGAATCATTTTGAAAGTGTCTATTTAAATTTCTCCACAAGTTGAGGACCGTAGAAGATGCCGTGGCCCTTTTTTCTTTACCTTGCAGGAATTACATGCGCCAGCGAATCCCAAACCCATCGGTTGCTATCCTTTTCCCTCTCGCCACAATCAATAATATTAGCCCTATCTAACATGGTATCCAAGAAACGTTTAATCCCGTTCGGAAGAGGGATTTGGTTAATGAATTCGATAATCTTACCAGGATAGACATGACCTAAAATTTCAATAGCTAGTGACATCGTGGAAATATTGAGAGGTTTTTTCGTCTGACGGACATACATATCCTTAATCGTTTCGGCTGCCTTGTAGGAACCATGGGAATCACCAGCCAGCAGGGACTGCAGCTGTGAGCCATTTTTAATATGCACAACGCCATTCGTAAACTTTACCTCAAGACTATATCCTCTGACTTCGATTTTATGATATGACATTCAGAAACCCTCCTTCCATATTTCTAGTGATTAAATACCCTGCCAGGCTGGAATCAATCTTTATGGAAAATATAAATAGATACGTTCGTATAAAGATGGGCCGTCTTACTTCAAAGGCTTGAGCGTCGACAGAATCTATAAACATAAAAAAGGACCGGATAAACCCGCTCCTTTAATCCATTATCGAACAAATTGCTCAATCACCGCATCTGCCCAAATACGATTTCCTTTATCGTTTGGCTGAGACTGAGCTTCATTTTCGTAGTTATTGATCTCTTCATTGTTATAGTCCGGCCAATTTTTCCAATGGTCTAAGAATAGGATGTTATTTTTTGCCGCATAGTCTTTCAGTGCCTCTACCTGAAGCGGGTAATTCCTCGCTTGGTAGATAGGATGAGGGGGCTGAAGGATGAAGACAGCAGATGGATTATCTTCATGGACCTTGTCCATGGTCGTTTGGACATTTTTCAGGGAATCTTCAATCGTAACAGATCCGTTGTCGTTTAGAGTAAAAGGTTCAAAATAAATAATATCAGCTTTTTCACTAATCAGATCATTGAATTTTTCTTGCTGCACGTACTCATTGGAAGTGAGATTATAGTGGAGTGTTGAAAACGTGACCTTGTCTTTGAATTCATCTTGTAATTTTTTCTCAACTAAAAGGGGCCAGCCTGAGTCTGCGCTGCCAAGAGCATCGGATCCGATAAATGTAATTTTTATTTTCTCCTTTTTTCCTTCGACTCTATTAAAAACTTCCTGCAGTGGTTTAGTGGGAATATCTTTAATTTTGTCCCCGATAGGATCAGATTCCTCACCTGAAGAAACAGGTGCTGCTTTTGAAGCTTCTTGGACAATTTCCTTCTTTGAACTGACAGTTGTAATTTCCTCATTCCAATAGGTCTGCCCCAATATAATAGCTGTAACCGTTACTCCAAATACCAAAATAGTAAGAACTGCCTTCATACCCAATCTCCTTTTATGCAAAACAAGTAATTAATTCCAATTTAGATATAAGTCTACCAATTGTAACTTTCTTGTAATAATATATACTATAGCACTGGAAAAGAAGAAATAAAATTACAATAAAAGAAAAAATATTACATTTTTACAGAAAATTCTACAGCGTATTATGGTATAATATTCTAGTTAAATTCAATAGGCGGGGGAAGTAATGGAAGAAACGATCAGCTTAAAAGATTTGTTCAGTGTATTAAGAAAAAGATTGAACTTAATTATTTTAATTACTTTAACAGCGGTGCTGGCAAGTGCCTTAGTCAGTTATTTCGTATTGACGCCAGTCTATCAATCTACCGCTCAGCTGCTGGTGAATCAGAAAAAAACGGATAATCTTTATAATAATTATAATGAAGTGCAAACCAACCTTCAGCTCATCAATACATACAATGTGATTATTAAAAGCCCGGCGATCCTTGAGAAAGTAAAAGATGAATTAAATCTGAAATCATCAGTTAGTGAATTAAATGGAAAAATAACGGTGGGCAACGAACAAAATTCACAAGTTGTGAATGTATCAGTGGAGGATAATGATCCAAAAAAAGCCGCCGAGATTGCGAATAAAACAGTGGAAGTGTTTAAACGCGATGTTTCCAAAATTATGAATGTGGATAATGTAAGCATCTTAACACCGGCTGTTCTGGGAGATCATGTATCACCCATTAAACCAAAACCCATGTTAAATATCGCGATTGCCTTAGTCATCGGTTTAATGGCAGGGATTAGCCTTGCATTTCTATTCGAATATTTGGATAACACCATTAAAAATGAGCAGGACATAGAGAAGTTATTAGAGCTTCCTGTATTAGGAGCCATCACGAATATCGGAGACATTGAAAAGTCCCGGGGAAGAAAACCAGGGAAGTCAGCTTAGGAGGAAATCATTTTGGGAATTCGTAATAATAAACAAAAAAAGATGGAGACGCAGCGGAAGCTGGTTACACAGCATGACCCAAAGTCGCCGATTTCCGAGCAATATAGGACGATTAGAACGAATATTCAATTTTCATCAATTGATGAAGAGCTCCAGACATTGATTGTTACTTCCGCTGGACCTGGAGAGGGGAAATCAACAACTACCGCAAATATGGCTGTGGTGTTTGCCCAGCAAGGAAAAAAGGTGCTATTGGTCGATGGTGATCTGCGGAAACCAACGGTCCACTATACATTTTCCTTTACAAACACATTTGGGTTAACAAGTGTCCTTTCTAAACAAATTTCGTTTCAGGAAGCTGTAAAAACGTCTCAAATTGAAAACCTGGATATCCTGCCAAGCGGACCGCTCCCCCCTAATCCAGCTGAATTGCTGAGCTCGAGAAGCATGATGGAGCTGCTTAGGATTGCCAAGGAACAGTACGATATCATCATCTTTGATACTCCTCCAGTACTGGTAGTGACGGATGCTCAGGTTATGTCGAATATGTGTGATGGTGTAATTTTAGTAGTGTCTAGCGGAAGAACAGAGAAAGACGCCGCTGTTAAAGCGAAAGAGCTGCTAACTGCTGCAAAGGCGAAAATTGTCGGAGTCGTTCTTAATAATAAAGAAGAAAGTAAAACAGCTTCTTACTATTATTATGGTAAATAAAAGTGAAAAAGGAAAAAATAAGTACTTTCTTTAGAGAGTATATT
This sequence comes from Peribacillus kribbensis DSM 17871, assembly GCF_000430765.1. GTDB lineage: Bacteria > Bacillota > Bacilli > Bacillales > DSM-1321 > Paraperibacillus > Paraperibacillus kribbensis. The sequence continues at coordinate 116,526 of NZ_AUMQ01000033.1, read as the reverse complement.
ATTTTTTTGAATTATTTTGGTATAAAATGGAGGATTTGTAGTATGATTGACTTGCACAGCCATATTTTGCCTGGAATTGACGATGGGGCACAGATTGTTTCCGATAGTATCGAATTAGCAAAAGCAGCGGTTGAAGAGGGTATTCAAACACTATTTGCAACCCCCCATCATATGAATGGTGCCTATGAAAATACGAAAGAAACCATCCTGAAAAAAGTCGATCAGCTTAAACAAACCTTATATGAACATAATATCCCTCTTGAGATTCTCCCGGGACAAGAAGTCAGAATATATGGAAATTTAGTAGAAGACTATGAAGCTGGTAACATTCTTACCCTAAACGATGAAGGCATCTATTTATTGGTGGAACTTCCTTCCGGCCATGTTCCCAGGTATACGGAAAAGCTCCTTTTCGACATACAGCTGCAGGGTATAGCACCGATTATCGTTCATCCTGAACGTAATCAGGAGCTGATTGAGCGGCCGGAACTCTTACTGAAATTTGTAGAAAAGGGTGCGCTCAGCCAGGTAACAGCCGCAAGTATTGCAGGTATGTTCGGCAAAAAAATTAAGAAGTTTTCTTTAGATTTAATAGAAGCAAATTTAACCCATTTTATTGCTTCAGATGCCCACAATTTAAGGGGCCGAAGCTTTAAGATGACAGATGCATTCGATGTGGTAAAAAAGGAGTTTGGGAATGACCTGGTTTATTTGTTCAAAGAAAATGCGCAATTACTGACAGATGGGAAAGTGGTCTATAGGGAAGCACCCCAGCCAGTGAAAAGGAAGAAAATTCTGGGGATTTTTTAATAAATGATAGGTGATGCCTCCTTACCTTTATCAATGGAGGCACTCGGTCATGTTGTGGGACGCAGGGAACTGCTGGCCTTAGACGCGGGTCGTCGATAATGTGATGTGAGGCTGGGTTAAATGCCCGCTACATACTAAATGAAAATGCTTTCAATAAATATCTAATGAAAGGGCATGTCAGGGCCTGCCTTTTTATTAGATATTTATTTATAGCTGATTTTGAAAGAAAAATTCAAGGGAAAAGGGAGCATAAGTGAATTGAAAAAAGTTAGAAAAGCCATCATACCAGCAGCCGGACTTGGAACGCGCTTCTTGCCAGCAACCAAAGCAATGCCGAAGGAAATGCTTCCTATAGTTGATAAGCCAACTATACAGTACATCGTGGAAGAAGCGGTTGCCTCAGGGATTGAAGATATTATCATTGTCACAGGAAAAGGGAAGCGTGCGATAGAAGATCATTTTGATTTTGCACATGAACTCGAACAAAATTTAATCGAAAAAGATAAAATGGATATTTTGGAAAAGGTCCGTTATTCTACAAATCTTGCAGACATTCACTATATAAGACAAAAAGAGCCAAAGGGACTGGGACATGCGGTCTGGTGCGCTAGAAGCTTCATAGGAGACGAGCCATTTGCCGTTTTATTGGGGGATGACATTGTTCAAAGTGAAACCCCCTGTCTTAAGCAACTCATTAATCAATATGAAGACACCCTATCCTCAGTTATAGGAGTCCAAACCGTTCCTAATGAAGAGACACAGCGCTATGGAATCATCGATCCGGCTTTCCAGGATGGAAGGAGATATCAGGTTAATAACTTTGTGGAAAAGCCAAAGCCTGGAACCGCTCCTTCTAATTTGGCAATTATGGGCCGCTATATCTTAACACCGGAAATTTTTATGTTTTTAGAGCAGCAGGAAAAAGGCGCGGGCGGGGAAATTCAATTAACGGATGCGATCCAAAGGCTAAACCAGATTCAACGAGTGTTCGCTTACGATTTTGAAGGAAAAAGGTATGATGTAGGTGAAAAAATTGGTTTTGTTAAAACCACGATTGAATTTGCACTTCGGCATCAGGATCTTCAAGAGGAAATTCTTGAATATCTAAAGGAAATCCTTACTGCTAATAAAGTGGATAGTGAAGTTTAGGAAAAGGCAGGGGTGTAAGTGGCGAATTATGCAAATCAGGAAGCTGTTTTAGTAGAACAGAGGAATAAAGGCATCATTAACGTCAATGACCGAAAAAGTTATTTAATAACCAAACGAGCGATGGATCTATCCTTTGCTGCATGTGGAATCATTCTATTAAGTTTATTGTTCATCATTATTGCACTATTGATTAAGCTGGAAGACCCGAGGGGTAGTGTATTCTTCTGTCAAAAAAGAGTGGGCTTAAACGGCAGAGAATTTAAAATGTTCAAGTTTCGCTCTATGGTCTCAAATGCTGAAGAAAAGCTGAGTGAGCTGCTCAAATATAATGAGGTCAGCGGCGCGATGTTTAAAATGAAGGATGATCCTCGTATCACTAAAATTGGCAGATTTATTCGGAAGACAAGTATAGATGAACTGCCGCAGCTTATCAATGTGATAAAAGGGAATATGAGCCTGGTCGGTCCGCGCCCGCCTTTACCAAGAGAAGTAGAGCAATATACCGAATATGACAAACAGCGTCTCCTGGTTACTCCTGGATGTACTGGATTATGGCAGGTAACTGAACGCAATAATGTAGGATTTGACGAAATGGTAGAATTGGATCTTACTTATATAAAGAAAAGAACCTTATTGTTCGATGTAAAGATTATACTCAAAACAGTGCTTGTATTATTTGGCTCACAGAAAGCCTTTTAAAGAAAGGAATAATACGAATGAATAGAGATTCTAAAATATATGTGGCTGGACATAGAGGTCTTGTTGGATCAGCGATTTTACGGGCATTACAAAAAGATGGGTACAACAATTTGATTTATAGGACTTCAAGCGAGTTAGATTTAAGGGATAAAAATCAAGTAGATACCTTCTTTGCAAATGAGAGGCCTGAATATGTCTTTTTAGCTGCAGCTAAGGTTGGGGGTATTGTGGCTAACAATGAATTTCCGGCAGACTTTATCCGCGACAACTTGTTAATCCAGACCAATGTGATTGATGCTGCCTACAGAAATGATGTTAAAAAACTCCTTTTCCTAGGAAGTACCTGTATCTATCCAAAAATGGCTCCACAGCCATTAAAAGAAGAGTATCTATTGACTGGCCAATTAGAGCCAACGAATGAACCATATGCACTGGCGAAAATCGCAGGGATTAAAATGTGTGAATCTTACAACCGTCAATACGGAACAAAATATATTTCTGCAATGCCGACCAATCTTTATGGTGAGAATGATAATTTCGACCTTCACACTTCACATGTACTGCCGGCTTTAATCCGCAAGTTTCATGAAGCAAAGGAAAGTAATGCCGATTATGTGGAAGTATGGGGAACGGGAACACCAAAACGCGAATTTCTATATTCTGATGATTTAGCAGACGGCTGCATTTTCTTAATGAATCATTATGAAGGAAATGAAATTGTAAATATTGGTGTTGGAGAAGATCTAGCCATTAAAGAAGTTGCTGAGAAAATAAAAGAAGTTGTTGGTTTCCAAGGTGAAATTAAATTTGATACAACCAAACCTGATGGAACGCCAAGAAAACTTGTGGATGTAACTAAGATAAATTCACTTGGATGGAAAGCACAGACTTCCCTAGAAGACGGATTAGTAAAAGCTTATCAATGGTTTTTAGAAAATGAAACTGTAAAACTATAAATCTATAATGTACTGGGTATGGAGGGTATTATGAAAAAAGCATTAATAACCGGTGTTACGGGTCAGGACGGATCTTATTTAGCGGAGTTTTTACTAGAGAAGGGATATGAGGTGCACGGCATGATCCGACGCAGTTCCTCATATAACCAGGAGCGCCTGGAAGACCTCCTTACAGAAGAAGAGGCTGCTTCCCTTTATAACCATAAAAACTTTCATCTTCATTATGGAGATGTAACGGATGCACTTAATGTGACTCGCTTAATCGGCGAGATTCGACCGGATGAAATTTACAATCTTGCTGCACAATCACACGTTCGTGTTTCTTTTGATATGCCAGGATACACGCTAGATGTTGATGCGAAGGGTACTTTAAATATACTTGAAGCCGTGCGTATAGTAGGATTAATGGAAAAAACCCGTGTTTACCAGGCTTCTACTTCTGAACTGTTTGGGAAAGTTCAAGAAATCCCTCAGAAAGAAACAACACCTTTTTACCCGCGATCTCCATATGGAGTGGCTAAAATCTATGGTTTCTGGATCACAAAGAACTATCGCGAATCTTATAATATGTTTGCAGTTAACGGAATTCTCTTTAACCATGAATCAGAACGCCGTGGTGAAACTTTTGTTACTCGGAAAATTACACTTGCGGCAGCTCGTATTGCTCAAGAGAAACAAAAAAAATTATCACTTGGTAATTTAGATTCATTGCGTGACTGGGGATATGCGAAGGATTATGTAGAATGTATGTGGCTGATTCTGCAGCACGACAAGCCCGAAGACTTTGTCATTGCTACTGGTGAAATGCATACTGTACGTGAATTTGTCGAACTTGCATTTAAACATGTGGGGATAGAAATTGAGTGGAATGGTAATGGAGTTGAAGAAAAAGGAATTAACAAAGCAACTGGCGAGGTTATTGTTGATGTTGATCCTAAATTCTTCCGACCGGCTGAGGTTGATCAATTATTAGGGGATCCGACAAAAGCAAGAACGCTGTTAGGTTGGAATCCGACGAAAACTTCCTTTGAGAATTTAGTACGAATAATGGTTCAATCAGATTGTATTAAGATTAGCAAAGAGGAAAATGTTAAGAGAATGTTTGATTAACGAGTTATTACCTTTAATGATACTTTTCGAATGATCTTACATATTAAAAAACAACAAAAATAAAAATACTTATCAGAATTATACTGATAAGTATTTTTATTAGCTTAGGCAACTTTTTGAATAAAGGGTTGCCTAAGCTAATAAAAATAAACTTCTAATGGTGATATTATGATAAATATAAAGAGAAAGATTAAAATAAAATTATTTAACCAATTAAATAGAAGAAAAAATGTAGTAATAAAAGAGAATGTGAACTTTAACAGAAATACCCAACTTGAAGGTAATAATATAATATACAGCGGTTGTCAGATTAATAATACAATTGTTGGATACGGAACATATTTATCTCATAATTGTAGGCTTCCAAACTCAGTTGTAGGGAAATTTTGTAGTATTGGAGAAAATACTAAAATTATATTTGGACAACATCCGACTAAAAAATTTGTTAGTACCCATCCGGCTTTTTATTCTACAAAGTTACAAGCAGGTTTTACTTATGTGAGTAGGGACCTATTTGAAGAGCATAGGTATGTAAATAATCTAAATAAGTCTGTAGTTATAGGTAATGATACATGGATTGGGCAGAATGTATTAATAATGGAGGGAGTAACAATCGCTGATGGCTCGGTCATAGGATCAGGTGCGATTGTTACTAAAGATACAGAGCCATACAGTATTAATGTAGGAGTTCCGGCTAGAAAAATTAAATATCGCTTTCAAGAAAAAGAACGGCAATTCTTATTAAGATTTAAGTGGTGGGATAAAGGTGAAGAGTGGATTTCAAGTAATAAAAATTATTTAGAGGATGTTACTACTTTTTATGATAAATTTAATAAGCTCGAAAATTAAAATTAATAAAAACGATTCATTAACAACTTTGGTTAAAAAAAATGCAATATTTTCTTTGGTATTAAAGGTTCTATCAGTATTTTTAAGTTTTTGGAGTGTAAAAGTTGCTTTTGATTTTACAGGATCACAAAAAATATATGGGCTTTGGTTAACAATACTATCAGTAATTAGTTGGCTAGGATTACTCAATGCTGGAATGGGAAATGGTTTGAGGAATAAGTTATCCCAAGCATTGGCGACCGGTAATAATAAAGATGCTAAAGTCTATGTTTCAACAAGTTATGTATTTATTAGCTTTATAACGGTAGGTTGTATAATAATATATTTTATTATCAATTTCTTAGTTGATTGGAGGAGGCTATTTGGAGCAGATTATATATCAAAAATCCAATTCACAACATTATTTTCTGTAGTAGTTATTTCTTATTTTGTTCAATTGACATTATCAACAATCAATGCAATATGCTTTGCTTTTAATCGCTCAACCTTGCCTTCTCTTTTCACTTTTATTTCCAATGCTTCATATGTGATAAGTCTTTATATTCTAAGTTTTTTTGGTAATGGTGGGTTGGTTATTCTGGGTATCACTTATAGTTCATCCATCATAATTGTTTTATTATTAGCAAATATTTATCTTTTTTCCGCTAAATATTCAGATATAAAGCCAAATATAAAATACTTTAATCGGAAATACGTGCAAGAATTAATGGGAAATGGAGTGAAATTTTTCTTCTTGGAAATTGCAGCAGTAATTATATTTGCTACTGATAGTATAATTATTACTCATTTAGTTGGAACGGCAGAAGTTGCAATATATCAACTAGTTATGAAGTTATTTAGTGTATTTATGATAGCTTCTAGCACCATTATGGTACCACTTTGGTCAGCATTTACTCACGCATATAGTAAAGGTGATATCCAATGGATTAGAAAAATTATAAATAAAATTTTATTATTGGTTATTCCTTTAGTAATTGGTGTTACTCTATTTTCTTTTTTGGTAAATCCAGTATTAAAAATATGGGTGGGAAACAGTATTAGTGCGTCTAAAACATTGATTTTTATTGTCGCCCTGTATGTGGTTATTAATATATGGAGTAATATTTTTGCATATTTTTTAAACGGAGTTAATAAGATAAATGGTCAATTACTTACAGTTGGAATTGGAGCAATAGCAAATATTCCTATGTCTATATTGTTAGGTCAACATTTAGGTAGTGTAGGTGTAGTACTTGCAACAGTGATCTGTTTAATCCCATTTTCAGTACTTGGTCCTATAAGTACTTACAAAGTTATAAATGCTGCTAATAAATAAAGAAAATAATAATAAAATGGGAGAACAAGAATGAAAATAGCTTTTATTACAAACTTAAGAGCACCCTACAGAACATTGCAACTAAATGAATTTAGTAGAATCAAAAATCTCTCCTTGACTGTTTTTTATACTGATAAGCCTAAAGAAAATAGAGTTTGGGAAGTAAATAAACCCGTAGGGTATAGAGAGGTAGACTTAATTGGAATAAAGATATTAAGAAGATTCGGTTACATTAATAAGGGTTTAGTTGATATTGTAAAGACGCATGATATCTTAATATTGGGAGGATATGAGAAACCCACATATATTGCTTTAAGTTTACTGTGTAAGCAATATAAAAAACCCTATATATTACTTTTTGATGGAATTAGTGCAAATAGGCTTCAAGAGAGAGAGAGTTTATATAAGTGGTATATAAAAAATTTAGTCGTCAAAAATGCAGAATATATAATGGGAAACGGTCAAGTTAGCAGTAAGTACTTTAGTGAAGTATTTTCATACCCAGAAACAAAAATATATAATCAGTATTTAACCGTAGATACAGAAAAAATAAAAAAACTATATAAGGATAAAGAATACTATAGGACCCATTTAAGAGATCAGTTAGGAATAAGACCGAATGAAAAGGTTTTGTTATACTCGGGGCGATTAATAGATATAAAGAATGTTGAAACAGTAATTAGAGCAATATCAACAATTAAAACAGAAAGCATATCTTTTCTAATAGTTGGCGGAGGTAAATTAGAGGCAGACTTGAAGAAGATTGCAGAAGAATTAAATGTAAAAGTAATTATTACTGGTTTTTTATCAAATCAAGAAGATGTATTTAAACATTACTTTGTCGGAGATGTTTTAATACTGCCTTCCATCGTGGAACCGTGGGGCTTAGTTGTTAATGAAGCACTGGCAGCTGGGATGCCTGTAATTGTATCGAAATATTGTGGATGTGTCTATGATTTAGTACATCATAACCAAAATGGTTATATTGTGGACCCATTGAATATTAAAGAGATCGCAAAGTATATAGAGAATATAATGTTTTTGAATAATAGAAGCACATTTTCTAAGAAATCAAGAGAGATAGCAAATGCCTGGACATTTCAAAATTCTAGAAAGAGTTTAGAGCATATTATAGGAAACTTAAATAATAAATAAATAAATATAAATTATAAAGAGGAATTATATTGAAACTATCAATCGTCCTAAATAACATAGCAGGTATTGGTGGAGTAGAGCGGGTTGTTACAAACTTTTGTAATCAGTTATATGAAAAATACAAGTGTGAAATCCATATAATAAGTTTATTTAGCAATAATGATTCAGAAATATTTTATGATTTGAAAAGAGAGATAAAAGTAATTCATTTGGGAAATAAAAACTTAAAAAATATTAAGGTTATTCGCCAGTTTTTTAAATTCAAGAAAGAAAACTATAATTTCATGTTATGTTGTAGTGTTTCTATTTCACTTCTTGCACTAATCACAAAAGTCCTTGGAAATAATTCCACGAAAATTATTGCTTGGGAGCATAGCCAATATGATAATACATCTCCTTTAACCAAGAGATTAAGAAAAATTTCTTATCCTTTCTTAGATCATATAATCACATTAAGTAAACATGATCGGGATATATTCAAAAACTATTTAGGTCAGGTTTCAGTAATTCCTAATTTTAAATCATTTAAATCTAAACAAGTCTCTAATTATACAAACCATAAAATCATTTCTGTAGGTAGACTAGGGTACGAAAAAGGGTTTGATATGTTGATAGAAGCTATAAATTTAATCAAGGACCAAATGGGAGATTGGATATTGGAGATTTATGGAGAGGGAAAAGAATATGATGTGTTATCTCATAAAATTAGTCAATATAATCTTGAAAATAAGGTGTTTATAAGGCCGTTTACTCCAAACATTAAAGAAAAATATTTAGATGCTTCTATTTTCATTTGTAGTTCAAGAAGTGAAAGTTTTTCTATGGTAATCATTGAAGCTATGGAGTGTGGATTACCATGTATTAGCTTTAATTGTAAAATTGGTCCTCAGGAAATTATTACAGAAGGGGTAGATGGGTTTTTAGTCGGGACTTTTAATATAGAAGAGCTATCAAATAAGATAAAAATTCTTATCCAAGACTCTAATTTACGAGTGGAAATGGGAGCAAACGCTAAAAAGAAATCAAGTAAATATGATGTGGATATGATAATGGATGATTGGGAACATATGTTGAGTTTAAGATAAAAGTAAAATAAGGAGTTACAGGATGAATCAGGAACCACTTATATCGATCATTACTGTTTGCTATAACAGTAAACTTACCATTGAAAGAACTTTTAAATCGATACTTAATCAAAGTTATCGAAATCTAGAGTATATTGTAATAGATGGGAATTCCACAGATGGTACCGCTGGACTAGTAAAACAATATCAAGAGGTATTTGAAAATAACGGTATTACTTACAAATGGATTTCTGAACCCGATAACGGAATTTATGATGCAATGAATAAGGGAATAGCTAGCGCACAAGGTGAATTAATAGGTATTATTAATAGCGATGATTATTATGAAGAATCTGCTTTGCGGATTATTGCGCAAGAGTATTCAAAAGATAACTCATATGATGTTTACCATGGCTTATTAAAATATCATGATTCAGGAAAGTTATCAATGATAAAAGGGGCTGTAAGTGATGTTCTGCCTAGACATATGATTGAACACCCAACTTGCTTTTTAAAGAAGGAGACATACAAACAATACGGGGTATTTAATTGTAAATACAAGTATGTGGCCGATTATGAATTATTATGTAGAATTAGAAAGAATGGCGGAAAATTTAAATTAATAGATAAAGTAATAGCGAACTTTTATGACGGCGGGGCAGGGAACACGTTTAAATCAGTAGTAGAGGCATTAAAGTTAAGATATGAATATCAATTTATTAATAGAAAAGAATATATAATTAGATACTTTAAGCTACGCTTAGGAAGGACAATATCAAGACTTATAAATTAAGTTTTGAAACAAATGAGGTATTATGCAAATAAAAAAGAGTACACTAATAACATTTATTTTTCTAATTATTATTTTTTTAAATGAACGTATGTTTTATTTTAATGATATTAACAATTCTTTACATGTTACTTTGTTGCTGATAATTACATTTGTAGCATTTCTACTTAATTCAAAACAATTTTTAACAAGAAAATTTATGTTTAAGGAAGTTATAACTTTATACATAATAATCAATATAATTAGCTTAATAACAACAAATTTACAATTTGGCCAGCCCCTGCTATTAGCAATTTCTCGTTATAAGTATGTTTTTGTGGTACTTCTCTATATCCCAATCACTTTAATGATAGGTAAAATAGGAACTGAAAGTATTAAAAAATTAATAGTTAAGATTACAAGCTGCTTATCACTCATTTATATTATACAAGCGCTTTTATATCCCAAAGTAATTTTTCTAAAGGTGAGTTATGCTGATAGATTTAATTTTACTAGGTTTTTTGATGGTGCTTTTTTTATTACATTAGGTTTATTTTTAACTATATCATTTATATTTAAAAATAAAGGTTTAATTAATAATATTAAGTATTATTTTGCTTTTTTATTACAAATAATTTATATAATTTTTGTTGCCCAAACTAGAAATGCCATAATACCAATATTATTAATTATAATAATACTTTTACTATTAAAACTAAAGTTAAATAATGTAGCTAGTTTTTTTAAAGTGGGAATAGTTTTAATTGCTGGTATTATATTTCTTGCTCCATATGTATTAAACATTTTTGATAGTGTACTTTATGATATAAATAGGACTGAAGGCACAGCAGCTATAAGATCACAAGCTAAACAATTTATAGAAGAAAAAATAAAGGAAAAACCAATATTCGGTTATGGTTTGTACAATAATAATTTTTTTGAAGGTCAATATATTACTGGGAGTATAAATAAGTACTTTGCTCAAGATGTGGGTATCATAGGATTTGTATTCCAATACGGGTATATAGGCCTTCTATTATATGTATGGATGTTAATAAGAATTATTTTTTATAGCTATAAATTATTTATTATAAATCAAGGAATAAGCGTATTTTACCTAAGTTTTTGTCTTTATTTATGCTTAACAAGTGCGTTTACAATAACGCTTAATGTTGATAATACATTAATATACTTGGTGATTTTTATGGCATTATTAGAAAATGAGTATATAAACCTTTATAAATTTCCTTTATGTAATATAGATAATAAAGTGGCTTTTCAAATAGATTCCAATAATGAAAGATTGATTTAATAATCTTTCATTATTTTTTTCTTCCCCAAAGTGATTTAAATATGTCATTTAACAGTTATACCAATTATCATTTCCACATACCTCGATTGATATTGAGTAAGTATGACTAGTTAACTGACTAAACTTTAGTGTAGATAAATATACTTTGTTATTAATAAAAGTACAGGGGTTATTAAAAATGGAATAAAAGTTAAAGCCATTACCTGAAGATTTAGAATAACTTATAAAAGGTAATAGTTTTTTTATCATTTTAATAAAGGAGAAAAAAATGATTGATAGTAGTAAAACAATGGTAAGCGTAATAATCCCAACCTTTGGACGTCCAAAATTATTGTTAAGAGCAATTAATAGTGTTTTGAACCAATCTTATAAAAATATTGAAATAATTATTGTGGACGATAACAACCCTGGAACACAAGAAAGAGATGAAACAGGATCGGTACTTAAAAAGTATATAGATGAAGAGAGAATAAGGTATTTACATCTTGATAAAAATAGCGGTGGAGCAATTGCGAGAAATAAAGGCGTGGAAATTTGTACTGGGGAGTTAATTTGTTTTTTAGATGATGATGATGAGTTTCTACCAAACAAGATAGAATTACAAATAGAAAAGTACTTTGAATTTGACTGTAGACCTTCAGTGATTGGTGGATATGCAAATATTTTGGATGGTAAAGGAAATTTAAAAAGAGTTGAAAGGAATGAAGTGTCCGGAGATGTTTTTAAGTTCCAACTTGGTAAAAATGTGTGCACAACAAGTATTGCAATGATAAATAAAAAGGTTTTTATAAAAGCAGGTGGGTTTACTAATGTTCCATCGTCACAGGAGCATACTTTATTTATAAAAATCTTTAACGAGAATCCTCTATATTATTATGTAAATGAACCAGTAGTAAATATATATCATCATGATGGGAATAGAATCTCTACAGGTAGGAGAAAAGCTGAGGGTGCTATATTGTTGCATAATTTTGTTGCTAGCTTTTACAATAAATTAACTAAAAAAGAAAAAAAAGAAGTTGATAATGCGCACTATATTAACATTATAAGGGCATTTATGCATACAAAAAAACATCGAATTGAAGCATACAAATACCTTATAAAATTAATGAAAAATAAGAAGATCATAGATAAAGAAGCCCTTAAATGTTTGGCTATTATCCTTCTAGGAATAAATAGAATCGAAAAAGTAAAAAACAAATTAACAAATGTATAAAGAATCTAGAACAGGATGTTATTAATGAAAAAAGTTTGTCTTATTGGCCAATTCCCTCCACCAATACACGGATTATCAAAAGCCTTAGAAACTATAAAAGAATCTAAATATTTAAAAGAACGATTTAAATTTACGCATGTTGACATAACAAACAACAAAAATTTTTTAGCGCATTTAAGAAATATAAGAAAAAATGAATCAGATATTTATTATTTTACAATTTCGCATTCTAAACTCGGTAATATAAGAGATTTAATAATTCTGAATCAATTAATAAGAAAAAAGAAAAAAACAATCATCCATTATCATGGTGGATATTTCAGAGACCTATATAATGAAATGAACTTTATACAAAAGAGAATTAATAGGTTGTTATTAAATAAAGTAGACAATATAGTAGTGCTAAGTAAAGGATTACGTTCCCTCTTTAACCATATTGTTAACGAAAGTAGAATTAAAATATGTGAAAATTATGTAGAAGATAAAGCCTTATTATCTGATAATGAATTAATTAGTAAACTTGAGCATATTAAAGGTAAAAAAGACCTAGATATACTTTATTTAAGTAATTTTATTAAGTCTAAAGGATATATTGAGGTTCTAAAAGTGGCAGAGATTTACAGAGGCAAAGCTGTTAGATTTCACTTTGCTGGCAAGTTTTTTTCTAAAAAAGAAGAAATAGAATTTAAGAATTACATCATCGGAAATCACCTAAATAATGTTAATTATTATGGAGTTGTAGATGGTGATATAAAAAAGGAATTAATTAAAAAAAGCGATGTTTTTATTTTGCCGACATATTACCATGTAGAAGGACAACCAATATCATTAATTGAGGCAATGGCAAATGGGCTAACCGTTATTACAACAAAACACGCTGGGATTCCTGATATAGTGACAAGTAAAAATGGGTATCTTTTGCAACCTCAAAGTATTACCGACATTGACCGAGCAATAGAAGATATAATTTCGGACAAAACCTTGCTAAAGAAAACGGGTTATTATAATAGAGAATACACATTGGCAAATTTTAAAGAGATAGATTATATAAAGCGTATAGAAAAGATATTTAATGAGATATAAGACAAGATATAGTAACTAAAAAAGATAAGGATTAGTTAAATGAAAAAAAAAATCGCATTCGTTATAAACTACTTTTATCCAGATTTAGCCTCTACCGGTCAGCTTATGACTGAACTGTGTATGGATTTACAAAGTGATTTTGAGATTACCGTTATCGCTGCTCAACCTGGATATGCTGGTGAGGAAACAAATACTAACAAAACATTTGAAATAGATTATCTAGAGAATATAAAAGTAGTACGAATTCGTCTTCCTGAAGTAGATAAATCTTCAAAGATTAGCAGGCTAAAATATATATTCTCTTATTTTATGCTTGCTAATATGGCTCTATTAAAGGAAAAGAATATAGATGTTATATATACAATTTCGCAGCCACCAGTATTAGGGGGCTTAATTGGAACTATAGGCAAATTTTTAAAACGTACAAAGCACGTCTACAATATCCAAGATTTTAATCCAGAGCAAGCAGAAGCTATCAGCTATACGAATAAGAAGTTTGTCTTCAATGTTGCTAGATCTATTGATAAGTTAAATTGTCGATATGCAGACCATATTATTTTAGTAGGAAATGATATGGCCGAAACATTAAAAAAGAGATTCAATTATACTTACATTCCCAAGCATTCAGTAATCAACAACTGGACAAATGAAGATGAAATTACACCCCAAGCTAAAACTAATCCAAAAGTAGATGGTTTTTTACAGGCTCATAATTTAAAGGATAAATTCATTGTGATGTACTCAGGAAACTTAGGACTATACTATGATCTTGAAAACATTATTAAAATAACAGGAGCATTTAAGGCTCATAGGGATATAGTTTTTTTGTTTATAGGTGAGGGGGCAGTTAAACAGAAAATGAAGGATTTTGTGGAAAGTAATGATGTTAACAATGCCCTCTTTTTACCTTATCAGCCTAAAGAATTTATTAAATACTCATTAAATGCTGCAGATGTCCATCTAGTTGTAAATCAAAAGGGAATTAAAGGTGTGTCGGTACCAAGTAAAATTTACGGTGTCATGGCTGCAGGTAAACCCATTCTTGGAGTACTGGAGAAAGGTAGTGAAGCTCAGTTAATTATTGAAAAAAGTCAGTCGGGTATAGTTGTAGAACCAAAGAATTATAAGGGAATTATTGAAGCTATAAATTACCTTTTCAATTTAAATCAAAAAAAGAGAAGAGAAATGGGTATTAAGGGAAGAAACTACTTAGAAGAGAATTTACAAAGAAAAACATCAATTAACAAATATCGAGATTTACTAATGAAGTTATAAAAGGGGATAATAAAGTGAGAATATCAGTTGTAGGCACAGGCTATGTCGGACTAGTGACAGGTGTTGCTTTATCACATATTGGTCATTCTGTTACTTGCATTGATATTGACCAACAGAAAGTAGAGAAAATGCAGAAAGGTATTTCTCCTATCTATGAACCAGGACTGGAAGAATTAATGGTTCAAAGTATTAATGAAGGGCGTTTATTTTTTACTTTTAATCATCATGAAGGTTTTAAAAATGTCGATGTCATTTATATTGCTGTAGGGACTCCGGAAAGAGAGGATGGATCAGCAAATTTAATGTATATAGAGCAAGTAGTAAAAGATATTGCTCAGAGTATTATTAAGGATACTGTAGTGGTTACAAAAAGTACGGTCCCAGTTGGGACGAATCACTATATTAAACAGCTATTAGATTCCTCAGTTAAAGTTGGTATTAACGTAGATGTTGTTTCAAATCCGGAATTTCTTCGTGAGGGATCTTCTGTATATGATACCTTTAATGGTGATCGTATTGTAATTGGAGCGGATAGTAAAAAAGCTGCTACTCTGATAGAAGAAATAAATAAACCTTTTGGTATTCCTATTTATAAAACTGATATAAAAAGTGCAGAAATGATTAAATATGCCTCTAATGCTTTCCTAGCTACAAAAATAAGCTTTATTAACGAGATTGCAAATATTTGCGAAAAGGTTGGTGCCGATGTGGAATGTGTTTCTCAAGGCATGGGGATGGACAAGCGTATCGGTTCTATGTTTTTAAATGCTGGAATCGGCTATGGGGGGTCTTGCTTTCCAAAAGATACCAAGGCCTTAACACAGATTGCTGCTAATATTGATCATAATTTTGAACTGTTAAAAGCGGTTATAAGAGTGAACAACAATCAACATAAGGTTCTAATTGATCGTGCTAAACAACGTTATGGAACACTAGCAAAGAAAAAGATTGCCCTACTTGGTTTAGCGTTTAAGCCGAATACTGACGATATGAGAGAAGCAGCAGCTATTGTTCTTTCAAAAGAGTTAATTGATGAAGGAGCAGAGCTTATTGCATACGATCCTATTGCAATTGATAATGCCAAAAAGGTTCTTCCAAAAGAAGTTAAGTATGTATCATCTATTGAAGAATCCTTAAAGGATGTCGAGATGGTTTTTATATTAACAGATTGGGAAGAAATAAAAGATATTAATTTAGAGGTTTATGTAAACTTGATGAAACATCCAATTTTATTTGATGGGCGGAATTGTTATAACTTAGAAGTAGTGAAACAATATCCTATTGAATACCACTCTATTGGTCGATCATCTGTCTATAATTATGAAAGAGAATTAGTCACACAATACTAGAGAGCGGACAATTGTTGTCCGTTCTATTTTTATAGGAGGATTGTAATGAAGCTGGTTTTATTATCAGGCGGTTCAGGAAAACGCCTTTGGCCCCTATCAAATGACACGAGATCCAAGCAATTTTTAAAAGTGCTAGAAAGCAATGATAATGAAAAGGAGTCTATGGTGCAGCGGGTATGGGGACAGTTAGAATCGGTTGGTCTTGCTGATTCCTCGGTTATTGCCACTTCAAAGATGCAAAGGGATATGATCCACAGCCAGATAGGAATGAATATTCCACTGATCATTGAGCCTGAGCGCCGTGATACCTTTCCGGCTATTGCTTTGGCTGCATCCTATCTTTATTCAATCCAAAATGTTTCGGAGGATGAAGTAGTGGTTGTTTTGCCGGTCGATCCTTATGTTGAGGATGGTTTTTTTGAGAAGGTAAAAGAATTAGAGACTGTTTTACTAAAATCAAACGCAGAACTGGCACTCGTAGGGGTTAAGCCTACCTATCCATCTTCAAAATATGGATACATTGTACCGAAAGAAGACGGAGAAGCTGATTCTTATTTTACAGTTAACCATTTTACAGAAAAGCCAAGCGAAGAAAAGGCACAAACCCTTATGGATATGAAGGCTTTATGGAACTGCGGGGTATTTGCGTTCAAATTGAGCTATTTACTCGAAATTTTGGATGAAAAAGGGCTGCCGGTATCTTTCAATCAATTGGAACTACATTATAAAGAACTTCCTAAGATCAGCTTTGATTATGAAGTGGTGGAAAAGGCAGATCATATTGTTGCCGTTCCTTATGATGGTTATTGGAAGGACCTTGGAACATGGAATACGTTAACGGAAGAAATGGCCCAGATCCAGATTGGAAAAGGGATCGTCAGTGAAGAAACCGTGAATACCCATCTTATTAACGAGCTGGATATTCCTGTTACAGTACTGGGTGTAAAGGATGTTGTCGTTGCCGCAAGTCCGGATGGTATTTTGGTTGCGGATAAAGCTTCGAGTCCTAGAATTAAAGAGCTTATCGGCGGCTTTGAGCAGCCCCCGATGTATGAGGAGCGGATCTGGGGCTGGTCTCGGACCCTCGACTATGCAAAGTATAATGATGGAAAGGAAATGGTCACTAAGCGGATCTGTATCCTGGAGGGTAAAAATTCAAGCTATCATTACCACAACTTACGGGACGAGGTTTGGACCATTGTTAAGGGAGAAGGAGAACTAGCGCTGGATGAATCTATCACCCGGATCAAAGCAGGGGACATCATTCATCTGCCGGCAGGCAAAAAGCATGGAATTAAGGCATTTACAGACCTAGAGTTTATCGAAGTTCAGACTGGTATGGGTATTAGTGATGCCGACTTTACCCGGTTATATTTTGACTGGAGAGATGTCATCAATCACTTCCAGCAGTCCAAAGCGAAAGTTATCATTTAAGGGAAGGCTAGGGAGTGAACTGGATGGAAGCTCCTTCATTTTTTGTTTAACACAAAGGGAGAGTTCCCAATGAAACGAATTGCTTACTATATCTCTGACTACGGGTTTGGCCATGCAACGAGAAGTGCTGCCATTATACAAGAGCTGCTCAAGCAAGATCGAGATATTTCCATTATTATATGTAATTCCTATGCAGTGGAATATTTGGAGAAGCTGTTACCTGACGATCGAATAAAGTTCCGGTGTATAAAGACCGATGTAGGGTATTTTTTACAAGAGGATTCAATTGAACCTGATGCTAAGAGACTGAATAAAGAATATGATCAATATATAAAAAGCTGGCCCGCACTTATTAAAGAAGAGTGGAGATTTTTAAAGGAAGAAGAAGTCGATCTAGTTTTGTCTGATATATCACCAATCGCCTTTGAAGCAGCATATCAGGCTGGAGTTCCCTCTGGTGGTATATCCAATTTCACTTGGCATACAGCCTATGATGGATTGATAGACTCATTAAAGCTGGAGCCATTTAGGCTGGCATATGAAAAAATGTCCATTCATTTCCGTCTTGCTGCGAGCAGGGAACCTGCTTGGGGTATTAGTCAGGAATATGAATATGGATTTATATCTAGGGAGATAGATGATTGGGAAGTAAAACGGATACGTAAGGCTGTTAACCCTATTAATGATCATCATATTATCTTTTTTGGACTAGGAATGAAAATGAATATGCAGGACTTAAGCAAGCTGAAAATATGGGAGAGCCCTAATTGCAAGTTTATTGTCTCTTCTAACACAAGTATACAACGACCTAATATTACGAAGATTCCTAAAGACTATATACATTCGCATAATTATATTGCAGCTGCTGATCTTGTAATAACAAAGGCCGGCTGGGGAACAGTGGGAGAAGCAGTTGCGGCCCATACTCCTTTATTAATTATAGATAGGCAGACGATGAGGGAAGATCATAATACTATAACCTTCTTAAAGAAGCACAGGCTATGTCATACAGTTACATGGGAAGAATTAAAAAACCTGACAATAACAGATTCTCTAATGAATTGTCTAAAATCATGTATTGATAAAGAAAACAATAAAATTAATTATCAAGAGAAAATGGCCGATGATATAATAAATATTTTAGAGAGTGAAAGTTAGATAAGCTATCATCGCAAATAACTTCTTATAGAATAGTACGTTGAAAGCACTAATGGCTGATAAGTGGTTTGGTGGTGAATCATTAAAAAATTTTAGAGGATTCTTTCTACTTTGTGGGAAACCTGTGTAGTGTTTATAACTGGACAAAAATAACCTTTGTTTTATATTAAAGTTTCTTCAAGGCAGAAAAGGATATCACAGCTGTTAAAACTCTGGCCATTTGTTAACCAGACTATAAATAGAAAAAATAATAAGACATTCTAAGAATGTCCTATTTGAAAGTTGTGATACTCGTGAAGGTAAGTGTAACAAAAATTATAATTTTGGCTGCATTAGTAATGTTAAATACTCTAATACACCATACAAACAGCAAGATCTAAAGCCGTTCTTAAAATAACAAAGGACTGTTCATTTTATTGATATTTATGATTTGATCGGAAAGATGCTTAGCATTTTTTTATATCCAGTAATAAAATACTACTAAATGAGAAAACTCATATATTTAAAATGATTTTTATCCACCCAAACACGGAGAGCCATAATGGAATGCTGATAAGTGAACCAAACAAAAAACCTTTTGAAAAGTTACTGGCTTCAATATTCATCTTCATCCCTCCAGCCTGCTTTTAAACATAGTATAGTAAGAACTCGCTAGAAAGGTTGTCGTTTAAGGGAAGTATACAAAATATTTGTCTTTAATTATCTACGTAAATTGCAGTAGTTAAATCGTCTGCTAAATAAATTTCCCCTAATCGTCGTTATAAAAACTGGGATTTTCTACCCAATTTAGTTCAGATAGTAATTTAATGCAATTTTATGGATTAAAAGGATGAAAAATGTAATAGTTTTGAAAAAATAGCTATCTATCTTCTGTTTGTTTTTATATAATATTGCTAGTATACAAAAGCTTCCAATGATAAATTTGCTATGTGGGAAAGGAATACATGATGAGAACAGATAAAAAGAAAAAAAGAAAATGGCCCCAAATTCTAGGGATAATAGTATTGTTATTAATAGTGGGGGCAGGTGCTTATGCTTACTCCGTTTATCATTCTCTTACAAAAGCCGTTAATACCATGCATGCACCTATTGACCGGCAAAAATCAGATAAACGTGAAAAAGAAGTGACGCTTTCTAAGAAAGAGCCTTTCTCTGTATTAATGCTGGGGGTAGATGAGCGAAAAGGGGATAGAGGGCGTTCGGATACAATGATTGTCTTGAGCGTAAATCCGAATACTAATTCTGTAAAAATGCTGAGCATTCCTAGAGATACACGTACTGAAATTGTAGGTCATAATACTGTGGACAAAATTAACCACGCCTATGCATTTGGCGGTGTCGAAATGGCTATGGCGACTGTCGAAAATTTCTTGGATATTCCAATTGATTATTATATGAAGATTAATATGGAAGGGTTCAAGGATATCGTAGACGCGGTGGGTGGAGTTACAGTTAATAATGACTTGGATTTCACGTATGATGGAGTCCACTTTGCTAAAGGAAATATAACTTTAAATGGAGAGAAAGCTTTAAAATATTCTCGAATGAGGAAGCAGGACCCTCGCGGTGACTTTGGACGCCAGCTTAGACAGCGCCAAATCATCCAGCAGGTCATTAATGAAGGAGCAAGTGTATCGACATTAGCCAACTATGGTGATATTTTTAATGCCTTAAGTAAAAATGTTAAAACAAACCTGACATTTGATGAAATGAAGGATATTCAAAAAAATTATAAGAGTGCCAGCAAATCAATCGATCAGATGACGATTAAAGAAACTGGTACAAAGATTGATGGAATATATTACGGGCTTGTCAGCGATGAAGAGAAACAGAAGGTACAGAATGAGATGAAAGCCCAACTAGAATTAAAATAAATCAAAAAGGCTGATCCTTTGCAGGATCAGCCTTTTTGATGTGCTTGTTTTTAGCAAGATTCTTTTAAAATACATAAAATACCAAAAAACAGTAGGTGTAATAGTAAATGAGTGAGAATTATATGGAACCTCTATTTTTTAAACCAGTCTTTAAGCAAAGAATCTGGGGAGGGACCGCATTAAAAGAGGAATTCGGTTATGAGATTTCTAATGCCCATACAGGAGAATGCTGGGCCATTTCTGCTCACCCTAATGGACCTTCTTTAATTGAAAATGGCATGTACGCTGGTATGGCTTTAGACAGCTTGTGGAGTGAACATCCTGAACTATTCGGAAATTCAAAGGAAAAGGTTTTTCCTATGTTAACTAAAATTTTGGATGCTAATCAGGATTTATCTGTTCAGGTACATCCGGATGATGCCTATGCCAGAGTTCATGAGAATGGAGAACAAGGCAAAACAGAGTGCTGGTATATCATTGACTGTAAAGAAGATGCCGATATCATCCTCGGGCATCATGCTCGTTCTAAAGAAGAATTCATGCAGCAGATTAAGGAAGGGCGATGGAGTGATTTGCTGCGGAGAGTAAAAGTTAAACCTGGTGACTTCTTCTATGTACCAAGCGGAACCATTCATGCCATATGTGAAGGGACTTTGATCCTAGAGACCCAGCAAAGCTCAGACACTACCTATCGGATATATGATTATGAGCGCCGGGATAGTGATGGAAACTTGAGAGACCTTCATTTGGAAAAAGCCATTGATGTTATAACAATTCCTTATCAAAATCCTAAAAGTACTTCAGTAATAAATAAAAATGAAACCTCTGTCTTAACCTCTTTTTTAGAGTCTGGTTTCTTCTCAGTTTATAAATGGCAAGTACGCGGAATAGCATCTTTTAATACTGGAGAAAACTATCTACTTCTCAGTGTAATTAAAGGTAATGGAATACTTTTTCACCATGGCGGTGAATATCCCATAAAGAAGGGCACTCATTTCATCCTGCCGTTTGGATTTGGCGAATTTGAAATAGATGGGGAATGTGAATTGATTGTTTCTCATACATAATATCGTTATGGCATTATAAAAATATCTCTGTTGATTATTTGAGTATTATTTATAATATGGGGAATAAAAAGTTACTCAGGGGCATATAGAGATATTCTAAAGAGGAAAAGCTGACTTCCTGAAGATCAAAATAATCTTCAGAGTCAGCTTTAACTTGAATTACTTTACATAAATCGTCTTTCCCGCGCTTGAATTATTAGATGCATCCACTGCATAAACCATCAACTTAGCATTCTTTTTCTGCTTGGATAGTTTAAATTTAAAATTCCCTTTTGAATCGACATATCCGGATGAAATAACCTTAGAACCCGATTTAACCAGGATTTTTGCTTTAGCCTCAGCTCTGCCTGTTATATAAGTTGATTTAGTAGTAACAGAGTTGACGCTTGGGGCACTTGGTGGTGTTGTATCTTTTACTTTTACCGTTGTTGCTTTGCTTTCATTTCCCTCCTTATCCTTCGCCGTAACGCTGATGTACGTTCCGCTCTTATACTTAGGTATAGTTATACTAAACTTCCCTGAACTGCTTGTGGTGCCAGTTTTTACAGTTTTACCGCCGACTTTCACAAGGATCGCAGAATTGGCTTCAGCCGTTCCGGACAAAATTGTGGTTTTATCGCTTACTGCATTTACCTTTGGAGCAGCGGGTGGAGTCGTATCCCTTTGGGCGAGTATCAAGGAATAAGGTACTAGTTCATCTTCTCCGTCATAATAACTAATCTCAACATAATAGATGCCTGCTCTTAAATTTAAATTAGCGATTTTACTTATTGCATTAGAACCATAATCTGTATAGAAATACTGATTCACTGAATCATTTTGATTAAATACCCTGACCCTGAATTTGGTATCTTTTGGCCGGGTTAAATTTAGAGATAATGCACTGTTTTTCGTTAAGTTAACACGGTAATAATCAATATCGCCGCTAGAGCTAATAACTCCCTTAAAAGTCTTATCTAGCAAAATTTGATTTGCACTGGAGCTGTAGTCATTGCCCTCCTGCTCAAAATTGGCATTCACTGTATATCCTATCTTAAAATTATACGGGATATTACTTCTATCCCCATCATAGGTAGTTATATTTAAATAATAATTACCAGGAGTTAAACCGGTATGTATAACGGTAGCTGGATTATAATTATCTCCATAATAGGTATACCATGTCTCTAGATTTTCACCGTTTTTATCCATCAACTGTACTCTATAGCGGGTTTTTGGGCTTAAACTTAAGTCTATATTTAGCTCTCCCGGAGCAGTGATTTTAAAACCATAGTAATCTTCATAAGAATCATCCGCAAATCCATAGTACCTAGTATTTAAATTAATCCAGTTTGCTTCTGACTGATTATCATTGTTTTCTTTTTCATAAACATTGCTCTCTGTATAGTCTACTTGCAAGGTATAGGGAATGTTCTCGTCATCACCATCATAGTAATGGACAAGCACATAATAAGTCCCTTTATCCAGACCTTGAGAAAACAACTCAATAACTCCAGATTCATTACTATAATCCGTATAATAATCTTCCATTCTGTCTTGGGTTACATTATATAAATCAACTCTGTATCTTGTTCCAGTTTTTCTATTGATTTTTATGGAAACTTTTCCTGCACTGCTTAAATTGAAACGGTAGTAATCATTATCGTCCCAGTCTTTTAATGTGCCATTTACAGAAGTGTTATATACATTACTGGTGCTGTTATTTTTTGTGAATACGAGATTGGTAGCAGTTGCAAATGAATCATTATTCTCATATTCGGTTGCAGCATTAACAGTATGACTTATAGAAATACAGGTAAACAATAATGCAGCAAAGAGAAGCACAATTAATTTTTTCATAATATCCTCCAATTAGTAAAATTTTCTATTTTAATATATCATAATTCTTTAGTCCTGGGTATATAGTAATCAGAATAACATTCAAGCTTATCTTGGGAAGAACAAAACTCTATCAGTGCTCTCCTTCCGAAAATTCCTTGGGCCATGGTAGGGAAATACAAAGAAACAACTCGTATAACATTAGAGATGAAATCGGGGGTGTATCGAAGAGCAAGCCATGGAGGCTGTGATCGGAGCAGATGAAATTGACTTATACGACATGTCATTAACTTTCCCAAAAGTGGTCTCTAAATGGAGAGGAGACTAGATTTTGACTATGTGATATGCCAAGGGTGCTGTTGTTATTCAGCAGCTTCTAATGCAAGGGTCAGGAGTGTAGTTAAGTTTTATCGCCATGGCTGCTATTTCTCTTCTTCCTTTAAAGCGTGGAACACCAGAGCATATCTTATCCCGGATGAATTCCAAGCAGGTAGGGGTTCACCAAATATCTATCTTTCAGCCTTGCCGGCAACTAAGCCTTATTGGGGTATTTACAATTAACATGCCTTTGGGTTCTTAGAGTTAAAAAGTCTACTTTCTAACTGTAAGTATTATTTTGAAGATTTAGGAATGAGCAGGGATATAGGAATCTTGCAAAGCTGCCATTTAAAATAGTCCCAATTGTAAGTTTGTAGTATCATCAAATGTATCTATGAAGGTTCTAATAATCTAAGGTTCCTTAGGAGTATTTTTCAAGCCATGGCTGTCGACGATCTGATAAAAGCAAGGCTGAAATTCAGGGGCAGAAGCTCGTTCCGGCAATTCTCCTTTATTGATTATTGGCCAGCGATCAATCACCATACATTATTTATAATACGATCCTTGTGAAACAATCAGTATGTAGAACTTTAAGGGATATATGGATTACAGAGTTATTATAATGATATGCCTGACCCACAACCACGCCCCAGTCGCCTAATTAAGGAAAGCTTAAGGTGAATTATGTAGCCTATATAATAGTAAAGTATAATAAATATTAAAATACGAAAGCTGTGAGCTCCATGAAGAATGTAACCAAAATAATAGTACTCCTTTTATTAGCAGTGTGTGTGATTGTGATGTTCCAATCCTCAAACACTCCCTATCAGAAGCAGGATTTAAGGCCGACTCTGCAAAAATACATAACTCTTGATGAGAATTCGCTGCCCAGCATGAATTTCGATTATGGAGGTGCTCTTGTAACCTCCAGTCAGCCTTACGATTTTATAGAGTTTTTTATTAGAAAAGCGGGGCATATCTCTGAATATTTTATTCTTACATCGCTTTTGCTTTTAAGTCTCCAGTTTACAAGATTAAAGCTTATAGCCCGGGTCTTGCTTTCATTCGTTATTGCCCTGGCATTTGCTTGTACGGATGAATATCATCAAAGCTTTATCAAGGGCAGGACCGGTCATCTCATCGATGTCTTTTCCTTTGACCTGCTAGGGATTGTCCTAAGTATAATTATATATACATCAGCCTATTACCGATTTGAGAAACGCTATAAATGAAGAAGCAGTTCCAATCCAGCCAAAAACAGAAAACCATAATGGAATGCTTAAAAGGGAACCAGCATAAAACCTTTAGAAAAGTTGCCGTTTTCATAATTAATTCATTCCTCCAGCCTGTTTTTATGCATAGTATATCCATCCTTCATGTAAAAGTTGTCGTATTGCAGACAAGCCATTATTCTTTTCGAAAGAAGATGCACTTTACATATGGCATCTAAGGAAAGTGTTATTTTTACTTGCATTTATGGTTCTAACAATAAATGAGAAACAATATAGGTTTACTACATTGATAGAATGGCCGAAGACACTGTCCACCCACCATAGTGATTACAGAAAGACGAAGGATGTCCTGAGTTCGAAGATAGTAAATCCAGAAATAAGCATTTGCTTATTTCTGGATTTTTTTGTTTTGGAAAGACGTTATTTGTGCAAACCTATTAGTGAACCAAATAGGCTGAGAGGTGAGGATTTTATACTGGATGATTAAGAGGACTTTCCATTTTTAATTAAACGTTTGATTAAATAAAAATTAGCAGCGCCCTGCAGCTAAAGCTACAAAGAATGGACCCATAAATAAAAAATTGGTCACGTAATCAACATCCCTTTAGGTGTAAAACAGCAAAATCCATTTCAAAAGTCACCCCCTGATTTTATTACCTTAGGATTACCCCGTTTTATATCAACATCAATAAACAGGCTCATCATTGATTCGATCATCATCTGGTGATATAGACCTGGGTCCTTCCTATCATTTGTGAAAAATCCCCTGCTATAACTTGCTTCTCTTTCTATAAAATTTATAAACTAAAATTATTACATTATTTTACAAAGGGTGAGGAATATGGATTACGATACCCGTATCAGCAGGCTGGAAGCAGCGATCCATGCATTGTCCAGTGCGCCGAAAATTGCGGCTTCCGCTCACAAAACGGCCAGCAGCGGAGACTGGGAATACAGTAAGGCGAAGAATGCATACGAAGACTGGATTAATAGGATGGAGACCTTTCTATCAGAGGCCGGGCAGCTGGCCGAAAACTGTATACAGGCGCTGGAAAGGCAGCTGGCTATGGTGAGGACGCTGAAGATGGCGGAATACCGGGAGCATCTTATAAGACTGAGCGGATTGGATGCGAAAGAAAGAGCAGCTTATATAAGCAGCACCTCTATGGATCCGAGTGTCAGGGCTATGCTGTATTAAAGAAGAGAGGAGAAACAGTATGAATATAAGTGAAGGCGGAGGAGGCGAGGTTAAGATTTCCTATGATTCCGCAAGTACCGTCCATGGTGCTGAAGCAGTTCTGAAAGCCTTAAATGACTATAAAGCATCCAATAAAGCAGTCCTTGCCAAGTTTGCGAGCGTCCTTGAAGAACTGGAAGGAGCGGCAATCGAAAGCTATCAGAGCGCCGTTGCAGAATATGAATCGGCCTCCAGAATGGCAGAGGAGTATCTCGATCTCTTTCTAAAACTGATGGAGCTTACGGACACTCTAATCAACGCAGCGGACCGCAGAAGTGAAGAGCTGTTTAACTCAATTGAGGTATAAGGAGGGGAAGAAATGGCCTCTAGTATAAAAATCAATCCAAATACGATGCAGGATCTCTATGAAACACTGCGTAAGGGATCCCTTCATACAACAGGCATGATTCAGGCGCTGATTTCCTATAAACGAGTGCTGGAGGAGCAGGGGATAAGTGAAAGCAGTCTATCGCTGATTGTCTCTTATTGCGATTCCTTGATCTCCATGATGGAAGTCATGGAATCGAGTCAGACCGCCCTGCAGAATCACGCCTCCGAAATCACCGCCAGCTTTATGCACGCAGACCTGAACCTGGCCGATTCGTATGGCGGAAGCAGCCCGGCAAAGCAGTCGTATCAGGAATACAAGGATCAAAAATATAAGGAAGAGCATATGACGGATTCCTACTATGATTAGAATGTGATGGGAGTGATGATGTGAGCACCTTATTCATTAAAACGGACGGAGTATCCCGCCAGCTGGATCAAGACTATACGAGATACAAGGAACAGGAAGAGATCCTGAGGCAATACTTACACATTGCGGAAAGCACCGCCTCCTCCCTTGCGCTGGAAGACTTAGGGGCGGTAGAATTAGAATTGAGAGTACTGAAAATAAAAGCTGAAAAATATATAGAAGAAATTATGCCGCAGCTCCACAGTATGCCCATCCATACAGCACCCATGGATCCCTTCGAGGACGCCGTCTCGGCCATTCAGATGTACATCAGCCAGAACCAGGTTCCAGCCTTCATCCAGAATATCCGCAGCATCCACCCGGTCAATCAAACAGGGGATGTAAAAGGAATCACCGGAAGGGATGCTGCCCTGATGGTAGGAGAAGTTCTGGGAGTCAATGACCTCTATCGGGTCTTCACGGCAAAGGATCCAGGAGACGGCCATGACCTGGGCTTCACCGAGTGGCTGGAGGCGGCCGGATGGTCCATTATTGCGTTCACGCCGTGGAAACTGGCAAAGCTCGGCAAAGTAGCCGAAGCCGGTAATGGGTTAAGAGTTCTCGACAAAGTAAGTGAAGGTGAAAAAAGCCTCTCCACCATGGGCACCCTTTCTCAGTGGTTTAACTGTGTCAAATCTCAGAGCGTGGAGGCTGTTCAGAGGACGAGTGGGCAGTTTAATGACCTACTGAGGAATCTAGTTGGGCCCCAGTATTCAGTAGATGGGGTTGGGGCGATAAGGATGGAAGGCGGGGCGGTTTCGCAGGTTGAGAAGGTTGGGAGTGTCGGTAAGGATGCTGATGATATAAGGAGTGTTACTAAGGGTACGGGTAAAGAAACTTATCAACATCTAAAGGACTATAAAAATAATAAATATTTTACTAGAAGTGTAGAGTATAATGCAGGTAAAGATGGCACAGGATTTACTTATAAAGTATATCAAAGAGGAGATATTAATTGGGATATGGTCCGAACAAAAGGTGCTAAAAAAGGTCGCGGGCTAACAAATGCCGAAGCATCTGCGAAATACGGACTTGCCCCTATTCTTGATGAAGCAGGTAGTGTTGCAACATTGCATCATTCGCAACAAAAAGGTGTTGGACCCTTATATGAAGCTTCAACAAGGTACCATAATATCGCTAATGCTAAAAGAGCTCCACTACATCCTTATAAAGGAAAGTTAAACCCATTTTATCCAATGGATGAGACAACTAGAGGAGCGTTTCAAAAAGTAGATTCTATTAATTATTGGAAAATACGAGGAGAAGAGGCTTTAGGAGGAAGATAATATGAGCATATTGCCTGAGAGACTAGATGAAGTTCTAGGAGAAGAAATATATAAACGTGAAGATAGCAATCTAGTACAGGATGCTTTAATAAGGCTAGGTGTAAACGCATCGGATACTTTCCAAGAATTTTATATCCAGTATGCAGGACCTTTTTGGGAAGAGCATGTACCCTTTGAATTACTAGATATAGCAGATGAAGAAAACAATATTGAATCATACACACTCATTTCTAGAAAAGAACATGGCTTTCCGAAGCAATTTCTGGTTTTAAGTGAAATGTCAGCAAATGCTGTATTAGTACTGGATACTGTAACAGATAAAGTTTATATAGTTAATTTTGAGGGTGGAGATGAACTACTTATTAAAGGTGAGTTAAAGGAAAGTTGGTCATCGTTTTTTGATTTCCTGAAGGCATATTTTAATTGTTAATTATGGTCGAATAAAAGTTAATTCAGAGAAACACTTAAAACCTTGATTGGCTTAATATGCCTTCAAGGTTTTTTGACTTTAAGAGCTTAAACTCATGATGGTTAGCAAGCTTACGAGATTGGTTGCAGTGACATAGAAGGGCAGATGTTATTGGTGGTTTAGGAGACGAAATAAAGAATACTTACTTGAATGTAAAGTTGACCCAATAAAAAAGGGAGGATTCTCAGTGAATACCTTTAAGAACCTTATTAAACACGATACAGTTGATGAAAGAATTACTTTAAGATATAAAGATAAACTTCCTGCAGAACTGATGGAAGTATGGGATAAATATGGTTTTGGAAGATTGTACAAAAAGGGGATATTGCTCCAGGTTTCGGTTCAGTTGGTGGAGGAATTCAATATCAATTGCCATTACCAGTAAAACTTTTAGAAGATTTGGGCATGATAAAAATTTTATTCTAAGCTAGGAGGGGTAGTATGAACATAGATGATGCAAAGAAGATAATTCAAAATGAAGAATTAGAAAATTATTGTCTTTATTGTAACGAGATTTCTATTGAAGGTGTGGTAGTTATAGAAAAAGAAGATTATGAGTGGAAAGTATACACTAATGATGAAAGGGAAACAAAAACAGGAGAGAAAATTTACAAAGAAGAAAGTAAGGCTTTAATTGATTTTATCGAAAGGTTACGAGGAGACAAAGCGATGAGAAAGTACTTTAAATAATTATAATAGTGAGAAAAAGCTCCACAGTATGCCCACTAACACTGAACCCAAGGACCCCTTCGAGGACGCCGTCTTGGCGATCCAGATGTATATCAGCCAAAATCAGGTCCCACCTTTCATTCCGAACATCCGTACCATCCACCCGGTGAACCAGACGGAGGATGCCCTCTAACAAGTCCTCTATAAAATCTATGTGCTTTTGCACCAATCCTGCATCCGGAAGATAAAATTAGCTCAAATTAGGCATTTCCATGTTGAATAGCAACCTCTAGCCGCTCTATTGCTTCTCCGATAAGATAATTTCAGTATTTTTAAAAATTAATTAAACATTATGTAGCATCATACGATAAAACTAATAGTTATATTATGTTTTCTGAGGATTTATTGGAGAGTAACATACTACTAGCGAGTATAAACAAAGGGGAGCAATGATCGGCATTGAAAATAAAATTAGGAACTAAGATCAATTTGATTGTCATAGCCATTATAGTTTTGCTATCTGCAGCTATTGGATTTGTGATAAACCAAGAGATTACCAAGGGGATAAAAGAGTTCGCAACAGAGAAAGCCAAGGGGGATTTAAGGCTTGCTTATAGGTATGTTGATAACAAGTATTCTGGTGATTGGGAAGTTAGAGATAATAAACTGTTTAAAGGTACAACAATCATAAATGACAATGAACAAGTAGTAGATAAGATAGGAAAAGATACGGGAGATACGGTTACAATTTTCCTGGGAGATACTCGTATAGCCACTAATGTGATGGTAAATGGAAAACGTGCAATTGGAACGCAGGCTTCAGCAGAAGTAGTTAATAAGGTTCTTAAAAATGGGGCTTACTATTATGGTGAAGCAAATGTAGCAGGAAATATATATCAAACGGCTTATATGCCGTTAAAAAGTTCTTCAGGCCAAGTTATAGGGATTATGTATGTAGGTGCTTCACAAGAGATTATTAATCATATAGTATCTTCAGTTTTAACCAAGTTTCTTATTGTTTTAATCATAATGATCGTACTCGCTTCTGCGGCTGTGTATGGGTTCACTCAGAAAATGAAAAAGAGACTTACAAATCTAACACATGCACTTGAAATGGCAGGGTCAGGTGATTTTACTACAAAGGTTAGTGACAAATCAACAGATGAACTGGGTACTTTATCCAAGAGCTATAATCAAATGTCCGAACGCCTTAAAACGATGATGAACGAGGTTGTTTTTACTTCTGAACAACTGGCTGCTTCTTCAGAACAACTAACAGCAAGTTCGGAACAAACCAGTATCGCGACAGAAACCATTACGGAATCGATTCTGCAAGTAGCAGGTGGAGCGGAACAATCTACAACGAGTGTTCAAGAGAGTGCACAAGCTCTTGAGGAAGTCACAAAAGGGGTCCAGTCCATTGCAGATAGTGCTTTAGTTGTTTCCGAGGTAAGTATGCAGGCTGCCGAAAAGGCAAAAGAGGGCGGTCTGTTTGTAGATAATACCGTAAATAAGATAAATGACATTAATCTTTCTGTTATAGCAAGTGGTGAAGTCATAAAAACACTTGGGCATCGCTCACGAGAAATAGAAAATATTTCAAATGTGATAACTGATATTGCTAATCAAACTAATTTGTTAGCTTTAAATGCTGCCATTGAAGCAGCAAGAGCTGGCGAACATGGAAAGGGATTTGCGGTTGTTGCAGATGAAGTTAGAAAGCTGGCTGAACAATCGCAGCAATCATCTTCACAGATTTCCGCACTCATTAAGACCATACAAGAAGACATGAGTCGATCTAATCAGTCCATAGAACAAGTTTCTTTGGATGTATCAGAGGGATTAGCAGTTGTGAACCAAACGAAAGATAACTTCCATGAAATCCTTGACTTCATGGAGAAGCTGACAGGACAAACGAATGATATGGCAGCAACATCTGAACAAATATCTGTAAGTACACAGGGAGTTTCAAAAACTGTCTCTGGAATAATAAACATATCTGGACAAACATCCATGCATTCTCAGACTGTAGCGGCTTCAGCAGAGGAGCAACTCGCATCTATGGAAGAAATCGCTGCATCTGCTTCAGCATTATCGAATTTGGCAGAGGACTTAAAAGGATTAATTAGTAAATTTAAAGTATAAAATATTATCCGAAGACTACCGATATGGTCAGTCTTCTTTCTTTTAACCATAAAATTATTCGAATGAGTATAAAACCAATTAAAGATAGAGAGAGGATTGGTTTAATAGTTTGAATAATAACGGAGCGACCGGAATGGAAATACTAATTGTTTAAATAAGGTCAAAAATAAGTGGGAAGTTTATTATAGTGAACGTGGAGTGAAATCTCAATTAAAGAAATTTGAATCAGAGGAAGAGGAATGTAATTATTTATATAAAACCATTCAAGAACTTTTGGGAATATAAAATTCTGCATAAGACCTTAATTGGCTAGATGCCTTTTAAGGTTTTTATTTTGTGTAAAAAGAAACATCCGTAGGAAAAGTTAATTGCTTCTTCCTGTGTTTGATTTTCCATCCACGACCTGGTTGGTCGGGTACATGTGGATGATTTAGAAATATGACCTATAATTCGTTATTACGCTAAGGATCTAGGAGACAACCACAACCTAAGGTTCACCGAACAGCGGATGGTCCATTATCGCCTTACCTTTGGAAACTCACGAAAACTGGAAAGGAAAGGGGAACCATATTTACTTCTAGTCATATAGACCTGGTTCTTTCTTATCATTTGTGAATTATTGCCTAATATAACTTGCCTCCATTTCTATAAAATTTATAAACTCGAAATATGACATTATTTTACAAAGGGTGAGGAATATGGATTACGATACCCGCTTCAGCAGGCTGGAAGCAACGATCCATGCATTGTCCAGTGCGCCGAAAATTGCGGCTTCTCCTCATAAAACGGCTAGCAGCAGAGATTGGGAACACAGTAAGGCGAAGAATGCGTATGAGGACTGGATCGACAGGATGGAGACCTTTCTATCAGAGGCCGGGCAGCTGGCCGAGAACTGTATACAGGCGCTTGAGGGGCAGTTCGCCATGGTGAGGACGCTGAAAATGGCGGAATACCGGGAGCATCTTATAAGGCTGAATGGATTGAATCCGAAGGAAAGAGCGGCCTATATCAGCAGCACCTCTATGGCAATGCTGTAAAAGAAGAGAGGAGAAATGGTATGAATATAAGTGAAGGCGGAGGTGGCGGGGTTAAGATTTCCTATGATTCCGCAAGTACCGTACATGGTGCGGAAGCAGTTCTGAAAGCCTTAAATGACTATAAAGCATCCAATAAAGCGGTTCTTGCCAAGTTTGTGGGCGTCCTGGATGAGCTTGAAGGAGCGGCAATCGAAAGCTATCAGAGCGCTGTTGCCGAATATGAATCGGCCTCCAGAATGGCAGAGGAATATCTCGATTTCTTTCTAAAAATGATGGAGCTTACAGATACTTTAATCAACGCTGCGGACCGAAGAAGTGAAGAGTTGTTTAATTCCATAGAGGTATAAGGAGGGGAAGGAATGGCCTCTAGTATAAAAATCAATCCCAATACGAGGCAGGAGCTTTATGAAACCCTGCGTAAGGAATCCCTTCATACAACAGGGATGATTCAGGAACTGATTTCCTATAAACGAGTGCTGGAGGAGCAGGGGATGGGCGAAAGCAGTCTATCGCTGATTGTCTCTTACTGCGACTCCCTGATCTCCATGATGGAAATCATGGAATCGAGCCAGACCGCCCTGCAGAATCATGCCTCCGAAATCACCGCCAGCTTCACGGATGCAGACCTGAATCTGGCCGATTCGTATGGCGGAAGCAGCCCGGAAAAGCATTCTTATCAGGAATACAAGGTTCAAAAGTATAAGGAAGACCATATGACGGATTCCTACTATGATTAGAAGTCTATGGGAGTGATGATGTGAGTACGTTATTCATTAAAACAGATGGAGTTTCCCGCCAGCTGGATCAAGACTATACGAGATACAAGGAACAGGAGGAAATCCTGAATCAGTACTGGGACATTGCCGAAAACACCACCGCCTCCCTTGCACCGGAAGACTTAGGGGCGGTAGAATTAGAACTGAGAGTACTTAAAGAAAAAGCTAAAAAATATGTAACAGAAATTATGCCGCAGTTCCACAGTATGCCCATCAATACAGCGCCCATGGATCCCTTCGAGGACGCCGTCTCGGCCATCCAGATGTACATCAGCCAGAACCAGGTCCCAGCCTTCATCCAGAACATCCGGACCATCCACCCGGTCAATCAGACAGAGGATGTAAAAGGAATCACCGGAAGGGATGCCGCCCTGATGGTAGGAGAAGTCCTGGGAGTTAATGACCTCTATCGGGTCTTTACTGCTAAGGATCCCGGAGACGGACACGACCTAAGCTTCACCGAATGGCTGGAAGCAGCCGGATGGTCCATTATCGCGTTCACCCCGTGGAAACTGGCAAAGCTCGGCAAAGTAGCCGAAGCCGGTAAGGGGTTAAGAGTTCTCGACAAAGTAAGTGAAGGTGAAAAAAGCCTCTCCACCATGGGCACCCTTTCCCAATGGTTTAACCGCGTTAAATCTCAAAGTGTGGAGGCTTTTCAGAGGTCGAGTGAGCAGTTTAATAGCCTTTTGAGAGATTTGGCTGGGCCGCAGTTAGCACCGGGGGGAGTTAGAGCTATGCGGGCTGGGGATGAGACGGTTTGGCGGTTTGAGAATTTTGGGAGTGGCAGTAAGGGTACTGGTAAAATTAGTGATGAAGCTAGTGAAGTTAAAACTATATTTTATGATGGTGTATCTGCAAATAGTTTCAAAGCCCAAATAGGAGAAGTTTTAAGAAGACATAATTTAACGTTGAGTGAATTCCAAGAATTGAAACTAAGGCATGTAACAGAATTGAATAGTGATGAAGTTCGTATCATGAAAGAAATAAGAGATTCGGTACCTCTTATTACAAAAGATACTCTGTTACAGAAAACAATTCCAGCTAGTGATATAGAAAAATATTTATCTGGAGAGTATGCTGAAATTGGTGGATATATTGCTAAGTATGATGATGTTGGTCATATTAATAACTATGGTGATGTGGTTGAATCCTTCCGCCTTGACTACACTTCTTGGAATGGAAGTAGGCCATTCCCCGAAAGTGGAAATGTGTACGGAAAAATTAAATTTACAACTAACAAGGTAGACAATATTGAGATCTCTTATGGAGAGCGCTTTGGAGGATCGAATACTGATGGTCCGCCATGTACACTGAATGGTTTTACAGGATCAAGAAATAGTGAATTAGTTCCTGAATGGCAATTTGATAATAGATATTTTCCAAATGATGGAGCAGAATTATATAGAGTAACGGATGGTGTTGACAAACTAGTAGCTAGATTTGATAGTGATTTAAAAGCGTTTATACCAGTCAAATAATAAGGGGGGGAATGTATGGAAAAAGGGACTTTCGCAAAATATACAAGTAAAATCTTTAGGGTCAGTAATATTGATGGAGATAGCATAAGATTAGTTAGTGAAAATCAAGCGGATTTGAACAATGGGTTCAAAGAAAAAATTTATCCTAGCAGCTATAAAGATAGTGCTAACTTACCAAGGCTATATATTAAAGAAATAAAGAAGGCAGAGCTAGATGAATTGTATGAAGTTGATTACAAGGCAAGGTACAAAGGAAATATATATAATTTAAGTTTTAATAAAGCAGGATCACAATTTAGACTTGGCACCACTGATGCGGAACTTGCAAAGCAAAATGGATTTGAACGAACAGATAAATACTACTATGAAAAAGTAGTGGATCAGGATGAGATTGAAATTTTAGAATTTATAAAAAAACTATAAGAAAATCTATTTATGATAGATAAATGAGGTTTTATATATTTGTGAGGGAACTTTCTTTATCCTACCAAATGATGTGATATTACAAATAAGCTCTTTGGGAGTAACGATCTATGAAGAGCTTTTTTTGTTCACAGGAACGTTACTCCTTTGATGCTCCTGCATGTTTAATAGAATTAAAGCTTAATCTGAAGCTTAAAAGGGCCCTATAAGAAAAAGGCTGCCATTTCTGCAGCCAGGTATTCAAGGAAAGCAGCACCAGTTTGTATAAGTACAATTCTTCACAATGTCCACTTTGTTGAAGAAAGAACACTAATTAATATTGTAACTACTAATAGACAGAAAGAAGCTAAATTTAAAGTTTAATATATAGGAGGGATGTGACCGCCTCCGTCTTTCCCAACCGTTGGCGGTGTGTCATGGATATATGGCGGAGCCGGAGGAAGTTTTTGTTTAGGGCCAAATGGGGCAGGATGTTCGACATATTGAAATACACCTTGCCCATCCATACTTGGCCCATTCGCCCAGCGTCCCTGGGCACTTTTATTCCCAGCGGAAAAATTAAATAAAGTATAGGATACTTCCCTTTTTTCTAATGATTTAGGGAACGTTGTAGGCACAACAATATCCCCTTCCTCTTCCTCCAATTCTTTAATGGCTGCTATCCATTGATTTTGGTGCATGGTATCCCGGGCGATTAAAAAGGAAAGCATATCCTTTACACCCTGGTCATTAGAGCTTTCAAATAAACGGACAGCCTGTAACCTGCCTTGAGATTCTAAATGTAGATTTGACCGGAAATCAGCAAGCAGGTTTCCACTGGATATAATGTAATCAGCTTTCCACCTTCTGCCCTGGCTGTCAGCTGGAAGAGCACCAAGACCTGAAACGATTGCATGCTGAGGATTCATTCCGCCTAATATTGCTCCGACAACAGGATCTTTGGCAGCGGTTTCCAAATCGCCCACTGGGGCACCATCCAATAACCTGGCAATCATTGTTGCTAACATTTCAATATGGGCTAATTCCTCTGTACCAGTGTCCATTAATAAATCCTTATATTTCCCTTTAATGCCTCGAACATTAAATCCTTGAAAAAGGTATTGCATAGCATTGGACATTTCTCCAAATTGACCGCCTATTCTTTCTTGTAAATACCTGGCGAATAATGGGTCTGGACGTTCTGGTTTGGCATGGTATTGCAGTTCTTTTATATGATAAAACAAACATACCGCCTCCAAATAATAATCGTAGGTTATATATTATTATTCGGCATTTGTCCATTATTACATTTTTCCTACTCTTTAATGATGAACTGACTCTTCAAGTTGTAATAAATTCTCGTTGTATTACTCAAAAGAGATTTGGCAATGAATTAGATGCTTTTTTAAAACTAACAGTATACTCTTGCCGGTCAAACGAATATTCTGGCAAATCGGTCTGCCGCTTCAGGTATTTTTTCTTCTATAATATTTGCAAATCCAATCACCAAATCAATTTGTTTAGGTTTATTCCAGTCCGGTTTTAGCATAAATCGCCTCATAGTATATAATTCAAGCTTGTTTTGCAGAGAGGATTCTTCTATTTCGTTATAGCTTTTGCTGGTCTTTACAGAAGCCAGAAAATGAAGGCCTGCAGGTACATTTTCTATATGGATCCTGTCGTTAATCCGCTTATGAAGTTCCTTTATAAGGAGTTTTCTTTTACTTTCATAGCGGTGATTCATCCTCTTTACATGCCTCGCATATTCCCCGCTTTCTATAAAATAATGCAGGGCAAATAGCATGATGGAATTCCCATTTTGCATGGCATCGGAATAACGCCTTCGATATTCTTTCAACAAGGCTGGCGGCAGGAGCATATAGCTGATTCTTAATCCGGGAAGCATCGTTTTTGAAAAAGTCCCCATGTAGATCACCCGTTGATTCCGGTCTAGACTTTGGAGGGAGGGGATATGATCTGTTTCATATTTGAATTCGCTGTCGTAATCATCTTCAATGATGTATCTGTTTTGTGATTGAGACGCCCAATTCAAAAGATCGATTCGTCTGGAGATAGGCATGATCTTTCCGGTAGGGAACTGGTGGGAGGGTGTCACATACACAATATCAGCCTTTGATGAGTGTATTTCTTTCATATCGATACCGTGCTGATCCAGGGAAACCGGGCGCACTTCAAATTGCATACTGCTTACTAAGTTACGGATTCTTGCATATCCCGGGTTCTCCATCGCAAAAACCGCACCCTTGTTCTGCAAGGCCATCAGCTGCTGAATCAATAGCTGGGTTCCCGAACTGATTACGATCTGTTCGGGTTCGCAGACTGCCCCTCTGGATAAGGATATCATCCGGCAAATGGTTTCTCTTAAAATATATGGACCTTGTGGATGTTCAATGTCGGCTAGCTCCGCTTTATGGTTTTGGACTACTTTTTGCTGACACTTCATCCATTCCTTGAACGGAAAGTTCGATATATCCGCAGTCATGTGTGAGAGAGAGAGCCAGCCGCTTTTATTAAGGAGTTCCTCTTTCAGTTCCGCCGGAAATTTGTTCTCGTTTGAACCCCGGGAATTGAATTTGGTGATGTTCTCCACGAAATACCCTTTTCTTTCCTTTGAATAGATATACCCCTCGGCAAGCAGCTGGCCGTAGGCATAGGAAACAGAATTAACGCTCAAATCCAATTGTTCCGCCAGCGTTCTCTTTGAAGGCAGCTTTTCCCCGGCTTTTAGCCTGCCCTCTAAAATCTTATTTTTGATACCCTCGTAGATCTGCTGATAAAGAAAATTGTTGTCTCTTTTTTTATCAATGGCCAAAAGCATAGTATCTACCCCCAAATCTGGTACCTTTTATTTTTCTCCTTTGGTACTTTTTATTGTATCAGAATATTGGCATAATTTAATCAAATACCAATTCAGAAAGGGTGGCTAAATTGAATACAGCCTTTAAAACGCATACATCTGAGCTTCAAGACAAAAGAAAAAAGTATGTCCCTAAAGGGGTAAGCAATGGCAATCTAAACATCGTCCAATATGCAAAAGGCGCAACAATCGTCGACGCGGATAACAATACATGGATTGATTTTGCCGGGGCAATCGGCACGTTGAATGTCGGGCATTCACATCCCAAGGTAACCGAGGCCGTTAAGAATCAAGTCGATAAATTCCTGCATCCAGGCTTTAATGTCATGATGTATGAGGGGTACATCACCCTTGCTGAAAGGTTATGCGCCCTCATCCCGGGGGATTTTGATAAACAAGCAATCTTTTTTAATTCCGGTGCGGAAGCTGTGGAAAATGCCATAAAAGTCTCACGCCGTTTTACGGGAAGGCCAGCCGTGGTTTCTTTTGTCCGCGGCTATCATGGCAGAACGAATTTGACCATGGGAATGACGAGCAAGGTTAAACCATATAAATTTGGATTCGGTCCTTTTTCGCCGGAAATCTACCAGGCGCCGTTTCCTTATCTCTACCAAAGACCGGCCGGGATGACAGAGGAAGTTTATATCGACCAGGTTATCCAGGATTTCAAGGACTTCTTTCTTACAACGGTGGCCCCTGAAATGGTTGCTTGTGTTGTGATGGAACCAGTGCAGGGGGAAGGCGGGTTTATCATCCCGCCCAAAAAATTCGTACAGGCGGTCAGGGATTTCTGCCTGGAGCACGGCATCGTTTTTGTGGCAGATGAAATTCAAACAGGATTCGGAAGAACGGGAAAATTCTTTGCCATTGAACATTTTGATGTGGTGCCGGATCTAATGACGGTGTCAAAGTCCCTTGCCGCAGGGCTGCCGCTTAGTGGTGTGGTAGGAAGGACGGAAATCCTGAATATCGCTGAACCAGGGGAATTAGGAGGCACCTATGCCGGAAACCCAGTTGCCTGTGCTGCCGCATTAGCTGTTATAGA
This sequence comes from Peribacillus kribbensis DSM 17871, assembly GCF_000430765.1. Taxonomy (GTDB): domain Bacteria; phylum Bacillota; class Bacilli; order Bacillales; family DSM-1321; genus Paraperibacillus; species Paraperibacillus kribbensis. The sequence goes on along the minus strand of NZ_AUMQ01000033.1, from coordinate 77,356 downwards.
CATCATTCAAGAGGAAGACTTATTGGAAAAGGCTGAAACATTGGGCAGCAGAATGGAGACCGAGCTGCGTAAATTCGCAGAGCGGCACAAGTTTGTAGGGGATATCCGGCGCTTGGGAGCTATGGTTGCCTGTGAAATCGTCGAAGACCGTGCTTCCAGAAAGCCAGATAAGGCCAAGACAGCGGAAATTCTCAAATATGCGAATGAAAACGGGCTCCTTCTCTTGTCTGCCGGCATTAAGAGCAATGTTGTCCGCTTTTTAGCCCCATTAGTGATCACAGACGAAGAATTGGAAAAAGGGCTGTCTATTTTAGATAAGGCGTTTTCGTAAAAAAGGGGAATCTTGAATGGCGAATGTACTTCAGGTTAAAAATCCGGCAACAGGGACCCTGATCCAAGGGGTCCGGCTTCATACAGAAGAAGACATCAGACAGGCTTTAAGAAATGGCCATGAGGGCTTTAAAAAGTGGAGAAAGGTCCATGCGCATGAAAGATCGAGATTATTGCAGCAATGGTCGGATCTCATCAAGGAACAATAGGAAGAATTAGCAAAAGTGATGACGCTTGAAAACGGGAAACCGCTATCGGAGTCTCTCCGCCTATTTCTTCACGAATGATTACAGAACGGGTACCTTCCTCCATGATCACTTGGACTTCGGCATTAACGGCTGGAATGATGGTGCCCCCAGCGGAGCCCATGTCCCGTTTGGCGGCATGAAAGAAAGCGGACTTGGACGTGAAGGCGGGGCCGAGGGAATTGAACCATATCTTGAGACAAAATATCTTTCGATCGGCCAGGTTTAACAACCATTGAAACTCTCTTGTTTTAGGTAGACCTCCTTCTTAGGGAATGATGCTTCTGGTTTAGGAATGACAACTGAATCATTAATAATTATCAGGAGGAATGTTTATGGATCAAAGGCAGAATGAGCTGCAGAAGACACTGAAAACTAGACATATCACCATGATTTCAATCGGCGGGATTATAGGGGCAGGTTTATTCGTAGGAAGCGGATCGGTGATTAATGCGACAGGTCCTGGTGCTGTCCTCTCGTATGCAATTGCAGGCCTCCTTGTGATCATGCTAATGCGGATGCTCGGTGAAATGGCGATAGTCAACCCTGACAGCGGTTCTTTTTCAACATATGCAAGAGAAGCTATTGGACCTTGGGCGGGTTATACCATCGGATGGCTTTACTGGTTTTTTTGGGTGATCGTAATCGCTATCGAGGCCACGGCTGGGGCTGCCATCGTCCATGGCTGGGTACCATCTTTGCCGATATGGGTTATCAGTTTGATATTAACGGGTCTGCTGACCTTAACAAACATTTATTCTGTGAAGTCATTCGGGGAATTTGAGTATTGGTTTTCCATGATAAAAGTGGCCGCCATTTCGGTGTTCATGTGTATCGGCGCAGCGATCCTGCTGGGATTCTTCCCAGGACATGCATCACCAGGCATTTCCAACCTTACCCAATATGGAGGATTCCTGCCAAAAGGGGGCGGTACAATTTTGATTGGGATCATTACCGTCATCTTTTCTTTCTTTGGTACCGAAATCGCCGCTATTGCTGCAGGGGAGTCATCCACTCCAGAAAAATCCGTCGTAAAAGCTATAAACAGTGTGGTCATTCGGATCCTGCTCTTCTATATCGGATCTGTTTCCATACTTGTACTGCTCCTTCCGTGGAATAAGGCAGATATGCTAAAAAGTCCTTACGTGTCCATGCTTGAAATGGTCGGCATTCCGGGTGCGGCAGAAATAATGAATGTAGTGGTTCTCATCTCGGTTCTATCCTGCTTGAATTCTGCCTTATATACAAACTCCCGAATGCTCCACTCTCTTGCTAAAAGGGGCGACGCACCAGGTATCCTTTTACGGGTGAGCAGAAGAGGAGTGCCTTTACCTGCTGTATTGCTCAGCACGATCGCTGCTTATGTTTGTGCTATCTTTCATTTTGTGTCACCAGACAAACTATTCCTATTCCTTGTGAATGCATCAGGTGCGATTGCTCTGCTTGTATATATCGTTATAGCCGTTTCCCATATGCGATTGAGAAGAAAATTTGAAAAAGAGAACCCTGGAATCCTGAAAATGAAAATGTGGTTCTTCCCCTATTTAACCTACATCACCATCCTTGCTATGGCTGGGATTCTTGTTTCTATGGCATTTATTGACTCCATGCGTTCCCAGTTTTATTTAACAATGTTGATTGCTGCATTTGTTGTTGCCTCATACTTCCTGTCCAAGCGGTATCGAATCAGGATGGCTAAACAAAATAGAGGAATTCAAGCGGTGAAATAACTGGCCATAGGAGAAATATAACAAGCTTTCCCATCTAAATATAAGAGGCTTCGTCTGTTGATACCCCGGATAGCGGACACTGATAAAAAAGTGCCCCTATCCGGGGTTCTTTGTGTTTCAATAGATGTAATACATGTGGGCGGAGGATTTATATGAATAGGAAGATCTATCATGATTTTGAAATCAAAGAATTGGAGAAAAACCCGAATGTTTTAAGTGCGTCAGTAAGCTGCATGCATTAAACTTTGACCTTGATTGGCTATGTATGCCTTTCAAGGTTTTTTATTCTCTCATAACAGTAAAACTATCTTAAATATCATATCGTCATTTCACGTAATGACTAAATAGAAATTGTAACGATGTTGAGGGTTTTTGGTTATCCAAACCATGGGAGGCAGTTTGATGGTTTAAATAACAATTAAATTGTTAAAATGTATTAAGGTATTGACCTTGATTATCAGAATAGTAATAGCACCTAAGGCACACTATCAATCGTTTTTAAAAAAGGAGTTATTAATATGCAAATGAGAAACATTTTGAAGGGTAAACTTGGTTTTGGTACGGCCCCACTAGGTAATATGTACCGTAATATTCCAGAAGAAGAAGCAATCGCAACAGTGGACGCAGCTTGGGAGAGTGGCATTCGTTACTTTGACACTGCCCCGCTTTATGGTTCCGGCTTAGCAGAGATTCGTCTTGGTGATGCACTGTCGAAAAGAAATCGTGAAGATTACATTTTAAGTACTAAAGTAGGCCGGATTATTTCGGATGAATTGGAGGAACCATCTGTACGTGATTTGGGAGAAAAGGGGGGACTCTTTGAATTCGGCCGAAAGAATAAAATCATCAATGACTATAGCGCGGATGCAACCCTTCGCTCTATAGAGGATAGCTTGAAACGTTTAAAAACAGATTATCTAGACTTTGTTTATATTCACGACGTAGCGCAAGACTTTTATGGCGATGAGTGGATATCGCAATTTGAATCTGCCCGAACAGGGGCATTCCGTGCGCTCACACGTTTACGTGAAGAAGGAGTCATTAAGGGTTGGGGACTCGGAGTAAACCGAGTAGAAGCGATTGAACTCATGCTGGAATTGGAAGAAGCAAAGCCAGATGTATCCTTGCTGGCTGGACGTTATACACTATTAGACCATGAGCGTGCGTTACAAAGAGTAATGCCTGCCGCAGTAAAACATAATATGGACGTTGTTGTCGGTGGTCCTTACAGTTCAGGTGTTCTTGCTGGAGGTACTCACTTCGAATATCAAAAAGCATCACCAGAAATCATGGCAAAAGTAGAGAAAATCAAAAACATTGCAGATCGTCACCAAATCAGCATTAAGGCTGCTGCTTTACAATTTTCATTGGCTAATCCGGCAGTGGCTGCCGTCATTCCCGGAGCCAGCCGTCCTGAGCGTGTTGTTGAAGATAAAGCTGCATTGAACACGTCTATTCCAAGAGCATTCTGGGAAGAAATGCGTGAACAAAAACTGATAGCACCACATGCACCACTGCCAATCAACGCAGAACTTTCATAATGATTTAATAAAACGAAAGAATCATCAACATTAAGTTGATGATTCTTTTAATGTTGATTAATTTTATTAAACATTTTTCTGAACAAGAAGAGACAGTAATAATACTCCCGGGTACTCCAAAGCTATCTAACATATGGATTCTCCTTTTAACTATTAGTCTGACACAATTGTTAAAATCCCTTCCCAAACTATTCTCAAATCCCAGTTACATAGTATAATAAAAAAAATACTACTTCGCCTTTCGAATAATTAGTAATCTATTAAGAAGGAAAGTGAGCTGCATCGTGCGTCAATCAGGAGATTCACTATTTAAACAGTCATCTTTTACGAAATTTTGGACATCCCGAATTCTATCTTCTACATCTTCCCAAATGCTATCGGTGGCGATCGGCTGGCAGATGTATGAGGTGACGAAGGACGCGTTCAGTCTTGGAATGGTGGGGCTGGCCCAGTTTTTGCCCATGGTACTTCTAACCTTTGTGGTAGGACATGTGGCGGACCGTTACGAACGGCGCAGGATTGTCTACATCTGTCAAATTATTGACAGCCTTGTTGCGGGCCTGCTTCTTTGGGGGAGTATAGAAGGATGGATTGGCCGTGAACAAATCCTGGCTGCGGCGGCCATTCTCGGCGTGACCCGTTCCTTTGAAGGAACATCCGCATCCTCCTTATTGCCTCAGCTGATCGAGAAGAAACTATTGCAGCAGGCGATTTCCATCAGTACAACCGCAGGCCAGACCTCCCAAATCCTCGGGCCGATGGTTGGGGGCTTATTGTATGGCGTCGGTGCTGGGTATGTCTATGGAACAGCATCCGCCGCATTGCTGATCGGTGCAGTGATGACGTATTTAATCCGCTTGAAGGAGCAGCCTGTTCGGAGCAAAGAGCCCGTTACACTGCGTTCCGTATTTCTGGGCCTGGAATTTGTCATTCGGCATCCGCTCATATTGGGCACGATTTCGCTTGATTTATTTGCGGTGCTGCTGGGCGGAGCTACGGCCCTGCTGCCGATTTTTGCAAAGGATATCTTGCATGCCGGTCCGTTGGGCTTAGGATTATTGCGGACAGCACCGGCCATCGGGGCCTTGATCGTTTCCTTGATTTTAGCTTATTATCCGCTGAAAAAAGCAATTGGCATGAAGCTGTTTGCTGCTCTTGCCGTATTTGGATTAGCCACCATGCTATTTGCGGTTTCCACGAATCTCGTGGTTTCAGTCATTGCCTTGCTGCTCATCGGGGGCTCCGATGTTATCAGTGTGGTCATTCGTTCCTCCCTCGTTCAGTTGCAAACGCCAGATGAAATGCGCGGCCGGGTCAATGCGGTTAACTCCCTGTTTATCGGCACATCCAATCAGCTGGGCGAATTTGAGAGCGGTACAGTCGCCGGGTTTACAGGAGCCGTTCCTGCCGCACTCATTGGGGGAGTGGGTACGATCATTGTGGCCGGACTTTGGATGTATTTGTTCCCTTCCTTGAGGAAGATCAGGTCGCTGGCTGGGAATTAAGGTTTTAAAAAGTGATGAGCCTATGTTTTGGGCTTATCACTTTTTTAGTTTTCGCAGCCAAAGTGTGGCTGGCTATAATAAGAGCTGGCTTAAATGGAACTGCTCCGAAAAGTGCCAAAGGTATTCTGGACCGTTTCATTGGTTCAATTATTCTGCTGGATGGGCTTTCAATATTTATGGACGTATGGAACGGGCGCTGTAGCTCAAAATGTTTGGAACACGATTGAACCATCCAGTTCAGCCTATCAAGCAGCAGGCAACTGGTTTGGGATTCTATCCGCTGTGCAATCCATCGCAGCTGTACTGTGGTCACTAGGGCTCGCGCGCATACCAAATGGCAGACACAAGCTTGGCTATGCAGTTAGCTTATTACTTGGCGGAATCGGCTTTGGATTGATATTCTTCATTCACAGCCAGGGCGCACTGCTGATTTCCTTTGTATTAATTGGCATTGCCTGGGCAGCGATGATGACCTCCCGTTCACCATGCTGACCAATGCGCTGTCAGGTGAGAATATGGGTACATATCTTGGGCTGTTTAACAGCAGCATTTGCTTGCCGCAGATCATCGCTTCCTGCCTGAGTTTCGCCTCGTTCCCGGTGCTTGGTTCATCCATACCTGCCATGATCTTGGTTTCGGGTACTTTATTGGTCGTAGGTGCAGCATCTGTTTCAATCATTAAAGTACAATATTCCAAATAATGCTTACCCAAGTATAGATATTTTATAGGTTTATACACATCAGGTTGTCTGTTAGGATCAATCTGGTGTTTTTTTCTTTATGTGTACGTGTCAGAGCAGAACCGATTTTGATCGGAGATACAATATGTACAATCAAAACTTTGTGGATTAAAAATAAAATGATTATGAGTACTTTGAAAAGGTTTACATCATTAAAAAGCTGTCTTATAATTAATTTGTCCAATGGATAAATTAATTGTATGGGAGGTCGGCGATGACCTTATCTCAAAATAAATCAACTGAAGCAGTCAGTGCTCAGGACATGAAAATCACTAATAAAAAAACAATATTGAAAACATTAAGCCTAAATGGACCGTTATCACGGACTAAGCTGGCATCACAACTCAATTTATCAAAAACAACAGTTTCCACCCTTGTGAGTGAACTCTTGAAAGAAAAACTTGTGCTTGAAACTGGATCTATCTCTTCTTCGGGAGCAGGGAGGAACGCAGTTGAAATTACGTTTAATGCATTTTTTGGTTATGTTCTTGCAATCGACATCGGACGTTATTGGGTGAGGTTTTCTATATCCAACCTAAATGGGGAAATACTTAACAAGCTATCTAGAAATATATCAACATCTAAAACCTTAGAAAATTTAATGGGTCATATCTTATCTGGTACCACTGAACTCATGGCTAAATTAAATATTCAGCAAAAACAAATCTTGTCCGTTTGTGTAAGTGCCCCTGGGATTATTGATCAACAAGGTATTCTGAAAAGGACATTGGCGCTTCCGCAGCTTGAAGGTATTCATTTTAGAGATCACTTAGATAAATTGTTTCCCGAAACGTCGATAAGGATTGAAAATGATATCAATGTTGCGGCGGTAGCGGAAAACTGGAAGGGAATTGGTTCAAAATATAAAACTTTTGTTTTTCTTGGGATCGGTTCAGGTTTAGGCTGCGGTTTTATAATAAACGGACAGTTGTTTAGAGGTGTCACGGGTTCAGCTGGTGAAATTGGTTTTCTTAGACCCGGATTTACAGATGATGTTCCGATCGAATATGAATTATCCAGTGATGGAATTGTTCAAGCGGCTAAACGGTTTATTCCGTATGGAGAAAATTTGTTTCACGATGTGAAATCAGTCTTTGAAGTGGTATCCGAAAACATAAATGAAAATAGGTTATTTATCAATTGGTTGTTAAAGCGAGTTTTATATCTAATTGAAATATTTAATTGTGTCATAAATCCTGAAGCTATCATTCTTGGAGGAGGAATTGGCAGCAATTTATCATTTTTAATGCCAGTCCTAAAAAGCCATATATCTCAGCTTATTGATCCACCTACTATTGAAATTTCAAAGTTCGGTGATGATATCCAGTTGAATGGTGCTACAAAAATAGCACTCAGTCGAGTATCTGAAGAACTTTTGGAATTAGCTAGTAAATTTGCTTGAAAGGATAAAACAATGTCAAATAACAATTATTCAAATGATCAACAGGAAGGATTTGTTCTTGCCTTTGACTTCGGTGGCACAAAAATGGCCATCGCAACAGCTACTTATTCTCGTGAAATAATAGAGCGAATAGAAGTGAGCACAGTTGAGTGTGGAGACGGAGAAACAGCACTGAACCGGGCAATTCAGGCAGGGGCGGAACTTGTTCAAAAAACCAAAGTAAGTTTTGGCGGCATGCTGGAAAGGATCGGAATTGCTTCTCTAGGGGTAACCTTCACGGACAGGGTTGCAATGGCACCTAATATTTCTGGATGGGAAAATCTGAAAATCGAACAGAAGATGAAAGAGGCATTTCCAGGTACTCCTATTCATATTGACAATGATGTAAAAGCAGCTGCTTTAGCCGAGTTACGCAGAGGTGCATTGAAAGAAAAAAGGGTCGGGCTTTTCGTCAATTTCGGAACAGGTATATCTGCTGCGTTTACAATGGATAACCGAGTATTACAAGGGCATAATGGGGCTGCTGGTGAAATAGCATACCTTCTGCGGAAAAAAGATGAGCAGCAGGGCTTTAAAGAAGACGTAGCACCTTTCGAAGAGTTTGCCGGCGGAAAAGCCATTGGGGAGCGGTCTAGTGCATATTTCGGAACAGAAATGACGGCAAAAGATTTGTTTGTTCGTGCTCGTAAAGAAGAGCCGGCCCGAAAATTTCTAGAGGAGATCTTACAGGAAATCGCATTTCATATTACCAATCTAATGATAAGTTGGGATCCCGAAATAGTTGTTTTCGGCGGTGGTCTGATCGGCGCAAGTGATGTTATTTTGCCTTTTATCGAGAAATACGCGAAGCAATTTGTACCGTTTCCGCCTCAGCTTGCCATTGCACACTTTAATCGGGACGCCGGGCTGTATGGGGCAATTGAACTAGCAATGGAACAGGAAAACAGAACTGCAAACTAAGGAGAGATTTGACATGTTTTTAAAACCTTTAGTAAAACGAAACCCAAGATTTATTGAATCTGTACTTTCTTTACACGAACAGGGGATATTGGAAGCGAATACGTTTGTATTTGACTTGGACACATTTAGGGAAAATGCACAGATTATTAAGAAAAATGCAGATAAACACAATCTTAACGTGTATGGGATGACCAAACAGATTGGGTACAACCCTCATTTACATCAGGCAATAGTGGACGCAGGAATTGAGTCGTTTGTTGCAGTGGACTGGATGGGTGCTAGGCTGATGCATAATCAAGGCTATAAAATTGGCCATGTTGGTCATTTGGTACAACTTCCAAAGGGCACAACAGACCAAATCATGGCAATGAATCCTGAAGTGGTAACGGTTTTTTCGATATTTAAAGCACAGCAAGTCAACGAATCTGCGAAAAAATTAAACCGTATCCAACCAATTCTGTTACGAGTATATGATGAGGATTGTACGTTTTATCCAGGTCATGAAGGCGGATTCCATGTAGATTCATTGGAATCAGTCGTTGCAGAAATTCGTAAGCTAAACAATGTTGAGATTATAGGTGTGACGAGCTTTCCTGCGATGCTATTTAGTGAAGAAGCAAAAAGCGTTCGCCCTACAAAGAATTTCCAGGCCATTCAAAGAGCAGTAAAAAAATTGAAAGAACTGGCCGTTGATGTGAAACAAGTAAATACACCGGGAACTACCTCCTCAGACGTATTTGAAATTATGGCTAGTTACGGTGCAACACATGTAGAACCAGGTAATGGTTTTACTGGTACAACACCACTCGCAACTGTACAAGATACACAAGAAATACCTGCCGTACTATACCTGTCTGAAATCTCACACCTTTATAACGGCAGAGGCCATGTATTTGGAGGCGGTTTGTATGTAGACCGCGTTCGTGGACGTTATAGTTTGAAGGCACGGGTAGGAAAAAAATTGGAAGAAAAAGAGGTTGAATTAATCCCTGATGACGGAATTGATTACTATGGTTATGTTGATGGCGGTGTGAAAGAAGGAGAACCTGTTATCTTCGGTTTCCGCCCACAAATTTTCGTCACACGTGGACAAGTGGCAATCGTGGAAGGAATTCACAGCAACAATCCAAAGCTACTTGGATATTATGATGCGAATGGCCTTCCAATACAAAGGGGTGATGGGAAATGAGTGGATTAAAAAAGGGGGCCATTACCTTGACAGGCGCTGTTGCTGCAACATGCGCCTTCATGGGGCCTGCTACTTCGATCTATTTTAATACTGGAATGGGAGTTCAAAGTGCAGGGAATGCTTTTGGTTTTGCCTTCCTAGTCGCTATGATTGCTATGCTTTTTGTAGCATATGTAATTGCGCAGTTTGCAAAAAAACTACCCAGTTCAGGATTCGCCTATACGTTTTCAGTCAATGGCCTGGGTTCTAAAGCTGGGTTCTTAACCGGCTGGCTTTTGGTAGGGGGATATGCCATGCTTTCCCCTATGCTTTTGTCGGCAATTAGTTATTTTTTGAGTCTATTCTTTAAAGTGTATTTTCATGTGAATATTTCATGGGGGATTTTTGCAATTATTATTGCTGCAACCATTTTGTACCTAAGCTGTTCGGGAGTATCCGAATCGATTCGCGTTGCGCTCGTCATGTTAATCATTGAAGTAGTCGTCATGGTCATTTTTTTCGCGACCATTTTAATGCACGGTGGAGCAGAGGGCATCACATTTGCAGCCTTTAATCCAAGTAACACGCTCAAACCAGGTGATTGGAACGGAATTGGAAGCGCTGTTTTATGGTCAATCCTAATGTTTGTTGGTTTTGAGAGCGCAGCCACTTTAGGGGAAGAAACGAAAGATGCTACAAAGAATATTCCGAAAGCACTATTTTACTCCGTGATTGGTATCGGGTTATTCTTCCTTCTTGGTGCATTTTCGGCGGTAGTGGGGTATGGCCCTAGCCATGTAAGTGAAGTCGTTGCTTCTATTGCAAAAGGTACCAATCCATGGGATCCTCTGTTCACAACATTTTGGGGGAAAGGCGCTTCCGTGATTGTCATGCTGGTAATTTTGAATTCGATTTTTGTTAATTTGTTATCCGGGTTTAATGCAGTGACGCGTATTTTATATGCCATGGGAAGAGAAAATGTATTCCCAAAAGCTCTTGGACAAGTTTCCAAAAGTCATCAGGTCCCGGTAAACGCATCCATTTTGTATATGGCTGTCTCTATCATTTTGACCCTTGTTTTAGGCTACACATGGGATCCAATGACAGTATATGGTTGGACAGGTACAATTCTTGGCCTTGTCTTGATCATCATCTATGTCATCATCAATGTAAGTCTTTTTGCCTTCTATCGGAAAATTGGTGAGTTTCATTGGTTTAAACATGGAGTCATGCCACTTGTTGCAACTATCTTGTTATATATGCCGATGAAAGGTGTCATTATGTCCACTCTCCCTGCAGGTGGTGGGAAGGCACCGATGACATATATTCCTTATGTCATTGTTGGTTGGTTCTTACTGGGGATTATTTATACAATATTCCTTTCTATAAAAAGAAAACAAGTGTTAGAAAATATGGGTTCTGTATTCGAATAATACAACCTATCAAGTTATGAATACTTGAAATAATCATTACCCGATATAAGCGAAAGTTTCCCTGCGTCTATACTAAAAAACATCATAATCACACTAATTGCGGATGATGAAGCACTAAAATATATTTAATTGTTTAAGGAGAAGGGATTATGATTATATGGGGACCAATAGGGTTCCCTTTTTTGGTGTTATCAACATACGGCTCAAGTAAAGAAATCTACTTTCTTTGGATACCTTTACAACCAATAGCGAAAAATTCCACTACACCATCACCATCTGCAATAACTAATAATACGAAATCGAAATAGTAGAATTTGATATGTTTGGGAAAGAAGAAACAGATGAATATGAAATGGAGATATGGGTGCCAGTTGAATAATTAAGAATCTTGTTCAACTCCCATGAAAATAAAAAACTAAAAAAAGGCATACAAAATAGACCCAGAAAACCAGTGTTTAAAAAGAGGCTGGGCCTTATAAAAGATATAAAATTGGTGGTACATGGCTTGGATTCAGGCCTTTCTAGTTGGAGTAAAATAAGTGCAGCTGGAGCAACAACCAGAATTAGGATTAATCTCCCATGAGTGCTACCCATGAAGGGTGCGACAGTCGGTGGTACTCCGTGGTCGTTGGAGTCAGACTAACGGCTGGGCTCTAGGCACCATAGTTCAGTTCAAAGACCTTCTTCTCCAGCATTAAACAGTATAGTCTGCACAGCCTATTTTCGTTCTCTGTGGTGAATCGCTGATCTGTGCGATTCATAACGAGGTAGTTTAATTGACAGATGGATAAAGGTTCTTATTAAAAATGAACCGTTCCTTTTTAACGTAAAATCACTCTTTTAAAAAGCTCCCTGAATTTCTCCTGATCTTCTAATGTAAATGGTTTTGGCCCCTTTGTACGCTTTCCGCTTTTTCGAGCCATTGCACTCAAATAGCGTGTTTGTAATAATTGGTCAATGTTTTCATTTGTATAGCTAAAACCATTATGGTGAAGAACCGTACACTCTTTTGCTAAACCTAGCGAAGCAAGACCATAATCTTGAGTAACGATTATATCACCCTTTTTTGCTAACTTTATAATCCGATAATCCGCAGCATCTGCTCCAGAATCAACGTAAATGGTTTCCACTCCTGGTGGTTGTTCCGCATTTGAAAAATGAGAAAAGCTAGTAACAAGGATAACAGGAATTTTAGCATCCGTGCCTTCAGAGGAAATAATATCTTTTACCGGACAAGCATCTGCATCAACATAAATTTTCATCTTTATCTCCTCCACAAATAAGTTCGAGTTGATGATAATGGCAGATTTAGCTGTTGTCAAACAATAAAGATGCTTTACTTAAAGCCATCTAAAAAACAGTTTTCAGCAGCAGGTTGTTCTTCTATGTCGTATTTGACCTATTATGTGAGAAGGGCTCTTTTTTATAATTAAGGGGTAAACTTATATAATATAAGAGCGTAAAAGGAGAGTACATTGAAAAATTATTCTATTCCATCAATAAACACAACACAGAAGATATAAATAGCAGCGTTATAGTTAACTCTGTTGGAGATACGTATGAGATCTTAAAGCTAGGCGAGAAACAAAATTACAAAAAAAGAATTTTGAGCCAGAACATTTCAATTAATAAAATTGCCTCGATCCAATGAGCAAATAAATAACCGTGAACAAACCGGATATAAGTAATAAGTATGTTATACTTTAAACAAACCTTTAAGCTTAAACCTTTTATATTACCTGTTCCATCCCTATTCGAACGTTGAGTAGGGTTTTTTATTAAGCAGATACACATAAAAAAACAGGCTCTAATGAAAGAACCTGTTTGTATAAGTCATCTGAAATTAAGCTGTTTTTTGAACGTTAGAAGCTTGTAGTCCACGTTGACCTTGCTCAACGTCAAAAGTAACTTTTTGACCTTCGTCTAAAGATTTGAAACCTTCAGATTGGATCGCTGAGAAATGCACGAATACGTCTTCTCCAGCTTCACGCTCGATGAATCCGAAACCTTTTTCTGCATTAAACCATTTAACTGTACCTTGTTCCATTTTTGTTGCCTCCTAGTGTGTTCCCACACAATGTGTTACTATCCCTGCCCAAAGTGACTCTCAAGATGAAAAGTCGATACTCGTATACACCGAACAAAAATAATTCTTTCTAAGCATAACAGGAAACTCAAGAAATTGCAATCGTTAGAAAGGAATTAAAGAGCCATTTTCCAGTGAAAGAGGCTTTAAATGTGATTAAACAGGAGTGCTTTTTTCCAAGAAAACATACCTTATTCATGTGTTCAAGTTTCCATTTAATCCAACTTACACAAGTCTCATTGAGTGGTCCACCAAAATGGAAAAAGCACCCCATTATTCGGAGGCATACTTCAATATTCCATTTAAATAAACGGAGTATTCTCGTTGAATGCATTCTCTTAATTTGATTTTTCCGTCTACTTGTAATTCTCCAATCCATTCTTCAATCTTATTTCCATCATCTTTTGTAGCCTTAGGAATCTCTAATGAAAACAAATTACCTCGACTCGCATTGTGTAGGTTTCTCAATAATCCAACCTTATTTAACACTTTCAGCATAAATTATTCCTCCTTCGAACGTTATAGTAGGGTAAAAAGCATTAATCAGGCATACTGACTAACGCTTTGCGAAGTAAAAGAATATTTTTGCGGATGTTATTCCAAACTTGGTTAACGCTACAGTTATTATGTTCCATTACTAAGCGTTCAATTTCCTTAATAAATAGTAAGCGTTCAAATTCACTTACCATAGGTGGAATCTCCCTTAAATAGGATAAAAATATATGTATATTAAGATTATCACTATTTCCACGTATTTACAATTGTATAAGCTAAATAAAACTTATTACAGGAATTTCAGGATTAGAATTACAAAGGAAAATCTAGTACTTGGTAGATGTATTGTTGTTGGGGAGAGAAAAAACTGAAAAGCGAAGTATTGATGTGTAAAAAAAATTAGTTAAGTTCTTATAACTGTAGTCTAACTAACGGTGCGATAGCTTTACAAGAAAGAACAAAATGCCAATCCCTTATTTAGTATCGATATTTTGTTCTCAACTTGTAAAAGTTACTTTCCAGCTACTGCATCTTTAAGTGCTTTACCAGCCTTAAAAGCGGGAACTTTTCCAGCTGCTATCTGAATTTCTTCTCCAGTTTGTGGATTTCTACCCGTACGAGCTGCACGTTCACGGACCTCAAAATTACCAAATCCGATCAATTGAACTTTATCACCATTTTTTAAAGCTTCTGAAATGTTATCAAAAATGGCATCTACTGCTTTGGATGCGTCTTTCTGCGAGAGTTCTGCAGTTTTGGCTACTTTATTAACGAATTCTGTTTTATTCACTTTATAAACACTCCTTAAAAAGTATTATTCTGAAGGGGTACCTTAGTTGTAACATAGCGTTAAATAGCTCGCAACTTTAATACGACGTTGGAATTTCATTGCTATCCAAGCCTTTATATCTTTCAGCATGTGAAGAATATCGTTGATAAAAATTAAAGGACTTCAATGTGTGAAGTCCTCTGGCGAATATCTTCCCTCTATTTCAAAGGTTGCATATGGAGTCATGAGCCTTCCTTGCTCATTAAGCAATTCTGCTATTTTATCAAGGTCGCCTTCCCATGTACCAGTATTATAAAGCTCCCTAACTGCCATTTCAAATGAGAGGTGTTTTGATTTTCCATCCTTTTTACTTGTCTTTTTTACTCGCATGATAAGACTCCCTTTCAACAAAATATCCCATTCGAATGTATTAATAACCTTTAATACCGTCAAATCTTGGCCTTGCCTGAAATGTTTCAATTTCTGCTAATACTACAGGTGATATAATGGCATGTTCTTACACCCTTTTTCTTGGTTAATCTAATTCTTCCTCCTTCTTCTTATATCCCCTTTTATTTGCCTCCAATCCTGAAAGTGTAATCAATTTACCCTAGCAGAGTAAATTTTCTGATGAGAATTTTGAACCAATTGGTTTAGTCTAAAGAGTGACTTTTTTCACTCATGTACTAGATCTCGTTTTTTAGTATTATCCGATTTATATATAGGACTCTCTATTGGAAATATCATATCCATAATCTGAATAGGCTTGATTATACTTGATATGCTAGATAAATCGACTCTTAATTTAATAAATATAAAAAAATTAAATTAGCTGGTATCGCACTAAAAAAAAGTGGGTAATTCATATATATAATCAGGTCATAAGAGAGCAGGAATCATTTAGAAATTTTAAAAAAGGGTGTGAAAACAAGCTGTATTTGACATTGTCAACCCTGCCCATGACAGAACTTACACGATGATTTTTATTCCTCTATACTCGGTATATCAACACACAAGGAAGTGAATTTCACTAGTGACTACAGAAAATACGAAAATATTAAAAAAACAAGTTGCTCCTTTTGAAAAATCAACTACGAAGGAAAGTGTCTGGCAGATTATTAATACGATCGGGCCATTTATTATCTTATGGTACCTTGCTTATATAAGCCTGTCCGTTTCCTTTTGGTTATCATTAGTTCCCGCAGTGATCGCAGCAGGATTTTTGACACGAGTTTTTATTATTTTTCATGACTGTACACATCATTCTTTCTTTAAATATCGTAAAGCCAACAGAGTGGTTGGTACTGCTATGGGTGTTTTAACTTTGTTCCCGTTTGATCAATGGGGGCATGAACATTCCGTTCATCACGCTACAAGCGGCAATCTGGATAAAAGGGGTACAGGCGATATCTGGACGCTGACGGTAGAGGAGTACTTGGCAGCACCGCTTAAGCTTCGTATAGCTTATCATATTTATCGCAATCCAGTAGTTATGCTTGGATTAGGTCCTATATGGGTTATCCTTATTAAAAATAGATTTAACCGAAAAGGAGCCAGAAAAAAAGAACGCATGAACACATACTTGACGAATGTTCTAATCCTTCTATTAGCAGGATTGATTAGCTGGGTCGTTGGATGGCAGGAGTTCCTTCTAGTACAGGGTTCGATATTCTGGATATCCGGTGCAGCAGGCATCTGGCTATTTTATGTACAGCATACCTTTGAGGATTCTTATTTTGAAGAAGATAAAAAATGGGAATATGTAAAGGCAGCAGTAGAAGGAAGTTCATTTTACAAGCTGCCAAAAGTTCTGCAATTTCTTACGGGGAATATTGGCTTCCACCATGTTCACCATCTAAGTCCAAGGGTGCCTAACTATAAACTGGAAGAGGCGCATGAAAAAACCGAGCCATTAAAAAACGTACCTACCATCACTCTTGCAACAAGCTTAAAGTCAATCCGTTTCCGCCTATGGGACGAGCAGCACAAAAACTTTGTCAGCTTTAAAGAGATTAAACATTTAACAAAAAAACGTGCCTCTGTACAGGCAAAACCTGAACTATAACATCACTATTCGGTCTCCCCTTAATAAAACCTATGTTAAGTGGAGGGTGGCCTTTAATAGCACTACCCTAAAAGGAGCTATGTAAATGATTGGAAATTGTTATTGTTGAGGACCAGTAAATGCTGTTAGGAGCGATTGGATTTTGCTTAGCTTAGAAAATGATATGGAAGTAGTAGGGCAGGCAATGGAGAAGCGTGGACCTCAAGCTTCAAACCGTACGTAAAGCTGCTTAATTTTACAAAACAGGGAAGGCGGGCTCTTATATGGAGTCTGCATTTCTTTTTTTGTGAACAAAGAACCCTCACTTGTAAAGGAGTAGGGGAATAAAGATTGTTGTTGTTTAATACAGCCCTATTGATTTCTGAAGACGGAAAAATTGCTGGAACCTATCAAAAGACCCACCTGAACAAGAGTGATAAGACATGGGCTTCTGAAGGATCTTCACTGCCAGTTTTTAAGACAGATTCACTTGGTACAGTTGGTATTTTAATAGGAGAAGCTGCTGCTTATCCAGAATCAGCCGGAGTTTTGGCTGTGAAGCGTGCAGATGTGATTGCCATCCCTTCTGCCTGGAACGGCCAGTACGGCGGTGAAATGGAAATCAATAAAAAGCTTTCCGCCAATCCTTATCCGGATGGCTCCATGGTCACTTGGAATGCGGTAGCCATCGGGACACAGGCCAATACAGTAGCAGCAAACTATGTGGGAAACCAAGAGAAATACCTAGGCCGAAGCAGCCTATACATTAGATCCACTCTATGGACTAGATCAGCCTGTAACAGCTTCAGCTGACAAAGAAGAAACCCTAACCTGCTATACAATAATAGATTTAATAGAAGAACAGAAAGCCGCAGACTCATCATAACCACTTATCGCAATCAGGTAATTGGACTGCTGATAGAGGAAGTTACGGAAATACTGGACATTCAGCAGCAGGCAATCAAAAAAGCTTCTGGAATGATCAGCCTGCTGGCCCGTTTCATACAAGGTTTCGCTTCGACAGAAACGGGTTTAATCACGCTGCTGGATCCAGAAGTACTTATCCATAAGTATACGAAAATGGGAGATATCCAGAAGTCTCTGATGCACAATGCAAGTTAAAACAAGAAGAAGTTTATAAGATGAGGGTGTTTCAAAAGCGCAGTCTTTTGAAACACCCCCTTTTTTTGTGCACAAAAATCAAGGGAATTATTCTTGTTAAAGTTTGCGATCACTGCCAAATAAAGTAATAATATTACATTTATAGGTATAAGTGGTATAATTCGCTTTGTGAATAAGATGGTCAAGGAGGTTCAAATCTTGTTTGTCACTATGTATCTAATCGGTTTGGTTATAGGGTTTCTCGTTTACGCATTAACGTATTTTTTTACAAAATCGACAAGTAATTTTAAAAGGGTGTTAGCTGTTTTTTTGATCAGCATCCTGATGATTATTTGGAGTATCACGGTCATTGGTGGATTTGAGGGAATGCCCTTTGGAGTAGTGGGTGCGGGGGCGATGACCACTGCCCTTTTGTTAGCATTCTTCGGGAAAAGCACCTTGTGGAAAAAAGTCGTGTTTACGGGTATTCTATTACTTGTTCTTAGTGTGGCTGCCTATGAGAAGTACAATGAGGTAGATTATATGGTTGGTGAAAAGACTAATGAAGATCATGATGTAGATTCCTATATTCAGCACTTGCAAGATGATCCCTCTATCAAAGGATATAAAGTATTTACCATGTCAGAGGGCCGCCCAGGAGTAGTAGTATCCTTAGGAGGGAAGATGGCAGGGGATAACATCGAAATATTAAGAGTTAAAGAAGAAGGGGATACAACAAAGATGTTGATCAAAACCTTCTATAACAAATCTGAAGAAAGAAATCCAGTGATCATAATAGGCTTAAAAAGGGTGCAGAAAAACATCGTCATTATGGACACCGATGGCACTACATTTGGAAAAGTGGATGAAAGCTGAAAGAGTAGTGAGGGATTAAGTCTTATTTATGTGAAGCATTAATTCAGATGGAGTACAATATTGAGTTAATATTTTATTTGCAATCGTTTCCATTCTGTTTTATTATGAATTTATTAAGTTATCCAAAACGTTTCGGAGGAAATGCCTGTGGTCACCATCAAGGATATTGCAAAGGCTGCCGGAGTATCGGTAACAACGGTTTCCAGGGCGTTGAATGGATATTCCGATGTGAATGAAAAAACGCGGAAGAAAATTTCGGATATTGCCAGGGAGCTGAATTACAGCCCCAATACGCTTGCCAGGGGACTCGTTATGAAGAGGTCTAAGTCGATTGGCATCATTGTGTCGGGATTGACGGAAGCCAGCAGAAAGGACAATTTCACCCTGGAAGTTCTCTCTGGAGTGAATGACGTCATATCCGAACGTGATTATGATCTTGTTTTATTCAGTACAACCACAACCAAGCAGCGTGAAAAGACATATTCCCAGCTGTGCAGGGAACGCCGTGTGGACGGTGCGATTCTTCATGGAATTAAGATGGACGATCCTTATTTAAAGGAAGTCATCGACAGTGATATTCCCTGTGTGCTCATCGATATTCCGATAGAAACGGAAACCGTCGGCTATGTTTCAACCGATAATGCCCTTGGAGCCAAAAAAGCCGTCCAGTTTTTAATCGATCAGGGACATACCAATATTGCCATGATGAATGGACATGACAGGGCCTATGTCAGCATCAAGAGACTAGAAGGGTATGCGGAGGCACTATCAGAAGCCGGACTGCCATTGAAGAAGGATTGGATTGTGGATGGAGGATTTTCTGAAGAAAAGGCACAGGAAGAGGCGGTCAAATTATTGACTCAGCATCCTGACATTTCAGCAATCTTCTGCGCGAGCGACTTAATGGCGCTGGGAGTCATGAAGGCAGCTAAGGAATTGGACATTGACATTCCGACAGAGCTTTCAGTGATGGGATATGATGATATTTTATTGGCGTCCTACACGCATCCGGCTTTAACCACAGTCGCCCAAAACATTTACCAGCTTGGCTATCAATCTGCCAATCTTTTGATTGATATGCTGGAGGAAAAAACACAATCCCGTGCTTGTATTCTGGATACAGAAATCGCCATCCGGGAAACAACAGGAAAAAAGTAAGAATGGGATGACGGATATAAACCGTGAGCTCTCAAAAGAGGACGGTTTATCCCCTAAATCCGAAACGTTTCGGGAAAAAGCATCGTGTTATGACTAGGAGGAAGACCATGGATTATCGAGTGATTAAAGAGAACGATTTATTTTTACTGACGGATGAGAAGGGGAATATTCCCGAAAACCATCCTTATGGGCTAGGGTTGTATACCAAGGATACACGTTTTTTGAGCAAGCTGGATGTCCGGATCAATGGAGAGGAATTGATTCTTTTATCATCAGATGCTGCAGACAATTATATGGCAAGGATTTTGCTGACGAACCCTCATCAGGAAAAAGACGGAGAGCTGATTTTATGGCGGGAATCTGTCGAGGTTGAACGTAAGCGTTTTATTTACGATGATGTTCTGTATGAGACGATTAAAGCGAAAAATTATTTTCCAAAGAGAGTTCAGTTTGAACTGAGTGTACATACGGATGTGGATTTTACCGACATGTTCATCGTCCGCGGTTTTCAAAGTGGCGATGTGGGAACACGCACCGGGCAGAACATCGAAGGAAATTCCCTGACCTACCATTATAAGGGCAGCGACAGCACAGAGAGAGCCACTCTTGTGTCATGGGATACAGAAGCTAAAAGTGTTTCAGAAAATGGAGATATTGCCTTTGAATTTGACCTGAAGCATGGGGAGGAGCAGGAAGTTACCTTGATGATCGCTCCCCGCATCGGCGAGGCAGAATGGGGAACGCCTGCTCCAAGAGATGAAGCCATGGAAAAATTGAAGGCTTCTTATAAGGACTGGGAGCAGAAAATTTCAAAAGTAGAGACCGATTATGAGCCTTTACAGAGGCTCGTGGACCGCGGAATCGGGGATCTGCGGGTCCTGCTGACAGATGTTGGCTACGGGAAATTCCCGGTAGCGGGGCTCCCATGGTTCGGTGTTCCGTTTGGCCGGGACAGCTTGATTGCCGCACTTCAAATGCTTGCTTTCAGTCCTGAAGTTGCAAAAGGAACATTGCTGACGATGGCAAATAATCAGGGGCAGAATGTGGATCCCTGGCGCGATGAGCAGCCCGGAAAAATCATGCATGAGATCCGTTACGGAGAGCTTGCGGCAACCAATCAGATTCCGTTTACACCGTATTATGGAACCATCGATGCGACTCCGCTGTTTCTGATGCTGCTCACGGAGTATATAAAATGGACCGGCGATTTAAACCTGGCCCAGCAGCTTGAGAGCAATATCGATGCAGCACTGACATGGATTGATCAGTATGGCGATCGGGATGGCGACCTTTTTATTGAATATCATCAGGAGTCCAGCAAGGGAATTGCCAACCAGGGCTGGAAGGATTCCGGTGATTCCGTGGTCCACCGAAATGGGGATTATGCCAAAACGCCGATTGCGCTGTCTGAAGTGCAAGGGTATGTCTACCAGGCGAAGATGGGCATCGCCTCTGTCTTTGAACATCTCGGGAAGGAAGAGCAGGCAGCCGGACTCCGTCAGCAGGCTCAGGCATTAAAGGCTCGTTTCGAAGAAGAATTTTGGATGGACGATGTGAATTTTTATGCGATTGCCCTGGACGAGAACAAAGCCCAGGTCGGGACGATCACATCCAATCCGGGTCATCTTCTTATGACTGGAATGCTGAATGAAGACAGAGCGGGGGCTGTGATTGATACGCTGCTGTCGCCAAAAATGTTTTCCGGCTACGGCATCCGCACGATGGGTGAAGGAGAAGCAGGCTATAATCCGATGAGCTATCATGATGGAAGCATCTGGCCGCATGACAACAGCATGACCCTGCTTGGGATGAGCAAGCTGGGCCGCCAGCAATCAGCCAACACCGTGATTGAAGGACTGATCCGCGCAGGTTCATTCTTTGAATACGACCGTCTGCCGGAATTATTCTGCGGATACGATCAAACAATCGGAAAAGCAGTAAAATATCCGGTCGCATGCTCGCCGCAGGCATGGGCTGCAGGCACACCGCTTGTGTTCATCCAGTCAATGCTGGGATTATTCCCGGACAGCTTTGGCAAGAAGATTCTGCTGGCGCCAAAGCTGCTGGATCAAATGAACGTTTTGACTGTCAAGAACATACAGGCTGGCGAGGGCAAGCTATCTCTTTCCGTAACCCGTACCCATGACAGCTTTGATGTGAAGGTGCTTGAAAATACGACAGGCTATGAATTGATTATTCAGTAATCCATCATTTTAAAATTAATTTTTAGGAGGAAATATTCATGAAAAAATTCGCAGCTATTCTGGCGGCAGCCTCAATTCTAGTAGGAGCCACAGCATGCAGTAATAGTGAAAAGGCTGGAAAGTCCTCATCCAATAAGGATCCAATCACACTGGCTGTATGGGGATCTTCACCATCTGAATCAAAAGCGCTTGAAGCGACGGTTGCCAGCTATGAAAAAGAATCAGGCAAAGATGTGAAAATCGAAGTGATCCAGGACAACTTCCAGGATGCATTAACATCCAGATTTGCAGCGAAGAATGCTCCGGATGTGTTCTATCTGGAATCATATGCTGCGCCTAAGTTCATCAAGAGCGGCGTTTTAGCGGATCTATCCAAAGACATCAAGAATCAAGACGATTTTTATCAGCCGCTTCTGGATTCCTTCAAGGATAAAGGCGGCAAATTATATGCAGCGCCTAAGGATTATTCTACGCTTGCCCTATATGTGAATAAGGGCTTGCTTGAAAAAGCCGGCTATAAAGTGGAAGACATTCCTGCGGATTGGGAAGGTCTTGTGAAATTCTCGAAGGAGCTCCAAACTAAGCTTTCCAAAGACCAGGCGGCAATGATCTTTGACAACACGCTGGCACGGAATCTGAGCTCCCTGATTGCAAGCGGATTGAACCCGGTAACAGACAAAGGAAAAGCAGACTTTACTTCCAATCAGAAAGCAATCGACTATATGAAATCCCTTGTTGACGGCCAGAAGGCAGGATATCTGAAAAACCCGAAAATTGATATGGGAATTGATTCTGCCGGAGCTGCTTTTGGAACAAACAAGGCAGTCATGATGATTGAAGGAAACTGGGTGCTGAGCGCACTTAAGCAGGAATATCCGGATGTGAAATATGATGTGCTTCCTGCTCCGACAGTGAATGGAAAAAAAGAGACGATGACCTTTAACGTAGGCTATGCAGTGGCAAAGGATACGGACAACAAGAAAGGCGCAGTGGATTTTGTCAACTATATGACAGGCAAAGGGCAGAAGCAATGGAGCGAAATGTCCGGAACACTTCCTACCCGCCAATCTGTAACGAAGGAAATGAAAATTGACCAGGATCCAGTGTTAAGCGCGCATGCGAATGGTGCTGCATATGGAACGGTATGGTCATCCGGCGTCAACCTGCCGACCATTTCCCAGGCCTTTGATAACCAGCTTCTTGCAGCGTTCAATGGAGATAAATCTGTAGAAAAAGCCATGAAGGATGCAGAAAAAGAAGCGAATGACGAAATAGCAAGGCAAGAATAGGACGTGGAGAGAGAGGCTGCAGGAGTGTTAAGCCTCTTTCTCTTCTTATATTGAGGTGAAGATAAAATGGGCAGCAAGCGTCTGCAAAATATACAAGGCTATTCCTTTTTACTGCCAGCCATGCTGGTGATCCTGGTGTTTACCCTGATTCCAATCGCCTATGCATTTTTTATGATGTTTTTTAAAGTGGATTTGCTTTCTGGTGCAAGGACATTCATTGGATTAAACAACTTTGCTAAACTGTTGGATGACCCGAAATTCTGGGCTTCCTGCAGAAATACATTCCGCTATGTACTGTTCGTTGTGCCAATCCAGACCATCGTGGCGATGGTGCTTGCTGCACTGCTTAACAGCAAGGTCAAGTTCAACCGGGCCTTTCTCACCATCATGTTCATCCCGACCCTGACATCTTCCTCGGCTATGACTCTCATTTTTATGTGGCTGTTTAATAACAATGGTGTCATGGTAAATCTCATTGATCAGGTGTTTGGTGTACGAATTGCCTTTTTGAATAATCCCGATTTGGCATTGAGCGTCATCATGATGATGAATATTTTCTCTACGGTACCGCATTTCATGACAGTCTTTCTATCAGGGCTGCAGGATATTCCGGAAAGTCTCTATGAAGCGGCTTCCCTCGACGGAGCCAATGCATTCCGGAAATTCATGAATGTCACCGTTCCGCAGCTGATGCCGATTACCTTTTATGTGGTGACGATGGGACTCGTCGGCTGTTTCCAAATTTTTGACCAGGCCTTTATCATCTCCGATGGCACAGGCGGACCGCAGAATTCGACCCTTACGTTCTCCCTGTATATTTATCAGCTTGCCTTCAACAGCAATGATATGGGAAGGGCAACGGCACTTGCCTTCATCCTGGGAGCAATTATCTTTATTGTGACGTATATCGTCAATAAATGGCTGAAAGCCGATGAAGTAAATGGGTGATCATAATGAAAACAAACTATAAATCCTTAAAAATCTTTGTATATATCTTCCTAGTTGGCTACTGCCTGCTTACACTGGCGCCTTTTCTATGGAGCATTTTGACTTCCTTTAAAACGACTGCCGAGATTTCTGCGGGAGGAAGCTTCTTCCCGAAGGAATGGAGTCTTAAGGGGTATCAGACGATTTTTGATTCTCAATTTCCTTTGTGGATCAAAAACTCGCTTTTTGTGGCTTTAGTAACGACCATCTTTAACGTTCTTTTCAATACGATGGCCGGCTATTCTCTTGCACGGATCGACTTTAAAGGACGTAAAGTGATCTTCAGCTTTCTGCTCATGCTGATCATGATTCCCTCACAGGTAACCATGATTCCGCTTTATATCGTCATTTCCAAGCTTGGCCTGGTGGATTCTCAGTGGTCATTGATTTTTACAACGATGATCAATATCGCGTATATCTTTATGATGAGGCAGTTCTTCATCAATTTCCCAAGAGACGTTGAAGAGGCGGCGACCATGGACGGCCTGAGCCGCTTTGGAACCTTTTTCAGAGTGGTGCTCCCAAACGCAAAGGCCGCCATCGCCACACAATCTGTTTTCATGTTCATGGGAGTCTGGAACGAATTCATGAAACCATTGCTGTTCATCTCGAGTCCAGATAAATACATGCTGACACAAGGGTTAAACGCCGTCTCCAAACAATTCCGGAACGCGACCCAATGGGATGTGATCATGGCGGGTGCCATCATCTCCATCATCCCGATTCTTATTATCTATATCCTGCTTAATAAATACTTTATTACAGAAAACAACCAATCGGCCGGGGTGAAATAGCCAGCCGATTTGGGTGTGGAAACCCGCCATGGTTGGCGGGTTTCTTTGTTAGATGGCATCATTAGGAGCAAGAGGTCCTTCATTTAGTAACCACGAAAAATAAGGGGAGGATTTACCGTTATTTTCAGAATGGAGCTAATTTCGCTGAATTTAAGGGGAGAATTTACCGTTATGCAAAGAAAAACCCCTCATTTTTGGATTTTTTGAGTCCATAGCGGTAATTTCTCCCGTTATTTAAGCCCTTTTTAATGATAAAAAAGAATTAAAGGGAATTTCTCCCTCTATTGTGGGACCTCCGTCCTTATATTTGGTTTACTAGTAAACCAAATAGTGGCACAATTGATAAACAGCGATATAATTCAATGATTTACCAACTAACCGTATTATTAAAGGCAGATAGAATAAATGTATAGGGGAGTACTAGATGGAAAAGCACAATCTAGATTTAATGCAATTTTTCGAAGGCTATGTCCGCAACTACCGTAGATTGAATTTATCTAAAGACCATAATATTTCCATGTTCACCAGAAGGGAAATCGAGTATTTTGCCAATCTTGGAGAGATGCTCGGATTTGATGCGTTTATCGAGGACTCTAAGCTCGACAAAGCAAGAGGACGTTCGAGGCCAATGGATCTAGCTCTTTGGAAGTGGGATCAGCGGAGAAATAGGGAGTACTATGACTATCTCGCTCTCCATTTGGAAAGAGAAGCTCAGCCGAATAAGGCTGAGGATACAATTGAAAAGTTATTTTCAGAGACCGAAGAGGGATACATTCCTCATAATGTGATTGGCATTCAATACATAGAATCAGAAGATAAAATTCATCTATTGAATGAAATGATATAAAAGAAGAATCAGAGCCAGGGGTCTAATGTTCTAAGTATACCGTTATTGTGATCGAGAGGATGACTTCCAAAGAGTGGCTGCGTTTCATATAAATGGAGACGGCAGCATGAAAACAAGGAACGCCATCTGCAGACATGATGAAATGGGATATTGGTTTATGTGCTTTGTGGAAGAATATGAGGAGCAAAAAAAATAGTCCGAGCATCCGCCCAGACTTCCCTCATTACTTCCTGCCTGGCTTCCACTTCATTCCCCAGCCATAGGCACGGTCCATCATTTCGTGTCCATTATGGTATTCTACGAGTCTTTTAATATTGAAGGTCTGGTCCTTCACATTTTCAATCATGGCAATGGCACACATGTTTTTCCCGTTGCGGTGTTCATCCATTTTGACGACAATGTCTTCACCGTTCTTATAGGTCAGTGTGACCACCCCGTCGACCTCCGACCAGTTAGCGGCTCCTTCGTAGATAAAGGTATAAACTAGGATTCTTTTGATATCCCTGATGCGGTCGCCGTTGATGCGGAGGTTCTCCCCTCCAGCGGAGGCACCGGTCCGGTCGTCGTGGTCAAGCTGGATATATGGAGCGCCCCCGAGGCTTCCGAATGCATTGCCCAGCGCCTGGACACAGCCCTTTTGCCCGTTCTTCAGCTCATACAGGCAGCCCAGATCAAGATCCGCATTCTTCGGTCCCAGAAGTTTGGAGAAGAACCCGCCTGAAGTCTTTTGATTCCAGTTTAAATTAACCAGGATTTCGCCGATGGATGATGTATCTTTTTTTGTTAAATTGATGGATTCACCTTTCTTTTTCAGTTGAATCATTACGTACACCTGCCCTCTTTTATGGTATGAGTCTATTGTAGGGGAAGGTCTGATATTTTACCATTTCTATTAAAATAGACTATATCTGTGCCGCAATCCAATACCCATGAAGACAGGCAATCGTAAGGTAAAATAGTACGGCTAAATAGAGCAGAAATCGGAAAAAGGCTATGGATCCTGTGAGTCTGAAGGTGCAGATACACCAGGAGGGCAGACAGGGAAATCTTGAGGGACAGGAAGACAAGAGGATGTATGGACAAAAAGAAACCCATAAGAGGATTTCCTTCCTCGATATGAAAAATCGTAATTCCTATATATGTACAGATCGCATCAATGAAATTTAATACAGCCAGGATTAGCAGCAACCAGTACTCCCCCTAGTATCATTATGTTCTCAATTAAGAACAGTATCTCATATGAAGCCTTGCTTTTTCCAGTTTTTCATTTTGTTCGTTATTATGAAAGTGGATAAGAAAGCAATCATTTTTCTTACTTAGCTGCCAACCATATGTAGATGATTAACAAGAAAGGCACCATTCATACACGAATGGTGCCTTAGTATATAAATTTTTGATTTTTGCACACGATTAAAAAAATTAGGAAATGGAAAAATCTGCGCCCTAAGGGGATTTTAAAGGTGTAAAAGAAAAAGGATAGATGAACATATGAAGAACTGTATCATCTATTTGTATAACAATGACCGCATTTACCGCAACTGGGATTTTGTTTGTTGTTCAACTGAAGTTATAAATTCACCAGTTCAGCTATTTTTTCGGCTTCAATAGCTCAGCAATATTTTCATGTCCTATATCAAGCGCATGCATGTACGGAGTCATATTTGAGTAGTCCATCTTTTTTGGATCCGCTCCTAGCTGTATTAAAACTTTAACAGTCTTCTCGTCTTCTCCCTCTGCAGCATAAATCAATGATGTCATTCCGTTTTCGGTATCCTGATAATTGAGTTTTGCCCCGGCGGAATGAAGAATTTTAATGATTTCCGGTCTTCCGTTTTCAGCGGCTGTCATAAGCGGTGTCATGGAATAACTCGTTTCGTTATTCGGATCAGCGCCACTTTTAAGAAGTATTTTAACCATTTCTGCATTTTTGGCCTTTATCGCCCAGTCCATAGCAGTATATCCGGTATAGTCTTCTTCATCTACGTCTTGTCCTTCTTTGGCGAGCTTTTCAACCTTTGGTTTATCATCATTTATGACTGCCTGGATGATTGGCGGAATGTCAGATGGTTCATCTAATGCTTCAGCGTCAAGATCTTCATTATTACTAAAAGACAGGAAGGATTTAATATTGTCCATTTCATAGAATATTCCACCAAGGAAAATTCCGGATACCAAAACAAGGCCAGCACTTAATGCCCATTTCTTCTTTGGCAAAATGATAGGTTCCGGCTCACCAAAATATATCTTGATTTCATGAATCCTTTTTGGGAGAGGGGGATGAGTGGATAGAATTCCGCTTAGCCAGACAAAGAAACCCTTTTCCCTATTGATTTGTTTCATAAATTCAGTTTGATCCGTCCTGTAATATAATTTCTTTCCTATCGCGAGGATCATGAGGCTATTTTTAGAGGCTTCTAGATTACCAGTGTAGTATGCCGCATAACGGTCACATGTATATTCACAGGCACGAAGGTATGTTTCTGCCACTCCAGGAATCCACATAGATGGCAGGATGAAAGCCATCTTTCCAAGATGGTTCCGTTTAATATGTGCAAGTTCATGTGCAAGGACAAAATAAAGCTCTTCGTCCAATCCATCTTCAATTAAATCGAAAATTTCCGAATATACAATAACCATATGCTTGCGAAAAAAACGGGTTGCAAAGGCGTTAAGGATCCCCCCGGACTGCATTACATACACATCTGGTACTTTCTTTAGCTTCATTTTTTTACACAGTTCTTCCACCTTGGTATTGATTTCTGGGAATTGCGAAGCTGAAAGCTTTACAGCGTTGGTTCGGATTTGCCCCATTGCAATGCCGTGAAGCAAAAAGGAAAATAAGAAAAGAGCGGCTAATATAGCCAAACCTATAATGGAAAAAGTGAAAAGAATGTAAGAAATGATGCTGAAGGAAGTAACAATCCAGAAATATAATTTTTCTTTGTAGTAAATCAAATCTTTTGGTTCAATAACGCGATCGTCCAATAGTGTCAAATCTCCTTTAGTTAAACTAAAGAAATTATATTTCCTATAATGAGGTCTGTCACTACTCCTTATTTTTCCATTATTTCCTACCGCCTCTAAAATTTTCCCTTTCGATTTTTCTTGCCAAACCATGTCAATAAACGTTCTGTTTCTTCTATTTAATGTAGAAATTTGCAGGTTTAATTAAACGTTTGATTAAACTCTGTCCATTGAAAAGGGGGTTTAAGTAACCGGCTTTTTCGTTCAATTTGTTGGCTCTTTTTCATGAAGTTATCCTTTTTTGACTATTTAATAAACTGTTTTTTAATCTAAATCATCCGATTTCGCAGTTAAATGGTCCAAACCGTACACCTTGGTTGGCAGGCAGATGTTGAATGATCCGCCCGCTGGTAAATGCTCCGAATAAAGGCTGAAAGATCCGCAATAAATTGGTCCCGGCAGCCATTCGCACCCTCCTTCCGAGTTCCTCGAAACCACCGTACCCACCTCCGAACAACTCGGAACCTGCACCAAATTTTGTAAAGTTTTTATAAAAAATATAAACCCACTGTAAACCATCTTTTTCCACGATGGGCAATAAATCAGAAAAAGCCCAGGAGCCACAATGTCCATCCTTCTAAAGCCCTTTTTACATACTTTTAAAATTTTCTGTCAGTTTGAAATATTCCTCGCACAGAGTTAACAATGCTTACAAATCCTTTGCGCAGCATCCATATGGGCTTCATTATGGACCTCTATAATTCGATGTGTCAGGATTAAATGTCGCTGGGGTGATTTATAGGTGAGTACAGAGAAGGCATACCATTTCTATCAAGATTTTGTAAACGTCGAAAAAACTCCTGCACTTTCACTTTCAAGGCATGCACTTCAGTACCTTTATTTCAAAAGAGTATTGGATGTGGTACTTGCGGGAGCAGGCTTGGTGCTTACTCTCCCGGTTATGGTTTTATTTGCGGTGCTGATTGTCCTGGAGACACCCGGATCTCCGTTTTATTTGCAGGAGCGGGTGGGGAAGGACGGAAAGACCTTCATGATCATTAAGCTTCGGTCAATGAGGCTGGATGCGGAGAAGGAGGGGGCTCGCTGGGCAGGGATTAAAGATTCCAGGGTGACACGGATTGGCGCATTCATCCGTAAAACCCGGATTGATGAGCTGCCGCAGCTGCTGCTTGTGTTAAAAGGAGATATGTCCATTGTCGGGCCGAGGCCTGAGCGTCCGGTCTTCGTTAAGCAGTTTAATCAGGAAATCGAAGGCTTTGAACAGCGCCTGCTGGTAAAGCCGGGCCTGACTGGACTTGCGCAGGTGAACGGAGGCTATGATATAACGCCGAAGGAAAAGCTGCGGTATGACCAGGAATATATTCGAAATCTGGCATTTACTTTGGAAATGAAGATTATGATGAAAACCTTTAAGGTTCTTTTTACAGGTGAAGGTGCTCGTTAAGGCAGGGATCAGTGTATGACAACGATTAAAGGACAGCTGGTAAAAGGTGCGAGATGGACGGGGATTTCCACTATGGCCATCACGGTTATACAGATTCTTCAGTTCGTCTATCTGGGGAACCGGATGAGCGTAGCGGAATTCGGTCTTGTCGGGATGCTGACGACCATTATGATGTTTGCCCAGATTCTCCTCGAATCGGGCCTCGGGTCGGCAGTCATTCAGAAGGAAAAAGTTACGGAGGATATGCTTTCGACCCTGTTTTGGCTGAATGTGGCGGTGGGCATTCTGATAAGTCTCGTGTTGTTTGGCGCAGGCGGGCTGATTGCCGGTTTCTTTCACCGCACTGAGCTTGGGCCGCTCATCCGGCTTCTGTCTCTGCTGTTTTTGACAGCGGGAATCGGCCAGCAGAGTCAGTATCTGCTGCAGAAGGATCTGCGTTTTCAAACGCTTGGGAAAATTGAGGCGGGAGCTGCGGTATTCTCCTTTTTGCTTCTGCTGATGTTAAGCCTATTGATCTCCACTATATATGCCTTTGTTTTTTCTCAGATTGCTTTGTATTCCTTACGAAGTGTGCTCTATTTTGCAGCATACGGAAAGTGGAAGCCGCGTCTCATTTTCCGGTTGAGAGAGTGCAGGGAGGTCTTATCCTTTGGAGCCTTTCAGCTGGCCTCAAGGATCGTCAACCGTCTCGGATCGAATATGGATATGATTCTCATCGGGCGTTTTATGGGAGCGGAGGCTCTCGGAATTTATAATCTGGTGTATCAGATTGTGACGATTCCGGTGCTTAGGATCAACCCGATTATGACCCGGGTGGCTTTTCCGGTGTTTTCGAAAAATCAAAACAGCCATACAGATTTGAATGATGGATTTTTGTATATGACGAAGCTGCTGGGACTGGCGGCCTTTCCGATGCTGATGGGGCTGACAGCGGTAGCGGATGTGTTTGTTCCCGCCTTCTTCGGAGAAAAATGGAGTGCGGCGATTCCCATCCTTCAGATCATGGCAATCGTCGGCATGCTAAGGGTGCTGATGAACCCGAATGGAAGCATCATTCTTGCCAAGGGGAGGGCCAATATTGCGTTTTACTGGGACAGCGGCATGCTGCTGCTTTACGGGGCGGCGCTTTATGCGGCCGTTTTGACCGGGAGCCTGGAATGGGTGGCCTGGAGCTATGTGGCAGTGAGTGTCATCAATTTTATCCTGGGCCGCTGGCTTTTAGCAGCCTTGATCAGCCTGCGCTGGGCAAGCTATCTCCAATCATTGGCCCTGCCGTTTGTCCTTTCGCTTATCATGAGCTGCATAGCCTTCATGATGAATAAGTACAGCTCGATCTATTTCCATGGCAGCGTCATACCGCTCGCCATATCAGCAGGAACGGGAGTGGCTTTATATGCGGCTCTTCTCTATAAAATGTATCCTCAGTATGTTTTGGGACTTATCAAAAAGCGAGCTGGAGGGAAATCGATATGAATGTGTTATGGATTACAAGTGCTTATCCGAGTGAGGAACAGCCTGGCAGCGGAGTGTTTCATGAAACACAGGTACAGGCGCTCCGCCGGCTTGGGATGAACATCACGGTCATCTGTCCTGTGCCTCAGAATCCCGCCATGCTCCAATATTTGAAAAAAACCTATCGTTCCAGATGTGACATTCCACCGGTGTATCAGCGGAACGGTGTCACGGTCTACCGGCCGCATTATCTGGCACTGCCAGGCCAGCTAAGATGGTCTCAGCCTGACCAGCGCATAGCCGCTGCCGTGCTGGATGTAATGGATAGAAGCGGTCTCATGCCGGATGTCCTTCATGCCCACTTTGCGATGCCGTCGGGAGGCGCGGCAAGAATCGTGGCAGAAAAGAAGCAGCTGCCCTGGCTGCTCACCCTCCATGGAAGTGATGTCAACGTTTATCCTCATTTCAGCAAAAGCGCCATGAGGGCTTTTGTACAGACAATCGGCGCTGCGGATGAGGTGCTGTCGGTCGGGGAAAGTTTGAGGGAAAAAACGAGAGAAATGACAGGACGAGATTCCGTCGTCCTGCCAATCGGCATCGATCTTTCCCGGTTTAAGGAACCGAAGAAAGATAAACTTGCAATTCGAAGAAAGCTTGGACTTCCGCTGGATAAAAAAATGATGGTGTTTGTCGGAAGGCTGACAGAGGCGAAGGGGATATTCGAGCTCCTTCAGGCCATTGAGCGACTTCCGGATGAAACGGCCTGTGTCTTTGTCGGGGATGGTCCGTCGGCTGAGAAGATCAAAGCTCATTCAGAATTCAACCGGCGGATTTTTGCCCCGGGTCAGATGGAAAATGAAAGAGTGAAAGATTACTTATCTGCCAGTGACCTGTTTGTCCTTCCTTCTCATACAGAGGGAATGCCGACCGTGGTCATTGAGGCTCTTGCCCTGAAAATTCCAGCCGTGTGCACCGAAGTGGGCTCCCTGCCCGAGCTGTTTGGGAATTACCGCGATCTGCTTGTGGAGCCCAAATCAGTCGACAGCCTGACACAAAGAATCCTGGATTATCTATACCGTGAACTGCCGGTACAGGAAATTGGCCGGGATCTGAGGCGCCAGGTCGAGCTGCACTATGACGCCGGCCAGAATGCAGCAGCCCTGAGAGAAGCGTATCATCATGTGCTGGATCGGGCTCTTCTAATCGTTTAAGCTCACATCAACTACTAGAAAGGGACGATGACGTTGAAAAAGATAGCAGTCATTGGAACAGGCTATGTCGGACTTGTATCAGGAACCTGCTTTGCGGATGCCGGAAATTTTGTTACCTGCTGTGATAAGAACGAGGAAAAAATAAACAGCCTGCGGGAAGGGATCATGCCGATCTATGAACCAGGCTTAAAAGAGCTGGTTGAGAAGAATGTGAACAGCGGCAGCCTATTTTTTACCACAGATACAGCACAGGCCGTCCAGGAGGCAGAGATTGTGTACATCGCGGTCGGTACGCCGATGTCTGAGACCGGGGAAGCGGATCTTACCTATGTGAGGCAGGCAGCCGAAACGATCGGACTTAACCTCCATTCCTATAAAATTATCGTGACCAAAAGCACGGTTCCTGTCGGCACAGGCAAGCTGGTTGAATCTATCATTAAAAGCTTTGCTGGTGAGGGACGGGAATTCGATATCGTATCCAACCCGGAATTTTTACGGGAAGGAGCAGCCATTAAGGATTCCATGAATATGGAGAGGGCTGTGATCGGAGCATCGAGCGAGAAAGCCTATGAAATCATGGCGGAGCTTCATAAGCCTTTTACCTCTACCGTTGTGAAGGCAGATGTGGAAAGTGCGGAGCTGATCAAATATGCGGCCAATGCCTTCCTGGCTACGAAGATTTCCTTTATCAATGATATCGCCAATATCTGTGAACGGGTCGGGGCAGATGTGACCAAGGTAGCAGAAGGCATAGGCCTCGACAGCAGAATCGGGAAGAAATTTCTGCAGGCGGGAGTCGGCTATGGCGGCTCATGCTTCCCGAAGGATACCTCGGCTCTTCTTCATATTTCAGAGGAATGCGGCTATGAATTTAATTTGATTCAGGCCGTCATGAAGACGAACGAAAACCAGCGGGTACAGATGGTGGAAAAATTGATGGCAGCACTGGGCTCGTTAAAAGGAAAAACCATTTCCGTCCTTGGGCTTGCCTTTAAGCCTGATACGGACGATGTCAGATCGTCGCCTGCCCTCGATGTCATCCCGCTGCTGAAAAGAATGGGAGCTAATGTGAAAGCCTATGATCCGATTGCTGTGGAGGAAGCCAAAAAGCAGCTGGGAAATTCGTGTTCTTATTTCACGGATCTCTACGAAACGATCAATCATACAGATGCCTGTGTGGTGCTGACGGATTGGGCTGAGGTGAAAAATCTGGATCTAATGAAGGCCAGACGCCTCTTGAAGCGGCCGCTGATGGTGGACGGACGGAATCTGTTTGAGCCTGAACTCATGCATGAACTTGGCTACACTTATTTATCCATGGGACGGCCGCCGGTCTATAACGAGAAGGCTCTTGTGCCCCAGGTGATCTAATTTTTCAAACGGAGGAGGAAAACGGTGGAGAGTAATGTAAGAAAAAAACAGACAGCGGCAGCCGCCGCTTTCCTTCTGCCGGGAATGTTCGGGCTGTGTTACCTGGCCGGCTTGGAAAACTATTTTCTGTTGTTTGCGGGCATCTGGGCGGCGCTGATGCTAGCCGTCCTAATGAAGCCTCATGTAAGTTTGAAGCAGCTTACGGCGATCTCGATGTATATCCTGACAGCTGCCACGTTTTTGAATCAATCGCTGTTAAGCATTCATGCCGGTTTTTTCACTCTTTTTATCTACCGGATTCTCTTAATGGTGACGCTGGTGCTCTTTATCTGGCAGGCTGCGGCAGAGAGGGAGCTCCCGCTGTACTGGAAGGATGTCCGTGTGAAGGGCATTCTCCTGTTTCTGTTGTTTTGGCTGGCGTACGGCTGTGTATCCCTTCTTTGGGCGCAGTCGGTGGTGGATGGGATCAAGTATCTTTTCCTGCTGGGGCTTGGGATTGCCTTTGTTTTTCTTTCCGTCTTTATTTTTAGGAGCAAGACGAGACTGATGGGAGCAGCCATTCTCTGGATGCTGATGTCGGGACTTTTGATGGCGATTGGCCTGATGAATCATTTCCTGCATATGCAGCTGCCGACTTCCACGCTTTATGGCGGGCCGGACTATAAGCTTTCTTATCCGACTTCCGTCTTCACGAATCAAAACGATTTCGCTACTTTTCTCGTCATCTCCTTTTTCTTCTATCTGGCAGCGGTGAAGAACAGCAGGAATGGAACGGTCAAGGCGGCTGGAATTCTGCTTGCGGTCCTTGCGCTGTACTTGATCTATCTGACAGAATCCCGGGCGAGCGAGCTTGGGGTGATGGCTGGAATAGGATTGTACATTCTTCTGCTTCTGCCGCCTGTGCTGAAAAAGCCAGCCTGGTTCGCTGGCGGAGCGGCAGTCCTGGCTGGCTGCTGGCTCATGAAGGATAAGCTGGGGGGATTGTGGCAGGAACTGCTCGCGGGACCGGGAAATCAGGCAAAATACGAGTCCCTGCCATCCAATGAGGCCCGGCTGAATTTATTGAAGAATGTGATGCATGATGTTGCAGATTCGTACGGATTTGGCGTCGGGGCGGGGAATGTTTCCGTTCGTTTGAAAACTGGACCTATCTTCCATACCAACTATGTGGTCGAAGCGCATAACTGGCTGGCAGAAATCCTTGGCAGCTTCGGGCTTGTCGTCTTTCTCGGCTACTGCCTGATGTGCGCGTTTCTCCTCTGCAGCCTTTACAGAGCGCATGGAACAACGAACAGGATAGAAACCTTCCTAATCGAAGCAAGTTTTCTCGGACTCGCTGGATTCCTCGTCTCCAGCATCTCCCCGAGCACCGTCAGCAACCTCTACTTTCACTGGGTGCTGCTGGGCTTCGTGATCGCGGTAATAGCTCGGGGGACTGTCCCTCAAAATAGAATGAAGGAGTCTGGGAAATGGTTGTAAGTCATTTGGCGGAAAGAGTAAAGAAGTATAGAGTGTGGATGGTGCTGATCCCGATTCTGCTGGGGGCTCTCGGCTGGGTCCTTCCTGCCGGGAAGACGGGCGATGAGGGGGCAGAGGCGGAGATTTCTCTGGGAAGCTATGAAAATCCCAATCTGAATGATCCGAAGAAGGTGATCGTCCTTCTTTCCAATCTGCCTTTTTACAAAGAGCATCTTCCGGATATGTACCGGGAGCAACAACAGGATTTGCTGAAGGATCTTAGTGTCACACCGATATCAGATCAAAATATAAAAGTTTCTTATCAACATCATCCTTCCAAAGTATCTCAGGAGATGGTAAGACATATCGCAGATGCCTTTATGGCCCTGGATAAACAAAAATATGAACAAAAGCGGACCATTCTGGAGGAAACCATCGATACCCTAAAGAGCGAGACGGTCGGTCCGGACGCCAAGGTAGATCAGCAGCGTTTTCTCTATGAACTGCAGACTTCGAGTCTTATGATGAAGCCTGCCGTACTTTTAAAGGAGCCGGACAGCGGCGCTGATGAAACGGCCGCATTTTCAAGCAAGCAACGAGCAGTTCTGGGGATTTTGATCGGTTTAACTCTAAGCCTGCTGTGGCTGGTCATCCCTGAATTCATCCGAGAGCAAAAATAAGGAGGCAGACAGAATGGGACGAAAAAACCCCCTGGTATCCATCATTACCCCCTCTTATAATGCAGCGGAATTTATCACAGAAACAATTCGATCTGTCAGGAGACAGACCTTTAAGGACTGGGAAATGATCATTGTGGATGACTGCTCCACGGACCGTACGAGAGACATCCTGGAGAAGTTCGCGGAGGAGGACGTCCGCATCCGCGTGATTCCTCTTGAGGAAAACAGCGGTGCGGCTGTTGCGAGAAACACGGCCCTTGCTAAAGCTGCAGGACGCTATATCGCCTTCCTTGACAGCGATGACTGCTGGAAGCCGGAAAAGCTTGATAGCCAGCTCCGTTTCATGCAGATCCATGATTATGCTTTTACCTTTACTGGCTATGAGCTGATCAATGCAGACAGCATTCCCATCAACAAGAAGGTATTTGCCCCTGAAAAGGTGAATTATGAAAGCATGCTGAAAAATACAATCGTTGGAACCCTCACGGTCATGATCGATACCAAGCAGACCGGTCCTATCCAAATGCCCAATATCCGCACGAGGCAGGATCTTGCCACCTGGCTTTCGCTCTTAAAAAAGGGCTTCACCGCTTATGGCCTCAATGAGA
Organism: Peribacillus kribbensis DSM 17871; assembly: GCF_000430765.1. Taxonomy (GTDB): domain Bacteria; phylum Bacillota; class Bacilli; order Bacillales; family DSM-1321; genus Paraperibacillus; species Paraperibacillus kribbensis. Next base: position 40,443 of record NZ_AUMQ01000033.1, on the reverse strand, counting down.
ACCTGGCGGAGTACAGAGTGGGCAATGCCTCTATTTCCAAAAACAAATGGAAGGCGGCCAAAATGAACTGGTTTGTATACCGCGAGCTTGAAAAACTCAGCTTTTCAAAGGCATGCTGGTGTTTTTCCCATTATGCCTATCGTGCCGTTTTAAAACGAATCTAAGGGAGAGATGAAGATGAAGATGAAGGTTCATATCATTGTTGGAGCGGCTGAGTGGGAGCAGGACCGCTTGCGCTACAGGCGCCACCGCCTGGCTGAATTCCTCCTCTCAAGGGCCGATACTAAAGAGGTCATCTGGCTGTGCCCGACACCCGGCCAGGCTGAGGCTTCCATCACGGTACTGCCAAACGGCATCAAACAGTGGAAGATTCCTGATCTGCTGCCGCAAAAGGCCTTCCGATTTGGCAGATATATGGACCGCTTTTACAAGAAAAAAGCAGAGCTGTTTCTGAAATTTCTCAAGCAGTCCTGTGAGCATTACAGCCTTTGCCTTTGGTACACCTTTCCTGGCTTTCCGCTCCTAGCCGACCACTTTTCCTGGGATAAAATTGTGTATGACTGCAGTGACCTATGGGCATCGCCTATCAGCGGAAAGGGATCGGTCGTTTCCAGGCTAAGGCAGAGAGTCATTGCTTCAGCCGAAGAACGAATTATCAAGGGGGCAGACTTGATCTTCTGCACGTCCGATTTCCTGCATCAGCAGGTTCTTGCGAAATTAGGGACAAATTATGCCGCTCATGTTCATACATATGAAAATGGAGTGGAATTCAGCCTGTTTTCTGATGAAGGAGAGAAAGCGGATGCTGCGCGGGGATTCGATGGCACCATTCTTGGATTTGTCGGAGGTTTGAAGCCGAAGCTCGACTTTGCCCTTATGACAAAGGCAGCCAGGGAAAAGCGGGAGTGGCTGTTTCTTCTCGTCGGCCCGGATGGAACCCGGCGCTCCTCCGAATTTGAGGAACTGCTTCAGGAACCAAATGTCCTCTGGACAGGGAGCGTCCCGCCTCATGAAGTACCAAAATATATGAATCTGATTGACATAGGCATCATGCCGTATAAACCATCTCCTTATAATAACGCCGTATTTCCGCTGAAATTGTTTGAATATCTCGCAGCCGGAAAACCAGTGGTGGGAGTGAACCTTCCCTCCACCCGCAAGTACAACGAAGATGTTGTCTATCGCCATATCGAAAGGGAGGCAGACTTCCTGCCAGCCTGCGAGGAGCTGGAAAAGTCAGTCTGCCAGGAGGAGTGGAGGAGAAGGAGGATCGAGCTGGCCAAAACCAGGGACTGGAATTCCATTTTGGAAGGTATGTACGAGATTGTGGTGAAAGAAATTCCATCCCTGCCAGCGAGTGTGGTCTGATGGCACTATTTTATAAAGAGCAGGGGGCAGCCTTTCGCTTCAGGAGACGGATGATCAGGCTATATCGGATGAAGCGCTGGAATTAAGCTGTCTTAACAAACACTTAACATAGAAGTAAACAGTTCTTAGCATGGGCAGAGTACATTGAAACTGCAGGGTCACCAGGTCATCATCACCGGCTATACCAGTTACACCAAAACGTCTGGTAGGAGGTAAGAGATGCTGAACATTCCTAATTTCCTGTTTCTGCTGTTTGTCACGGTGTGCTTCATCACTATATTTTACTATGGGTTTTTTGAAGGGCAGCGTCTAACTCCCTGGTTTCCCAAATTGTTTAAAATGATTCTAAAGGGATGTGGTTTTCATGAAAAGAGTGCGTAAAGCGATTATACCGGCCGCAGGGCTTGGAACCAGATTCCTTCCGGCAACCAAGGCGATGCCAAAGGAAATGCTTCCGATCGTCGATAAACCCACTATTCAATACATCGTCGAAGAAGCCATAGAATCAGGAATCGAGGATATCATCATTGTGACCGGAAAAGGAAAGCGGGCGATCGAAGACCACTTCGACCGTGCCGTCGAGCTGGAACAAAATCTCGTCGATAAAGAAAAGTTCGAGCTTCTTGAGAAGGTCCAGGCTACCTCCAATGTGGATATTCATTATATCCGCCAAAAGGAGCCGAAGGGCCTCGGACATGCCGTCTGGTGTGCGCGCAACTTCATAGGGGACGAACCCTTCGCTGTCCTGCTTGGCGATGATATCGTAAAAAGCGAAGTGCCCTGCCTTAAACAGCTGATCCATGCGTACAATGAGACATGGTCATCGATCATAGGCGTTCAGCCCGTGCCTGAAACTGAAACCTCCAGATATGGCATTATCGATCCGGCAGACCAAGACGGACACCTCTTCCAGGTAGCTGACTTCGTCGAAAAGCCAAAGCCAGGAACCGCCCCTTCCAATATTGCGATTATGGGCCGCTATATCCTCACGCCAGAAATCTTTAGATTTCTTGAAGAACAGGAAACAGGTGCAGGAGGAGAAATCCAGCTGACAGACGCCATCTCAAAGCTCAATAAAATACAGCGCGTATTTGCCTGCAGCTTCGAAGGCAAACGCTATGATGTAGGAGAAAAAGCAGGCTTCATCAAAACGACCATCGAATTCGCCATGCACGATCCCTTTCTGAAGGAACAGATCATGCCGCTCCTTCGTGAAATCCTTGAACAGGAAGCGTTGGTTCTGGATATTAAATAAGGTGACAAAGACGCCCTGATCGGGGTGTTTTTCTTGTGGGGAATTTTTGAAGAGAATGAGTCGAGGCCTGTACGCAGATACAGGCCCATGAAATGTTTACATTCTATACATCAAAATCTGGACCAACGCAATGATGCCAAGCACAGCTGTAAATGTAAACACATACGTTAAGCGCTTCCTTACAACCTTCTTTCGATACATCTCCTCGGGAGTTAAGAATCTGGTCATAGCTCCTCCTTATAACAGTTCGTATAAAAGATATATCGACCGCATTCGACATATCTGAATGAGACTAAATACCTGTTTTTATGGTACAAACTGGGTTGTGTCAGCTAGCGGGATTAGCTGCGTTGGTTATGGTCCGAAAGTGGTTAGAAATGAGCCGATTTTAAGGGAACATGATCCGGAATGAAAAAGAATGAGCCACTTTTACAGATTAATGAGCCAATTGAACAATCAGTGAAATTAAATGATCCGCTGTGTGGGAACATGATCCGGATATCAAGGGAATGATCCGGCGAGGGGTCCGATGGTCCGGAAACAATGGGAATGATCCGGCGAGGGGCCCAATGGTCCAAAAACAAAGGAAATGATCTGGCCAGGGGTCCAGTGATCCGAAAACAATGGAAATGAGCCGGTGCGGAGGCCGATGATCCGAAACATCGAAAAAGATGAATGCTTCTGCTCCGATCCAGTCTGCACCTTATTGCTCCTCTGCCCGCCACAAAAAACGGAGCCTTTTCCAAGCTCCGTTTCTAGCAAATGATTAATATAGTCTCTTAAAACCGGTAAACCGATCTTTATAATAAGCTGTATCAAGCGAGCTGATTTCTACGCCTCTGCTGCTGCCGGAATGGATGAACTGTTTCCCGCCCAAGCTGATTCCCATGTGGGTGATAAGGTATTTCTGGTTGGGCTCTGGTGCGAAGAAGATGAGGTCTCCAGGCTGTGGTGCGCTCACGGTTTTACCCATGTCAAAGTAAGTAGAAGCTGATACTCTCGCAATCTGGTAACCTGCTTGTTTGTAGACATAATAGACGAATCCGCTGCAATCAAAGCCGGATGGAGAGGAGCCTGCCCACGAATAGGGAGTTCCGATGTACTTTTTCGCTTCTGAGATCACCTTGCTGGCGTTGACTGCAGCTGGTGCCGGTGCAGGAGAAGCACTGGTATTTCCCGCCGAAGGTTTAACATCCTCAGCCTCTCTGGCTGGTTCAGACATGTTTAGGATCTGGCCGGCCTGGATTACGTCGGATTTCAGCTGATTCCAGCTTTTAAGCTGATCGACTGCAACCTTATTAAGGAAAGCGATCTTCCAGAGGCTGTCTCCTTGTTTGACTGTGTATGTATTCTGGCTTTGTCCTTGAGAAGAGGGTTTGCTTGGTGCAGCCGGCGCCGGGGCAGAGTCGGGAAGCTCTACTTTAGTGGTCGTGGTCTTTTTTGATACAGCGAGCTTCTGGCCCGGGTAAATCAAATAGCTGTCTATGTTATTTAAGGTTTTTAATTCCGCCAGGGTGATGCCGTGCTGATTGGCGATTTTGATAAGAGTGTCTCCTGAAACTACTGTGTAGGTACTGATGTCTGTCTGCTGAAGCAAAATCTGAGGATTTGACTGCTGGGCAGAAGGTGTGGAATTTCCAGGAATCTCGATCGTTTGATCAATTCGGATTAAATCAGAGGATAAATGATTTAATTCTTTTAATTTAGCAACAGTTGTAGATTGATTCTTAGCGATTTTCGATAAGGTATCTCCTTTTTTTACCTTATATGTATCGGCTAGGGCAGAAGGAGCAAGGATACTTGTCAAAAATGTTGCCGAAGCAAAGGTCATTACACTTTTTTTCACATTCCCACCTCATACTTTCTATCTGTTGACACCATTTTACCAAAATCCTCTCCGATTTATATTACAGTCAGGTAACAAATGGAGAACTATGAGAAAAAAGGAAAGAAAATGATGAAAAAGGAGCGGAGTGAAAGTACTGTCCAGTCTTGGGAAGGGACAAATCCTGGCTGTGGCCCGGGAGGAAAGACCCGGAGGTGGGGCAGTGGCAGGAAGACTGGCATTATGGGTACTATAGGCGGGATGAAGACGCCTTTTCCATTTAGGGGGTCTCCAGCATAAAGGACAAAACGAGCCATCAGCAGGGAGAAATGCCCCTATTGCCCGGGTACCCAGTAAAAATAAAGGGAGATTTTCCCGCTAAGTGCTGAATGGAACCTGTTTCGATAGAAAATAAGGGGAGATATTCCCCTTATCATTCGAAAAATCCCTCAATTTTCAATGTTTTGAGACAATAGAGGTAAATCCTCCCTTTATTTAGGCTGATTTTAATCAAAATGACTAATTAACGGTAATTTCTCCCTCTAATTTCAGCCTGGGCCGCCTGATCCGGGGCTATAAAGAAAAGACGTATGCCATTCCTACGCCCATTCTTGTGTCATTAACCAGGAAAGTGGCCGCTAAGGATACTGTTTACTGTTAATCTATGAAGTCAGTACAAGGGTGAACAGCTCGAACCCAAGCACCATAAGCAGAATTGCAAACCAGGCATCAACGGTCCAAACCCAACAGTAACCAAAAGCCACCACAAACTAAAACCCACCCAGCAGCCAAAAGAAAAGTCCGCCATAACAATGCTATGAAGGACTGCTCTCAATCTTATAAATTTATAACTCTAGCTCATCTCTCATACAATTCAATAGGAAGGTCATCCGGATCCTTGAAGAAGGTGAATTTCTTTTCTGTGACTGGGTCGATGCGGATGGCTTCGGTTTCTATGCCGGATTTTTGGAGCTCTGCGCAGGCTTCCTCGATATGATCGACCTCGAAGGCGAGATGGCGGAGTCCTCTTGCTTCTGGATAGCTGGGCCTCTTGGGGCTATCCGGGAATGAGAATAGTTCAATTTGATAGTGTCCGCCTACAGCAAGGTCGAGCTTGTAGGAGCCCCGGTCCTCGCGATAGGTTTCTTCGATAATAGAAAGCCCCAGTATTTCCGTGTAAAAGGCTTTTGATGCTTCATAATTTGAGCAGATAATGGCGATATGGTGGATTTTATTTACCTTCATCATGATTCCTCTTTCTTTGCGGGAAAAGTGATTGTGAAACGAGTACCTTTGCCTTTCTGGCTGCTGACTCTGATTTTACCTTCCATCATGGCAATGATTCGGTAGCAGACCATGAGGCCAAGTCCCGTCCCTTTTTCTTTTGTGGAGTAGAAGGGGGTGCCGAGCCGCCTTATCTGCTCTTCTCCCATTCCCACTCCATTATCCTTGATCGTGATGACAGCGTTCTCTCCTTCAGTATAGACAGCGATTTCAACCGTTCCCTGACCGGTACAGGCTTCCACTGCATTTTTAATCAAATTGACAAGGCATTGTGTGAGCTTTCCGGAATTGCCTTCTATGACAGCTTTGTCCAGATTCACGGAAAGTCCTACATTATGATAGGCGGCATAGCCGGAAATGATGGAGATTACGTTTTTAATATGCTGAGAGAGATTGATGCGTTCGGTTTCCTCCATTTCCGGTTTTGCGAATGAAAGATATTCAGTAATGATTTCCTGGGCCCGGTCGATCTCTGTTATGGCAATTTCCGCATAGCCCCTCTCTTTATCATCCAGTGCGCTTTCTTTCAGCAGCTGCATAAAGCCGCGGCTTGCGGTCATGGGATTTCGGATTTCATGGGCGATGGAAGCCGTAAGCTGTCCGAGCATATTCATTTTTTCAGCCTGCTGGATCTCCATTCTCATCTGGACGCTTTCAATCAGCCTTTCCACTAAATAGATGGAAAGGCAGCCGGTCAGAATGGATACGACTGTAAAACTTAAAGCGAGATAGGTGCTCGAATGCTTTAAATATGGATCAATAATTAAATATCTGATTAACCAGAGGGGAACCAGGCACATGGCTGCTATAAGGACTGATGATAAAAGCATTTTACATCTCAAATTCAGCTTGAAATACAAAGGGCGGACCAGCATGACAAGTAAGGTGAAAATCGAATACACAATCAGGGTGTTCACGAATCCCTCGCCGCCAAGCAGCTTACGGAAAACAAGCATGAAAAGTGTCAGGTATAGTCCAACTAAATTGCCGCCATAAAGAGTGGCAATTAATAGGGGAATATGTCTAAGATCATAGCGGAATCCGTCGGTAAAGGAAACCGGAAAGGTGATGCACAGGGCTATGGAAACCACTGACAAACCAAAGAGGATATATTGATTTTTTTTGATTGTTGCCGTTTGGATTTGTTTAATTCGATCCGCCCAGAAAATTTGATACGCAAATATCTCTAAAATAATAATCAGCATATTGAGCAGAAACTCACGGATACCAAACAAGCTAGTTCCCCCTATGACGAACATAAAATGGATAGTACAAGTATATTGTAAAAACAAATTTTGATAAATGCTACCTTTTTACCAGTTAATTCCACAATTTTTTCTTTACAGCTTACAAATATTGTCGATAATAAGAATAGACAGCATGAGAGGAGAGAATCAATTGAAAAAGCTTATTGGCTGCCTGGCAGTTATCCTTTTTATTTGTACCTTGCAAATGCCGGAAAAGACGGAGGCGGCCTATCCATCCTATGTGATCTCGCCTTCCACTGCACCGATCAACAAGGCTATGACTAAATATTCGACCTATAACTCTTCTACGAAGCACTACTATGTGCTGCGTTCCTATATGGAAGAGTTCGAGAAAAAAGGCGGAGGCACGCTTATACTGAATGCTGGTACATATACCATTTCCAATACGGTGTATGTTCCTTCCAATGTGACCATCCGTTTCAAAAATGGTGTGAAAATCGTCAAGGGGACTGTGAGCGGAACGTCTCAGTTTACAGCCGCTAAATCCATTTTTCAGCTGATCCGGCCGTCACGGAGCGGAAAATCAGGTGTATATGGCAAGTATGATGGAGAGAAAAATATTTCATTTATCGGGGAAGGCACGGTCTCCGTGGATATGAAGAAGTACAGGGACAGCATTGCGATCATCGCCGGCCATAACCAAAATGTCACTGTGCAGAATATCCGCTTCTATAATATGAATTCCGGCCATTTCATCGAGATGGATGCCAACTACAAAGCTGTCATTAAAAACAATACTTTTTCTGGTTCCGCAGCTTCCGCCAACTTAAATAAGGAAGCCATTAACCTGGATACACCGGATAAATCTACACAGGGGTGGAGTCAGAAATGGAGCAAATATGACCGTACTCCAAACAAGAATGTGCTCATTGAAGGCAATACCTTCAAAAACCTGGACCGCGCTGTGGGAACACATAAGTACTCGGAAGGGCAATATCATGAGGGAATTGTCATCAGGAAGAATACGATTGATGGAACAAGAAGAGATGCCATCCGGGTGATGAACTGGTCCAACCCGGTCATCGAGAACAATACCATCCGCAATGTGGCTGTCGGAATGGGCGGCAATTATGCAGGGATTCTGGCGAGCGGTGTCAAAAATCCAACCTTCCGCAATAACAGCATAGAAAATGCCTCAAGGCCGATTCAAATTTTCCCTTGGAAAAACGATGGCCCCGGCAGACAATATAAGGTAACTTATGATGTTGTATCACAGGCCAATGAACAGGTGATGTCTACAAACAAAGTGCGGAATACCAAAGAATCCTTCATCCGGATAAATAAAGATTATAATGTATATGATCGGAATACGGATATTGTGTACTGCCAGAAGTATTAAAAATAAGTGAAACTCGCCATTGGCGAGTTTCTTTTTGAGAAGTGCCCCTATTGCCCGGATACCTAGTAAAAATAAGGGGAGATTTTCCCGCTAAGTGCAGCATAGAACCTGTTTCGATGGAGAATAAGGGGAGCTTTTCCCCTTATCACACGAAAAATCCCTCTTTTTTCAATGTTTTGAGGCGATAGAGGGAATTCCTCCCTTTATTTAGGTCGGTTTTAATCAAAATCACCAATTAACGGTAATTTATCCCTCTAATTTCAGTTTGGGCAGCCTGATCCTGGATGCGGGAAGTACCTATACACCCGTTCTTGTATGCTCCAGCTATCTGCCTTGTTAATATGGCAGAGAATTCCCCACAATATCCCTTATCCTAAGCGCCGTCACAAAATAAGCGGTCTTTATATCTGGATCAAACTGATCCACTTCTATCGGATACTTTTCCTCATGAATCAGCGTTTCACCGATTACATCGCTTACGTAGAAGTCATAGGTTTTATCCCGCTGTTGCGATAATTGAGAGAAATCATCTATCATGAAATGCGAATACACAAATTCAAGGCAGTCGGGAGAGGTATACCATTCTTCAATCCAGGGATGGAATTCCCGCGGCCCAAGGTCCGCTGCCTTTTCCTTAAAGAAAGGGATGATCTCCCTTAAAATGATATCGTTTATACGGAAATCCTTGCTGGTAGTCAAAAGCTTCTCCAGTAATTCCTGGTTTTCCATTTTCTTTTTGCTGAATAATCGTTGAAAAAAAGACATGGCTGATCCTCCTCGCGCATTTAATGCTTTTTTACTGGCTTGATTTTTGCGATGAAGACCAGCAGTAAAAGAACGACTTCAAATCCAAGGGCCAGCATCACAACCATTAGCCAGACATAATCGTCCCAGCTGCCTATATTGATTAGCAGGCAGCCAACCAGAAAGAGAATCGCAATATTGCCCTTTACAAATAAAGAGAATGTTCTCCTTCTCCTTTTGGATGTTTCGGGTGTTTCTGATTTTATCTGGGCTTCCAAGAGCAAGCCTCCTATTCATTTAGGTATTCAATATGTATAAATTAAAAAATCATGGCTAATAACATCATCTGCCAGACTAAAAAGATAAAAAAGGCAATGCTGAGCAGCCTGCTTAGCAGAAAAGGAACTCTGTAAATGACATCCTGTGCGTAATAGTTCAAGCCTGAAAATGCCACAGCCAATCCTCTAAAAAAGTAAGAACCGATGGTATCTTTATCTTCGAACACATTGATTTCATATAAATAGAGAATGGGCCGGGGGATAAAAATAGAAAACAACGCAAAAATGGAATTTACGAACAAGACCAGCCAGACATAGCCGCTTGGCATAGGGACATTTGCGCCAAGCAGCATGGAGGCAATCAGGGTTAATACAATAATAGCGCTGCCGTAGCCTATATTTTTTTTCATAAAACCATCCTTACATCAGTTTCTAAAGTAATCGGTCACTACTGAAAAGATTAAATTGTTGAAATCAGCAGCATTCATAGGAAGCACATAGATTTCGTTGTCATCCACTTTATCGTAGTCGAGCAGCCATATATAGCTTCCGGTGTTCAAAAAGAAAAACACCTGATTGATCGATAGATAATCATCCTCAAATCGCATGTCCATGAGAGAGACATTATCAAACTCAAAAGAATTTGCCTTGAAATCTTCTAAAAATACTCTCAGTGAAAAAGGAAGATCATGAGAAAGCAAGGTGCTTACCGTTTCATCTGTAAGCTGATGCAGAGTGTTATAGATGTCTTCATCCAGTTTAAGCACCTCGAGCTTACTGGCTTCACTGTTGCAGGAAGACATCAGTCCTCCCTGGCAATAGTCTACCACCGCTATCCACAATTCCGGGCTTTTAATGAGTTCAAGATGGTGCCGGCCATCTGAAATCAATTGCAGAAGCATGTTATTAGAATCTAAATAATGAATAAAGGTGACCTTTTGCCCTCTGATGATTCTTACCTTTTTCTTTGAATGGACCAAGAGGGTAATGAGACTTTCCAAACCTTCTTCAATAAGGTTTTCCCGCTGGTCATTCCAAAAGCCCTTCATTCTTAAAGAAGCTTCCGTTTCTTTAAGGAATCTGTCAAAATCTTTTTCATCAGACAATACATTGAGACCATTTATCACATCATTGGCCATAGATTCATAGCCGCAAAGAGCAAGAACCGAAGCGAGCTCGTTTGTAGTCAATGAGATACCTTTTATTTTCTCCATGATTTTGCTCCCTGCTATCTAAAAAGTCCGTATACAAAATGTCCGGCATTTGAAAGTGCATCTCCGGCATCCTTTGCTAGATCCTGAATCTGCTGGGTTTTCTTCTGCAATGTCTTTTTCACTTCATTTATCTTCTCGCCAGTCCATTTGCCCGCTTTTTCTCCCAGGTCTTTAACTGTATCCTCGAAGGCCATGGATGATATGATCCCTATTGTAGCCCCGACCGCTCCGCCAATGAGTGTGCCTGGACCGGGACAAATCATCGTGCCGAGGGCTGCCCCTCCAGTCGTCAAGGCTGCTACGCCTGCATCCATTCCAATTCCCGCCACAGCGCGGCCGGCTTTTTCAGAAATGGACTTATATTTATTGCCGTCATTAAAAAACTCGGATCCATTTGTTACGACTGAAATTACCACTCCCAAATAAGGGATTTTTTTAGAAACACCTTTCAGACCGTCTACAGTAACAAACTGTTTTAATGTACCGCCCGCATCAAGGGGAAACCTTTTGTAGTTTTCTACGCCCTCTTCCACAAATTTTAAATTTGGGAAGTTCTTCTTTAAAATTTCCCGCAGGCTTTGCGTGTTGGCATTCGGTGAGAGCCCCACCAGGTCACGCAGCATCCGGCTCGGTGCATTCTGATATTTACTGAAATAATTCCTTATAAATGGAATGGGGTTGCCGCTTCCTTTTTTGATGATTTTATACAAAGCAGCTGCCAAAGGATCTGCATACTTACCCCGAATCTGTTTCCAGCCATCCGTGGCGCGTATGTTGAAGTTGCCTGCGCCATCCTTAATAAACTCCAAACGCTTGGTCAGCAGGATCGCCGCCGCCGCGGTTCCTTTCAGTGCATCCCTGCCGCCGGTCGTCTTCCCGATTTTATCCAGCCAGTCTGTGACCATCCCGAGAAAGGTGGAATCGCCCTGTTCGATCGATAATTCCAGGGCGGAATCAATCAGCTTGGCAATAGAATCATTCTTCTCCAAATAGGAATCGATTTCGTTGATGGTTTTTTTGCTTAGGAAAACCCCATCCTTGCTCCAGCCCTCGATCTTGGCAAGAAACTGGCCGACATCATCCAGGCTGCTTTTTACTTCCTTCAGGGATTTGCTGGCATCGCTGTCCAGCTTGTGCAGATCCTCAACTGTCTTCTGGTTATGTGTGTCAGCCCGGTTCAGCAGTGATTCCATCCGGCTCAGGTTTAAAGGAGCAGAGTTGACAAGGTCGCTCACTTTGGTAAGCTCGTTATTGATGGACTCTGCAATGGAGCGCGTGACATTCTCCAGCTTTTTGAGTCCTTGTTTCACGTCATGCTCGATAAAATCTTCGCGGACGAGCCCGCTTTGGGTTTCATAATCTGAAATCAGCTCTTTCACTTTCTTCAATTCATCCATATACGTCTGCTGAAATTGATTCAGCAGGAGAATCGCCGGGATATGTACCGTTGTAAAATGATCCTTGATAGCATTTCCGCCGCTTCCTTCAAGAGCATCCCCAAGGTCAATCACCTTGTTGACAGCATCGCGGATATCCAGGATATGTTCTTTTTCCTTCTTTTTTTGTTGCAGTGACTGATCAATACTTGAAAATATTTCAGACACGTCGATCGCTTTCATTTTTACCTCCCGCTGCTGATGGTTTCACCGACTTCTTTTTCCTTTTCAATGAATTCCTGGATATTCTTCAAGGCATCCTGCTGAAACTTGGCTAGCAGCCGCTTGTACTGGGTCATATGCTGGTAATAGGAGTCTTCGATCTGCTCCATGACGGAAGCGAACTCCATGGAAGTATGTGTGAGGGCGGCATCATGCTTTACCACTTCAAGCGCCTGAAGCCTGCTGTTTAGTTCGTGGAACGCAGCGGTTACTTCTTGTTCCTTAATCTTTATTTCAGGCATACTCGGTTCTCTCCTTAATCATTTAATTCACAAAGCTCGGAGCGCAGCCCGGATATTCTTGAGGCAGTTGATGTTATGAGATTTTCATAATAGACAATCTTTTCCTCAATATCACTTAAAATGGAATTTGTATCCTCTCCGGAAAGCAGGGTGTATTCGCTTCCTATGTCAGTGCGGATTTCCTCGAAGCTTTCCGCATGCATACCTGCCCAGGTATTGGATGATAATGGAGGATCCTTTACAAGATTCCGGTTTGCCTGGAATTCTCCCTGCTCGCCGGTTATCTGGCTTTTGGCGCTTCTAAGGCGCTGCACCTTTTCCTCATAGTCCCTCACCAGGCCGTCCAGCTGGCTTATTGCGCTGTTAAGGCTGTGCATTCGTTCCTCGTTCTGCTCCATGGTCCAACCTCCTGTAAAAATCGCGCCTAATCATTTCCAACTAAATTTTACCAAAGTAAGAATGCTAGAAAAATAGTGCGAAATAGCCACATTTTTATGGCCTGTGCAGATAGAATGAGAAGGATATCAGTTTCTTATTTCCTGTTTTTTTACAAATTAAACCAGATATTTTGAATAAAATGCCTATTTTTTGCGAACGACATAAGAATTTGGAGCATGAAAATAGTCACGGCCAAAACAAAAAACACCAAGGCTCGTTTTATGGCCCTGGCTTTCGAAATTCATACGTCTTTGCTTTGATTATACTTTCTTTCCTGCTCGGCAATGATTTCGTTATCCTCCGCATTATCTCTTGCGACCTTTTGAGTAAGAATCGCCCCGACAATGCACAACAGCATGACTGCGATATAATATCCCTTTTCATTTAGCTGGAGATTATCGGCGTTATATAACCCGATACTGAACAATAACACGCCGGCAGCAAGAGTAAAAAATAGGCCAATATGGTAAAAGCTGGGGTATTCCTTTTTCGATACTTCTGCATACATCCATTCCTCCTGAATTGAAATAAAACCCTTATTAGTAATATATTAACACGCAGGCATTTTCCCATAAACAATAAAGTTGGAGGATGATTAACCACAATTTCTCAAAAACACTATACAAATTATTATAAAAATTATTACAATAATAGTAAAATGGTCATAGATTTTTGTGAGGTGGAAAATTTGAGGATTGAGGTTGTGGTCGGCAGGGTGAACAAGGCATGCAGTGAACAAAACTTTTCGAAGGCAAGGGAACTAATTTCAGAGGAGTGGAAGCGCATTACGGAAAGAAATAACCATCTCCTTTTGAATGATGCGGCAAGGCAATTTGTAAAAATCATTCAGGAGGAAAAGGAAAACGGACTGGAGGAGGCACTTTCCAATGACGACAAGAGAATCCTGCTGACGATTAATCAATCCGTAAAGAACCTGAACCTTCCCTATGCAAAGAAGATTTATCTCAGCCAGATCGAATTGTGTGAAAAGAAAGAAGCACAGAATTGGCTGACAGCCGATGCTCGCTTCTGCTGTGAATGCTGGAAGAAGACACTTTAGGGTTCTGCAAATCTGTAAAGAGTATATACATAAAACAAAATGAAACTTCTTAAAACCTAGTACAAAAGGTTTATTTCGAAAAACGGCGGGTAAGTAATCAGTGATTTTGTTCATTTTCTTTAAACTGAATCTGGGGGTTGGTCGATTGAGTCATCCAGGCGGGTTTTGGAGAAGGTTTGCTGCGAGTGTATTAGATGCGATTGTGGTGTCTATTACGCTGGGGACAATTGGCTATTTGATTTTTGGGAATTGGGATAAAAATCCGATTTCCCAGGTTGGAGGAGCTTTATACAGCATTTTGATTCCTGTAGTATGGCAGGGCTATACGGTAGGCAAGCGGGTGCTGAATGTCAGGATTGTAAAGCTGAACGGTGAAAAATTGGGGTTTGGAACCATGCTGATCCGCACTCTTGCCGGCGGGCTGATTTATGGACTCACACTGGGGGCTGCCCTGGTTGTCAGCGCATTTATGGTCGGCCTCCGCAAGGATAAAAGGGCCATCCATGACTTTATCGCAGGCACCTATGTGACCACGGACCCGCCAGTGAATAGAAAAGAAGAAATTGCATAAACGGATCAGCAGGCTGCCGGGAAATCCCGGCAGTTTTTTTGCAGCTCCTGCTTGAAGAAATCTTCTCTCTGCTACATGATTAAAAGATAAAGATTTATTTCAGGGGGTTCAGGCAATATGATGATTAGAAAAGCTAAGCTATCGGATGCAGAAGGTGTGACCCGGGTATCAGTGGAGGGCTGGAAAACCACCTATAAGGATATTATGCCAAAGGAATATCTTGATCATATTTCTTTTGATGACCGGCTGGAAACGTGGCTCACGATCATCCCGAATGGGAACGTGTTTGTGGCAGAGGATGAGGAGCATGGAATCGTGGGCTTTTCTTCGGGAGGAAAAGAACGGACAGGTCTTTATGATGAGTATACAGGTGAGCTGTATGCCATTTATGTTCTGGAAGAGTTCCAGGGAAAGGGAATTGGCGGCTCGCTCCTAAAGCCGGTGGTCGATTTTTTGCTGGAATATCATCTGAATTCCATGCTGGTCTGGGTGCTTGAAGAAAATAAGTCAAAGCGCTTTTATGAAACCCTGGGCGGAAAAGTGATCGATAAAGAGGAAGTCGAGTTCGGCGGGCTGTACCTGACAGAGGTTGCTTATGGATGGAAAGATATTCAGTCTTTATTTCTTGCGAATTAGTTAGAAATGAAGGAAATCATACATACAATCGCTTTTCCTTTCGTGAAGGAGGGGGGAATTCCTGCCCTGTGGTACTGGCGGGGACGCGCTGGCGCGGAAAGAGATGCAGGAGCTTGCACGGAAATTTGGGCATGAAACGGTTTTTGTCTTTAAGCCTGCTCATCCGCAATGAGATTTCAAATGGAGCTATTTTTTACCCCTTCATGAAATGGAAAGGTCCGTTCTTGCCACGGTTTCAGCCACCACTGTGGTGGATTCCGGTCTTGGATCAGGATCACCGATCTTATATGAAACCGCGATGGGGCCGGTAAAAGCAGAGTGTGAAAAGGGTCCAGACGGCATTAATTTTACCATGGCGCAAGGAGCCTTAACGATTCTTGAAGTGGCTCCGGAAGAAGTATGCAGGGCTCTGAGAATCAGCCGGGAGGATCCTGATGAAAGATATCCGATTCAATCAGCGGCAGCATCAAGATTTAAGCTGATGATAAGGGCTGAAGCATGCTAAAGTTCTAAAAAGTCTCGTCCCCGACCTCGAGTATCTCTGGAGGCTTGCGATGCATACCGAACCACCGGATTCTATGTGTTCACGGCGGAGGGAGACCCAATTCAGGTTCGGCAGTTTCCAAAACGGGCAGGATATCCCGAAGACCCTGCCACAGGAGCGGCCGCCTCTGCCATCGGTGCTTATTTATCCCTGTACAGTAAGGGACAAAGGCAGGAGGGCTGGGAATCCCGCACCATCTGCCAGGGATTCGCCATGGGCCGCCCCAGCGAGCTGATTGCCAAGGTTTTATGGAAAGAAGGCAGAATAGCCGGGATGGCTGTTTCGGGTAGTGCTATGCTATGATTCATAGTTGAAAGAGAATCCTGCCTGGGGCGGGGTTTTTTTTTAATTCTCTTTTTCGATATTGGCTGATTTGGCAATGTTTCGGCTTCTGTCGATATGCTTCAGCATTTCGGCCTCCGCCTTTTGGGAATCCCGCTCTTTTAAGGCTAGAAATATCTGCTCATGATCATAAACCAGATCAGCAAAGCTGCTCGAATACTCGCTTAAAATGCAGTTGCGAATAAAAAGGAGTTTCGTGTTAATCACATTATAAAGCGCAAGCAGCTGCTTGTTATTGGAGGACTCTGCGATGATGTCATGAAACTGCTGGTTCAATGACGTATACTCCTTCGTATTCTTGCTGGTCATCGCTTCTCTTGAACCCAAAATAGTTTTCTCAAGCTTTGCCAGCTGTGCTTCCGAAATATGCTCCGCTGCCAGCTTCACAGACAAAGACTCCAGACTTTTCCGGCATTCATACAAATCCTCAATATCCTTGGAATCAGGATTATACACAAGCAGGACTCCATCCTTCTGAACCAGGAGATCATCCTTTGTAAGCATCCGGACAGCCTCACGGACCGTACCCCGGCTAACTCCCAGTTGCTCGGCAATCTTAGACTCCACTGCGCGCTCTCCTGGAGAAAATTTCCCCTCCATAATCATTCCTTTCACAATATGGTAGGCCTGTGTATGAAGGGATTCGGTTTTCTTAATCGTTTTCATAAAAAGATCCTCCTATGAGACATCCAGTTTTTTGGGTTCATATCAGTGTTGATGTAATAGAGATCTAATAGCTCAGACCCAACTGCCCGGGAAGACAGCCGGAGATGTACAAAATGTCAATTCTAAAGGACAATACTTTGGCTGCTTAGGGGAGATTTGTCCGTAAGAAACAGTCTAAAGGACAAAAGTCGGTCGTCCCAGCAAAGATCTGTCCATGAGAAGCGGTCTAAAGGACAAAGCTCAGTCGCCCAAGCAAAGATCTGTCCATGAGAAGCGGTCTAAAGGACAAAACTCAGTCGCCCCAGCAAAGATCTGTCCATGAGGAGCGGTCTAAAGGACAAAACTCAGTCGCCCAAGCAAAGGTCTGTCCATGAGAAGGGGTCTAAAGGACAAAACTCAGTCGCCCCAGCAAAGATCTGTCCATGAGAAGCGGTCTAAAGGACAAAACTTAGTCGCCCCAGGAAAGATCTGTCCATGAGAAGGGGTCTAAAGGACAAAACTCAGTCGCCCCAGCAAAGGTCTGTCCATGAGAAGCGGTCTAAAGGACAAAATTGGGCAGTCCCAGCAAAGAATTGTCCGTAAGAAGCAATCAAAAGGTCGATACTCGGCCAGCCCAGAAAAGAACCGCCCGTTAAAAACAAACTAGTACACAGAAAAACAGCATATCTGTACGGGTTCTTTCCCAATCTTTAAAAATCTATATAACCGTAGTTTACAACACTTTAAATGACAAGCCAACACCAAGCAAAATGCTGAAAAGATGCGGTGTTTGACTAAATTCAGACGTTGACTGTTGACAGTCGACACTCATGTGAGTTAATATTTAGAAAATTGAAAGCGTTTGCTATATTTAATTAATATGAAGGCTTGCAGGCTTTTAAAAGGGGAAAGGCCTGCAGGCTAAGAAAAATAAAGCCGGCGGACTTTCAATGACTCGTTTTACGAATTTAAGGGGGTATATTATGTCGGCACAAGTAGAATTGGTGCAAAATGAAGTGAAAAGCGGGAGCCACAGGTCTGCGTATTTAACGCTTGCGGGTTCCTGGCTTGGATGGTTGTTTGATGCGCTGGATGCTGGGGTATTTGGGTTTGTCCTTTTGGCGATCGCGACTACTTTTAAAGTCGAAATCAGTTCTGTGGTTTCAACGGTTGCCTGGTTTTTGCTGGCAACAGGCATCGGGGGATATGTGCTAGGAAATATCTCGGACCGGATCGGCCGTAAAAAAACGCTTGTCCTCTCTGTATTTGCCTACGCTCTTGGGACGCTTCTCTGCGGCTTTGCTGATAGTGTTGCAGCTTTGAATATATATAGATTCTTAGTTGGCTTTGCTGTGGGCGGTCTATGGTCAGCAGCAGCTGCATTGATTTCGGAGGTCTGGAAGCCTGAAGGAAGGGCGAAGGCTCTGTCATTTATGCAGACTGGCTGGTCTGGGGGAAATCTTCTGGCAGCTATCTTTGCTTGGAACATCTTAAATCCAGCGGATCCTGAATCCTGGAGAAATCTATTCTTCATTGCCAGCATCCCTGCCTTTGCAACACTTCTTTTTATCGTATTTTTTGTAAAAGAATCGCCAGTATGGCTGGCTAACCGTGAATTTATGAAACAGAATACGAAAAAAGCGGGTCTGGGTGTTATTTTTCATAAGAAACATCTTAAGGTCACTGCCCTGGCTCTTTCTGTATCTATCCTGGGAATGCTGGGATACTGGATTATCTTTACCTTTGTTCCGACTTATTTACAGCAGATCCTCGGCATCCGGATCGATCAGGCACCAGTGTTCCTTGTGTGGACAGGAGTTGGAGCCATGGCAGGATATATTGTATACGGTTACATAGCGGAGGTAATTGGCCGCAGATTATCCTTTATGATCTTTTTCCTTGGCATGACTGCGATTATTCCAGCCTTTACCTATGTATCAAGCCATATGCCATTAACACATGGAGTACTGGCTTTATCAGGCGGCAATGTGGTGAAGCTTGGGGTCATGTCTGCACTTCTTGGATTCTTTACAGGTTATTTCAGCGGATTTGGAGCCTGGTATTCTGAGCTTTTCCCTACAAGCATCCGTTCCACTGCGGCAGGATTTTGTTTTAACTTTGGCCGTGTCGGGGCGATTGCCGGGATTAAGCTTGTGCCGGTCCTGCTTGCGGCAGGCATGTCTTTCCCTGTAGTCATTACCATGGCGGCTATTTCCTATTTTGTCGCAGCATTCCTCGTCCTTGCCATTCGTGAGACAAAAGGAACAGAGCTGACGAGCGGTAACTAAAAAGATAAGAACTTCTCATTTTAAAAGAATGGGAAGTTTTATTCGTTTATTAAAACCATGGGGCGTTGTTAAGGAGTGCCCCTGAAAATCAACTGGGAGATGATTGTATGGGGAAGAAAGCACTGGAAGGATTGAAGGTTCTAGAAATGGGGCAGCTGATCGCAGGTCCGTCTGCATCAAGACTGCTTGGGGAATTTGGGGCAGAGGTCATTAAGGTTGAGTCTCCTAAAAATGGTGATTCTCTCAGGAGCTGGAGAGTGGTAGAAAACGGAACGTCCCTCTGGTGGTATGTCCAGTCCCGGAATAAGAAGTCTGTGACGATTGATCTCAGGCAGCCTGAAGGGCAGGAGCTGGTGCGTGAGCTTGTCCGGGAGATTGATATTTTAATAGAGAATTTCCGTCCGGGCACCATGGAAAAATGGGGGCTTTCTTACGAAGAACTTAAGAAAATAAATCCAGGATTGATCATGATCCGCGTATCGGGCTACGGCCAGGACGGTCCTTATAAGGATAAACCGGGGTTTGGCTCAATCGGTGAAGCTATGGGAGGTCTGCGCTATATAACCGGTTACCCTGATCGTCCCCCGACAAGGGTGGGAATCTCAATCGGGGACTCATTATCTGCCATGTATTCTGTCATCGGTGCATTGATGGCGGTCTATCATCGGGATGTGAATGGGACAGGCCAGGGGCAGGTGATCGATGTGGCCCTCTATGAATCGGTCTTCAGCCTCATGGAAAGTACACTGCCTGAATATGACCGGACTGGCCTTGTCAGGGAAAGGACAGGAAGTACGCTGCCGGGCATTACTCCTTCCAATACCTATCTATGCCAGGATGGAAAATATGTAGTGATTGGGGCGAATGGGGACGCCATTTTTAAGAGACTTATGCATGCAATGGGACACCCGGATGCGGCAGAGGATCCAAGATTTGAAAATAATGCCAAGCGTTCTGAGCATGCCGTCTACTTGGATGGAATCATTGAACAGTGGACCAAGAGCATGCCATTTATTGAAGTGATGAAGCATCTGGATGACGCGAAGGTTCCGGCGGGATCCATCTACTCGATTGAGGATATTGTGAACGACCCGCATTATCAGGCGCGCAGGATGATCGAGAGCGTGGCCGTTGAAGGGCTTGGCAGCTTAAAGATGCCGGGCATCGTTCCTAAAATGAGTGAAACACCGGGGAGCATTGAATGGGCAGGGCCGAAGCTTGGAGCCCATACGGAAGAAGTGCTTTCCGGGCTGCTGAATATTCCAGAAGGCAAGCTTCAGGAGTTAAAGGAAAACGGAGTTATTTAAGGAAGGAGGCGATTGGAAATGGGAATGACAATGTCTGAGAAAATTCTTGCCAGGTCCTCCGGCCAGGGTGAGGTAAAAGCAGGCGACATAGTGTGGGTGAAGCCTGATATCGCCATGATGCATGATCTTCTGGGGCCCTGGCTCGTTGATCCTGGTTTCCGGAGGCTCGGAGGCAGGCTTTATGACAGGGATAAGGTGGTGGTCGTATCCGATCATTGCACACCCCCGGCCACTGTCCAGCAGGCCGATATTTTGAAATTCACAAGGGATTGGGCACGTGAGCATGAGCTTCCTTATTATTATGAATTCGAAGGTCCGTGCCATCAGGTCATTGTAGAGCATGGGCATGTCAGGCCGGGAAGGCTGATTCTTGGTACGGATTCCCATACCTGTATGGCTGGCGGAATGGGGGCTTTTGCCACAGGCATAGGCTCGACGGAAATGATAGGGGTTTTGCTCACAGGGGAAACCTGGCTCAAGGTGCCTGAGACCATAAAAGTGGTCTGGGATGGGGAGCTCCGTCCGGGCGTTTTTTCCAAAGACATGGTCCTGAAGACCATTAAGGACATCGGACACGCAGGGGCTACCTATCAAGCCATCGAATTTTCAGGGAGTGCCATCCGTTCTTTATCAATGGATGATCGGCTCGTGCTGTCCAACATGGCTGTAGAAGCCGGGGCAAAAACCGGCCTTATTGAATCCGATGAGGAAGTCGTCCGATTTTTACGTTCTAAAGGTGTGACGGATGAAATCGAATTGCTTTCGAGTGATGAGGATGCGGTGTTTGCCAAAACGCTGTATTATAATGCTTCTGAGCTCGAACCGCAGATTGCATGCCCACATGAAGTCGATAATGTCCATCCGGTCCAGGCCGTCGAAGGAACACCGGTGGACCAGGTGTATCTCGGTTCATGTACAAACGGGCGATTAAGCGATCTGAGGACAGCCGCGCAAATTTTAAAAGGAAGAAAAATTTCTAAACATATCCGCTGCCTGGTGGTCCCGGCTTCCCAGTATGTCTGGATGCAGGCGAATAAAGAAGGAATTCTGGATATCCTGGCGGAGGCAGGCTGTGTAGTGAACATGCCCTCCTGCGGTGCGTGCGGAGGATTTACCAGCGGCGTGATTGGAGCGGGAGAGGTGGTCATGTCTTCTTCGAACCGAAATTTCAGGGGGAGAATGGGCAGCGCCCAGGGCGAAGTGTACTTAGGATCTCCTGCCGCAGTGGCAGCCACGGCCATTGAAGGGAAGATTGCCGATCCCCGAAAATACATGGAATTGGAGGTTCATTAAATGTCATCGATTATTCGCGGACGTGTCTGGAAATACGGAGATAACATTAATACAGATATCATCTCACCGGGCCAGTATATGAGCCTGCCGGCCGAAAAACAGGCTGAACATGCGATGGAGGCGATCGATCCTTCGTTTTCAGAAAAAGTAAGGCCGGGAGATATTATCGTGGCAGGGAAAAACTTCGGCTCGGGGTCGAGCAGGGAAACCGCGCAGATGGTGCTTAAGCACCTGAAGGTAGGCGCTGTTGCTGCTTCCTCCTTTGCCCGTATTTTTTTCAGGAATTCCATCAATGTCGGCCTGCCAGTCGTTGAAATAGCAGATACCTCTCTCATTCATGAAGGAGATGAAATTGAAATCAACCTCATTGAAGGGACTGTCTGGAACCATACCCGGAAGGAAGAATACAGGGGAACAAAGCTGCCTGAGCATTTAGTGGATATGGTTAAGCTCGGCGGTCTTGAGCCGTATCTCGCAAAGAAGCTGGGGATATCCAAAAGTCAGGAGGAAGTGAAATGACTCTTCCGTTGAAAGTGAATATCGTCGAAGTGGGGCCGAGAGACGGCCTCCAGAATGAAGCGGAGTTTATTCCGACAGATAAAAAAATTGAACTGATCAATTCCCTTAATCAAACAGGACTGAAACGAATGGAGGCAGCATCCTTCGTCCACCCGTTATATGTCCCGCAGATGAAGGATGCGAGAGCGGTCCTCCAAGGAATCGAGCACTCACCGGATGTACAGTATATGGCCCTGGTCCCAAACGCAAAGGGGTATGAACGCGCTTTGGAGAATGGAGTGAAGGCCGTGTCTCTGGTAGTGGGAGCGAGCGACAGCTTCAATCGCAATAATGTCAAAATGAGCAGGGAAGAATCGCTCAGGAATTTCGAAGCGGTGGTTAAAGACGCGAGAAAAAACCAGATTTTCATCCGATATAATATCGCCACTTCCTTTTGGTGTCCTTTTGAAGGAAGAGTAGAAGAAAAGGCGGTCCTTGAAATGGTTCAGGAGATCGATTCGCAAGGGGTGGATGAAATCGTCATCTGCGACACGATCGGCCGGGCCAATCCTAAACAGACGGCAGAACTGTTCAGCCAGATTACCGCTATCGGACCAAGGGCAGCCATTACGGCCCATTTACACGATACCTACGGGTTTGCCCTTGCCAATATTTTAGCAGCTCTAAAAGAAGGGGTAACAAGCTTTGATACCTCGATCGGGGGATTGGGCGGATGCCCATTCGCACCAGGGGCCGCTGGGAATGCGGCTACAGAAGATGTAGTTTTTATGCTCCATGAAATGGGTATCGAGACTGGAATAGACATAGATGCCCTTAAACAGACGCTTGAAATTGTAAAACCATTAACTAAAAGAGAATTGACAGGACGGCTTCACAAAGTACAGGCATGTGCAGCCGCTGCAAACTAGGAGGAATAAGCCATGACAAAAAACTATCGCGTAGGACTCATTGTACCAAGCTCCAATACCACTATGGAAACGGAAATTCCAGCCATGCTTCAGGCCAGGCAGCAAGTTCGGCCCGATGAAACCTTTACCTTCCATTCCTCAAGAATGCGCATGATGCATGTGAATCCGGAAGAGTTAAAGAAAATGGATGAAGACAGCCTCCGTTGTGCGGTTGAACTGTCCGATGCACGCTGTAACGTGCTCGCGTATGCCTGTTTAATCGCTATCATGTGCCAGGGACCAGGCTATCATCAGATTTCTGAAGAAAAGCTGGGCCATGCGACAGAAGGAAATGGCGGAAGGGCCCCGATTGTCAGCAGTGCAGGAGCCCTGATTGAAGGCATCCAGACGATTGGTGCGAAGAAGGTATCCATTATCACGCCATACATGAAGCCGCTGACCAATATGGTGATTGAATACTTGAATACCGCAGGGATTGAAGTCATTGATTCTATAAGTCTGGAAGTTGCCGACAATCTTGAAGTTGGCAGACTGGATCCCCAAAATCTGATTCAGCACGCGGATTCCCTAAATAAAAATGGCGCAGATGCAGTTGTCCTGTCAGCCTGCGTGCAGATGCCATCCCTTCCAGCGATCCAGACCGTCCAGGACCGGATTGGCCTGCCGGTTCTGTCTGCTGCCACTTCTACGGTCTATAAGATCCTGAATAAACTAAATTTGAATACAAATGTACCGAATGCGGGCCATTTATTATCGGGTAAATTTTAAAAATGGAGTGAGAGGCTTTCTCCTAAACAAGGTTTTGATCCTTGTGTGAGGCAGCCTCTTTTCCCATAGATTCAGAAAGCGGGGATGGAACGTGAAAAAGCTATATAAAGTCGCAGTGATTGCCGGTGATGGCATCGGTCCGGAAGTGTTGAGGGAAGGAATAAAGGTTTTACATAAGGCGGCGGAAGCTGATGGCAGCTTTGGCTTTGAGTTTACACACTTTCCCTGGGGATGCGAATATTATCTGAAACAAGGAAGGATGATGGCTGAAGACGGCCTTGAGCAGCTGAAGAAGTTTGACGCTGTCTACCTGGGTGCCGCGGGCTATCCAGGGGTGCCGGATCATGTTTCATTATGGGACCTGCTTCTTAAAATACGGAAAGGCTTTAATCAATACATCAATCTTAGGCCCATTAGGCTGCTGGAGGGAGCTCCCTGCCCGTTAAAAGGAGTTGCAAAGGAACAGATCGATATGCTCGTCATCAGGGAAAACAGCGAAGGGGAATATGCCGGAAAAGGGGATTGGCTATATGAAGGCCAGCCGCATGAGGTGGTTCTGCAGACTGGTGTTTTTTCTCGGACGGGTACAGAAAGGGTCATCCGCTATGCCTTCGAGGAGGCCAGAAAGCAGGGGAAATCTCTTACCAGCATCAGCAAGGGAAATGCCATGAATTATTCCGGGGTATTTTGGGATCAGGTGTTTGAAGAGATTGCCGCCGAATATCCAGATGTGAAAACATACTCCTATTTAGTGGACGCAGCGGCGATGTTCTTTGTAAAAGAACCATGGAGATTTGAGATCGTGGTTACAACGAACCTTTTCGGGGATATCCTTACCGACCTTGGTGCAGCGATTGCGGGAGGAATGGGCCTAGCTGCGGGAGCTAATATCAATCCGGAGCGTGAGTTTCCATCGATGTTTGAACCAATCCACGGCTCCGCACCTGACATTGCAGGGAAAGGGATTGCGAATCCGCTCGCTGCGATCTGGTCAGCAAGCCAAATGCTTGAATTTTTCGGTAATAAGGAGTGGGCAGAACGGATTTTAGAGGCTATTGAAGAAGTGATGGTGGAGGGATCCGTTCTTACTCCCGATATGGGGGGAACGTCCAGAACGGAAGATGTCGGAAATGCCGTTGCGGATAGTATCGGAAACGTTAAGATTTTGAATCATGCACAGTAAACTAAAAGCCCGGCTGCGTTTTATCCGCAGCCGGGCTTTTCTCAACCAAAAGTTGTAGTCTAAAGTCCATCTCTGAACGGATTTATTGCAGGAGAACATTAGCTATCATTTAGCATAACTCAAGTGATCCTGCATATATGCCTGAAAATCCATCATAAAATTCAAAGATCCTGCATATATTCCTAAAAATCCAGCATAAATTTCAAGAATCCTGCATATATTCCTTGAAATCCAGCATAAATTTTTAAGGGATCCAGCGTATATTTCTAAAACCCGGCTACACCCACCACTGATCCTGTCTCAGCATCACAGTCTCTACTTTGAAATTGGCCTCAAACCAATCCTTCATCAGGGTTTTCATGACCAAAAACTCAGAGGCGGCATGAGAAACTCCAATAAGAGGAATGGGGGATCGGGTTGCGAATTCCATCATTTCGCTGTATCTGCGTCTGCCATATTCGTTGTTGATGTGGCAGTGGATTTCGCCTGTAATATAAGCCTGTGCCCCTTTTCTCAGGGCCTCTTCCATCCATGAGACTTTATCGCCGCAGCCGGCAATGATGGCCGCTTTTTCAATACGTCCTGCCGCAGGGCCTTCAAAGTCCACATAAGGGATTTCAAAGATTTCCTTCAGTTCAGATAACAGCATCTGGGTGCTTTTGGACGGAATCTCACAGATCCAGACCAGGTATTCCCCGAACTCATTGGGAAGGCATCTATCAATGACGTTTCCGTTCAGGGCCTTTGCCATCGCGCCGTTTGTTCCAAGCTCCTGATGATAATCAAGGGGAGTGTGACAGGTATAGAGGGATAATTTCTTTTCTTTGATCTGCCTCAGGTATCTCTCCTTAACCGGGATGAATCCCTGCCCCCATTTTCCTTGAGGATCGCCGCACTCCATTACCAATGGATGATGCATGAAGAGGAGATCGCCTTCTTTTGCCTCAGCGATAAATTTCTCCAGTACTTCATCAGCGGGGAAAACGGCGAGAAAAACTTTGCTGACTTCCGGCCCTCCTTTAAGCATGAGGCCGTTAAAAAGCTCAGTGAATTTTTTCTCGAAAAACATGTCCCATTCAAACCCGGCAGGTTCATAGACCGCGGGTATAAACCGGCTGAAACCGGAGTCCTTTCCATAGTCGTCTATCCGCAGTTCCTGATCCAGCTTTTGAACCATCTGATGGAGCAGCTCCATATCATCACCTCTTTTTTGAAAATTTTTACATATACTATCTTCATCTTAATAGTTTTCCATTAAAATAGAAAGAGAGGTGAAAAAGATGATTTGTTTCGTGGATCACAGCATTCCAAGCAATGCAGCCGATCTACTGGCTGTGCAGATACCCGCCTACCGTGTAGAAGCGAATTTAATCGGATTTGAAGGAATCCCCCAGCTGAAGGATGGTATGGAAGACATCATGAAAAGCGGGGAGACGTTTATCGGATACTATATTGATAGTATGCTGGCTGGTTTTGTTTCGTTCGAAGAGAGGGAGTCTGAAATCGATATCTGCCGGCTGGTCGTCCATCCGTCTTATTTCAGGAAAGGAATTGGCCGGGCGCTGATGGGGCGGCTGCTTGAGCTGAATAAACGGAAACACTTCATCGTTTCGACCGGATCCCTGAACCTCCCTGCGAGAACCCTGTACAAATCGCTGGGCTTTCAGGAAGTGAAGCAGGAGGAGGTCGCAGCCGGAGTCAGGATTAGCATTTTGAGAAAAAGCTGATTTGGATTCTGTTAAAAAGTTATGAAGGAAATGACTGCAGCGGGGAGGGAATAAGATGAGCGATATCGTTTGGGGCAGCCCGGCCAGTTTGTTCTGTTTAGGATTTTTCCTGGCAGGATTGGGAGTTTTTATTAAGTTATCACGATATACAAAATAAAGCCGGAAGAAATGTGGAAATTGTTGAATCCTAAAAGACCCATGCATCGGCCAATAATTAGAAGAATTTTGGCAGAATCCCCTATATAATGTTACAAATTTACATAAAGAACGTCTATAATATATAGGACTATTACTTTAGCCATTCTGGGAAAGCATAAATCTAGCAGCATGGAGGCAGATGCATGGAGTTGGAAAAACCTAAAAAAGAGAAGAACCGTGTTTCTCTTCGCTTCAATCTATTATTTTTTGTCGTATTTCTGTTGTTTTCCGTGTTGGTTGTAAGGCTCGGGTTTCTGCAAATTGTATATGGTGAAGATTTCAAGCGTGAGGCAGAGCGTACGGAGGATGTGACGATCCAGAATCCGACCCCAAGGGGAGCGATCATGGACCGCAATGGAAAAAGCATTGTAGCCAATACGCCGCAGAATGCGATTACGTATACCAGGCCGCAGAATGCCAAGCCGAAGGAGATGCTGCAAATAGCTGAGACTCTTTCCGGAATGATTTATAAGGATACAAAAAAGGTGACCGAGCGTGACAAGAAGGATTACTGGATCCTGATCCATCCTAAGCTTGCAGCGAAAAAAATCACCGCTAAGGAACTGAAAAAGCTGGACAATAAAGAGCAGTACAAGCTTCAGCTTGACCGGATTACGCCGGAGGAGTTAAATACTCTCACCCCGCACGATCTTGAAGTGCTGGCGATCTACCGCCAGATGGCAGGCGGCTACGCTTTAACCACTCAGTTCATCAAGAATAAGAATGTTACAAACGAAGAATTTGCGAAGGTCAGCGAAAAGCTGGACGATCTTCCCGGTGTCAATACCACTACGGACTGGGAAAGGAAGTATATGACGGGGAATACCCTCAAGACCGTCCTTGGTGCGGTATCGACCACGGAGGAGGGACTGCCAAGCGAAGTGGCTGACAAGCTGGTCGCGCAGGGGTATAACCGGAACGACCGCGTAGGCAAGAGCTATATTGAGAAGGAATATGAGGATGTTCTTCAAGGCCAGCGGGAAAAAGTGAAGAACGTTACCTTTAAAGGAGCTACCGTCAGCTCCAGTGTCATCCAGGAAGGGAAAAAAGGGGATGATCTTGTCCTTACCATTGACATGGACCTTCAAAAAGAAGTGGACAAGATTGTTTCCGAGGAGCTTCTGAAGACGAAGAATACCTATGGAGATACGCCGTTTCTTGACCGTGCTTATGTCGTCATGATGGATCCTCATACAGGTGAAGTACTGGCGATGTCCGGGAAGCGGATTGTCCGGGATAAAAAGACAGGCAAACGGACCATTCAGGACGATGCCCTCGGAACCTTCAGCACGTCTTATACCGTTGGTTCCGTAGTCAAGGGTGCGACTGTGCTTACCGGGTACAAAACAGGCGCGATCAGCCCTGGAAACGTAGAAGTGGATGAGCCGATTGTCTTAAAGCATACCCCGGTGAAAAAATCCTACAGCACATTCGGTCCGATCAACGATCTGAAGGCACTGAGAGTATCATCCAACGTATACATGTTCAAAACAGCCATGAAGATCGGCGGAACTCATTATGTTCCGAATGGCAACCTGAACATCAAGCCTGGCACCTTCAGCAAAATGAGAAATTCATTTGCCGCATTTGGTCTCGGAGTGAAAACAGGGATCGACCTTCCGAACGAATCTGCGGGATTCCACAGCCCGGCGGATACGAATCCCGGCCTGATCCTCGACTTGGCCATCGGGCAGTATGATACCTATACACCGCTGCAGCTGGCACAGTATGTGTCTTCCATCGGGAACGGCGGATTCCGGGTCAAACCGCATCTTGTGAAACAGATCCGCGAGCCTGGCGATAAGAATGGCCAGCTGGGACCGGTCGTTGAGGATATAAAGCCGGTCGTACTGAACAAGCTTGATTTAAAACAGAGCTGGATTGAACGGGTGCAGGAAGGTTTCCGGGGCGTCATGCAGTCACCGGATGGAACCGGATATAAGACCTTCGGCAGTAAATCCTATCTGCCTGCAGGAAAAACCGGGACAGCCCAGGCATTCTATGATGGTCCGGACCGGAAAAAATACGGAAAAATGCCGCCTCCAACCTGGAATATCACCCTAGTCGGCTATGCTCCTTACAATAATCCTGAGGTAGCCATGAGCGTCGTGGTTCCATGGGCCTACCAGACGTCAGATACTGGTACAAACAAGAACATCGGAAGCAGGGTCATGGACGCTTATTTCGATTTGAAAAAGAAGAGGGGCCAGTAAATCCAGCGAGGAGGAATACCGTTGTCAGAATCCGCTAAAAAAGAGGTCTTATCCTGGACGAAGTCTGTGATCTTTGTCCTTGCGGTACTCTTGATCTGCCAGCAATTTTTCTTAGCTCCTGTCACCGTCAAAGGGGTGTCCATGGAGCCGACGTTCGAAAACAACAACAAGCTCATCGTGAACAAACTGGAAAAGGTGAATCGGTTTGACATGATTGTTTTTCATGCGCCCGATGCCGACAAGAACTATATCAAACGGGTAATCGGTCTTCCGGGGGATAAGATTGTGTTTAAGAATGACCATCTATACATCAACGGACAGTATTACAAGGAGCCTTACCTCGAAAAAGAGAAGGAGGAGCTGTATCTAGGCGGCCTCCTGACTGGAGATTTCGAGGCTGCTGTGCCCAAAGGCTGTATCTTTGTGATGGGAGATAACCGCAAGAACAGTTCGGATAGCCGTATCTTTGGCGCCATCAAAGAAGATTCTGTCATCGGCATCGTAGATTTTCGCTATTACCCGATCCAAAGCATGGGAAGTCCGGATTAGACACACATTTTATAATCACACCAAGAGAATCCCTTCTATTTGAAGGGATTTTTTTAAAAAGAAGAAATGAATCTTGCATCTGAAGGAAGCCTTAAAGAATATGAATTCAGAGAAACAGCCTCCCGAAGCCTGGCTGCTCGAGCAGATGCTTGCAAACATCGGTTCTGTGGACAGTGAGCTGAGGGACAGCCTCATCTATTCAACGTATTGCAAGCTGATGAAAGGCAATCATTTAACTACAGGACAGATGGAGAGTCTGTTTGACGCCTGTCTGGATGAAAACCGCCTGTTTTATAAAATAGGCGAGAAGGAAAGCGATTCCGTTTTTACCCGCTCATTCTCCAGTCTCTTTTGATCGCCCTGCTCTTTAGAAAAGATAAGGAAAAGCCCTGTGTTAGGAGCATCTGAGAAAAGCGCCTCCTATCTAATAGAAGAAAAAGATCCAAGAGGATATGTGGAGGGGAAAGGCCCCAGCATTGCACATGGAGCCGATATGCTGGCCAGTGCAATCAGCCATCCGTCATTCAGACTGGAACGGGCAGAACAATTCCTTACTGCAATTGGTGAATGTCTGCTTCATAAGGACGCCATTTACATAGACGGCGAAGATGAGCGGCTGCTCTATATTGTTCAGGAACTGATCAAAAAAGATCTGCCGGAGGAGCAGCTTTCAACTTGGGTGGGCAGCCTGATTTCATTTATTGATGAAAAAGAAAAAGAAGGCTATTCTTTAGAATCGTTCTATCTTCGTAAAAATGTATCCAATTTCTTAAAGGCTTTATACTTTAGGCTTTACTACCTGAAAATGGGATCGGAAGTCCAAAGGAACATTGAGGAGTTTTTACATAAGGGAATTTATGCTTGATAAACTGGAGGTGCCCATGTCTAGTATTCACTATCTAAATCCGAGTAAAGAATCTCTTCACGGTTTTTTCAGCCGTGAAATGGAAGCAGCCCTGACCATTGATCAGGGAGATACAGTCATTTTTAAAACTCTCGATGCATCCTGGGGGATGGAGCCTAGGAAGGCTCCGGGAGAAGCGAGGGTGAAATTCACAGACATCTCTCCGGAACGAAAGCCGAGCGGCTTCGGCCATTCCCTTGTAGGCCCTGTTTTTATTAAGGGAGCCGAGCCGGGGCGGGTTCTGGAAGTGAGAATTAATGAGATTGTGCCGGACGGATATGGCTGGACATCTGCCGGCGGTTTTCCAAGCTACTGGAACAAAAAACTTGGGTTTGATCAGGAGGAAGAGCTTACTCTCGACTTTAAACTGGATTCCACATTAATGGTAGGAGAAAGTTTGTTTGGAAACTTTCCGTACAGCGTCAAGCTGAACCCGTTCATGGGAATTATGGGAGTTGCTCCTGCAGAAAAAGGGGAGCACTCCACCTTGAAGCCTTCCTACTGGGGAGGGAATCTGGACTGCAAGGAACTCAGAGCGGGAAGCACCCTGTACCTGCCCATATCGGTGGAAGGCGGTCTTTTTTCAACAGGCGACGGTCATGCGGTCCAGGGAGACGGAGAGGTATCCGGTCCCGCGCTGGAATGCGGCATGGAACGGGTGAGCCTGACATTTAACATAAATGAAAATCTAAATATCAAGCGGCCGATTGCCAAAACCAATGAAGGCTGGCTTACCATGGCATTCCATGAAGATCTGGAAGAAGCCATGTGGCTCGCATTAAGCGATATGCTGGATTTTATGGCCTCGCTCTATGGCATTTCAAGAGTCGAAGCCTATGCGCTGGCAACCATGGCAGTTGATCTGCGTGTGACCCAGATTGTTAACGTCCGTAAAGGAGTCCATGCGTTTCTCCCTTTTGGGGCAGTTCGCTAAGAAAGATAGAAGGAGAAGAAACATGGTGCAATTTTTTTAAGGCTCGTATGAAGAAGGAGATTTGGACTTCCTCTATGAGAGCCTCTATCATAAGGATAACCGCTTCTGCACCGGATTAAAAAGAGTCTACAGCAGAGATTACCGGGCGGACTATTTAGCAAAGATCTCAAAGGACGAAAGCCGGATTTATCTAATGATTATCCATCAATCAACAGAAGAGCGAATCGGCAATGTCGAACTGAGCTACATCGACCTGCTGGGAGGGGCCTCCTACATTAGGATCCAAATATCCACGGACCGCTACCTCTCCAACTGCAACGGACCAGAAGCCATGAAACTGCTGCTGGAATACGGCTTTGGCGTCTACAATCTTCACCGCATCGAATTAGAAGTCCATTCCTACAACCCAAGAGCCATAAAAAGTATACGAAAAACTAGGCTTCAAAATCGAAGGAACCAAACGCAAAGCCATCTAATACAACCACCAGCACCACAACATCATCATCATGGGACTGCTTCAATCAGAATTCCGGAAAGCTTAGGTTATATAACAAAGACTGATTCAAAGAGCAGGGTTGTTCTTAGGGATCAGTCTTTTTTGCTGTCTATGGTGGTGCTGTGGGTTTGGGGCGGAGCAAAAAAACAATATAGATGCTGCTGAGGATAAGGTCCGGGCGGAGCAAAAACCATGGGTGTGTGAGCAAAACGAGGGTGTGCCCGAGCAAAAAGCCATTGTGCTGAGCAAAAAATCGATTATGCTGAGCAAAAATTCTTGGCGGAGCAAAAATGGGTTGGGTTTGAGCAAAAACCATAGGTGTGTGAGCAAAAAGGGGGGTGGGTCTGAGCAAAAACCATAGGTGTGTGAGCAAAAAGAGGGGGTGCCTGAGCAAAAAATCGTTTATGCTGAACAAAAATCCTTGGCGGAGCAATTCAGCAAAAGACATCGGCAGGTGAGCAAACCCCTAACCGGAATAATGCTAATCCCAAACCCGTCCGAACACCAAGACCCAAACCAACCTCCCCACAGTAATCGATCATAAATCCGGTAATATCGATCAGAAATTTAAAAAAATCGATCGTGATCCCAGAAATATCGAGCATGATCCTGAAAAAATCGAGCATCCACCCTTCAGATTCGATCATGCCCCTATAGCGATAAGGAAACAGTTCCACCTAGATTCCGGCCCAATCCCTAAATCATAAGTATATCTTATAACCAAAACTAATTTTTTCAACATTTACTAATAAAGCAGGCAGGCTTAGAATGGAGATGGAAAATAAATCCTGTATGAAGGGAGTTTTACTATGGAACTTCAGGGGTTGATGGCTTTGTTAACTAAGGTTTTGTGCGGGCAGTATGGCTGGGAAATGGAGGAGCTGCGGCTGGCGGGGAATGGTGTGGATAATGCGGTGTTCTTTTTGCAGGAGGGGGAACGGGGGAAGCTTGCTGTGCGGGTGCCTTCTGTGGATAAGAGCCGGGAGGAGTGGCGCTGGTCGCTGCAGAAGGAGCACGATTTGAATGTATTTTGTTCTTCGCTTGGCCTGCCTGTTCCCAGGGTTCATTTGCTGCATTTTGGCGAGGAGCTTGATTTTTTGGTGACGGAGTTTATTGAGGGAGATGGAGTTCCGGTTCCAGATACAGAGATCGGTGCCTTTGCCGGCAGGATACATGAGCTGCAGGTGGATGGTCTTGTGATATCCAATCAGGGAAATGAGAGAATGGAGAGTTATCTGGCAAGAAGGATTGAGCGGCGCATGGCGGCGTTAAAAAATCTTTTCCCGGAAGATGGATTTCTGCTGGAAAAAGATAAGCTTCAGGAAGTTTTGTCTCTAAACCGCTCTCCGCACTGCCTGCTTCATATGGATATCCGGCCTGTGAATTTAATCGGGAGAGAGGGGAAAGCAGCCGCGATCTTTGATTGGGATAATGCATTGATCGGACCGGCGGCGCTTGATATCATGCGGGTGCTGGAGCTGGGAGAGCTGGATGTAGGCGAATTTCTGAGGGGATATCCGAATCGGGATGTTTTAACCGGAACGCCCCGGGAGGTCCTGGCGCTATACCGGCTGGATACGGCACTTCTTATGACAGATCTCTTCCTATATGTATTGAAGGATCAAGCGAAAGGAGAATTTTATGCAGAGAGGGTACGGTTATTAAGGAAAGAAATACAGTGAGGGGTCAGCATGATATGGGTCGAAACAAGATTTTGTATCTGTTCGGGGCAGGCATCAGCGATTTTGGTGATGGCATACAGCAGATTGCGCTGTACTGGTATATGTATCATATGACGGGAAATGCCTTATCCATCGGCATTATGATTGCGATTTATTATTTGCCAAGTATTCTATTAACGCCTTTTTTGAGCGTGATTGTGGATTTCTATGATTCTAAGAAAATTACGGTCCTGACGGATTTGAGCAGGGGAGCCGTGGTTCTGGCAATGGCAGTCTGCTTGTATCTTCAAATTAGTGAACTGTATCTTATCTATTTATTTCAGTTTATGATTGCGGTCTTTTATACCATTTATAAGCCGGCATCCCAGAGCTTTATCAAACAGTCCTTTGAAAAGAAGGATCTGCCTTTTATCATCTCCAGATCCAATTCAGTGAATCAGACTCTTTATATTATAGGGACAGGCCTGTCAGGCGCCTTGATTTCTATATTTCCAATTTATCTTTTTTTCATTGTGAATGCTATCTCCTTCTGCGGGGCGGCCCTCTTGTACCGGCATGTGCAGAGGCTCGCGGATATTGCTCCTAAACAAAGGGGGCATGGCTATTGGAATGGCTTAAAAGAAGGCTTCCTGTATGTGAACCGGGAGCAGGGCATGAAATATTTATTGTTTTTATCCATTATTAATTCTATCGGTATCCAGCTCGCCATGACCATCATGCTTCCGTTTGCGGTCAGCCTCGGCGGAGGAAGCCGCCTTTATTCTTTTATGGAAATTGCCTTTACCGTCGGCGGTATTCTCGCAGGACTCAGAATGAATACACTCATAAAAAAGCAGAAAGAAACCATCGTTCTTTATACGATGGGCGGGATGTGTCTGACCTCCCTGCTGATCGGCTTTACCGGAAACTTCACCTTCACGATCATCCTGGTCTTTTTGTTCGGCTTATTTACCATGGGGCATCTCATTGCAGCACAGACCTTCATTCAAATTAAAACCTCATCAGACATGATCGGCCGGGTTACAGGAGTCCGGACTATCCTGGCTTCACTTGTCAAAATTTCTTCGTCTCTTGCAACAGGATCTTTAGTGGCAGCGGCCGGGCCTCATACTATTTTTCTTATGTTCTGCGGAATCCTGGTGCTCGTACTTCTCTTCTCTGGAAGGCTGAAAAAGCTTGAACTCGGATCTGTATAAATGAAGAGAGGCTGCCCTTGAAGACCTTAGTTTTATTTAATAACTATTATTAGGAAAACACAGCCGGCTTATGAACCCAATGATATTGTGGGATTAACAGATGGTGCTCTTGACCGCTTACAATTTTCATTCAGTATACCCACAAGTGCAGGATAAATAGGAGGAGCGTTTCTGCTCCTCCTTTCGTGCGGACTCTACACAGCTTCCGCTTTAATAACAAATCGGTGCTGCCTTGTATTAAAGAAGCCTGTATTTGAGATAGTCCTGTGAATCTGATACAGCCGGTCGATATGCTCTTCCGTATGGAATCCGGGCACCTGCCATGAAATGGCCTTTAAATAATACACTAAAGCACCTATATCGTAAAACCTTTGTATGGGAAAATGTTCCGAGTAATAGACAATTTTAAAGGAATTCTGGGTGAGCTGCTCCACGGCATGCTGCAAATTCCAATGGGAAAATTCCGGGTTGACCTGCACTCCGAGTGCTTCATTGATTTCCGAACAGTCCGCCCCGCCAACCTGCTGGGTGAGAAAAACTCCCTGATCGGCCACAATTCTCCGGACTTCAGCAGGAGAATAGGATTCATGGCGGTTCAGAATTAAATCAAAGCTCTTGTCCTGATAAGGAAGGCTGCTATCATCCGTAATATAGGATACCGTTACCCCGAGAGGTTCAAGCTTTCCCTTTGAAGCAGCTATATTTGGCTCATAGCCTTCAGTGGCTTGTGTATGCTCCGGGAGCGGTTTCATTCTTGATAAAAATTCTCCGCCGCCTGTTCCCATATCCAGCAGCGACTTTGCTTTCCGGACATGGCAGATGGCCATACTGCCGTAAGACCAGGGCAGAAGCTCGGTTTGGAATCGTCCGGTCTCTGATACATACGAAAAATCCCAGCCGGAAAATTCTTGTTTGGCATCCTCCAGCAGAAGCAAAAAGTCTTGATCATAGTTCATATGAATTCCTCCCTTTTCTCATTTTGGATTCCAATTCAAAAGGTCCATGGGGATGGGAGGCCCGCGAATTAGATAGCATTTTTATAGCATATCTGTGCCCCTTTCTTCATTGTCCTGCTAATGAATTATTCGCTGTGTTTCGGCAAAATCCTTCAGGAAATTTGCTGCCTCTTTCGATCTGGGGTGATGAAGGACTTTACCCGGTTTCGCCATCAGGATAACCATAGGGATATCGCAAAAAAAATAGTGAATGGAAAAACAGAACCATTTTCCATGTGGCTCCGTCTAACGTTTGTACAGAGGGGAGGATCTGGATGCAAGTGAAGAAAATGACAAAGCATTCATCTCCGGATGAAATCCATCATCTTCCGCGCGAAGAGCAGCTGGTCTGGCTTATGGGAGAGTATGGGGATATGATAATCAGGCTTGCTTTTACATATGTGAAACAAAAACAGGTGGCAGAGGACATTTCCCAGGAGGTTTTCATCAGCTGCTATCAAAGTTTGGATAGATTCGAAAACCGTTCTGCTTATAAGACCTGGCTGTATCGCATCACAGTCAATAAATGCAAGGACTACCTGGATTCCTGGTCATTTAAACATATCTTTTATAAAGACTTTTTCAGCTCTCTCCTGACAAAGGGGGCAGTTTTTACGGAAAATAAGCTTCTGGATCAGGAAAATAAAGAAGGTATTTTTAAGAAGGTTTTGGCCCTTCCCGTCAAGCTTCGTGAAGTCATCATCCTGCATTATTATGAGGAGCTTTCCATCAAAGAAATCGCCGGCCTGCTGAACCTGAATGCCAACACGGTGAAAACCAGGCTCCATAGAGGAAGGCAGCAGTTAAAAGGATTCTTTGAGGGAGGAGAGGCAGAATGAAAGAAAAGCTGAATTATCCGGATGCACTTGGAATTGCATTTGAAGAAAAACATAAGCAGGAGGTCCTGAAGGCGGTCAAGAATGATAATTTGGTTTATTTAAGGAGGCAGCCTTCCAGTGCCGGAAGGAAAACTCTTAGATATTCCATGATTTCAGCGGCCCTTTTGGTGATGAGCCTGACAGCCGTTTCTCTCTTTTCACCGGCCATGGGCAATGTGGCGGCTAAAATTCCTTATTTAAGCTCTTTCGTGAAGCAAAAGGAGCTTCAGGAGGAAATCACCAAGACAGTTATGGAGGCGGGCTCAAAGAAAGGATGGAGCCTGTATCCATCCAGCATATCGGTTGCTGACAAAAGAATGACCCTTGATATCTATGGGGAAGCGCATGAAATTGAACAAGCAAAGAAGACTGCAGCGCAAAGAGTCAATGAGGCGCTTGCAGCAAGAAAGTATGGAACCTACGACATTAAGGTGAAGCTTGTGGCGATCACTCCCCAGAATCCGCCTGTGGAAAGCGCGGAGGAGAAAGAATATCAGGAACAGAGCATAGAGGTGGAGAAGGAGGTCACGGCCTACCTGAAGGAAAATCACTATGAGACCCCGTTCCCGCCTCAGGTGAGGATCGATAAATTTGAGAATTATATGTATGTATCCATTGCCAAGACAGAGCATAGAGATGCGGAGCTGAAAGCGGCGCTTAAAAAGATGACGAGCCCATACGGCGAGTTTTACTTTGATATCCGCAAGTCCGATATGAAGGCCCGCGAACAGGAAATCCGCTGGGGAAATGCCGGAATCATTGATACCATTGTCCAGGGTCTCGTCGAAAATAAAGAATTCAAGATTAAGCATTTCTCCTATTCCTTCCATCCGCTTCCGCTGCAGATGAATCTGACCATAACGGTTTCTTCCAAAGATCCGGATGCAGAGAAGCTGGCTAAGCGAATAAAAGGCGAAATCAAGGCCTTTATCCTGGAAGATGTAAAGGCAAAGAGTGTACGGAATGATCCGTATGTTGTGAATATATACAGCAAAGATAAAAAGAAATTGAACTAAAGAGGAGTCTCCGGCCGAATGGGCCGGGGCTTTTTTTTCTTGCAGTTACCTTTGTAAGCAGTATAATGTGCTAAAGACGAAGTTTTACTAGATTCCTTTTCAGGGCAGTAGGTAAGAGGCTGAATAGGCTATTAAAAATAGGTCTTATCCCTGATGTTTTTCGCTGTCCGATTGGCGGATAATGATAGGATCATAAAAATATAGAGATTACTTCATAACCGGGAGGCAGACATGTTTAAAAACGTTCATAAGCTGGCAGCCCCAATGGCCCTTGCAGCAGCTCTTGTTTCCTTTGTTCCCCAGAATGTGCTGGCAGATGAGAACACTGCCCGTAAAGAAAAAACATTTTTTGCAGATAAAGAGATTCGGGTTTCAGAAAGCAAAACCCAAATATCAGATATACATAATCGCGAACTATTGATCAGCTCCAAAAGCTCCATTCAACCGTTCATAACTGAACATAACCTGACCAAAGTGAGGAGCTTTAAAAGCGGACAGAATTTGATCAGCATTGTGAAGGTTCCGGAGAAAGTGGATTACAGCCATATTCTAAAATCTGCAGCCAGTCTGCAGGGAGTTACGGCTGTGGAGCCGAACCGGATGAAAGAGCATTTATCTGTGAGTTCTGCTGAGGATCCTTATGTGAAGGAGCAGTGGTACCTGCAGAACACTGGGATTCTAAAGGCTTGGGGTACCTTTAATTTTACCCGGCCTGTGAAGGTAGCCGTCCTCGATACAGGGATCAACTTCAAGCATCAAGAGTTTTTAGGAGGGCAGATTCTTCCTGGATATGACTTTGTCAATAATGACGAAGATGCTTCAGATGATGCAGGACATGGAACAGAAGTGGCAGGTGTCATAGCGGCAAGTGCGAATAATTCTGCCGGGATTGCCGGAGTGGCCGCGAATATTCCAGGAATCAAAATTCTGCCTGTTAAAATTGGAAGCCCAAAAGGAGCGGAGGTTGCGGATGAAGTACGCGGCATTGATTATGCCATCAAGCAGGGAGCGGATATCATCAATATAAGCTTCGGCAGCCCTGAACCGAGCCAGGCGGAATATGACGCAATTCTTCGAGCATCAGCTGCGGGCATCCTGGTGGTGTCATCAGCAGGAAATGAAGGCCAGTACCGGATGCCAGTCTCATACCCGGCAGGATATCCTGAGGTCCTGAGTGTAGGATCGGTGAATTCTCAAAATAAAAGGTCTGTGTTCTCCAATACAGGCGAAGCTCTGGACCTTATGGCGCCCGGCGAAGGAATCGTCGTACCGACCATGCAGGGAGGGTACAACCACCGTGCCGCGGGAACCTCCTTCTCCGCTCCGATTGTCAGCGGAATGGGGGCCCTTCTGCTTTCGGCTGGAAACAGGCTTACTCCTTTTCAAATTGAATATCTGCTGGAAAGCTCATGCGTGAAGCTGCCCGGCTACACAGGCTGGAATACCAGCACGGGCTTTGGCGCCGTGAATCTGTTCAACGCCTTAAATACAGAATTGCCGAATATGGGCGGCGACTCGGGAAGTGTCAGAAAAACGGCCCGGATCCTGGCAGTGAATAAAAGCTTTACAGATAAGTACCAGCTGCCGAATGATGTGGACTGGTATGTGATAAAAGCGGCTAAATCCATGAAGGTGAAGGTGGATGTCAGCGCCATTCCAGGGATTGATCACATCGTGTGGTCCGACCGTGTCGTAAACGGAAAAATGGCGGAGGAACAACAGCATGATGCGAAGAATCTTGGAGGCGGCGAAAGCTTTACACTCAATGTGAAGCCCGGCAGCAACTACATCCAGATCTTTGAAGCGAACAGCCACTACTCCACGAGGCCGTATACCCTGAAGCTGACAGAGCTCGATACCACAGCACCTTGGGCACCATACGTATACGCCATCACCAGTAAATCGACTGTTATAAAAGGGAAATCTGAAAAAGGCGCCACCATCAGGATCACCTACGGAACCAAAACACTCCGTACCTTCAAGATCCCAAAAACAACAACAGCCTTCTCAGTCTCCATACCGAAACAACCGGCAGGCCGTGTCCTTTATCTCACAGCCACAGACGCAGCAGGCAACAAAAGTAAAGCCACCCGCATTACGGTTAAAAAGTAAGCGGATGACTCTTATAAGACACAAGAATGGACGTATGGATTGGCATACGTCTTTTTCTTATTGTCGTTTGGGGATCAGGTAAAGTGCCTGATCAGAAGTAAAGGGAAAAATTCCCCTTATTGACTCGAAAAATTAAAAAGTTGCTGTTTTTCAGAGTATAACGGTAACCTCCCCTTAATATAACCCTGAACGAGCTCCATGCGAGTCAAGTCCAGCATCTTGTGTAAAAATAATGTTCAATGTAAACCACTATGTTTATGAGGTTTTGGGAGGAGGAGGCTAGCCTCCTCCTCCCAAAACTTTTGGTGTACGTTTCCTAATTTGAAGTATGAAGATATTTTCGGCCGCCCAAGTCTAACGTATCAGCATAATCCATTAACACAGCTCCAATTAGGCGAAAAGCAGACTGATGATTTGGAAAGACACGGATTACCTGTTCGCGTCTTCGAATCTCAGAGTTCAATCTTTCCAATACATTAGTGGTGCGGAGATGTACATGGTAGTCAGCTGGTTCTCCATAGAATTGGGTGGCATCATCAAATCCTGCATCTAAAATAGACGAAGCT
>NZ_KE387245.1:159898-164271 GCF_000430765.1 Peribacillus kribbensis DSM 17871 | reverse complement strand
GTGAAGATGTGCATGGCCTTTTTTAGGATCTCATTCTCCTCCCGCAGCTGTTGAAGCTCCTTTTCATGTTGTTTCTTTAACTTTTCCAGCTCGCCGGGAGTCATATAGTTTTCTTTGTTGACCTGTCTATTTGCTTTCTCTTTGTAGGCACTCGCCCACTTTCTAATGGTTGAGTAGGGGATCTCAAGCTCGAAAGCAAGCTCCTTGGCGACCCGCCCCTCTTCAACAATTAGTTTCGCAACATACTCTTTATATTCATGATCAAAATGTTTCCCCATAAGAACACGTCCTCTTTAAAGTTAATTCAAGTATATGAATTACCGTTTTAACGTGTCCACTTTTGAGACTAACTCAAAGTTCTTCAAAAAAACAGTTAACATCGCTTCATTTTATCAATAATTTCGATTTTTATTGGAAAAATGGAGATTTTCATCCACCGACCATTCTCTCCCATTTTTCAAGTCTATTGGATTCTTCCAGAGATCAATATCATGGAATCAGAACCTGGGGCCACGTAGAGTGGAGGAACGAAGAAGAAATACTGGAAAAGCTGGAAGGCTTCGAAGAGGAAGTGAACCGTCGGCTGCCCGGAATGAAGGCGATTGCGGTATGCGCATATGATACAGCACGACTTTCAGAAAATCTTAAGTCTGGATTATTAAGGACCCATAAATATTAAATGACAGATCATGACTTTGTAAGTTTAAGTGATTATAAATGATAATTGTACAAAAAGACTGAGTTTGCAGTCTTTTTTTATTGGCTGTATTCATAAACGTTTCAGCTATATTTGATCTCTAGATATAACAGAGATCCTGTAAACACGATTATTATGAACTAAGCTTGTTTAGTACGGATACTTTTAGTTGCAATAATTGAACCCAATACGGAAAAACACAATAAAAAGAATGCAAGAATGCCGAATGCTATTCCTTCGAACCCGCTAACTATTGCATATCCATTATAAAACAATACAATAGACGTACAAGCAGTCAACATACTTGGCAAAAGCCTTGCAAATAAAGGAAAATCGTTTTGTAAGCCGCAAGGTCAGAAGTAACACTAAAAATCCTGGGATAACAGCCGCCAAAAAAGGCATACCAATCATCATAATTTTTTCCTCCATCCATCGTTACAGCATACCATCATATTAACATAAAATGTAAATTTTATCCTTATCGCTAATGCAACAAAACATACGGAAATTTTTATCCTTTGTAGTAAAGGACTTTACAGATTCATCTTGAATAGGAATTTAAGGAGATTTTCGAATTTATTATGATGTATTCAATTGAAAAAGGAGAATCAAAATGGAGTCTGCAAAAAATATTATCTTTTCAAATCCTGATACCATGCCTGGTACTTTCGGATATTCGAATATAGCAGAAGTGAAAAATGGACGTACACTTTATATTTCCGGTCAAGTTGCTCTTGACCCTAATGGAAATATCGTGGGTGAAGGGAATTTAGCTCTTCAGACCCGGCAGGTTTTTGAAAATATTAAAGCCGGCCTTGCTGCTGCGGGAATGACCTTTCATGATGTGGTAAAGCTTACTTTCTTTTTGACAGATATCAGCCAGATGGCAGCAGTAAGGGAAATCCGGGATTCATATGTCAACATTGAGACACCCCCGGCAAGCTCGGCTGTAGAAGTAAGCAGACTGATCAGAGAAGAATTCTTAGTCGAGATTGAAGCGATTGCGGCTGGCGCTTGGGATACGCTTTAGAAAGGGAACATACCATGAACATTAGAAAATTAGCACAAAATGAAAACCCGCCCATGGAACTGCTTCTTCTGGCAGATCCCTTCGAACCCCTGGTCACTGATTACCTTAAAAGAGGGGAGTGCTATTTAGCCGAGGACGAACATGGCCAGGCGGCCGGAGTGTATGTACTCCTTCCGACGAGGCCGGCTACGGTTGAATTAGTGAATGTTGCAGTAAAAGAGCAGCTGCATGGAAGAGGGATCGGCAAACTCCTAGTGAGGCATGCAATCCATCAAGCAAGAACGCTAGGATTTAAAACCATTGAGATCGGAACCGGAAATTCAGGCATTGGCCAGCTGGCTCTATACCAGAAATGCGGTTTCCGGATTGTAGGAGTGGATCAGGATTTCTTTATCAGGCACTACGAAGAGCCTATCTTTGAAAATGGCATTCATTGCCGGGATATGATCCGCCTCACTCATGACTTATAGCATCAAATAGGAAGAAGAGCACCAAGGCTCTTTGTATAACAAGAAATTCAGCCAGAAATAGATCCAGGATGTTGGAGGCGGGTGAGGATTTTTTAAGGTGAAAAACCATCTCAAATTAGATGGTTTTTTCTCTTGTCCACCGTATATTGGCAAGTTGGAAGGGAAAAACAAGGGAGAGAAGTGCTTGTTTTATTAAACATTCAGGCTTTTTAGTACCAAGTCATAATAGTTGATGTTATAATTGCTTAAGGCAGGAGATTTTTTTACTAATAGAGTCCGCAAAAGACAAGTAGTTTTTTTGGTCACTTTGGAGCCTGATTAGTATCAAGTACTAATACTAGATGGTATACTTGTATAATATGCGGGAATCCCCCTTTTGCACAGCATACTGAATTTTACAGAAAAGAAGGTTGACAAACTTGGAATTACATACTTTACTTGCACCAGAAAAATATAATATTGCAGATGAAATAGACAAGCACTTTTCAAACAAAACAGCGTTAATTTTTGAAGAGGAAACTGGAATCCAAAAAACGATTACATATGAGGAATTGATTCAGAAGGCGAACCAGCTTGC
Organism: Peribacillus kribbensis DSM 17871; assembly: GCF_000430765.1. Lineage (GTDB taxonomy): Bacteria > Bacillota > Bacilli > Bacillales > DSM-1321 > Paraperibacillus > Paraperibacillus kribbensis. Next base: position 161,497 of record NZ_KE387245.1, on the reverse strand, counting down.
TAACGGACTTTCAAAACTCGGTCTGGAAAAAGGCGACCGGGTCGTGATTCTGACTACCCGCCTGATTGAGTCTTACTATATTTATTTAGCCTGCCTTAAAACCGGGCTCGTCCTTAGTCCTGCTTCTGAGCTTCTGAGAGCAAAGGATCTAAGCTACCGGTTCAACCATTCCGAAGCAAAGGCAGTGATCGCTTACGGCCCGCTTGTTACAGAAGTCGACAGGATCGCGGAGGCCACTCCTTTCCTTAAGCATAAAATCGTGTTTGGAAACGAAGCAGATGGCTGGTTACAGATGGAAGACATCATGAGAGATGAGCCGGTAACATTTACTTCCGTATCCACTTCTAAAGATGATTACGCGTTTATGGCCTACACTTCTGGGACAACCGCAAATCCAAAAGGTGTGGTGCACACTCACGGATGGGGATATGCCCATTTAAGGACTGCGGCTAAAAAATGGCTCAACATTGGCAGCGATGATATCGCCTGGGCAACTGCTGCTCCTGGATGGCAGAAGTGGGTGTGGAGTCCGTTCCTTAGCATCCTTGGTTCAGGAGCCACTGGTTTTGTCTTCAACGGCAGATTCAGTCCGGAAAAATACCTGCAAATCCTTCAGGATAATAAAATTAATGTTCTGTGCTGCACCCCGACTGAATATCGTATGATGGCAAAGCTTGAGAATATCAGCAGATTTGATTTGTCTAAGCTTCATACTGCGGTATCTGCCGGCGAGGCCTTGAATAGGGAAGTCATCAATGTATTCAGCGAGAATTTTGGCATCCAGATCCGGGACGGTTATGGGCAGACAGAGAGCACGCTTTTGATTGCGAATCTTAATGTGAATCCGGAAAAAATTGGATCCATGGGCCAGCCGCTGCTTCAGGAATTTATCGCAATTGTTGACAGCGAAGGCCAGCCGCTGCCAGCCGGTGAAATAGGAACCATTGCAGTCCGAAAGGATTTCCCAGCTTTATTTAAAGAGTATTATAAGAACCCTGAGAAAACGAATGAGGCCGTAAGAGGGAGCTACTTCCTGACCGGAGACAGAGCCTCAAGAGATGAAGATAACTATTTCTGGTTCCAGGGAAGAAATGACGACGTAATCATCAGTTCAGGCTATACCATTGGGCCTTTCGAAGTAGAAGATGCACTGATGAAGCATGAAGCAGTAAAAGAATGCGCCGTCGTCGCCTCTCCAGATCCAATCCGAGGTAACGTGGTTAAAGCCTTCATTGTATTGCAGGAAGGAAAAGCAGGAAACGAAGAGCTAGTGAAGGAGCTGCAGCAATTTGTAAAAAGAGAAACAGCTCCATATAAATATCCAAGAATCATTGAATTCATCGATGCGCTTCCAAAAACGGATTCTGGAAAAATCCGACGTGTGGAATTGCGGAACCGTAAATAAGAATGGAAAAGAGGCTGACTCCATTGGTCGAATAAATCGACTTCAGAGTCGCCTCTTTATTTCTGTAGTCAGTTTGAGGACCAGCTTCTATGCCGAACCGCGTGATTGTCAAATAATTAGAGGGAGAAATTCCCCTTAATTCGTAAAGTGAAGTAAAAAGAGCTTTAATAAAGGGAGAAATTCCCTCTATTGAC
>NZ_KE387245.1:0-159628 GCF_000430765.1 Peribacillus kribbensis DSM 17871 | reverse complement strand
GCGTGATTGTCAAATAATTAGAGGGAGAAATTCCCCTTAATTCGTAAAGTGAAGTAAAAAGAGCTTTAATAAAGGGAGAAATTCCCTCTATTGACGAAAAAAATGTGAAAATGAGGGATTTTTTTTCCGATAACGGGAAAACCTCCCCTTATTTCAACCCAAACAAGCTCTTTTCTGAGTTTAAGGGGAAATTCTCCCCTTATTTTGATCTTGCCGGTGACTCTGATGATGGATAAATCGTCTTTATTTAAAAGGGTGTTATTTTAAAAGCAAAACGGGACAAAAGGGTTTTTGGATTATTATGCTGATGGTATAATTTAGAAATTACTAAAAAGGGGGAATAATCATAAAAGAGTCTAGAGTAAAAATCCGGAATTCGGCAAAGGCAGTCATTTTAAAGGAAGATCAGCTTCTCCTCACCAAAAACCAGGACGAACAGGGAGTCTTTTATCTCTTTCCAGGCGGAGGGCAAGAACACGGGGAAACGCTGCTGGATGCCGTAAAAAGAGAGTGCATCGAGGAGATCGGCATGGAGGTGGAGCCTGGTGAATTCTGTTTTCTCCGTGAATATATCGGGAAAAACCATGAGTTTGCTTCTTTTGATTCCGGCGTTCATGCGGTGGAGTTTTATTTTTCATGTTCCTTGAAAGGAGAGCTCAAGGGAGATGACATTCCTAGCAGCCCTGATAGTGACCAGATTGGAATTGAGTGGGTAAGGGTCATGGAACTGGAGAATGTAAGGATGTACCCCAAAGGAATTGTAACATCGTTAAAAAAATATGTTGAAGGCAGGAAGCCATCCATCTATTTAGGGGATATCAATTAAATGATTCATTTTCCGGGGACAAACAGTGGAGAGGTGCAAGACAAAGTTAAGGCTCAGCTTGAGCGATATTTAGAATTGATGGACAGCAGGCTTCCTCAATTGCTGGGTTCTTTCTATTTATATGGCTCTATCTCTTTAGGAGCGTTTAAAGAGGGATTCAGCGATATAGATTTTATAGGTGTATTACATACAAATGAGATAAAGGAAAATACTTTACTGATTTTAAAGGAAATTCATACAGTTATCAAAAAAGAATTTCCGGATACAGACCTTGACGGGTTTTATTTTTTTGAAGATGGTTTGGAAACTTTGGCAAAAAATCCTGTTCCAGTTTTGCGCTTTAATTCTGGCAGTTATATCGGGACCTTGACGTTTTATAGAAATTCCATAGATACCTTTCAATTAAAAAAGTATGGGATTACAGTCCGAGGAAGAAAAATCGAAGAAGTTCCGCTGCATGTAGACTGGGAGCAGCTTCTTAGCGGGATGAGAGAAAACTTAAACACCTATTGGGCGGGCTGGGCAAAGCGAAGCAGGACATTTCCTTCCCTTTATTTCTTTCAGGGCTATTTGAGCTTAAACAGCATCGAATGGGGAGTTCTGGGAGTTACCCGTCTTTATTATACATTCAGGGAACGTGATATCACCTCAAAGGCTGAAGCGGGTGAATATGCGCTTATGAACGTACCGGAAAAGTGGCATAAAATAATCGAGGAGGCACTGAGGCTGAGAAACAAGAAACCGCCAAAGTCCAGTTACAACTCGTTAATCCGAAGACGGAATGAGGCTCTTGCTTACATGGATTTCATGATAAAAGAATGTAATGAACGGTTTGAAAATAATTAAAGGAGAGCCCGGGGGCTCTCCTTATTATACTTCCGCTGTATGTGTCTTGAATTTCCGTTTAGCGATGATTCCAAGGCGGATGGAAAGAAGGATGGAAACAACAGCAAGGATCATGATCCAAGCCACTACTCCATGCCAGCCGAATCCGCTGTATACCGCACCGCTTGCTGTTCCTCCGATGCTTGAACCGGCATAATAAAAAAATAGGTACAGGGAGGATGCCTGAGCTTTATCATGGGAAGCAAACTTGCCTACCCAGCCGCTGGCAAGGGAATGTCCGGCAAAAAAGCCAAAGGTGAAGACAGCCACACCAACGATTTTTACCCAAAGAGAAGCATCAAGCGTAATGAATGCCCCTATGAAAAGGATGAATAGGGAGAGCCCTAAAATGACCCTTCTTCCATATTTGTCAGCCAGCATCCCCATCCAGGTTGAACTGAATGTGCCGACCATATAGACGATGAAAATGAAGCCAACCAATGTCTGGCTTAAAGAATAAGGCGGACGGATCAGCTGGAAGCCGATATAGTTATATAATGAAACAAAGCCGCCCATCAGTAAAAAAGCAATGAGAAATAGATAAACCAGCCCTGGTTCCTTGAATTGCGAAAATAAAGTTTTTGCTAATGATCCTATTTCAAACTTTCGCGGATGGAAATTCACAGAAGGAGGAAGGATCCTCCAAAAGACCACTCCGGCAAGCAGGCTGACCAGTCCGACACCGGCCAGTGCCGCATGCCAGCCGAAATAATCCGTTAAAAAGCCGCAGATGATTCTTCCTGCCATTCCTCCGATTGAATTTCCGCTTATATACAGCCCCATGGCCATTCCAAGGCTCCTGGGTTCAATTTCTTCACCCAAATAAGCCATTGCGACAGCCGGCAGACCCGCCAGCGTAATTCCCTGAAGGATCCTGAAAAGAATCAACAGATGGAAATTGGGCGAAAACGCTGTAAGGACTGATAGAAGGGAGGACACGACAATGGAAAGAGTCATGATCGATTTCCGCCCAAACACTTCTGATAAAGAACCGGCTATTAAAATACTGACAGCTAAAGCAATAGTGGTGGAAGAAAGGCTTAGGCTCGAGAGTGCAGGAGAAATATGAAACTCCCGAGCAAGCTCCGGGAGCAGCGGCTGGGTGCCCCAAAGTATGGCGAACGTGCTGAATCCTCCGGCAAATAAGGCCAGATTCGCTTTTTTGAATGTGCGTGTCCCTCGTTGTATATGTGCCATGAATCGAAAATCCTTCTTTCATCCGAACGAATTATTTACATTCCCCATGATACACCATTCCTGTATAGAACACTAACAAGTCCATCTTGTAAATCGGAATACTGCTTATCAAAAAACAGCTTGATGGAATTTTTTTAAAAAATGGCGGTTTTCGAAGGAGAAAATAAATTAAATGTATCCAGCAAATCAAGCAGGATTCCGCTGGACATCCAAAAAGGAGACTCGCCGTTTCCCATAACACTGCGGGCAAGCCGGCCGTAAGTTTATTCTATTTAATAAGATGCTTTAGGATTATGATCCCAAAGGTAGATGGCAGCACTTAAAAGGTTAATATCTTCTTCAAGCTCCGACTTCATGGCTTCATCAGTGCAGGAGTAATATTCCCCCACAAGTCTGGAGAGTTCCCCTGTGATGAGTATCATTAAAGTCTCCACCTCGCTTAATCCGTATCATTATTATGTAATATTCTTGAAATAAAAGTCAAAAGAGAACCCCTTGGATCAGGGGTTTTTTCGATGTTCGATTCCGTTTAGGTATGAAGCGGGAAAATCAGAAGAAAATAAAGAGGTGAATCAATAAGGAATTCGCGGGAGTATTGCCCGACTTAATATAGGAGGTACATTATGTGTCCTGAAGGAAACGAGCACTCAGGTAAATCGGAGGGACAGGGGACGCTGAAATGGTGGCAGCTTTCACTGATTGGGGTAGGCTGTACGATTGGGACAGGTTTTTTTCTTGGTTCAGCCATTGGAATAAAGACGACCGGTCCCTCCATTGTTTTTTCCTTTCTTTTAGCAGCACTAGGTACATATACAGTTTATAATCTGCTGGCAAAAATGACGGCAAAGGATCCACAGGAAGGCTCTTTCTGTTATTATGCTGCAAAAGCATTCGGTAAGTGGGCGGGATTTACATGCGGCTGGAATTATTGGAGCTCGAACATTCTGATCATGGGCAGCCAATTAACCGCACTCTCCATTTTGTCGAGATTTTGGTTTCCTCAGGTGCCCCTTTGGGTTTTTGCGGCAGGATATGCCATCCTCTCGATTATTGTAGTCCTTACGGGTAATAAAGGATTTGATAAGGTAGAGGATTTCCTGGCTATTGTAAAAACAGCGGCCATTCTGATGTTCATCGTCCTGGCAGGTGCGGGGCTGTTTGGCCTGCTTCATGGCGGAACGGAGCATCCCGGTCTTCCGGGGAGTGCCCATGAATTGTTTCCTGAAGGATTTATCGGATTTTGGTCTTCCCTTATCTATGCGTATTATGCCTATGGAGGCATCGAAGTGATCGGTCTCATGGCCACAAGGCTGAAGGAGAAGAAGGATGCACCGAAGGCCGGTGTCATTATGCTGATTCTTCTAGTGATCTTATATGCGGTCTCGCTCGGATTCGCTGTCATGATGGCAGCTCACGGTGCTTTCCAAGAAAAAGAAAGCCCCTTTGTGACTGCAATGGATCATTACCATTTATCCTTTTTTCCGCATGTATTCAATGCAGCCATCATAGTAGCAGGTTTTTCAACCATGACTGCAGCTTTATTCGGCGTGACTACCCTCCTTGTTACACTCTCAAAGGACGGCGATGCGCCAAAACTGTTTTCTAAGAAGATAAAGTGGAAGAAGCTTCCTCTTCCTTCGCTGACACTTGCCGCCATTGGGATGCTGCTCTCCATCGTGACAGCTTTGCTGCTGCCGGGAAAGATTTACGAATATATCACTACAGCAGCTGGTCTTCTCATTTTGCTGAATTGGGCCACCATACTCGCATCTGCCCTAAAATTCCTTGAACTCAAGGCAAAAGGGAAGATGCTCGCCTATCTCGGATTGCTCCTTATCGCAGCAGCAGCCTCAGGAACCCTGCTGGAAAAAAACATCCGCTACGGCTTCTTCGCGGCCCTTCTCTTTGTCGCCATCATCGGGGCAGCAGCCTTTATCATGCAGAAAAAAGTCTGGAAGCATCAAAATTAGGATTTATGGGGGCTGTTCCCATTCCACGGCCTCATTTCCCAACGATACTCATGGCCAGCGACTTGAATCCTTTTCCGGGCATACACAACTTTAAAAAAGAGAAAACACTAAGCCGCATCCCGGGAAATGGAGGACTCTTCCCGTAAATTTAGTGATTCAAGTTTAGATCTATAGAAATATGTCTAAACGATAAGGAGTAACTTGGTATTTGTCTCTGATGGCGCGACAAAGTTGGTATTTATGTTTGTTGTAAGCAGATGTCCGTACCTATATCATTGAAGGTGGAATCAATTCTCTAAGAAAGGAAGAGAGAGCTATGGCTCAAACAAACATAAAAGTAGCTGTCCAGAAATTCGGGAACTTCCTGAGCTCTATGGTTATGCCGAATATCGCAGCTTTTATTGCATGGGGTTTAATCACCGCTTTGTTTATACCTACAGGGTTTACACCAAATAAGCATTTTGGTGAAATGGTCGGCCCAATGATTACTTATTTGCTTCCATTGTTAATCGCTTACACTGGAGGTAAAATTGTCCATGATCACAGGGGAGGGGTCGTTGGTGCGATCGCCACAATGGGTGTCATCGTAGGATCCGGCATCCCGATGTTCCTGGGCGCTATGATTATGGGTCCACTTGGAGGCTATGTAATCAAGAAGTTTGACAAGATGATTGAAGGCAAAGTAAAAGCCGGATTTGAAATGCTCGTCAATAACTTCTCTGCAGGAATCCTGGGCGGACTTCTTGCCATCCTATCCTACTGGGCAGTCGGCCCGGCAGTTACAACCTTTACGGGCTGGCTTGTAAGCGGTGTCGACTGGCTTGTCGGAACTGGACTTCTTCCATTGACAAGCATCATCATCGAACCTGCGAAGGTATTGTTCCTGAATAATGCCATCAACCATGGGGTTCTTTCTCCAATCGGAATACAGCAGGTAAAGGAATCAGGGAAATCTGTTCTGTTCCTGCTTGAAGCCAACCCAGGACCTGGTATCGGTGTTCTCTTGGCATACTGTATCTTTGGAAAAGGTACAGCAAAAAGATCTGCACCAGGTGCAGCGATTATTCACTTCTTCGGGGGGATCCATGAGATTTACTTCCCATATATCCTGATGAAGCCAATGCTGTTTATCGCTGTTATCCTTGGAGGCATGAGCGGTGTGTTCACCCTTGTTCTTTTAGGCGGTGGATTATTCGCTCCATCTTCACCAGGAAGTATCCTGGCGATCACTGCGGTTACTCCGCACCATGCGAGCGCTTATATCGCCAACTTCGCAGGTGTAATCGTTGCTGGTATTGTTTCATTCCTGATTTCCTCCGTCATTTTGAAAACAGGGAAGCAGTCAGATGAAAATCTTGAAGATGCTGCCAAAAAAATGCAGGAAATGAAAGGGAAGAAAAGCTCAGTTGCAGATGTATTTGCATCCCAGCCAGGCAATGTGCCTGAAAAGGTGAACAAGATCATCTTCGCCTGTGATGCAGGTATGGGTTCAAGTGCAATGGGAGCATCTCTGCTACGCAAGAAAGTCAAGGAAGCAGGACTGAGCATCTCTGTAACCAATACAGCGATCAATAATCTTCCAAATGATGCGGAAATCGTTATCACACAGGAAGAGCTCACACCAAGAGCACAGAATAAAGTTCCGAACGCGTACCACATTTCAGTGGATAACTTCCTATCCAGCCCAGAATACGACAAGCTTGTCGACCGTTTGAAAAATGGCGGCCGGGACGGATTGGATGAGGTGGTGGAAGATGCGGAAGCGAATGTACAAGGTGTTCACGGAGATATTGTTGAACCGAGCCTTGACAGCAGCAAAGTGTCTGACCAGGAACAGCTCACTGCCGATACAGATATCCAGGAACATGACAATGATCTATTGAAAGAAGAAAATGTCTTTTTAAATCAATCCTTCGCAACGAAGGAAGAGGCAATCCGCTTTGCCGGACAGGCGCTTGTCAAAGCTGGCTATGTTAAGGAAAGCTATGTAGAGGCCATGATTGCGCGCGATCAATTGACTTCAACCTATATGGGCAATGATGTAGCGATTCCTCATGGTACTGAAGAGGCGAAAAAGGATGTGCTAAAATCCGGCTTCACAGTTCTTCAAGTTCCGGAAGGCGTAGATTTTGACGGACAGAAAGCACGATTGATCTTCGGAATCGCCGGTAAGGACGGCACACATCTTGAAATTCTGTCAGGCATCGCCGTAACATGCTCCGATATGGAAAATATCGAAAAGATGGTACAGGCTAAGAGTGCCAGGGAATTGATGGAAATCATCACCCAAAATAAATAAACACCTATGAATAGAAAAGCGGAATATCTGCTTTTCTATTCACTGTTTTAAAAGATAAATCATCTGAAACGAGCTGTTATATATGTTAATCACGTCAAGGGAAAAATCTATTATCGATTTGATTATCAAAACATCAGGAAAACACAGCCCGGCTTCACTAGCTTCATTCCTGGGGGTGAGTGTCAGGACCATACAGCGTGACTTGAAATCAGTGGAAAAGATTCTTGAAGAATTCGGACTTTCCCTTCGCCGGAAAACGGAGGAGGGACTCGCCATTGATGGACAGGACGAAAAAATATTCCGGCTTATTCAATTTCTTCTCGGCATCCATACCGTAGACCAGACACCAGAGGAGCGCAGTCTGAAATTACTGCTTGCACTGCTTCAGGAGTCTGAAACCTACAAGCTTCAGGGACTCGCAGTTGAACTGGGAATCAGCATTGCCACTTTAACAGCAGCCTTGGATGAGATGACTTATTTCCTCAAGGGATACCATATAGAGCTCACCCGGAAGAGGGGAGTCGGCATTGAGGTAAAGGGCAGTGAAGCAGACAAACGGAAGGCACTGGCTTCTTATTATCTGATTCATTTTAATTATGAGCTGATCGAAGCTCTTTTTATCATGACGGAAGATACATGCAGTGAAGAAAAAATCCTGCAATTTTTCAAACCGGAATATCTTCTGGAAATCGACCGGCTGGTCAGCACCATTGTCAATACAGGTCCTTCCAGGCTTGCAGACAGCGACTATGTCGGCTTGATTGTACAGCTGGCCATTACCATGCAGCGCACCGAATCAGGTTTTCTTTTGGCTCAGGAAGGGCAGTCTAATGAAAGTCTTGTGGATGAAATGAGGCTTATACAAAAAATCAGCGAAGAAATTGAAGCGAAATTCCGTATACCGTTCACAGAAGAGGATAAATTCTATCTGGCTGTGATTTTAAAAGGCTCGAAACTGCAAGATCCTAACATGATACCTTATGGTTCTGTGGTTCTCGGAAGGAAAATCAAAAGTCTGATCGAGGACGTTTCAGCGCAGCTGCATGAGGATCTGACCAGGGATTTTTCCCTGTATCAGGGCCTGCTTGCCCATATGGAGCCCTCTTTATTCAGGCTGAAGCAAAAGATGGAGCTTTACAATCCATTGGCCGAGGAAATTAAGCATAATTACAGTGTTTTATTTATGGCCGTGAAAAATAGTCTGGGCATGCATTTTTCAGAATTTGATTTTCCCGATGATGAAATTGCCTTTATCGTGCTTCACTTTGGCTCTTCTCTTGTCATGAACGAGGAAACGGTCTCCATCAGGGCGCTGCTTGTCTGTCCTACCGGAATAGGCACGTCTAAAATGCTGGCCAGCCGGGTAAAGAAAGAAGTCCAGGAAATTACGGCTGTCGATATAAAATCGATACGGGAAATCGGAAAGAAAGAGAGCCTTGCTTCTTATGATCTCATTATATCCACTGTGAGGCTCCCGATCTTGGGAATCGATTATATCCTTGTCAGCACTCTGCTGAATGATGAGGATATCTCAGCTATCAGGAGCTATCTTGGCAGGAATGTAGAAAAGCTTACGAGGAATAAAAACATCCATCCTATACAGCCTGCAGAGAAAAAGCCCAAAAAAGAGTTATCAGAGATTATGCAGGATATAACGGATGTTCAAAGAAGCATAAACCAGATAATCGGGAATTTTCGTTTATTCCGGATCAATGAGCCTTCAGGACGCAGGGAAATCATGAAAAGGATGCTTGAGGAAGATCAGGACAAAGCACTTCTAAGTGATATTACAGGCATCCTGGAAGCCTTGATGGACCGGGAAGAAAAAGGCGGCCTTGGGATACCGGAATCAGCCATGGGACTGTATCATTGCAGACATCCGGAAATTAAGAGTCTTATTTTTCAAATTGCCCATCTTCAGGAACCCATTGACATAAGAGGCATGGATGGGAGCATGATAAAAATGAAGAACCTGCTTCTCATGCTTGCACCAGAAGATTTAAATGAAAGAGAACAGGAATTGATTTCCCTGATCAGCACCTCCCTGATTGAAAGCAGGGAAGCCATGATGATTTATTCTTCCTCTAATGAGGAAAGTATACGAATAAGACTTGAAGAATTATTCTTGGATTATTTACACCATAATTTGATAAAGGAATGATGGAAATGAAAACAGCTGTACATTTTGGAGCAGGAAATATCGGAAGAGGATTTATTGGAGCACTATTCTCGCAGTCCGGCTATCATGTAACATTCGTTGATATTGCAGAACAAGTGATCAACAAGCTGAATGAAGAACAGCAGTATGATGTGAAGCTTGCGACTGAAGAACAGGAATCTGTAACGATAAAAAATGTATCCGGCCTTAACAATATGACAGAGGAGCAGAAGGTAGTAGATGCGATTAAATCTGCGACGTATTTAACTACTGCCATTGGACCGAATATCCTTCCAAGGATTGCAGGGCTTATGGCAAAAGGGATCGCTGCCCGCGTTAAGGAAACAAATGAAAAGCTCTACGTCATTGCCTGTGAAAATCAAATTTCAGCTACAGACCTTTTAAAAGGATATATTTTTGAAAGTCTTGATGACGAAACAAAAGCAGCGCTTGAAGGAAAAGTATACTTCTTTAATTCAGCCGTTGACCGGATTGTGCCGATTCAGAACAACCAGGGTTCACTTGACGTGCTTGTTGAACCGTACTTTGAGTGGGTGGTTGAAGCAACAGAAGAAATTCCTCATGTTGAGGGTATGAAGATCGTTCCGGATCTTGGGCCATTCATTGAACGGAAGCTGTTTACCGTTAATACCGGTCATGCTGTCATAGCCTATCTTGGCTATTTGAACAAAAAGCAGACAATCGACCAGACCCTGGCTGACGGCGAGATTGTGGCTCAGGTCCGTGCGACCCTTGAAGAGACAGGTAACTATCTGATCCATGAATATAAGCTGGATGCAAACGAACATCAGCATTATATCGAAAAAATCATTTCAAGATTCCAAAACCGATTCTTAAATGATGATGTAACAAGGGTGGGACGCTCTCCGCTAAGAAAGCTCGGCCCAAATGACCGCCTTGTAAAACCAGCTGTTGAAGCAGAAAAGGCCGGCCTCTCTTTTACAAACCTGGCAAGAGCCATTGCATCTGCCTTGCTGTTTGATTACAAGCAGGATGAAGAGGCAGTGAAGCTTCAGGCTCTGTTAGCGGAAAAAGGAATTGCAGGCACACTAAAGGAAGTCAGCGGACTTTCAGAAGACAGTGCTATTACCAAAGAAGTAGAACGCCATTACAATGAATTAACAAAATAAAAAACACCCTATGGGCTGTCTCAGTTCAAGGATCAGGATCTGCATGCAAATGATGCAGAGATTGTCCTCCTGCTGAGGCAGCCTTTTCTATTTCCCCTCTAATCCTTTTAGGGAAGAGTTATTCTATTTTTTCAGGGTATTTAAAACTAAGAATAGATCCCTTTTCCGAGAGGAGAAACATGATGATTTTTTTATTTCTAATTTTATTCATCCTGCTTATCGTATGGGCACGCCGATATATAGGAGAAAGACCCAAAGCGTCCACAAGCAATGGAGCTATCATCATGGCCGGAGGAATATTAATCAATGGAGCGATGAAAAAGATGCCGGTACTCGCTCATCTTCTTTCTCACTGTCTGGCTCTTGCACTCCTTCCCGTGATAGGGTGGCTTGCCATAGAATACGGCAGGGATGCACGGGATGGTTCGTTTGTTCAGCGGCATCTCTCGAATCCTGTTTCAAGCTTTGGAACCGGCACTTGGATTGCCGCTTTATCGGTAACGGCTGTCTCCCTTAAGAGCACATGGCCGGGATTAAAGCCTGCAGCTGAGTTATTGCTAAGCTTATCCGTTGTTTTATTGATTCCATTCATTCTTCTTGTTATCCGGAATTATGTCTGTTTATTCAAAGAGCCGGAACGCCGCAAGAATTTAAACGGAACCTTGCTGCTGGGTTGTGTGGCGGTGCAATCGGTCGTCATTTCAGCAGCAGCCTTATTGAAGGAGCCTGCTTTGCATGGGGTATTTATATGGATGATCATCCTGGGAGGCCTGCTCTACTTGCTGGGATTTGCCTCCATTTTATCATCACTGATTAAACAGAAGAAAATCGATCTGCAGAATGGGTGGACCAATACCAATGTGATCGTGCATGGAGCTGTTTCCATTACAGGACTGGCAGCTGTTTCAGCTCCTATAAAAGACCCTGATCTTGCAGCTACTTTCTGGCTGCTGGCAACAGTCTTAATCCTTATTGTAGAAGGAATAGAATTGGCAAGGGCAGGTGTAAGGGTCCATGCGAAAGGATGGAGCAAAGGGCTTTTTTCCTATCATCCCTCCCAATGGTCGAGAAATTTCACTTTAGGCATGTATATCGCCTTTACCATCAAGGCCCCGCTTACCAGCAGCTTCCTTTCTGGCTCAACCGTTTCGGTTGTTCAACATCAAATTATTGGGATAGGGAAATATGTCGTTCTTATTTTATTTGTAATAGAATTATTCCTTGGCCTTAAGCATTTGATGCTTTTAGGCGGGAGGAAGATGGTTGAAGTTGGTTAAATGTCTTGAAAAGAAAAAAAGCTGCTCTCCTGTTAAGGAGATGCAGCCTGTTGATTGTTTACTGGTAAAGACGTTCATCCAGATATAAAATCCGGTGTACCAATTCTCTATCGGAATTTAAAACACCAATTACAATTTGGTTTTCCTCGGTCAGGGTTATATATTTCAGCTCTTCACCGCCCGGCAGATGGAAAGCGCCTTCTGCGGTTTCAAGCCTTGCTGTTTCATCTTCTACGTACGTAAGAAGGAAGGTTCCCTCAATCTCTGAAGCCGGGCTTCCTGCCCACTTGTTTATAAAATCTGTTACAGAGTTCTGTTCGATGGTGGATAATTTACTTTTGAATGCCAGTGTATTTTTAGTATATGTCTTCAACTTTTATCACTCCCTGAATAAAAGTGTAAACCTATTGAATGTTTACATCAACAGCCTCCTGTTAACAATCCATTTACATTATGATTACTTCTTAACACAGTAATTTTTTTACATTCAAGCAAAAATAAGAGATACTCAAAATAAACATATGGGAGGATTGGATTTTATTAGAAGGCGGGCAGATATGAACATTAATAAAGATAGGGAATCAAACAGGGAAACACCCGTTACCATGTTTCGCTGATCGTCCTCCAAAACCGCTTGGGGAGAAAAGATAAAGATATTCAGTCTTATTTCAGGATTCCTTCGAGTTCTTCCCGGATTTATAGAAAGCTAGCTTAAGATCCCTGCAATGTTATGGAGATTAAAAATGATGAAGCAAATAACAATCCCGTTTTTCACTAAATTTACCATTATTTTATTGAACTTCATATATTTTTCTTTATTGTTGAATACGACTAAGAGAAGGCTGCTTTCAACCAGAGTAAATGAGATCCAAAAGACAGCCCCGATGATTGGCAGTGTCAAAAATCTTTTGGCATCACTGTACAGCAGGGAGGGCCAATCAAGGAAAATCTGAAGAAAGCCGATGAGAAGAAACAGAAGCGAGGTAATATCAAAAAACAATACCAGATATGATGTTTTTTCATGAGAGCTTGTTTTAAACATTCCATTCACTCCTTGAAAAGTTACGTAAACAATCATGAACAACATATAGAAAATTATACCATTTCAAAATGACTTCGTGTATCCCCTTTATCAACAAAAAATCCATTTTTAAAACAAGAAGGAAATATTTGCCTTGTTATATTGTTTTAATGATATAATGAATTTTGTTTTGGAAAGGGGGATTACGATGAAAATTTCTGAAGAATGGAACCAGGAAGAAAGCGACTACATAAGAGAAAAAGTGATTGCGCACAACATGAATTTTCTGCCTCCTGAAGTGAAGCACCCCTTAAAAAAATTCGGTTTTATCCTCAAGGATTCAGAGGGGAGCATTAAGGGAGGAATAACCGGGACCATGTTTTGGTATCATCTGCATATTGACTTCCTCTGGGTAGACCAAAGCATTCGGCATCAGGGCTTTGGAAAAGAGCTGCTTAGACGATTAGAAGCTGCGGCTGAAGAAAGCGGCTGCAGACTTATTCTACTGGACACCTTCAGCTTCCAGGCACCAGGATTTTATCAGAAATACGGATATTCCATTACAGGGAAAGTGGAAGACCATCCGAAGGGCTTCTGTCAGTATTTCTTAGAAAAAAGAACTGTAAAATAAAAGGGAGGTTTTAGCTAACTAGTATCCTTTTATCCGAGAGTACATTTATGGAGGGTATATCCAATGTTTGTCCAGCAGATGGCGGGAGTCCTGGCTCAGGAAAATCAACTCTTGCAAGGGAAATCGCCAAAAGGGAAAGGGCTGTCATCATTGACCATATAAATATATAGAATGTTATCTGAATGAAGCGAACGAGAATCAGAGAAGACTCCAGACACGTCCAAGGTTGAAAAGCCAGATTCAAGGATTCCGGTCCTTCAGTCACTAGGTTAACAGCAGCAAGAAACCTGACAAAGAGAATTTCATGATCATTAACAGCCGTAAGAATCTGGATGGATGTCAGCCATTGTTTATTTAAACTTAAACCGGAAACCCAAGAGAGGTGAGAGACATGGATCGAAATTTGTTTACCCTTTTTTGCTGGGTGATTTCTATCATTCTTTTATTCTGCATGATTTTTGTTGAAAATTTAAGAATCCTTATGATTGCATCCATCCTTATTGCCAGCCTTCCTTACTTTTGGAAAGAAGAAAAAACTCGTTCCAAAGATCGGGGAGATTGAAGGCGATGCCCAGCCAGCGCCTTAACATACTGGCTGGGGAATCCTCCTCCACATCCCGTTATACTCTTCCGCGCCATAACTCCATTTCATCTTTATTAGCATGTGTATTCACACGAATAACCGTAAAAAAATAAACAGGGAAAAGAAAAAAACAGATGTAAACGCTTAATTCTGGTTTTTTGGTTTAATATCACCATTTCTGGCTGATTTTCACCCTTTACTCCAGAATTGAACGGGCGTAATATGAAGCACATAGAAAGATCATATGTATGGCCTAATCTTTTTATAAGAACGGAGGACCCAGTTTTTTGGGGCTAATTCTACGAAAGTAGAAGGGATGAACGCTTCTTTCGCCATCCTGCCCGTCAGCTAACTTCGTCGGCTAAAAGCGGAAGGAGGTCAAAAGGCCATCCTGTGCTTTGCATAAAAGCATACTACGGAAATAGGTCTTTTTTGCTGAAAAGAAAACATGCTGTACACGACAATAAATAGCTATTTTAAAAACGGTGATAAACACGAAAGAAGGGTGCAAGAATGATACACTTAGACAGCATATGCCCGAAATGCGGAGAAATAAGCCATGTAGAACATAAAGGTGAAAAGATCCTCCTTGTAACCTGCAATAACCATCACGTTTACGAACATATCGTTATTCCCCATTCAAGGGAATATGAAATAAAAGATGAGAAAAGAAGTTTACTGGAAGAAATGATTGTAGAGAAAAAGTTTTACAGAATGAGTGATAAATCAACGATCTGCCTCCTGATCTTCAACAATGGCTATGAGATCGAGGGCAGGTCCACTGTGAGAAATGCAGAAGATTTCCGTACAGTGATTGGGAAAGACAAAGCCTATGAACAGGCATTGAGAAAAGCCATGGAGGCATTATCGCCTGTGCTGGAATCAAAGGGAAATTAGAAGATTGGTGAGCCTGCAGAACTCCTGCAGGCTTTTTATTTTGCAGCAGCCAAAAATTATAAAATAGTTGTTTTTTTTGTAAATACTTTTAAGCTCCTTTTTTGTACGTTAAAGATAGTTTAAAGAAGGGGGAATAAAGCTATGCTTAAGCAGATGAAATCTTTAGCTGGTCTGTTGGTGCTTGTTATGTCTTTTTCTTTGCTTGCTGGATGTAACAATAGTACGGATGGAAAAGCGGAAGGAAGCAGCAATACCAATAAAGGAAAGAAAATCGTAGTAGGATTTTCGCAAATTGGTGCGGAAAGCGGATGGAGAACTGCAGAAACTAAGTCTATAAAAGAAACCCTTGGAAACAGCCCGGACTTTGAATTGAAATTTTCCGATGCACAGCAAAAACAGGAAAACCAAATTAAGGCCATCAGAAACTTTATTGCACAGAAAGTAGATGTCATTGCTTTAGCTCCGGTAGTAGAGACAGGCTGGGAAAGTGTACTGAAAAAGGCCAAAGATGCTAAAATCCCAGTGATCCTTCTTGATCGCGGGATAAAAGTGAAGGACGATTCCTTATATACAAGCTTTATTGGTTCAGACTTCATACTTGAGGGGGAAAATGCAGCTAAAGAATTAATCAAGCTTGTGGGCTCCGGCAAAAAAGCAAACATTGTAGAGCTGCAGGGCACTGTAGGGGCAAGTGCAGCAACAGATCGGAAGACAGGATTTGCTAATGTATTAAAGGATAATCCTGATTTCAAGATCATTAAATCCCAATCAGGTGATTTTACAAGAGCAAAAGGAAAAGAAGTAATGGAGGCATTTTTAAAATCCGATGGCAAAAACATCGATGCTGTATATGCTCATAACGATGATATGGCACTGGGAGCTATTCAGGCCATTGAGGAATATGGGCTAAAACCAGGAGAAGACATTAAAATCGCTTCCATCGATGGAGTAAAAGATGCATTTGAAGCTGCCGCACAAGGGAAGACAAATATAATTGTGGAATGCAACCCTTTACTTGGACCACAGCTTGCACAAGCCGTAAAGGATTTGAAAGCAGGAAAAGAAATTCCTAGATGGATTAAGACAGACGAATCTTTATTTGTTGGAAAAGATGCCGCTGAACAGGCATTGCCTTCAAGAAAATATTGATTGAACAGTTTTAGAATGGAATTCTGATCGGAATTGCTGAAACAGCATTCCGATTTTACTATGTCAAAATCTTCTATTACGCCCTTGTCTTTCTGAATATTTAGAATAATAATAGAGATAAGATTATGCGGGAGAAATATGGATATGAAGCTTGTTTGGCATTTCAATAATAAAAGCATCCGTTTTAAGCTGCTATTCTACTTTTTTGTTATTATCATTCTTTCAGTATTAACCCTCACCCTGCTTGGCAGCAGCATCTATAAAAAGTCCCTGCAGGAAGAAGCTACTTCCTATACCGTTCAAATGATGAAACAAGTCTGGAACCAAATTGAAAGCAACCTAAATGGATACGATGATATTATCCAATATTTATCGATGGATGAGAGTATACAGAAATTTATGGAGGAAGAAGAGCCGATATCTGATCTTGAACAAAAAGTAAATGAAAAATTAAAAATTTATAAAGAAAGCCATGCTGAAATTGCAGGCGTGATTGCGGTTAATAAAAGCGGTTTGTATACCAGCAATGAGACCTTTGCTATATCTAGAGATAATTTGACTCAGGAATACTGGTATAAGCAGGCAGAAGCAGCACCGGATCGGCTTCAATTAATCAGTAATCCAATTGGAAGAAATATCAAAGAATCATCGGATTATCAAGTGAATAATTTATTATCCGCTGTAAAGGCAGTTAAAGATCCAGTAACCAATCATGTAAGCGGTGTCATTTTAATGGATATAAAGCTTGATTTTATCAAAAAGGTTCTCGAATCCATTAAATTAGGAAACAGCGGATTTATCTTCATTCTGAATCGTGATGGGAGTGTTGTCTATTCGCCTGTTAATCCCATTGTGTACCGGATCCATCCTGACTGGCTTTCCAAAGACCGAAGTCATACGCTGGAGAAGGTGATCAACCGGAATATATATCAAATTATTTACAATACATATCCTTCTATTAAATGGAAGGTCGTTGGAGTGTTTTCGCTGGATGAAACTACTGAAGTTGTCTCAAGGGTACAATTTTACACGTATATCATCGGTGTGATCACCCTGCTTGTTTCGTCCATCGCTGCCTGGTTTTTTGCCAGTTCTATCATTAACCCTGTCAATAAATTGAGAGCTTTGATGCGAAATGTAGAGGAAGGCCGTTTTGATAAGCCTTTCCACTCAAAGTACAATGATGAAATCGGCCAGCTGGGTAAAAGCTACAACAGGATGATTCAGGAAATCAGCAGACTTATTCAGCTCGTGTATACAGAACAAAAAAATAAAAGAGAAGCTGAATTGAAAACCCTGCAGGCGCAGATCAAACCGCATTTCCTTTATAATACGCTGGATACCATTCAATGGATGGCCTATGAATATAAGGCACATCGGATTGTAGAGCTGATTAATGCCCTTACCACATTATTTAGAATCGGATTAAACAAGGGAAATGAATTTATAACGATCGAAGAGGAAATAAAACATGTTGAAAGTTATCTGATCATTCAAATGACCAGATACGAATCAAAGCTGGAATACGAAATACATGTAGAAGAACAGGTCAAAAAATACAAAATAATAAAAGTTCTTCTGCAGCCGTTAGTGGAAAATGCCATATACCATGGAATCCGTAATAAAAGGGGAATGGGACAAATATTCATTACAGTAAAACAAGTAGAAACTGATCTTGTTTTGACGGTGAAGGATACCGGAATAGGAATCCCCCCCGGAAAGACCAGGGAATTAAATGAAATTTTACAACAGCCGAATCATATGGAACCAAGACAGCAGGGATACGGCCTATTTAATGTAAACGACCGGATTAAACTTATGTATGGAACAGAATACAGGGTGACCATTGAGAGTGCAGACACCGAATGGACAATGGTTCACATCCATCTCCCGATCCAAAGCTAAATGGGATTCTTGGATAAATTCGTTAGGAGGCATAGCTATGTTTAAACTCTTAATAGCGGATGACGAGATCATAATTAGAAGAGGACTAAAAGCCGCAGTAGACTGGGGAAAATTTTCTATTCAGATTGCAGGCGAAGCAGAGGATGGAGAGATTGCCCTGGAGATGGCCAAGGAGCTTAAGCCAGATATCCTTTTGCTTGACATCTGTATGCCATTTCTTAATGGACTGGACCTTATTAGAAAATTAGAGTCTGCTTTACCCGAAGCATTGTTTATCTTAATCACAGGGCATGATGAATTCTCTTATGCCCAGCAGGCTGTCCGGCTGAGGGTATTTGACTATCTTTTGAAACCAGTCGATGTAAAAGAACTAGAAAATGTGATTGAAAGAGCGGCCAGAGAATTAAAAAATAAAATGGATCTTCACAGAAAAGATGAAAAGTTTGAAGGAAATCTCGAATTGCTAAAGATGGATTTTTTGCAGCGGTGGATATGTGGATCTGCTTCACAGTCAAATTTTAAGGAAGAGTTGAATTTATTCAGGATTAACCTTGAAGGACCCGTGGGGGTGTCTGTAATAAAACTGCTGAATATTGATTTACATACAGCAGATAAAGTCTGGAGCGATAAATTGTCAGCGTTTTCACTTGTTAATATCACGAGGGAACTTTTATCTGACTTTCCTGAGGCAGAAGTTTGTGAAGACACAGAAGGAAACGTAATAATCCTGCTGCCTTTGCAAAGAGCTGAGGAATTATCTTTCATTAATAAAAATATAAAAGAAAAAGCAGAAGGTTTCCTTGAAAAGACTGTTGTATATTCTGAAAAAACAGCCCAATCAGCTGAAAATATACCGTCCATCTATCAGCAATTATTGGAAGAATTAAGTTCTTATTCTCATCTTTCTCCAATTGTGGTTTTGGCAAAAAACTATATTGATCAGCATTATTTTGATCCTTTAATGACCTTAACGGAAGTCGCCGAAAAAGTTAAAGTAAGCCCCTCCTATTTAAGCAAGCAATTTAAGAACGAATTGGGAACATCCTTTATCCAATATGTAACGAAGGTGCGAATTGATCGATCCCTATTATTAATGAATGATCCTTTTTTGAAGGTTTACGAGATTTCGGAAAAAGTGGGCTACAGCACCCAGCATTATTTCTGCAATGCCTTTAAAAAAGTGGTAGGGATATCTCCCAGCTCCTATAGGAGCGGGAGCAGAAGGTGAGTCTCAGGAATGTTATAATTACGTTAATAGCGGCAGGAACAGCGATAGGCCTTATCATGTTTGGCGATTTATATGGGGGCAGGGAAGAACAGACTGTTCATTCCCAAGGAAATGTAAAATACTTAATCGGGGTTTCCCATCCCAACTTAAACGGACCCTGGCAGATTCAAATGAATAAGGAAATTAAAAAGGAGATTTCCCATTATAAGGATACAAGAGTGATTTTCACCGATGCTGTGCAAAATGATGCCCAGCAGGTGAGGGACATCCATTCCCTTATGAATTACGGAATTGACCTCCTGATCGTTTCTGTAGACAATGCTAATACGTTGACACCGGTAATTTCTGAGGTATATAAAAAAATCCCGGTAATCGTTTTAGGCAGGGGAGTCAAGGGTTACGATTATACACTTTATATCGGCTTCGATAATCAGCTGAATGGGAAGATGGCAGCGAAAGAGGCTATTAGCTTATTAGGGAATAAGCGGGGAAAAATTATTCAGGTGGAAGGAAATAAGGATTCGCTCCAGGCAGAAGAGCGGACGAAGGGTTTTGAAGAAACGATCAAACGAGAATCCTCCCATACGATCATTCGTACAATTAATGGGAATTGGATGCGGGACAAGGCGGAGGATGAGCTTAAACTTCTGTTGAAATCTGGAATGGCGCCTGACTTAATTTATGCTCAAAATGATGCGATGGCGCTTGGAGCCTATAGGGCTTTACAAGATTTTAAGATTAAAGGAGTGAGAATTATTGGCAGTGATGGGCTGAATGAAGAAAACGGCGGACTCAGGCTGGTCAAAAAAGGAACGATCGATGCCACTTATATTACCCCTACGGGAGGAATAAAAGCTGTGCAGTATGCAATGGATATCCTCCATAAGGTTCCCGGCCTGCCTAAAAAGATTATTTTAAGAGACCATAAGGTTACAAAAAATAATGTGGACACCTATTTACGTTCCTTTAACAATGATGTGACCTCAAGCAGTAAAAACAAACATAAACGTATCAAACTCGGGTTCGCTCAGGTAGGTTCAGAGAGTGAGTGGAGACTCGCAAATACAGATTCCATCGTTTCCGCAGCGAAGAAATCAGGCATTGATCTCCTCTTAAGGAACGCGGATTACAGCCAGAAGAAACAAATTGATATTATACGGAAGTTTATTAAACAGCATGTGGATGTCATCGCCTTTTCACCTAAAACCGAAGAGGGCTGGGAAGGGATTCTGAAGGAAGCAAAGGAAGCAGGCATACCTGTCATTCTTTCAGACCGGGAAGTAGATGTAGAAGATCAAACTCTGTGGACTTCCTTCCTAGGTTCTGATTTTGTTGAAGAAGGAAGGAGAGCCGGCAAGTGGCTTTCATCACATTTTCACTCTGCAAAGCCTGTCCATATTATCGAACTGGAAGGAACCGTTAACTCTGCACCCGCAGTGGACCGAAAACAGGGATTTAACGAAATTATAAAACAAAATCCTAATTTTTCTCTTTTACACTCCTATGCCGGAGATTTCACTATGAATAAAGGGAAGAAATTAATGGAAAAGGCACTCGCAGAATATGGCAAAGAAATCAATGTGGTTTATGCCCATAATGACGATATGGCCTTAGGTGCCATAGAAGCCATAGAGGAATATGGCTTAAAACCCGGACAGGATATAGTAATTATTTCGATTGATGCTACTAAAAAGGCATTTAACTCTTTAAGTGTGGGGAAGATGAATTTTACCGTTGAATGCAGCCCCCTACTGGGACCACAATTAATGAAGGCAGTGAAGGACCTGGAAAATGGAATTGAAATTCCCCAAAGGATCATTACTTCGGAAGAAACGTTTGATCAAAAACAGGCAAAAAAAATGCTTTACCAAAGAGCTTATTAGAATTACACCCAACCCCTTGAAATTTCAGAGGGGTCTTTTTTATGAAAAAAAGTGAAAAATTACAAAAAAAGCTTCTTTTTTTTAAATACTTACAGACAGAATTTTTTTATACTGATACATAACTTTAGTACGAAATATGAGTTGGAAGGTGTTAGGTATGAATTCAGACAGCTTGCTTGTGGCAAAGGGGATTTCAAAGGGCTTTCCAGGAGTAAAAGCACTCTCAAATGTAGACTTTAGTCTGCGTAAGGGGGAAATCCATTCCCTGATGGGTGAGAATGGTGCGGGAAAATCGACATTGATTAAAGTTTTGACTGGAATACTTAAAAAGGATCAAGGACAGATCTACCTCGAGAATAGCCTGATAAGCCCTGCTTCTGCTGAAGAGGCTAAAAGGCTTGGCATCAGTACGGTATACCAGGAGGTAAACCTTTGTGAGAACTTGTCAGTTGCTGAAAATATTTATATAGGAAGGGAACCTAAAAAAAATGGAAGAATTGATTGGAAGGAGATGTACCGTAAAGCGGAGGTTTTGCTTAAAGAGAAATTAAATATTGAGATTGATGTAAAACGAACTCTTTCTTCCTATTCCACGGCGATACAGCAGATGACTGCGATAGCCAAGGCCGTCGATACCTCAAGTGGTGTCTTAATATTAGATGAGCCTACGTCAAGCCTCGATAAAAGTGAAGTGCAAAAACTGTTTGAAGTTATGAAGAATTTAAAAAGCAGAGGGATGGGGATCATCTTTGTTTCCCACTTTCTTGATCAGGTTTTCGAGATATCTGATCGAATCACGGTCCTTCGCAATGGCCAGCTGATTGGAGAATACCAGACGAGTCTTTTAACCAGAAATGAGCTAGTATCAAAAATGATAGGGAAGGAATGGATTGAACCTCTGCTGTCACAAAAAAAGCATGCTGCCAATATAAGTAAAAAGAATTTTCTCATGGTGAAGGGCCTCGAGAAAAAGGGCTCGATGAATCCTGTACATTTATCCATAAAAAAAGGAGAAGTCCTTGGATTGGCCGGTCTTTTAGGCTCAGGAAGAACGGAAACAGCAAAACTTCTATTCGGGATCGACGCGTCTGATAATGGGACACTTGTTATTGAAAATGAGAAGATCCATTCGATGAATCCGAAGCTGGCGATTGAAAAGGGCCTGGGATTTTGCCCGGAAGACCGTAAGACAGAAGGAATTGTCGGAGAGTTAACCATTCGGGAAAATATGATGCTGGCACTTCAGTCCAAGAGGGGGATTTTTAACTATATTCCACTCAAAGAACAAAAAAAGATAGCAGAAAAGTATATTAAGCTTCTAAACATAAAGACCCCAGACATGGAAGAGAAAATTGAAAACTTGAGCGGGGGAAACCAGCAAAAGGTCATTCTATCCCGCTGGCTAGCCACAAACCCCAGTCTCCTAATCATGGATGAACCGACCCGTGGAGTCGATATTGGTTCTAAGCTGGAAATTAGAAAATTAATATTAGATTTAGCAGCAGAAGGGGTAAGCATATTATTCATTTCTGCAGAATTAGAAGAAGTTGCGGCATGCTGTGATCGAGTGATTGTATTAAGAGACCGGTATCAAATCGGGCAATTAGAAGGAGAAAAGATCAGTGTTAAAAATATTTTGGAATTGATTTCAGAAGGAGCTGGTGTCGTTGAGTCAGTTCATGATTAGGTACACACAGTCAAAGCTATTTTGGCCGTTTGCTGCACTAGTACTTCTGCTTTTGATCAATTTCTTCACAATTCCCGGATTTTTTCACATTACCATCAAAAATGGACATCTGTTCGGAAGCTTAATAGACATCATGAACAGGGTTATCCCTCTGCTTGTCATTGCCATAGGAATGACGCTGGTTATTGCCAAAGAAGGAATCGATATATCCGTTGGTTCAATCCTTGCCATAACAGCTGCAGCCGCTGCTTCTCTGCTGGAAGTTGCACCGCTTCCTTACGCCATCCTTTTTGCCCTTGTGATAGGTTTGATCTGCGGACTTTGGAACGGAATCTTAATCGCTTATTTAAAAATCCAGCCTATGATTGCCACCCTGATTTTGATGACAGTCGGAAGGGGAATCGCACAATTGATCACCGGTGGGCAAATCCTGACCATCAATAATAAAGCCTATGAATATATTGGAAAGGGATTTCTGCTGGGCTTCCCTTTTGCGATATACATTGGCCTTGCAGTGTTCTGCATCGTCCTGATAGTAAAGAAAAAAACGGCACTTGGTCTCTTTTTAGAGTCTATAGGCTCCAATAAAACCTCTAGTCATTTTGCAGGAATAAGACCAGAAAAAATGATACTCATCGTTTATATCATTTCAGGTATCTGCTCGGCGATTGCCGGGATCCTGGTTAGTTCCAATGTCAGCAGTGCCGATGCAAACAATGCTGGATTATGGATCGAATTAGATGCTATTTTAGCCGTGGTGATCGGAGGGACATCCATGCGCGGGGGAAGATTCTATCTGGGAGGGACGCTGATTGGTGCCCTATTCATTCAGACGCTCTCAACAACCATTTATTCCATCGGAATCCGGCCGGAAATGACGATGGTTGTAAAAGCAATTGTGGTAATAGCCGTCTGTCTCATGCAGTCAGGTGAATTCAGAAAACTCATCAGACAATCAAGCTTCAAGAAGAAGGTGAATGAAGCATGAAAAAGATTTCTCATCGAATTAACGAGAATAATATCATCATTATAGCGACCTTGTTTTTGATTGTATTGCTGTATGGCTATGGTTCACTCTCCTTTACTGGATTTTTGAGTATGCAGGTGTTTCTCAATCTGTTCATCGATAATGCTTATTTAATCATCATAGCCACAGGTATGGCATTTGTCATCATTACGGGCGGCATTGACCTTTCGGTGGCCTCCTTTGTAGCCTTTGTAAGTATAATCACGGCGTCCCTGCTGGAGCATGGACTACATGCATACTTGGTTATTCTATTGACCTTGCTCTTAGGAATTATTTTTGGAGCAGGGCAGGGATATCTGATTTTCAGGTTTCAGCTTCATCCGTGGATCGTCACATTGGCCGGGATGTTCCTGGCAAGAGGCTTATGTTATTTAATCAGTACAGAAAGCGTTGAAATCACGGATAATACGTTCATGTTCCTATCAGATTATAAATTGTATGTAATGGGTGAAAATTATATTTCAATCGGCGTCGTTCTATCGATCATCTTTGTAGCTGCTGCTATTTATCTATCAAAATACACAAGCTTTGGAAGATATGTGTATGCCGTAGGAGGCAATGTCAGTTCTGCAAGACTGATGGGCCTTCCTGTAGGAAAAACGACGATAATGGTCTATACATTATCAGGATTCAGCTCTGCACTTGGAGGCTTTGTATTTACTGTTTATATGCAGTCCGGCTATGCGCTTCATTTAATGGGAATGGAAATGGATGCGATAGCAGCATGTGTGATAGGAGGAATCCTATTGACCGGAGGAGCCGGGTATCTGATTGGTCCTGTCCTGGGAGTGCTGAGCATGGGAATGATCCAGACGATCATTATGTTTCAGGGGACGTTAAGTTCCTGGTGGACAAAAATTGTGGTGGGTTTCCTGCTTTTTCTTTTTATCCTGCTTCAGCGCCTGATCGTGATTAGAAGAGGGAAAAAGAGGATGCATTCAATAGCTGATCTTCATACTGATTCGGCCTCGACAAAGCAGCATGCCTCCATATCTTAGTGAATGGAATACGTTTGATTGAAAAATTACAAAAATGTACGCCTTATTGTAAATCTTTTCTCTATCATTCTTGCTAAAGTTATAAGTGAATGAGAGAGGGAAAGGAGGATGGACTGAAATAGCTATATCACTGAAAATGAAAGCGTTTAAAAATGTAAAGCAAGTAAGGGAGGCGGGAAAAAATATGAAAAAGAAGCTTTTTGTTTATATTACAGCCTTTACGGCTGTCCTGGCACAAGCCTTCTGGCTGAATACTGTATCACCTGCTATCGCGAAGGCCGAGGACAATCAGGCGGCTCATGGTCTGAAAGGTGAATACTACACTTCCTCAGGAGAAGCTAAATTCGATTTTAATCAATTGAAAACCACCATCGTCGATAACAACATTAATTTCCCTGACTTAAATCCAGTCTTCGATATGTTTACAGGGCAGAATGATAATGTTGCCGCAAGATGGACCGGTAAAATTGTTCCTGAACGCACTGAAGATTACACGTTTTACATGATAGGGGATAACGGATTCAGACTCTGGATCAACGGGAAATTAGCCATTGATTTCTGGCAGGATAAATGGGATATAGAACAGAAAAGCGCTCCTATTTCACTGGAAGCCGGGAAGAAATATGATATTAGAATTGATTACTTCGAACATTTTGGCGGAGCCAATTTAAAACTATATTGGTCAAGTCCTGGAACCGAGAAACAAATCATCCCGAAAAGCGCCTTCTTCCTTCCGGACGATTACATTTTAAACAATGAAATTCAATCTTCCACGGTTTTGGAAGATGGGAAGCATGTTGAACTTTCGTTCAATCATTCCTTAGAAGCTTTGCCCGCTGACCTTAAAGATCATTATCAAATCAATGTTTTTGGCCGGGAATGGCCTATTCGCCAGCTCTCTATAAAAAAGAATGAACCAGCTGTACTCTTGATGGAGTTGAACGAACCCATATACGAGCGTACGGGAGATCAGGTATTGGTGAAATACGATGGAAAAGGAAACATGGCGACATCAGAAGGAAAAGAAATTACCTCATTTGTTACCAGGGCTGAAAACCATTCACAATATAATATAGCCTCACCCTGGGCTGACAAAGTCAATGAAAATAATGTCTTATCAGAATATCCAAGACCGCAATTGGTTAGGGACAAATGGATGAGCCTTAACGGAAAGTGGGAATTTCAGCGTGCATTGAACAATGAAGCCGCTCCTTCAGGGAAAAAGCTTAATGAATCTATTCTCGTCCCTTTTGCGGTGGAATCCGCTCTGTCAGGAATTGAGAGAAAAGAATCCCATATGTGGTATAAAAGGAATTTCACCATTCCATCTAATTGGAAAGGTGATCGGGTCAAATTGAATTTTGATGCAGTGGATTATAAAACTGTGGTTTATGTCAATGGGCAGAAGGCAGGAGAGCACATAGGAGGGTACGATGCCTTCAGCTTTGATATTACCGATTATCTCGTTAAAAAAGATAATGAATTAATCGTAGAGGTATATGATGAAACCAAAGGGGGCCAGTCAAGAGGAAAACAAACAACCAATCCAGAGGGGATCTGGTACACTTCTACATCAGGAATCTGGCAGTCTGTATGGTTAGAGCCTGTGTCAAAATCAAGTATAGAGTCTATAAAAACGGAAGCAGACATTCAAAAAAATAAAGTAAATGTGACAGTGAAGGGAACGAATCTTAAAAACAAAATCATTGAAGCAGTGGTGTATATCGATGGGAAGAGGTTGACCAGAACGATCGGCACCCCAGATCAGACCATTTCCGTTCCGGTGCCAAGCCCGCATTTATGGACCACAACCGATCCATTTCTATATGACCTGCAGCTGAATGTAATTGAAAATAAGACCGTTGTGGATTCAGTCAAAACCTATTTCGGCATGAGGGAAGTATCGGTCGGAAAGGTGAACGGCCAGCTCCGCCCGCTGTTAAATGGGAAATTCATCTTCCAGATTGGGCCATTGGACCAGGGATACTGGCCAGAAAGCGGGTTAACAGCCCCGACTGATGATGCATTAAAATTTGATATCCAAAAGACAAAGGAACTTGGATTTAACATGATCCGAAAGCATATTAAGGTAGAACCGGAACGCTGGTATTATTGGGCGGACAAAATGGGGATGCTCGTATGGCAGGATAAGCCAAGTATGGATGGCTCCGGGGCAGGGGGAAGAGCAAGTGCGGAAGATCAAAAGCAGTTTGAACTAGAGTTCAACGAAATGATTCAAGAAAAATACAATCATCCATCGATCTTCTTATGGACCGTCTTTAATGAAGGATGGGGACAATACGATACAGCAAGGATGA
The DNA here is from genome assembly GCF_000430765.1 of Peribacillus kribbensis DSM 17871. GTDB lineage: Bacteria > Bacillota > Bacilli > Bacillales > DSM-1321 > Paraperibacillus > Paraperibacillus kribbensis. Next base: position 132,538 of record NZ_KE387245.1, on the reverse strand, counting down.
CAAATTGGGTAAAGAGCCTGGATCCTACCCGGCTGGTCTCGAATGCGAGCGGCTGGACTGATTCAGGGGCAGGGGATGTTTTAGACTGGCATACGTACACTGCTCCAAACTCGCCGCAGGTAGAGGAAAACCGAATTGCAGTCATTGGCGAGTATGGGGGTCTAGGTTTAGCCACCCCTGGACATGAGTGGGGGACGACCGGCTGGAACTATGTCATGATGAAGGATAAAGAGGAAGTTACCAAAACGTACGTAGAATACATTGAATCTCTAAAAAGATTCATGTACAAAAACGGTCTTAGTGCAGCTGTATATACGCAAACAACGGATGTAGAAGGAGAACTGAATGGGCTTCTCACGTATGATAGAAAAATCACCAAGCTGGATGCAGACAGAGTCCGGAAAGCCAATCAATCCTTAATTGATCTCTCTTCACCAAGAAATATCCTGAAAGGAAAAATAGATGAGGCAAAGGAACTCCTGAAAAACTCCCAAACAGGAGACGAACCAGGACAATATTCTAAGGAAGCGATGGACGATCTGCAGGACTCCATCAATGAAGCCAAAAAAGTCTACCAAAAGAAAAATACGGACGATGAGAAGGTGTTTGCAGCAATTCGTCTTTTAACTCAACAGTTAAAAGATTTCAAGGAAAAAATGAACCCTCCGATTGAAAAAGAGGCGATTATGGATCCATTTGATTCAGGAACCTTATCGAATAAATGGTCCATTTTCCGGGAGGACGCTGCAAAATGGAGCTTATCCGAGAATCCGGGACATCTTATGATCACCACCCAGGCCGGTGATTCTCATGAGGCATCGAATTCCATTAAGAATGTTTTCCTGCAGGATGCACCATCAGGGGATTTTGAAATCACGACAAAACTGACTGCTTCCGTTCAGAATAACTATGAGCAGGCGGGATTATTTATCTGGCAGGACGAGGATAACTATATCCGCTTTGGCCATGTGTATGATAACGGTTTAAAACTCGAAACAGCGAAGGAAGAGGGAGGAAGGTACAGTAAATCTCTTAATATGGCTCAGCACCCGGGAGATGAAACGGTCTATTTAAAAATCAAAAAAACCGGAAACCTCTATTCAACCTATTTCTGGTCGAATGGAAATTGGGAGAAGGCAGCAGACCCCATCACATCCAGCATTAATGTCAAAAAGGCTGGTTTATATGGGACCAGTGTAGGAAGCGGTAAAAATGTAAAAGCATCTTTTGATTACTTCACCATGCAGAGCCTCCTAAAATAATACTAAAATGATCAATGGGAAGGAAAGCATATGCTTTCCTTCCCATGTGTTTTTTCTGCTCCCTGTCTATTTTTGAATCGTAATCAGCTCCTCAGCAAGCTTGTTCCTCTCAGCAAAGGATAGATCATCCGGGATTTTTTCTGCCCTCTCCCTGGACAGCTGGACACTGTACACCACTCCTTTAACAGGCGCCTCCATATAAACCGTATTCAGAAATGAGAACCTTTTGATCATCCGTGAAGACTGATCGATGAGCAGCTTTTGAACGGCGGACTCCTTGGACCAAAAGGAATCGTATTTTTCTTCGGTTATGGATGACGAAGGATTTTTCTGCTTGAATTCTTCGTAATCCTTTACGAATAAGATAACCGCGTTATGATTATTTTCGATTCGATGTTCTTTGATGAACGCGCCGCCTTCCATACTTTTGATATGGGCATTAAATTCCTCAATCTGCCCGGTTTTTTCCTGGACAGCCGGGACGCTGTTTTTGTCTGGAGGCAGGGATGGGGAAGGTTCCTTCTTCGCAGTGGAAGTCTCCTTAATATCGTGCTGTCCGGCCGTATTAGGATTCTTTTTTGATTCTTCGTGGTTATTGGAGCTGCAGGCAGAAAGGGTGATCGATATCAGCAGCAATAGAATTTTTTTCATTGTTTTCCCTCCTATCTTTTGATTTGGCAAGGGTTTAAAAAATCTCTTGTTTTCCTTAGTATGGCTTTTTAATGAAAAGTAAGCAAGATTAGGTAGTGTGTTAGGAGCAATCGATGTTTATCTTCTTGCTGAAGGAAATTTCCGTATTGGAAGTAGTCCCATAGCCGCCTAACTCCATATGTATTTACTCATTCTTACGGTTATCTTTTTCTGTCATATGTTCACCCCCTCCACTTAACATTCCAACTTCAGCAGACTGGGCTTATAGTTTTGTCGTATGGAACGGTTATATATATAAGGTAAGTGATGAATATGTTGAATTAGCAGGTAAGGAAATCGGTAAAGTAACAAAGTATTCAGATATGGAGGGAACATACTCTGGAAACTTCTCTAACAAGTACGATAAAGGGACTGAATACTTTTCCATTAAAGGTATTAGTACAGATGAAGCCATAGCTGTTAAAGATCAGGATGGTAAATATAGAAAGGCGATAAACCAAAGCAAATACGGGAAAGAGAAATAAAAATAGCATTGAATATTCAATGCTATTTTTTGTGCCATTTATGCAAAATCCAGAGTGGTATTTTAGCTGCGAATTAGGTATACTATTTTGCATTGCATTTTTCTCTCCCTAAACGGAACCGTTAGCTCCCTTTTCCCTGAGTCATTTCACCTTCAGCGGAATTTCTTTAACGCCCCTTACAATCATGCCAGGTCTCCATTCGAGCTGGTCTTTGTCTATGGCAAGCTGCATATCAGGGAACTTTCTTATGAGACTCGAGATGGCTATTTCACCCTCTAGCCGGGCAAGCGGTGCTCCAAGGCAGAGATGTATGCCTTTCCCGAAAGCAAGATGGGGGCTTTTCTCGCGTGTGATGTCAAAAAGGTCCGGGTCGTCAAATTTTTCAGGATCATGGTTGGCCGAATTTAAGGCGACAATCACCAATTCACCTTTTGTCATCATTTTGCCTCGAAACTCTAAATCTTCTCCTGCCCACCTGGAGGTACTGAATTCAACAGGGCCATTGAAACGGAGCGATTCCTCAATGGCTTTTTGAATTAGCTCCGGCTGATCCTTCAGAAGGGTGAACTGATCAGGGTGTTCCAGGAGAGAAAGGACTGTATTTCCTATTAAGTTTACGGTTGTTTCATGGCCCGCAATGATCAGAAGGGAAACGACTCCATATAGTTCTTTTTCTGTCATCTGCTCGCCCTGGTCCTCAGCAGCCACCAGCTGGTTGATCAAGTCATGTCCTGGGTTTTCACGGGTACGGGCAAACCAGTTTCCAAGATACTGAGTAAAATTGTTCATATGTTCACTTATATTCTCGGCATATTCCCCGGCAGAGCCTTCTATCAGCGCATTGGACCATATGCGGAACTTATCTCTGTCTTCGGAAGGGACGCCGAGCATCTCACAAATGACGATGATAGGCAGAGGGAAGGCAAAATCATCGATTAAATTCACAGTTTCCCTGCCCGTTAAATCTTCCAATAGTTCGTCGGTAATTTCCTGTATCCGTTCCCGCATTTTTGATATCATGGCCGGTGTAAAGGCTTTCTGGGCCAGGCCCCGAAGCCTCTTATGATCTGGCGGATCAGCGAAAAGCATATTATGGGTGAAGATGCTTTCATGATCCATATGACCTCCGGTTAATTTCGAGAAATCCTTGATGAACCTGGAATCCTTTAAAACTTCAACAGCATCTTCATATTTTGTGATCATCCATCCTGAATAACCGTCTGGAAAGGTAAGGTGATAAACCGGCTCAGTTTCTCTCAATTCTGTATATGCTGGATAAGGATTTTGTGTAAATGACTTTGTAAACAGGGGATTTTTCAAGAACACGGTAGCCCGCCTTTCTTTTTTGTCGGAATTATCAATCAAATTATAACATAGTCAAACATTCAAAGGCTGTTGGAGACCCTTCCACTCTTCTTTTAATAGACCATAAAAAACCCGGTCATGAAAATCGCCATTTATATATTCATAGCTCCTGATAATGCCCTCCTGAGTGAAGCCGAGGCGCTCAGGGACCGCCCTGCTTTTGGTATTTTTTACGGCCATATTCAACTCTACTTTCCTTAATCGGAGCTCCTCAAACGCATGACGGATTAATAGCTGGCAGGAAGAAGTGACCAAACCTCTGCCTTCAAATTTGTTTCCAAGCCAATATCCGATTTCTGTTTTTTTATTTTTATGATCGAGATACAAAAAACCGATGGAACCAGCCAATTTACCCTGATACCAGATTCCGGCCCAGAAGCCGTTGTTAGAGGAAAACCGCTTTAGAGATTTTTCTATGAATGTCCTGGAGTCTTCAGCTGAATTTGTATTGCCGGGAAAAGACAGCCACTCAGAAATGGTGCTGCGGCTGCTGTCGATCAGCTGGAATAATTCCTCCGCATGCCTCATTTGCAAAAGAGAAAGATACAGATCGTTTCTTATGTGTTCCTTGAACATGTTCTGCCTCCTATTTAATGGGAATAATTACTAATCATTTTCTCATTTTTTCGCAGAATATGCATTATTTTATTAATAGGGCGGATGAAACTTCCTTTCCTATTGGAACGTCTAAACGGAAAGAAATCACATAGCGGGGTGGAAGATAAATGAAAAACATGTTAAAGTACTTGCCTTCTTTTTTAACAGGACTATTTTTTTCTATGTTTGCATCTTCGCTTGTATGGTCGCATTGACTTACTTGGAGATACTGAATTAGGGTGGCATGCATGCGGGACTTTTTTTTGCTGAATTGTTCCTTCTATTTGTTTAGATACAATGAATAGTTCTTGATTTGCGGCTGGCATTTGGACAATCACAGCATCTATTAACGTCTTATTATTTCCGGGCATGCTGAATTGTAATCGGCAGGGCAATGGACAAAACTTGTTAGAAAACATGGGTTCCTGCCCCCTTGCTAAGCTTCATGAAACATGTTATTATAGTCCAAAATATTCCAATAAAATCCATGAAGAGAACAAGTAAGGTTTAATGAACTCTAACAGCGAGCTGGGTATGGTGGGAGCCAGCAGAGAAGTTTTACCTGAAACATCATCTCTGAGATGCATGGCTGAAAACCAGTAAGCCGTGTCGGGGGTCCGCCGTTACAGGAACGCGTATGATGGTACGTTGGCAGAGCGCCGTTGTCTTTGGGCAATGGAATTTGGGTGGTATCGCGGGTTAACACACTCGTCCCTTTTATAGGGGCGGGTGTTTTTATTTTTTTACAGAAAAATAAAAAGGAGGAGTAAGACATGGAACAACGCCAGGAACAGATGAATCGGAAGGAAAAAGAAGCAAACATCCTGGGCTACTGGGAGAAAGAAAATATTTTCCAAAAATCTGTTTCACAAAGGGAAAATGCAGACACCTTTGTTTTTTATGAAGGACCGCCTACCGCGAATGGCATGCCGCATGTCGGTCATGCACTCGGACGGACCATGAAGGATATCATGGCCCGGTATCAGACAATGCAAGGAAATCAGGTGATCCGGAAAGCGGGCTGGGATACCCATGGTCTCCCGGTAGAGCTAGGCGTAGAAAAAGCTCTTGGGATATCTGGCAAACAGGAGATCGAGGAATATGGGGTGGAAAAGTTTATAGAAAAATGCAAGGAGAGTGTATTTGCCTACGAAAAAGAATGGAGGGAATTCACAAAAGACTTGGGCTACTGGGTCGATATGGATCAGCCTTACATGACCATGGATCAAACGTATATCGAATCTGTTTGGCATATCCTTGGCACTCTGCATGATAAGGGGCTGCTTTATAAAGGGCACAGAGTATCGCCTTACTGCCCATCCTGCCAGACTTCATTAAGTTCCCACGAAGTGGCACAGGGATATAAGGACGTGAAGGACCTGTCGGCTACCGTTAAATTCAAATTAAAAAACAGTGCCAACGAGTATGTACTCGGCTGGACGACCACTCCCTGGACTTTGCCGGCAAATGTCGCTCTTGCTGTGAACCGAAGCATGGATTATGTGAAAGTCGAATGCGGGGATGAGATCTATATTGCGGCTGCCTCCAGGCTTGAAAGCATCATGAAGGAGCCATTTACTGTATTGGAAACGGTCAAAGGAAAAGATCTCGAGGGCTTACACTATGAACCTCCGTTCCACTTTGTGGATGTACCAAAAGGCCATGTGATCGTTTCCGGCGGGTTTGTGACAGATGACAGCGGAACCGGCATTGTCCACATCGCTCCTGCTTATGGGGAAGATGACTACAAGCTGGTCCAGGAGAATGGCCTGAGCTTTGTTCATGTGGTTGATGAGAAGGGAAGATACATGGATGAGGTAACACCCCTGGCAGGAAGGCCTGTAAAGAGCTGTGACGTCGATATCGTGAAGCTTCTCCACGAGAAAGGGCTCCTCTTCCATAAGGAAAAATATGAACACTCGTATCCTCATTGCTGGAGATGCGATACACCGCTTCTTTATTATGCATCTGACAGCTGGTTTATCAGGACCACGGCAATGAAAGAACAGCTGTTGTCTGAGAATCAGAAAGTAAGCTGGCACCCTGATCATCTGAGGGATGGCCGTTTCGGGAATTTCCTTGAAAACCTGGTGGATTGGAATATCAGCCGGAATCGTTTCTGGGGCACGCCTTTAAACATCTGGATCTGTACGTCCTGCAGTCATGAGGAATCGCCAAAAAGCAGGGAAGAATTATTTAAACTGGCAGACAGAGAATCTTCTGAACTTGAGCTTCATAAGCCATATGTGGATGAAGTAACATTTTCTTGTCCTTCCTGCCAAGGAACGATGAAGAGGACTCCAGAGGTGATCGATGTTTGGTTTGACAGCGGCTCGATGCCTTTTGCCCAGTATCATACACCTTTTGAAAATGCAGCCCTCTTTAGAAAACAGTTTCCTGCAGATCTGGTGGTGGAGGGAATCGACCAGACGAGAGGCTGGTTTTATTCGCTGCTTGCTGTTTCGGTCCTGTATACAGGTAAGGCTCCTTACAAAAATGTGATGGCCACTGGTCATGTACTGGATGAAAACGGTCAAAAGATGTCAAAAAGTAAAGGAAATGCACTGGACCCGGTGGAATTAATCCAGACGTACGGAGCGGATGCACTAAGATGGTCCCTGACTCATGACAGCGCCCCCTGGAATCAGAAGCGCTTTTCCAGCCGGAATGTCCAGGAAGCCAAATCCAAACTGGTCGACACGCTGACGAGTCTGCTCCATTTTTATACCCTGTACAGCCGGATCGATTCCTTTGATCCTGATCAACATTCAGAGGGTGAATATACCCTGATGGACCGCTGGATCTTATCCAGGCTCATGACTTCGGCTCAACGGATGAAGAAAGAAATGGATGGATACCAGGTAACCAACGCGGCCAGAATCGGCGGTGAACTGGTAGAAGAAATCAGCAATTGGTATATCAGGAGAAACAGGGACCGTTTCTGGAGTGAAGGAATGCAACCGGATAAAATCGCAGCTTATTCCACACTGTATCAATTATTGGTGGATACGAGCCGTCTGCTTGCTCCTTTTGTTCCATTTGTGTCTGAGGAAATTTATGTGGAATTGACAGGAGAAAGTGTTCATTTATCTGCCTATCCAGTGGGAAATTCGGACTTCGTGGATGAAGAGCTTGAAAAACAGATGAGGGCGGTACTGGAAATCGTGGAGCTTGGCAGAAGCATCCGGCACTCCCGTCAATTAAAGACCAAACAGCCGCTTGCAAAGCTGATTGTCGTTTCCAGCCATGACGGGGATAAAGGGCTATCTTCCTTTGAAGACATCATAAAAGATGAGCTCATTATAAAGGAAGTCGAATGGGCGGATTCCTCAACCGGCTTTATCACCTATAAGTTGAAGCTGAATTTTAAGTCCGCAGGACCGCGGCTGGGTAAATGGGTCAATCCTGTAAAACAGCAGCTAGAAGCTGCGGATGAACGGACAGTCCTGCAATTTTTGACTGATGGCAAACTTTCGCTGCTGGTAGAAGGACAGCAAGTTCTCATTAGGGAGGAAGATTTAATCCTGCATAAAACGGCTGCGCTGAAGGGTTTTTCAGAAGCATCCAGCAGGAATTATTCCGTCATCATGGATACAAATCCAAGTGAAGAATTGCTTAGAGAAGGCAGAGTCCGGGACTTTATCCGATTCATCCAGGAGTATAGAAAAAAACTGAATCTGCCCGTAGAAAAAAGAGTGGATTTATATATTTCCTGTTCAGAACCTTTTAGAGGTTTAATCACCGAGCATCGAAGTCTGCTGGAACAGAACGTCCTGCTTAATCATCTTAAATTCGCAGAAATGGATGAAATGGAAGTCTTGCGGCTGGCAGATGAGGAGCTAAGGATCGGCATAAAATAAAGGAGGAGAGAGGGAAATGGGAGTTGTGCTGGAGACTGAAAGGCTTCTCCTTCGGCCGTTTCTACTGGAAGATGCAGTACAGGTGCAGCGGATGGCAGGAGAAAGAGAAATATACGAGACCACTTTAGGAATGCCGCATCCTTATCCCCTGGAGGCCGCTGTAAACTGGATCCGTTCTCATGAGAAATGGATCCAGACCAGAAAAGCTTTTCCATTCGCAGTAGAATTGAAGAAGGAGAAAATCCTGGCGGGTGCTATGACACTACGGATCGAACCCGGCCATAATAGGGGTGAACTGGCATACTGGATTGGAAAAGAATTCTGGGGAAGGGGTTATGCAACCGAAGCTGCCTTACAGGTGGCAGAATTCGGATTTCGGGAGCAGGGCCTGCAAAGAATCTGGGGAATGGCCATGTCAGATAATTATGCTTCCCAAAAAGTCATGAAGAAAATCGGCATGAAATATGAAGGCCGGCTGAGGAAGCATATTTTGAAGGATGGCCGGTATTATGATCTTTCCGTCTATGGATTACTTCGGGAACAATTTAAACAGCATCGCTCATAATTGTTCATCAGCTCATGATTATTTCCTTGTTTTTCCACAAAGCGGGTCACAATGAATATATGATGGATGAGAGGGGATACAGAAAATGTGGATTTTATTGTAATGTTAGGCAAAAAGGAACCATCTTACAAAACAATACAAGGGACGAAAAAAGACAGTCGAAGCCGCAGGCAGCGTAGAGATTCAAGCGTTCCAGTCAGGGAGAAAAATTTATGAGGAACAAAATAGCCATCGTTACAGGGGCCAGCAGAGCTGGAGGTATTGGGGCCGCCATATGCCGTGAGCTGGCCAAAAAAGGAAATGATATATTTTTCACCTATTTCACCCCATATGACTATCTGTCAGGCTATCAGGATGCCAGCTGCACATGGCCGGATGAATTTAAACAGGAATTATCCGAACTGGGTGTTAGAGCTGAGGGGGTGGAGCTTGATTTGTCTGATCCGCTTGCGCCTTTTAGACTATTGGAGCAAGCCGGAAATCAGCTGGGTGTACCTTCCATTCTCATTAATAATGCCACACACTGTGCCGAGGTGAACTTTCAGAAGCTGACAAATGAGATTCTCGATGATCACTATGCGGTGAATGTACGTGGCACCTGCATGTTGTCTGTAGAGTTTGCCAAACGGCTGGTGGGAAAAACAGGGGGGAGAATCATCAATCTGATTTCCGGTCAGGACAAAGGACCGATGCCTGGGAACCTGGCCTATGTGACTACAAAAGGAGCCATCTCTGCGTTTACGGTTTCCTTGGCTGCAGAACTGGCACCGCATCAGATTACTGTCAATGCCATGGATCCTGGACCAACTGATACAGGCTGGATGGATGGCCAGCTGAAGGAGTATCTTAAACCAAAATTCCCTATGGGGAGAATAGGAACACCGGAAGACGCCGCACGCCTTGCAGCATTTCTTGCCAGTGACGACGCAGACTGGATCACCGGTCAGATCATTCATTCTGATGGAGGGTTTTGGGATTAAGATACAGACTAAGAGGGAACTCCTGATCATTCGGAGTTCCTTTTAATCTGTTATCATAATTGCGTCACTCTGCCAATTAATTGCGTCATTCTAAATTTTATTGAATCTTATGACGAAGCAAACCAACAAGAAAAGCAGCCCTTATGGACTGCTTTTTCTTGTTGGTATTTTACGAGATTAAAATTTCTCAGCAGTTTCTTCTGCCAGTCTGATTCCCTCTGCAATGATTTCTTCAGCACGGTCAGGGAACTGGTTATGGCCTTCAGTGACGACTGTCGTAATGTCCGACATTCCCCAGAAGCTTAGGATCGCTGTTACATAATTCAGGGACATTTCTACAGCTTGAGCAGGTCCTTCAGAATATACGCCGCCTCGTGCATTTAAGAGTGCCGCTTTTTTATCAGTCAGCATACCTACTGCTCCTTCTGGTGTATAGCGGAAGGTCTTGCCTGCCTGGTTCAGATAGTCCAGGTACGTGTGAAGGACTGCAGGAATCGTTAAGTTCCAGAGCGGAAATGCCAAAACGACTTTATCTGCCTCCAGGAACTGGTTTAGATATTTATGGACTGTTTCCACAGCTTCTGCCTCTGCAGCTGTCAGTTCAAGAGCTTTCGCAGCTTTGAACATGCCATTGATTTTGTCATTGTCATAGTATGAAAGATTTTCGCTGAAAAGATCCAGTTCCATGATTGAATCCTCAGGATGTGTTTCTTTATAGCGATCAAGGAACGCGTGATAAAGCTTGACAGAAACCGACTGATCGATTGGCCGTGAATTAGCTTTGACAAATAATACTTTAGACATTTATATACCCCCAAGAAGTGAAGTTTGTAATAGGAATAACGATATAGCAGCTGAAATTAGTTGCTATACATACTAAATACATTCCAAGTATAAAGATGGCCTATGGAACTGTCAACTGTTTAATTTCAGTTTGGGTAAACGGAAGGAAATCATCGGCTATAAGCGAATTAGTGAATATCGTAAATTTTTTGAGAGGTGAGTCAAATAAAGAAGATGCGTACACTTCGAATAAATGAAAAGCTGGAAAGAATGGTCATTGACAAACTGCTGCACGCTGGTTGTGTTTTTGCAGAAGAGGAGGCAGAGCTTCTTATTGCAGAGGCAAAGACTTCGGACGAATTATTAAAAATGACCGAAAGCAGGGCCCTTGGTGCACCAATCGAATATGTTCTGGGATATACCTGCTTTTGCGGGCTGCGCATAAATGTGGAAAGGAATGTGTTTGTACCGCGCAGGCGTACCGAGTTTCTGGCTGAGAAGGCAAAGGCCATCGTCCAAGATGGAGATAGAGTGGTGGATTTATGCTGCGGTTCAGGTGCAATTGGTGCAGCAATCGCATCTGGCGCAGATATTCATTTGCATGCAGTCGATATTGATGAAGCAGCGGTGCGATGTGCCAAGAGAAATCTATCAGGGCTTGGCGCCCATGTTTATCAAGGAGATCTGTATAGTGTCCTTCCCCGGTCACTCAAGGGGAGCGTAAAAATGATAGCTGCCAATATTCCGTATGTTCCTACGGGATTCATAGATCTTCTTCCGCAGGAAGCCCGTCTGCATGAACCAAAATCGGCACTTGATGGGGGAGAGGACGGCTTTATGATTTTAAGGAAGGTGGCAGCAGAAGCTCCGGAATGGCTTGCTCCAGGGGGGGATCTGATGATAGAAACAAGCGGCAGGCAGGCATCAAAGGCCGCTGAAATCTTTGAGGAATCAGGTCTGACTGCCAGGATTGCCAAAGACAAGGACTTAGATGCAACAGTGATTATTGGCAGATTAAAAAGACTGCAGAAAAGCCAAATCTAATAAAAGCTTGTCCACAGTCTTGAAAGAATAAATCGCTTTCGTTATCCGAAAATCTGAATGCCATATGCCTCATCCAACGACCATACTCCAGGTCCGGTAAAGGTAATACCTATTGCGATGGCTATCAAAACTAAGTTGTATTCAATGCCGCCTCTATCTACGAACCAGCCGTTTTTTCCATGTACAGTAATAATGGCGACTATCATGGGGATGATGATCAGCAGGGCAGCGAGAGGGATGAATAAGCCGAAAGTAAACAGCAGGCCGCCTATAAATTCACCGAGCCCTGCCAGAAGGGCCATGGCGCTTCCCGGTCTGATCCCTACGCTTTCGAAGAATTCTCCTGTTCCTTTAGGCCCGGCGCCTCCGAACCAGCCAAAGGCCTTTTGCGAACCATGAGCTGCGTAAAATAGACCGGCAACAATCCGTATGATCAATAAACCTATATCTTCCAAAACATCACCTCCTGAATAGATTTCTTAAAGAGAGTATTGAACCCTTCCTTTATCCTTAGTCTCTCCTTGACGGCTGATTGACAATCGATTTTCTTGAAACTATAATTTTTACAGCATGATTCTGGAGGTAGACCTGTTGAAGTTATCCTGGGAAGATTATATTAGCATTACCATTCATCAAACCGATTTGTCGCTGACAAATTATATAAAGAATAGGCTTGCGCCATTTAATCTGGCGCCTGAACAAAATTTGATCCTGATGCTTTTATGGGAAAAGGACGGGCTGTCTCAAAACGAAATTTCTATGAAGCTTGACAAAGATAAAACTAATATTGCCCGGATGGTCGTGAATTTAGAAGGAAAGGGAATCATCCGCAGAACCGTAAGTCCATACGACCGGCGTTCGTTTGAAGTGTACCTGACAGATAAAGGCAAGGAGCTTGGGGAAAAGGTGATACCAATCACAGAGGAATTCAATGAACTGGTCATTAACGGAATCTCATCCGACGAACTGGCCGAACTGAGCCGCATCCTGCAAAAAATGAGGAGTAATGTTCAATAATCCATATTACTCATAAAAACTGTCCATGGAAGCAGGCGATTGCTGGACAATATCTCCATCAGGTGTGTAAAATGAGATAGATATGTTAGGAGGGGCAAAATGAAAGGGAATGCCAAAAAAGAATTTTATTCCTGGTTGAAAACCATCGCAGCTGCCGTAATTATAGTGTTTATCTGCCGGCAATATGTATTTGCACCTATAAAGGTTTCCGGAAGCTCCATGCTGCCGACTTTGCAGGACCAAAATAAAATGGTCGTTTCTAAATTGAGCAAGATTCAGCGCTTTGATGTGATTGTGTTTCATGCACCAGATGCAGATGAGGACTATATAAAGCGGGTTATCGGCCTGCCTGGTGATACGGTAAGCATGAAAAATGACGTATTATATGTAAACGGTCATGCCTATAAGGAGCCGTATTTAAAGAGAGGCAATCAATCTCAATATACTGGGGATTTTTCTCTGGAAGAGCTGTTCGGTACCTCAAAAGTCCCAAAAGGAACCTATTTTGTATTAGGTGACAATCGTCCCATCAGCAAAGACAGCCGGATTATCGGATTCATTAAACAAAGCTCGGTCATTGGTGAAGCAAAGTACCGGTTTTATCCATTTAATGAGATCGGCGTGCCAAAATAAAGAGAGTAAGAAGCCTTCAGACTTGTGTGCTGAAGGCTTCTTTTATTTCATCAAAAACAAAGAAGCACTCCTGTTTAGTACTGTTATTTCATATATTAAAATCCTCTATTTCCATAATGGGCTCTTATTTTCCCAACTATTTACAAGAGGATAACTGACTAATGCGGACCCAGCTCATCCAAGACTAATGACCCATATCTCAAAGCTCTTTTTGTGAACGAACTGGAATAAAATGAGCATTTTCCTGATTTTTCTAGATATCTCTGTCTGTTCCAGCTTCCTACTAAATCCCTATCCTCCGAAAAATATCTCAGTATAATTATTATTGTGATACATTTTTCTATTCTAATCAAACTGATCCCTTTTCTTTATTTTTCCCAACCTTAATCGAGAGGATTTCTCTTCAAAATAACAGAATATTCCTTTATATTAGTGGCTAGGAGGAAAAAACTATAGGGGAATATTTTTGCTGGTAGTTTAGTAGATGGGTAGATTCCCTGGGGAATGTTGTAAAAAACGCGGTTTATAAAAAACAATTAATTGGAGAAGGAGATGTACTAGTATGAAAAAAAGGTTTTTAGCAGGTACTGTTTTATCTCTTGGTCTTATTGCTTCCGCAATCCCTCAGCCAGCTGCAATGGCAGCAAAAAATGTCATGAGCGTGGAAAAATTTAACCAGCAGAAGGATTCCCTTGAGTTTCTGTCGGGCAGCCTGACAGAAGCCTCCTCTAAGCCGGCAGAAGATGTTGTACTGGGCTACATAGACCAGCATAAGCAAAACTATAAAATAGGGAAAAAGAGTGCAAAAGACTCCTTCCTCATCCAGAAAAAAAGCAAAGATCAATTAGGAAACACAGTAGTAAAATTACAGCAGGCCTATGGAGGCATTCCCGTATGGAACTCCACTCAATCCGCTGTGGTGGATGAGAAAGGTGTGTTGAATGTCATTTCCGGAACAGTCGCAGCTAATCTCGATGAAAAGCTGGCAGGCAAGTCCGCTAAAGGAATCAAAAGTGCGAAAGCCATTAAAATAGCAGAATCCGATTTAGGATTTAAGCCGGACTATGAAACTACACCACAGTCCGATTTAGTCATCTACACAACAGACTCTTCAGCAGAGTACGCATATAAAGTAAATTTGAACTTCTTAAGTCCAGAGCCGGGCAACTATAATTATTTAATTTCTGTTAAAACAGGTGAAATCCTCGATAAGTTCAATACCATCGATTCCGTATCCGGCACTAATGCTGTAGGATCAGGAACAGGTGTCACAAAAAATTCCGTTTCCTTAAACACAACTTTATCAAGCGGAAAATACTACCTTCAGGATAATACCCGAGGAAATGGCATTTTCACTTATAATGCCAATAATTCAAGCAGGCTTCCGGGTACATTATGGTCCGACTCTGATAATCTATTTAATGCTTCCTACGATGCTCCAGCGGTTGATGCCCACTATTATGCAGGGAAAACCTATGATTATTACAAAACAACATTCGGCCGCAATTCCTATGATGGCTACGGTGCTGCCCTTAGATCAACGGTGCACTACAGCTCAGGTTATAATAACGCCTTCTGGAATGGCTCTCAGATGGTATACGGAGATGGCGACGGATCGACCTTTATCCCTCTTTCCGGAGGACTTGATGTAGTGGCCCATGAATTATCTCATGCTGTCACTTCTTCTGAATCCAACCTTACGTATCAAAATGAATCAGGAGCTCTTAATGAGGCGATCTCCGATATTTTTGGAACAGTCGTAGAATTCAAGTACCAGCCTTCTAAAGCTGACTATCTAATCGGGGAAGATATTTATACTCCTTCCATTTCTGGTGATGCGCTCCGCTCAATGGCCAATCCTGCAGCATATGGAGATCCAGACCACTATTCTAAGAGATATACAGGTACACAGGATAATGGCGGCGTGCACACAAACAGCGGCATCATCAACAAAGCTGCGTATCTGATTGCAGCCGGCGGCACCCATTATGGAGTGACTGTCCAGGGAATTGGGGTAGACAAGCTGGGTGCGATTTTCTATCGTGCCAATACCGTCTATCTGACTTCATCCTCCAATTTCTCTCAGGCACGGGCTGCTTTGATTCAATCTGCAGCCGACTTGTATGGTTCATCAAGTGCAGAAAAAACTGCGGTAACAAATGCATTCAATGCCGTGGGTGTGAATTAAATTATTGTGTTGTTGAAGTATTTCCCTAACCTAATTATTTCTTGGGAAAGCGCAGGATTAGACATCTAATGTATGGAGAGCAGGTATGATGTTTGAATATAACGTAATAGTGAGGCAGAATGTCGAAACTCCCCTTAATATATGATAGAAATTTGCAAACTCAACAAAAGTCGGCTATAATGAAATAGAATTATTTTTGTTCGGTTTGAAGAGAGAATGAATTTTTTTGACTTTCGTCTTGATGAATCACTTGAGCAAGGATAGTAACATTTGTGTTTTGGAACACACTAGGAGGAAACAAAATGGAACAAGGTACAGTAAAATGGTTTAACGCAGAAAAAGGTTTCGGATTCATCGAGCGCGAAGGTGGAGAAGACGTATTCGTACACTTCTCAGCTATCCAATCTGAAGGATTCAAATCATTAGACGAAGGCCAAAAAGTAACTTTTGACGTTGAGCAAGGTGCACGCGGACCTCAAGCAGCTAACGTTCAAAAAGCTTAATAGCTGATCTCCAAAAAGACAGGCTCTATTACTGAGCCTGTCTTTTTTATGCTGTCCGGCAGTAATAGAAGGGGGGTACATACCTCTATTCCTCTAGTGGAGCAGCTGTAGTGCGGAACATCTTCTCAGTACCGTATTTATATCAACTTATAAAATTTAGTATCAACATGATTATATGAAAAGAAAGCTGGAAGAGGCAGGTTCATACTGATTTGAGACTGCCGGAGAAGGAGCACCTGCAGGAGGTTAATACTCCAGTGGACAGCCTCATGGCATGATTGATCAGCTGGCGGGGGTTAGACAGGAATCAGATCACTGATTAATTGAGCTGCCTGAGTTTCAGTTATCCCTTTTGCCAGTACCAATTCACCGATGAATAGCTTGGTGGCGTTATCAAGCAGTTTCTTTTCATTGGAGCTTAGGGATTTTTCTGTTTGAATGTGTCTGAGGTCCCGGATGACTTCTACGCCGTCAATGAGTTTCCCTGTCTTAATTTTGTCCATATTAATTTTGTAACGCTCTTTCCAGGACAAGGGGATGACCGGCTTTTGCTCCTGCAGAATCCCGAATGCTTCGTCTATGGAATGTTCATCACCAACCGAACGAATACAGGAGCTTTTAATATGGTCTACTGGAATAAGTACTTGAAGCTGGTTCACGATGATATGGACCACAAAATAGGTTCTTTTTTCACCAAGAATCTCCTTTTCTTCAATTCCTTCAATAATTCCGGCGCCGTGCATTGGGTAAATAATCTTATCGCCAATTTCAAACAAAGCCTTCACCTCCAGCTAGAATATGTTAAGTATATCACATATTCAAGAATATGAAAAACTATATATCTTATCATGCAAATAAAAGGATTGTCAACACACTTTTTTATGGAAGATTTCAGGGGTTATTTGATCCTACTGCGTGGGAGAATCACAGGAATAACTCCGCGAAACTATGTCCGGCTGTCATTCGAAGATATAACCTGTCTCATATGCAGGATTTGAGGGGATCCCCAGTGAAATTTTCTTCACTCTTTAGAAAAGCAGCTATCTATGTCACAAGAAAGAGGAAGGCTATAAAAAAACCTTCCTCCTATATGGATTATCCTTCTAAATCGCCAAAGGCGCCAAAGAATTCATAATGAATATATTCTTCAGGAACGCCCCATTTTTTAAGCGCTGCATTAACTGCCTTCATAAATGGCGGGGGACCGCAAAAATAAAAGCTGGCATCCTTGGAGGGAAGTACTTTTTGAAGGAATTCTAGATCCAAATATCCTTCTTTATCATAATTTCCTGCCTTCCGGTCTTCCTCATCCGGACTCTGATAGACTACATAAGATTCCGCCTGTTTATGTTTTGAGGTAAGGTCCTTTACATAATCTTTAAAGGCATGAACTTTCCCATTCATGGCAGCATGTATAAAATAAACGTTCCTTTCAGGCTGATCATGCACTATGCTGTTCAGCATGCACATCATGGGGGTGAGCCCGACTCCTCCGCTGATTAATACAACTGGGGAAGTGCTTTCCACATCTAAATAAAAATCTCCTGCTGGAGCAGATATGGCAGTTTATCTCCCTCACTGAACAGGGTATGCAGATCCGTGGACACCACTCCCGGCGGGTATCCTTCTTCAATGGGATCCTCCCGCTTTACACTGATCCTGAAGTAGCCTGTCCCGGGGCGGTCGGATAAGCTGTATTGCCGGAGATGGGTATATTCCTCTTCGGGAATTTCAATTTTGACTGTAATATATTGACCAGGAATAAAGCCGGGAAGTTCCCCTCCATCTTCGGGTTTAAGATAGAAGGAAGTAATGACTTCGCTTTCCTTCACTTTTTTCTCAATGATAAAAGGTTTGAAGCCTGCCCAACCGCCTTTCTGTGTTTCAGATGTCTTATACAATATGTCCTCCATCCTGATAAACACATCAGAAATCACTTCATAAGCATCCGCCCAGGCACCGATGATTTCATCTGTGGCAGCATCCCCAAGTATATCCTTGATTGCCATGAGCAGATTTTCACCGACAATGGGATAATGTTCCGGCTTAATCTGCAAGCTTCTATGCTTTTGTCCGATTCTCTCCAATACCGGCATGATCGAGCTCATATCCTCAATATTCGCTGCAGCCCCGTATACCGCATTTGCGAGGGCGCGCGGCTGGTGCCCAGTTTTTTGGTGGGTCATATTAAAGACATTTTTCAGCTCTGGATGCTTCTCAAACAGACGCTCATAAAAGCGGGTTGTGATGGCTTCTCCATGCTCCCTTACGACCGGGAGCGTAGCTTTTACGATTTCAAGGGTTTTTGAATCAAGCTGTTTTAATGTCTTAAGCACATCTTTCCAAACATACTTTTGATGCATCAAGAAACCTCCTCATATTAAATCAGCGTATTTTGGTACTTTTCCCAAGAGGTGGGTTCCATATACTTTTCTGGCAGAACTCCAGCTTGAAAGTATAGTCCGGGCAATTCTTCTATTCTTGACCAGTGCAGGAATGGTAACAAAGACTCGCTTGCTGCATGTGAAAACTAAGTAATTCCTATCTTTTTTCAGGTGAAACACCAAATTTTTGTTTCATACAAAGGGAGTTTAGGTATAAGGTGTAATAAGCTTTGCAGATTGAAGCATGCAGGACATTGGCTTCGATTTCGCAATTGCTGTTTTCATACAGGGAGGTGCTGCTATGTACGAGGAAAAGTCAGAAGAGAAGCTGAAGCAGGAGCTCGGGACATTTTTCACAGAGCGAAAACCTCAGGATTCCAGCTCTTCTGGCCCGGATTTGGAACACATTTCTTCGGACGAATGACAAAACTCTAAAAAAGAATACCTTCCGCACTATTATACGATTTTTATGCGGCGATCTTTGGGCTTCTTTTCGGAGCCTTTTTTTATTTGGATCTTTTCTAAGAGATTGTGGCTTTCTAGTACGACACACCGCCAGCCCCGCGGAAAGCGGGCATCCTTCAGCGGAAACCAGCCTCGTTGCTCCTAAGCCATAAAGATTGCGAAAATAGCCTTTTATTTTCAATAGGGAAATAAAAAAATGTATGAAGCAGGGCAGCTATCCCTAAACAGAAAACAAAGGCTGCAGATTGAATGATCTGCAGCCGATTTGATGATTTTAAAAACAGCCTATCTTGCTTTTAAATCTGCATCGCAGAATCCGATGCTTTCCTTTCAGCTGTTTCGGCTAATTGATCGAGACATTGAATTAATAATCGAATATCTTTCAAGATTTCATTTCTTGCTGAGGGGTTGGCACAAGCTGCATAATCATGAAGCAAGAGACGGAGTTCCTTTAAGAAAATCTCTAGTTCATTTCTCATCGAATAAATCCTTTCTAATGCAGTATATGAGAAATCTGCGGTACCTCAGCTTTCGGAAAAACAAAAAAACCGAAAGAAGAGGAGTCCCTGTTCTTCCGGCTTATGATTGGCACAGTACTTTGTCCAATTCATTACTGCCGTTTTATTCTTCAGGCTTTAAAATCAACGTAATCACGCTATTGTCAAGATCAAAATCCCAATCTACAAAAGTATCGATAATCTTTGACTGTAAAATTGTGGGGAAGTGAGTGTTATTTTGGAGCATTTCTCCCTCAAGATGTCTTTTTGCGACACGAAGGGTTTCATTAAATCCGAGTGAAATCAACTGCCGTTCGATCGGTACCAGGATTCCTTCCCTGAAGACAATTAAGGCCCGTGGGCTTATTAGATAAGAAGATACAAATCGGGGCGCCTTTTCTGCTTGCTCGCTGATTTGTACGATTTCTTCGTGTATGCGATCCTTGGCTTTATAATCATATTGCGAAAGCAGATCAGGAGAGGTATTTTTACAAACTCCTACAAAAATGCCCGATTGTTTTTCCAGATTCCAATCATAATAGATATGCTGTACTTCCATATCGGTAATTCCCTGAATTTGCCCCCTGATTTCAGGATCAATGGTTTTCATTAAAAATTCTCTGGTTGTTTTAACAGTCAATTCCTGATTCTGGTCAAGAAGGACCTGTTCCATAGGAGAAATAAATCCTCGCACATATACCATGACATAAGGAAGGGAAATAATCACATTTATGCTTTGCGGTCCTTTTCCAAAGTTGTCCCGCAATAGCTTCCCTAAATTATTGGCAAGTTTGGTCTGCTGTACTTTATAATCCATTTCTTCACCCTCTAGAGAGAAAGAAGCAATATTTCCTCTTCCCCAGCTAAATTTTAACATTTAACTATCCAAGTTGAAAAGGTCCTTTGCTTCTATTTTTTAGAATCTTTTGAAGATAGTTTGCAATCGAAAAAAAACGGACCACTTAATTGGATGTGAGAACTGGTCTTGTTCTAAACAAATGTATATTTGTATGATTCCAGGATCTTACTGATTAAATTCCCAGGTTCTTTCATTAAAAAACGTATTTCAAGGTCTTTTTCTTTTTTTGTACAGTCATTTTTAACAAACAGGCAAGCTGACAGGAATATATTTTTTTATTTCTAATAATAGAAGGAATTAAGAAGGAAATTGTAGAATGTATGAGTAAATTGGAACATCATCATTCCGGGAAATTTCTACTGAATTTTTATTTTAAGAGAACTAGACAATAAAGCTATGTTCTTAAAGGATGGCGTCAATGATAATCAGAAGCAGAGAAAAAGAACTGGGGAGCTATATCGGAAGGCTGCTCAGGGAGAACTTCGGAAAAGGGCCCGGATCAGTTTATGCTACTATCGCCAAACCTTATATAACCATATATATCAAGGACTTTTTAACTCCGGTTGAAAGCAGGCTTATGAATAGAGACCAAGATACATACGTTCAGAAAATCAGGGATATGCTGATGGAAACGTTGATAGAAGATATTAAGGCTTATATTTCTGAACATTTTGGGTTAAAGTTAAAGGAATTTTATTATGATTGGAACCTTTCCACTCAATCGGGTATGTTTATCGGAATAGGTGAAGAAAATACACCGAACGATTCCGACTATTCATATACAGATCAAGATTCGGTTCACTCTGTAATATCGAAAGTGAGCATGGAAGCGGAAAAGTCACCAGAAAAGGTATCTTCGTTCCTGATCAATCCGAGGACCCTGCTTATCATAAGAGATAAAATTTTAGTCAGCATCGAAAAGGAATTAATATCTCTTAATTTCCAGGAAACATTGATTGTAGCTAAAAGAAAGTTGGAAAAAAGACTGCTTTTAAAGCATAAACCAGCGTTTGAGAACTATCTTAAGGCAAAGATCGAAAATGCATTCGTTACATGGGATTTTGAATTAGACCAGAGCAGTACAATCTTTATCTTGAAACCGAATAACTTAAGGCAGGAATGAACTAGGCGACAGAACTAGGCATAAGCCAAAAGAAGGACATGTATCTTCTTTTTGGCTTTTTTTATTGGCAGACCCCAATATTCTTGCCCGGGAGGAAATTATGAAAAAGGATAAAATGGAATGCGGATCAATAGTTTATGCTTTTAGCCTTTTGTTTTTGGAGATAGGATAGCGTATGAATAAAAAAATCACAGTAGAAATCAATAATGAAAGAGACATCGTGCTTGTGAGAAAAACGGGAAGAGAGCTTTCAGCGTCCTATCATTATAATGCAGTCGATCAAGCCAGGATCGTTACTGCCATTTCCGAACTGGCAAGAAATATATACCGCTATGCAGGAACAGGTTTATTTACCTTTGAAGAGGTGATAAGAAATACAAAATTCGGCCTAAAGATTACCGCGATTGATAAAGGTCCCGGAATCAAGGATATCCGAGAGGCCATGCAAACAGGATTTTCAACATCCGGAGGGCTTGGGGCAGGGCTTGGAGGGGTAAAAAAATTGATGGATGAATTCCAAATCGAATCAGATTCGAATGGCACAATCATAAGCATAATTAAATGGTTTAATGGATATAGGCATTGATTCTCTTACACTAAGAACCGATGCTGGATATTATTTTACAATTGCCCAATTCCCTGACTTAGAAGAAACAGAAATATTTGTTTCAGTAATACATGCGTTCCCTTTTTAAATAGAGAACAGGCTGATTCCTGTGAAGAAACAGCCTTTGACTGAGAGATTCTGGTTACTGCAGATTGCTTAATTGGAAATGGAGTTTTGCCAGATATTTAAATTGTGCCTCATTAATTTCCTCCTTCGTCTCCTTTCCATCCTGCCTCCGGATAAAGGCTGCAGGAGTTAAGATATCGATTCCCCCCGGTGTAAGGAGGGTGATGAGATATTGTTTATTGAAAGGGGACTCTGGATTCTTAAGGATGATCTCCTGAATCTCCGTTAGAGGAATCATTTCTGTGAAGGTCTCCTGTGAATTAAATGCATAGCCTGTCTGAAATTCAGTGTGCTTATACTTCAATTTCATCTTCAGCTGATAATCTCCATATTCCGTCTCCTTTTTTACTGCTTTAAATTCTCCGGTTGGGGTCTTCATAACTTCGCCTGTCAATGGAATTGGCACGAGGGGAAGGTTTCCTCCAAATCCTGTATCCACTAGATATTTTGTGCCTTTATGATTCAAAAGAATGGCAGCGTGAGTTTTGCCGGTCGAACTCCACGTTTCCTGCCGCGGATCGAAAATGATGCCTCGGATCATGGATACATGAAACTCATTTTCCATTAAAAAGAAATATAGAATAGCATTCAGCTCGTAACATAATCCGCCTTCTTTTTGATCTATGATTTTCTTTGTCAGGGATTCCTTAGTAATGGGGGCTGTCATCTGGGACATAATGCAAGTATTCTCAAAAGGTATGGTCTGTGCAGTTTTTTTAAGCACTAGTTTTAATTTATCAAATGTTAAAGTCTCTCTTAGGGGAAATCCAATCCTTTTTCTGAAGCTTTCATTCAGTATGGTCATGATTATTGCCTCCTTATTTCCTAATTATACCTTGAAAGCTGCTGCTTGAGTAATTGACAGTCTTATAGCAGGCGTTTTTTAAGAAATGAACCTAATCACAAATATTTGACCATTTAAAGGGAAAAATGCTTAAAATATCTTTATAGAGACATGTTGATCTTTAATTAGAAGGTGAAAACTTGGATGAATTAATGTTTGTAAAGGATTATGAAAACAATGAAAGGCTAAGAAAAAGCTTTAACACCTTGGCGGTGGAAACGTTCGGAATTCATTTTGAAGAGTGGTATCAAGCCGGCTGCTGGAGTCAGGCTTATGTGCCTTATTCTTTTGCACATAACGGAAAAATTGTGGCAAATGTATCCGTGAATCTTGTAGATTTATTGATAAAAGGAAAACAAGTAAAGGCCGTTCAACTTGGCACAGTCATGACCCATCGGGATTTCCAAGGCAGAGGATATTCGCGGCAGCTGATGGAAATGGTGTTAAAGGATGTTTCTATGTATGATCTTGTCTACCTTTTCGCCAATCAATCTGTCCTTGACTATTATCCCAAATTTGGTTTTGAGAGAGTAGAAGAAACGCTTTTTTCTTTATACTTCAACCAAATAAAAGGAAATAGACTGACCTTTCAGAAATTGGATGGAAATTCCACGAAAGATCTTCAGTTTATAACAAAGCTGGCTGTTAACCGGAGGCCGGGATCTGGCAGCTTAACGGCCATTCATACAGTAAATCTGAATTTGTTTTACTGTATGAATGTCTTTCCGGAAAATATTTACTATATCCCACATGAGGATGCCATTGTGATATGTCAGCAGGACGGGAATATCCTTCATATATTTGACATCATTTCCCCTAAGTCCTTCAGTCTGGAAAACATTATTTGTACACTTGCTGACAAAGAATCTGCATACATCTATTTTCATTACACTCCTGAGCAAGAGCATTTGCCTTTCTTGAAATCGCCATATCAGGATACCAATGTTTTATTTATTAAGAACCAAAGCGGCGTTATACTTCCTGAAGCATTTAAACATCCGATCACTTCACAGGCGTAGGGAATACTACTCAACACAGCAATCTAGATGATATCGTTCAATTGGGAATATCATATTAATATAAAAAATAAAAGGGGAAGCCTTATGAATCATTTCGAACAATTAGCAAGAGACTTAGCTGAAATATATATTCTGCAGCCAAAAGTAGAGGGGGTTATGCTTGCCGGCTCTGTCGCAAGGGGACTTTGTGATACACATTCTGATATCGAGTTATACATATTATGGAAAGATGCGCCATCTGATTCGGATCGCAAACAGGTTATTGAACTGCTGGATGGAGAAATCCTATCGTTCTTTGATTATGAGGATGAAGAGTGGTCGGAGGCTTACCGGGTGAAGGGAATCAAAATAGAGGTAAGCAGTTTTTTAACTTCGACCATTGACCGAGTAATCACAAAGGTATTTCAGGAAAAAGTCTGGAACATCGACCATCAGGCGATCGCTGCCTCCATCCAGGATGGCATACCATTGGAGGGAAAGGATGTAATTGCATCTTTTAAATCCCGATGTGCAGATTTTCCAAGAGAATTACAAAAAAATATGGTGGAAAGTCAGCTGTTTTTCAGCAGCAGGTGGGCAGCACGCCAAGCTTTCCTGGATCGTCAGGATTTCTTCATTTACCAAAAAACAGTCTCTGAGGTCATTGAAAAGATCCTAACCATCCTTCATGGGGTGAACTCCATGTTTATTGTACATCCCGGCTTTAAATGGCTTAGCTATACCCTTAGCAAAATGACGGTCAAACCCGATGGAATGGAAAACCGGATCCGGAGTATCCTTACACCTGGAAACAGCGGCAGTGTCATAGAGTTGGAAAATCTGCTGCTGGAAACAATCGGAATCGTGGATACTGCTCTCCCAGAGATTGACTTGACGGCCTTCCGAAAAGACATGAAAGGAAGCCGTGTAGAAGACTAGCCTGGGATTTTCATTGAAAAACGGAAGAATCACAGTATGAGAGGAAATAAGGATGGCCTTGGAAATGTAAAAGGCATGCGAGAAATCAGTAAAGAGCTCCATGTGGCTTCGGGTGCTTATATTTGTACATATGAATGCACATACTGCCCAGGATGCTCCGAAGAAATGGAGCTTGTCTGTCCGAATTGCGGAGGGGAGCTGGTAAAACGCCCTAAGAGAAGAATAGAATCTAGCCCGGAAAGGATATTCTAAGGAGAATGCATGAGGACCATGCTCCCGGGTCCTCGTATTTTCCTATTCGAAACCACTTACAGAAATTCCCTTTATAAATTTCTATATATCATCTATAATAATGAAATTAAGGAAAGTAATGGAAAAAACATCACATTCTAAAAAGAGGAAGTAAAAGAATTAAAGGATTGGTCAGAATGCTTGATTGGGCTCAGCATGCTGGTTCAGCATGGCAGTACGTTGTTTTGTTTATCTTTTCTGCGGCTCCCTGGGTGGATGTTTCGCTTATGGTGCCGTTGGGGATTTTATGGGGACTTCCACCTATACCCGTAAGTATTGTGGTCTTTCTGGGGAATTTCCTTTTGATTATATTGTTAGGCATATTTTTTAAGAGAATTTCTGCCTGGAGAAAAAGCAGGATGGAGCTCAAAGGAAGCTCCAAGATGTTCAAGCAGGAAACCCGGTCCAGGAAGATATGGGAAAAATACGGAATACCAGGACTTGCCCTATTGGCGCCTGTCATCATAGGAACTGATATTGCAGCCATTTTGGCATTGAGCTTCGGCTCCTCCAAACTGAGAGTCGTAGTTTGGATGACTATCAGTCTTGGAATATGGACGGTTATATTTGCAATTGGCTCGGTCTATGGATTCAGCTTTTTACATGTAACCCGTTAATTTTTGAAAGAACCGGAGTTTATACGGCAGGAGTGCTTGCCTCTCTTTATGCTTCTATTTTGAATCCCGAAAATAAAGCAGCGGCCATCATGTCCTCAGGTATTATAAACTAGATACGAACCTGCTGACGATATTTGTTGACCCCAAGGCATCCGTCCTAGCAGATCGTGTGGTGAAGAAACAAAGCCCTTATGTCCTGCTAAAAAGTCATTCGGTCGCCATGGTCGGTTCCAAATTTTTCGGGACACTGCTGGCTCAGGTAATTTTTATACCTGGAGCTTATTATGTGGTTTGGTTTTCAAATTGGATTTAAAGATAACCTATTAAAACAATGTGCATGGACTCATGGTTTCTCCGATGCATGAAGTTAGGTATGCTGACGAATAAAAGATCCAGCATGCTATAGATCTTAAAAATAAAGTGTAAACCATCGAAATCCTCAGTAACAAAATATATCAAAAAATCCTCACACTTTTGATTGACAGCGTTTTCATTATGTCCTAAACTATAATTACAAGTTAAGAATTGTGACGGAGATGAGGAGATTCACACAGATTGAACCTTTAGGCGGTTTTATTTCTGTATGAGTCTCCTTATTTTTTGTCCAAAGTTTTTCCAAAAATCAAAAATAATAAAGGGAGGGTTTTTCTTGTCACCATTTTTAGGGGAAGTCATTGGTACGATGATTCTGATTGTATTTGGAGCCGGTATAGGAGCTGGCGGGTCGCTGAATAAATCCTATGCGAACAATCCTGGCTGGATCGTTATAACGATTGCCTGGGGCCTTGCGGTTACGATGGGGGTATTTGCGGTAGGATCGGTGAGCGGGGCCCATTTGAATCCGGCTGTCACACTCGCACTTGCCATCGACGGCTCATTTCCATGGAAGGATGTGCCAGGCTACATACTTGCCCAGATGATTGGTGCTATACTGGGATCAGCACTTGTTTTCCTGCATTATCTTCCACATTGGAAAGCAACGAACGATCCAGGTGCAAAGCTTGGTGTATTCGCAACGGGCCCGGCGATCCCGCACACTTTTTCGAACTTGTTCAGTGAAATTTTCGGTACCTTCATTTTGGTGTTGGGGCTCTTGTTTATCGGGGCAAATAAATTCACACAAGGACTTAACCCAATAGCAGTCGGCCTCCTGATTGTCGTAATCGGTATGTCGCTGGGGGGTACAACCGGATATGCCATTAATCCGGCGCGTGACCTTGGACCGCGAATCGCACATTTTCTTCTTCCCATCCCGGGAAAAGGAAGCTCAAATTGGGGCTATTCGTGGATACCTGTTGTTGGACCGCTTTTAGGCGGAGCTTTCGGCGCTGTCTTTTATAAGGCTGTATTTACAGGCAAGGTTTCCGGGTCATTCTGGACAGTCACCATCGGACTTATCGCCGTCCTGCTTATTGCTTACTTTGGTGGGAAAAGACAAAGTGGAGAAATGGATGCATCAAAGATCAGCGCATAAAAAAATTTATGGTTAGGGGAGAATTTGTATGGAAACGTATATTTTATCTTTGGATCAAGGAACTACAAGTTCAAGGGCCATTCTTTTCAACAAAAAAGGAGAAATCGTTCATACTGCACAGAAGGAATTCACGCAGATCTTTCCTAAGCCGGGCTGGGTCGAGCATAATGCAAATGAAATCTGGGGCTCCATTTTAGCGGTCATCGCGAGCGCCCTTGCGGAATCAGGGATTCAGCCTGAGCAGGTTGCCGGAATTGGAATTACCAATCAGAGGGAAACAGCGGTTGTATGGGACCGTGAAACAGGTAAGCCCGTTTATAATGCGATTGTATGGCAGTCCAGACAGACAAGTGGAATTTGCGACGAATTAAAAGAAAAGGGTTACAATGATTTGTTCAGGGAGAAAACCGGACTCCTGATCGATGCTTATTTTTCCGGCACGAAAGTAAAGTGGATCCTCGATAACGTAGAAGGCGCAAGAGAAAAAGCGGAGCAGGGGAAGCTATTGTTCGGCACCATCGATACATGGTTGATCTGGAAGCTCTCCGGAGGCAAAGCCCATGTGACGGATTACAGCAATGCTTCACGCACCCTCATGTACAACATTTATGATTTGAAATGGGATCAGGAGCTGCTTGAGATATTAGGGGTGCCTGAATCTATGCTGCCAGAGGTAAGGCCTTCTTCAGAAATTTATGCCAATACAGTGGATTATCATTTCTTTGGCAGGGAAGTCCCAATTGCCGGGGTGGCGGGTGATCAGCAGGCTGCTTTATTCGGCCAGGCGTGCTTTGAAGAGGGAATGGCTAAGAATACATATGGCACCGGCTGTTTCATGCTGATGAATACAGGAGATAAAGCGGTAAAATCCGAGCACGGACTGCTCACTACCTTAGCGTGGGGACTGAACGGCAAGGTTGAATATGCACTGGAAGGAAGTATTTTTGTGGCAGGCTCTGCCATTCAGTGGCTGAGGGATGGCCTCAGGATGCTTCAGAATGCAAAGGATTCAGAAACCTATGCTTCAAGAGTGGAATCAACGGACGGAGTGTATGTCGTTCCGGCTTTTGTAGGCCTTGGCACCCCATACTGGGACAGTGATGTAAGGGGAGCTGTATTCGGCCTTACCAGAGGAACAAACAAGGAGCATTTTATCCGTGCTACCCTTGAATCGCTGGCTTACCAGACAAAGGATGTTCTGTCTGCCATGGAAGCGGATTCCGGCATCCAGCTGAAGACACTCCGTGTTGACGGCGGCGCCGTTATGAATAATTTATTGATGGACTTCCAAAGTGATTTATTGAATGTTCCTGTTGAGCGCCCGGTCATTAATGAAACAACCGCGCTGGGAGCCGCTTATCTGGCCGGCCTTGCAATCGGGTATTGGGAAAGCCAGGAGGAAATCGCCAAACAATGGGCGATTGACCGCTCCTTTGAGCCGAAGATGGCTGAAGAAAACAGAAATGAACTGTACGGCGGATGGCAGAAAGCAGTCAAAGCCGCCATGGCATTCAAATAACGGGAGATCGCTCCGCCGCTTCACAAAGCTTTCGAAGAGTCAGGTAAAATAGTAAAATAGGAATTATTAATCAGGCTAATAGAAAGCGAGGCGGCTTGTATGCAAAAAATATTACCCGCATCCACTTCATATAAAGATTTTGAGAAGTTTTTGGAAAGTCCTTATGAAATTGGGATTTTTTTAGATCTCCATATTGCCCAGTTGAAGCATGTGGCTAAAATGGCAAAAGAGCATGATAAAAAAATGATTTATCATGTGGATTTAATCCAAGGCTTGAAAAATGATGAATTTGGGACAGAATTCATTTGCCAGGAATTCAAGCCCTATGGGGTTATTTCAACAAAATCCAGCGTCATTTTAAAAGCAAAGCAAAAGGGAGTCCTGGCCATTCAGCGGATGTTTTTATTGGATTCCCATGCGCTTGAAAAAACCTTCAGGATCATCGACAGGACGAAGCCGGATTATGTGGAGGTCCTTCCAGGACTGATGCCCTGGATGATCAAGGAGATCAAAGAACGGACCCATACAAAAATCATCGCTGGAGGATTAATCCGTACTGTAACGGAAGCCCAGAGTATTCTGGATGCAGGTGCCGAATTCATTTCTACTTCTAAAAAAGAGATATGGGCGCATTATGCTTCAGAAGTTCAAGCTTAACCTTTACAAGATTGAAAAATATGGTATACTTCAATTAAGTTAATATTTCGGTTCGAGATTCGGAGAGACCAAGGCTTAGTTATAGATTTCGCTATAACCTAGTTTTGGTCTCTTTTTTTTTCATATTTTTGGGTATTTAAACTAATAAAAGCTTTGGGAGGAATTTACATGTTCTCAACCTTATCAAGAAAAAACCTGATGGAAACGATGTCGAAGGATACTTATGATCTTTTGGTGATCGGCGGAGGAATCACGGGAGCAGGTATTGCCCTTGATGCATCATTAAGAGGCATGAAAGTGGCTTTAGTCGAAATGCAGGATTTTGCGGCAGGAACCTCCAGCCGCTCCACCAAGCTGGTTCACGGCGGACTACGTTATTTAAAGCAGTTTCAGGTAGGAATGGTGGCCGAAGTAGGGAAGGAGCGTGCCATCGTCTATGAAAACGGTCCTCATGTAACCACGCCTGAGTGGATGCTGCTGCCTATGCATAAAGGCGGTACATTTGGTCCTCTGAGCACTTCCATCGGCTTGAAGGTTTATGACTTTTTGGCAGGCGTAAAAAGATCTGAACGGCGTTCCATGCTATCAGCTGAAGAAACATTGAGAAAAGAACCTCTTGTGAAAAAGGATGGCCTCCGTGGCGGAGGATATTATGTGGAATACCGCACAGATGATGCCCGCTTAACGATTGAAGTGATGAAGGCAGCTTTTGAAAATGGGGCACATATCGTGAACTATGTAAAAGCAGAGGATTTTATTTACCAAGATAAAATCATTAAAGGAATCAAAGCCAAAGATATGCTGTCTAAGCATGTGTTTGAGATCTCAGCCAAAAAAGTAGTCAATGCAGGAGGTCCATGGGTCGATCAGATCCGTGATAAGGATTATTCCAAAAACAACAAGCGCCTAAGGCTGACAAAGGGAGTACACATTGTATTGGACCAATCCGTTTTCCCGCTTCGGCAGGCAGTCTACTTTGATACACCGGATGGACGTATGGTATTTGCCATTCCGAGAGATGGAAAGACCTATGTAGGAACAACAGACACCTTCTATAATCAAGAGACCGCACACCCAAAAGTGCTCGCAGAAGACTGTGCCTATATTATAAACGCCATCCATTATATGTTTCCACAGGTCAGGATCCAGGAAACAGATGTGGAATCGAGCTGGGCAGGTGTACGGCCCTTAATTTATGAAGAAGGAAAAGATCCATCTGAAATTTCTAGGAAGGATGAGATATGGGAAGCAGACAGCGGTTTGATCACTATTGCCGGCGGAAAGCTTACAGGATACAGGAAAATGGCTGAATCGGTCGTTAACTTGATTTCTAAGCGGCTGGATCCGGATGGAAAGGTCTTCAAGATGTCCAATACTAAAACGTATAAAATATCAGGTGGGAATGTGGGAGGCTCAAAGGAATTCCCAGCCTTTGTTTCCCGAAAAGAGAACGAAGCGGTCTCTTATGGCTTCACAGAAGAAGAAGGAAGAATTCTTGCCAAAACATACGGCTCTAATATCGATTTGCTTTTCCAATACGGAAAACAATTTGATCAAGAAGCAGGACTCAAGCTTAATCGAATGGTATACGCCCGTCTCCTTTATGCCATTGAACATGAAATGACAGCAAAGCCGGTGGATTTCTTTATCCGGCGGACAGGTGCCCTATATTTTAATATCGACTGGGTGCGCAGATGGAAAAGAGAAGTACAGGAATTCATGGCGGCAAGGCTTGGATGGAGCACGAAGGATGCTGCAGCCTATCAGGAAGAACTTGAAAAAGAATTAAAAGATGCTGTAATACCTGTTGACCTGCAGAAGGATCGGGTGGTATTAGGATGAATGTAAGATATATCATAGGAAAAACCCACAAAAGGTATATTTTGTGGGTTTTATATGTTGCGGGCATTTATTGCTCAGGAACAAGTCCCATTCGAAGATATGGATCAGCATACTCTCATTTGTGAGACTATAAAGCCTGGTTTTGTACAATACCCAAAGTCCTCCAACATTCAGCAGGGAGGTGACAATAGGATGTGTAATGATTCTTAATGGCCAGCTCCTAAGAATCAGCGAAAGACGTCTGGCCAAGGCTGTATTTAATGTACACAGCAAAAGAGCGATGGGTGCAGCTGCAGCCATAAGCAAAGGAGCGAGCATTCCAAGTAATAGACGGCTGATCATGTGGAAGGAAAAGTCCATATGAGCACGACTGCCTAATGGGCCAGCAACTGCAGTCATGGCAAGAAAAACCCCCAAAAACCATAAGAGACTGCGATAGAAAGGCCATTTTTTCTGATGACGGTTTGAAATGCATACTGCATGAATATATATTAATAGTACTAAAATAAAGGGCAGGATCAAGAATAGCTGAGGTACCACCGAATAAGTGGAACTGACGGCGGTATTATGTGCATAGTATGGTTCATGACACCTTTCCTTCTTCAATGCCGGGCCTGATTCCGGGTAAAAATAAGAAGAAAAACGCCCAGGATGATGATGAAGGCAGCGGATATATTCCATTAGATCGTACATAATGAGATGGCCGGTATAACGGATCTGATGAATCCGCAAGATTTTGTGCTGAATTGTACCATCATACAATTGGAATCCTCCAGCACCAATCAATTTTCCACTCCACTATTTTCCATGCCATAAGGAGAAGTGAGTGATCAATCGTATAAAAAAGTATACAGCTGGATAAGAATGTGGTATCTTCATTACATAAATCATAGTAAATCGCTATGATAAATAGGAAACTAATATAGATTTCATCAGGAGGGTATTAAATGGGCATCCCAAAACCATTGGTCCAGCTTAATCAATCATTTATTGTCGTAAGTGTTCTAGCCGCACTGCTTTCTTATAAACTCATACTCATACTTCCGTTTGCCATCGGTTTATACACATTGTTTACAAAAAAGAATCCCGTAATCTTAACAGGAAAACGATTCCTAAAAAAACCAGTGTCCGAATATATAATGGAAGACAGGGAGCAGCAGCTGTTTAATCAATGGATCGCGACTGTCTGCCTAGGCTTATCGCTGATTTCCTTCGGTCTGGGCTTTACTATTTTAGCCTACGCCTTTTCAATCATGGTTCTCATCGCTGCCGGGGTAGCTTTAATGGGATTTTGCATCGGATGCTTCATTAGATATCGTTATATGATGTGGAAGTATAAAAGAGGAATAACAAAATAATGACAATAAGCAGACCCTTTAGCAGACACAGCTAAGGGTTTTTTTTATGTGTTTTTTTACCGTGTAAGTAAGAAAATGAAAAATATCATTGTTATACGATATACATTGTTATACAATGCAACTAGAAAATATTGTAAGTTATGGAATGGATCGGGAGTTAATGAAGGGAAGTATTGATATCTTGCTGCTTTCCCTGCTGAGGGTAAAGGATTGTTATGGCTATGAAATGACTAAAAAGCTTCGTCAATTAAGCAACGAAACCTACCATATGAATGAAGGGACTCTTTATCCAGCGCTCAAGAGGCTGGAATCAAAAGGGAGCGTTTCGGCTTACTGGAGTCAGGAAACTGATGGAAATAGGAGGAAATATTATTCCATTACAGATACGGGGAGGAAGACACTCGAGGAAAAATTGAAAAGCTGGAAAGAAATCGGACAATTGATCGGCAGGGCTGCGGAGGGTTTATCATGAAGACTAAAATAGAGGAATATCTCGATGCTATCGTTTCGGGACTCCCCATTACTAAGGAGGAAAGAACAGAAGTCAGGGAAGAACTCGCCTTCCATCTCAATGAACATATCAATGAACTGCTGATTAAAGGATGTACAGTGGAAGAGGCTGTGGAATGCGCTATTGAGTCATTTGGCAATGAAAGAAAACTAAATAAGGAGCTGAAAAAGACCATGTTACCTTATTATAAAGTGATCCGTTTTCTATGGAGCGCGGTTTTTGCAACTGCCCTGATATGCCTTATTTCCTATTCGGCCACGAAATATTACACGCCACATAACGATTTTTCACTTGATACCGGCTCTGTGGCAGCAGTTGTCAGCATGTTTGCGGCTCTGGCAGGATTATGGGAATTGTTATTTGAAGCGGTAAGAGCAGAGTTTAAAAAGAAGTGGCTCACAAATCCATGGTCTTTCTATCTTATTCCTTCGTTATTTATAGGATTTTTAATGTCTTTTTCATTAATAAAGCATCCGGAACAATACCAGAATGGATTATGGCTGGATTTGTTTGCAGTCCCAATCGGGTCCTTGGCCTTTCTTTTGGGACGGGAGCTATTCACTTTGCTTTTCGTACGGAGTAAAAATAAAATAAAAGAGAAAAGAACCTTTTGAGTAAAGCGTAGGGTAAGAAAAAAAAACCACTTTTGTTGAGCTTGATAACTGCTGCAGGCATTTAATGGACTGTTTCATTAACCTTTAGTTTTTTGGAGGAAAACGGAATAAGATTCTAAACATAGCAAAAAATGCAAAGTAGCTCTCTCCATACTGATTCTGCCCAGGAAAACAGCCTGGTTTGTCCTTCTACATGAACCTCGTTGGATTTTTTGAATAAATTAGAAATGATTTATCACCTAAAGAATGGGTATTTAAAGAATAACAGACAAGTTAACTAAAGAAGATTAGGTCGATCAGAAACTGAGCGAACTTTTAAAAATATTCTTTTGAAATATGATTATGGAATAAAGGGTACCGTAATGCTGCGGCCATAAACCAGAAAATTTATGCTTAACGTCTATAAAGCGTTTGCAATTTGATGAGAATTAGGTCTAAAATAAATTATACAGAAAAAACATATAGCCAAGCTCATAATCTACAGAGTCAGCTGATCCTAAGAGGTAAGTATGTAATTAGCTAAATGTTTTTGCTAGATAAATAGTTTATAATTATCAGTAAATAATAGATATTTCAAACAGAAATCATTATAATAGTATATGAAATGGTTATAAAATCCACAAAGGTGTGTTCATAGGCGGTGCCTTGCTTTTTGTAGGACCTTAGCAGGAGCGCCTGCTTTTTGCAAATACAGGCGATAAGGAAGGATATAATGAGCAGCATACAGAAGAAAACAGACGTTATCTTAATAGGTGCCGGAGTGATGAGCGCTACTCTGGGAGCGTTGCTTAAACAATTAGCACCTCAATGGGAAATCAAAGTGTTCGAAAAACTTTCAAAGGCTGGAGAAGAGAGCTCGAATGAATGGAATAATGCAGGGACCGGCCATTCTGCACTATGCGAGCTTAACTATACGTCCGAAAAGGCGGATGGATCTATAGATATCTCAAAAGCCATCAGTATCAACGAACAATTTCAGCTTTCCCGTCAGTTTTGGTCTTTTCTCGTAAATGCTAATTTGATCCAAAATCCAGAGAAATTTATCATGCCCATTCCTCATATGAGTTTAGTACTCGGGGAAGACAATGTATCATTTTTGAAAAAACGATTTAAAGCGCTGTCAGATAATCCTTTATTCCAGGGAATGGAATACTCTGAGGACCCTGAAAAGCTCAAGGAATGGATTCCGCTGGTTATGGAGGGCCGGTCATCTAATGACCCGATTGCAGCCACAAAGATTGATACTGGAACCGATGTCAATTTTGGCGCTTTAACACGCCTGCTGTTTGACCACTTAACGAAGGAAAACGTGGAAATTAACTACAGACACAGCATCGAAGATATAAAGCGAACCAGTGATGGTTTATGGGAAGTCAAAGTGAAAAACCTTGCAAACGGCACTACAGAAAGACATACTGCAAAATTTGTGTTTATTGGGGCAGGGGGCGGAAGTCTTCCATTGCTGCAAAAAACAGGCATTCCTGAGTCAAGGCATATAGGAGGATTCCCCGTCAGCGGCCTCTTTATGGTCTGTCATAATCCGGAAGTGGCTGAGCAGCATCATGCAAAAGTATACGGCAAAGCAAAGCTCGGTGCTCCGCCAATGTCTGTGCCGCATCTTGATACCAGATATATAGATAATAAAAAGACATTGCTGTTTGGACCGTTCGCAGGCTTCTCGCCTAAGTTCCTGAAGACCGGTTCCAATCTTGATCTGATCGGTTCCGTCAAACCAAATAATGTTCTTACGATGCTTGCTGCCGGCGTAAAAGAGATGGCATTAACCAAGTATCTGATCCAGCAGGTTCTATTATCCAATGAAAAGCGTATGGAAGAGCTTAGGGAATTTATTCCTAACGCTAAAACGGAGGACTGGGATGTAGTCGTAGCCGGCCAGCGTGTTCAGGTGATCAAAGACACAGAGGCGGGCAAAGGAACACTTCAATTTGGAACAGAAGTGGTCAGTGCTTCCGACGGCTCGATTGCTGCGCTGCTTGGAGCTTCTCCTGGTGCTTCAACTGCGGTTCAGGTTATGCTTGATGTATTACAAAAATGCTTCCCGCAAAATATGAAAGAATGGGAACCAAAAATAAAAGAAATGATTCCATCGTATGGAAAATCATTGTCTGAAAATCCAGCACTTTTCAAAGAAATTTTCGAGTCAACCACTCAATCACTGGGTCTCAATGAAAAGAAAGTGCGTGTGTATAGTTAATTCCTTGTATGAAGTTAGGAATTTAATGGATTAACCAAAAAGAACCTTTGATCGCTTGACGAGATTAAAGGTTCTTTTTAGTTACTATCGAAAAGGGGGGATGGAGTAAAATTAGGATTTTAGGGTTAAAGAATAAGAATGTATCCAAAAGTACTCACGATTGCATGAAAAATAAAAAAGATTCTGGATGCATTTCCTGCAGCCCAAACTTTCCAGTCATTTTTCTTATCACTGTATTTACTTTATCGAAGAAAAGGAAAATCATTGTAAGAATAACGGCTATCGTCATAATGGTTTGAAAAAGCGTATGTGCAAAAGAATTATAAAAAAAAGATACAGATATAATATCTGTACCTCTTTTTTGATGCGGATGAAGGGACTTGAACCCCCACGGTATTGCTACCACTAGAACCTGAATCTAGCGCGTCTGCCGATTCCGCCACATCCGCTTATGAACTTGCTGTTGAAAATAATATACCATGTCTGTTTTTGAAAAACAAGCACCTAATACTTTTTCAGGAAAATTTTTTATTCAACAATCTATTAAAATATATTTCTTGCACAATTAAAAATCGTATGCTATTGTTTTATGTGTAAACGGTTCCACAATTAGAGAGGTGACACAATTGGCGACCATACGTGATGTAGCGAAGAGAGCGGGGGTTTCGGTAGCAACGGTCTCAAGGGCTTTAAATGATAAGGGATATGTTCATGAAGATACCAGAAAGTTGATTCATGATGCGATTCAGCAGCTGAATTATCGGCCCAATGAGGTCGCACGTTCCTTATACAATAAAAAGTCCAGATTGATCGGGCTGCTTCTTCCTGATATCCGCAATCCGTTTTTTCCTGAACTGGCCCGCGGCGTTGAAGATGAAATACAGGCGCATGACTTTCGGCTTATGATTGGGAACGCTGATGAAAAACCTGAAAAGGAATCGGAATATGTACATACCTTTAAACAAAATCATGTAACCGGTATCATATCAGCAACAAGCAATAAAGATATCAGCTTTTATGATGAACTTTCCTTTCCTGTTGTTTTTCTCGACAGGACTACAGATCAGCACCCCTCCGTATATGCAGATGGTGTAGATGGAGGAAAAATGGCTGTCAGGGAGCTTGTAAGAAGGGGAAGCAAAAGGATCACGCTTTTGAGAGGCCCCGTAGAATTAAAGACAGCTCAGGACCGCTTCAAGGGGGCAATTGATGAAATTTGCACATTAAACGTTGAATTTAATGTTATGAATACCAGTTCTTTTGCTTTTGAGGATGCAGAAGAAAGTGCCAGGGAATTATTTGAGCGATATCCGGATACAGATGGCATTATTGCCAGCAATGATATTGTGGCAGCGGCCATCCTTCATGAAGCACTCCGGACAGGGAAAGGCATTCCTGAAGACCTGCAAATTATTGGGTTCGATGATATTCCATTGAGTAAATTGCTCTATCCCTCTTTATCCACGATCAGACAGCCTGCATACGAAATGGGGAGAGAGGCAGCAGGATTATTGATCAAGATGATACAAGGGAAGGCTGTAGAACAAAAAAATATAAAACTGCCAGTTACATTTATAGAGAGGCAGACCACAAGAAAGGATGGGAATAATGGCTAAAATAACGGTGATCGGAAGTTCTTCCATAGATTTAGTTGTCACCGCTTCCAAACGTCCAAGTGCCGGGGAAACGATCATGGGGGAATCCTTCAAAACAGTACCGGGCGGCAAAGGGGCAAACCAGGCAGTGGCAGCAGCGCGCTTGGGAGCAGAAGTATATATGATAGGCTGTGTCGGCGATGATTCCTTCGGAAAAGAAATTTTGGATAATTTCACGAAAAATCATGTCAATACGTCTTATGTGGAACCGGTTACAGGTATGGAAAGCGGCACCGCTCATATTACACTCGCCGAAGGAGATAACAGCATAATTGTTGTGGAGGCAGCCAACAAAAAGGTGACTCCTGAGTTTGTAGAAAAAGCTCTGCAGAGAATAAGGGAATCCGATATCGTCCTTATCCAGCAGGAAATCCCTGAAGATACAGTTGAATATGTCAGCGAAATCTGCAGGGAACATGATGTTCCTCTCTTACTGAATCCTGCTCCTGCACGGCCGATTGGACAAAAGGTGATCGAGAATGCTGCCTATATTACGCCTAATGAATTGGAGGCAGCGATTCTGTTCGGGCAGGACGATATCCATGCGGCGCTGAAGCAGTACCCAAACAAGGTATTTATTACCGAAGGGAAAAATGGGGTCAGATATTTCGACGGTGAAAGAGAAGTACTTGTTCCTTCTTATCCAGTGGATGCAGTGGATACAACAGGTGCAGGAGATACTTTTAACGCAGCCTTTGCAGTGGCACTTGCTGAGGGAAGGGATCTTCAGGAAAGCATGCGTTTTGCCAATAAAGCCGCATCCCTTTCAGTAGCAAAATTCGGGGCGCAGGGCGGCATGCCGATGAGAAGTGAAATCGAAGGGAGCTATTGATCATGAAAAAGCATGGTATATTGAACAGCCATATCTCCAAGGTCCTGGCCGACCTTGGCCATACAGATACGATCGTAATAGCAGATGCAGGACTGCCGGTGCCTGATGGCGTTTTAAAGATCGATTTAGCCATCAAACCCGGAACTCCTTCCTTCAAAGAGGTTGTTGAAGCTATTTTTGAAGACATGGTGGTGGAAAAAGTGGTAATGGCCTCTGAAATTGAGGAGGTTAACCAGGAGGCAAGCGAATATTTGAAAACAAAATTTGCTGACAGCCTGCAGGAAAAGGTTCCGCATGAAGAGTTTAAGAAACTGACCAAGCAGGCTAAAGCGGTGATCCGTACCGGCGAAATCAGGCCGTATGCCAATTGTATCGTACAATCGGGAGTATTTTTCTAAAAAATCGAGGTGATGAACATGCATATTGAGATGCGTAACATCTATAAAGCATTTGGAACCAACCAAGTATTAGCCGGAGTGGACTTTGATCTAGCTTCTGGGGAAGTGCATGCCCTGATGGGAGAAAACGGCGCTGGAAAATCAACCATGATGAATGTCCTGACCGGGCTGCATCCAAAGGATCAGGGCTCCATCTTTATTGATGGAACGGAAACTTCCTTTTCAAATCCAAAA
Source organism: Peribacillus kribbensis DSM 17871 (assembly GCF_000430765.1). Classification (GTDB taxonomy): domain Bacteria; phylum Bacillota; class Bacilli; order Bacillales; family DSM-1321; genus Paraperibacillus; species Paraperibacillus kribbensis. The sequence goes on along the minus strand of NZ_KE387245.1, from coordinate 93,507 downwards.
GAAGCGGAACAGAATGGAATCACGTTCATTCACCAGGAACTGAATATCTGGCCGGATATGACCGTTTTGGAAAATCTGTTTATCGGCAAGGAAATAAAAACATCAATCGGTTTATTAAACACAAATAAAATGAAAGCGTTGGCAAAAAGCCAGTTTGATAGATTGGCAGTCAGCATTCCGCTTGATAAAGAGGCGGGGAGCTGTTCCGTTGGTGAACAGCAGATGATTGAAATAGCCAAGGCCTTAATGACCGATGCAAAAGTCATCATCATGGATGAACCGACTGCCGCCTTGACGGAAAGAGAAATAGCGAAGCTTTTCGAGGTGATTTCTTCCCTTAAAAAGGAAGGCGTATCCATCGTGTATATTTCTCACCGGATGGAAGAAATATTTGCGATCTGTGACCGGATTACCGTGATGCGGGATGGAAAAACGGTTGATACAAAGCCGATACCTGAAACCAATTTCGATGAAGTGGTGAAAAAAATGGTCGGCAGAGAATTGACCGACCGGTATCCTAAGCGCAATCCGCAGACCGGCGAAACCATCTTTGAAGTTAAGGGCCTTACAAAATCAGGAGTATTCCGGGACGTCAGCTTCTCAGTTAGAGCGGGTGAAATCGTCGGGATTTCTGGATTAATGGGAGCCGGACGAACAGAAATCATGCGCGCCATCTTTGGGCTGGATTCTCTCGACAGCGGGGAAATCTGGCTGAATGGAAGCAAAGTGACCATTAAAGCACCTTCCAAGGCTGTTGAATCCGGTATCGGATTCATCACGGAAAACCGGAAGGAAGAGGGACTGATCCTGGATTTCTCGATAAAAGAAAATATGGTGCTGCCTACGCTTGCAAGCTTTGCCCCTAAAGGAATTATCAATGAAAAAAACCAGTCTGATTTTGTCGATATGCTGATCAAGCGTCTGACAGTTAAGACAGAATCAGCCGAAACGGCAGTAGGAAACCTTTCAGGCGGAAATCAACAAAAAGTGGTGATTGCCAAATGGGTAGGCATAGGCCCCAAGGTATTGATTTTGGATGAACCCACCCGGGGAGTGGACGTAGGCGCAAAGAGGGAGATTTATGAACTCATGAATGAGCTTACCAGCCGCGGGGTTGCCATTATCATGGTATCTTCTGAGCTTCCGGAAGTACTGGGAATGAGCGATCGGATCCTTGTGATCCATGAAGGAAAGATCACCGGGGAATTGCCAATGGGTCAAGCAACACAGGAAAAAATTATGACATTAGCAACAGGAGGTCAGTAACATGAAAGCAGCAATCAATGAAGGTACACCAGCCGCAAAGTCCAATATTTTTGGTTCGGTGACGCAGAAACTTGGCCCATTGCTTGGGTTGATCATTTTATTTATTATCGTTTCCATCTTGAATCCCAGCTTTCTTGAACCTTTAAACATTTTAAATCTGCTTAGGCAGGTATCCATAAATGCATTGATTGCATTTGGAATGACGTTTGTGATCCTGACTGGCGGCATTGATTTATCTGTCGGGGCCATTCTTGCACTATCAAGTGCATTAACAGCAGGCATGATTGTTTCCGGGCTGGATCCGATGATCGCCATCCTTGTTGGCTGTATTCTCGGCGGTGTGATGGGTATCATCAATGGATTATTAATAACAAAAGGGAAAATGGCGCCGTTTATCGCCACTCTGGCTACCATGACCCTGTTCAGGGGACTGACAATGGTTTATACCGACGGGAACCCCATCACGGGTCTAGGGGAAAACCGCTTATTCCAATTGTTCGGCCGGGGATATTTCCTTGGAATACCAGTTCCGGCAGTTACGATGATTATTACTTTCGTGGTTTTGTTCATTGTACTCCAAAAAACCCCCTTCGGACGAAATACCTATGCGATTGGAGGAAACGAAAAAGCGTCATTGATTTCAGGCATTAAAGTTCCAAAGGTAAAAGTGATGATTTATGGCCTTTCTGGCTTGCTGGCAGCCTTGGCTGGAGCTATCCTGACTTCCCGCTTAAACTCCGCACAGCCTACAGCGGGAACATCCTATGAACTGGATGCGATCGCAGCCGTCGTGTTAGGAGGAACAAGCCTGTCCGGTGGAAAAGGAAGGATCTTTGGCACATTGATCGGGGCCTTGATTATCGGAACCTTAAACAATGGGTTAAATCTCCTTGGAGTATCTTCTTTCTATCAAATGGTTGTAAAAGGGATCGTCATTATCATCGCTGTATTGCTGGACCGCAAGAAATCAGCATAAGCCAGGAGGAGCAATTATGAAAAAATTATCTGTTTTATTCATGTCACTGATACTCTTGCTTTTGAGCGCGTGTTCCATGGAACCGCCAGGCTGGGCTAAGCCAGCTAAAAAAGAAAACTTAAAAGATATTAAAATTGGTTTATCTGTTTCAACGCTGAACAACCCATTCTTCGTTTCATTGAAAGATGGCGTGACAGCAGAAGCAAAAAAACTGGGGATGTCTGTAAAAGTAGTGGACGCCCAAAATGACTCGGCAAAACAAGCAAATGATGTCGAAGATTTGATTCAACAGGGAGTGGATGTCCTGTTAATCAATCCTGCAGATTCAGCTGCCGTATCTTCTGCAGTGCAATCTGCCAACCACATCGGCATCCCGGTCGTGACTCTTGACCGATCTGCAGACAAGGGAAAAGTGGAAGCTTTAGTAGCTTCTGATAATGTTAAGGGTGGAGAAATGGCTGCCGATTATATTGTGAAAAAGGCTGGCAAGGATGCACAAGTGGCTGAACTGGAGGGAGTTCCAGGTGCATCGGCAACCCGGGAAAGAGGAAAAGGATTTCATAACATTGCCGATCACAGCCTGAAGGTGACCGCAAAACAATCTGCAGACTTCGACCGGTCAAAAGGATTGAATGTCATGGAAAATATCATTCAGGCAAAGCCAGACATTAAAGCTGTTTTTGCTCACAATGATGAAATGGCCCTCGGTGCGATCGAAGCCATAAACAGTTCAGGAAGAAACATCATGGTGGTGGGCTTTGACGGCAACGATGACGCTCTTAAAGCGATCAAAGAAGGAAAACTGGATGCAACTGTCGCCCAGCAGCCTCTATTAATCGGCAGGCTCGCTGTTGATGCAGGAAGGGATGTCCTGCAGGGCAAAAAAGTGAAGAAGAATATCGCAGCACCGCTGAAGCTAGTTACGAAGAAATAAAGTTAAAAACGTAAGGACCCATCTTATTAGATGGGTCCTTTTTTTGCTAAATACCTTCTGTTCTCTATATGTTGTATAAACAAAGTCTGTTCTTTAATTTAAGACACGCAGGCAAACTTCATTAAGACCATCCTGAATGGCAGATAAAGTAGTATTGGCATAATAATAAGACACAGTCTCCATGCTTTCTAATTTCGTTACATGGTAGAGATCATCCCAGAAACAAACAGATAGAATAGGGGTTCCATCACGACCAAAGGTTAAAGTGATTTCTGTTTTATGATATTCAGCCAAGGTGTTTAACGTCTTTTTAGCTAATTCTAAGGTCATCATTATTTCCTCCATTCCAAATTAAGGAGGGAAGTGACTAAGAAAAGTCAAAAAAACCCTAGATAATTTTGATTCTTTCTTTCAATGATAACAGTATCCTCTGTGGATTGAAACAGAAACTGCTAAATCTTTTTCAATTGTAATAGAAAAGAAAAACAATCGACAGATCCCTTCATTTTACAGCTTTTTTCGTTCCCGAATAAGGTGGAAATAACAGGAAAATGCTCTGGTGTATAGAATACAAATAATAGCATCATAGATAGTTCCATGAATGAAAGGAAATAGAAAGGAGATTAATAAATGACGATTGTCAGAACCAGTTACGGCAGGGTTAAAGGGGAACATTTAGATGAAGTATTGGTATGGAGAGGAATTCCGTATGCAAAGCCTCCAGTCGGCCCGCTGCGCTTCCGGAGCCCGGAACCGCCGGATTCATGGGAAGGGATTCGGGATGCATCTTCATTCTCTCCTGCAGCCCCGCAATCCAAGCGGGATATTATGGAGTTTTTAGGGAATGACTTATCGAATATGAATGAGGATTGTCTATATCTAAATGTTTGGTCACCTGGAGCGGATGATAAGAAACGGCCAGTAATGGTCTGGATCCATGGCGGTGCATTTGTTTCCGGTTCTGGCTCAAGCAGCTGGTATGACGGTGCTTCATTTTCTTCCTTGGGAGATGTTGTAGTCGTAACGATTAACTACCGGCTGGGGATATTAGGCTTCCTTCACCTGGCGGAATTCGGTGGAAAAGAATATGCGTCTTCAGGGAATTGCGGAATCCTGGATCAGGTGGCAGCCCTGCAATGGGTGCAGGACAATATTGCCGAATTTGGCGGAGATCCGGAGAATGTAACTATATTCGGTGAATCTGCAGGTGCCATGAGCATTGGAGTATTGCTCGGCTTCCCGGCAGCAAAAGGTCTTTTCCATAAAGCGATCCTGCAAAGCGGTGCTGCAGCAAATGTCCATTCCTCCGAAAAAGCTGCAAAAATTGCAAAGCATCTATTATCGGCTTTGCAAGTTGAACCAGCCAATCTTTCTGTTTTAGATAAATTGCCGGTTGAACAGCTGGTGGAAGTCTCTAATCTCGTCCCTGCCATGAGCCTAGGACCTGTTGTTGATGGTGTGTCACTACCAAAACACCCCGAAGAAGCTATAGCAGAAGGGTCTGCAAGGGATATTTCTATTTTAATTGGTACAAATAAAGATGAGTGGCAGATTTTCAGTGTATTTGATCCTCAGTGGAAGAACGCTGATGAAAAGATGACTGCCGTTTTTTTTGAAAAGGCATTCGGACCGCAGGCCCCATTGATTGCCATTCAATTTATGGAAGACCGTCCGCTCGACCAAGATCTTTTCAATAAACTGCTTACCATGAAGATTTTTACATATCCGGCCCGGCAGCTGGCAGAGCTGCAGGTGAAGCAAGGGGCTTCAGTCTGGATGTATCGCTTTGACTGGGAAACGCCCGTTTTAGGAGGCGCGTTAAAAGCAACGCATGCACTGGAAATTCCTTTTGTATGGAATACACTGGATAAGGCAAATACAGAAAACTTTACAGGCTCCTCACCAGAAAGGCAGCTTCTGGCTAATCAAATGCATCAGGCCTGGATCAGCTTTGCACGCGAGGGGAAACCAAATACAGGAGCCCTTCCAGATTGGCCAAGGTATGATGCAGACAATCGGTCTACGATAATTTTTAACGTAACAAGTCAAATGGTTGAGGATCCAGACAGAATGGATCGGATAAAGTGGGAAGAAACGATGGGGCCGGTGGAATATAAATAACTAGCATGCTATCGGAATAATATAATAACAAAATTAAGCTGCTCAGTGGATGAGCAGCTTATTATATTATTCGATTCAATGAACACTGCTAGTATGATAAATGGAAATTTTTCCATGATTGCCGCAGCCGCATGCTCTGCTATATGATGGATAAAAAGAAAGAATTGCTAAAAGAGGATAAAGATGAAAATTTATATAAAGGTGAAAAGCCTCGCAAAAAGAAACAGATATATAGAGCAAGTTTTATTTAAATTTTCGACAAGACCCTCTTCTCTTAGGGAACTTATCACAGCAATTGTTATAAAGAATGTTGATGACTATAATGCTGGAGAAGGTCCCAAACAGATTTTGGGTTTTCTGTCAGCCAGCGATATTCAATCGAAAGCATCGAGCGGTAAAGTCGGCTTTTCACACAAATATGAAAATAAAAAGCAGGAATTACAGCAATCTATCAATATCTCCATTACTGCCTTTGAAGACGGATTGTACAAGGTCTTCATAGGGGAAGAAGAAATAGAGGACTTAAATACGCCCATACAGCTTGAGGATGAGAATGTAATTACTTTTCTAAGGGTAACCATGCTTACGGGAAGAATGTGGTGAAGAAGGGGACAAGCTATGAAGGACAGAGTTCAATATTATAAAACACTAAAATTAAAAGCGGATCTGCTGAATGAATCGGACCAGACCCTTGCAAAAGCATTAATTAATATTTTGCGGCGGCCTTATTATTCTTATAATGAGGAATTTCATTTGAACGGATGATTTTGAGTCTTTTATTGTAATTAATGATTATTTGAAGTATGTTACCAAAATGTGACCAATATCAATACTTTTAAAAAGGAAAAAAGTCTTCTAGTATTCACTTTTATAGTTACCGACAAGTCATGCAAATCCAGTAAAAAGGGTTTGCATTTTTTATTGATTAATTATTAATAACTTTTGGAAATGTTAAGGGATGCCGATGCTTCATAAAATTAGATTCACGAGATGAAAGTGGAAGAGAAATCAGGTGTTACGGTTAGCACTTTTGTGGAAGCCGAGTATTTTTCTGGTGAAGAAAGCTATACGATTAAAAAGGAGACCATTTTATTTTGCCGTCTGACAACGGAGAGTTTAGCATGGAAGGAAATATGGAGATTATTGTTTCTCATTCCTAAAAGATTGCTATACAGGAAAATCCCCTTTGCTACTAGAGAAGGCAGAGGGGGTTTTGTTTGTTTAAATAAGATAATTAATTCAGATTCGTTTGATACGTTACCGCAACAAACCTTTTTAGTAGGTTTTCAATGTTTTCTGATTTTACCGGCTTGCCAGTATTTAAAGCTGGTAGACAAGGAGCTATATGTACCTAAACAATGGGATTAGTTTTAAACTGATGGCCAGATGCAGCCGATCATTTTCATTTTTTAAATCCACTTTGCAAAGCTTTTCCACGGACTCAATTCGGTAACGTACGGTATTGTGATGCAGGAATAGTTTCTTTGCCGTTAAACGGTAATTCCCTCCCGTTTCTAGGAAGACCCGCAAAGTTTCGAGAAGATCTTTATGATCGTTCTTGTTTGAAATAAGAGGATCGAGCATTTCAAGGAAGAATAATTCCAGCTCGTTCCGTATTGCTTCGTGATGAAAAATCCTATATAACCCAAGGTCGGAGAAATGTGTGATACGATTTTGGCCAAATATCTGTGAGCCTATCTGTAAAGCTTGAACCGCTTCTTTGTAGGCTGTTTGAATCCCCTTATATCCTTTATGGAACCGACCTGTTCCGATGTCTAGTATGGTTTCTTGTGCCATATCTTCTAGTAGGCGGGCAAGCCCGGTTTTCAATTCTTTCGTTCCCTTTTCTATTTCAGCCTTGGTACATGTTTCGGGATTTACTGGTTGAAGAAAAATGAATCGCTGTCTTCCATCCAGGCCACCAATTACATTTGAAGAAAATAAACGCGTACAATTCCGTAAAATATACTCTTTTACCTCCCAAATCGCGCTTATCGATTGTTGAGGTGAATTGCTCTCTTTCATTGTGATATCGACGGCTGAGACAACATAATGTTCTCCTAATTCCCAACCCACTTCCTGGAATGACATCTTGGCCACTAAGTAAGAGAATGAATCATCTTCAAAAATTTGACGAAGCAGATTATGTCTCAGATTTCGTTTGGCTTTTCGATGCGCTTCCATTTTCTCAATTTCTAAAGCAGCAACAATTGTTGCTTGTTCAAGGGGGATGACATCTTCAGGACAAAATGGCCTGTTTTGCTCCAACATGACAATATAACCGTTCTTTGTTTGGCGGGCTTCAATCGGGATGACCACCCGGGGGTTAGTACCCTGTATGTGTGAAATTCGTGGAATGTCCTGAATCACTGTAGATGTCTCATCTTTCCCAGGGAGACAAAGTCCAGAAACGAGGTTGCTATCCGGTAAAGTTGGCATTTTAGAATGTGAAAACAAATGGTTGGAGGCCAAATCGATGATCGCCACCGGATTCTCAACATATTCCCCCAATAAACGGGCTATTTCCCGAAGCCCTCCATGGCCGAGTACCTGTTCAATCAACTGTTTTCGTATATAATCTGAACGTTCGAGCTGAGCCGCTTGCATATTGATGATTTCCGTCATAATTGGATTAATAATATCTGTCCAGGAGCACTCATAGGGGATGGAAATGATTGGCACTCCTAGTTCATCAGCTAACTTGCCAACTGAATCCGGTAATTGAGTCAAATAGCGGTTAAACTTAATACCTAAACCGCTTACATTAGCTTCTTTAAGAAAGGGTATGCTTTGGACTAAACTTTCAGCATTACCTTGAAAAGCAAAACCAGTAGTTAAAATAAACTCATTCCCGCGGAGCCATTGAAAGAAGTCAGGTACATCCGTCACGGTTACCGATGAAACCTGGCGATCTAAACCGGAAGCTCCAGCAATAACTTGTGCCCTGGTAAGACAAGGCATCTTCAATATCTCACGAAGTGTGATCATCGAATGCACCTCCAATCTATAAATTAATCAATTAAAATAATTATTCTATTTATGTTTTAATAATCCCTTCTATATACCCATATCTGTTGCAATTCACTGTTTTAAAGAGGGGTTTTATGTAAAATATGGTAGATTGGTCCTGTTAATTACGCAGAAAAAAAATACCGAGACACCATTCAATAGAATAGCATTCAAGTCTTTTTTGTACATATGTCCAAATAATCTTTTATTAGTTTGGATTTTTGTTCGATGATTCAGAAAATTATAAATGATATGCTAGGCATACTAAAGATCAAGGAGCTGAAGGCATGATGACGAAAGAAGTGGTTTGGACAAATGATGCACCAAAACCGGTTGGCCAGTATTCTCCGGCTACTAGATTCGAGAACCTATTAATCGTAGGTGGCAACGGACCTATTGATCATAAAACCGGAGAAGTTTTACGCGGCAATTTTGAGGAAGAAGCACGTTTGACTTTAAAAAATATGCAAACGGTCATTGAGGCTGGAGGTTCGTCTTTAAGCAGTGTATTGAAGGTTACTGTGTATCTTGCTAACATCGGTGATTTTGAGGCGTTTAATAAGGTTTATTCAGAGTTCTTTCCCGATGTAAAAACGGCACCAACACGGGCTGTCGTCGGGGTAGCAGGACTCTGGGATGGTATTTCCGTTGAAACGGAGTGTATGGCCATCATAAATGAAGAATAAAAAAACATTTTATAAAAAAGGGGAGAAACGGTGATGTCATTAGAAATCCGAATCATGAATCTTGGAGATATTGAAGCGGAAGCCAGTTTTACAGTGTTAGGGCATGCACCAGGCACAACAGTAAAGGTACCTACCTATGCCTTCCTGATTTTAGGGGCGGAAAAGCCAATCTTGGTCGATGCGGGATTCCGTACCACCGAAATTATGGGCCGTTTGGGGATGAAGGCTACGCAAACGGAAGAGCAAAAGCTTGAAAATCAGCTCGCAAAACATGGTGTAAAGCCGGAAGATATTGGTCATGTCATTCTTACCCACCTACATCTAGATCATGCAGGCCTCGTCTATAAGTTTCCGGAGGCTGTAGCGGTAATTCAACGTAAAGAAATGGAAGCGGGATTCAGCGGAGTAATGGGAGGGCAATATGTCTATGAAGATATGGAACATATGTTTCAGCGTCTCTACAAACCTGGCTCATTATGGCTTTTGGATGGGCAGGAATCCGGTCCGATCAGCGTAGTTCCTGGAGTGAAGTGTGCTTTCGCGAAAAGCCACTCACCGGGGATGCAATTCGTATATGTAGAAACATCAAAAGGGACAGCGGTGATTTGTAGTGACGCCATTTATAATATTGGATTGCAGACCCGCCATTACAGGGAAATTTATGGGAACTACTGGCCAAGCGGAAACCATTACTGGACGAAACGGGATGAAATGGCTGCAGTAGCCCGGGCATGCAACGATGCTGATTTCCTACTTGCTTCCCACGATTATGAAGTAGAAGAAAAGTATGGCGATAGAATTATCTAATGTTTATTATTTGAGTGGAGCTTACTTTTAAGAAAGGTAAGCTCCCACCTCTTTGAAAGGGAGTTTTTTTGTATGCGCTTACTTACATTTCATTCCCCCAAGGGTTTAACTTTAGGGGTTAAAACAGAGAGCGGAATCATTGATGTGGCCCTTGCCAAAACCAACAATGGGGGAGAACCGGACATACCGGTTACGATGGATGAGTTAATACGAGGAGATGACGCTGCTAAATCCAAACTGGATCACTTTGTTATGAAAGTTATTCAGGAAGAGAAAACGGACGTCCCGTGGCTCCGTAAGGAATCCTCGCTAACATTTGGTCCTAGTGTAACGGCCCCTGGAAAAATAATCTGTGTAGGGCTCAATTACAGGCGTCATGCAGAGGAATCAGGCATGACGATACCTGAGTTTCCGGTCTTATTCAGTAAATTTAATAATTCATTATCGGGTAACGAACAAACAATTTCCCTTCCAGAAGACGGATCCCAATTCGATTACGAAGCCGAATTGGCAATCGTCATTGGCAAGAAAGCACAAAATGTCACCAGGGAAGCCGCCCTATCCCATGTCTTCGGGTATTCAAACGCTAATGACTTCTCGTGCCGGGATCTCCAGATGCGGTCTGGACAATGGTTGTTAGGCAAAAGTTATGATACCTGGTGCCCTGTTGGCCCATATCTGGTAACTGCCGATGAGATTGAAGATCCAAATAATCTATCGATTCGCTGTTTTGTTAATGGGGAAATGCGACAAAATTCTACTACCGCAGACATGATTTTTTCATGTGATGTATTGATTTCATATATATCCAAGTATATAACCTTGGACCCTGGTGACTTGATTTTAACAGGAACACCAGAGGGAGTGGCTCTAGGGATGGAATCAAAACCTTGGGTAAAACCGGGGGACGAGATTGTTGTAGAAGTCGAAAATCTTGGTACCCTAACCAATGGGGTGGGAGAAAGAAAGTCCGCTGCAATCTATTAGAATTTGTTATATTCGGGAGGAATGAAAGATGGCTGATCTTAATCAAATCTATGAAGTAGAGACTGAAGTCAATGTACCGATTGCTATGAGAGATGGCGTCACTTTACTTGCAGATATCTATTATCCAAAAGGGGATGAAAAATTTCCTGTTTTGCTTATGCGTTCCCCTTATGATAAATCGCATTCCGAGTTTATGAGTTATCTGCATCCAGAGTGGTATGCCAGACAGGGATACATTGTGGTTACACAGGATTCCAGAGGGAAATATGCATCGGAAGGAGAATTCAATCCTTTTCATTATGAGCGCGAAGATGGATTAGATACCATTGAATTTGTGAAAAATTTACCTAGATCTAACGGGAAAGTAGGCATGTATGGATTTTCCTATGTGGGGGCCACTCAATTACATCCAGCTGTTGAAAATCCCGAGGGACTAACGGCCATTGCCCCGGCTTTTACCAATGACGGTTATTACGAGGACTGGTCTTATAAACATGGTGCCACCAATCTTGCCTTTTTGCAATCATGGTCTGCTTTTCTGTCATTGGATCAGGCTATGAGAAAAGGGAAGCCAGAAGCTGCTCGTCAATTAATGAAGATAAATACCACTATAACTGAAGAATACGATCACCTGCCGCTTACCGACCACCCGTTAATAGACTCAGATATTACTGCTTTTTATTATGAATGGCTCTCTCACCCGACATTCGACGACTACTGGAAAAAATGGCACTTGGGGAATAAATATAGCGAATTAAAGGTTCCCTCCCTGCACATTGGCGGATGGTATGATATTTTCATAGAAGGGACAGTCCGGAATTACATCGGCACGTCTAAATTAAATAAGAATCAAAAACTAGTTATCGGCCCTTGGTATCATATGCCGTGGACGAACTTTGTCGGAGACATTTATTTTGGGGAAGAAGCCAATAATGTAATTGATGAAATTCAGGTTCGCTGGTATGACTACTGGTTAAAAGGGAACGAGAACGGCATTATGGATGAACCGCCGGTATCAATCTTTGTCATGGGTGAAAATAAGTGGCGGCAGGAAAAGGAATGGCCATTAGCCAGAACACATTATACGCCTTTTTATATTCATAGTAAAGGAAGGGCGAACTCACTTAGTGGGGATGGACACCTGGATGTCCACCAACCAACCCGGGAGATTCCGGATATCTATGTCTATAATCCGCTTGACCCAGTACCAAGTGTGGGAGGACATAGCTGCTGTAATGCGGCACTGACCCCGATGGGCCCTAAGGACCAGAGAATCGTGGAAGGCCGCAACGATGTACTGGTTTACACATCTGAAGTCCTCACGGAAGATCTAGAGGTTACTGGACCAGTTGAGGCGATCATTTATGCTTCTTCCTCTGCAAACGATACCGATTTTACTGTCAAACTGGTGGATGTCCACCCAGATGGAAAAGCCATCAATCTATTGGAAGGGATTCAAAGAGCCAGTTATAAGGATTCAAATGAAGATCCGAAGCCAATTACTCCGGGAGAAATATATGAATACCGATTCCATCTAGGTAATACGAGTAATTTATTTAAACAAGGTCATAGAATCCGTATTGAACTATCAAGCAGTAATTTTCCTGCATTCGACGTAAATCTAAATTCGTTTAGGATTGATAAAGACGGAACATATGCAGATAGCAGGCTGGCTAATCAAAAAATATATCACGATGAGAAGCACCCCACTCAAATAATCCTGCCAATCATTCCAGGGTGAGGTTACAAGATCAATAGAAGCATGCAGCTGAAAGTATGTTATATAAAAGAATCATGAAAACAAAAAAACAACTGCTCCTTACCTGAGAGGGGGCAGTTGAACGCTTGTTATCGCAAAGGAGAGGATCGGAATGAGAAGAAGTAGACGGTAAAGAGGATTCGAATTATTGTAAAAAATCCAGAAGGATATTAGTCTCTCTTGTCGAACTAAGTTAGGTAAGGAGGTGGTGTTAAAATATGGATACAAACGCTTTTCTCGCCAGCTGGAAAGAGCAGTTAGAGAGCGAAAATACGAAAATTACTAATGACCTTGAAGCGATACAAAACCAAATTACAGAATTGCGACTAAAGAAGGAAGTAATAGACGAAGTCATTTTTTACACTAATTCTTCTGAGGATACTATTGAGTCTTTTAAACTGAGAACCGGATATAACGGAATGGTTTCTAGGCTCAATGCATTAGAGAACAGAGACCAGACAGAAGAGAAAGCAAGTAAACAGCAAAAACACTACAACAATTTAATTATCCAGCAAATTGACAAGAAACTTTAAATTCTGTTAACGTCAGCTCTCGGGCTGGCGTTTTTAATTTGCGGAAGGAGCAATTCGAATGAGAAGAAGTAGAGCCGGCCGGCCAGTCGGAACGAGGCCACCGTTAGACTTTCCATCATAAGGAAGCGATTTGTTGCTCCTATTTTATTACGGAGCCGAATGCCTAACGGCGGGCTTAAAAAAGAGCGCTAGTCAGAAAGAATGACCAACGCTTTGCGAAGTAAGAGTATATCTTCGTAGATGCTATTCCTGACTTGATTATCGCTAAAGTAATTATAATCAATTAATAAGCGTTCAAGTTCTTTAGTAATTACCAAGCGCTCCAAATCTCTATCCATAGGCAGCGCTCCTTCGCATAGCAATACTACTATGCAGGTTTAATCCTACCACTCTTCATTATATTAAGACAGTTTTAAGTAATTAAAAAGACACCTTTGCTTCAAGTGTAATAGTTTCGTTTTTTAGATCGAGGTTTGAGCGCTTCATTTCGACTAGCTCGGCACGCCGGAGCATCGTATCTAGGAGAACAAAAGCGATTACTTTCGTTCTGAAGCCGGTATAGACTCGTCATTAATCGCGGCAAATAGTTGTTTTACTTCTTCGGGAGAGAACGCCTCAACATTGTCAATCGGAGCCTTAACGGGCTTAAAGCGTTTATGAACCGATTCCGAAATCCAGCTCTTATCTTCGAAAGCATACCGGAGGAAGGCACGAACTGTCCTGAAGAGGATATTAACAGTGGCCGGCGCCAGCTCGAGCTCCTCAAGCATAAACCTAATCCAGCCGCAGAATAATTCCGTAGTCATTTCCACGGCACTTAGATCGCGCCCTAGGTACCACATTAGATATTCGTGATGAACGTAATACTCCTTGATCGTTCTTCGTGATAAGCCGTCCCCTTCTTCAAAACATGAACTGCTTGAACATTTCGCTCATTACAAGACTTTCGGAAGGGAGGGGCATAACACCTTCCCGCTTTAATTTTCGTACTGTTTTACACATAATAAAAAACCGCCTTTCGAATAAGTCCGAACGAACGGTTTTCGCGTTAAGTCTAATTCGGTTTTATATCGAGGTCTCAAACGGTCTTCTCTCAGACCGCCCGGAAACCGAGCAAGTATTTCGATAAAATCAGCGCTCAAATCACCGTCAAAAATCACCGGTCAAATCATCGGTAACCCTTACGAGAGTAAGAACGGAATGGCGGGACCGTGTGGGAATCGAACCCACCAGAGACGACACGCGCCTCTCATGCGGTTTTGAAGACCGAGGAGCGCACCAGCTGCCCTTCCGACCCCATTTATACACCGTTATTTCAACGTTTTATACGCATACTACAATGTAATCTAAACTCATCCTAAGTGTATCTCATTTAGCAGCGCACGTATTATAATATCTGAAATGATAGGTCTTATCAAGTTTAAGTCATAAATAGTTCAATACAAAAGGTAGTTAAATTAAACGTAATGATAAATTGGAACCACTCCTTCTGGAAGTGTGGGAATCTTACAAAGAAAAAGGGATAGGCATTCAGTCTTTAGGAACGATAGAAAAAGCAAGGTAGATTTTTATTAAACTATTGTCCATCTATTACGTATCTATTACAATTAGTGGTAAATCCAATATTGAGGTGCTTAATGAATATTCCTAAAGAACAGGTGAAAAAAGATCTAATACACGGATGGTCCGTTATTAGACATAAAGACATTAAGGTATTCATTGATGAAACAAATACGTACATTTTATTAGATTGGGAAGACGATGTGGTACTGAAATTTACTGTAGCTGATCATTCCATAAACATTCTTAAAGCATCGTGGGATTCTAAGTTTAATATTGATATTTCTTCTAAGGTACTCTTAGTAATGAATGAACCTGAAGATGAAGAAGAATAAGGAGGCCGTAAGACCTTCTCCTAATTGAGGATATTAGGAACTTTCTGAAAACGTTTGAACAAAGCCCATTCTTGAGGAATGGGCTTTATTATTGCTTCATTTTCATCATTTAATCGTTGAGATATACCTTATGGATTCGCTTTTCCTTATCAATTAAATCATCCATAAAGGAATTAAAACTCCCAACAAACTTCTCTACGCCTTCTACGTGATAAAAAGTGCTTGTTTTATCAAATTCATAGATTTCACCGTTAGGGGAATAGAGGTAAATCCTTTTTCCACGTCCAAGAGCTATTCCCAGTTCAATGTGGCTGCCTTTTCCTGCTGGAAGCAGAATGACAAGAATGTCAGATTGTTTGACTGCTTCTTTACCTTTTTCGCCAATGGAGGAGAGGAGTTCAAAGGTATCTGCTCTTCCGTTTTGTGTCCAATCATAGGTGTGAAACCAGCCTTCTGATTTTAGCCGCTCCGCCACCATTCTAACATTTCCTATATTCATAAAGCTGGATGCAATATAAAAGTTCATATGAATTTCTCCTTGACGAGTTAATATATACATTTTATCATGCCAGCAAACTTTTCCAGAGTATGAATGGTGCTAAAATCTTACAATTTTTATATGAATTTTCTTCATATATTCTACATTTAATATCAATTATCTTCATTATTAGAGCTGATTCTTCTCGTAAAATAGTTCCTTGTAATAACAAGGAGGGAGCAGATATAATAAGAATAGTATTATTTAGGAGGAAATAGGATGAACAATATGCTGAGCGGCTGGTTCTTATGGTTTATCCTGTTCTGGGTGGTTTTTTTAGTAGGGATGTTTGCCATCGGCGGATTTTTTATGTTCCGGAAATTTTTGAAAAAACTTCCCAAGGAGGACGGTCTGTCTGACATGGACTGGGAAGAGCATTATGTAAAAGAAACGAACAATCTTTGGAAGCAGAGGGAAAAGGACTTATTGGAGGATTTGGTGAGTCCGGTACCTGAGCTTTTCCGGGATGTGGCCCGCCAGAAGATTGCCGGCAAAATCGGTGAATTGGCGCTGAAGGAAAAGGCAAGCCGAATTTCTGAAGATTTGATTATACGCGGCTACATTATGGCCACTCCGAAGCGCGACCATAAATTCCTGTTAAAAAAATTAAATCAGAGACAGGTGGATGTAACCCCTTACCAGCATCTGTTCTAGGGTAGATGCCTCACTGAGCATAGAAAAAGGAAGCCATAGAACGGCTTCCTTTTCTCAGTTATAGCTGTATGAAGATTTTAAATAAGGCTGATTGATGGTAGGAAGGATCACTTCAATGGTTGTTCCTATATTCATCTGGCTGTCGATACGTAATTCCCCATGGTGGCTCTCAATAATTTTAAAGCAGGTCATCAGTCCAAGCCCCGTTCCTTTTTCTTTTGTAGTATAAAAGGGCTCACCAAGTGATGGAATCCGTTCTTTAGGGATACCGACTCCTTGATCCTTCACTTTAATGGATATTTTACCTGGGTCACTCTGCTTAACAGATACATCGATTCTTCCGCCATTGGGCATCGCTTCAATAGAGTTCTTCAGCAGGTTTAGGAAAACCTGCTTCAGCTGCTTCTCCTCACAGCTGACCATTGGCAGCCCGCTGTCAAATTCCACGAAAATCTGGACATTGTTCAAGATCGACTGTGTATTGATTAAGGTGACCACATCCTTGATCAGAGAGCGAATATCCTGTTCCTTAAAAACCGCCGCAGAAGGTTTGGCCAGAACGAGAAATTCGCCAACGATCGAATTGATCCGCTCAAGCTCGGACAGGACAATATCGACATACTCCTCTTTAAGATTGTCCGCCTTAAAAAGCTGGATAAATCCTTTGATCGATGTAAGTGGATTGCGGATTTCGTGTGCAATGCCGGCAGCCATCTGCCCGAGCAGGGCCAATTTTTCGGATTTTTGCAGAAGCCGGTCCGTTTGTTCCTTTCTTTCGGTAACATCCCTGCCGATAGATAGAATCGCCTTTTTCTCATCAAACACAATGGCGAGGGAAGACACTTCAAAAAAGAAGGACGTTCCATCCGGACGCTTAACCCTTATTTCAGTATTATTCAAGGGCTGTTTGATTTTTTTAGCCTGCTTGACCCGCTCCATCATACGGTTAATATATTCAATATGAACGAAGTCGAAAAGCGGTCTGCCTATGATTTGTTTTTTATCAGATGCTCCCATGATCTCAAGGGCGGCATTGTTGATGTAAATGATTTCTTTTTCGCTGTGAATAAAGACCGCTTCCGGGAACGATTCTATCAGCTGTTTATAGCTCTCAAGGTTTTTGCGGGCCTTTTTTGCATAATAGCGGGCAAGATCATACTGCCCGCCGACAAGCCAGGCAATTAACGTAAAAATTAAAAAATCCAGCGTGAAAAATGGTTTGTGATCAAACACAGTTTGATAGGCTGTAAAAGTAATTGAAATAAGTATTAATAGGATTTGTCCCCTGAAGCCCATGGTCAGCCCCTTATATAAATTTTTGCTTCTATCATAGCATATCAAAAGTATGGGCGGTGATAATTTCAAGAGGTATTTTGGATGATTTTCCATCTTTTTTCAGGAAAACCTGAGTGAAGCCATGTATGATCCCGAAAATATCGCTTCCAAAGCCGCAATGAAAAGCAGGGCTTTGACTATGAAGGAGTCATGAGGCAGGCTTCCTATGGAAAAGGAGGATTTTGCGATGCAGCCATCTGCTGCCTCCTGAAAAATGAAATGACTGACGGGAATAAGAGGCCTTCTATAAGGGTCCGTTTTTCATGGAGTTGTCGAAATGTTCGGAACGCGCGTTCGTTATGGGAGTTTTTAAACTTGTTTCAGTTTGCTATAATAAAAGAAGCGTAAATCAGATTAATAGACCCCTTATGAGGTGAATATATGAAATTTATCCATACTGCAGACTGGCATTTAGGGAAGATTGTTCATGGTATACATATGACTGAGGAACAGAGACATATGCTGCTGAAATTTGTCGACCTGGTAGAGGAAGAGAAACCGGATGCAATCATCATAGCGGGGGATTTATATGACCGTTCCGTTCCTCCTACAGAAGCTGTGGAGCTGCTGGATGAAATGCTGTTTAAATTAAATGTAGATTTTAAGATTCCGATTGTTGCCATTGCAGGCAATCATGATAGTGCGGAAAGGCTGAGCTTCGGCACAAACTGGTATAAACAGAGCCGGCTTTTCATTAAGGGAAAACTGACGCTGGATTTAGCTCCCGTACATATTGGAGGAGTGAATTTTTACAGCATTCCGTATGCGGAGCCAGGGACTGTCCGTCACCTGCTGAATGATGACAGCATTCATACTCATCAGGATGCCATGAAATCCCTTGTTGGAAAAATAGAAGAAACTCTTAACCCGAACGAACCCAATGTTTTGGTCGGACATGCCTTTGTACTTGGCGGCAAAACTTCCGATTCAGAACGGATCTTGTCTGTAGGAGGATCCGGTTGTGTTGGTGCCGAGCTGTTTGACTGTTTTGATTATACAGCCCTCGGACATCTTCACAGCCCGGATGCGATTAAGCATCCTAAAGTCTTCTATTCCGGTTCGCTGATGAAGTATTCCTTTTCTGAGGCTAAGCAGAAGAAGGCCGTCTCGATCATTGAAATGAAAGAGGATGGTACGTTTACCACTATGTCCCGCTCCCTTCAGCCAAAGAAAGACATGAGAGAGCTTGAAGGATATCTGGAGGAACTGCTGGATCCAGCCTTTTACAGCAGCCAGAGTCAGGAAGATTATATCAAGGTAACACTTCTTGATGAACTTGAAATTCTCGACCCGATGGGGAAATTGCGTCAGGTTTACCCAAACATCCTGCATCTGGAGAGAAAATGGAACATAACCGATATCAGGAGAAAAGACAGCTATTCACTTAAAAGAGATGAAAAGAAATCTGAACTGGATCTTTTTCAGACTTTTTATTCAAGCATGACCGACAGAGTGTTTGATGAATCAAAGGCTTCTATCATGACTGCTGTTATCGAAAAAACGAAGAGGGAGGGTGAATTCTAGTGAGGCCGCTTAAAATTACGATGCAGGCATTCGGTCCGTATGGCGGTCGGGAAGAAATCGACTTTACAAGCCTTGGCGCCAGGACGATGTTTGTTATATCTGGAAAAACAGGATCTGGAAAAACGACCATATTTGACGGCCTGAGCTTTGCCATCTATGGAAAGGCAAGCGGGGAAGACAGAAGCGGCCAGGAGCTCAGGAGCCAGTTTGCAGAGGATCATGTTGCGACAGAGGTCTCCCTTGAATTTTCCTTAAGGGACCGGATATATAAAATCCAGCGCTCTCCCCAGCAGGAACGCAAAAAAAAGAACGGTGAGGGCACGACGACTGTCACCGCCAAGGCCGAACTGTATGAAATGAAAGAAGACGGGGAAAGTCTCCTCTTAGGGGCAAATGTCCGGGATGTAGATGAGAAAATCAAAGAAATCATCGGGCTTGATGCCAATCAATTCAGACAGATCCTGATGATCCCCCAGGGAGAATTCCGCAAGCTCCTTATTTCTGAGAGCAAGGATAAAGAAGCAATCCTTCAAAAGCTGTTCCATACCGAAATCTATAAAAGAATCGAAGAAAAGCTTAAAGAGGATGCAAATTCACTTAAAAAACAGGCAGAGGCCAATAAAACTGAACGCAGCGCCATTATTAAGGATATTCACGCAGACAGCCATGATGGCTTACTGCTGGAAAAAGAAGCTGACTCTCCTAACGAAACCAGGATTCTCTCACTTTTAGAAGAAGATCTTTCAGCGCGTAAGAAACGTGTTTCTGTACTGGACGAACAGGAAAAAGAGAAACAAGCGAAAAGAGATTCAATCCAGCAGCACATCTATCAGGGCGAAGATCTGATTAAAAGCCTCGATGAACTGACGGTCCTTAAAGAAAAGCGGAACATCCTTGCCGCAAAAAAGGGAGAAATGGACGAAGCCAAAGCTTCAATCCAGCTTGCCCTAAAAGCCGAGGCTCTAAAAATCCAGGAAGAATATTACTTAAAAGCAGGCAGGCAGCTTAAGAGCACGGAGGAAGAAGCAGAAAATCTAAGCAAGAAGCAGAATCTGGCCCAGGCAGCAGTCAAGGAAGCAGAGGAAAGCTATCAGGCCGAACTCAGCAAAGATCCTTTGCGTGAGCAGGCCTCTGCAGAGCTTCATCGTCTAAAGGGACTGCATGGCGCTGTCACAGATTTGGCTGCCCTGCAGGAGGAGACCAAACTGCTTCATCAAAAAGTCAATGTGTCCGCTCAAAATAAAAACAAAGCGGAGCGCCATGCCCTTCTTTTAGAGGGAGAGGAAGAAAAGCTTTATGGGCTGAAAGAGGAAACGGATGCAGCAAGCCTGAAGTTCTCCGAGACAAACCGGGAGCTGGAAATTAAGCAAAGGCTCCTGAATGCATTCTCAAAAGTCAGGGATATCCAAACAGAAGCAAAACAGAAGCAGAACATCTTACTTATCAAAGAAAGAGATGCGAAGAATGCATCCAATCACTATCTTTCTTTAAAAGATACACTCTCAAATCTGGAAGAAAAATGGCGTTCTTCTCAGGCAGGAATCCTTGCTGCTCTCCTTGTTGAAGGAGAACCCTGTTCTGTCTGCGGTTCCGTACATCATCCTTCACCTGCTGCCGAAGCAATGGAAGTGCCAGGAGAGGAAGAATTAAAGAAAGTAAGAGAAAGACTGGCTGATGCTGAAAGATCCAAATATGAGGCAGATGCTTCCTATTATTCTGCTCAATCCGCTTATGAAGGTACGGAAAGGCTTTTACAGGAAAGATTAGAGTCCATCACGGAACTGCTTTCTGATTTCGCGCTTGAAAATCTGGATAACTGGCAGAAACAGTATAAAGCAGAGCATATCGCACTCCTGCAGAGACAAAAAGAATTAGAAGCGAAAAAAGGCCGGCAGGAAGAGGTTTTAACCAGACTGAATAAAGTGAAGGAAGATAAACTTCAAGCCAGGGAAACCATTAGAACCTTTGCGGCAGAAGAGGAGGCTGCTAAGGGCAGCTATATGGAATCCTTATCCAGGCTTCAAGGCATTGAATCCACTCTTCCGGAAGAATTAAGATCGCAAACCGCTTTTGAGGAATCTTTGAAAAAAGCCGAATTGAAGCTTCAAAAACTGCAGGAAGACCTGGAGAAATGTCAAAAAGATCTTCAGACAAAGAAACAGCAGGAATCCACCGCATCTGCACTCCTGCAATCTTCACAAAACCGGCTGGATGAACTGAGAGCAGGCTTGGAGAAAGAAAAAGCCAGGTTTGTCGAAGATATGCGGAGCCAGGGCTTTGAAAAATACTCCGATTACCGCAATGCGGTGATACCTGAAGAGGAAAGAAAAAGGCTTGAGAACAGCATCCGTGAATACGAACAAAGTGTTAATACCGTGGAAGAGCTTTACCTTAGCCTCGAAAGCAAGTTAAACGGAAAAGAAAAGCCGGATTTAGAAGGATTGAAGGCATCCTTTGTAGAAGTAGGGAAGGAGCTGGAGCAGCTCCGCCTCGACATGCGCGGCCTGCACATCAAGCTTCAAAAAAATCAAGAGATATATGATAAGCTCGGGCAGATGCTTGCCATGCAGAAGGAACTGGACGAAAGGTACAAAGTTCTGGGCCATCTTTATGAAATTGCCAGAGGACAAAATCCATTCAGGATCACCTTCGAAAGATATGTTCTTGCATCCTTCCTGGATGATATTCTCGTAGAAGCCAATCTCCGGCTTACGAAAATGACCGGCGGACGCTATCAAATGATACGAAAAGCCGATCCGACCAGACGAAATGTCCAGAGCGGGCTTGAACTCTCAGTCTATGATCAATATACTGGGCAGGAACGCCATGTTAAAACACTGTCTGGCGGAGAAAGCTTTAAAGCTGCTCTTGCCCTTGCGCTGGGACTCGCAGATGTTGTCCAGCAATATTCCGGCGGCGTTTCCCTCGAAACGATGTTTATTGATGAAGGATTTGGCACGCTTGATCCTGAATCCCTGGATAATGCAGTGGAAGCTTTGATCGACATTCAGAATAGCGGAAGACTCGTCGGGATCATTTCCCATGTTCCTGAGTTAAAGGAACGAATTGATGCACGGCTTGAAGTAAATGCAACCCAGAATGGCAGCTATACTCAATTTAGATTTATGAATTAGACCCGCCTGCTGGCCATTGACCTGGTCATAACCAGACAGGTAAGATGGATGAAAGAAGGGGATTCTATGGCTCTAAGTACGATTGGCATCGATGCCGGGGGAACTCTGATCAAAGCTGCATATTTTGAAAATGATCGATTGCATGTGAAAAAATATACCTACAAGGAAAGCGACTCCTTTTTTAGCTGGCTGCAATTCATAAGCGCCCGCCCTCAATTTATCATGACCGGCGGGAGGGCGGCCCAGCTCCAAAGCAGGCTCAGCCTTGATTCCTGCCGTATAGTCGGAGAATTTGAAGCAGTGCCGGAAGGAGTCAGGCATCTATTAAAGCAGGACCGCCATCTCTTACGGGAAGGCTTTATCTTAGTCAATATAGGGACAGGGACCTCCATTCATTATATTTCCAATACTGAATCCGAGAGGATGGCAGGAACAGGGATAGGAGGAGGCACTCTTTCCGGCCTTGCTGCCCTAATGACCGGGGAACAGGATTTTAATTAAATCGCTGATCTCGCCGACAAAGGGGATAGAAGCAAAATCGACCTTCAGGTTAAAGACATCTATGAACCTCTTGAGCCTCCGGTTCCCGGTCATTTTACAGCGAGCAACTTTGGAAAGGGGCTGGAGGCAGGAAATAGTACAAAAGAAGACCTCTTGGCAGGGGTTTACGGGATGATCAGCGAAACGGTCGCCCTTCTTTCCATTCATAATGCCAAGCTCCGGGAAGTCAAGGATATTATGTATATTGGTAACACGGTCGCTGCCAGCAGAAGATTGCAGGAGGAGCTGCGCCAGGTAACAGAAGCGTTTGGATTCCGATATCATGGGTTAGAAAAAGGGGAATACAGTGGCGCTGTCGGTGCCTTGCTTTCTTAATTATTGTTATTCTGCTATAGCAGTAACATATCAGGCACTATGTATGGGAAGGCATCTCCCAAATCTATTTAGCTGACTGAAGGGAGATTTTATGGAATATCTGTTTAGGTATCTTTTTAAGTGGGGCTTCCCTGGCTGGGTATATGTATTGATTGTCTCATCGTATTTTATCATCGAGGACAAATCTGTTTTTATAGCATTTTTTCATGGATTGTCTCCATCTGTCTCCGGGACATTTCTTATTTTATTTTCCGCAGGTCTTGTGATAGGATATATCATTCATCAAATCAGTCTTCTCCTTGGACATGTGATCTGGACGAAATGGCAGACTGCCTATCACAATGAGTTCAATGTAGAATCCATGATTATGGCTCATCCCGGCGGGAAGGAAATCTTGGACATCTACACAGGGAGGATGTCGGAGGTAGCGGCAGCAAGGTCGTTGACAGGAAGCGCTGTACTTTCAAGCCTTACACTTATCATCTTATTTTATTTGAATTCCTGGTCCACAGGAACTCTGCTGCTATTCATCGGCAATGCTATACTAGTATTAATCGTATTCATTAATTACCGCTATCTCACCAAAAATCTGCATTACTTTATTTTTCATTTAAACAAAGAGATGCTTTGGCAAGGAGCATGAAACTATATAGAGAGATTGGAATTTTAGAATGACAAAACATTTTACAATCGGCATGGCTGGCCATATCGATCATGGCAAGACATCGCTGACCAAGGCATTGACCAATGTGGATACTGACCGGCTAAAGGAAGAAAAAGAACGCCAGATTTCCATTGAATTGGGCTTTGCACCGCTCATTCAAAATGAGGAGCTGCACGTATCGGTCATAGATGTTCCCGGACATGAGCGTTTTATCCGTCAGATGATTGCTGGTTCCGCAGGCATAAGCCTTGTGATCCTGGTAGTCGCTGCAGATGAAGGAGTCATGCCGCAGACAAAGGAACATCTTGAAATCCTGGAGTTTCTCGGGGTTACAAAGGGCATTGTTGCCATTACGAAGATTGACAAAGTGGATGCAGATTTCTCTGCTCTTGTGCGGGAAGAGATTGCCCTTGAGCTGGAAGGCACATTCTTTGAAGATTCTCCGTTGATTTTTGTGGACAGTCTAACAAAAAAGGGGATAGAAGAACTGAGAAACGAAATCCTTTCTGAGCTTGAGTCACTTGAGCCGCTTGATTCAGCGGGGACTTTCCGCATGCCGGTTGATCAGGTATTCACTGTAAAAGGGCATGGGACAGTTGTAAGAGGGACTGTCTATAACGGCAGACTATCAGAAGGCCATTCTTTGTTCGTCTATCCTACCGGACTTGAGACCAAAGCAAGGCAGCTGCAGGTACATAATCATGAAGTGAGAGAAATAAATGCCGGGCAGCGTGCTGCGGTCAATCTTGCCGGCATAGCACACACTGAAATTAAGCGCGGGGACATTCTGATAGCAGATCCAGAAATCAGGAGCACGAAAATCATCGATGTTGTTTTTTCCAGTGCCAGAGTTCTTAGCAAGGATTTAAAGCAGCGGATGGAAGTGAAATGCTATACGGGCACCTCAGAGGTAATGGGCAGACTTGTTTTCTTTGATCGGAATGATGTTGGTTCAGACTCACATGATATTCTCTGCCAGATCAGGCTGGATCAAGAAATCGCTGTAAAACGCGGAGATCGTTTTATCCTCCGAAGGCCTTCCCCAGCAGAAACCGTAGGCGGCGGCTGGATATTGGACCCTGCAGCCGAAAAGTACAAATTCGGATCAAAGACCATCGAAATGCTGAGAAAAAAAAGGGAAGGGACCCCGCTGGACCGTATCCTTTCATATCTAAAAAAGGAAAAGGGCGCTGTAATAAAATCCATTGCCAATGAAACTTCTCTCTCAGTAGAAACTGTACTCGACATTGCAGCCGGTAACGGATTTGAATCCTACAAATCAGGCTATATCACACATGAGTCCATTGAGAGAGAATATCTGGAACAGGTGAAAAGAAAGCTCTCCGAGTATCATGAAACATACAGCCTTAGAAGTGGGTTGAATATTGCAGAACTATACACCGGGTTCCTATCTCTCTATCCCAGGGATCTTCAGGAATACTTTATCCAAAAGTATCAAGAGGCTGGAATTTTAAGAAGGAAAGGGACCACCCTTGCATGGAGTGAATTCCATCCGCACATCCCTGGAGGCTGGAATAAAAGAGCAGATTCACTGCTGAAGGAAATCGTAGGCCAAAGGTATATCCCGATTGACTTTCAAGAGCAATTCGCCGCTAGCGGGATTCCTCAGCAGCTAAAGACAGACCTTCTTAGATACTGGGTTGACAGGCAGATTCTTACAGAACTGAATGATCAGCTGGTGCTTGGGAAAGACACCTTTAATCAAGCTGTCAGCTTGCTGAAAAATCACTTTCCTGCAGGCTTTGAAACGGGCGAGGCTAAGGAGCTCCTTCAGCTATCTAGAAAGCACCTTATTCCTTTTCTTGAAAAAATGGATAGTGAACATATAACAACAAGAGAAGAGAATAAGCGGCATTGGCTGCAATAAACCCTGTCTCTAAGTATGGATAGGCTGTCAGGCACCCTTATGGCATCTGCAGGCTGTTACATGGTCGTTTACCATTCCGACAGCCTGCATGAATGCATAACAGATGGTTGGACCGACAAATTTAAAGCCTCTTTTTTTTAATTCCTTGCTCATTCGGGTGCTGATCTCGGTAGAAGCAGGAACTTGTTCTAATGAATCAAAATGATTCTGAATCGGCTTTTCGTCTACAAAAGACCAGATAAATCGACTGAAGGAGCCGAACTCCTGAACAACCTTCCCATAGGCATGTGCATTAGCAATCACCGCGTGAATTTTCAATGAATTCCGGACAATTCCCTCGTTTTTCATTAGTTCCTTTATTTTTTCCTCATCATATTGAGCAATCTTATCAGGATCAAACCGATTGAAGGCCCTGCGATAATTTTCTCTTTTCTTAAGAATGGTATACCAGCTTAAACCGGCTTGAGCTCCTTCTAGATTCAAATATTCAAATAGGAGTCTGTCATCATAAACAGGAACTCCCCATTCCGTATCGTGATACTCTATATATAATGGATCATCATTTACCCAGCCGCAGCGTTCCATTTCTTATCCTCCTGCTCTTCTTTTAATGATCTCATTATATCAAACATACGTTCGATTATCAAACTCCATTACGATAAATTTTTCTCCTTTTTAAACTTTGCTTTCAGGAGAGTATTGTTTATACTAATTCCATAAAATGGTTAAAAAGAGAAAGGAACGGGGGTAGAGCAGCATTAGAAGGATCCTCGCAATCAGCGATATACACGGGTGTTTGATTCCTTTTAAAGAGATGCTGGGTAAGACGGAATATGACCCCAAAAAGGATTTATTGATTCTTATGGGTGACTATATGGACCGTGGGCCGCAAAGCAGGGAAACTTTATCCTTGGTCATTGAGCTGGCTAAAGATGGAGCGGTTGCCCTGAGGGGCAATCATGATCAGATGTTTTTGGACTGGCTGTCAGGGAATCATTCTTCCAATGATCTTCATTTCTTTATGAATGGGGGTTTTGCCACCATTTCCAGCTATCTCGGATACGGCTGGTTTAAGGAAAACGGCTATGATGAGGAGCTGGTACAAAAAGCGAAGGAATATATACGGTCGCATTATCAGGAGCATATTGAGTTTCTTTCTGAACTGGATTATTTTTATGAAACGAAAGAATATATCTTTGTTCACGCCGGCATTAACCCTTTAATAGAGGATTGGCGGTATACGGATATCTATGATTATATCTGGATCAGGGACGGCTTCCTGCATACGGATCATCATTATGCATTCACAGTGATTCACGGCCATACACCAGCCAGGCTTTTGCACAAAAGAAATGATATTTTTTTCGGTAATAAAAAAATCGGGATAGATGGTTCATGCGCCTACGGAGGGCAGCTGAACTGTCTGGAAATCACGGAGGCAGGCTTCAGGCAATACACTATCCGAAATCAAATTTAAGGCCAAAAAGAAATAATTTTACATTTAAAGGGTTATTTGTTTTCGAATTTCCCTCATTTTCAAAAAAAAAGTTATAATGGAAAAATATTTTTTCAAAATACTCTTGATTAAAGAAATATTTTTTCATATAATATGAACATAAAGTGAAAGTGCTTACAGACAAAAACCCTACATATGACAGGAACCAGTGTTAATTAGGAAAGACTATTAATAGATGTTCTTATTACAGAATTTGTAAGGGTTTACGTAAAAGGGAAAGGGTGAAAATCATGTATCATTTATTAATCGCATTATTAGCAATTGCAATTGTTATCATTGGTGTCTCAGTATTTAAGTGGCATGCATTTATAAGTTTAACAGTTGCCAGCTTATTCCTTGCAATCTTTACTGGATTATCCATGGACAAGATTGTAAGCGGGTTCGAAACGGGGGTCGGGGGTGTCTTAGGCCACCTTATCGGGATTCTTGCTCTGGGAACCATACTTGGTAAAATGATGTCTGAATCAGGCGCTGGTCTTCAAATTGCTGATTTCTTTGTAAAAAAATTCGGCGTCAAGAAACTGCCATGGGCCATGCTGGCTGCCGGTTTTATTATCGGAATTCCTGTATTTTTTGAGGTTGGCATTTTAATTCTGCTTCCTCTGGTAATCTCTATTCAAAAAACATCTAAACAAAATATCTTGCTGATCGCACTTCCGGCCATTGCGGGATTGTCCATCGTCCATGGATTGGTTCCTCCGCACCCAGGTGCCATTGCAGCAATCGGCATTTACGAAGCTAACCTTGGTAAAGTCCTACTTTATTCATTAATCATTGCGATTCCAGCTGCGATCCTTGGCGGCCCGGTATTTGCAAAATGGGTTCATAAGCGGGTAGTACCTCAAGGAGAAGCACAACTAATCCGTGTTAATACAGCCATGAAAAATCTTCCGGGAACTGGAATATCTTTCTTAATTATTCTTCTTCCTGTTGTATTGATGATATTATCTGCAGCTGCTCCTTATATGCACATGAATTCTGGACTAGAGAAATTCTTTATCTTTATCGGAAGTCCGTTAATTGCCTTATTAATCGCATGTTTTGCTGCATTTTATTTCCTTGGCATCCGCCAGGGCATCGACAAAAATGGAATTAAAAAGTTCACTGAAGAATGTCTGCTTCCTGTGGGATCCATCCTTCTGATTATTGGAGCGGGCGGAGGATTCAAACAGATTCTAATCGACAGCGGGGTTGGTAATACAATCGCTGAGATGTCTAAGAACATGTCACTGTCCCCATTAGTACTGGCATTCTTAATTGCTGGTTTAATCAGGATTGCTACAGGATCAGCGACTGTTGCCTTGACCACAGCTGCAGGTATTGTATCCCCGATCATTCAGAATATGACCGGTGTAAATGTTGAGCTATTGGTTATTGCGACTGGAGCCGGTTCACTGATGCTTTCTCACGTCAATGATGCAGGCTTCTGGATGGTTAAGGAATATCTTGGATTGTCTGTAAAAGAAACGTTCAGAACCTGGACGGTACTCGAAACCATTCTTTCATTCACTGCCTTCGCAGGTGCGTTAATATTGGATATTTTCTTCTAAATCGATTAACCATAAAAGCTGTCCGGATGAATTCATCCGGACTCTTTCTTTATTTTTGGCCGTTTCTGCAAAACTTCAGCAAGGCCCGTCATCCTTTATAAGCTTAAAAAACCCCCTCTCTGTCAAGGAAGAGAGGGGGTTTTTCACTTAGAGCTATTGCTGGTTTACCTGTTTCATTTGTTCCTGTACCTTTAAACATAATATATCCGTGTAGCAGGTAAACGAAAGTCTTATTCCCAGGTCTTTTAAGAGGGGATCGGTTTCTTCTATTCCTGTATAAAGAATGATTTGTTCACTCAAACTAACATTAGTTATTGGTTTAAGGGTCATAATAATTGCCTTTGCCCCCGTCTTTTTTATACTATTTAGAAGAGCAGAGGTTTCTTCATCATTGAATGCATCTGTAAGAACTATGGCAGCTTCTTTCTGATTCATCAGGCTTGCTGAAATAGGCTGTAGCAAAGGGTTTGTTACTGCATGTGCCTTAATGCCTGCCAATGTGAATCGCTGCGATGCTTCATTGGCAATTGCCGTCCATTTAGAGCCGGCAAATATGACAACGTTTTCAGCGAAACGCACTAAATCAACAGCCTGACTGATTGTTTCCAGATTCATATCTCGTTTCATGGACTGAAGGATCTTGGTTTGTACCTGAAAGTATTCGTCCGTAACGGACAGACTGGATTCTTTTATTTCATCCTCATCATCCGGAGCAGCAGGAGTGGTATATTCAGAAGCAAGCGCTATTTTCATTGCCTGAAAGCCTTTATAGCCTATTCTCTTAGAAAATCTGAAAACTGTTGCATCCGCAAGGCCGAGATCGTCTGCTACATCATTGATCGTCCGGTGAACGATTACTTCGGGATTGCTAAGAATATAATCGGCAACTTTCTTTTCTTTCTCGCTGAATTTTGAATACGAAGAGCGGATTCTCCCCAGGCAATTCTCATTCATATGTTATTTCCCTTTCGTATGGGTATATCTTCAGTATAGCATATTTATCTCGCGAAAAAAAATTTCTTGCAATCGTTTGCTATACTAAAATAATAGAGTATAATAAGTCTCGTATGAAAAAAATTTTCACCTTTTAAAATGAGACCTTAATAGAGTCTCATACTATATAAAGAAGTGAATGATTGTTAAACAGGAGGGCCTTTTTATGAACAAAAAATATGTAATCGGAGTGGATATAGGAACTACCAGCACAAAATCCGTCTTATTTTCTACAGATGGTACAGTAATTTCAAAATATGGGGTTGAATACCCATTATATTCACCAACACCGGAAACTGCGGTGCAAGATCCTGAAGAAATTTTCCGCGCTGTTGTCGAATCCGTAAAACTGGCCATTCAGTCCAGCTCAGTACAGAGTAAGGATATTGTTTGTGTATCGTTCAGTTCAGCCATGCACAGTTTAATCGCTGTAGATGCAGTAGGAAGACCATTGACTGAATGTATTACCTGGGCAGATAACCGAAGCTCTGAATGGGTGGAAAAAATAAAGGCTGAAATGAACGGCCATGAAATTTACCGCCGTACGGGGACACCGATCCATCCAATGTCGCCGCTTGCCAAATTGGTTTGGCTTAAAAATGATTATGCAGAGATATTTGCTAATACATTTAAATTCATCTCTATTAAAGAATATATATTCTTTAAATTATTTAAGGAGTATGTTGTGGATTATTCTATTGCGTCATCAACAGGTCTATTCAACATCCATACGCTTAAATGGGATGAAGAGGCCCTGCAGATCAGCGGGATAACTCCAGAGAGACTGTCTCGACCGGTTCCTACCACTTACAGTCTGACTGGACTTGATAAGGTATTCGCACAGGAAATGAATTTAAGAGAGGACATTCCTTTTGTAGTCGGCGCAGGAGATGGGGTTCTTTCCAATCTGGGAGTAAACGCCATCGATAAGGGTGTAGTTGCTGTCACAATCGGCACAAGCGGCGCAATCAGGGCTGTAACAGACCGCCCGGTTACGGATCCAAAAGGAAGGATTTTCTGTTATGCACTTACCGAGGATCACTGGGTTATCGGCGGGCCGGTTAACAATGGAGGCATGATATTCAGATGGGTACGCGACCAGCTGGGTGATTCAGAGGTATCTGCCGCAAAGAGACTTGGCAAGGATCCTTATGAGGTATTGACCGAAATTGCCGACCGTGTAACACCGGGTGCAGACGGACTCCTGTTCCATCCTTATCTGGCCGGAGAAAGGGCGCCATTATGGGATTCCAATGCAAGAGGCTCCTTCTTCGGACTCGGCATGCATCATAAAAAAGAACACATGATTCGTGCTGTCCTAGAAGGCGTTATCTTCAATCTGTATACCGTCCTCCTTGCACTTAAGGAATTAATCGGAGAACCGGTGAAAATCCATGCGACAGGAGGTTTCGCCCGCTCCGAGCTGTGGAGGCAGATGATGACTGACATCTTCAATCATGAAGTATACATCCCAGAAAGCTTTGAAAGCTCCTGCCTGGGGGCAGCTATCCTCGGACTATACGGCCTTGGTGAAGTGGAGAGCCTGAACGTAGTTTCCGAAATGATCGGGGCAACCTACCATCATACTCCTAACCAGGAGCATGTAGCGATCTATAATGACCTGACCCCAATCTATATCCGCCTTTCTAGATTATTTGAGAGTGAATATAAGAGGATTGCCGATTTCCAAAAGAAGTGGGTTTAAAAAAAGAAGCTGCCATTGGGCGGCTTCTTTTTTTATAGAGAATTCAGGAGGACAATGAGCAAAAACCCTGATGCCCCGGGCAAAAAGGAGGGGACGCTGAGCAAAATAATCGGGTCTTTGAGCAAAATATGAGGATTGAGCAAAAAACCAAGCCTGAGCGGAGTAAAAACCTGGATGGTCCGAGCAAAATAGTAGGGTCTTTGAGCAAAAGCTGAGGACGGAGCAAAACCTCAGGAGAGCGGAGCAAAGAACCAAGGAGCGTGAGCAAAAACCCTGATGACCCGAGCAGAAAGGAGGGGACGTTGAGCAAATAATAGGGTTTCTTAGCAAAATCTGAGGATTGAGCAAATTATCTGGAGAGAGGAGCAAAAACTATCAAATCCCTAGCAAAAAAAGGGTACGTTGAGCAAAATAATAGGGTCCCTGAGCAAAAATCTAAGGATGGAGCAAAAAAACAAAGAGCGTGAGCAAAAACCTGATTGCCCGGCAAAATAGCAGGATATCCCTAAGCAAACCAAGCTATCAGAATCATAATAAAAGTCCAATCATTAGACAAAATCATGAGTTTCCCGCTAGAATTCTATGTAAGCGCTTGAGCGCAATTTGTTTGTTGGAGGGAAACGGACGATGAAATACCGGAGAGTGGGAAGAACAGGATTAAAGGTTAGTGAAATCAGTCTCGGCAGCTGGCTTACATATGGAAACTCAACAGAAAGGGATACGGCCGTTTCTACAATTGATACTGCATATAATCTGGGGATTAATTCATTTGATACAGCCAATGTTTATGCCAGGGGAGAAGCAGAAAAGATTGTGGGGGAAGCTTTAAGGAAGTATCCGCGGGAATCGTATGTACTTGCTACGAAGGTATTTGGAAAAATGGGGGATGGTCCCAATGACAGCGGCTTATCCCGCAAGCATATTATGGAGCAGCTGCATGCAAGCCTTAGCCGCCTGGGATTGGACTATGTCGATATTTATTATTGTCACCGATTTGATACAGAAACTCCGATTGAGGAAACGCTGAGGGCTCTTGATGATCTGGTTCGGCAGGGTAAGGTTCTGTATGTGGGCGTGAGTGAGTGGACAGCCCAGCAGATCCAGGAAGGACTGGGTACAGCGGATCAATATTTATTAGACAAAATTGTTGTGAATCAGCCGAACTACAGCATGCTGCACCGGAATATCGAGAAGGAAATCATTCCGCTAAGCGAGAGAAACGGCATCAGCCAGATCGTCTTTTCTCCTTTAGCACAGGGAGTTTTGACAGGAAAATACAAGCGAGGAGCACAAATACCTGCTGGAAGCCGTGCAGCCGATGAAAAATCAAATATGTTTATGGACCGCCTTCTGAAGGAAGAGGTGCTGATTAAAGTGGAACAGCTGGAAAAGCTGGCTAAGGAAAAAGAAATCACAATCTCACAGCTGGCAATTGCCTGGATCCTGCGCCAGCAAAACATAGCCAGTGCCTTGATTGGAGCAAGCAAACCAGAACAGATCCAGGAAAATGTAAAAGCAGTCGATGTTTCCTTATCTCAGGATGAGCTTGATCAAATTGAAAATATTTTAACAGCAGAAAAAGAAGGCTGAAAGATAAAATGATGAGATGATAATGGCTGTCGGCTTAGCTGACGGCCATTATCTTTATCAGGTAATCTATTCATATCACTTTATCGTTATATGAGTAAAACTCCATTTCTACGACAAATCTGCAACTTTCGATAAAATTTCTTAACAGATTTTGATTCTTTATGTATAATATGGGTATAAAGTAACAGGGATAACGTCGTAGAAGAAGAGGGTTTTTTATGAAGGATAATAAAGAATACTCATTATTCCTTAAGGAACTTAATCGTTTATTTAATGATTATAAAAAATGTAAGGACAAACATATTAGAAATGAAATACTTCAGGATATCCAGCTGATAGGGGAAGCAATCGATTATCCAATCCAGTCAAGGGATCATAGATAGGTGCCAACTACATTTCCAAGCCATAGAAATTCTATGGCTTCTTTACATGCCAGAATTTATTCTTTATAGGCTAATGGAAAGGAGATTCTCCCCTATGAGTGATATTCATAACCTTATCGACAGGTTTAACCTGAAAGTCGCATCCATTCATGATGTTCCGGAGTCTTTCAGTTCACAAGTGTTTAAGCTGAACCTGACTGATCGGAGTACCGTCTATGTGAAAATTCCTTATTCCAAGCTAAAGCTTGAAAGGGAGCGTTATGTATTAGAGAGACTGCAAGATCAGCTTCCGCTGCCCAAGGTACTGGATTATTGGGAAGGCAATGAAGAAGATACTGGTGCATTATTACTCTCCGCCATTCCCGGGTCACCTATCTCTGGAAAGGTAAATACAGATTTAGCCTTCGATATCGGAGTTCTTCATGCAAAGCTGCATGCAGCCTCCCTTGAGGAAAAGGATCTTAGCAGTCCGGTTTCCAATGAATTTACGAACTGGCATGAGTTTATTGAAGAGAAATTTTTTTCCTTCGCGGAAGATGCCAAAGAAGTGATGGACCCTGAACTATTCCAGTGGTCCACAAATTATTTTAGGGAGCATGTGGAGACACTGCCTGATCCAGATGGAACTTGCTTTATTCATATGGATTTTCGGCCTGGGAATCTATTGGTGCAGGATAACAGGGTCAGGGGGCTGATTGATTTTGAAAGTGCCCGGATCGGGGCAGTTGAGGGGGATTTTATAAAGATTCACCGGGATATTTTTGTGAAAAACCCCGGAACGATGGAAGCTTATCAGAAAGGATATGAAACCATCCGTCCTCTTATAGATCTTCATGTCATCCTGCCATTTTACCGTTTTACAGATGCCTTTAATTCAATAGGCTGGTGTGTTAGAAGAGGGATACATAAGAATAGGGCGTTTCTTGAGGAAAATACAAAGTATTTAAATGGATTATTCAATGGCAGCAAATGAAAAGCATAGTTTTTGGACTAAAGGATTGCGGTTTTCAATTTCTTTCTTATTGAACATAAAAATGAGCCTCTTATTATGAGAGAGTGAATTTTAGCTTGCTGGACAACGATATATAAGGTTTTTGTAAACCTAACAAAAAAACTCACCAGCCTTGGTGAGTATTACTTTTTTATACAATAATTATGGTTAAGAAGCATGAATAGCTTCTTCTTTTTTATCGTGCTTGACAAGGGCATGTTTTTCCCAGATTCTGCTTCTCCAGCGGAAAAACATGATAATGGCTCGTGCCCACTCGTCTGAGGCAATGGCAAGCCATACCCCGGCAAGGCCCATATTTAATTTGAATACAAATAAATAGCCGAGTGAAAGGCTCATCATAACCATAGTGAATACCCCGATGAAAAGGGGATATTTTGCATCTCCGGCTGCTCTTAGTGAATTGATCAATACGATATTGACCGTCCTTCCTGTCTCCAGAACAATGCTTAAGAGCAGAACCTTGGCACCAATGGAAATGATGGCATCATTATCGGTAAATAGACCCATTAGCCTCCAGCGGAATAAAATCACAAGAAGGACCATAACCAAGGTTGCTGTAAGTGCGGATTTTACGCTTTTCCAGACCCTGAAATAAGCTTCTTCCTGTTTTTTCGCACCTACCAGCCTCCCGACAATAATGGAAGTACCGACTCCTATAGAAATGGCAAACAAGTAAATAAACATAGAAATATTGTTTGCATACTGTCTTGCAGCCAGGGATTCGGCTCCCAGATAGGTGGCATAATATAAAAATACCAT
This sequence comes from Peribacillus kribbensis DSM 17871, assembly GCF_000430765.1. Classification (GTDB taxonomy): domain Bacteria; phylum Bacillota; class Bacilli; order Bacillales; family DSM-1321; genus Paraperibacillus; species Paraperibacillus kribbensis. The sequence goes on along the minus strand of NZ_KE387245.1, from coordinate 58,413 downwards.
CTGGCAGAACTGATACATGACCTGTTCGAAAGCAGAAGGGATGCCAACCTGCAGGATCTTTCCGATATATTCCTTCGCAAGAGAGAAGTAAAACTTGAATTCAATCCTGACTTCCATGATCTTATACAGCATCCAAAAAAAGACAAGCAGGGCGAGGAAACGGCTGATTACTGTTGAAAGGGCTGCACCTCTGACCCCCATCTCCGGAAAGCCGAAATGTCCAAAGATCAAGAGGTAGTTGCCTGCAATATGGATAATGTTCATTCCAAGTGACACAAACATGGTCTGCTTGGTAAATCCATGCACACGGATGATGGCGGACAGTGAGTTAATGATGGCCTGAAGGAAGATAGCTCCGCCGACGATGGACAAATAATTCTGCGCGTACTCATATATCTCACCCTGTAAATGGAGGGTGTGCAGCAAATTCCTGCAAAATAGAAGGAAGAACCCGCTGATGATCAAGCCGATGAAGAGATTCATCGTGACTGCAAGTGCTGATATTTTTGCAGCTTCTTTAATTTTTTTTGATCCCAGATATTGAGACACAACAATGGAGGCACCATTTCCGATTACTTCGAGGACTAAAATGGCAATGATCAAATACTGGTTGGCTGCTCCAACGCCGGATACGGCATCGTCCGATATGGCGCTCAGCATGAAAGTATCTGCGATTCCCATCAGCATAAATAAAGTAACTTCCAGGAAAATCGGCCAGGTGAGGTGGAATAGCTTAAGCTCTTTTTCATGTTTGTTTTTGACTTGTTCCATGAGTTATGATCATGCCTCCTTACATACCTTCAACATTATAACAAGTAACTGAGTATTTTGGAGGGAAATTTTTCGTGAATCAAAGGATTTTTCCAAAAAAAATAAAACAGAGATTTCTCTCTGCTTTTTTTTGGAACTGTATCTCAAGATTTCATGAAAATTTCTTTCTAAAATTGCTTATACTTTGATTCGGCCCGATCAACAAAAACTGATCGGCTTCCTGCATCCGCTCTGATGAAATCTGGCTCAGAAGGGGCTTACCGTCCCGCAGTAATAAAGAGACAGTAAGGTTGTAGTTATTTGAGAAATTTAATTCGGCAAGTGTTTTTCCCCAGAATGCCTCAGGGACCTCCATTTCAATAGCCGATACTTCCTTAGTGATTTCGAAATACTCAATCACACCTGCCATCAATTCACGGCGTGCAGCCTTTGCACCGGCTTCTTCTTCTGGATAGATGACGAAATCCGCTCCAACTCCTTCAAGAATTTCACCGGCTTCTTTGCCGGAAGCCTTCGCAATGACCTTTTTGGCTCCGCGCTCTTTTAGCTTTTTCGTTATTAAGATGGCTGAATATTCATCGTTGCCAATGGCTACAAATACAGTATCAAAGTCAGGGATATTGAATTCATCCAGAACTTCATTTTCCTTCATATCCCCAACAAGCGAGTAGCTGGTATATTCATCATAATCATCCAGATATTTTTCGTTTAAATCACAAACGACGATCTGGCAGTCATGGCGGGATAACTCCTTAATGATTCCTCCGCCAAACCGGCCGGCACCGACAACTAAAAATTGCTTCATTCTTTCTTTCCTCCTTTATCCTACAGCAAGGTCTTCTTTTAAATATCTTGTTCTTGATGCCTTTAATTTTAAAACTGAATAAATCATGCTGAAAATACCGATTCTCCCGATGATCATTAATAAAATGAGGACAATTTTTGAAACCGATGATAGTTCAGAGGTGATTCCCAGTGACAGCCCTGTGTTGGTCAACGCGGATAACACTTCAAAAATAATGGCTTCCATTGGCTGTTTTTCCAACATAGATAATATCACAGCCGCAATGAATAGCAGCATGGAAAAGCTAAAAAATATCAAAAAGGATTTGTTTATTGTTTCTTCCGCTATGTTTTTTTTCTTGATCACTGTATGTTCCTGTGATTTTGCAACGGAAGCTGTCTTCGCGATAAGCACGCGGAAGGTTGTAAGCCGGATACCGCCGCCTGCACTTGAAGACGCTCCTCCAATAAACATCAAAAACATTAAGATCATAAGCGATGTCATTGTGACAGATGACAGGGGAAGGGTACTTAAGCCTCCATTCCGTGCGGTAGCAGAAAGGAATATGGAATTTGTGAATTTATCCATCAGATTCAGCCTCTGCAGTGCATGCCCATATTCAAGCAGGAAGAACAAAAGAGCCCCTGCAGCCAAGAGGCCGAAGTGCATCCTGATATTGATCCTTGTGAATAAGCTTTTCTTTTTTTTAAACGAAAAGACATACTCCATAATGGTGGGATATCCCAGACTTCCAAAAAAGATGGTAAAGGCAGTCGTCAAAACGAACCATTTTGATTTCTGGTAGGAAAGGAGCCCGTTCCCAAATAGGTCAAAACCCGAATTCGTAAAGCTCGCCACACTATGGAACAAAGCAAGAAAAACCGCATGAGATACATTTGTATAATGTGGAAGTAGAACGAACAAAGAAACAAGAAAACAAACGAATTCAAATAATAAAGCGATCAATAAGACAGAGAATGCCAATGAACGTATGTTTCTTAGGTTGCTTTGGTTTTGGTCCTTTGAAAGTAAGAGCAGATTCGACATGGTCAGCCTTTTTCCAAGCATTAAAAATAGATAGCTCATGACAACTAGTATGCCTATGCCGCCAAGCTGCATTTCTATCATCAGAATGATCTGCCCAAAAACCGATAATGATCGTGAAATATCAATGGTGGAAAGCCCGGTTACACTTAAAGCACTGGTAGACACAAAAACAGAATCAATCACCCCAATCCGGCTGAGATGCGAAATCGGGAGCAGATAAATAAGGGTAAATAATAGAATGGTCGTGAGATAAAAGATGAATACTAGACGAAAAGCTTTGATATTTGATCTGGTTTCAGCCATTTGAAAGCTCCTAGGTTCGTAAATTGATTTATACGATGTAAGGATGAATGATCACCCAACGAAAACAAGAAATACTCTTCAGCCCCATCAACATGATTCGCGGGCACACTGCCATTATACCAATAAAATATAAGTCATCACCACTTCCTAAACTACACAGGCGTTTCTTATTTACTGAATCTCGAGAATACGGGCCTCAGAATCGACACAGACCAGCCAAATACGTTAGAATGTAAGTGATTATTAAGAAATACTTGAATCATCCCTATATTTTTAGGGATTTTTAATTACATAAACTAAGGTGGAATTTACTTATGCATATAAATAAAGAGCTATATGAGTTCCTGCATAAAAAAACCTGGGAGCTGACGGAGAATTGGTATGCAGACCTTGATAGGAACAGTGTATCCGGTGTTTATGCTTCACAAGATCCATCCGTAGTGGAGGGGCTCAAGCAGCAAAACCATGAATTTCATAAGAGATTTATCGAGGTTTTCCAAAAAGATGAAGCCAGTTTCTTCAAGGAATTTGAAAAATGGGTTCTTGCTGTCGCACAGGATAAAGAACATCTTGTAACTCCCATCCAGGATATCTTACGGGAATTCTTCAGGACACAGGATCAGTATTTGGACTTGCTTACGGAATTTATCCGTCTTAATGTAAATAAGTATTCAAAAAGCCAAATAGAGTCCTGGTATAGAATCACCATCAAGACATTTGGCAGAATCATGATCTGGTTTACGGAAGAACATAACAATCATTCACAAAAAAGACTGAATGCACAGCAGGAACTGATTGTTGAGCTGAGTTCGCCTGTCATCTCTTTAAGCCGGGAAATTGCGCTGCTTCCTTTAGTGGGGGATATCGATACCGCCCGTGCTAAATTCATGATTGAAAATACTCTGAAGCAATGTGCGAAGCTTGGCGTCAATCAATTATTCCTGGATCTTTCCGGGGTGGTTATGATCGATACAATGGTGGCACACCAGCTGTTCCAGCTCATTGAAGCCTTGAATCTTCTCGGAGTCAAAACGACCCTCTCAGGAGTGAGGCCGGAAATCGCCCAGACTGCCGTCCAGCTTGGTCTGTCTTTTGATCATATTTCCGTTAAATCGACACTTTCAAGTGCGATCAGTTCTGCCGATTTAACATAATTACAGAGAAGCTTCATCCAAAGCCGCGTGTTCTACGCGGTTTTTATTTTGTTTAAAGGGTTTATTCCATTCTCAGGGCGGGTATTTTGAATTTATTCTTTTTAATTTTTATATTTTAAAATGCTAAAGGGTCGGGGGAAAAGGAATGAAAAGAAATTCAACACTAATGCAATTTTTTGAATGGCATGTGAATGCCGACGGAAACCACTGGAAAAGACTCAAGGAACAAGTGCCCGAATTAAAAAAGATCGGCATAGATTCTATATGGGTGCCGCCCGTTACAAAGGGGCTTTCTGCAGATGATAACGGCTATGGGATCTATGACGGCTATGACCTCGGGGAATTTGACCAAAAAGGAACTGTCAGAACGAAATACGGGACTAAGGATGAACTGATTGATGCTGTATTTACTTGCAGGGACTTGGGGCTCAATGTCTATGTGGATGTCGTCATGAATCATAAAGCAGGGGCTGATGAGACAGAGCTATTCCAGGTAGTCGAAGTCAATCCTCTGAATCGGAATGAAGATCTGTCCGAGCCCTTTGAAATTGAGGGCTGGACAAAATTCACCTTTCCCGGACGGAATGGACGATATTCAGAGTTTCAGTGGAGTTTCGTTCATTTCAATGGGACAGATTATGATGCAAAGACAGGGAAAACCGGGGTATTCAAGATTTTAGGGGAAAATAAAGACTGGAATGAACATGTTGACAATGAATTTGGCAATTATGACTATTTAATGTTCGCAAACATTGATTATGATCATCCCGATGTTATCAAAGAAATGTTTCATTGGGGCAGATGGTTAAGTACAGAGGTAGGCTGTAACGGGTACAGACTTGATGCGATCAAGCATATTAACCAGAAGTTTATCAGCACATTTGTAAAAGAAGTCAGGAATCATAAAGGAGATGACTTTTACTTTGTAGGGGAGTTTTGGAATCCGGATTTAAATGAATGCAGAAAGTATCTCGATGAAATTGATTACCAAATCGATTTATTTGATGTTCCACTTCATTATAAACTTCATGAAGCTTCTAAAGCGGGAAGGGACTTTAATATGGCCTCGATTTTCGACGATACGATCGTCCATTCCCATCCTCTTAATGCTGTTACATTCGTGGACAACCATGATACCCAGCCCAGGGAAGCACTGGAATCCTGGGTGGAGGATTGGTTTAAACCCATCGCGTATTCCTTGATCCTTCTCCGTGAGGGAGGATATCCATGCGTCTTCTACGGGGATTACTATGGAATTGGGGGAGAGGAGCCGATCCCTGGAAAAAAAGAAGAGATTGAAATGCTATTATCCGCTCGATACCACAAAGCCTACGGACAGCAGGATGATTATTTTGACCATCCCAATACAATCGGATGGGTCAGAAGGGGAACAGAGGAGATTGAAAAATCAGGTTGTGCGGTTGTCGTCTCTAACGGTGACGATGGAGAAAAGAAGATGTATGTAGGTACTCACCGCAGCGGAGAAGAATGGTCAGATCTTACCTATAATTGTGAAGGTACCATAAAAATCGATGAAGAAGGCTTCGCCGTATTCCCGGTCAAAGCTGGTTCGGTATCAGTCTGGGCTTTAAAATAAAAGCAAACTAGAGCCCATCTCAGCGGGCTCTAGTTTTTTTAAGCAAGCATTTCTTTTATCCTGGGTAATTGCCCTTTTGCAGCCTGGTAGCCCGCCTCCATACAATGAGCAGCCTTTCTGAATTGAAAGGCCCCTATAAACCCCGTTTCCGGCTGCAGCAGGTAATCTGCACGATTCAATTCAGTCTGCATCTGCTGCTTTAAATTCATATAAACAATTTTATGAAGGAGCTTGTATGTACCAAGGGCAGGAAGGGGAATATCTGCTATAGGGCTGATCGGGTCTACTGCCACCACATGCTTAGCTCCTAAACGCTTGCAGAGAGATACAGGGCAATTTTCCTGTACGCCGCCATCAATCAAAATCTTATCTGAAAGGCGCAAGGGCTGAAACACGACAGGAATGGCAAAACTAGCCCGTACCGCATCAGCAATGGTGACGTTTTCTGTTATACTATTTTCGATCCCTTTTGACTGGGTAAAGACCACCTTAGTGCCAGTATTCAAGTCAGAAGCTACGATTCCGCAGGGAAGATGGATCGATGAGATGTCTTCATTTTTTGTAAGACTGGCGATCAGAGTGCGCAGTCTGCTTCCTTTCAGCCATCCTTCGAAGGAAGGCTGAAGGAATAAGGCACGCAGCAAAAGAGACTTCCAATCAATATCCAAATATCTTCTGCTCAGCTGCGGGATGATGGAGGCAAGTTCAGCCCCCCGGTACCCGTAGGCATAAAGGGCAGCCACCATTGCGCCGGAACTTGTGCCGGTAATATGGGTAATCGTAATTCCCTCTTCTTCAAATGCTTTGATCACACCAACTGCGGCGCAGCCAGGAATACCTCCGCCAGCAAGGGCAAGACCTGTTTCCATAAAACCAGCTTCCTTTTAAAATGATTTGTGATTTATAGCTTTACCACCCGAAAGTGTAAACAAAACGTAATCAAAAAACAGACCCAGGCAGAATCACCTGAGTCTGTACGATGTAGTGAAAAGTGTATGTTGATGAAGCAGGGTTTGACTGCAAAACCACATATAAAACTATTCTTTTTCAGCACCCAATAGCTTATCAGCAGTACCCTCGAAGTAATCATCTCCGATTTGTTCATGTGTTTCTGCCAAGCCTTTCTCAAGCTGGGTGGTTTCATCATAATCGGATGAATGAAAAATCCTTCCGGCAATCTCTGCAGAACCTGATCCGCTGCGGCCCTGTTTATCGTTATTCATTCTTCAGCCTCCTTTTAAGGCAGTATGTGGTTAATCCGCTGTTTTACTTGAAAAGAGAATATAAAAAAAGTTCAAATAGTTTATTCCATAAAGATGTGTTAGAGTAGTTAAAAAACGTATGTTCTGCCTTATCCTTGATAAGGTTAGTGTTAAGAAGGGACAACCTGCATATGGAATATTTATTTGAACAAGTAAAAGATCAAATTTATGTATTGGCAGCTTGGGATGAGAGCTGGAATAAATGCTATAATAATATCTAGTTTTGGACTTATCATGTTTATAAAGGCTAGGAGAAATAGATTGGATAAAAAAATTACACAAAAATGGATAATCGAACGCTGCGGCAGAATTTCATATAAAAGGGGAGAGACTTTTTTCCGGGCGGGAAAGGTCATCTTCCAATCCTTTAGTGAGGACAGCTGGAAAGCAAAAGTAATAGGGACAGAGGATTTTGAAGTGTCAGTAGTATTAAAGAGGGGAGACTATCATACATCCTGTTCATGTCCATCCCTTGCTTCCTTCCAGAAAGACTGCCAGCATACAGCCGCTGTTCTGCTCTCCATTATGGAACATCAGCGTAAAAGTACGTTTCCCGAATATCTTCTCAATAAAGAAGCTGAAGCAGTTCAGCCCTTTGAGGATTTGATTTCTTTGTTCAAAAAGGAATCCGCACCTCCGAGCGGGTCAATGGTCCACTTTGAATCCAGGGTCAGACTCGAGCCGGTTTTCATTTGTGAACTCGTTTCCCTGGGAGACGGAAGGAATGTTTTTGGCATTTCCATAGAAATCAATCAAACAAGAGTGAAAAAGATAGAGGATTTTCTTGCCGCTGTCAGTGAAGGCAGGCCATATGCCTGGAGTTCGGACATCCAGTATGACCCGCAGCATCATTTTTTTCCTGAAGAAGCGGATACAGTCATCAGACAGCTTATCTCTATCTCCAGTAATAGAAGATTTTATAAAAACGGGGAAAACAGGCAAGGAGAAGACAAATCTCATTTGATTTTTGCCCCTTCTTCCGATTGGAAGGAGCTTTCAATCGCTCTTGAATGTTCCGGCTCAGCAGAGCTTAGGTATGAAGGACATACTTTTCAATCTATCAAGAACATGGAAAGCCTTCCTCTTACATTTGAGGTAACAACGGATCCCAGCGGGGGATTCCATTTAGATATTCACGGCCTCAAGAATATCAGGATGCTGGATGAATACAGCCAGGTACTGTCCAATGGAAGGATATCAGTATTAGACGAAAAAAACTATAAGGTTCTTAAAAATCTGACGGAGTTAGTGTCGCATGCTGAAAAGGATAAAATACCGGTATCGAAAAACCAGATGGATGTATTCCTTAAACAAGTGGTTCCAGGACTGAGACAGCTTGGTGAAGTGCGTCTGCCAAATGGCTTATCTGCTGCAGGCGAAGTCCCGGGGCTTTCTGCAAAGCTATTCTTGGACAGGGTAGGGAATCGCCTCCTGGCAGGGCTTGAGTTTCATTATGGGCCTATTATCATCAATCCAATGGATCGAATGGATATCAAAACCCTTGTATATCGAAACACGGCCGTGGAAGAAGAAATTCTGCAAATGATGGAAGAGAGCGGCTTTACTGAGACAGATGAAGGTTTTTTTATGCAGAACGAGGAGCTGGAATACACATTTCTATACCATATGCTTCCTCACTTTGAAAAGCTGGGACAGGTCTATGCTACAACAGCAGTAAGGAACCGAATCTTCAAAGATAAAGCTAAGCCTCGAATCAGGGTGAAAACCTACAAGGAGCGGATGAACTGGCTGGAATTCACCTTCGAGCTAAAAGGAATCTCAGATGAGGAAATCCGCGAGGTCCTTGCTTCACTGGAGGAAAAGCGGAAATATTACCGTTTAAGAAATGGAGCTCTCCTATCCTTGGAAACCAAGGAATTCCAGGAAGCAGCCCGTTTTATACATGCTCTTCCAAAAGGTCATGAAGAATTCCCTCTTCGGGTCGAACCTCTTCAAGGATTGAAGATGGTTCATGGCGCAGAAACCATTGTACAGGACCAATCCTTTAAAGAATGGATGAAACTGCTAAAAAATCCTGCAGAAACACAGTGGGAAATACCTCATGAGTTTTCTGCTGTTCTAAGGAATTATCAGGCAAATGGATTTAAATGGCTTAAGAACCTGGCCCATTTCGGGTTCGGGGGAGTTCTTGCTGATGATATGGGTCTTGGGAAGACCATCCAAAGCATTGCTTATATATCTTCTGAGCTTCCGGCCATCCGCAAGAAAAAACAGCCCGTTTTAATTGTCTGCCCTTCATCCTTAACTTATAACTGGGTAAGTGAAATGCTGCATTTTTCCCCTGATATCAGGGCAGCGGTGATCGATGGGGTGAAAAAAGAACGGGAAGAGCTGCTGAAAAATATAGATGAATGGGATGCACTCATCACCTCCTATCCTCTGCTGATCAAAGACTTAAACTTGTATGAAAAACAAACCTTCCATACCATTTTCTTTGATGAGGCACAGGCCTTTAAAAATCCATCTACCCAGACGGCCAGAGGAGTGAAGAAGCTGAGGGGGGATCATAAGTTCGCTCTGACAGGGACTCCTATCGAGAACTCTCTTGAGGAGCTCTGGGCCATCTATCATGTAATTTTTCCCGAGCTTTTTAACAGCATAGACGAATACGGAAATCTTACAAAAAAGGCAATATCCGAAAGAATCCAGCCATTTATGCTGAGAAGAGTGAAGGAGGACGTTTTGGCGGAGCTGCCCAAGAAGATAGAATCTCTGAGCTTTGTAGGATTATCGCCTCCGCAGAAAAAGCTGTACAGTGCATACCTGGCAAAGCTTCGTCACGATACACTAAAGCATCTGGATAAAGAGACGCTTAGGAAGAATCGGATTAAAATTCTGGCTGGTATTACCAGGCTCAGGCAGATCTGCTGCCATCCAGCTTTATTTGTGGAAGGTTATAAGGAGGGCTCTTCCAAGCTCCGCCAGCTTATGCAGATCCTGTCGGAAGCCAAGTCTTCCGGGAGACGGGTGCTGGTATTTTCTCAGTTTACGAAAATGCTTGAAATTATCAGCAGGGAATTGGCCGTGAAGGGCAGCATGAATTGGTTTTATCTTCATGGAGCAACACCCTCTCAGGAACGCCTACAGCTATGCCAGCGGTTTAACGATGGAGAAGGTGATGTGTTTCTTATCTCTCTAAAAGCAGGGGGAACTGGATTAAACCTGACAGGTGCCGACACAGTGATTCTTTACGATACATGGTGGAATCCTGCGGTAGAGGAGCAGGCTGCAGACCGCGCTCACAGGATGGGGCAGACAAAATCAGTTGAAATCATCAAGCTCATTGCAAAGGGAACGATTGAAGAAAGAATTAATGATTTGCAGGATAAAAAAAGGGAATTGATTGATGAAGTGATTTCCACAGGCAAAAAGTCTGATTTCCTGATTACAGAGCAGGATCTGCATGACCTTCTAACATGATACTACCAAAAGGATGGCTAAGATGTTCTTTTTTCTCATCGGTCCCGTGGAAATCTTCCATGAATAATCTCTGGGTGTACACCAGCTCTTTGTACATTTTCGTAAAAGCTGCGGGAGAACTTTTGTTCAATCATGTTTTTCAGCTTCTTCATCTTAACAGGGCCAATTCCCTGAACCGGTTGAGGAAATTCTATTTTGTATAAATCAGGACGAATATGCAGACGGATCATTCCGTCTGTTTTTATTTCCTTTTGACCCACCCTGATGCAGACAATAAAGCGTTGTTCGAAATAAGAGGTATACTCATACAGCCCCAAATTCTCATATTCGGGAGGGAAAATATGATGTATCGGGACACCTGTAAACTCAAGTGAAGAAATATCCATGTCCTTTCCTTTCCTAAAAGTCTGATTTTAGAATGTGCTTGTGTGAAGTAAATAATTCAATATTTCATAAGAGTTTCATCCATTTAAAGCTTATCTCTTCGGACGGTTTGATATCGCAGAACCAGCGTAACACAGAATTATGATGGCTTATGATCTGCTGAGCAGAAAGATTTCCAGAATTCCATGTGCTGTGGGCATCACTGACTAGTGTCACATCATAACCGAGACTAAACGCACTTCTGCTGGTCGTGTCCACACATACTTCCGTCTGGATTCCTGTTAAAAACAGATGTTCAATTCCCAGTTCCTGGAGCTTGGCATGAAGAGTCGTTTTAAGGAAGGAATCCGGGTAATGTTTTTGAATGATATAATCGTATTCCTGAGGAAAAATTTCATTATGTATTTCCCAACATTCCGTACCAGGTACGAGCCCATTGGATGCATTGTGCTGGATATAAAAGATGGGTACATCTGCCGCATGGGCTTTTTCAATTAAGTTTTTGAGCACGAGCAAAAGTCCATTTCCATTACATACGGGCTCATCAGCCTGGAACATTCCTTTTTGGACATCAATAATCAACAAAGCTTTTTTCTTCATTAGATCACTCCGTTAAGAACATTTGTTCTACTATCATACTTTTATATGTCAGTGTCTGCAATAGTTTTATTACAAAAAAAGGGTACCCCAAAGTCTTAATCCTTTGAAGCACCCTCCTTTTTCATAATAAAATCAGCGCCGTAAAATAAAGAAAAACATTTTATACAATAGAACGGCGAGCAGAAAAATGGCTATAAAAAATGAAACGGAAAAGATGATATTAAATTCAAACCAAAATGAAATAAGAGCTATTAGTATACAGCATAATATATAAAAGAAAATGCGAGAGGTTCTCACTGAAGTTCCTTCCAATCTTACATAAAATAAATGGTCTACAGAGGATTATGCCAATCTTACCTTAATATTCGCTTAACTTATATTTGGAGCCAATCCTGCGACCATTTCTCTATTTCTTTCATTAAAGGCTGAAGAGCAAGGCCTTTGTCTGTTAACGAATATTCAATCCGGACGGGGGTTTCAGGAAAAACATCCCTTTTAATGATCCCCTCAGTTTCGAGATCCTTGAGACGGTCTGATAAAACTCTGCCGCTGATCCCGATGGCTGATTCTATATTGCAAAATCTCTGTGGACCGTTTAGCAGCTGGTAAATCACTAAACCTGTCCAGCGCTGGCTCATTATGCTCATGGCTTTTTCAAATCTCGGACATAACTGCGGCGTATCCATGATTCATCACTCCCTTTCTCTATTATATAACTAAATTATTTTTTGTAAAATGCATACTTGACGCAAGTGAGTAACAAAAATATAATTACTTACATAAAGTAAGTAACTATAAAAATAAAATTAATTGAGGAGTAAAGACATGAGTTTCCATGATAAAAATATATATGTAAAGCATATCCAATTAAGAGTAAAGGAATTACCGCGTTCTTTAACATTTTATCAAGAGAAGCTTGGCTTGCGGGTTTTAAGAGAAGAAAAAGGAAGAGCAGAATTGACGGCGGATGGCCGGGTACCTCTTCTTTCGTTAATTGAAGTAAAGGATGCAGAGCCGAAAATGGCCCGTACCACCGGACTTTATCATTTTGCCTTACTGGTGCCAAGCAGGGCAGAGCTTGGTAAAATGCTTAGGAATCTCCTTCAAACCGGCTATCCGCTGCAGGGTGCTTCTGATCATTCTGTCAGTGAAGCCGTCTATCTGGCAGATCCCGACGGAAATGGGATTGAGATATATACAGACCGGAAGTCTCAAGAGTGGAAGTGGGACAGTGGAGAAGTTATGATGGTTACGGAGCCTATGGATGCAGAAGGCGTCCTTTTGGCAGGAAAGGATCTTGAATGGAACGGTATTTCTCCGGATACGATTATGGGACATATTCATTTACATGTTGCGGATCTTGAGGAAGCCAGGAAATTTTATTGCGATATGCTTGGATTCAAAATTGTCAGCACATACGGAGGCCATGCCCTGTTCATTTCCACAGAAGGGTATCACCATCATATTGGCCTGAATACCTGGAATGGCGTTGGGGCACCAAAACCATCAAGCCGGAGTATCGGGATGGAAGCATTTGTTCTCTCAATTCCTGACCAGAACACATTGGAAGCCATTGAAAGTCGGCTGCAAAAAAACGGATATGAATATATGAAGGAAAACGGACTTCTTAAGACCGATGACCCATCAGGAAACTCCCTTGTATTATCCGTTTCCAATGATTAAGCACTAGATCATGCAATAAAGATATCTCATTAAACAGGGATTAAAGGGGAATTACTATGATACAAACACAGATGGATCCAAAAATTCTTTCAGTTTTGGCTGATAAAATACAAATCATACAGAATAAGCAGGAATTTATATATTTGGTTGGACCCATAAAACTTCCAGTCAATTTATACGGTGAGACAGTCTCTTTTAATTGGTACTGCTGGCTGAAGACAAAAGAAGCAGAAGAGGATTACGGCAGAATTATCGACAAGCTGTCGGCTTATAATCTTGCCGAGCTGCAGCAATCCAGCGTCTTGGTATATGGAGATTTTGAAAGCTCTGACGAAGCACTGATCCGGATGCATTCGATCTGCCATACTGGCGATATATTTGGAAGCAAGAGATGTGACTGCGGGTTCCAGTTAAAGCAATCCATGAAAATGATTGTCGAACAGGGAACAGGAGCATTGTTTTATCTGGCCAATCATGAAGGCAGGGGTATCGGCTTATTCAGTAAGGCAATGGCTTATATCCTTCAGGAAAATGGCCTGGATACGGTAGAAGCCAATGAGGCCCTCGGATTTGTAGATGACTCAAGAGATTATAGCGATGCCATTGCTGTATTGAAAGCACTAAGAAGCAAACCTGTAACTCTGATCACCAATAATCCGAAGAAGCTTGAAGCCTTGAGGGCATCCGGGCTTGGAGTAACCGGCCGGCAGCCTCTATGGGGAGACAAGTCCGAATACAATGAGAAGTACCTCCAGACAAAAGTACAGCGTTCCGGCCATCTTAATGATATCGAGGATGATTTACATGACGAATCATGAGTTTTATATGGACCTTGCATTGAATAATGCCCGCGCCATGAAAGGACAGACAGACCCGAATCCTTTGGTGGGTTCGGTCATAGTGAATGACAATCGGATTGTCGGAGTGGGAACTCATCTCAAGGCAGGAGAGCCTCATGCAGAAATCCATGCGCTCAGAATGGCAGGGGACAAGGCCAGAGGCGGGACGATATATGTAACGCTTGAACCCTGTTCTCATCATGGACGTACCGGTCCATGTGCCGTGGCCATTGTGGAAGCAGGCATTAAGAAAGTGGTGATTGCTGCCCTGGACCCAAATCCGCTTGTTTCGGGTAATGGAGTGAAGATCCTGAAGGATGCAGGCATCGAAGTCATTACAGGGATAAGAGAGCAGGAATCAATGGAAATGAATGAGGTTTTTAATAAGTTCATCGTCCAGAAAAAGCCGTTTTTTACGATGAAGGCCGGCAGCACTCTTGATGGGAAAATTGCCACCCGCACCTATGACAGCAAATGGATTACGTCTGAGGAGGCAAGGAAGGACGTCCACCAGCTCAGGAGCGAGCATATGGGAATCCTCGTCGGTGTGAATACCGTCATAGAGGATGATCCTGAACTTACCTCCCGTATTCCCAATGGACGCAGCCCGGTCCGGATCATCCTGGATTCCAGCCTGAGGACTCCAGAGGATTCCAAAGTCGTGACAGACAAGCTTGCTGAAACCTGGATTTTCACTTCAAGTGATGCAGACCCTGAAAAGCAGAAACAGTTGGAATCCATGGGGATCAAAATATTCAGGTCTGAATCAGCTGGGAGGATAAATCCGGAAGAAGTAGCAGTTACTCTTGGTGAAAACTTGATTTCCTCCGTCCTGATTGAAGGCGGTGGAACAGTGAATGCCTCTTTCTTACACGCAGGTCTCGTGGATAAAGCAGTCATCTATTTTGCACCCAAATTGGTCGGTGGAAAGATGGCGCCTTCCTTCCTTGGAGGAAATGGGATCGAACTCATGAAAGATGCTATTGAATTAACAAGGACCGATATTATTCAAATTGGCAGAGATTATAAATTTACAGGATATCCTGTTTATCATGATTAAGTTTATATACTAGCTGGCTCGGAAGGTCGGCAGCAGAGGCTCGGGAGTGTTCCGGGCCTCTTTTGTGCTTTTTAGAGCTGTATCTTCATTTTTCGTTTACTGCGGTAAAGTACTTTATCATGCTGAAAAAAACAAAAGACGCAGCATACTATAATTCCAAAGATCCTAAAAGGAATTTTCCAATGAAAAATCGAATTCATTTAGCAGGACTTCCTTAGTAAAGGAGAGCTGTACATGCAAGATGAAATAATAAGAAAATTACCATATTGATTGCCGATGATAATTCATTTATCAGGGAAGGGATGAAGATTATTTTAACCTCTTTTGATGAGTTCGAAATAGCGGGTGTGGCGGTTAACGGATAAAGGAAAAAGAAAACCGGACCTATTTCAGATTCCTCTCTTCCCCTGTATCTGATTAAGAAAAATAACTGCACCGATACCTTCATTTAAACGTTTCCCTGGAAGGGCAGTTGAGATAAACTGCCTTTTTCGAGTGTATATTTTAAATATTTACATAATTTAACTTCATGTGATATTATTGGGAAAAATAGAGAATTAAGGGGGATAAGATGCTCAGGTATACCTTAACACGGATTTCTTATATGCTCATCACTTTATTTATCATCGCAACGATCACTTTTTTCATGATGAAGCTTCTGCCAGGCTCACCTTTAAAAAACCAGGAAAGATTAACGGCCGAGCAGGTGACCATCATCAATGAAAAGTACGGGCTGAATGATCCTTTGCCAGTCCAGTATATTCATTATTTAGGTAATTTAGTGAAAGGGGATCTCGGCGTTTCCTTCCAGTATGATAACCGTCCTGTCACCCAGCTGATTGGCGACAGAATAGGAGCTTCTGCTCTTCTGGGCTTCCAGGCTATGGTACTGGGAACATTTCTTGGAATGATTCTTGGGATCTTAGCGGCTGTCAAGCATAATACTATTTTTGATTATTTGTCCAATGCCATCGCGGTTCTTGGAATTTCAATCCCTGCATTTGTTTTGGCAGGCTTTCTGCAGTATATCCTTGGTGTGAAGCTTGATTTATTTCCGGTAGCCCTTTGGGAAGGCTTCAGTTATACGATCCTGCCTACACTTGCTTTAACGGGATCAGTCACAGCACAGGTTTCCAGGTTTTTGAGAACCGAACTGCTGGAGGTTCTGAGTTCAGATTATATTCTCCTGGCACGAGCTAAAGGAACCAGCCAATGGGGTGTCATTTTCAAGCATGGAGTACGAAATGCTCTAATTCCTGTTATCACCATTCTCGGACCACTTGCTGTCGGCATTATGACTGGCTCTCTTGTCATCGAGAACATATTTGCCATTCCGGGGCTCGGCGAACAGTTTGTACGGTCTATAAATATGAATGATTATACGGTTATTATGGGAACTACCCTCTTTTTCAGTGTCCTGTTTATTTTTATCATTTTCATAGTGGATATTATGTATGGGCTGATTGACCCGCGGATACGTGTGGCAAAATAGCATCTTTATTAAAATCGTTGATTCATCCTTTAATAAAAGGAATCATCAACGGTTTTTTTATATTTCGATAAATAAAAGGGCTGTTTCTTAAGTCTGTTTCATATAAAATGACAAAGAGGAATCCTAATACGGATAAAAACAACAGGAGGCAATATGGCTGCTACAAAATCAAAGATTGTGTTCACGGGCGGAGGCTCTGCTGGACACGTAACGCCCAATTTGGCGATCATTCATGAGCTGTCAGAAGAAACATGGGATATCCAATATATCGGGTCAAAAAAAGGGATCGAGAAGGACCTGGTCCAAAAAATCAATATACCATACCATGCGATTTCAAGCGGGAAATTACGAAGATATATAGATGCAGAAAATTTCATCGATTTTTTCAGGGTCTGCAGAGGCTGTTTTGAGGCAAGAAGAGTTCTTAAGAAAATTAAACCCGATTTGATCTTTTCAAAAGGAGGATTTGTCTCTGTACCTGTTATCATCGCCGCCAAGACTCTGCGTATTCCCGTCTATATCCATGAGAGCGACATGACTCCGGGACTGGCCAATAAAATTTCGCAGAAGTTTGCCGCCAAAATTTTCACATCCTTTGATGAAACCGTTAAATATTTTCCGGCACATAAAACCATGGCGATTGGCTCCCCCATTAGAAAGGCAGTACTCTCCGGTTCCAGCCGCAAAGGGAGGGACTTTGCAGGATTCAGCAACACCCTTCCAGTGTTAACTGTAATGGGCGGAAGCCTTGGGGCAAGAAAAATCAATGAAGTGATACGGCAGTCACTTGATGAGTTATTGCCTCAATATCAGATCATTCATTTATGCGGGAAGGGAAATCTGGATCCAAATCTCAATGGGGTAAAGGGATATCAACAATATGAATATCTCCATGATGAGCTTCCCGACGTTCTCGCAGCTACCGACCTTATTCTGACTAGGGGAGGATCTAATGCGATTTTTGAATTTCTGGCTTTAAAGATTCCTATGCTTATCATCCCTCTAAGCAAATCACAGAGCCGGGGTGACCAAATCTTAAATGCTCAATCGTTTGAAGAGAAAGGATTCTCTATCACACTTGAGGAAGAAGATCTTACAAAGGATGCACTTGCAGAAGGACTCGAAAAACTTCTTCATGAAAAAGAAACGTTCTCATCTGCGATGGAACATTCTAAAGAGGGGCATGCCCTTGATATCCTTCTTGAGGAGATCGAAAACGTCCGTTTACAGCGATAAAACCATATTGATTCAATAACAAGGTCTGGAACAGCAGTTCCAGACCTTGTTTTAAAAGGGATATGTAAAAAGTTCTCACAGCGATGTATGAATTCCCAATAATTGGACTGATTAATAGTCTAATAGAGGATTATTTTTATGAAGGGGGGGAATAATAAGAGTACAAGAAAATCATAAAGGAGGAATTGAATATGACAGAAAAAAACCGTATGCGTCTATCCGATTACATCAAAGAGGAGCGTTTTGAACTGAATACTTACCTATCACATATGTTTGATCAGGTGGAACCAGATTATTTAAATGAGCCCGACCGTGATATGAATACCATATAATTCTATTTTAATAGAGAAAGAGGTCATTCGAATCAAACAATTGAATAAATCCAGGGAAGGTTAAGGGGAGTCTGCCGCCAAATTATGATAATGGCAGACTCCTTTTAATGTTTCATTTTTTTTCTGAAAGTCCCGGCTTCATACCTAGAATGGCCTCTTGTATTTCATATGATCAATAGTTTATATTAACGAATTCTATTATTCTGCTGGAGCAATAGAACAGGAAAAAATCCGCATTGTTACGGCCCCATCCCGTCTCTTCATCCCTATCTCAAATCCTGATATAATAGTATGCCAGTTAAATATTTTTTCTTCCTTTACCATGTTTTTCCTTGATATAGTCTTTTTAGGAATAAAGACCCATCATTCTTCTGATTTCTATGTTCTACCCGCGAATTAAAGAAATGAAAAAAAACACCGATAAGTATATAGAACTATTTTTATGCTTATGAAGGACGTAAATGAAATAGAGAGTAGGAGGAAGAATGAATTCTTCTTTTTTTAGTAATTTTAATTTATTTGATTACCGATATGTATTAATGACGATCGTTTTATCCATCATCAGCTGTATCATTGGAATTGAAATCAGCCGTAGAGTCAAACTGCAGGCTGTTGGGTCAGGATTCTTGTTAAAAGGCGCCTTTTACCTTGCGGTGACCTTTTGGCTGACACACTTTTTTGTATCCTATTCGTTTGATATCTCCTTCTCAACGAATAATTATAAACTTTATTCTTTGTTTAATTTTCTATTTAGCTTTACGGGCTGCGTCATTGCTCTCAAAATGGCCCAATTCAAGGTCATCAATGAGAAGTATTTTATCCTTGGCAGCATCGCTGTGGCTGTAAGTATTCTTGGGGCGGATACTCTGGGGTTTCTTGTACTGTTTAAGCATTCATTGGAATGGAAGCCCGTTTTTTCTATGATTACCGTCATTCTTGTACTTGGTACTTCTTTTTCCATTTTTCGTTTTTTGAATCAATTTACGAATGAGGAGCATTACCCATTCATCCAAAAGTGGAAATATATCGGATGTATAACAGCGGGAGCGGCCCTTTCAGGTATTCCTTATATTGTCATTGTATCCATGATCAATCTTGATCCCATTCATCCTTCCTTTTCAGAAGAATTAATTCCCTTTGCCTTTGTCATGCTGGCGAATGTCGTGCTGAATCTTGTTCCTGATTTGTTTGGCGATAAGCTTCTTCTAAAGAATGTCGAGTCTTATAAATCTCTATTCAATCATAATCCCAGTGCAGTATTTTCTGTGGGTTTAAACGGTATAATCTTAAATGTGAATGATGAAGGAGCCAAGATAACAGGGGTTCCGAAAGAGCAGCTGCCAGGGATGTATATCAGCAGCTTTTTTGCCAATGGAATGAGCAAAGAGGTAAAAGATTATCTGGAGCACGGCAATCAGACAAATATAGAAACGGAAATCACAGACTTTAACGGGAAGAAAAAATCCATCCGTATAACAGCCGTCCGCACTGTCATTGATCAGAAGGTCGTTGGGGCTTTCGGAATCGCAGAGGATATCACCGATAAAAGGAAGGCCGAAAAGCAGGTTGAATTCATGGCCTATCATGATGAATTGACCACACTGCCTAATCGCAGGATGATGAAGAAAGTAATGAGCAGGACAGCAGAAGAAAATCATCCATTCCGTATAATGCTGATGGATTTTGACCGCTTTAAAAGAATCAATGATACTTTTGGACATTCCTTCGGGGATAAACTTTTGATTGAGATCGGAAAAAGACTTACCGCTGTTGTGCAGCAAGATGGGACGGTCGCAAGGCTTGGCGGGGATGAGTTTTTAATCATTACCTCTAATTTCTCTTTCACCCTTGCCGAGAAAATTATCGAGGAATTCCGCAAGCCCATGATGATCAACGGCTATGAGGTAATCATGACAGCAAGCATGGGGATTGCTTCTTTCCCGGATGATACCAGGAATATGGATGACTTATATAAATACGCAGACATTGCCATGTACCAGTCCAAGGAAAATGGGGCAAATGGATATTCTGTTTACAATAAAAAAATGGCTGATATTGAAATCGACAAGCTGAAAATTGAGAATGACTTAATAAAAGCTATCGAAGAAAATAAATTGATGCTGTATTTCCAGCCGAAATATAATATTATTTCGAATTCACTTGTAGGTTCAGAAGTACTCCTCAGGTGGAAGCATAAAGAAAAGGGCTTTATTCCTCCTGATGTTTTTATTCCTATTGCTGAGGAAAGCGGATTGATCGTAAGGCTTGAGCGCTTCGTAGTCTCAGAGGTTTGTATTAAGCTTAATGAATGGAAAAAGGAGAAACGGGAAATCCAAAGAGTTTCCATTAATATTTCGCTCATAACCATCTTACAGGAAGGGTTTGCTGATTTTATCCTTGAGAACATATCAAAATTCGGGCTCAACGGCAGCATGCTGGAATTAGAAATAACAGAGCGGATTGTTATGGAAAATGAGGAAGAAGTCAATGCCACATTGCAAAAGTTAAGGGAATATGGGCTGTCTGTCAGCATCGATGATTTTGGCACAGGGTACAGTTCACTGCGGTATTTAGATAAGCTTCATGTAGATATTCTGAAGATTGACCGGACTTTTGTGAACAATCTACATAACCGGAAGGAAGTTGTTTCAGCGATTATCTTCTTGGCAAAAAGCCTGAATTTAAAGGTTATTGCAGAAGGAGTAGAGACGAGTGATCAGATTGAGCTCCTGAAGGTTTCGGTTGTGATGAGGTCCAGGGATATTATTTTTCTCCTCCGATCCCTGTCGACCAATTTGAAACACAGCATATGGACACCGCCCGAGTCAGAATATAATTGGATGCTAATGGGGAGGTTCCTGAGGAGAATAGAGAGCTTCTCAGGCGAAATCATTTGAATGCAGGAACTGGATAAATCTGCTTGCTGTAATCAGTGAATCTTAGAGTCTTATCGGTAATTTGTGTGGAACAGTGGAAGAAAACCTTTCGTCCCTTAAGGGATCGGAAGGTTTTTCTGTGTTCATAGTCAGGAGGGGGGAATGATGAATTCCGCTAACTAAAGTCCTTATCTCTGTATTTAAGGGTGCTATAGTGGTCACTAAATACCTTAAATAAACGTTCATCCCCGCCTTTATCAGGATGAAGGGCTTTTAATAGCTTCTTAAATTCCCTTTTAAGTGAAGAAATATCTTCATGGCTCTTTAACCCAAGAAGATCGTGAAGATTAAGTTTCTTCGAATCCTTAAGTTCATATTCAGCTTTCAGCATCTTTTTCAACGAATAAACTTTTGTCCGCTCAATCTGTAAAGCAGTTTTCAATAATTCTATTTCCTGGATAAGCTCTTTTTCATTCGACATCTTGGACTTAACTCCCTTGGCAAGCAGCATTCAATCTAAAACCCTCAACCTCAATATGATAGCACGAGTGTTTTTATCTAGAATGTCAGCTCTTTAACAATTCGATTACAAACTTGATAAATTAGAGATTGCGGACCAAAATCAAGATTTATGTATTGTAGAGCGCTTTCAACAGGATTATGATAAAAGTATCAAGACAAACGTAAATATAGGGAGGGTTATATCATGTATCAAAGGATTCTCCTTGCTGCCGACGGCTCAAAAAATTCCAAAAGGGCAGCAGAGCATGCCATCCACCTTGCAAATGGAAGTGCCGGCTCTGCTATTGAAATCGTCTATGTGATTGAACCTGACCAGGTTAGGACGGATGTGCTTAATAACTGGAATACAAAAGACATTCAAGATGCACGAAAAGAACGAATCAGTGAGATTGAACAGCTTGCCGCAGATGCCGGGGTACCGGTAACCATAAACATTCTCCATGGCAGCCCAGGCCCATGCCTTGTTGATTTTGCCCATAAAAATAAAGTGGACCTGGTGGTCATCGGGAGCCGCGGCTTGAACAGATTTCAAGAATTTGTCCTTGGAAGTGTGAGCCATAAAGTTGCCAAACGTGCAGCATGCCCAGTCCTGATTGTTAAGTGAAAATGATAAGTCCGCAGGGTTAAACAGATACAGAAATATTAAGCCTGCGGACTGCATATAGTAATCCTTGATTCAGGGAACTGTAGGTGCGGATCTCTGATAAATCAATTCCAAGATTGATAATCGTTTGTGCTATTTCTGGCCTGATTCCGACTATTATGCATTCCGCTCCAAGGAGATTGGCTGCCCTGGAAGAATGAATTATGGATTGGGCAACAAACGTATCAACTACCGGAACACCGCGGATATCCAGGAATACAATGGCTGCCTGTTGCCGCTGTATGCCATTAAGCAGATTTTCCATAATGGTGATGGCACGCCTTTCGCTGATGGTTCCGATAAGGGGCATGACCGTGATATTTTCAAATAGCTGAATAACAGGAGCTGACAGCTCTCTTAATGTTTCTTCCTGCTGCATAAACGTACTCTCCCATTCTTCAGAACAGTGACTGACCACCTGGGAGATGACTGGATCAAACCATCGGTCTATCTGATTGTAAATTTGCAGAATCTGATCTTTCGTCAGTTCTTCCTCTAATAATATTTTTAGAGCGATTCTGCGAAAACTTTGGAATCCTTTTGTAAGAAGATTGATAGATTCATTGAATTGAAGGATTTTTGAATAAATCTGCCTGAGATCTGCTTCCGCTTCTGTATCCATTTTCTTTAGACTCTCAAAGATAATGGTGAACAATTCTCTTGCGACAGGATATTTCTTATCTGAACTCTCAAGAACCAGAGATTCTTTTTCCTGTGCTTCTCCAAGTTCCTGCTGCCACGCAGCATATAAATTTTCACGGTTACGTTGCAGTATGTCGATAATAGTTTTTTCCATACAAACCACCGAATCCTAAATATATTTAACTTTTATCTTTTACCCCGGATGGTTTTTTATAATCTTCTCTTTGTAAAAAAGCTTGATCTCTTTTTTGAAATAGTATCATCCTATAGCAAAATTTTTGTTGAACTGGTTTAAAGGCAAGGGGAAATGGTGTATATATAAACGTGCAGCCGAATAATAACGAAACTGTTTAGGAGAAGACGAATGACGAATGATTTGAATGATCCGGATTTTTCCAAATACTGTGAAAAGGCAGATCCAGAAGATTTAATGCTGAATTTAACAGGAGGGAACATAAGAGGTCTGGATAGATTGGCTATGCGATCTTTATCACAGAGAAAACAACTGCCTTTGGCAGTCGTAAATGTTTTATTGGTATACTTTTTTACTACGTTTTCCAATAAAGTTTATGATCGCAACGACCTGGCGAGAGTTTATGATCACTGGGCAAAAAATCAGGTTTATACCTTTACTCAAGCCAAACATGCAGCAACTGTTGATATACATACCATTTTAAAACGAACCAGATAAGAATATTGATACATATTGTATGAAAAAGGATGCTGACAACCCATAGCCCTCGCTGCATTGACTGGATTTAATCAGGGAAAGGCACAATGGCCAGCATCTTTTTTTCTTCCCTTCTCAGATGAAAAATGAGAAAATATGGATAATGATTAAAGAGCAAAGCAAATTAACCTCCTCAAGCAGGCTTGTATTTGCCCAAAATGCCGGACACTCCATCCATCTTGACAGGCCGGACTTGGTGATCTCCCAGTTCGAGGAGCTCTCCCTCCAAATAAGGAATATGACTTTGAAGGCATGAATAACTTAGTTATTAGAATTTTACAAAAACGAATTGACAATGAGAGAAAGAGTGTTTTATAGTATTAAAAAAATACTGCTGATTGGATAACCAAAGGCTCTGATTCAAACAATTGGGGGCTTTGGTTTTTTATTTTATCTAAAACCCACTAAATTAATTGGAATAATCGGCAAATTAAGGTTTCCAGCTGTTTGTTCTGCTGATTAGGCAACTAAAGGCAAACTAAATAAAATTTAAAAAAGGAGGATTAGGATTATGGCAGAATCGGATTTGGATTTGGAAAAACAGCTTTATATCGAAAAAATCATTAAAACCATCAACTTTGGATCTATTGTCATTACTGTGCATAACGGTGCAATCACACAAATTGATTACACAGAAAAGATACGATTTGCAAATACAAACCGTAAGTAAACGATGGCTTATCAGTCAACTGAAGGCCCCTGGCATTTAAAAAAATGGGGGGAAACGAATGAAACGAACGGCTTTGATGCGGGTTTTCGTGCTTTTCGCAGCAGTTGTATTATTATGCTCTTGTTCAAAGGAAGACTCTAAGCTTAAAGATTCTGCATCCGCAAAAACAGATAAACAGGCAGTTCCTGTGAGTATAGGAATCCAGCAAAGCATATGGCCAATACTGGCCGCAAAAGAGAAAGGCTGGTTTGAGGAAGAATTCAAAAAAGAGGGAGCTAAAGTCAAGTGGGTGGAATTTCAAAGCGGGCCGGAATATTTTGAGGCTATTGCTTCAGACAGGCTTGATTTTGGCCGGGTAGGCAACATTCCTGTCCTTGTCGGCCAGGCTGCCGATATTCCATTCAAGGAAATTGCCTCTGGAAGTGCTGGAGAAATGGGTGATGCCATTTTAGTTAAAAAAGGAAGTTCCATAAACTCCATAAAAGATTTAAAAGGGAAAAAGGTAGCTGTAGCGAAAGGAAGCAGTTCATACGGCCTATTGTATAATGCGTTAAAAAAAGAAAATATAAAGCCCTCTGACATCCAAATTATCCAATTACAGCCTGACGCCGCACAGCCTGCATTTGAAAATGGATCGGTGGATGCATGGGCCATCTGGGAGCCGTTTCAATCAACAGAAGTGATAAAAAATGGAGCCAGAGTAATTGCTAATGGAAAGACAACAGAATCATCAAGCCCTGGTTTTCAGCTTGTGCGGACAAAGTTTGCTAAAGAACATCCTGAACTCGTAGTCCTTTACTTAAAGGTTACGGAAAAAGCGACAAGGTGGCAGAATGAGCATCCAGAGGAGGCTGCCGAGCTGTATTCAAAATTAAAGAAGACAGATAAAGCCATTATCCAGTCGGTACTAAAAAATTCGACACCAGAAAACAAACCGATCACCAAGGATTTAATCAGCGGGCAGCAAAAAACAGCCGACCTTCTTGTAGATCAAAAAGGTTTAAAAAGCCAGATCGACGTTTCTAAAGTAGTCGACAATTCATACATAGAGAAGGCATTAAAGGACTACAAGCCCGGTAATTAAAGAAATGGGCTGATGCACTTCACAAGCGGGCAGCGAAACAATTATATTTTTGTACGAAAAAACAAAAACCAACCAAAACCCGGCTTATCAGACAACTGAAGGCTGCTTTCCTCTTTTATTAAGGAATAGCAGTCTTTTTTGATTATCCATGGAATTTTCATTTCTAAGAACCCGCAAGAAAATATAAATGATTTGTTTAGAAAAGAGGAAAAAGGATGAGTGTTTCAATTAGATCCGTCAGCAAAACTTTTATCAAGGGCAGGCAAGAAGAAGTTAAAGCGCTTGAGAATATTAATCTAGAAATAAAACAGGGAGATTTTGTAACCATCATCGGACCCAGCGGCTGCGGGAAGAGCACACTCCTTAAAATACTGGCCGGGCTGGACCGGCAATATGAAGGTTCTGTTCAAATAGGGGGCCGGCCATTACATGGTCCGGGCATAAAACAAGGGTTCATCTTCCAGGAGCACCGTTTGTTTCCCTGGCTGAATGTCGAAAAAAATATAGCAGCCGACCTCCCGCTTAGTGATAGGGAAGTCAGAAAGAAGGTCGATGATCTGCTGGAAACCGTCAGGCTTAAGGGATTTGAAAAAGCTTATCCGAGTGAGCTTTCAGGCGGCATGGCCCAGCGTACAGCCATAGCAAGGGCACTCCTCAGAGAGCCGGACGTCCTTCTTCTCGATGAGCCATTCGGTGCATTGGATGCTTTTACACGGACCCATCTTCAGGATGTATTGTTAACGATCTGGGAAAAGAAACGGACGACCATGATCCTTGTCACCCATGATATTGATGAATCAATTTATTTAGGAAACCGGATTTTAATCATGACTCAGAGGCCGGGGACGATCAGCCGCAGTATTCCTGTGGACCTGCCTTATCCGCGAAAGAAATCAGAGCTTCCTTTTCAGCAGATCCGGCAGAAGGTAATGATTGAACTAGAATCTGCAGGACTATTTTCCGAAAAAATGGTTAAGGGGTGAGGCAGCAGATATGAGTAAAACAAAAGCAGAAATAACGGCCGGGATTTTGCCTGACAGCATCCATCATTCAGCTGAAAAAGAGGCCTTCCAGCGTTTAAATGTAGGATTATCAAGGATCCTCAAAGGATTGATCCTTCCACTTATTATACTGGCTGTTTGGCAGGCAGCAGGGAGTCTTGGAATAATTTCAGAGAATCTACTGCCGGTACCGACATCCATTTTCCAAGCCTTTAAAGAACTGGCATCAACCGGTGAACTATGGAATAACCTCCAAATCAGCTCAATAAGAGCAGGAGCTGGCTTTATCTTAGGAGCGGGGCTTGGCTTGCTGCTGGGGGGAGTTGTTGGATTTTCAAATAAAAGCGAAGAACTGATGGACCCCTCCTTCCAGATGCTGAGGACCATTCCTCATCTCGCAGTAGCACCATTGTTCATCCTTTGGTTTGGGTTTGGTGAGCTTTCCAAAATCCTTTTGATAGCAAAAGGAGCCTTTTTCCCAGTCTATGTGAACACCTTCTTAGGAATCAGGGGAGTAGATTCCAAGCTTTTTGATGTAGCGCGGGTATTGGAGTTCAATAAAAGAAAATTATTCACAAAACTGATTCTGCCTGCTGCCATGCCAAATATTTTATTGGGAATCCGGCTGTCGCTTGGCATAGCCTGGCTCGGTTTAGTCGTGGCGGAAATGATGGGATCGAGCGAAGGCATAGGGTACATGATCATGGATGCAAGACAGTTTTCCAATACAGAAGTCGTTTTTGCAGGAATCATCATTTTTGCGGCCGCAGGAAAAATTACCGATTCCCTTGTCAGGCTGTTAGAGGCAAAGCTGTTAAAATGGCGTGATCATTTTAAAGGAGAAAAAGGAGAGATCTAAATGGAGTTTTTTTGGTTTATCCCGTCACATGGGGACGGAAGATATCTGGGTACGTACCGCGGAGGAAGAAAGGCAGACTTTTCTTATTTCAAGCAAATCGCACAGGCTGCAGATACACTGGGATATACCGGTGTCTTGATTCCGACAGGGAGGACTTGCGAGGATCCCTGGATGCTTGCCTCCGCTCTCATGCCTTTAACCCAAAGGCTGAAGTTTCTGGTGGCAGTCCGTCCAGGGTTGATGAGTCCAAGTGTAGCGGCGAGAATGGCAGCGACCGCAGACCGGATATCTGAAGGCAGGCTTCTTGTGAATCTTGTGGCAGGAGGAAATCCAGCAGAATTAGCGGGAGACGGCCTATTTTTAAAGCATGACGATAGATATGGAGCAGCAGATGAGTTTCTGTCCGTTTGGAAATCTCTGTTAGAAGGAAAAGAAGTGGACTTCCATGGGGAGTATGTCCAGATAAAAGGGGGCAAACTCCTATTTCCTTCCTATCAGAAGCCCTATCCGCCAATCTATTTTGGCGGTTCTTCACCTGCTGGTCAGAGAGTGGCAGCAAAGCATTCCGATGTTTACTTAACATGGGGAGAACCCCTTCCTCAAGCGGCCAAAAAAATAGAAGAGGTGAGACGGCTGGCAGCCTTTGAAGGGAGAAGCGTCCGATTCGGCATACGCCTTCATATCATTGTGAGGGAAACCGAAAATGAAGCCTGGGCAGCGGCTGACCAGCTCATCCAGTATGTTGATCATCAAACCATAGAAAGAGCCAAAAAAGCATTTTCTCAGATGGATTCGATCGGGCAGTCCAGAATGGCTGGGCTTCAGAAGGGCAGGGAGGCATTGGAAATCAGCCCGAATTTATGGGCAGGGATCGGGTTAGTGAGGACGGGGGCAGGAACAGCCCTTGTTGGCAGTCCTGAACAGGTTGCAGAAAGAATCAAGGAATACGCTGAAATAGGGATTGAAACCTTTATTCTATCAGGCTATCCGCATTTAGAGGAAGCCTACCGGACCGCGGAGCTGCTTTCTCCGCTTCTTCCCTTCAAGAACACTTCATCAACAGACCTATTCCATACCAAAGGGGAGCTTACCGCTGCATCCAGTCCTATAGAAAGCCGAGTTTGAAGCCTATGAGTTATTTACTGAGAAGAGCCCTAAAAAGAAGGAAAGAATATCTCATTTCCTACTTAATAAAGAATGGAAACTACACAGACAGAGAATATCTCTCCACTATCAGAACCCTTACAGAACTGGAAGAAGAATACAAAAAACTATGCATGGAAAAGAAATAAAGGGACAGTCCCCATTTACCGTGTTTTATAATCTCGGCACATCGCTTTTTTTACTGTCCCCATTTCGCAATTGGCGCCATATGAGCTGAAGGATCCCTTTTAATGCTGTGAATAGAAGGATAAATCCTATGAAGGAGTATGTATGGCGCCACTTGATCAGCATGAATAAATCAAATTTAATGAAAGAAGGTTCTATGATGAATGAAAAGATCGCAGAAAGAGCTATTGCGGCTGGGATAAAGGCTTTCCAGCGGGGAAAGTATTGAAAAATCAGCATTCCTGAGACTGGAATGACGACCAGATCTGCCGGAACGGATGAGGGAATCATAAACAATACCTTGTGAGGATATGCCCAAAAGTTCATAAGGACTCCCGTTGTATCCAGAGAGAAAGAAGCCAGGCTGCATAACAGCCCATAACAGAATATATGGGGAAACCGGCTTTTATCCTTATCCGCAAAAATCCACCAGATAACAAGGGTGGCAAGGGATGACAAAACCAAGAACCACCAATGACCATGCCAAACTTCATGGGTTTGCCAGTACTCTTTGTTCAGATGCATATAGGTTTCCCTTGCTTCTTTGACATCATTGTAAGTTATATTATCCATGCTTTTCACCCTGGGAATCAGATTAGTACCTTCAGTCCACTGCACCTGATTGAGTAATTTCCACTTTCACATCATTTTTGAAAGTTATGTTCTTATATTGTTTGTTCCATTCTTCAAAATTAAAGTGCCTCTCTTTGCTTCTGGCTTTATCACCTATCCCAAGTGGATCTATATTCAGTTTTTTGAATTTATTTTCCAATCGGGCAGCTTTTTTGATAAGTACCCTGCTCAATGTTTTTTCCAAGTCTGGAATACTTTTTGAGCTTGCCAGCTGGTGGCCTGATGCATCCAGAAGTTTTCCTTTCAGACTTACATGGATGGTTACTTGTTTGTTGTCGGCACTTATATGATAATGGACCTTTGACTGAAGATTTTCTAGGGTTACGTAGTCTCCATCCGCCTTATATTCGTACATACCATTTTTAAAATTCTCGTAAAGCATTTTAAAGACAAAGCATTCGGCATATGGAAGCTCCCAGATATACCTGTCCTGCTTAAAAAAAGCGATGCCCTTCATCCGGATTAAATCCGTCCCTTTTTCCAGCAGCGGGAGGAAGGGATCTCTCCCTTTCTCAAAATAATCGTTTAAAAAAGAATGCAGGCTTGTCTTAGGGATCACGCTTTGATTATTATTTTTCATTAACTCCGAAACATACATAGAAGAAGTTTCTGTCATCGTATACTTTTCTGATAGTAAATCTTCAACACTGCCTTTTACTACGGCAAGCATTAAGCTTCGGCCAAGGGAGGGGTCCCTGATCAGGGTGTCAAGCAGCCGGAATAACCCTTTTTTGGCTATTTTATCACTGTACAAAGCCGTATTCAGCCTTCCGATGACAAGGGGTTTCGGAGATACCGACTGAAGCAGCTGGCGGGAATTTTTACTTGTGTGTGCATCAACACCCAAAATCTTGCTGCCTGGAGGGGTATTTTCAGTTGTAGGAATAACTGGTGTGCTGACGATACCCCGGATTTTATTTTTCCCTGCATAATCGTACCCATAAATCGTGACAAGCTGAAGATCCTCCAAAACTTTCGTCTTGACCGTAGCCCCTCCAACCACTATTCCGAGAATGACAATCCAGATCATTATTTTTTTCATGCTTTTTTCCTCACACGTTTCATGACAATTTGGGCAGCAAACAGACAAGGAATATAAAAATACAATGTATAAAAGCCAACACGTCCAACAATCGTTGTAAAAAAGTCGATCTCCCCCCGGTTTGTCATCCGGATGGACGCTAAAAATATCAACAAGAGGATAAACATCAGCATGTGCTTCTGCTTACCGCCGAACAGTCGTTTCAATCCACGGCTGCCGGCCCATACAAACATACAGATGTTCGGAAGAATCTGGAACAGCCAAAGGGTAATGCCCACATATTCAAAACGCTGGATAAAGGGCAGGTCCACGGTCTGCCACAAGCTTAATGTCGGCCAGATAATATGATTGAGATGCCGCTGAGTAAAGTACGCAAATGAAACTACAGCCGTGAACAAATAGACTAAAATACTTAGAATTAAACCGGCATGTGCCCACTTTTGAGAACTCTTTCCGCGTTTGATAAATGGATAGCAGAAAAGCAAAACTTCAAATCCAAGGTAGTTCAAGGTCATAATTTTTGATGACTTGAATAGATCCATCAGCCGATGATTCATGATAGGAAGCAGATTGGTAAAGTCAGCTTCCTTTAAAGGAAACCACTTAAGAAGCAGGAGCGGGATGGTATAGACGATTCCTAAAAAACAAAGACCCACTATGACCCGGAAACCGCCGGTAACCGCAAAATAAACAAGGAGGAGGAGGATGAAGCTCAGGTACCAGGTATTCAAACCGGGAAACATCCACACTTGTATGACTTCGGTATAACTTCGAACAATCGTAATGGAAAATAAACAAAAATAGACAATAAAACAAATGCTGAATAATCCTCCGATCCACTTTCCAAACAAGCTGCTATGGACGCCTACGATGTCATTCTGGCCATTCCCCAGAATTTTATAAACCATCCAGATCAAAATGTGAATCGTGAACCCAGAGAGAATAATACCGATCCAGGCATCATAGCCTGCATCCTTGGCGATATACCGTTCAAACCCCAATATCCCAATACCAATCTGCATGCTGTGCACAATATAAGCAACAAAGAAAGGGGAAACCTGTTTCGATTCATCTGGCTGGGTTAACAAGTTCATCATCCTTTCCTAGTATTACTCGTCGATATCTTTTTCTTTTTTAATAGGCGGCCGTGAAGGATGGGGCGATCTTACTTCGAACGGCCTTAAATTTTGAGTATCAAAGGGAAGCCTGAATAATGCATCCTTTAGATCCCTTACCCTCAGGGGATAAATCGGCCCTATATACGGCCTGCCAAGCGATGTTAGCTTAAGAAGATGGATCAAAATAAAGCAGAAGCAAACAGCGATCCCCAGCATCCCAAGCAGCTGTGCCATTAACAAAAAAGGAAAACGGAGCAGCCTGATGGTATTACTCATCTTATAGACGGGAGTAGTAAATGAAGAAAGTGCTGCAAGTGCAACAATGATCAGGAGAACATTGCTGGTGAGCCCTGCATCAACAGCCGCAGTCCCGATTACGATACCGCCAACAATACCGATCGTCTGGCCAACCTTTGACGGAAGCCTGGATCCTGCTTCCCGCAGAAGCTCGATCGTCAATTCCAAAATGATTGCTTCCATAATGGGAGGAAAAGGTATTCCGCTTCTTGAGGAAATCAAGGTATACAGCAGATTCTCAGGTATCATCTCATAATGAAAGGTAAGCACAGCGACGTATAAGGGCGTGGAAAAAACGGAAAACGTAACTGCGAATAACCGGATTAGTCGAAATACAGACGCGATATGCCAGGAGAGAAAGTAATCCTCAAAGGAAGCAAAGAACTCAATCAAAGTGGTGGGTCCCGTCAGCGCATAGGGGGAGCCGTCACACAGGATAGCGATTTTCCCTTCCGAGAGAATGGCAGCCACCCTGTCAGGCCGTTCCGTATCAATCATTTGCGGAAAAACGGAATTATTATTATCCTCGATCATCTGCGCTATATAAGAAATATCTATGATCTGGTCATAGCTGATTCCTTTAATACGCTGGGTAACGGTATTCACATTTTCCTCATTCGCCACTCCATCAATATAAACAACCGCTATTTTTGTTTTGGTGAAAGTCCCGGCAGTGGTCTCCTCTATGATTAACTCTGGTATCGGCAGGCGCTTCCGAATTAAATTAATATTCGTTTCAATAGATTCCACAAAGCCTTCCTTAGGCCCGACAACCGTGTATTCAGCTTCCGGGAATGAAATCTGGCGCTGTTTCTTTTCTGAGGCTGGCAGCAGAATTGCTTTAGAAGGCTGCTCCGGGTAGAAAATCATAACATAGCCGATCAGCAGCTTTTCTTTCATGCTTTGGACGTCCTCTGTAAGGACAGGTCTTTCAATCGGTATCTTTTCTATCAGCTGTTCAAGAGTAAGTCCTTTGTGCAAATCCAGATAGGCAAGGATATCCTTGTTGATGACCTTTTTATTAACCAGCGTATTATAATACGAAACACATATCTCTGAATTAATCGGCTGAAAACTGACGAAGTCTCCTGATTTTTTACAAAGCTCATGCAGATCTATCAGGGACATCTGATCTCTTTGATTCGTTTCCGCTCCGGTATTCCTTGCCTTAAACCAGTTAAACATGGAATTTGTCCTGCCTTCCTCTCAAACCCGCACTTTAAAAATCATATTCCTATTTTTTGCTAATCAGCGTGTTCTATGCAGGTATTTAAATTTTTCCCATGTCCGGGCTGCTTTCTATAGAGTGGCCCATTTCCTTTTCTGTATGTGTCTGTCATGCTCGTCCGTGAATATAGTAGTGGTAACATCAGCCCTCGTTAGGAAAACATTCTAAAAAGGAGCTGTCACAAGGTGGGGTTTTGATGGGAGCAATAGACGGTTCTGCTTATCTTGGCAGGCTTAGAGAACGCCAGCCGGAAATATGGATAAATGGACAGAGAATTACAGGAAACATCTGTGAGCATCAAGCATTCAAAGGGATTTTAACGAGTAAAGCGGCTCTGTATGATCTGCAGCTTGCTCCTGAATTCAGGGAGCTGATGACTTATGTCTCGCCGCTTTCAGGCCGAAGGGTAGGGACTTCTTATCTGGAGCCGAGATCTAAGGAGGATTTAGAAAAAAGGCGAAAGGCCGCACAAGAGTGGGCAAAAGCTTCAGGGGGGCTGATGGGCCGGTCGCCGGATTATATGAATACAGGGATCATGGCTCTTGGCACTGCGTGGGATATCTTTGATGGCAACGAAAGCTGGGGCTCTGCCATCAAATCTCTTTATGAGCGCGGAAGGGAGAATGATCTATCGTTTTCCCATACCTTTGTTACTCCTCAAGTGAATCGTTCACTGGGTTATTTTGAGAATAATGGGGAAGAACCTTTGGCTGCTAAAGTCATCAAAACAACCAGTGATGGCCTCATTATTAAAGGAGCAAGGCTTTTGGCGACACAGGGAGGGCTGACAGATGAATTGGTTGTACTGCCTGTTATGGGAAATTTCATTGAAGATTCCTCTGTATATGCCTTTTCGATTCCCAGCAGCACCAAAAATCTGAAATTTATCTGCAGGGAGTCCTTCAGCTACAGCTCCTCCCATTATAATCATCCGCTTGGCTCGCGATTTGAGGAAATGGATACGATTGTTGTATTCGATTCAGTGGAAGTCCCATGGGAACGAGTCTTTTTGCATAAGGATATGGAAGTGCTCTTTAACATGTATAATGACTCAAGTTTTTATTCCTTCCTCCTGCATCAAACGGTCGCAAGGCAGGCGGTGAAAACCGAATTTATTCTGGGAATTGCCCAGCTGCTCGTTGATACCATCCAAATCGACTCCTATCAGCATGTTAAAGAAAAAGTAAGCGAAATCATTGTCGGCTATGAAATCATGAAATCTCTTCTTCTCGCATCAGAGATGGAAGCAGCACCGGATTCAAGGGGAAGGATGATTCCTTCTTCCAATTCACTTTATGCAGCGATTTCCACTTATCCAAAGCTGCATGCAAGACTGATGGAAATCCTTCAGCTTCTCGGAGCCAGCGGTTTGATCACCATTCCAGCTGAAGAGGACTTCGATTCAGAAGTAGGCCCAGATTTAAATCATTATCTGAAGGGAACGGACTGTGACGCCAAGACAAAAATCGGGCTATTCCGTTTAGCCTGGGACATCAGTACAAGTGCATTCGGCGGAAGACAGACCGTCTATGAGCGATTCTTTTTCGGCGATCCTGTCAGGATATCGACCGGAATTTATAATGGATATGAAAGACAGGAGGCTAAAGATCTTGTCTTCAGATTATTGAATGATTAAGTCCACCTCGTGGGCTTTTTCTATTTTTAGATAAGGAGAGATAAAGGAAGAGTTATATTACAAAATGGTTACTAATATTACAAAAGAGTTGTTTGCTGATTACAGACCACATTGTATAACACTTCCAGAAGGCTATTCCTGCTTGCCGGGGTCCTTGTCATATCTTACTATTTAAAATGAAATTCCAGCCATGAGTCAGTCTTTCTTACACCCTGGACATATGAATAGAACCCTGTGCGGAGGGTTTGCAATCAGGGACATTTAACGCTTTCTTAAAAGGATTGTAACAACAGAAGTGGAAGAAACCGGTAAAATTATAGTTGCAATACATCACATCAACACGGTGGAAAGAGGGTAATTATGAAGGAAACCATTGCTGATATGAACGATATTTTGCTGATGCTGGATCAGCTGATATTGGAAGAAAAAAAGTTTAACTGGGAGGATTTCTATTCTGACCGGAACAGGAATGTCCCCTTTTTCCTGAACCATCCTGATGAAAATCTGGTATCTTATTGTAATGATTTTAAGCTCAGCCCTGGCCATGCGCTTGATCTTGGCTGCGGACCAGGCAGAAACGCTGTGTTCCTCGCTGAAGCAGGGTGGCAGGTTACAGCGGCGGATACTTCGGTGAAAGCTCTGGAGTGGGGAAGGGAAAGGGCGCAGGAGCGCGGACTTGCGGTCAACTTTGTTAACCAGAATATTTTCCATGTGGAAGTGGACCCTCATTCATTTGATCTTGTCTATGATTCAGGCTGTTTTCACCATATTCCGCCTCACAGGAGATTGGATTATCTCCAGCTTGTTAATAGGGCAGTGAAGCCTGGAGGATATTTTGCCTTAACCTGCTTTGTCACAGGCGGAGAGCTGGGAGGATCGCCGCAGTCTGATTGGGACGTATACCGGAACCGCAGCTTACAAGGAGGCCTTGGATTTTCTTCTGAAAGGATTCTTGAAATCTTCCATGATTTCAAATGTATAGAGATTAGAAAAATGAAAGACTGCCAGGGAACCGGCCAATTTGGTTCTTCCTCCCTCTGGGCTGCTTTATTTAAGAAGCCTGAACATCTATGATCCTATGAATTTCCCTTCTTCATATTTCGAACATATTAAGAATATAGTATAATTTATTAGATGAAGGAAGAAGGAGAGATTAGATGCATAAAGAGTTTTTCATACATAATAGACAGGAACTATACAAAAATCTGCAGGCAGATTCTTTACTGATTCTATTTGCAGGCAAAGCTCCCCAGAAATCGGCGGATGAGGATTATTTATTTGTACCGAACCGGCATTTCTATTATCTCACCGGGATTGATGAGCCGGGCATAATCTTTACAGCCAGAAAAACGAAAGACAAAGTAGTAGAGTCCCTTTTCATTGAAAAATCAGATCCTGTTTTAGAGAAGTGGGTAGGCAAAACCATTTCAAGAGAAGAAGCAGAACAAGTATCAGGTGTAGAAAGCGTCCAATATCTGGAGCAATTTGAAGCCTTCCTTTCCCGGACATTGTTTGCCGCCAATATTTCAACTTTCTATCTGGACATGGAAAGAAGAGAATTGGATACCATTACAACAAAGGCTCAAAGCTTTGCTGCAAAAATGCAATCGAATTATCCGCATATCGCTATTAAGAATGTGTATCCGGAGATCAGCAGGCTGAGGGTTTATAAAAAGCCTGAAGAAGTGGAAAAAATTAAAGAAGCAATCCGGATTACCTGGGAAGGAATTCAGCAGGTGATGACGAATGCGAAGGCTGGCATGAAAGAATATCAGCTGGAAGCTCACTTCGATTTTGTCCTAAAATCCTCCGGAGTCAGGCATCACGCCTTCCGCACCATTGCGGCAAGCGGAAAAAATGGGACGATCCTGCATTATGACCTAAACAACTCGGAAGTCGAAGATGGCTCTCTGGTCCTTTTAGACCTTGGCGCACAATATCAATATTACAACGGAGACATCAGCTATACTTTCCCGGTCAGCGGAACGTTCTCAGAGAAACAGAAAACCTTTTACAATATTGTCCTGAAAGCTTTAAAGGAAACCACAGAGCTGATAAAACCTGGTGTTCCTTTTGCCAGACTCAATGAACATACGAAGAAAGTACTGGCTGAAGGATGCAAAAGAGAAGGATTGATTGAGGACGAAAGTGAAATAAGCCGGTATTATTATCACAGCGTCAGCCATTTCCTCGGACTTGACACCCACGATGTGGGAGATTATACAGATTTAGTCCTGGAGCCTGGGATGGTCATCACAGTTGAGCCTGGTCTATACATTGAAGAAGAAAATATCGGCATTCGAATTGAAGATGATGTTCTGGTCACTGAAAACGGGCATGAGATCCTGTCTAAGGATATCTTCCGCTCCATCGAGGAAATAGAAGCCTTTATGAAAAGATAATAGCCTTTTTTATAGGCCCACAAGTAACCCTCCATTTTGACTTGGAGGGTTATTTTGTTCCCCGTTATATCTTCTCAGACAAGTATGTACCGCTTTAAGCAAATAGTTCCCGTACCATTAACATATCTGCAAACCTTTTAAAACGGAGGACTTCAACAGTTCTAAGAGGCCATATGAAAGGCTGTCCAAAACGGACAGCCTTTCTCTTCATTCTTATACCCCAGTACCATTCTAAATGGGAGGATAATACGCCTGGTAACGGGGATTGCTGTAAAAAGGCGGCCGGGTACCGATTAGGGGAAGCCGGAATGGCTGCGGGTTTTTATCGTATATTACATCCACCTTTTCGCTGGAAGAGTTTAACAGCAGATATTTCACATCCTGTGAAAAATAAAGCTCCTTCATAGTCAGCCTCCAATCTTAAAACTTATATATTTTATTCCTGCATTCAGGAGCATGTGCCCAATCTTTATCCTTAAACTAGGCACCTCTAAGCCCAATTCTCATATGGTACCTTATACATCTATTCAGGAGGTATGCATAAATGGTGCAGAATAATGATCAGCAGGGATATCCCCGCTACCCAAATTACGGAAAAATCACAGAATTCAAGGATGTGCCGCTTACAGTTCCCGAGCAGAGGCAGTTCCGTCAGCCAGGCCAAGAAAAGCTGATGGTGCCCCAGCCAATCATCGAAAATCCAAACTACCAAGGGACTGGTAAGCTAAAAGGAAAAACAGTCTTAATCACCGGTGGGGACAGTGGAATGGGCGCCGCAGCAGCCATAGCCTTCGCTAAAGAGGGAGCGGATACTGCGATCGCATATCTGGATGAACATGAAGATGCAGAACGGACCAAAAAAAGGATTGAAGAACTTGGCCGGCGCTGCTTGTTATTGCCTGGTGATTTAAGAGAAAAACAACAATGCATCCTCATTGTCGAAAAAACCATTGAAACCTTTGGAGCCCTGGATGTCCTTTGCAATCATGTCGGCATTCAGTTTCAGCAGCTAAGCTTACTGGATATCAGTGATGAACAATTCGATAATACCTTTAAAGTAAATATCTATTCCCATTTTTATACAACAAGGGCCGCACTGCCGCACTTGAAGGCCGGCAGTTCCATCATCAATACAGCGTCTGTCGTTACCTTCGCAGGGAACAAAGAACTGATCGACTATACAGCAACCAAAGGCGCCAATATAGGCTTCACAAGAGCCCTTGCCAGAAATCTTGCTGACAAAGGAATCCGGGTCAACGCCATTGCCC
Organism: Peribacillus kribbensis DSM 17871; assembly: GCF_000430765.1. Lineage (GTDB taxonomy): Bacteria > Bacillota > Bacilli > Bacillales > DSM-1321 > Paraperibacillus > Paraperibacillus kribbensis. The sequence continues at coordinate 20,448 of NZ_KE387245.1, read as the reverse complement.
CTGGAAGGGTGTGGACGCCTCTCATTCCTTCCAGCTTTTCAGCTGATACCGTCCCGCTAGTAGACAATCTTATGGAGAGGCAGGCACAGCCTTTCGAGCTGGCGCCCGCATTCGTTTTTTTAGCTTCCGATGACTCGCGCTATATCACAGGCCAGACCATCCATGTGAACGGGGGAGAATGGTTTTCTTAATAGTAGATGGTGCAGGCTGCTATGGGCTGGCTGGGATTCGGTGAACGACAATTTTTCTGGAGCGATGCCTTGATTTGTCCTTCATATAGGGGATGAAGGACATTTCTTCTGGATCCAGGCTTTATTTTGTCCTTCATGAAGGGGATGAAGGACTTCTCTTCTGGAACCCGGCTTTGTTTTGTCCTTCATCTCGGAAAAGAACAACATTTCTTCCGGATATAGGCTGTTGCTATTGTTCATTTGAGCATTCCCATTTTGCGTGATGTTTTCTCACTTTGATAGAAGGGGGAATGCCTGAGCCGCTCAGTATAAAAAGCAGGCTTCAAAAAAACTAGTATGATAAGATATTGATAATTTATATCTGACAATCAAGAAAATGTGTTAAAAATCTATATTCATACATAGAAAGAAAGGGACAGGCTGAAAAGGAGGATCCTTCATGTTTACTAAACCTGTAAGTCATTATTATATATCTACAGACAAAAAGCTTATTGATTTTGATAAGGTCTACAAATTCCTAAAGAATGAATCGTATTGGGCCGCGGATGTGACAAGGGAAAGAGTGGCAGTCTCCATTGAGAACTCTATATGCTTTGGAGTCTATGAGAAGGGAACAGACAGATTGGCCGGATTCGCCAGGGTCATCACCGATTCTGCAACTTTTGCCTATCTTTGTGATCTTTTTGTGCTCCCTGAAGACCGCGGTAATGGGCTTTCAAAATTTCTTGTAAAAACCATTGTCACTCATAAGGATTTCAGCAGTGTCAGAAGGATCCTGCTGGCAACGAAAGATGCCCAGACCTTGTATTCGCGATTTGGGTTTGTTGATTTAGATTCTGGCAGCCGGTTTATGCAGCTGCAAAAAACGAAATAATAAAAAGGGAACTATACAGAAAGACAGGAAACCGGCTTTCTGTATAGCTCCTTTTAAATAAGAGAATGGTCCTTAATGGAGTAATCAGCAAAAATAAAATAAGAGGTGATTTTCCGGACAGATATAAATCGAGGTCTTTTGGGAAGTTTTCCGGTTAAGCAAACAAATTCTTCCATGTTCTGGTTCGGCTGACTTTTTCATGCAGGATGCATCCGATCGGATATAGAGGGAAAAATTCCCCTTAATTCATCAAGATGGGGAAAAAGGGCTTAGATAGAGGGAGAAATTCCCTTTAGTGAATTAAAAAATCCAAAAATAGGCTAATTTTATTCCCTTAACGGTAAAAACTCCCTTTATTCTTCTCGAAACGAGATCCATTTTTGATATAACGGGAAAATCTCCCCTTATTTTGGTTCCTGAATAAGACAAGACCCCGAAAATTCAAAAGGCGCTGGTTGTAAACTGACCAGAGCAATAGGGCAAAATAAAGCAGGCGGAGATAAACATATTGTTTTCTCCGCCTGCTTATTTTAGGGGCTTATTGGACAGCCCCTTTTATTTGCGAGCGTAGATCAGTTTTTCTTTCTGTTCCACGACTTTTCCGATGATGGCGGCAAAAGAATTGCCTGCCTCTTGCATGTCATCCACATACCTGACAGCTTCATCTTCACTCATACTGATAAGAAGGCCTCCTGAAGTGACAGCATCACAAAGGATCAGCTGATCCGTGCCGGAAAGTTCATTTCCGTATTCGACATCATTCTGAAGCCAGCTGTGATTGGATTTTGATCCTCCAGGAACAACCCCTGCCTCTGCAAGCTCTTCTGTACCTTGCAGCACGGGCACCTGGCTAAGGCTGATTTCAAAGCTGACTCCGCTGCCTCTCGCAATTTCACTGGCATGTCCCATCAGCCCGAATCCTGTTACATCTGTAACTGCATGGGGCTCATAATTCATGAGGAGTTCAGCAGCCGTTTTATTCAGCTCAGCCATGATTTCTGTGACTGTCTTTTCCTGTTCCCGGGATACGGCATTTCTCTTAATACCAGTGGTCATGATCCCGACACCGATAGGCTTGGTGAGTACAAGAACATCACCAGCCTTCGCCCCAACGTTCTTCCAGAATTTTTCGGGATGGACAAATCCTGTCACAGAAAGCCCGAATTTCGGCTCCTGGTCATCAATGGAATGCCCGCCAATCGTGGTAGCTCCCGCTTCTTTCACTTTATCGGCAGCTCCGCGCAATATATCTGACAGCATATCACCGCCAAGCTTTTTGATCGGGTAGCCGACGATATTCATGACCGTCTTCGGCACACCGCCCATTGCGTATACATCACTCAATGAATTGGCAGCGGCAATCTGGCCAAACATGTATGGGTCATCCACGATCGGTGTAAAATAATCCACCGTCTGGATCAGCGCAATTTCATCTGTTATCTTGTAAACGCCGGCATCATCTGATGTCTCATGGCCGACAAGCACTTCCGGAATACGTTCCTGCTTTGGTAAACGGCGCAAAACTTGCGCCAGGTCCTCTGGACCAATTTTGCAGCCTCAGCCAGCTTTTGTAGAAAGGGCTGTAAGCCTGATTTTTTCATGCTCTGACATCCATTGCACCTCCAATTCAAACATTTCTTATAGATTATACTATGTACGAAGACAAATACCAAAAAAATAGCATGTCTTCTTTCTATCTCAAATTATAGGCCTCCATACTTAGAATGAAGGCCATATTTTTATAATCGCCTGGTTATCTATTTCTTTCTTTTTAAAAATTCTAGCTGCAAACCGTACCGATCGTGCTGCCTTGTTTTTTAATTGTCAACTTATCGTGAAATTGGGTATGATAGTGAAATACAGAAGTAAAAACGGGGGTGCAAGCAGATGGCATTTGAGGTAAAAGTAGAATTCTGCATGATGTGAAATTACTCACCAAAAGCTGCGAGTCTCGCAGAAGACCTTTTTAGCCATTTCAGGGGTAATATTACAAAGTTAGAGTTAGTGCCAAGTTCAGGAGGAATCTTTGAAGTCACGGTCAACGGACAGCTTCTTTATTCCAAAAAAGAAACAGGCCGCTTTCCAAGCTCTGATGAAATGATCAGCGTGTTAGAAGAACTAAAGAGCTGATTTTGATAATCATGATAATAAAGGACGGGTGATCGTTTCATCCTGTCCTTCATTATAGAAAAAGTCTTACCGTGCAGTCTATACAAGACAAGCAGCCTTCAAGATCCAACAGGGGCGACTACCTCAACTTTTATCCTGTCGGGATCCTCACAAAAGACTGCATAGTGACCCGGACCGCCGGCATGTGGATGTCTGTCTTCGTACAAAATGGTATATCCTTTTTGCTTAAGCTGATTGGTTATGAAGTCAATTTGTTCCCGGGACTTTGCAGAGAATGCCAGATGATTCAGCCCGGTTTTGGCTCTGTGGAAAGAAGGATCAAGATGTTCCTGTCTCGTTTGAACAAATACAATATACGTAGACCCATATCGTAAACTTACTCCTGCATCCCATTCCTGATACCATTCATACCCCAGCTCCTCCAAAAGCCAGCCCCAGAACTGCTTGGAAGCTGATAAACTGGAAACATTCAATTCGATATGATGGAGCATTCTTTAGTACTTCCCTTCCTAAGTGAATATCCTCACTTCAATAATACTATTTTTTAAAGATGCCTGAATAGGTTTGAATAAGATCGATTCAGGGAAGTATACTTTTCGTTCGAGAATTTCATCCTCCCTAAGAAACTGAATAGAAAGTTCCGCATCTTTTACCGTCAGCTTATATTCTTTGATATCCGCTTCTTCCAGTACCGCTTCCACTAAATATCCATCTGTGGTCTTGTAAAGATCTATGCGGAAAGCCGAGAAATCCAGGTAATTCGTAAAGGGATCGAAAGTTCTCATTTCAAGCCAGGATTCAAAGGAACGGTCAACTTTCATACGATCACTCCTTTTTCATGAATTTATACACGTTATTCCATTTAAAGCATCTATGCTATAATGAATAAAATTTTATGAAACGGAGGCATCTCGTGAATTCGCACGTACGATCCATCCCGCCTGTGCATGAACTGCAGAAGCATGGGAAATTTACAAGACTGATGAGTGAGAGTGGACTAAGTACCGCAACTCTCACAGCATACATAAAAGAAGTACTGCAGGAAATCCGAGGACAGCTTATAAGCGGAAGCTGGACCGGGCATGCACCTGAATCACCGGCTTTTATTCAGGAAATTTTCAGGAGAACAGAACAAAGGATAACAAAACAATATGACTACCGTTTAAAACGTGTGATAAATGCAACAGGAACCCTTCTGCACACCAATTTGGGAAGGGCCAGATTAAGCTCTGCTGCATTGGACCACATGATCAGAATCGCCGGCTCTTATTCGAATCTGGAGTATAATCTGGAAACCGGAAAGAGAGGTTCGCGCCATGAACATATTGAAAAGTGGATCTGTGACCTTACAGGGGCAGAGGCCGCGATGGCTGTCAATAATAATGCTGCAGCCGTATTTTTGATCCTGAGAGCACTCGGGAGGGAACAAGAGGTTATTGTCTCAAGGGGCCAGCTTGTTGAAATAGGAGGGTCCTTCCGGGTATCTTCGATTATGGAGGAAAGCGGGGCGGACCTTGTCGAGGTTGGGACTACAAATAAGACCCGGCTGTCCGATTATGAACATGCTGTTTCCGAACAAACAGCTCTCATCATGAAGGTACATACATCAAATTTTAAAATCATCGGATTCACAGAGTCTGTGTCCACCAAAGAGCTGGCTGGTCTTGCCAGAAAGAAAGAGATCATTTTCTACGAAGATCTGGGAAGCGGAGTCCTTTTTGATCTTGAACAGCAGGGAATAGGGGATGAGCCTCTTGTCACAAAAGTGCTGGAAGATGGAGCCGATCTGGTTTCCTTCAGCGGAGATAAGCTTCTGGGAGGACCGCAGGCAGGAATCATTGCAGGCAAAAAAATGTATATTGATCAGTTAAAAAAGCATCAGCTGGCGCGGGTATTGAGACTGGATAAAATGACTCTTGCCGCATTGGAAGCGACCCTGGTGGATTACTTAAAGGGAAACGCAGATAAAAAAAATCCTCTGCTGACGGATTTATTGACAGAAGGGGAAGAATTAAGGAAAAGAGCAGATAATCTGACAAGCCGTTTACAAGAAGCCGGGTATAGCTGTGTGATCCTCAAGGAAGCCAGTGCTATTGGAGGAGGGACAATGCCGGGAGTTGAAATCGAGACATTTGCAGCTGCGATAAGACACCCATCGCATTCTGCCGATGAACTCCATTTAAAGTTAAGGCTGAGCGATCCTCCTATTATTGCCAGGATAAAACAGGATAAGCTGCTGATGGATGTGAGAACCATGGACCAGCAGGATATCGAGCAGGCCGTTCAAACCTTGAAATCCTTCATCTGAGGTTTTGAATTAGCTCAGTGATCAGGAGAAGCGTATGATCTTCCAGTACTGATCAGGGATTTTCCGAATGATATCACGGACTGTAAGTGTAGTACTAATGTTCTTTATTGGACTTCCCTTATTTAATTTTTATATAATGGGGTGGGAAAATTATTGGACAGAACGAAAGGAACAATTACATGGATCAAAAACCAAAAATCAATGTAGATGGACTTCAATTTGAATGGAATACCAAGAAGGGACAGTTTTTATTTGAAGGGCAGGATGCCGTGCTTTTTTGGATCGATACGGCCATGAAAACCTTTTTTGATACGATTGAAGAAATTTCAGGCGAGGAAGCTTCGACATTAGTTTTTGAAGCAACTGGTTTCCGTCAAGGACTGGTAGTGGGTGAATACTTCAGAGGGATAAAAAACGTAAATATATCCCAAGCGGCCGATTTAATCACGAACACATATGCTTCTGCCGGATGGGGAAAAACAATCGTTAAAGAGTTGAATACGGAAGCTAAAACACTGCTTGTTGAGCTGACTGACAGCTGGGAGCATAAAATTAACCTGGCTCAAAATAAAAAACTTGGGGGAAACTTTCTCCCAGCCCATTACGCCGGAATCTTTACCGGACTATTTGACACGAACATTTGGTATAAAGTCATCCAGCATCAGATTGAGGGCCATGACTGCACAATTGTAGAGTATTTTCCTTCAGAAGTTACCGTATCGCAAAACATTCATGAACTGTCAAGAAAAAGAGAATCGGAACACATCAGACAGCTCGAAATTCTTGTGGATGAGAAGACAAGGGAACTGAATGATCTGGTCAAAAAATTATCCTCTCCAATTATACCTGTACTCGATGGAGTTGTAGTCGTACCTCTTCTTGGACAATATGATGAGGAGCGATCAGAGGAACTGATTGTTAAAACACTGAATAATCTCCCGCCTTATCAAGCGAAATACCTTGTACTGGATCTAACAGGTCTTGATAGAGATATCACCCATCATACCGCAAGCCTTATTGAAAAGCTGGGATCAGCCGCAAGATTGATTGGAACGGAAACCATCCTTGTTGGCATCTCCGCAGAGCTGGGAATGATCATTTCACAGACCGATATACAGCTCTCCAAATTCGAATGCTTCCAGACCCTCCAGCATGGAATCTACTATGCACTAGGCCAAATGGGAAAAAGTATCGTTTAAATAAAAAAACTTACAGAGGAGAACTTTGTAAGTTTTTTTGTGATTCAGCATAAATACTTAACAAATCGTTCAATTGAGGTATAATATTATCTGTAAAACTGTCGCTTTTATGGGGACAGACCAGAGAACGGTGTATTCTTTTTATACATTATGTTTATTTAAAGATTGAAAGAGAGTGGAAAAAATATGGGCCGCAAATGGAATAATATCAAAGAAAAAAAAGCATCCAAAGATGCAAATACAAGCAGGGTTTATGCGAAGTTTGGCCGGGAAATCTATGTGGCTGCCAAGCAGGGCGAGCCAAATCCTGAATCAAATCAGGCTTTAAGGATCGTGCTGGAACGCGCTAAAACGTACAGTGTGCCTAAAACCATCATTGACCGTGCCATCGAAAAAGCAAAGGGCGGATCCGAGGAAAGTTATGATGAACTTCGCTATGAAGGCTTCGGTCCAAATGGATCAATGGTGATTGTCGATGCCCTGACCAACAATGTAAACCGCACAGCATCCGATGTACGTGCGGCATTCGGTAAAAATGGCGGGAACATGGGTGTCTCAGGTTCTGTTTCTTATATGTTTGATGCTACAGCTGTTATCGGTGTGGCCGATAAAAATGCTGAAGAAGCATTAGAACTTCTTATGGAAGCAGATGTAGATGTCAGAGATATTATAGATGAAGATGATTCAGTGATCGTCTACGCTGAACCTGATCAGTTCCACGCAGTACAGGAAGCTTTTAAAAATGCAGGTGTGACTGAATTTACAGTTGCGGAATTAACCATGCTTGCCCAGAACGATATTACACTTCCAGAGGATGCACAGGCACAATTCGAAAAAATGATTGATGCGATTGAAGATCTGGAGGATGTCCGCCAGGTTTATCACAATGTCGATTTAGGTGAATAATAAATAAAACCTCATCTCCTGCTGGCATCCAGACAGGAGATGAGTGTTTTTACAAGAGTTAGTATATACTTCTAAAAGAAGAAAATTTACAGCATGCAGGTGATATAAGATGATCGCAAAAACAGAGGCAGATATTAATGCATTAAAAGAAATAGGCCGGATTGTCGCTTCTATCAGGGAGGAACTTGTCAACAGAACAGTCCCTGGAATTACAACCAAGGAACTCGATGAGATAGCCGGAAAAATGTTCAGCGAAGAAGGTGCGGTTTCAGCCCCGATGGGAGAATATGATTTCCCAGGTTATTCCTGCATCAGTGTGAATGAAGAGGTGGCTCACGGGATTCCTGGCAGCAGGGTGATCCAGGAGGGCGACCTTGTCAATATTGATGTATCCGGCTCTAAAAACGGCTACTTTGCTGACACAGGCATATCCATTGTCGTTGGAGAGGGGGAAGAATTAAAGAAAAAAGTCTGCCAAACCGCGGTAGAAGCTTTTGAAGCTGGCCTGAAGAATATAAAGCCTGGCTCAAAAAAAAGCCGGCTTGGCAAGGCTGTATATCAGACTGCCAGAAAAAATGGGCTTACCGTCATCATGAATTTAACAGGTCATGGAATTGGCAGAACCATTCATGAAGAGCCTTCCCACATCTATAATTATAATGAACTTGTGGATGATGAGCTTTTAAAAGAAGGAATGGTCATTGCATTTGAACCTTTCATCTCATCCGAAGAGGAAGAAGTGTTCAATCCTGAAGGAGACGACTGGACCTTTGTTACGAAACGCAGTTATGTCGCACAATGTGAACATACCATCATTGTCTCAAAAAACGGTCCGATCATTATCACAAGATAATACGTTATGGAAGAAAGGCGTTCAGATTTTTTTCTGTACGCCTTTACATTTTTTAGATATATTTTGTCCTAAAGGTTTAGCATTTTCCATCAGATTCCTCCATTCGATTCAGGTTCCTTCCTAAAAGCCCTTCCAGCAGTCAGGGAATATCGCAAACACCTAACCACACACCTTTTCCTCAAAAAAATACCCCTGAATGATTTGACATCAAAAGGTATTTTAATATAAAATTGGCTTTTATGCTAAATATTTCGGGCCATTGGACGATATTATAATAGAATCACATGTAAAAGGGGATAAAGGAATGCTAGTTTTAAAATATTATTTCTTGTCGGATATAGAGCGCTTCAACATGGAAAGGGAAATCCTTGAAAGTTCTAATAGGTTTATGGAAGAAGATTTATATAACCTCGATGACCGGGAATTAAAAGACCTGCACTCCCAGCAGGCTCGAGTTCTTGAGTTCGTATAATACATTGGTAAAAAAGCTGTCTCAAGGAAATCATACTCTTCCTGCAGAATATATCTGCAGGAGGGTCTGAATTCCTTTATATGAGACAGTTTTTTTATTTAAAAAATTTCACAAATTATTCGAAAGCCCTGATGAAGGAGTCAGGAGTTTCAATTTTAAATTACATAATGCCTTTTTTGGAACGTACCGATTCTTCAAAGGAAGAGCGGGTTCCTCCAAGGGGGAGCCGGTTTAAACGATGGCATTGCGGCCATGCAAATCATAAAGGAGGCCGCACAATCAGTTGAAACCGGTGGAACCGTCACAGTAGCCGATATTAGAGAAGGGGCTTTGTAAAAAAAGGTATTCATACTCTCTTATGAATTCTTTTAAATTTGTGCTAGGAGTATCGAAGTTTGGGTAAATAGCATAAGAAGAGAATTTGGCCGAAGAGGGGGAGAGTGAATGAGTATGAGGGTACTCACCTGCCCCGAACCAGGACTTAACTTTCAGCCTGAAACGTATGCCGACACTACCGGAAAGTGGATTTGTCATTTATAGAATAAGACGGGCAGCCAAAAGAACGTAACATTTTTGAGAAAGGCACTGAATTGGGTCTCTCTCTTCTTAAATGACTACTCAGAAATAAAACATACTTCCCCTGATAATAAAATTACCTACTTTCCTTAAAATCAGAATATAATAGAAGCGATAAGAAGTATGTGCAGGGAGCTGCAGTTACAAAAAGGCTGGATCGTTTAAAATAGGAAGCACCTCTCTAATGTGAAAAAAAGTATGTTCCATAACATGTCTGGTATCCAGGCGGCTTTTAAATGAGCGGCGCACAGAAAGAACAGCCCACTTCCCGTTTTTGCCAGCAAGTAAATTCTTTACATCCTGCCCTATTTGCTTCACATTAAAAAAGAGAAGTATAAAAATATAAAGAGTTTACTTCCTATAAAATGTCACAACACACAGGTGAAAAACCATGAACGAATTAATCAAAGGCATTCTAGAAGAACTTTTAACTGCTATAGAAATCCTATTGATCCTAAGCAGTCCATTTCTCATTTATTTTGCCTTTAATCGAAAAGAGCTAAAAAAGAAAAAATAAAACCGCTTTTCCTCTGTCTCCATGATCGATGAAAATCGATTTGCACTAAAATACTGCCTGAGAAATAAAATGTCAGTAATAAATCCTCGTTCTTTTACCAATAATAAGTAAAAAGAGGTGAGTGCGATGGGTCTATTCAGCGCGATATCCGCATGGACAACAGCAAGGCAGGCAAAATTTCTCTCTTCGATGGAAGAAAACGGTACCTGCCCGGACTGCAGGGGCAGAGGCTTTAACCCGTATGGTGCCCACGAGTTTTACTATGCAAATATGTACGAATGCCCCGGCTGTAACGGCACAGGACTATTTTCTGACTGGTCCGAAAGCGAATAAAGAAGAAAAGGCTGCCTCTAAAATTGGGCCCCCGCTAACCGCGCTGTATAGTGGTTGACTGGTTCCTTCATATAGGCAGCCCCTTAAGCATACTATCCGGTTACCTGCACGGATGCTCCGATTCCATCCTTTTCTGTAAAGGACAGATCGATGAAAAGTCGTTCCGGAATAAAACTATGATATTCCTGGAGATAGACAGCAATGGAATCAATCATTTCCTGTTCGGAGATTGAACGGCTCCCGCCAGGAGTTGTCACCATCGCTGAAAAACCAAACCCCTCCTGATATTGCAGATTGACCCGAACGCTCTCCGGGCCAATTGCCTCCTGCATGGAAACATATACACATATACTGTCTGCGATGTCTTGTTCACTTAATAGCAGTATCATACCATTCTCCTTAGTACCTTCTGTTTCTTGAGAAAATTCCCCTGATTAATCGAATAACCACAAAAATAAGTACGAAATCAATTATGAGTCCCCAGAAAGAAAACCCATAGGATCCGAATCCATTCATTCCATAATAGCTTCCTCCGAAAGGATGCAGCATATGTCCAAATAATGCTCCTGCTCCAAAAGCGGCAGCATGTGAAAATAACCCTCCGGTCCTAGATGACTGCTGGGTCTGAGACCTGGAAGTATTTCCTCGGGTTATGTGATTCGATGGACTTTTATAACCCGAGTTGTAATTTCCGTTATATGGAGTACGGCTTCTGGATGGATACGTTACTGACGGGCTGTGCCCTGAATAGCTCCGGCTGGATGATTTTCCTCCACTGAAGCTCTTCGCTCCGGCCATGTCCGGGATCGCCAGCGCAAAAATGATCAAAAGAAGGATTGGCAGTCTCTTCACTCAGTGTCTCTCCCTTCCTGTATATAGGATTCTTTACCCAATCATAGGACAGTTATTCCTGGTTTTGGATTTGGCGCTGGTCCCTATCCCTGGTAGCTATAAAAAGAAACTCAGTGTATCATTGTAGTAATTATGAGTTTCGTAAACCTGGAAAGGACTGGATGATAATGATTTCATTTTTAGTTGCAATGGATAAAAACAGGGTAATAGGTGCAGAAAATCAGCTTCCGTGGCATCTTCCAGCCGATTTGAAGTACTTTAAGGAAGTGACGATGGGACATGCCATTATTATGGGAAGAAAAACTCATGATTCGATCGGGAAGCCTCTGCCGGGGAGAGAGAATATCGTCCTTACCAGACAGAGAGATTATCAGGCAGAGGGATGTAGAATCATTCACGATGCGGCAGATGTAAAGAAGTTAAGGAATGTGCCCGAGGAGCATTTCGTGATTGGCGGGGCAGAAATTTTTTCACTTCTGTTTCCAGAAGCAGACCGGCTGTATATCACAGAAATAGAGGACGAATTCCGAGGGGATACCTATTTTCCGGAAATGGATGAGAAGGGGTGGACCCTTGTTTCCAGAGAAAAAGGCCCCAAGGATGAAAAAAATCCCTATGATTATTATTTTTGCGTATACGAACGAAAATCCCTAAATCAAGATAAATAAAAACACTGCCTCCAAAGAGTCATACCACTTTCCGAATTGCTTCAGTGGGTGGTCAGATTCCTATGAGGCAGTGTTTTTATCTGCAAGCCATTATGGGAGTAAATAAATATTGCTGTGCGGCGGATCTTCAAGGACGGATCTTTGAAGTCGTCCTTCCTCCACAATCTCCTCGAGATACTTCTCAATATCCCTTACAGGCAATTCCAAGATATCCGCCACTTTTACAGTTGAGATAGCCATGTATTTTGGTTTTTTTGATGAGGACATAATCATTGATTGAACGAGCTGATAGAGTAATTCCTTTTCCATGGGAAGCTGCACTCCTCTTATCTACTTAATTTTAAGGCTGCAGCCGCTGTCTCGGCCGCATTCATAGCCATTTATAATTACTTTGCCGAAAAAAAAAGAATTGATACATAAAAATTGGTAAATAATCTTAGTAGGTAAATTTTATTCTATGAGTTGGGCTGGAATATTCTTTGAAATTTAAACCCAATGAAATTCAAATGGAGGGAATGCGATGTCAGAATCTTCTTTTTCAATAAAAATCAATGAAAAAGAATTAACAGCACTGCCGGGCCAGACCATCTTGCAGGTTGCACTGTCCCATGATTTGTACATTCCAAGTGTCTGTTACCATCCTAATCTTGGAACCATCCAAACCTGTGATACCTGTTTTGTGCAAAGCAACGGGGAATTAGTCCGGGCCTGTGCGACAAAGGCTGCTCCAGGAATGGAAGTCGACACCCTGTCAGGGACTGTTAAGGATGCACAATACGAGGCTATGTCCAGAATTCTTGAAAATCATGAGCTCTACTGTACGGTTTGTGATAACAACAATGGGAACTGTACCGTACATAATACCGCAGAGTATTTGGAGATTGAACATCAGAAATATCAATTCAGGGCAAAGCCTTATCCTCCTGATCATTCCCATCCATTCTACCGGTATGAACCTGATCAATGTATTCTGTGCGGCCGCTGTGTGGAAGCCTGCCAGGATCTTCAGGTGAATGAAACTTTGACAATCGACTGGAGCAGGGAGAGGCCGAGGGTCATCTGGGATAACGATGTCCCGATCGATGAATCTTCCTGTGTTTCCTGCGGACACTGTGTTAATGTTTGTCCATGTAACGCCTTGATGGAAAAATCAATGCTTGGGGAAGCTGGATTCCTGACCAAGCTTCCCGCTCCAATATTAGAGCCGATGATTGACCTCATTAAAGAAGTGGAGCCAGGCTATAAAGAAATCTTCGCGATTTCAGAAGTAGAGGCTGCCATGAGAACGGCAAGGATCGAACGCACGAAAACAGTATGCACCTATTGCGGCGTGGGCTGCAGCTTCGAGGTCTGGACTAAGGACAGGCAGATATTAAAAATCCAGCCTACAGCTGATGCACCTGTCAACGGTGTCTCTACCTGCGTGAAGGGGAAATGGGGCTGGGACTATGTGAACAGTGAAGAGCGCCTGACCAAACCATTGATCAGGAGAAACGGCGTGTTTGAAGAAGCGACCTGGGATGAGGCATTGAACCTGATTGCAACCAAGCTGACTTCCATAAAAGAAGAGCATGGTGCAGATTCAATCGGCGTGATTGCCTCCTCTAAATGCTCGAATGAAGAGAATTATCTCGCCCAAAAATTCGCCCGCGCTGTAATCGGCACAAATAACGTGGATAACTGTTCCCGTTACTGCCAATCACCCGCCACAGCCGGACTGCTTAGGACTGTGGGGCTCGGGGGAGACTCTGGAACGATGGCGGATATCCAGATATCAGACCTGGTGTTTGTCATCGGCGCAAACCCTGCCGAATCGCATCCTGTCCTTGCTACACGGGTTAAAAGGGCACATAAGCTTCATGGACAAAAACTGATTGTTGCCGATATCCGTGAGCACGAGCTGGCACAGCGCGCAGATTTCCGCCTTCATCCAGTACCGAGCACAGACTTGATCTGGATCTCAGCGGTCACGAAATATATCATAGACCAGGGCTGGCACGACCAGGAGTTCCTCGATAAGAGAGTGGCTGGAGTCGACGATTATATTAAAACTTTGGATAAGTTCACATTAAGCTATGCCGAAGAGATGACCGGGATTTCCCAGGAAGACTTAATCAAGACTGCGACCATGATTCATGAGGCAAATTCGGTATGTATCCTCTGGGCTATGGGAATCACTCAGCATAAAGGGGCAACCGATTCAAGTACGGCGATATCCAATCTGCTGCTCATTACTGGAAATTACGGCCGCCCTGGTACAGGCGCCTATCCTCTCAGGGGACATAATAATGTACAGGGAGCCTGTGATTTCGGAACCATGCCATCCTTCTTCCCGGGATACGAACCGGTTGCAAACTTGGAAGTCCGTGAAAGATACGAAAAAGCTTGGGGAGTATCTCTTCCCACAGATCCTGGAATGGATAATCACCATATGGTAGAGGCAATCGAAAAGGGAAAACTGAAGGCTTTGTACCTGTTCGGTGAGGAAATGGCCTTGGTGGATGCCAATTCAAATTATGTCCAGCATGCGTTTGATGATTTGGATTTCTTCGTGGTCCAGGATATCTTTTTCTCTAAAACCGCGCAATTTGCAGATGTAGTCCTTCCAGCTTCTCCAAGCCTTGAAAAGGATGGAACTTTTGTAAACACAGAAAGAAGAATTCAGCGCTTTTATAAAGTGTTCGATCCGCTGGGTGATTCAAAGCCGGATTGGGAAATATTCGTGGATCTTGCCAATCGGATGGGAGCAGAATGGGATTATAAGCACCCAGGAGAAATTATGGATGAAGCAGCAAGCCTGGCAGTTTTATTCGCAGGCGTCAGCTATGAACGTCTGGAAGGCTTTAACAGTCTGGTATGGCCTGTTCATAAAGACGGAACTGATACACCACTTCTTTATATGGATAAATTTGCCCTGCCAGAGGGTAAGGCGAGACTGTTCCCGGTTGACTGGACACCGCCATATGTACCGAGCGAGGAATATGATCTGCATTTAAATAATGGAAGATTGCTGGAGCATTTTCATGAAGGCAATATGACATACAAGTCAGAAGGACTTACGCATAAGGTTCCTAAGCATTGGTTGGAGGTCTCCCTTGAGCTTGCCGAGGAAAGAAATCTTAAGGATGGGTCGCTTGTTCGTCTGACTTCTCCATACGGCATGGTTAAAGTGCGGACGATTGTTACCGACAGGGTAAAAGGAAAGGAAATTTATCTGTCCATGAACTCAAGGGAGGATGACGGCGGTGTCAACTACCTTACCAGCAGCTACCATGATGCCGTCACACATACTCCTGCCTATAAGGAAATGAGTGTCAAAATGGAAGTACTCGAAACCGATGGAGAACCACCGCTTCCGAAGCATAATCACCGATTTGGAAACCGTGTTCCACAGATTAGTGTAAGAGTAGAAGACAAGTGGCAGCGCCCAGATTTCACTGCCATCCAAGAATTGTTTGGAAGTGGAGGAGAAGAATATGGCCAAAGCAATCCGGCAAATTAATAAGACTGCACCCAATCCGCTGGAGGAACAGAGTCAGGCGCTGGCAGATATTATAAAAACGCTCGCCGATAACCGTGAAGGCATCCTGTCCTTTATGGCCATCCTAAAGAATCTGCAGGAGATTGGCATATTAGATGCCCTGCACGCAATCCTTGAAAAAAGGACAGATGTAGGAGTGATCGCCATGCAGCAGGTCAACCAGCCAGGGATGCATAATACTATACGAAACGCCATTTACCTGTTCAATTTTATGGGGACCATGAAACCCGAGCAGCTTCAATCAATGCTCGGGGGAGTGACAAAGGGCCTTGAGCGGATGGGCGAAAGCATTAAAAATCATGAGCAGCACAGCCTCTGGCAGCTGGGCAAAAGCATCAGAGACCCGGAAATCCGTGCCGCTATGACCACCATGATGGGATTCCTTCATGGAATGGGGGAATCCTTTTCCCAGCATCCTGAACAGGAACTCCATTAAATTTAGGAGGATCGAGAAAGCATGGAAGAACAGAGTGTCATTAAAATCAACAGCACACTGACCAATGAAGACAAAAATAAAATTGTCCTGGCCCTGAACGATGTGTGGGGAGTCTTACGGGCAGATGTTAATATCCTAAGCAGTGAAGCCAGGATCGGCTACGATAAAAACGCCGCTTCCTGCCATGATTTTCAACAGGCCATCCGAGATGCAGGCTATGATATCGCCACCTCAAACAATGACCTGCCAAAATGAAGGAGGATGACTAAATGCTTGTCTGCGAGCTTTGCGGAAAAGAAGAAGAAACTGAATCCGAGGATCGAATCCAGTCCCGCATGCTTCACGTTTGTGAAACCTGCCAGCAGGATCAGAGTGTTAACTATTTTGAGTTGTAGAATATAAAAAAGGTGCCTCCCGGAAAAAAGGAGGCACCTTTTTGGTATAGGAAGAAACAAAGGCTGCAGACATGATCTGCAGCCTTTCATCTTTTTTAAGAGGAAGCATCCAAAAATAAAAGATCCTCAGCTAAGGTACTGAATAATTCACCGACCACTGAATCCTCATCATACAGAGAGGATCCATTATAGGTTTCAAAACTAGTTAAAGGCAGCCGGGCAATCACGTTGGTTTGAAGCTTTGATGCCAGGAGCTCTCCGCCCCCTCTGCCAAACAGATAGCTTCTGGTGCCGTCCTTTTCCTCAAAATATGCCATGTTTTCGATCACACCCAGTATTTCATGCTCTGTATGCCTCGCCATGTAACCGGCTCTGGAGGCAACCGCGGATGCCACACTGTGGGGAGTCGTGACAATGATTTCCTTTGCCTGAGGCAGTATTGCGGCAATATCCATAGCAGCATCTCCAGTTCCTGGAGGCATATCAATCAGGAGATAATCCAACTCACCCCAATTTGTATTCGCTAAAAACTGGACAATCCTCTTTTGGAGCATAGGCCCCCTCCAGACTACGGGACTGTTGTCTTTGACAAAAAGACCCATGGACATGATCTTTACACCATCCCGCTCAACAGGAAAGGCCATCTGGTCTGTAATAAATGGCTTTTCTTCAATATCCATCATGGAAGGTACGCTGAAGCCATAGATATCTGCATCGAGGACTCCTACTTTTTTTCCAGTCCTAGCAAGTGCGGCAGCCAGATTAATGGTTACGGTGGATTTTCCAACGCCGCCTTTCCCGCTGGTTATGGCAATAAAAGTGGTACCTGAATGTTCTCTTAACAACTCTGGGACTCCCTCATTTGGATTATGAAAGATAACCCTGACATTCCCGGCGCCTTCTGCTTTGAGAGCCTTAGTCACCAAATCATGAAGAACAGAGCGGACCATTGGATCGGAGGAAGGGGGAATCAGTTGAAGTTCCGCATCCAGTCCGGATATCGACAATTTTTTCACCAGGTCCCAGATGGGACGGCTTTCGCTGCCTGGAATAGGAATCTGCATCAAGGCAATTTGTATTACATTCTGCGAAATCATACCATCATTCCTTTTTACTTTTTTTCATCATTTTTTCCAACCTGCAAAGCTTTCAGACCTGCTCTGATATACTTCACCAACTTTTCACTTTCATGTTTTATTATTGATATAATGAAAAAGATTTTAACGATTGTAGCAGCCATAATTTCAGAATAGCTGAATGACGATATTTATTTTCCGCAGTACGAATACCTTAAACGATCCAAGATCTCATTAGAGCAATACCAAAAGGAGCAATAAACGATGAATATCTTATTGGCAGAGGACGATATAAAGCTCGGTGAATTGATTGAATTTATGTTAAAAAAGAAATCCGGATATAAAGTGGAATGGGTGAAGGAGGGAGAGGAAGCGTACTATTACAGCATTTCCTCTCATTATGATGTGCTGATCCTGGATTGGATGATGCCGAACGGAAGCGGTGTCGATGTCTGCAAGAGATTGCGCAGGGAGAGATATTCCGGGGCCATTTTAATGCTCACTGCGAGGGATTCGGTAGAGGACCGTATCACAGGCCTCGATTCAGGAGCAGATGATTATTTGGTTAAGCCATTTGAAATCGATGAGCTTCTCGCAAGAATCAGAGCTCTTTCCCGAAGGAATTATGCACCGATTGTCGAGGAAGAAGTGAACTTGCATGATCTGGTATTGAATCGCTCCAGCCAGACGATCAGCTCAGGTGGAACGGAAATCAGCCTGAGTCCGAGGGAATTCCAATTGATTGATCTTTTGATGCAGAATAAAGGACAGGTTTTGCCTCGGGATCTCATCATGGATCGCATTTGGGGATATGACGCGGATGTATCCATGAAGACCATCGATGCAACCGTTAAGCTGCTGCGGAAAAAATTAGACAGTCTTGGCAAACACGAAATTCTGCAGAGCATTAGGGGAGTAGGTTATAAAATTGGGTAAAACAATTTTTCCCTTCTTAGAAAAGGGGAAGCAGAAGGGCAAGCCAGACCTATTTAACCGTACTCAGGGAAGATTGACCTTGGCATACAGCGGCATGCTGATGGTTTTTTTGCTTCTTTTTGTGTTCATCGTGTACGGCATTCTATATGTTGTCATCAACGAAGATCAAGAACGTGAATTGCGTGAGCAGGAAGGGAAGGTGATTGAATCCTATCTGCATAAAACACGGGTAGGCGGCATGGGACGGGGAGGACATGAAAATGCCGGGCTTACAGGCCGGGACCAGTTCTTCTACTATGTGGTTGATGCCAGCGGGGAGGTAGTAATGGGAGCCGAAAGCTTCCCTGGCCTTCGGTCAAAATTTCTACGGCTCCTGGATAATTGGGATGCAAAAAAAGATATTGAAAAGAAATCGATCCAGGTAGACGAAAATGATTGGAATGTACAGGATGACTATAATATGGACGGTCCTGACTTGAAAGTGCCTCACGAAAAACAAAAGGTCCATCTCATGATCGCCTCAAGACCGATTCAATATGAAGGACAGAATATCGGCACTTTATTTGTAGGAAGGGATATTACGGTTGTCCACCAGCTTTTAACATGGATCCTGATTATTCTCGGAGCACTGGCGGTACTTTTCTCAGGAGTTGCTTACTATATCAGCTACATCATGTCCAAAAAGGCGATGGTCCCCATATCAAAGGCTTTCAGCAGACAGCGGGAATTTGTCGCGGATGCTTCCCATGAATTGCGGACACCCCTGAGTGTTATGCAGTCCTCTCTGGATGCCATGGAAATGACGATGGATACTCAAAGGGACGATTTTTCCTATAAACTTTTATTCAGCATGAAAGATGAAGTAAAAAGGATGACCTGCCTGGTTGGCGACCTGCTTACTCTTGCCCGGTCTGATTCTGTTGGCCTTCAGCTAAGGAATGAATCACTGGAGCTAAGGGAGATTTCAGAGAAAGCCATCGATTCCCTGGCCTCGCTGGCTGCTGATAAAGACATAAACCTGAAGCTTGAATCTCCGCCTTCCATACTAATAAACGGCGACCGTGACAGGATTACGCAGCTGATTTATATCTTGCTTGATAACGCCATTAAATACACAGACCATCACGGAGAAGCAGCCTTAAAGCTTGAGAAAACTCCAAACGAGCTGATGATCAAAGTACAGGACAATGGAATCGGGATAAGCCCAGAGGACCAAAAGCAGATCTTCAGCCGTTTCTACAGGGCAGACAAAGCCAGATCAAGAGAAATGGGAAGCCACGGACTCGGTCTGGCCATAGCAAAATGGATTGTGGAAATGCATAAAGGCAGTATAGAAGTAGAAAGCACTCCAGGCGCTGGAAGCACCTTTACAGTTCGGCTGCCGGCAGGAAAGTGAATTTTTTATAGTTTAAACAGATTTTGTCGAAGGACAGGATCTGTTTTTTTGCAGACAAAGAGGATTTGTACTTTAGGGGGTTTTGTCATGGACATATCTTCACCGCCTCGATTCTGTTTTGTCCTTTAGATCACTTGTCACGGACAAATCGTCGGTACCACGACTGGGATTTTGTCCTTTAGGATGCCTATCATGGACCTATCTTTGCCGCCTCGGTCCTGTTTTGTCCTTTAAATCGCTGGTCATGGACGAATCGTCGATACCGTGACTGTGATTTGTCCTTTAGAAGGCCTATCAAGGACAGATCTTTGCTGCCTTCATCCTGTTTTGTCCTTTAGAAGGCGTTTCACGGACAAATCCTTACCGCCTTGGTTCTGTTTTGTCCTTTAGATCGCTGGTCACGGACAGATCGTCGGTACCACGACTGGGATTTTGTCCTTTAGGATGCCTATCATGGACCTATCTTTGCCGCCTCGGTCCTGTTTTGTCCTTTAAATCGCTGGTCATGGACGAATCGTCGATACCGTGACTGTGATTTGTCCTTTAGAAGGCCTATCAAGGACAGATCTTTGCTGCCTTCATCCTGTTTTGTCCTTTAGAAGGCGATTCACGGACAGATCTTTGCTGCCTTAATCCTGTTTTGTCCATTAGATTGCTTATCATGGACGAATCTTTTATATTGATGCCTTGATTTGGATTAAGTCTATATAATTGTGTAAAAAGAAAAAGGGCCACATCAGCCCTCCATGTTACAATGTTTTCAACCACGAGAAACATTCACAGGAGGAT
>NZ_AUMQ01000030.1 GCF_000430765.1 Peribacillus kribbensis DSM 17871 | reverse complement strand
CCTGAACTTGTCCGAACACGGACCGCCTTCGGACTACTTTTCCCTCTGGACGCTTGAACCTGTCCGAACACGACCACCTCCTGAATTTATCCATTTCCGGATGGCAGATAAGGTTGATTTACATAATTTTCCCATGTTTTCCACAGGCTTTTCTAGGAAATTACATTAGAGACATTAATAAAACCTGGAGGGATTCATAATGAGCCAAGATAATCAAAAACAAGGCTTTCCACCGCAGCAGCAGGATCAACGACAAGAGACCGAAACAAAGATGACGCCTCAGCCCGATTCTGTAAGATCTTCTTATAAGGGTTCTGGAAAATTAAAAGGCAAAACAGCCATTATTACAGGCGGCGACAGCGGAATTGGTAAATCGGCAGCAGTTTATTTTGCCAAGGAAGGTGCCAATGTGGTTGTCGCCCATCTTGAGGAAAATCCGGATGCCAAGGAAACAAGGAGCCTGATTGAAGAGGAGGGAGTCAGGTGCCTGTTCATCACCGGGGATATCGGGGATGAAGCTCATTGTAAATCGATTGTAGAGCAGACGATCAATGAGTTTGGCACTCTGGATATCCTTGTGAACAATGCTGGCGAGCAGCATCCGCAGGACAGCATCCTTGACATCACTGCCGAGCAGCTTGAGAAGACATTCAGAACGAATATTTTCTCTATGTTCCACCTGACAAAGGCCGCCCTGCCGCATATGAAAAAAGGCGCGAGCATCATCAATACTGCGTCCATCACGGCTTATCAGGGAAATCCGACTCTGATTGATTACTCATCAACAAAGGGAGCGATTGTATCCTTTACACGCGCGCTATCTAATTCTATTTCAAAAGATGGAATCCGCGTTAACGCGGTGGCACCTGGTCCAATCTGGACTCCATTGATTCCATCTACATTTGGCGAAGAACAGGTCGAAAAATTCGGCCAAAATGCACCGATGGGACGTGCTGGACAGCCTGAAGAACTTGCCCCAGCTTACGTATACCTGGCAAGCGATGATTCTTCCTATGTCAGCGGCCAGACTATCCATGTAAATGGCGGAACCGTCGTAAACGGCTGATTTGCGGACAGTCCCCCATTTCCCGGCGTGATTTCCCGGTATATCAAAGAACCTTGGCTTCATTCCAGGGTTCTTTTTTTGAGTAATCAGGACAGCCAATACGTAAAAGAAGAGAAAATCACAGGATTTCCTCTTTTTTGCTCATTCATTCATGCTATACACTCTTGTTTCATATGGCTTTAAGGTCAATGTCTCATGCAGATCTTCCTCTGCATGTTTATAGTTGGCCAAAAGCAGGCGGGTGTTTTTCTCGCTGAGCTTTGGTAAGCTCACATGAGATTCTTCAATCCCGAAGTTGCAGATAACTAGAATGGTTTCTTCTCCCAGAGTCCGGGTATATGCATATACCTGGATATGATTTTCAAGGAGCAGCTGATAATCTCCATAGACAATCGCTTCATGATCTTTTCTGATTTGAATCATTTTTTTATAGAAGGTATAGATGGAATCCTCGTCGTTCAGCTGGGCTTCCACATTGATTTCCTTATAATTCGGGTTCACTTTCATCCAGGGAGCTCCTGTGGTAAAGCCTCCATTGGCTTCAGCACTCCACTGCATCGGGGTTCGGGAATTGTCTCTCCCTCTTTTCCAGATGATCTCCATGATTTCTTCGTGCGGACGTCCTGCAGCCGTTTCAATCTCATAATAATTTTTCATGCCCACATCGTCATAATCATGAATGGAATCAAATTTCACATTGGTCATACCGATTTCCTGGCCCTGGTAAATAAATGGTGTCCCTGACATCAAGAAATAGCAGGCTCCAAGCATTTTTGCACTTTCTGCCCAGTATTCTGAGTCGTTACCCCAGGTCGATACACTTCTTGGCTGGTCATGATTTTCAAAGAATAACGCATTCCATCCTGATTGGTACAGCCCCTCCTGCCATTTGGTCAGGGTGTTCTTTAATTGCAGAACATCGACACTGTTGTCCATTCCTTTATCCCATAATCCTAAATGCTCGAACTGAAAAATCATATCGAACTTGCCGTTTTCTTCTCCGACCCAGTCGTCTGCCTGCTCGATCTTTACACCATTCGCTTCTCCGACCGTCATAATATCATATTTCGCAAAGGTTTCCTCTTTCAGTTCTTCAAGATAGGGATGTATGCCCTCCTGGTTGGTATGCATTTCAAATGAAGGAACATATGGAAGGTCCTCAGGATTAGGTATATCAGGCAGGCCGGCACGTTTTTTAATATGGGAAATGGCATCCACCCTGAAGCCGTCTATCCCTTTATCGAGCCACCAGTTTACCATGTCATAAAGAGCCTGGCGCGCCTCACGGTTCTCCCAGTTTATATCAGGCTGTTTTTTGGCAAATAAGTGAAGATAGTATTGCCCTGTCGTTTCATCCAGTTCCCAGGCGCTTCCAGAAAAAATACTTTCCCAGTTGTTGGGCTCTTTATCCTCTTTACCATCGCTCCAGATATACCAATCACGCTTTGGATTGTCCAGGGAAGAGCGGGATTCAATAAACCACGGATGCTCATCGCTGGTATGATTGATGACCAGATCGAGGATCACTTTCATCCCTCTCGTGTGAACCTGCTTCAAAAGCTCGTCAAAGTCCTCCATTGTGCCAAACTCACTCATAATATCCTGATAATCGCTTATATCATAGCCGTTATCCGCATTGGGCGATTTAAAGATCGGGCAGATCCAGATCACGTCAATTCCCAGGTTCTTCAGGTAATCCAATTTGGAGATAACTCCCTGAATATCTCCAATCCCATCTCCATTGCTATCCATAAAACTGCGAGGATACACCTGATAGGCCGCCGCTTCTTTCCACCATATTTTCTTCATTTAAAAGCCTCCCATCGTACTCTAAAAAAACGTTTTATCTATTTTTTCTTGCCTTTCTTACAAGAAGGATAATAAACGCTGCAAAGGCAGCATATACGGCAGTCATCGTAATCAAATAGGGATAATTCAGGCCCGTCTTTTTCTGAAGAGTATAAACCTCTGTTTTTTCACGGTCCAGAATGATGTGATAGCTGCTTACCTTGCTCCTTACAAGATCTCCATCAAGAAGCCCGCGGAGTTCTTGATTTTTGGCAAGTTTTGAATCATCAATATCGACCGACTGTGATTTAGAGGTATTATTGATTACCACCACAAGGGTTTCACCTTTATAATGCCTTTTAAAGACGGCCATACCATTTTTATCATACAGGACTTCCATGTCGCCCCGTGTGAGTGCTTTATGTTCATTTCTCAGCTTGCCCAGCTTGGTTAAATAATCGATAATGTCTGTTTCAGCTTTAAAGCCCATCAGCCGGCGATTGTCCGGATCATTGCCGCCATTCAGGGCAATCTCGGATCCATAGTAGACGATTGGCATTTCAGGCGAGGTGTATAAGTAGGACAACGCAAGGTTCCACCTCGTTGCCGGGTTTTGTTTATTGCGGACAATATCGCTTGTGAAACGCGGCATATCTTCATTATCCATGAAATTCCCGAGAAGCTCCGGATGATCGAACGATTCCTTGTTCTTTTTCAGGGAAAGAAAAGCATCTTTCAGGCTTCTGTCCGGCGCCGCAAAGATCCTTCGCAGATAAGGATTCTGCGGAACATCCACCACCCCGTCTATCCCCGTTTTTTGATACTGGGCAAGCTTCGCAGGATTGTCCTGCTCTGCCTCTCCAAGCAGATAAAAATCAGATTTTACCGATTTTACGGCTTTCGAAAAATCCGCCCAGAAATCCAGGGGAACAGTATCCGCTATGTCCAGCCCATATCCGTCAATATCTGTCTCGTTAATCCACCACTTGGCTGCATCAAGCAGATATTTGCGGGTTTCCGGGTTTTCCTGGTTTAAGGCAGGGAGGTTATCCCGGACTTCTTGTTGATGATTCGAGTTCTGGACCGGCTTGTTTTCCTGAAACCAATTCTTTTTGGAAGGATCATTCACCCAAGGATGATCGGGTCCTGTATGGTCCGCCACAAAATCGAGGATCACTTTAAGATTCCTCTTATGCGCTTCCTTCACCAGCTGTTTAAACTCCTTCATTGTTCCAAAATGTTCATCCGTCTTGTAAAAATCATGTATCCAATTGCCGTGGTACCCTTTATCATCATTGTCAAATACCGGCGACAGCCATATTGAGGTAAAGCCCAAGTCTTTTATGTAATCCAGTTCCTGAATGATCCCTTTAAAATCTCCGCCATTATAAGCCTTGGGGTCATTCACGTTTACATCATAATCATTTTTTGTTTCTCCATTTTTAAAGCGGTCCACCATGATAAAATACACATTCTCATCCCGCCATCCGCGGTCATCCTGGCTGCTCTGCGCGTCGGCAGGGTGCGAATACACCAGAAGGAACGGCAGTAAAAAAAGAGCCCATAATCTTTTCTTCATGATAATCTCCCCTTATTAATCTCTCTATAGCCTCTATTAGATTAGCCTTTTTAAGATGCAGCCGTCAAACTGCTGAAAAGACCTCTGTTTTGGGCCTCTGGGGAATTTGCTGGTTCTTTGTGAAAACGATTGCACAAACTTTAGTCATAATTATACCTTCTACGGATGGTTTTACAAGCATTTTTTACAAAATGAAAAAGAAATTCAGATGCTGCTACCCTTTCTATCTTCCTCTCTACTATATATTTCGACTTTAACACAAATAGAATATCTAACTTGTATGAAAGTGGCTTAACCAGAGTGAATGAACGATGAGAAGACTTTGGAAGTGGCTGCAGCAAGATAAAGAAAACGATTGCATACATACGTCTTTTTCCTGCAAAATTTTTTTGATGTTAGCCTTCTCTATGGAGCCCCATCATGCTGCTCTAGAAAGAACGAAAGACTCTTGTAAAGATCCTTTCACATGTTTAAGGCTCCACAGTCTGTGGAGCCTCCCGTTCTATGATTCTATAATTTTAATGCGATACTCTTCAAACCACATATCAAGCTGTGTTAAATAAGCGAGCAGCTGAGGACCCTTCATGAGCTGGCCGAACCAAGGGATTTTAAAGGAGTTTCCGCCTGTCTTGATTAAGTCATTCAATTTATCTTTGTTGAATAATTCATGCAGTACAGAGTCCTTATTCGCAAGCCTTCTAATCAGCATCTCCTGAACCATGAGTGTGTAAGCTGGGTTGTGGGTTTTTGGATATGGGCTTTTCTTCCGGTACAGCACTTCTTCCGGAAGGACTCCTTCAAGCGCCTTTCTCAGGATGCCCTTTTCACGTCCTCCAGCCATTTTCTGCTCCCATGGAATATTCCAGACATATTCCACAAGCCTGTGGTCGGCAAAGGGCACTCTCACCTCAAGGCTCGCCCCCATGCTCATTCGGTCCTTTCGATCCAGCAATGTTGTCATGAACCAGACCATATTCAGATAAAACAATTCTCGCCTTTTTGCCTCTGCAGGTGCTTCGCCTTCCAATACAGGTACCTCTGCAAGGGTCTCTTCATACCGCTGCTGCACATAGCTTTCCAGTTTGAGAGCTTCCTGCCAGGATCCCCTCAGCAGCGACTGCCGTTCCCCAATCGATCTCATCCAGGGAAAACTGCCCCTGGTTAAATCATCTTCTCTATGAAACCACGGGTAGCCCCCGAAAATCTCGTCCGCGCATTCACCGGAAAGGCTCACAACAAAGTCATTTTTTATTTCCCTGCAAAACCATAGAAGCGAGGAGTCGACATCAGCCATCCCCGGCATATCCCTCACCCTCATGGCATCCGCCAGAAAATCGCTCAATGCATCTTGCGAGATCACATGGCTGTGATGCTGGGTGCCAAAAGCCTCTGACATCCTCCTGATCCACGGGCCATCCGAATTGGGCTGAAAGTCATCTGCCTTAAAGTATTTATCATTATCCTCATAATCTATGGAATACGTATGAAGCTGCCCTTTCCCTTCTGCTGCAAACTGGTTCGCCGCTATCGCTGTAATGGCGCTCGAATCAAGCCCGCCGGAGAGGAAGGTGCAGAGCGGAACATCGGAAACCAGCTGTCTTTTCACCGCATCCTTCAATAAAAATCCGACCGTGTCGGCTGTTTCTTCCAGGCTTTCCTTATGCTCCTTGCTTTTGACATTCCAATAGCGCCATATCTTTAGTCCATCCCGCGAAAAGGATAATGAATGAGCCGGGCGCAGCTCTTTCACATTCTTGAAAATACCGGATCCCGGCGTCCGTGACGGCCCAAGCCCGAATACTTCGGCTAGGCCTTCGCGGTCAAGCTCAGCTGGGACAGAAGGATGGGCAAGCAGGGCCTTTAACTCGGAGGCAAACAGCAGACCCCCATCCCTTTCAGCATAAAAGAGCGGCTTCACTCCTAAGCGGTCCCTGCCCATGAACAATTTTTGTTCCTTGCTGTCCCAGACAGCGAACGCGAATATCCCATTTAAAAATTCCACGCATTTTTCTTTCCATTCTATATAGGAGGCAAGCAATACTTCTGTATCAGAATGGCTATGAAAGGAATATCCTTTAATTAGGAGTTCTTTTCTCAAATCGTCTGTGTTGTACAACTCGCCATTATAGCAAAGGGTGTACCGGCTCATTTCCGCTTCCTTTGTCATCGGCTGCTTTCCGCCCTCCGGGTCAACAACGATCAGCCTTTTATGTCCAAAGCCTGCATGCGTTTCTGTCCAGATATTCGTTTCATCCGGCCCGCGCCGTTTAAGAGTATGTGTCATTTTTTCAAGAATCGCTGTTTCGTTCGCAAGATTTTTTTGATAGTGGACCCATCCAGTTATTCCACACATATCCATCGTCCTTTCTGTACGGCTTGGAGGCCGCTTATTTCTGCAGCAGCCCCGCTCAATCTGGCCGTCTTCACCTTTTTAAAGGCAGGCACTAAAGCCATAAGGCCATTCAGCTGTATAGGCCCTGGCCGCTATCACAGTTAACATAGACTATGCGGAGCAGACCGAATGGTTAATTGTCCCGAACGAGAAAAAATATACAGTTATAATTTGCGTAAATTTTGTCTAAAAAGTAGGTGAGGCATCCAATTTGGAGGTAAACCATGAATCAACATCACCGTTCAAAACTCGTATCTATTCAATCCAGGGCCTTCACAGAAGGTGTTGTAGAATTTATTAACCAGCAATGGGTATTTTTTGATGATGAAACAGACGAAGCCGCGTCTCTGGATGACTTTCTTCACCATGATATTGAAATTTTTCGGGGCAACCGCTGGAGAAAAGGAATCCTAGAGGAAAATGGTTTAATTCGGCTGGGTAAGGATACCACTTATTTATATGATGAAGAGAAGGTCCGTATAAGAAAAAATTTAATTTACTCCTTCGAACGTCTGCTGGATGAACTTAATGATGATGCCTTTTTCCAGTTTATCACCACCTTGAACTCCCTTGACTTTTCAATTTATGACTGCATCTACAGCTACAATCAGCTGACCTTTATCAAAGAGAAGAAGATGCAGTCGGGAGTCAATTTCTTCATTTTCGATAATGGGGAAGCCATTTGCTCTGTCCAGCATCATTTTAAATACCTAAAGCATGAGCATGACCGTTTTGAATATACCATCAATACCGGAAAACGAATTGTCATCGAAAAATTGCATTCCAATCCGGCTCCTTAAAAATGAAAAAGGTAAGGCACTGTCTCCCTGGTGAAAGGAAAACAAGACCTTACCTTTTATTATTTAGTATGACAAAAGCTACTCCACCACATTGACCAGCGTTCCTATATTTTCAACCGTAATTTCTATTTTGTCCCCTGAATCAAGATACCTCGGAGGCTTAAAACCTTTTCCTACTCCCGCCGGAGTACCCGTGGCTATGATATCGCCCGGCTCCAGGGTCATTCCTTTAGAGATGGTGGAAATGACATCTTCAATCGTAAAGATGAATTGGCTGGTATTCGAGCTTTGGCGCACCTCGCCGTTCACCTTCGTTTCGATGTTAAGATTTGATGGATCGGCAATGTCTGAACGGGTGACAATATATGGGCCCATTGGACAGCTTCCGTCCAGGCTTTTTCCCAGGAGAAATTGTTTATGGCGTTCCTGAAGGTCACGGGCCGTAATATCATTCAGGACCGTGTAGCCAAACACATAATCCATTGCGGATTCAGCACTGATTCCTTTTCCTTTCCTGCCGATGATCACGGCCAGTTCCCCCTCGTAATCAAGGGCATCCGTTACTTCCCTGTGCCTTGGGATCGGCTGCTGATGGGGAATCACTGTATTCGGCACCTTGGAAAACAGCATCACATGCTCGGGAATATCTGCTTCGCTCCCAAGCTCGATGGCATGCTCTGCGTAGTTTTTTCCCACACAATAAATATTCTTATCCGGGCGTGGTATCGGAGCCAGAAGTTCCGCTTCAGAAGCATGGATCTCATAGTCCGCTTTGCCGGGATACTCCTTGTGTGCTTTTGCCATCGCTTCAGCTATTTCGGCAAAGCCTTCCATTTTTATGGCTTCCAGCATAGTGGAAATCGGAAGATCCCTATTTAGAAGCTGCTGGGCTGCTTTCCGTACATCCAGATAAAATTGTTCATTTTCAACAATGGCTACTTTTTCCTCTCCATCATGCAGAATTGTTGCCAGTTTCATTTCTACTCCCCCTTGAGATACGCAGCTCCTTTAAAAACTGCCTGGTTTCTTTCCTGCTTTTTAAAATGACGATTTCTTTCTCCTTGTGCGCCTGCAGTGCAGCCCTGATCTTTGGGGCATTTCGCCTCCTATACCGGGCTGTCCATTTAATGAACTTCCAATCCAGGCGCTCCGGGCACCCTTCTGCCATATCCGGGCGGTTTCTTCGATGAAATTTAATTCTCCTGCTTATAAGTCCATATAAGCAAATCAGGGAAGGAAAGTCGAGAAAAATGACTGTGCAGCATTCTTTTAGCCGCAGTTCCAGAGTACTGTAATAATTGCCATCCACAATCCAGGCTTCTTCTTCCAAAATAAGCTTCACCCTGCTCAGCCATTCTTCCCGTTCAGTGGGTTTCCAGCCCTCTTTCCAGAAATACGAATCTAAATGATGCACGGCAATCCCAAGTATACTTCCAAGCTCCATGGCGAGAGCTGCCTTTCCTGCCCCGCTGCAGCCTATAATCAAAATTTTCCTCTGCATCAGGTCCTCCTTTTTAAAATAGGACGTTTTCCATAAGTCCCATATCTCCACAGAAACTCGAGCGGGCCAATCCTGTACTTTTTCAGCCAGAGCCAGCTGCCTGTCACCTGCAGAGTATATATCAGGATTACAAGCAGGCTTCCCTGCCATATGGTGACTTTCCCGAACATCCCCAGACCATAAGAATAAAAAATAGAGGTACATAGAATGGACTGAGCTAAATAATTGCTTAAGGAAAGCCTTCCTACAAAGGAGAATGGATAGAAAAGCTTAAGGATTCCCTTTCTCCTAAGAAGCAGGACTCCCCCGGTTATATATCCAATCGATACCATGGGACCGCCCAAATTATCCTGAAGGAACATCATCCAATCGCTGTCTGTGAAAACATAAGGAAGAAGCTTGAGGGCAAATCCCACAGGCAAGGAAATCATGCATACCTTACGCAGATTTCCCCTGAATTCCTCCGGCCTTGAAAGCCAGCCTGCCTTGGCGAATGCTGCCCCTGCCAGAAATAATGGGAAAATGGACAAAAATAAATAGAGAAGGTTTCCTGGATTATTCACTTCGTACCATTCCTTGAAACGCAGATGAAAAATTTGTTTATAGCTGCCCTGCTGGTATACTTCTATTCCATGCCTGATCTCAGCTTCACTGTGTTGAATGGGATCAACATGCACTCCGGCTGCCATAGCCAGGATAAAACCGGCAGAAACGGATGCAATCAGGACAGCCGATAACAGGAGGCTGCTGGTCATTAAATATTTCACATCTTTTTTGTAAAACAGCAACAACAGAAAGCCAAACAAAGCATAGTTGATCAGTATATCTCCATGCCAAATCAAAAAGGCATGGATACAGCCGAATATAAGAAGCATGGTAAGTCTTCTGGCAAATAAAGAAGGAAATAGAAATCCTTTTTTTCTGGCTCCCTCTTCCATTAGAATGGCACTGAAACCAAATAAAAAGGCAAACAGCGGATAAAAGCTTGCCTGGGCAGTGAGGTCAAGGAAGATATAGAGAATCCGGTCCCATCTGCTTGTCCACCACCTGAGCGGCTCTGGCATCATCATGGAATGGAAGAACTGCATGTTCACGAAAAATATCCCCAGTAATGAAAAGCCTCTTAAAATATCGATAGAAACAATTCTATCCCTTTCGGACAAGGGTGCCTTCATATAACTCCGCCTCTCTATTTCCATCATAAACCAAATACAAATGAAGATGAATCTTTTATCAGAAAATTCATTGGCTGTGCGTTTATCACATACCCGCGGAAAAAACATAGACTAAAGCATGTATTCATAATGTGGAACTTGACCCAAGCCATGATAAAAGGAATGAGGCAAATGCCGGCAATAGTCGGGGCCGTTCAAGTGCTTTCTGTCGGAAGCGGGGCTGTATTCAATATTGGGGATGTATATAAAATTGCTCCTTTTACCTTCGCGAAGACGTTTGCCGGGGCAGGCTCCTTTAATACAGGTGATAACATATCCGTACAAAACCAGGTCAGC
This sequence comes from Peribacillus kribbensis DSM 17871, assembly GCF_000430765.1. Classification (GTDB taxonomy): domain Bacteria; phylum Bacillota; class Bacilli; order Bacillales; family DSM-1321; genus Paraperibacillus; species Paraperibacillus kribbensis. Next base: position 180,387 of record NZ_AUMQ01000030.1, on the reverse strand, counting down.
AGTACCAATACGTACGACGCAGACGGCGTTGATCAGCCAATTTTTACAAATATATAATCATGTTTATGAAAGGGGCGGAAATGATGGGTGTTACTTATAATATCCAGCAAAATATCCAGATCAATATGATCAGAATTACCGGGATCAGTAATTCCTCTGTATTTCAAATCGGGAGTGCCGGGATCATTAAGCCCAGCTCCCTGCTGTCAAACACAGGCGGATTCAGCCAGGCAGCGCCTCCTGCTGTTCCTTTGACCCCGCTGAACATCCGCAGCGAACAAAATCAGCAGAAATAGGCATGCACCCATTTACTGCGTCTGCATAGCATGAAGCAAAAGCGGCATCAATGCCGGGGTGTAAGTGAGGTGTTCTCTTCTAATGAATGATATCTATACGTATCTGAATCAGCTCCAGGCATATCTTCAGCAGCAGGAGACCCGGATAAGGAATTTGGAGGCGTCCCTGCAGAATGTTAACAATCAGCTTCAGCAGCTAAAGGATAAGCCCCCTGTAAATGTCGAACGGATTGAATACCGTTTTGATCAGCTGAAGGTAGAGAGACTGGATGGTACATTGAACATTGGTCTCAATCCAAATGAACTGCAAAATATCGATGAATTTGCGGTAAACTCTGCAGGGCCGCCGCCTCCTTTTCTTTTTCCAGAGAGAGAACAGGCTGTCCAGAATATCTGCAGAGTGATCCAGGATTATATCAATACAGAGCTGACAGAAAACCTCTCCAGGGCAAGCAAAGGAAGTCCGATTGATCCATCTTATCTGAATTTCATCAAGGATGATATTATTGGGCAGCTCCCCCAAAAGATCCAGCAGTATCTCGACAGCACCCCGCCAGTTGAGCGGACCCCCGAGCAGCTGCCGCAAATATTGGAAACAATCATAGAGAAGCTGAAGATCGATGTATCCCAGGCTTTATTTACTTTCGTGAATCAACTTTCTAATCAATAGGAGGAATAATAGTGATTTTTAATGTAGTGAACAAAGGAATCTGTGTTGGTGATATTAAAATATCAGCCGTAACGAGCTCGTCGGTCCTGCTGGTGGGAGATACGAAAAGCATCCAGATGTCTTCCGCCTTCGACACCCCTCCTGAATCTTTGATTATTGCACCAACTGTTCCGGTTTCTGCGTAAAACCCATGTTAACCAAAAGGGTTTCAAAGGTAAAAAATATTCATGTCCATACCCTCCTCTTTAGCTCCGTGCTGGAGATTGGAGATTCAGCATACGTCGATGGGACCCAATACACCCTTGCAATCCAAAGGGAAGAGGAATTATTCTTTAGCCGGGAAGGCAGCTTCAACTATCCAATTTTTATCAACGATCCAAGATATGTACCTATCACAGAACCTGTTCAAATGAATGTAATAAACGAAAATCCTTTTATACAGGCCGGAACCATTGACATAGGCGGTGTCAGCGCCTCCTCAGTCATTCATATTGGCTCTACACGCAGCATCCGTATGCTATCCAGGGTTAAAAATATCAGGGAGCTGCTGGGTGAAAGACACCCTGAGCTAACTCCTCCCGGTTCCGTTCAGAGCACCCTATCTTAAGTGGACACATATCTTGTAGGGAATTAAAATAGTAACTTCAGAAAAAAGGAAGGAAGGGGGCCTCTTATGCCAGCAATTGTCGGTCCCGTACAGATTACCAGCAATTCATCAGGCTCAATTGTCCATTTTGGTGATACAGCCGTCATTTCACCTAAAGAGGGAATTAAAACATTCTATGGCTCAGGATCCGGCACCATAGGCCTCTTTGTTTTAAATAATAACATTGTGAGCGGTAATCTAGTTCTTGACACCAATCTTATTGACCAGCCGATAGTGGGGAATAATTAAACTTTCAGACAGCTCTCTTTAACTAGCGGGCTGTTTTTTATTTCTAATACTCTAGGTATCAAGGACTGGCTTCTGGTTCCATCTCACATGTAAGTTTGACTTTTTCCTTCCCAATAAAAAAAAGCACACAGCGTGATGGCAGGATCTGCCTTCCTCTGCGTGCTTTTTTACTAGACTATAGCTTTAATAGATGAGCTCCATCGAAGAAAAACAGGTATTTCTCATCCACTTTTTTCTTCAATATTTTCTCGATGGCCCTGGCATATAGGGACAGCTGTGTTTTGTAACGATCGGCCAGAATGTCCTTAGCCCCTTCGAAGCCATTATAATATCTTCCTGTAATGGCGTCGGTTTTGTAATCAAGGAGCACGGTCCCCTGCTCGTCCTCAAACAGACAGTCTACGACTCCCTGTACAAGGATGCTTTCCTCCCCATCCTGCCAGTCTCTATAAATCTCGCGTGCCGGGATGGATAGATTGAAAGGAACTTCCCGCCTGACTCTCCTGGCTTTCTTCAGTCTCAGGCCCAGCTCTGTGCCGAAAAAATCGACGATCAGGCCGGCATTCACTGCGGATGCCTGGTCCTCAGTCAGGAGCTCCCTTACAATCAGGCTCTGCACCTTATCATGGACATAAGACTCTGTAATGTCTGCCTTGAGGTCGATATGCTGCATGACCAGGTGGGTAATGGTCCCTCTTTCTGCAGGGCTGATCGATTTTTCCTGCATGAACCTCGGCCGGTTCAGATAGGCTTTTTGATATTTTCTCAGTAAATCCCCAGCACTCTCCTCATCTCTCAATTCATATTGCCTCTTAAGTTCAGAGACGGATTGCTTGGAACGGTAATGGGCAGCCGGACGGTAGCTGTATTCCCAGCTCAACTGCTGTTGTACCGTTTCCTTATAACCTGAGGATACATCCACCGGCTCTGATTTCTCTACAGCATGCAGCCAGCTCTCATGGTCTTCTTGAGCTTCAGCAGTTTCCTGCAGCTCTTCGATGTTTATAATGCTGATGTTCCAGGATGAGTCGTCCTTTAAGAACCGGTCCCCGCCGCCATCGTCCAGCACCTGCTGTGAATCGGTATGGCGCATGAGTGCGGGGCCAATCCAATCCAGATAGCTTTTGGCATTGGCTCTGACATGGTCTTTTAGCAGCCAGTCCCGGCCGCTGCGGGCAGCCGTCCAATCCTCCAGGCTTTTTTGGGCATCCTTCAACGTGCCGACCAAAATCAGCTTTTCTTTTGCCCGGGTCAACGCAACATACAGCACCCTCATTTCTTCCGCAATGGTTTCCACATGCTTTTTTCGCTTGAACGCAATCTGCGGCAGAGAAGGATACGTAATCTGCAGCTCCGGATTCACATATTTGGATGCAAATCCAAGATCCTTGTCAAGGAGGTAGCTTTTTCTGATATCCATCAGATTAAACTGCCGGGAGAGCCCGGCTGTAATGACAATCGGGAATTCCAGCCCCTTGCTGGAATGGATGGTCATCAGCCTCACGACATCCTCCTGTTCCCCGAGGGCTCTTGCTGCTCCAAGGTCGCTGCCCCTTTCCTGCATCCGTTCAATGAATCGAAGGAAACGGAACAGCCCCCGGAAGGAGCTTGCTTCATATTGCCGGGCTCGGTCGTACAGAGCCCTTAGATTGGCCTGACGCTGTTTCCCGCCCGGCATGCCGCCGGCAAAATCATAGAATTTCGTATCACTGAACAGCTGCCAGATCAGCTCTGACAAGGAGCCTTCCCTTGCCATTCTGCGCCACTTTTCAAGATGCGAAAGGAATCTTGATACTTTCGCATAAAGGACTGGGGCTTCTTTTTCGTCTGCCTCCCTGCAAAATGCGGCAGCAGCCTCAAAGTAGGAATCTCCCCTTGCATACAGCCTGACTTCTGCGAGCTCTTCTTCATCCAGGGAAACGATCGGCGAGCGCAGCACGGAAGCAAACGGAATATCCTGCAACGGGTTATCTATGATCTTTAGAAGCGACATCATAATTGCCACTTCGGTTGCCTCAAAATAACCGGTAGACAAATTGGCGTAAATCGGGATTCCCTGCTTTTTAAATTCTTCCATGATCTGATCGGCCCATGGCATGGATCTGAGCAGGATGACGATATCCTTAAAAGCTGCCGGGCGGTGGACTTTAAGCTTCGTATCATAGACAGGACGCTTTTCCCTTATGACTTCCTTGACCAGGCGGGCCATCAGCCTTGCTTCAGCCTGGGCATTCTCCAGCTCCTCCCCCTCAAAACCAGCTTCATCAGATCCCGCTTCTTGAATATCAGAACTCTGGTCAATGAGGTGGACATCAATTGGATACGGCTCGTCGGGATATGGTGCCCCCTGCTTCAATTCGGCATCCTGGTTATATTCCACCTCGCCTACTTTTACGCCCATGATCTGCTTGAACAAGTAGTTAGTACCGTCCAATACTTCCTTTCTGCTCCTAAAGTTCTGGTTTAGATCGATCTTTAATCCGGCACTCGTGCCGGTGTGGGTAAACCGGCTGTATTTCTGCAGGAAGAGATTCGGTTCAGCCAGACGGAAACGGTAGATCGACTGCTTGACATCCCCTACCATAAAGAGGTTTCCGTTTTCTTCGCCAGGAGTGGTTACGAGGCTTAGAATGGTTTCCTGGACCATATTGGTATCCTGATACTCGTCCACCAGAACTTCCTTGAACTTCTGCCTGTATTCAAGAGCTGCCTCAGAAGGGACCACATGGCCTTCATCGTCCATACCAGTTAAAATGTCCAGACAAAAATGCTCCAGGTCAGAGAAGTCGACAATTCCCTTCCGCTTCTTTTCTTCACTGAATCGTTCCGCAAACTGGCGGACGAGGAGTACAAGCGTTTCGGCATATCCCTTTAACTCTTGGAAATCCTCCAAAAAGCTCTCCGGCTTTCTTGAGAAAAGTTCCTTTTTCAGTTCATCGACCAGCTTTTTCGCTTTATCGCGGTATTTCTTGGACTGTTCTGTAAGGATCTTATTAAAATCAGCTCCGCTGCAGCGTTTAAGGGTGCCAAAGCTCACATTCTGAATGGCCAGATATAACTCATTCCATGATTGAGCCAATTGAAGCTTTTCAATCGCAGCAAGATCTTCCAGGAAGTTCTCCGCCCTTGGAGCAGGTCCTCCCGGCTGCTTTGTCAGCTCGAGTGCTTCCTCCAAGAGGTCTTTCACCGCCTCAAGCTTCAGCTGGATATCAAACTTCAAGCTGGAGATGAACGGCAGATCATCGATGGAATCCCCAGGATATACTTCATACAGCTGTATAAGATCCGAAAGCCAGGCCTCCGGCTTAGGGTGCGAGCGCGAAAATTCGTACAGGGCTCTCACGATTTCCTGCAGGGCTGCATCGCTTCTATCACTGGAATAAGCATCCACTGCCCTAAAGAAGCTTTCATCATCCGATGCAGCATAATGCTCTTCGAAAAGCTCTTCAAGAATTTCATCCTTCATGATTTCCGCTTCTGTGGAATCCGCAATCCGAAAAGCGGGATCTGCATCAATCAAATAGTAATATTTGCGGATCACTTCCATACAGAAGGAATGCAGGGTTGAAATGGAAGCCCTATTAATCAGGCTGAGCTGCTTCCTTATATGCTGCGATGAAGGATTTTCCTTGATCGCTGATTCCAGGGCATCTGCAATCCTGTGGCGCATCTCGGCTGCTGAGGCATTTGTAAAGGTTACGACAAGAAGCTCATCGATATCCATAGGGTCATCCCCTGCCAGCAGCTTCTGGATGATCCTGTTAACCAGGACCGCGGTTTTCCCGGATCCTGCTGCCGCAGCGACCAGTATGTCCTGCCCCTTTGCCCAGATGGCTTTCCATTGGTCCTCTGTCCAGGATGCCTCGGCAGGCTTTACAGGTATCAGCATTTTTGTCATGAATCAAAGCCCCCTTTAATGATGGAAAGTACATCTGTTTCTTTTTTAGGCGTCAAGAGACGATAGTCATTCTCCTCCAGGGAGGAGTCGAACTGGCAGACCGATTTATAGGAGCAGAAGGTACAGGGTACATGATCCTTCAGCTTATAAGGGGCAATTTCAACATTGCCGCTGACTATTTCGTCCCCTGCCTTTTGGTAAATGTTTCTTACATACTTATTAAGATGTGTAAATTCCTCGCTGCTGGCCACCTTTGAGGTGGAGCTCAGGCCGCCATCCTTCTTGAAGCCTGCCTGGATGATCTGGGAGCTGCCTTCTTGAAGATTCGCATCCATCAGCTCCAGCACACCTTTTTCCCCGAGAAGAAGGCCTTTCATCTTAAAGCTTTTAAAGATCTCTTCTTCTATCTGATCTTTCGACAGCATGCTTCCTGCCTTGACCAGGGGATTATGAACATGGAAATACAGCACTCCGGCAGGCTTTGCCTCCCTGCCGATCAAGGAGCGGGAATGGGTCACGATGATATCGAGATACGTGAGCATCTGCAGGGCCAGGCCATAATAGACTTCGCTGAGGTTTAGTTCCTTGGAGCTGCTCTTATAATCCAGCACCCTTAGATACACTCCCTCCGGATCCTCTGCTTTATCCACCCTGTCAATCCTTCCGACCAGCTCCATGGTCGTCCCATTTTTAAGCGAAAAAGTAAGAGGCGGAAGCTCGCTGTTCCGTCCAAAGCCAAGTTCGAGTCCGACCGGGCTGAATCCGCTGGCCTTCGCATGCTCACTCAAGACCATGGACGCCCTTCCGATGACCTGCTGAAGCTTCCGGGCAATATAATGATGCCGGTTTGTGCTGAGCAGGATCTGGTTCTGCAGCCTTGGAGCGATTTCCCTGACAGCAAGTCCCGCAAGCTCCATGCACTCCTCTTTTGTCAGGGCGGCCCAGGAGATATTCCTCTCCTCCAGATGATCCGCGATGAGCTTCAGTGCAGCATGGAACATTTCTCCGATATCAGGTGCCTCCAGGCGGAAGATCCTGCGTTCATGCAGCTTTAAGCCATGTGCGGCAAAATGCGAGAACGGACAGCTGTTGAACATCTCCATTCTCGAGACACTCGCCTGTATGCTTTCCCCATAGAGCTGCCTGCTTGTCGTTTCTGTCAGTTTTTTTGTCCTGTTTTTATAGAACAGGCTGGAAAGGACCAGCGAGGTCTCCCGTTTCTGTTCCGGGTCCAGCAGGAAGGAATTATAAATATCCCACCAAACAGGATGGATTTCGTATCCCCTCTTTTTCAGCTGCAGCTGCGAGGCAAGATAGGAAAGTGCCACTCTGTTGTTTACGGCGTACCTAAGGTGCTCTTCATCTCCCGCTTCTTGGGGGTCATTGAACCAGAAGCATTCTCCGGCTCCAGGGAACTGGTCCCGGATGCGTTTTATATAGGAAGACGGAATGAGCGACTTGCCCTCCTCATCCGCAAGAGGGAAGGATATAAACAATTCATGGGATGGAGTGGTGAACAGCTTGTAGGCTGTGAATTCTTCATCCATGAGACGGGTCTTTGTGCCTGGGGCCAGCTCAAGGCCTGCAGACTGCAGCTTTTCCCTGTCGCTGTCAGAGAACACGCCTTCCTCCCCGATCTTTGCAGGAAGGACTCCTTCATTCAATCCGATGGCAAAGGCTGCTTTAATATCACTCAGGCGGGAGAGATCCACGCTTGTGATCAGAACCTGGTCAATGGCTGGGGGAACAAGGGAGAATTTCATGCTCTCCATCCCGGCTTCCAGAAGCCCGATGAACTTCTTGAGGCTCATTTTTTCATCCCCCAGAAGCTCCACGAACTGGTCCAGGAGCTCCATGACCGCGTTCCACACCTGTTCATGCTCCCTGGCCGTCACAAGGTCTCCTTCCGCCTCTGCTGACTGCTTCAGCCTTTCGAGCTTTTCAGGGATATGAAGCTCTTCAAGAAACAGATACAGAGCCTCACAGAAGTATCGGCTGTCTTTTGCCCGCTTCAGCCTGCGGGAAAGCTTTTGGATCGGCGCTGAAATCATTTCTTTCAGTTCATTCAAATCAGCCTCGATGCTTTTCTCCTCATCCGTCTGGCCTTTGCTTCCCAGATCAAGGCCCCTTACTTTCCTGTATGACCAGGGTTCCTTATTTGTCCATCTGCTGCCCTTTATCCCTCTTGACAGCACATAGTTCTCAAGCCGGTCCGCACGGCGGCGCATGATGGACGGCTGATCGCTGATCGGGAACATCAGCTCCGTCTTGACCGCCCTAAAGACAGGCTCGTATCTCCAGCTGGTATCAAGAATTTCAAGGACCGAGCGGATCAGCTCTACAACAGGATGGTTCAGCATGGATCTCTTGGCATCGATAAAAATAGGAATGTTGTAATCTTTAAACACCGTCTCGATAATATCCTGATAGGAAGAGGCATTTCTTACGAGCACAGCGATATCCCTGTACCGATAATCCCGATCCCGCACAAGGGATGCAATCGTCCTTGCTGCCCCTTCCACTTCTGCACGCCTGTTAACTGCCTGTCCAATGGTAATCCTGGCGTTATCGGTAAAAGGTGCCTCTCCCCGGGCGGTGAATTTCTCCTCGAGCACTCTCAGACTTTCATGGGCGAACCGATGCGATGTCCTCAGAACTTCTTCTTCAATGAAAATATTATTTTTCAAAGCAAGCGAATAGAGCGTATGATACATATGGCCTGTCTGCCTGAACAGATCCAGCTCACCCGGCGGCCGGTACTCAAAGGGCTCATCCATAGTCAGTGATACGGCGACATTCGCGCAGCATTTCATAAGTCCCTCTACAATCAACTGCTCCTGGGGGGTAAGGCTGTAGAAGCCGTCGATATAAATTTCCGCATTTCTGAGATAATCCGAGTTTTCTAGATTTTCAGCCAGCAGCTTGAAATAATCCTCGGAATCCAAGTATTTTCCTTCCAGCTGGTTTTCGAAGGATTCATAAATCAGCTGCAGGTCATGAATTTTATCCGCCACCGCGCCGGACGACGCCTTCTCTCCGGACTGAAGGGTTTCCCCGAGTTTTTCAGGCGTGATGCAGTATCTTTTGAATTCAGTGAGGATGCTCTCCATATGGCCGATAAAACCAGGCTTATCCGAAGAGCGCTGGAAAATTCTCATATCATCCTTTTGGTCTTCCAGGATTTTTTGGATCAGCATCGTGATGCCCACGCTGTTCAGGTGGGTGCGCGCCATTCCTCCTGTTTCCTGCAGGACCCTCCATGCGAGCCTGCTGAAGCTGAATACCTGTGCCCGGATCATTCCATCCAAACCAGGAGCCGAAATCAATTTATATTCAGACTGAAACGTCATTTGATCTGGTACTAAATATATAATCGGAGGTCCGTCCGGGTCCTGAGAAAGCTTCTCCCGGATCTCATCCAGAATAAGCCTGGTCTTTCCCGTTCCTGACCTTCCAAGCAAAAAACGAAGGGCCATTTCCTGCCTCCTCTACTTAATTTATACTCACCATTTTACCATAAAAATGGGCGTTCGATAAGAAAAAGCTCGGAACAGGCGTTCGGAAGATAATAGGAGGATGGGAACTGCCGCCATTTCCCTGTTATCCCCAAATAAAAAGCTTCCCGCCAGCGGGAAGCCTCCATTCATGCTCGTTCTTTTTGTTTTTTTACGCTTTTGTTCATCCGGATTTCTATTGTTTTACCCGCAAGCCATACGAGGAATATGATGACCGCCACGATTGCCGTCCGGAGGGGCTTGTGTATAAGGGCAGATAAATCATATCCGACAAAGCTGATGGAGAAGATCATGACCATTTTGCCCGCCGCCAGAGCGAATGCGTACTGCCTTGGACTGATATTAGACAGCCCTGCGACGACATTGATGATGGCAGAGGGGGAAAACGGGAGGCAAAGCAGCACGAACAATGGTCCAAAGCCATGCCTGTCCACCCAATCCATCAGCTTTTTTACCTGCCGGTGCCTCTGAATGAAATGGAACACTTTCCCCTGGCCGTACTTCCTTACAAGCCAGAATACTAAATAAGACCCGGCACAGGCCCCTATCCAGGAAAACAAAAAACCGAACCATAAGCCAAAGGCGCTTGCATTGGCGAGTACAAGCACCACAAGCGGCAGAAACGGCAAAAAAGCTTCCAGCGCAGGAAACAGGATCCCTGCAAGCGGCCCAAGAGCGCGGTAATGGTGTATCAGGTCATACATATTTTCAAGTGTCAGCCATTCTTTCAAATCATTGAAATCCATCTTTTGCTCCTTAGCTATTATGTAATGCCCCAAGGGCTTCCTTGCACTTCTTTTATCTCTTTTCCCTCTATAAATATAATAACTCATTTTTTTAGAAGGTTATAATTTCTTGCAGAAAAATCATAATGGTAAGGAGACGTAAAATTTCTGGCGGACACTTGCAAAGGGATAAAAAATTGATTAGGATATATACAGAACAAATGTTCTGTTTTTTAGTCAGAGGGGGCTTTGGAGAAATGACAAGAATACCCGAGAAAGACCGGGATATCATTGAAAACGCGATTTATCTGCCCATGGTCCTCACGATCCTGAACAGGGACCTGGATGTGATCGGCCGCAGTCCCTTCAAGCTGAAGCGCCCATATTTAGAGCTTATCGAAGAAACCATGAAACAGGTTCAGAGGGATTTAAAGGAGACCAGACTTTACTTGAGAAAAGAAAATATACATGTAAGCGAGGTCCGGAGGGATGAAGCCTTCACCATGTACCTGTTTATGTATAAAGGCTATGAAGAGCACCATAATTATTTTAATCCAAGGCTGCGAAACAAAGTCGAAGAGCTGATGACTGCCTATCTATTCAGGAGATGCGAAAGCCGGCTTGATTCCTAAATCGGGAAGCATGTTCCAGCTATAACCTGCTTAATCGAAGCTGCCATGCTTCCGTTCAGGCAGATGAACAGCCGCCGCAGCTACTGCCGGCGCCTGTTGACAAGAAGATAATTCGCCTTCAGATCCGATGCTTCGGATGTAGGATTTGAAAATAAATACATAGATTTCCTCTGAGTCTCCTCAATTCTCTGAATCAGCTTCGTCCGGAGCATGGCCGTCCGGAACATCTGGCTTTCAAAAGAAGAATAAGAAATGGGCACTTCAATTTTATTTTTATTCCTAAAGGTCACAACGGTATTTCCTTTATCATCCCTGTGGTAGGCATCCACATTTTCGTGGGAAATCCATATGCAGTCCTCCCTGCCAGGAGAATTCGTGGGAAAGAAGAAGAGATTGCTGGTAGGATCAATGGTGACCGGCAGCTTGTGGGTGATTCCTACCAGCTGGCGTGTCCCGTCTTTCCTGCCTTCATAGCTCGAGCCAAAATACTCACAGCTCTTCTTTATAATCTCAATCGGCTTAAATGGTGAAACCAGCTCCCCATCGACCTCCACTACCCGCGAGTAAATCTTGCTTCCATATTCTATCGGCATGATGATGAGTGTATAAGGATTTACTTCATATTCCTCAACTAAAGCAGATTTTAAGGTTTTCATTGGCCTTCTCCTTTGAACATCCAAAATTTTACACTTCTCAAATTCATCATATCACGATTTTCAGGACAAGACTAAATATTTTTTAGAAAATTCAAAATCTATAGTTTTGGTTTTTCCCTTTTTCTCATATAATTGAAAAAAGGAACCGGGGTGAAAGGGATGAGCAAAAAGAATTCCTATTCAGAGTTGATGAAGAAGTCCGTCATGGACCGGCAGAAGCAGAGTAAGAATTATATGCAGGATTTATTCATTGAGATGGTGATCCATGAGGCCTGTATGCTGTTTGAGCTTGCCAGCGTGAACACGGAGATTGATAAAAGCCTTGATTCCAGAGACAAAGAGCTTTTTATGAAATTGAGCAATAAGAAGAAGGAGCTGCTGCAAAGATTCGGCACCTAATGAGTGGGAAAATATAGAAAAGACTTCAGGAAGTTTAATTTTCCTGGAGTCTTTTTTAATTTTACCTTAAATTTTTAAAGATGCCTTCTGCTTTGCAGCGCAGATTATTAGAATAACGGATTTTTTATTCCCTTTAATCCAAAGGCGGCCGGCAGGGAGCCGGCCCATTTCTTTTATTTACTTTTTTGCCGGCCAATTTTCAATCATGGAGATCCTCTCAAGCATGGTCGGATGGGTATAGCGGAAAAGCTTTACAAGCAGGGGCGGATTTACCTGGCTCAGCCCTGACCGTGTGAGTTCCTGAAAGGAATGAATGCCGGCCTCTTTGTCCTTTGTCATCTTGATGGCATAAATGTCTGCCCGCTTCTCCTCATATCTGGCTGCATAATTAGAAACTGGACTTGCCGCAAAGAGCAGGACCGAAGCTGTGAGCAGCAGCAGGGGATAAGAGCTCAGGCTTTTAATCGAGGGGATTTTCAAAAGTCCTCCCCACCTTCGGATAATGGCTGCCACTAATTTCGAGGCGATCCATAGACCGATGAAGCTTCCTGCCAGTGAGCCTGCTATCCCGAAATACAGATGCTTTTCTACATAGTGGCCCATTTCATGCGCCATGATAAACAGAATCTCTTTATCGCTCAATTTATTCAATGTAGTATCCCACAGGACAATCCTTGAATTTGAGCCAATCCCATTCACATAGGCATTCATGGAATTAGTCTTCGTGGACATGTTCACCTCATAGACATGCTCTGCCGGTATGTCCGCCTTTGCCGCAAGTGCAAGAATCTTTTTCTCGAGCTTTTGGTCCTGCAGGGGATAAAATTTATTATAAAGCGGGTCAATCACAACCGGCTGAATGAACATCAAAAACAGGGTGAATGGTATGGAAAGCAGCCAGGCATACAGCCACCATTTCTTCGTAAACCTTCTGATCAGCCAGTATAACACGCTCATTACCACCCACATCAAGGCGAAATCCACCCAAAAGCCGATCAGTTCATCCTTCATCCACAAAGGAAAGGTCTGGTTCGAAAGGTGATAGGATTTCGACAGCCTGAACCCGATAAAGTCCAGCGGCAGTGTAAAAAGAAAAGCCAGTACAGATACCCAGAATAAATAAATGCCATTCTGAAGGATGGTCCATTTCACAAGATTCCGGGACCAGCGCTCGACCAGGCCCGGAAAGCCAGCCAGCATAATAAAAAGATAGAAAATCCAGTCATAGGGAGCCGCGAGGAAAAACATAAAATTGCGGATCTTTGAATAATGCGTGCTGATATCGAGCTCCCGGCTGTTCATAAAAGTCGAAGGGTCGGCGCTTGTCCCTTTTAAATGCGAAGGAATATCCGCACTTGTGCCATAAAATATATACCAGTAGATCACAGCGATGAACAACAGATAAATGAGCATAGCCCATGAAGCGGTTCTCCTAGCCATATTATTCTCCTTCCGTACGAGCTTTCCTTATAATGTAGCCGAATTGACTGGGATTTAGAACCGATTATTCGGGTCATGACAAAGCCGGCTAAAAAATGGCTGAATATAAGGTAAGCACTACAATGGAGCCTAATACCGAAACAATGACATTCAGCCCCAGATAGGATAGCAGGAAAGCAGCTGCGGCTCCTATGAGCCCGTATAAAATATTATCCTGAATGAGCAGGACAGCGGGAAAAATAAGTGCTCCCAGCGTGGCGAAGGGAATGTTCCGCAAAACGCCCTGTAGAAAAGGCGGCAGCTCCCTGTTTTTAAACAGCACAAAGGGCAGGGCCCTGGGTATGTAGGTCACGGCCCCCATTCCGATAATCATCAGTAATATAGATGTGTTCATGCTTCTTTCCCTCGCTTTCTGGCCCCATCTACCGCTTCAACCAGCACGGCAGATATTAAAGTGGAAGTTACTATGGACCAGCCTGTGCCAAGGAAATGGGACAGTGTAAAAGCACTGTTCAGGCAGGCAGATGTTACAGCAAGAAGTATGACTTTTTTGTTACCCTTCAAGGACGGCACCAAAAGTCCAATGAACATGGCATACAGGGCAATAGACATGCTTTCCTGGAGCACATGGGGAAGTGCAGCACCAAAAATAAAGCCAAGCCCCGAGCAGATGACCCAGCTTGCATAGGCAACCCCATTCACACCAAACATATAGCCTGATGTCACCGGGGAACTATTAATCGAAGCAACGGAAAAAGTTTCATCGGTAATCCCAAATGCAAATGCCGCCTGTTTTAACACATGGTCATCCTCTGTTTTTTCCCTTAAAGATGCAGACATAAGGAAATGCCTGATATTCACAATGAAGGTCGTAAGAATAATCTCATAAATTCCGGTGCCAAGGGACAAAAGGTTCAAGGCCATATATTGAGAGGCGCCTGCAAACACAATGAGACTCATTAGAACTGTTTCTGACAGGGCCAGGCCAGTGCTTTTGGCAATTAAGCCAAAGGTAAGCGCTATCGGAAAATAGCCGATCGCTATGCTTGTCCCCTCCTGCATTCCTCGACGAAAGGAAGACATTTCTTTCTTGACTGCAATTTCCTGCATGGGTGCGTGCATCTCCTTTTCTAGTTTACCTATAGCCTGTTGTCAATAAAGCAAATCACATGTATGTATTTTATAAATTATACTTATATATAAAACTATTATTCAATACAAAGGTTAAAAAAAGACAAATAAAAAAACCCTCCGCTATCATACGAGAGGAGAGTATCAAGAGCCTGTGATGCTTTGTTTTATTTTGCTTTAAATACTGGCCTGCGCTTTTCCCTGTAGGCAGCCATCGCTTCCATTCGGTCTTCTGTTTGAACGGTTTTTCTAAACGAATCTCCTTCAAGCAGAAGTCCCTCTGCAAATGTAGTTTTCAGCCCTTTTTTCATCGCCGACTTAGCCTGTGCCATAGCAATAGGGGCATTTTGCAGGAGAAGGTCCGCATAATCTTCTACTGTCTGACTGAAGGAACTATGAGAAGCTGTTTTGGTGAAGAGACCATAAGCAAGCGCTTCCGTCGTTGTAACCCTCCTTCCTGTCAGAATCATCTCGAGTGCCCTGGATTCACCGATCAGCCTGGGGAGTCTCTGGGTTCCTCCGCTTCCAGGGATCAGACCAAAGCTTGTGTCCGTGAATCCGAGCAGGGCATGTTCAATTCCAATTCTTATATCACATGCCAGTGCCAGCTCCAGGCCCGCACCAAACGCATATCCATTCACTGCGGCAACTGTCGGCTGCGGCAGCCCCTCGATTGAGCTGCAGATGTTTCCCAGAAGTTTTTGGAATTCCATGATTTCCTCCGGTTTGAATGCTTCCAGCTCTTGAAGATCCATCCCAGCGCTGAAGGCTCTGTCTCCAGCCCCTGAAATCACCACCATCCTTACCTGGGAATTCCCATGAATATCCTTCACCACTTCATCCAGCCGCTGGAGCATGGAAAAAGTCAAGGCATTAAGGCTTTTTTCTCTATTTAAGGTAATATAAGCGCGGAATGAATCGACCTCATACAGGATGGAAGAATTGCCAGACCCTTTTTCCATTAAAACATGGGAATTCCAGCTGGCTGGTGTTGTGTCTTTTCCTGATGCATTCATTCGGTTGCCACCTCTCTCCTTTAGACTCTTAGTAAGTCTTTTCCCCTGAGCCTTAAGCGAAAAACAGAAAAATTCAAGATATTTACAATTTGTAAAAATTGGATTTTCTTAGACTTTCAGAAAGGGAGTTCACTCCGCTATGTATTTCGGATTCTCCTTTTAGGCCTTGATTAGTTTCCGGATAGCCAAAAAGGCGGCAGCCCTAATACAACGGGCGCCGCCTGTTCCCTGAAGCATCATTTAGACCTGTGAAACAGAGGGTTTCAATGTTCTTCTGAGTATTTTGCCTGTCGTATTTTTCGGCAGCTCCTCCAGGAACTCGAAAGCCGATGGTACTTTATATTTAGCCAGATGCTCCCTGCAATAAGCGGTCAAATCCCCGCCGGTCACGTCCTTTGAGTCGGAGACGACAAATGCATAGACCGCCTCTCCCTGATTTGGATCCGGCACTCCGATGACGGCTGCCTCCACAATATGAGGGTGCGCAAAAAGGACCTCCTCCACTTCCCGAGGATACACATTATAGCCTCCTACAATTACAAGATCCTTTTTTCTGTCCACAATATAGAAATAGCCCTCTTCATCCATCCTGGCGAGATCACCGGTATAAAGCCAGCCGTCTTTAAGAACCGCCGCGGTTTCCTCAGGCATTTTATAATAACCCTTCATGACATTCGGGCCTTTAACGGCAAGCTCTCCTACCTGGCCGGGCGGGACCTCCTCCCCAAGCTCGTTCATGACCTTATTTTCCACATTCAAAATATTGGTCCCGATGGAGCCTGGTTTCCTTGGGCGGTCCAAAGGATTAAAGCAGGTGACAGGAGATGCTTCGGACAATCCATAGCCTTCTGAAACGACCACTTTAAATTTTTTCTCAAACTCTTTTAGAAGGGAAACCGGCATGGCCGCTCCCCCGGAAATGCACAGGCGCAGAGATTTTAAATCATCTGAGTTTCCATCAGGGAACTGGTATAGGAAGTTATACATGGTTGGAACACCGGCAAACACGGTAGCCTCATACTTCGCTGCCAGCCGGAATACTTCCTTGGGACTGAATTTTGGCATGATCAAGAGAGTGGCTCCCTGTAATAAAGGGGCGTTCAGTGAGACGGTGAGGCAAAACACATGGAACATAGGAAGCGCTGTAATAACAGAATCGCTTTCATTCATTTTAAGATAGGTGCCTACATCATCCGCATTCTTGTAGAGGTTCTTATGGGTAAGCATGGCTCCTTTCGGTTTTCCAGTTGTACCCGATGTGTAGAGGATCACAGCAGTATCATCTTCGCAGGTATCTGCCTCCAGATAGGCAGGGTTTCCTGTTTCAATCAAGTATGTAACCGGTTTCAATTTTGGATAAATCGATAAGTCTGTGAGATTTCCTGTGCCTTCCTTTGAGGTGTGACAATAGACAATATGCTTTACATTTGGCATAGCGGGATCCAATGCCTCCATCAGCGGCAGGATAATATCGAGTGTAATGACAAGCTTGACATCCCCATTGCTGATGATATATCCGATTTCATCAGGAGTATAGATGGGGTTGATCGGAATAACGGTTGCACCCGCACGTAAAGCGCCATACAATCCAATAATGAAATGCGGGGTATTCCCCAAGACCAGGGCGATATGGTCACCTTTTTTAATGCCAAGGTCCCTCAGCGAATTTGCAAACTTTGATATAGCAGAATCCAATTGCCCATACGAGGTCTTCTGCTCCATAAAGATATAAGCTGTTTTATCAGCGGCCCCTCCGGCCGTTTCATGCAATCTCCTTGATAAATTCATAGTTTCCCTCCTTCTTGACTTCTGAATGAATAGTCATTCATATTTTTAATTTTCAAATAATATTATAGTAAAATATAGCCCTTTCTTCAACCCTGGAGTTAAAAAAAGGCGGATACTAACAAAAATAAAGCTGGCTGCCTGTACATGGAAGCCAGCCCGGATCCTGCATCAATATACCAGCTGGATGAAATCTTCCTTTGATATATTTCCAAAATAGTGCTGAATATGGATATCCTCAAGAGCATTCGTGATTTCAGAGCGGTCATATCTCTTTCCGGTCAACTTTTCCTCAATATCGTGAACATCCCCTACACCGAAGAAATCACCGAAAATCCTGCACTCCTCGATTTTCCCCTTATTCACTTCCAGTCTGATATCAATGCTGCCCACAGGGAAACGATGGCTCCTCTGAAGATTGAATTTAGGGGATTTACCATAGTTCCATTCCCAGTTCCGGTATCTTTCTTCAGACAGCTTGCGGATATTTTCCCAATCTTGTTCAGTCAGGACATATTCCTGAACTTCCTCCATATTGAAGATGTACTGAAGAAGTGTGCTCCTGAATTCCTCGATTGTCATCGGCTCTTTTAAAAACTCGGATATATTGGCCACCCTGCTGCGGATCGATTTAATCCCTTTGGAAGCAATCTTTTCCTGCTTTACATTAAGGGCAGACACTACATTTTCCATTTCAGAGCTGAAAAGCAGGGTGCCATGGCTGAACATTCGGCCGCGGGTTGAGAACTGTGCATTCCCGGAGATTTTACGCCCTTCTGCTTCAAGGTCGTTCCGGCCGCTTAATTCCGCATTCACCCCAAGCTTTCTAAGAGCTTCTACCACAGGCTCCGTAAACTTCCTGAAATTATGGAAGCTTTCTCCATCATCCTTTGTGATGAAGCTGAAATTCAGGTTGCCGGTATCATGGTAAACAGCGCCCCCGCCTGACAGTCTTCTTACAACATGGATGTTATGCTCTTCCACATAATTACGATTGATTTCTTCAATGGTATTCTGGTTTTTCCCGATGATGATGGATGGTTCATTGATATAAAATAGCAGATACGTTTCCTCAATATCTAAATTTTTCAAGGCATATTCTTCAATTGCCAGATTGATGCTTGGATCCGTAATTCCTTTGTTATCAATAAAAAGCATGTGTCTTGTCCTCCTGAATCAAATGTAATACTCCATACCGCTTCGTGCGATGATAATTTGGCGCTCGAACACCTCTGCGGCCTGCTCCTGCAGCTGGCTGACCTCCCCAAAATGCGGGAGATGTGTCAATACAAGAAGCTTCACTTCTGCCTTTTGTGCGAGAGTACCTGCATCCGTGCTTGTCATATGGCCAGCCTTTTCTCCATCCATTCCCTTATAAAAATTGCTTTCACATAAAAGCAGGTCAGCGTCCTTGGAGAAGTCCGCAAGCTCCTCGAAATATGAGGTATCCCCGGTGTACACCATCGTTCTCCCGTCACATTCGATCCTTATGGCAAAGCAGGGTGCGCCATGTCTCGTTTTTAAGAATGTAAAAGTGAAGGGGCCTATTTCCAAAGCCTCCTCGTCCGAATAAGCCGCACCCTTTGTTATATCCTTATACGTGAGGCTGCTGAATCCTTTGGAATCGAGAGTATGACCGTATATTGGAAGGGCTTCCTTTTCATTGCCAAGCATTTTATCAATTAACAGGGCATGCTGCAGCACCCCTATATCTGCAATATGATCGGCATCATAGTGAGAAAGTATCAC
Source organism: Peribacillus kribbensis DSM 17871 (assembly GCF_000430765.1). Taxonomy (GTDB): domain Bacteria; phylum Bacillota; class Bacilli; order Bacillales; family DSM-1321; genus Paraperibacillus; species Paraperibacillus kribbensis. The sequence goes on along the minus strand of NZ_AUMQ01000030.1, from coordinate 161,580 downwards.
ACCGTTTAAATTTCGGGGAGCTGTGTGATTCTGCAGCTTGGACAGCACAGCGCTGCCGCAGTCCACAAGCAGGGTAAAGTCTTCATGCTCCAGCAGGTATCCTGCAGAAGCGTCATTCTGGGCAGGATAACCTCCCCAGCAGCCAAGGATGGTAAGTTTCACATTATTTCCTCCCGTCAATTTAGCATGGAATAGTTAAATCATAAATCATTATGCCTATTTTTTCATCTTTTTACATTTTGTTATACTACATAACTTGACCTTTCAAAACTGTTATAATACAATACTAGTAATCATTTAATTTTCTGAATAATCAAACAGGAGGCGTTGACTATGATCCTAAGCAGCCTAGAATTCTTTAAGAACCTTCCCGCAAAGCAGTGCGCGGAATGTGGAGAAACCATTCAGGAGCAGCATGAATGCTATGGCAATAAATGCGAGTCCTGTCTGCAGATTTCTAAATAGGAAGAGCAGGAAAAAACCAGCCGGATGCCCGGCTGGTTTTATATTATCTGGATAATCCTTTGAAAACATAGACTTCAAGGAGTTCTGCGATTTTTTCTTTGGGCAGCGGGTTATGGGTCTGCTCCCAGTCAAAGATAAGGGTAATATACATCTTGAGGATGATGAAGGAAGTAAGCTCAGGATCGCAGGGAATGATTTTCCCATTATCAATTCCTGTTTGAATCTTTCCACTGATATACGTAATAATCGCTTCCTCGATTTCATCGACCATGTCCACGACTGCTCTTGTACCCATTTCCCGTTTCTCCTGCATCAGTTTGATCATGAACTGATGGTCGCGTCTGTATTCAAGCATTTTATATAATACATTATGGATATTTTCATGAAAGGTCGCCGCTGTATCCAGTGTTTCTTCGGCTGCATTCATCATCTCCTGGATCAGCCCCTGGACAATTTCCTTGAAAAGCTCCTCTTTGTTATGGAAAAAGGTATAAATGGTCCCTTTTCCTACATTTGCAATTTTTGCAACCTGATCCATTGTGGTCGCTTTATAGCCAAACAGGGAAAAAGACTTGGAAGCAGCCTTTAAAATGGATTGTTTCCTGTCTATTGTCATTCTTTCTCCTCCGTCTAATGACCCATTGAATAATTCAGTCATTTTAAGCTTATCATAACAGATGACGACAGAGGAGACAACCTGCTGCTATAACTGAAGAAAGAACATAATCACACATGCCAGGAATGAAAAGAAACACACGTTTAATAATACCGTTACCATCATATTCAGCATCCGCCCGCCTGCTGCGGCCTCCGCCTGTTTTCTACGCAATTTCCGGCTCATTGAACACCGCTCCTTTTGCCATATACCTTTATTTTATTACAAAAGGACTGCATATTTAACAAAATGTTCTGAAAGCAATCGTACAGGTACGTTTAATAAGCCAAACCGGCTGCTGCACTGGTTTGGCTTATTCACTCTGGTATAACTTCCTTTTCCTTTAGCTGCATGAACACCGTTTCAGCTGCTTCCTCTCCCTGCTGAATGCAGTCCGGAAGGCTGATTCCTTCATAGGAACTTCCGGCAAGGACCACTCCGGGGAGATCTTTCCTAACCTGTTCCATCAAGCGGGCGATCCTCTCTCTGTGTCCTACCGTATATTGAGGCATGGCGTCTTTCCAGCGGGTTACAATGGTGAAAAGAGGAGCATCTGTAATCGACATGATTTTGTTTAAGTCTTCCAGGACCACCTGCCTAATCTCATCATCCGATAAATCGACCACTACCTGATCTCCAGCCCTGCCTATATAGCAGCGGAGCAGTACTTTTCCCTCCGGGGCGGAATGAGGCCATTTTTTGTGGGTCCAGGTAAATGTGGTAACTGTATAATCACTATTGCGGGATACAACAAAGTCCGTCCCTCCGAAGTCCTTTTTCAGGGCGGATGCATCAAATGCCATGGATACAGTAGCAACACTTGTTGTGGGCATTTCCTTTAATTCATCAAAGAAGGGATATTCCGAGAAAATGTGCCGGACAGCAGGATGCGGTACAGCAGCTATAATGGAGTCCGCAGACAGCACTTCTCCGTTATTCAGCGAGATGGTGTAGCGGCCTCCTTCCAGCACGGCGCGCTCCGCCTTCACTCCCTTTATGATCGATACCGGATCGAGCTTGGACTCTATAGCCTCTACAAAGGACTCCAAACCTGTGGTGAAGGTCAGAAAAGCCCCCTCTTTATTTTGTGTCTGCGGAACATTCGCTGGTGCTAAATGCTTCATGCCAAGGATCATGCTCTTATAGGTCTGCTCTGCTTGGAAAAATTCCGGAAAGGTGGACATAAGACTTAAATGATCGATATCACCGGCATAAATGCCCGATAATAAGGGTTCGATTAAGTTTTCTACCACTTCACCGCCAAAACGGCGCCTGAAAAATTGCCCTAATGACTGATCTTCGGCTTTTCTGGAGGGCGGCAGGACAAAATCAGCCGCCGCCCTCAGCTTGCCGACAGGACTGAATAAGCCAGTGGAAATAAAGGGCATAATCCTGGCTTCCTCACCTAATACGGACCCCCCAGGCAGTGGATACAGCCGCTCTCTGACCAGTACAAAGGATCTGCCGGGCATGCTCTGCACCAGCTTATCCTCCATTCCTGCTTCTTTAGCAAGACGGACTGCGCTTAATTTATGGGCAAGAAAAGACTCCGGACCTTTTTCGATTACAAATCCATCCCTTTTCGTTGTCTGGATTTTGCCTCCCAGACGCTGGCCGGCTTCTATCAGAATCACATCCAAAGGATGTTTTTCTTCCCGGGCCTTTTTTTGCAGGTAATAAGCGGCCGTCAGACCGGTGATTCCCCCTCCGATTACTACAGCCCTCTGCCTTTGCTGTTTCACGGTTCATCGCCTTCTTTTTTATGCAAATGGGTATTCAATCCGAAAGCGGCTGCAGGCTGCAGAATAAACCGCAGACCTTCCGCCGCTTTATCGATCGTTTTAAGAACGCAGTTTCTTTAATACAACGTCCGCCAATGCATCAATAAATTGCGGATGCGTATTCGGCATTTCCGGACGGTAATAGGCGGCTCCTATTTCTTCAGTGACCACCTTACACTCCACATCATTGTCATAAAGAACTTCAAGATGATCGGATACAAATCCCACCGGAGTGTAAACAAACGCCTGATAGCCTTCCTTCTGAAAGAGCTCTCTTGTAAGATCTTGAACATCCGGCCCAAGCCATGGCTCCGGAGTCCCGCCTGCACTCTGCCATCCAAGCTCATAATGCTTGATTCCCGCCCCTTCTGCAATTAAGCTTGCAGTTTCCTGCAGCTGCCGGGGATATGGATCTCCTGAAAGAAGGATTTTCTCAGGCAGGCTATGTGCCGAAACAATCAGGACCGCTCTTTCTCTTTCGTTTTCACTCATCTTTGCGTAGGTCTCTGTCACCCGGTCCACCCAGTATTGAATGAATTTAGGCTCATCATACCAGCTTTCTACACTTTTGATTTCCGGCCCGCCGATGGACGCTGCTTCTTCCTTGGCCCTTCCGTTATATGATTTTACGCTGAAAGTAGAGAAGTGCGGGGCAAGCACAATGCTCACGGCTTCCATAATGCCATCCTTTTTCATCTGATGTACCGCATCTTCAACAAATGGCTCGATATGCTTAAGGCCTAGATAATAGGTGAATTCTACTTCATCCTGTACCTCATTCAGTCTCTTTTCGAGGGCCTGGGCCTGTTCCTCGGTGATTCTGGCAAGCGGGGAAATTCCTCCTATGGCAGCATATCTGGTTCTTAGATCAAGAATGGCTTCATCGCTCGGCCTTCTGCCATGCCTGATATGTGTATAATATCTTTCAATATCTTCTTCCTTGTATGGCGTTCCATAAGCCATTACTAATAATCCGACTTTCTTTTTTTCCATTTGGCTGCACCTCTCATTGGCTGGGTTTATTATTTGTTATTCCTTGAATATTCATGGATAAACTGGGTCAATCTTTTTAATGTATCCGGGTTCACATCCGGAAACACTCCATGCCCCAGGTTGAAAATATAGCCTGGTGACTGCATTCCCTGGTCCAAAATAGCCTTCGCCTTTTCCTCAATGACATTCCAGGAGGAAAGAAGGATGGCCGGATCCAGATTGCCCATCACCGTCTTCGTAATTCCTTTTTCTCTCGCCTGGGAGATCGGCAGGCGCCAGTCAAGGCCCACCACATCCAGAGGCAGGTCATGCCATTCCATGGCCAGATGGCTAGCACCTACCCCGAACATAATAAGAGGTACATTTTCCTCTCTTAAACTAGAGAAAATCCGGTCCATCACTGGTTTTATATAATAGCGGTAGTCCTCGGCATTCAGGGCTCCTACCCAGGAATCAAAAATTTGGATAGCTTTTGCCCCCGCTTTGACCTGGGCTTTGACATAAGTAATGGCCATATCCCCAAGCTTGTCCATCAAGGCAAACCACGCCTTTGGCTCTGTATACATAAAAGCTTTTGTCTTATTGTAGCTTTTAGAGGGTCCGCCCTCGATCATGTAAGAAGCGACCGTAAACGGCGCGCCGCTGAAACCAATCAAAGGAACGTTCAGCTGTTCGTTCACCAAAAGCTTAATGGTATCAAGTACATAGGGAATATCCTCTTCAGGATGAATTTCCCCCAGCTTTTCGACATCCGCAAGTGATTTAATCGGATTGGAGATGACCGGGCCGATCCCTGAAACGATATCTACATCCACTCCGATTGCAGGAAGGGGCGTCATGATATCCTTATAAAGGATGGCTGCATCCACTCCGTATTGTTCGACAGGCAGCCTTGTCACATAAGCGCAGAGCTCAGGCTGATGCGTAATTTCAAAAAGTGAATATTTTTCTTTTAATTTGCGGTATTCGGGCTGGGATCTGCCAGCCTGCCTCATATACCAGACGGGCACATAATCCGTTTGTTCTCCTCTTGCCGCTTTTAAAAATGTCTCATTTATCATTTTAGCCATAAATAATATCCACCTTTCGAAATTACCCTGAATCGCTTCTGCCATTTCCCATTATTTCAAGAGCCCTGGAAAGGCTTCCCGTAGACATCTGCCGGGAAGCCGGACTCGGATCTTATTAAATGTTTTATATGTTTCAATATAGACTTTTCTCCTATAGTTGTATAGACTGGCGCTCTAATTGTCAAAAAACAGACATTTTTGCTTTTCCATAAAGGCTTTTGGCGAGAGAAAGGCTCTGCCGAGTCCTGTTTACACCATGGCGTCATGAGGTACAATGAAAGTGTAAAAACTTTGTATAAAAGAGGTGCAGGAATGAATTTTTTTATCACATCGGGTACGGCAGATTACTTAAATGTCTTAAAGAATAAAAATGCGGAGGAAAACATGATCGTTTTGAACGGGCTGGATAACGCCCTACTTCTTCATGAAACACCAAAGGATACGGTTTTCAGCACTCCGCGCAGATATGAAGTGGTTGACTCAAAAGGTGAATTAGCCCAGCATGGTTTTGTAGTCATGAATAATATCCCTGTAACGGATGAAGGACGCCCCATCTTCGAATACCGATTCAAAAACCGGGCAGGGCTCATCGAAAATGAACCCGGCTTTATCGCCATCAGGGTTCTCCGGCCCACCAACTCAGACACCTATGTCATCCTGACTCAGTGGGAAGGCGAATCCTCATTCAGCAATTGGCAGAATTCCCAGTCCTTCGCACAAGCCCATGCCAAAAAAGGCGGCTCCGGGGAACAGGACGCCCCACAGCAAACCATCTTTTCAGGCTCCTCCTATGTAACAAAATATGCTGTCTATGAAGAAGAATAAAACATCGAAAGCAGAACCACGCAGGTTCTGCTTTTTTATTATGATTGATTCTGGACATGTGATTCATATTTTAGTTGATAAATCTGTTAATACTATTGCTTAGTGAGAAAAGCATCTACAAAATAATGGATGCTTCCTGAGTTTCCCTGCCCGTTTAACCCTTTACCCATACAGTACATCATCATATAATCCGTCCCAATAGCAATGGGAATAACGATTACAGCTCCAATGTTGAGGGTGAATTACACATTGTTGACATTCATTTTCCTTTCCGCATTCTCTTTCCTGCTCACGCTCACGCTCTTTTTCCCGCTCGTGTTCTCTTTCCTGCTCGCGTCCTCTTTCCCTCTCGCGTTCTCTTTCCTGCTCGCGTCCTCTTTCCCTCTCGCGTTCCCTTTCCCGCTCACGTTCTCTTTCCTGCTCGCGTTCCCTTTCCCGCTCACGTTCTCTTTCCTGCTCGCGTTCTCTTTCCCGCTCGCGTTCTCTTTCCCGCTCACGTTCACGACGAATTCGGCACCTACCCATAGTACCACCTCCTAATATTTACAATATATTATTCAGGGGTGGCTGAGTCAGTGTGGACAAGTTGCTATAATAGCACCTTTAAATTATAATTCCGCACTCTCAATGTTTACCTTTTCCGGTTCAGTCTGAGCTCTCTAAGCTGCCATTTCAATAGGTCAGCCATTCGGTAAGGTTTATGCTTTCTCTTTAAGATCCTCAGCCGATCCATTTTTTTGAATTGGTACAAGGTGCATATGATATCAAAATAAATGACGGCGATTATGAATCTTTTTATACACATCACGATAAATTTCGGCTTATCCGCGGCTAAGTCCCTGGCTGAAGTCTGAACCACCATGCATTTCACCACCAGAAAAAAAGTTTTAACCAGCCGTTTACCGGCTAAATGATAGATTTCACTTCATTGATCGTTTTGATATGCTTCACATTGGCTGATGCTTTATCTGTCAAATCTGTTTTCAGCGGAACAGGCAGAAGCCTGATATCTTCTATGAACTCGTTTGTTATAAACCAGTCCGAACCAGGCGGCGGCATAAAGGGCCGATCCTCCCAGGCATCGGATAGTACAGGGCTGTAAATCTTTTCATCATCCCTGCGCTTCCGGGTAAAGAGTTCTTCCCAGTAATCAGACCTCGATGCAGTATGAACATTCTTGAAAGCAAAATCCTGAGTCCCTTTGAGCACTTTAGGAGACAGAAACAGCATGGAGTAAAGGAGCTTCCCAGTCATAATCCTTCCCTCCGGTCTTTCAAAACGGTTCACAGTCAGGCCCGCCAGCCGGTATTTGCTCCCCTTCCTTTTCACATAAGGAAAAATGACTGCAGTAAAACCAAAGAACTCCTGAAGCTGAAAATCAATTCTTGATAACAGCTCTGCATTCCAGCTTCTTTTCACTACCCTTTCCTGCAGCATCCTTTGTTCGTTTAGAATCATGCCAACAGTCAGCATTTCTCTGTTTCCTGATTTAGAGAAAGCCTCCCAAACTGGAATCATAAACCTGGAAATTCGAAAATGGGGGAAAAGCCGGCGAAAGGAAATTGCCCGATTTTTTGAAAGTTCATAGAGATGGAGCTGTGGATATGCATCCGCAAATATGCCTCCATTGGCCCTTTCAAGAAATGCAAAATATTTATCCCGCTCGCTTTCCTTAAGTAAATGGTCCATCATGGAGCCTTTCAAGTCGGTCATATGATAGCCGCCATTCCGGGATACCATATGTGCCAGGAACGCCCAATGAACCTCAGGGTTTCGTTTGAAATAATCCAGGTAGCCCATGGTCCTGGTCAGATTATTGGCATTGAGCTTACGGACTTCATTTTCTACATGCTCTTTTATTTCTTCTTCTTCAGGATGAAGGACTGGGATATCCGGCTCCCTTTTCAGCTCCTCTTTCAGGCTTTCCCTGAGCTGGGAAAAATCTCTTTCCCCCATCACTTCCTGCCAGCGGTTTTCCTGCCCTCCAAAGAGTTTTCCCTTTAACACCTTAAGCGTCGTAAACGGAAAGATTGCTATCACCCCTTTAACCGTTCTTTCGCTTACTATATGAACAAAGGAATGGTCTCTGACCACTTTTTGTTCTTTTCAATTGTCCCATTTGGGAGGATAAAAAGAGGACTGCTAAAGGGACTAGAATAAAAAAAGACTGGTTCCTGCCCCAGATGCATGGAGACGAACCAGCCTTCTTCTAAATTTGTTTTTTTCGTTTCATATACGCAAAAAAGATTTCGTAAAAATGTAAAAGCCCAGCTGTATAAATGAATCCCAAGGCATAACCTCCGATGACATCTGTAGGATAATGCACATTAAAATACACCCTGCTCATACCGATTAATAGAATAATGATAAATACCGCAAAACAAAGGATAGCTTTTGCCGTTCGGGTCCTGCAATAGCTGAACAAGAAATAGCCAGCAAGAAAATATAAAATAAAGCCCACCGCAGCATGACCGCTCGGGAAACTATAGCCAACCCCGTCCACTGCGGCATTAAGGCTCGGCCGGTCCCTTTCCACCAGGTTCTTCACCAGCTTATACAGCTGGTCTCCCCCCGCAACTCCCAGGACAACTACAGCCATCGCAAGATAGTTTTTCCTTGAAAACCAAAGGAAGGCAATAAACAAAAGAGAAAGAGTTCCAATCACTTCTCTTGATCCCAGCCGGGTCACAGAGGAAAAAAAGGCTTCAGAAGAACTCCCTCCCCAAGATACCAGCCAATCCTGGATAAAGGTATCAAGCTTCATCGGCGTACTGTCCTTGACATGAAGGATTAATAAAAAAAATACGACCCATGCAACAGCAAGAAAGCATGCAAAAACGATCGATGTTGTATTTCTGTTCTTCTTAATAGGTACTGCTTCCATAAACTCTCTCCTACTCTAAAATATCATGCCTGTGCCATATGAGTGATTAAAGCTTGAGGATCCGCATCCTCCAGCAGTTCATGGCGGTTTCGCCAAGATGGTCCAGCAGATTATAGTTGGCATAGGCCCCTACTACAGCTCCAATGCCAGGTACAAGCTGCAGCATTTTAGCAAGGTCAATATAATCCCTGTATTCCTGCTGAAACACTCTCCAATCCATTTCCTTCAGCCCGTTTTTATACTGATCCCAGTTTTCGATTTTCCGGAGAGTCTCTGCTCTTTTATCATCACTCGAAAAAGCAAGCTGGAACACGTGAAGAATAAACAGCCTTTCCTCGTATTCTTCAGCGTCAAATCCATACAGAGAAGTGAGTTCGAAGAGAAATTTCATTTTGATCGCAAGCAGCAGGGGGAAATCTGCCAGCCCCGCTATAAAACCGGCTGCCCCTGTTCCGGCACCTTCAATGGCTGCCGCCTTTCGATAGGCCGCAATTGCTTCTTTCACAAGCTGTTCTTTTTCTTCCAGATTTAAATTCTCCACCTGTTTATCCCTTGTAATCCAATCGGCTCCTGCAAGTGCCGCCTTTACCATGCCCTTGACACTGTCAGTGATCAGCTTGTGGGCTTTTTCCGGAATATAACTGTTTAGCTTTGCCTGAGCCCTTTTTGACAGCCGCTTAAAAATGGAAGACCTGGTTTCCATGGCCATCTTCCACCTCATCACATCCCCAGTGATCCGTGTTTCATAGGAATCCATAGCGCCTCTTCCTTTGCAGATTTTTTTAACAAGCCTTCCATGAATGCTGCCAAGTCGAAACTTCCTGAGATGTCAGCCTGCTAATTTCCGTTTGGCATACCCCGAAAACAGGAGCATGAATAGAATTCCTGCCGCAAGGGATATCCCTGCGCCCATAACATTTCCTTGCACGAGGGCAGCAAGGGCAAACAGCAGGCTCTCGACAATCAGGACCCATCGAAGAATACCGGACACTGCCCGTTCCCTATACGCTTTAGATACCGGATACAAATCGATCCATATTTTAAGATTATGATGCTTTGCCAGCGGCAGAAGCTGAATGCCTGTTAAATATAAAAATAAAAGAACAGTTATGGCCTTTGCCCACACACTTGCAAATATTAAGCTGATGATAATTCCGATTACGGTAAGCCTCACCGAAAGCCCCAGATAGTCATTGGACCTTAAAAAGGTCCTGGAATACAAATAAGAGTAGGAAGATTCCTGTTTGTACGGGATCGCTGAAACAATCCAATCCAGCCATTTTCTGCGCACGGCTCTTTCCTTCAGCTTTGGCACATCGGTGAAGAGGTTTGCGATCCTGTAAAAAGCCGACATTCTTTTGCTTTCCATGCTGATCAGCCTTTCCCATTTCAGCGGCTTTCCGCTTGTATCGCGTTTAAAGTACATCAGCAAAAAGAGCAGCGCACAAGCTATAACAACCGGATAAACAATCGGCGCCTTATCAAAATATAGATATAAAAAGGCGATATTCAGGCACAGCCTGATCACTGAATCCACCAAAAGCACCCTGTTGTCCGGGTAATACAGAGTCTGCCAGCGGATCTGGATATTTACATACTTCAGTACCAAGAGCAGAATCAATCCTATTATAAAGTCGCCAAAGGAGGCTGCATTCACTTTTGCGTGCATGGGCATGAAAGCGGCAAGCACCATGAGAAGCAAATATCCCTGAAACACGAAGCTAATGGTTCGGGATTTTGCCATATATGGGTTCAGCCTGGTTTCCATCGGCAGCAAAAAGACGATGTCTGCCTCCTTCAAGAAAGTGAAGACAGGTGAAATGGTAAGCATAAGGCCAAACACGGCTGCCATGATGAGCCCAGCAGGGAAATCACTGCTGAGAGTCTTTACCCATTGACTGTAATAATAAGAAAGGCCGCCGACTGCAAAAATAAGCACAAAAGCAAAATGTCCATTAAAAATATATTTTAAATATTTACCCGTTTCTTTTGTAAAGCCTCGGAATCGTTCCCGCCATAAATCATTCGCCGTCATGATCTTGCTCTTCCTTCGTTAACGCGATATAAATCTCATCCAGGCTGGCTCCTGGCATAGAAAACTCCCTTTGGATATCGGCAAGCTTCCCTTTGGCCCTGATCTCCCCATTATGCAGAATGATGAAGGAATCACAGTAGCGTTCAGCTGTGGCCAGAATATGGGTGGACATCAGAATTCCCGCGCCATCCTCCTTCATTTTCTTCATTAGATCAAGAAGCGACTGAATCCCAAGAGGATCGAGACCGACAAAAGGCTCATCCACAATATAAAGCGATGGCTGCACCAAAAAAGCGCACATAATCATGACTTTCTGCTTCATGCCCTTTGAGAAATGAGCAGGGAACCATTTAAGGCGTTTTTCCAATCTGAATTCCTTAAGGAGCGGCTGAATCCGCCTTTTGTACTCTTCCCTTTCGATTCCATAGGCCATCGCGGTCAGATTCAAATGCTCCTCAAGCGTCAGCTCATCATACAGAATCGGTGTTTCAGGCACAAAGGTATATTGCTGGCGGTAGGATTCCGGGTCATCACCAAAGCTTTTGCCATTGATGCGGATACTTCCGGATTTCGGCTCCATCAAGCCGATAATATGCTTAATGGCCGTACTTTTCCCCGCCCCATTCAAGCCAATCAATCCTACCAGCTCATTTTTTTCAATTTCAAAGCTGATGTCTTTTAAAACAGGATTCCTGGTATAGCCCCCTGTTACATTTTTTAGTTCTAATAATGGCATAAAGATATCCCTTTCCTTATTATCCTAGTTCATTCATTTTAACAAATTTCGCTTCATGTACCTAGCGGAAACGAAAGGAATTCCATTATTACCCAAGGTTTATTTTCTTTACACCCGGACATTCTAATATAGAGGAAGGAGTTAAAGCGGTGATGTTCTAAGACTTGATGGTTTTTGCATCATTGAAATGGGGTGTCAGTTAAAGATATTTAACTGTCTTTCATTTACTTCAAATCCGTCATGCAAGGGGATGTTATTCTTGCACATTTAAGGTGTTTGTTCACTTCCGGCTCAGGCCGGGAGCAGGTCTAATCCGCCATTTAGTTGAGAAACTCATACGGTATGGGAGATGATCCGTTTGGACAACGAAGCTCTTTTGAAATAGCCGTCATTCCATAAAAAATGAGGTGTTTATCAAAGAGTAAAAAAACCTGATTAGACGTTTGATAACTGAAACTCCTTCCTCCTAAGGCAGGGTGGCTGAAGCCATCCTGTCTTTTATTGTTGATGATAGCTGTTTTTGTCCGTGGGGGTCCTGTTCACGGACAGATTTCTGTACCTCTAACGAAGTTTTGTCCTTGAGGGCCCTGCTCATGGACTGATCTCTGTACCTTTAACAAGGTTCTGTCCATGAGGACCCTGCTCATGAAATATTCCTGATTTCATGGAAGAAGTTAACTTGGAATGTATTCTCTGAACCACTTTTTATCATGACCGCCTGTATTTTGGTCCTGAGGTGCCCCCTCTGAACCACTTTCACCAGCTCTGTCTTTGTTTTTGGTCCTGAGACGCCCCCTCTGAACCACTTTCACCGGCTCTGTCTTTGTTTTTGGTCCTGAGACGCCCCCTCTGAACCACTTTCACCAGCTCTGTCTTTGTTTTTGGTCCTGAGACGCCCCCTCTGAACCACTTTCACCAGCTCTGTCTTTGTTTTTGGTCCTGAGACGCCCCCTCTGAACCACTTTCACCAGCTCCGTCTTTATTTTTGGTCCTGAAACGCCCTCTCTGAACGATTTCCCACCATGACCGCCTGCGTTTTGGTTGAGACGCCCCCTAACTGAACCAACCCAAAGAACAGCAGCCTTATTCAGGTTCTGTAACGAATATCTTTGAGATTCTTCCAAAGCATCCTAAACTGCTGCATATCAATCAGCTGATGACCCCGAATCTCCAATCTTTTATAGGCACATTGGTTTCATTTAAACCTTCCACCCTTTTGCGCCCCATTTTACTAGTCCCAAACCTATATGATAAAATACCTCAAAACCGGTCTTTTTTTTCTTGGGACTATTCGAAAAGCTTTCAATTAGGAAAGGGTGGAAATATGAGCAACTGTATTTTCTGCAGTATTTTAAACGGAGAGATCCCTGCCTCAAAGGTTTATGAGGATGAGCATGTCCTTGCATTCCTTGATATCAGCCAGGTTACAAAAGGGCATACTCTTGTCATTCCAAAGGTTCACCAGGAGAATGTATATGAATTAACAGATGAAACAGCAAGCCAGCTTTTTAAGGCGGTTCCCAAAATAGCGCAGGCCATTAAAAAGGAGTTTAACCCGGTAGGCCTGAATGTACTAAATAATAATGGCGAAGCTGCGGGTCAATCGGTGTTTCACTTCCATATGCATTTAATTCCCCGCTACGGAAAGCAGGATGGCTTCGGGGCGGTATGGAAGACCCATACAAGCGAGTATACTCCCGAAGATCTTTCTTCTATCGCTTCTTCCATTGCCAGGCATTTAGGATAATACATAAAGACAGAGAGCCCCGCCCTAATAGGAGCGGGGTTTTTCTTATAACCCTTCTAATTATTCAGAAGGTTTTAAATAAAATTTTATTTCCGACTCTTTTTCTGTTACATTATAGTAGTACTTTAGCGATTTAAAGTGGAGGGAATAAATTGGAGAGAGCACTGAATTTTAATGCAGGTCCTGCTGCACTGCCATTGGATGTCTTGAAGAAAGCCCAGGATGAGTGGCTTAATTTTAACGGTACAGGAATGTCGGTACTCGAGGTCAGCCATAGAAGTCCAGAATTTGAAACCGTCCTGAATGAAGCTAAGCGCCTTTTGACTGAATTAATGGAGATCCCGGACACTCATGAAATTTTATTTATCCAGGGAGGAGCGTCCCTTCAATTCTCCATGATTCCTTATAATCTTCTTGAGCCTGATAAACAGGCGTATTATGTATTGACCGGAACATGGTCCGAAAAGGCGCTGGCAGAAGCCCAAAAGATTGGAAAAGCCAAGGTTGCGGCCACAGCCAAGGACCGCAATTATTCGTATATCCCTGACCTTAAAGGCATTAGCGTGGAAAATGCTGCTTATCTTCATATCACCAGCAATAATACCATTTATGGTACAAGCTGGCGCCATTTCCCTGAGCTTCAGCAGATTCCGCTGGCAGCTGATATGTCGAGTGATATTCTGAGCAGAAAACTCGATGTATCTAAATTCGGAATCATTTATGCTGGCGCTCAGAAAAATCTCGGCCCATCCGGTGTGACCGTGGTCATCATCAGGAAGGATCTGATAAAGGATGACGCTTCGCATCTCCCAACCATGCTGAATTATCATACTTTTGCAAAGCACAATTCACTTTATAATACACCCCCATCCTTTGCGATTTACCTGCTGTCACTTGTGCTGCAATGGACAAAAGATAAAGGCGGCATAGAGGGGATCCAAAAAATCAATCAGGAAAAATCTTCGCTCCTGTATAGAGTTATAGATGAAAGCGAAGGATTTTACCGGGGGCATGCCGAAAAAGAACATCGATCTGACATGAATATCACCTTTACGCTTCCTGATGAACAGCTTACAAAAAAGTTCCTTGCTGAGGCTAAAGAAAAAGGCTTTACCGGTCTGAATGGCCATCGCTCCGTAGGGGGCTGCCGGGCCTCGATTTATAATGCGGTTCCTCTCGAGCATTGCGAGTATCTTGCAGAGTTCATGGAAAATTTCAGAAGGAATATTTAAGTTCCCTAATCGGGGCAGTCATGATATAATCAAACATATCTTTTCGCGTTAAGGCAATGAGTGCACTTACGGAACAGGTGAAAAAATTAGCTTAGCAGAGCATAGGAGAGATGAGAATTGAATACAAAAACATTAGTATCCCTTTCCCTTTTAGTTGGGATCGGTGCCGCACTTCATTTTATTATCCCTGGATTCTTTCTTGGCATGAAGCCAGACTTAATGCTGGTCATGATGTTTCTCGGTATCTTTTTATTTACTGAAAAGAAAAATGTATTGCTGCTTGGAGTACTTACCGGAGTCATATCTGGATTGACATCAACCTTTCCAGGAGGCCTTCTTCCGAACATCATCGACAAGTTCATAACAGCATTTGTCGTTTTCTTTATTTTCATCAGTCTTCGCCACCTGAAGAACTCCATTTATTCAGTATGTGTCCTTACTGGTGTCGGCACATTAATCTCTGGGGCAGTTTTCCTTGGATCGGCTCTCTTAATTTCCGGTCTTCCAGGATCATTCCTTGCCTTATATACCATGGTAGTGCTTCCAGCCGCAGCGCTTAATATTCTTGCGATGGCCATTATCTATCCTGTTGTAACCAATATTCTTAGAAGAACTGGCTATCGTACAGCCGTTAAACATTAATGAATAGAATAAAGACAGAACCCGCCTAGAGATAGGCGGGTTCTTTTGCTTGTTTCCATTCAGCTTCCGGTCTTCTCCTTTTCCCTTATCATTTCCACCTTTTCCGGGGTCAGAATAATGTCTCGCACCGGAGAAACTCTTCCCCATTCATCCTTATGGGCGATATGCTTCCGTATTAAAAAATAATACCAGCCATAGTAATTAGGAATAAGGCACAAAAAAGCGAATCTTGAAGGTCAAGATTCGCTTTTTTCATTTTATTTTCCATCGACGATGTCCTTAAAGATCTGGTAAGAGCGTTTTTGTTTCTCTGGATCAAAAATATAGGAAACCGCCATGATTTCATTAACATCATATTTTTCCTGAAATGAAGTCAATTGAGCTTTGATTGTCTCCTTACTTCCCATCAATGTCACACTGGACATGGACGATGCCATTTCCTTTTCCTGCGGGCTCCAGACGGCATCCATATCCTCCACCGGCGGCTGCAACGGTGTCCTGGATCCGCGGACAACATTCAAGAAAAATTGCTGCATGGTGGTGGATTCTCTCTTGGCTTCCTCGTCTGTTTCGGCAGCAATGACGTTCAGGCAAACGGTCATATACGGAGAATCCAAATACTCGGAAGGCTGGAATCGATTGCGGTAAATCGAAATCGCCTCCTCCATATATCTAGGGGCAAAATGAGAAGCAAATACATATGGCAGTCCTAATTTAGCCGCTAAATAGGCAGAATCAGTCGATGATCCTAAAATATAAATCGGTATATGCGTATCCGCGCCTGGATATGCCCTGACATATCCCTGCTCTTCCTCGGGCCCAAAGTAAGTGAGCAGGGACATTACATCCTCAGGAAACGTATAAACCGTATCATTCTGCGAACGCCTCAGGGCCTGTGCTGTCATCATGTCAGTACCTGGTGCCCTTCCAAGACCCAAATCCAGGCGGTCCGGGTAAATGGCAGCCATTGTGCCGAACTGTTCAGCCACAACCAAAGGTGAGTGATTAGGCAGCATGACTCCCCCTGAACCGACTCGTATTGATTTCGTATGCTCCAGGGTGTGCTTGATTAAAATGGAGGTAGCCGAGCTTACAAGCGTAGGTGTATTATGGTGCTCTGCAATCCAGTATCGTTTATATCCCATTCCCTCCACAGCCTGGGCTAAATCAACCATTGCATCAATTGCATCTTTTGGTTCCTGGCCCTGCCTGATCGGTGCTAAATTCAAGACAGAAATGGGTATATTTATATTGGTCATTGTGGTAAGATCCCTTCTAAAATAAGATTTATTCCTATCGTATCAAGCCACGGTTAAGAAACAAAATGGTTTGCTTGAAAATTCATGAATAGTGTTCCCTTTTTTTACGGGAAGCTAAAAACCAAAACTTCTCAGCAGCAGAATTTGTTTATTATTTGATAGAACGTGTATAGTACAAAATAAGACTTTTTGAGGAGGTTTAACAGGATGTCTTTCATTGGAATTGTCATCATCATTGTACTTGTATATTTTCTGATCATAAAACCGATGACCCAAAGGAATCGGAATCAGGGTTATGGCCCCGGAGGACCTTATAATCAGAACCAGGGATACGACCCTAGGTATAATCCAAATCAAGGTTATGACCCTGGAAGAAGTCCTTATAATCAGAATCCTAATCAATATGGTCCTGCCTATCCAGGCGGTATGGGCGGGTACGGTTCAGGAATGGGACGCTTCGGTACATTTGCCGGAGGACTTGCTGCCGGTGCACTGCTGAGCTATTTGTTTGAACAGGGAAGAATTGGATTTGACCAGTTTCAGTCACTGCAAGGACTTGGAGATCATGAACTGCTGAGAGAGCTGGAAGACCAAAATATTTTGCAGCAGGATGAAATTAATCAATTGCGCGATGAAATTGGCCAGGATGGCGGAAGTCAGGATGATGGAAATGCGCACGAGGATCAGAACGGCAGCAATGAAGATAATGGTCCGAACGACCAGCAGAATGATACTAATGGTGGCAGCTGGGATGATAACTCGGATGATAATTGGCTTTAGGTTCAGTGCTTCATAAAAAAGCTGCAGGCAAACCCATTTCACCTGGTTTGCCTGCAGCTGAATTTATAAAGACAGGTCTTTTATTTTTTCAATCCAATCCTTAAAATTCTCAAATTCACCCTTGCCAAATCCAAAATGTTCCTTTATGACCCTTACTGATTCTCTCTCTTTTTCATGAAAAACTCCATCTGAGTAAATCAGCTGAAAAAGCTCCGTGAGAACAATGTTCCGGGATCGTTCGCTTTGGAATTGCTGTAGGATATCATCAATAGGAAGGCCCTTGATTTGATAATCCTCAAGGCCCATTTCCTTTTTATATTTGTTTAAGATCGCACCTTCGTAAAAAGATACATTTCCGTCAATATTAGCCATCAGGACGGCTAATTCAAGAAATGCGTATTTTTCCTCCTGCTGGAGTTCTGCCAAAAACAATCACTTTCAACTCCTAATATGAATTACTGAATTACTCTATATATACGAACATGGTCTGATTAAGTTTCATTTTTTCTCCGGAACACAGAGGTGCTTTTTCTAATAATATAGGCCTCTCTCCATTGAACTATACAGGAAAAAGGCATATTGGATATCCTTAAAAAATTCAATCTTTTTACTTCATCCCCCATATTCCTTATTCAAGGATGGACGATGACTGCCTCTCCCTGTAGACAAGAGAATGCTTAAAAGCACCAGTGATGCACCAAAACAGCCTTTTGCAGACATTGTTTCATGGGCAAATACAAAGCCGAGCAGCGCTGCAAAAACAGGCTCCAGCGAAAAAATGAGACCTGTCCGTGCTGGGGATGTGTACCTTTGGGCGATGACCTGAAGGATAAACCCCATCGCGCTGCAGAGCACGCTGAGCACAAGGATGGAAACCCAGCTGTTCAGGGAGTCCGGCCAAGTTGGAGTTTCATAAATGAATGAGAGCAGCAAGCCGTATAATCCCGCAAAGCCCAGCTGGAGGATGCCAAGCTTCAATGTATCTACCTTCGGGGCGGCATGCCCCACCACAATGATATGGACCGCATAAAAGAGAGCGGCCGAAATACACAGAAGATCTCCTTCTGCAACTCTAAAGGGAGGCTTGAGGGTCAGAAAAGCGATTCCTGTGATGGCCAGAAGGATGCTGACAGCCAGTTTTCTCTCTATCTTCCGCTTTAGCACAAAAGCGTTAATCAAGGGAACAAAAACCACCGTCAGGCTGACTAAGAAACCCGCATTGGAGGTGCTTGTGGTATGTAAGCCGAAGGTAATGCATGTAAATATGAGAAACAGGATAACGCCTAGTATCATGGAATACTTCAGCTCAATCCATCGCAGAGAGCGCAGCCTGCTGAAAAAGATGCCCCCTGCCAGAAGAAAAGCCAGTCCAAAACGTAAGGCGATCAAGTTGAACTCCCCTAGCGAGCCAAGGCCCATCTTCATAAAAAGATAGGACGAACCCCAGAACATAGTAACGAGCAAAAGCAAAAGTTCCGCTCTTATCGGTTTCACTTTATTGCGCCCTCCAATCGGATCATGGTAATACCTTATTTAAACTTTCAGATAATTCTAACATTAATTTAGCTTTTATAATATTTAAATATTTACTTCGTAAAGCTTTTATACCGGTTCATCCTATTGGTTTATTCATCCTTGATTGGTTATACTTTTTAAAGATTAAATAATAACTAAGGCAGGAGGAATCCATAATGACAAAATACGCTTTTATAACCGGCGCAAATAAAGGAATCGGCTATGAAATGGTACGGCAGCTGGCGGAATCGAATTTTCAGGTGTTTTTAGGCGCACGGAATGAGGAGCTGGGTAAAAAGGCCGTAAAATCACTGGGCCTTTCTAATGTAGAGTTTATACCAGTTGATGTCACAAATTCAGAGTCCATTCAAAATGCATCCAGTAAAGTTCTTACATTCACCGGACATTTGGACTTGCTGATCAATAATGCAGGTGTTTCACTGGATCATCATACAACGCCTAGTGAATTGATGCTGGAAACACTCCGCCAGGAATTTGATGTGAATTTCTTTGGGGCATTTCAGATGATCCAAGCTTTCCTTCCATTAGTGAAAAAAGCACAAGGCGGAAAAATTATCAATGTAACCACTGATATGGCGTCACAGACCATGTTTGACAATGGAGAAACAGCCCCGATTAACGCGCTGGGCTATAATTCATCCAAAACAGCCATGAACGCTTTGACATTGGCCTTCGGCAAAGAATTCGGCCATCATGGACCTGAAATTTTCGGAGTTACTCCCGGT
This sequence comes from Peribacillus kribbensis DSM 17871, assembly GCF_000430765.1. Taxonomy (GTDB): domain Bacteria; phylum Bacillota; class Bacilli; order Bacillales; family DSM-1321; genus Paraperibacillus; species Paraperibacillus kribbensis. The sequence goes on along the minus strand of NZ_AUMQ01000030.1, from coordinate 142,215 downwards.
TTCACCACAACTGACCTGAACGGAAACGCTCCTGGCGGCCATACAACAGCTGAAAGCGCAAAAATTATTCTTAAATACGCATTAGGCTCTCAAAATTATAATGGTAAATTATTGAACCAGTCCGGTATCATCCCTTGGTAAAGAGTTCTGCCATAAAAATAGGGAATGAGGTCAGACCCCTTTTCTCAAACCTTATGGCATCGCACGGTCTTTTTTCCTAGTATTTCGTATTTATTATTTATCAATTTAGGAGTATGATAATATATAAAAAAATACGAAAGAGGTTATCCTGTGAGTTCAACATTTCCATCTGCAGAATCAACAAAAACAAAGGTGCTCGTTCTCAATGCTCTATTTATCGCTTTAACCTTTGTAGCGACCATGTTAATCCATATCAGGCTTCCTATCATGGGTAACGGAGGACTTATCCATCTTGGGAACCTTCCACTTTTTCTCGCAGCCTTGGTTTACGGTAAAAGAACCGGTGCCATAGCAGGTGCATTTGGAATGGCCTTGTCTGACGTGACAAGCGGCTGGGCAATCTGGGCGCCGTTTACTTTTGTCATTGTAGGAGTAATGGGCTATACAGCGGGACTTATATCCGAAAAAGTACCGGGTAACAGAACTCTTATAAATATACTTGCAGTGATTGCTGCGCTGGTGATAAAAATTGTGGGCTACTATTTCGCAGAAGTCATCCTTTACGGAAACTGGATCCAGCCTTTCGGCTCCGTTCCAGGCAACATCCTTCAGGTGGTCATCGCCGGTATTATCGTAGTCCCTCTTGTAAGCCGCCTTAAGAAAAGAACATAAATGAACAGGAAAAAGGCTTTGGTGAATACTACCAAAGCCTTTTTATTACTTATTCGCCTCTGGCCAGGCCTTCATGATCAGCAGCTGCAGGAGGCTCCTCCATCCATTCATGATCTATCAACAGATTAATGCCATCCTCAGCAATCAATGCTATCTCCGTATTCATGCGTGCGTAAGCGGCAGACAAATCTCGTCTTTGACACATCGATAAAGCTTCTCCGTAGTAACCAAGCGCTGCAGACAGCAGTGTTTCTATATGGTAGAGCATAAGTTTATCCGAAAAGGGAGCGGCTGTTGAATCCGTTACTTCTGATTCAAATATCCGGGGAATATGGAGGTTCTCTTCTTCCAGCATAGAACCCAGAATAGTAAAATGCCTTTTACAAAGCTTCCTCGCCCGTTCCATATAATCCAGTACCTTTTTATGCTGGCATACCTGGCTGAAGCCCAGCTCCAAAACCATTTTCACCATCGTTTTCTGCATATTCAGGTACACCCCGCTGATTTCAATGGCATTAATAGGCCGCCTTTTTCCAAACCAGCCTGTCATGTAGCCCTGTTTTTTTATAAATCCCACATGTTGATGGTTGTTCAGCGTGGGAGGCTTACTTTGAATTCCCTTTGATAAAGAAAGGCTGGTCACCCTGTCATATAAAACGAGTGTTTCGGATGTACAATCCATGAAGTATCTTCTTATGTCCTCACGGAGACAAACACTTGTGGCACCGGCATATCTCGTCAAGCCGTGAATGATCATAATCTGAAGATAGACAATTTTAAACGTATCCGTAAATAAGCTGGGCGCCTCCATATTCACATCTTGTTCGGTAAACCCAATTGGAACAGGATGGCCCTCCTGTTTTAAAAACTGCTTCGTTTGATCCAAATGACGTTCAGAAATATCGAGAGAAGACTGTAGTAAGGAGCGAATGCTTTCATCCTGCGTGTCTTTTATCATATATTTCAAAACGCATTTTGACATACTGTCACTCATGTATTGTGACCATATGACTGCTTGTTCTGATGCGTTCATTCTTGTTGGATGATGATCTTGTTCCATGATTATTCCTCCCGATTGCATTGAACAGGGCTCGATAAAAATATGTTTTGCATTTTTTCGAATTATACTCTTTCACTTGACGAAATAATTCAGGGGAATTCCCCCTTTGAAATGCTCTTATGGAAAAAAACTATCTTCCTTTTGTTTTAAAAAAATATTTTTGTGATATACAAATAAAGGAGTCTATTTTTAGGTTTTTTCTGCATGGTCGTATAAAATAAAATTATCTTTTTAATAGCGGACAGCCCTTGCATGAAATGACCCCGGCGCTAAGCGTTCTGCCCCTTCCAAGAACCGCCTGGAAAGAATCTTTTATAAGGAAACGGTTGCTGAAGGATAAAAATATGCATATATAGGGTATATACCTACTACGGGCAGCCGCTAAATTCTTTTGAAAAGCTGCTGCTGACAAAAAGGATTTTTTAAGTTTTTGCAGAAAAATGTAAATATGAGGTGATGATAAGATGAAAGTGAAATCTCTACTCCTAGGTGTGCTGACAGGCACGATTGTAGCGGGAGCCGGAACTCTTCTTGCTGCCCCTTCTTCAGGCAGGGAGCTTAGAAGGAGAATCCAGGAAAACAAAGATGAAATTATTTCCATTCTGAGTGATATTAAAGAAAAAGCCCTGGATGTGAAAAATGAAGTGATTTCTGCTTCAAGCACCAGTAAGGACAGCTTGAAGGCCTTCACAGCTGAAGTGAAGAATTTAATTCAGAACTGGCAGCAGGACATCGAGCCTCATAAATCGGAAATACAGATGAGGATCGCGGAAATTGAAGGGGCTATCCAAGAGCTTGAAGGAGTAGTAAGCACCCCCTCTTCAGAAGAAAAAGAAGCAAAGTAAAGAAGAGTATTCACGGAGACAAAAGGCCTGGACTTATTCCAGGTTCTTTTGCCCGGGTATACACATTCTGAAAAAATTAATTATTTCAGTAAAAAGAAATAACTTCCACTTTTTATTACCCATCTGTCATGTCCCTTGCATTTACCTGGCCCATTCTTGATACATAAGGCATTCAGCCCTTTATTTCCTTGCCCCTCACCTTAATGTCTGTGGTAAAAATAAATTTTTTTCTCGTAAATTCAAAAAATTATGTTTTTTTACTTTATAAGTTATTATTTTATTGTCATAATAAAAAGTAGATTAGTTTTTTGCGAAGCCTGGCTGCTTTTTGATATTTCACAGGGTGGCCCTGGGCTCTGGCTATTCACTCCGAGAATAGAGGATATTCCCAAACAGCCAGTAAATAGATTAACGCAGCATCTTATCTAAAAAAGCCATAACTAAAAAAGTGGGTGAACCTTTTATGCCTGAAAAAAATTATTCCATGAAAGAAGCAATGTTATTCAGCCAAAGAATTGCTCAGCTAAGTAAAGCACTTTGGAAGTCCGTTGAAAAAGACTGGCAGCAATGGATCAAGCCTTATAACCTGAATATCAATGAACATCATATTCTATGGATCTCTTATCACCTTAACGGTGCGTCCATTTCTGATGTGGCCAAGTTTGGGGTCATGCATGTTTCTACTGCGTTCAATTTTTCAAAAAAGCTGGAAGAAAGAGGACTCCTTCAATTTTCAAAAAAAGAGAACGATAAACGGAATACGTATATCCAGATTACCGAAGAAGGGGAAAACATCCTATTGGACCTCATGGAAACATACGATCCTTCCCACAATGCAGCGTTCAGCGGCGCCCTTCCATTAAGAGAACTATATGGGAGATTTCCCGACATGGTCGAAATGATGGCGGTGATCCGCAATATCTATGGTGAAGACTTCATGGAAATTTTCGAGCGCTCCTTCTCCAATATAGAAAAAGAATTTGTCGACAATAATGGGGTCCTTATTAAAAAGGAAGCGGTGAACGAAACAAAGACAAGTTGAATACGCATACATTGCAAAGCGGAAAATCCCAGTCCCCTTCCGCTTTTCGTCCTTCTTTTCATTGTTCGGCACTTCACAATCATATCATCCACTAGGACTTTACAAAAAGAATCCTTCCTCTCTTTGTTTTTTTTACCCAAGTATTTCTTACTATCTTTTTTCCAGATTATTTGGTATCGTATTTATAAAATTTGTTTTTTTGCAGAAGGAGGGGATTTCAGGTTGCTATCGCTTTTTTACAGTCTTCTTGCTTTGATCATTTTATTCTTTACTAATCAAATGACTGCCTCATTATGTATTCAAAAAGAAATCCCTGAAGATCGGCAGCCAGGGGTTTTCCGGACTATTAATGTGCTTATTACTATTTTATTAATCTCATCTTATGTTGAAATATTATTTACATAGATTTGAGACTGTTGCCCGATCTCATTTTTAAACCAAAGGTGAAGCTGACACAGCTTCACCTTCTTTAATTTATAGTTTGTCTGCATGTCTGCATGGATTTATCAGTCCAGCAGATTAGTATCCCCACCAGGATGCACCAATGATAATTAGAAGGATAAATAGGACAACCAGTAAAGCAAAGCCTCCTCCGTAAGCTCCGGACATACTTTTTCCTCCTTTCAAAGAAAAAGATAAGCTGTTAAGTGAAAGGGAATGGCCTGGCTGTTTAGGACCAAAAACTTTGTCATGTTTTTCCGCCATTCAACTCTGTCACTTACGTTATCATATGTATCCCCCAGAGCTTTGGATAGGCGGATGACGGATATTACGGCAAACATTTTTCCGAAATTTTTTCCCTGGGAATTAATTTATGTTATGATTATCCTTGTGGATTTAATTGCCACGAAATACAAAATGGGAGTTGTTAACATGAAGAAATGGGCATTATCCATTGCTGTTACAGCAGGACTTTTAGGATTAACGGCCTGTAGTAATAATGGCGGAGGCTCCGATAAAGTTGTCGAATCCAAAGCCGGCGATGTTACAAAGGACGACCTATATAACTCAATGAAATCACATTATGGGAATAAAGCTCTGCAAGACCTTGTTTATGAAAAGGTTTTGTCAAAGAATTATAAGGTGACAAACAAGGAAATTAACGATAAAGTTGCCAAAGTTAAAGAAGAGCTTGGCGACCAATTCGGTATGGCCCTTCAGCAATATGGCTATAAAGATGAAGCCGATCTTAAGCACTCCTTCAAAATCGGCCTCCTTCAGGAAAAAGCGGCTGTCAAAGATGTAAAGGCGACAGATAAAGAAGTGAAGGACGCTTATAATAACTATCAGCCTCAAGTTCATGCCCGCCATATTTTGGTGCAGGATGAAAAGACTGCCCAGGATATTAAGGCTCGTCTTGATAAAGGCGAGAAGTTTGAAGATCTGGCTAAAAAATACTCAAAAGATCCTGGATCTGCCTCTAAAGGCGGAGACCTTGGCTGGTTCGGCCCTGGTCAAATGGTTCCTGAGTTCGAAACTGCAACTTACAAGCTGAAAAAGAACGAAATCAGCCAGCCTGTCAAATCAGATAACGGCTACCATGTCATCCAGCTTCTTGATAAGAAAGAGAAAAAGTCTTTTGACGATATGAAGAAAGAGCTTGAGTATCAAGTAAAAGTGGCCAAGCTTACTCCTGAAATCGTCCAAAAGGCTATGGATCGCGAGCTTAAAGCAGCAAAAGTGGACATCAAGGATAAAGACCTGAAAGATGCCCTTAAAACTTCAACTGGACAGCAGCCGCAGCAGCCTGCTCAGTAATCCATTTAGAAAAAACTAAAAGAGGCATGCCCCCTTCTAAAACAGCTCTAAGCCATATGCTTAGAAGGCTGCAGCAGGGGGCTGCCTCTTTTTTGATTATCTTTTCATTCTTTACTAGTCTCTTGTTTTGCTTTTTAAACAATCAGCTTTGTATCCGGTTCTTCTTCTGCCCCTTCATTCCTCTTTCTCTTTTCTTCCTCCATCCGCTCTATATATTTCATTCCCTCTTCCTCAATCCAGGCCATCTCAAGCCTTTTATCCTCCAAAGCTGTTTTAAGTGTCATAAATGCACTGCTGGCAATTCCGGCTATAACAAACCATACCCATACAGGCATATCGTCTCCCCTTTCCATCGGGCTGTCCCCTATCTATCCTGAATGTATGCGGCTTCCTTAAAAAAAATGCTTCTTCATAATAGAAGAAGCATTTTTAAAACCATTATTTTTGAAAAGAAGGCTTGTAAAAACTCCTGTTTTCCAATGCGAAGACCCGCTCGCTGAACTCGCCTGGCTTGACTCTTTCAAGTGCCCGGTCGAGCATGTTGATCTTGGCATCCAGATTATCGATATAATGCAGAATTTCCGCTTCTCTGATCATCGGCGGCTTAGGGCTTCCCCATTCAGCCTTGCCATGATGGGAAAGGACAAGATGCTGAAGCACCATGATCTCTTCTCCCTCAATTCCCAGTTCTTCGGCTGCCTTACCAATTTCATTCACCATGATCGTAATATGCCCTAATAGATTCCCCTCGATCGTATAGGAAGTGGAAATCGGGCCTGACAGCTCGATCACCTTCCCAAGATCATGGAGAATCACTCCTGCAAATAAAAGATCTTTATCCAGGCTAGGATACAGGGACGCAATTCCCTTGGCTAGATCGAGCATGGATACCACATGATACGCAAGGCCAGACATGAACTCATGATGGTTCTTGGTTGCCGCCGGATAGGTCAGGAATTCCTGATAATGCTTCTTCAATAGATGGCGGGTGATTCTTTGGATATTAGGGTTTCTCATTTCAAAGATATATTGAGTGATTTTATCAGCCATGACATCCTGGCTTAGCGGCGCCGTAGGAATCAATTCTGATATATTCACAGAATCATTTTCATTTGTAAGCCTTATGTTACGGATCTTCAGCTGGCTCCTGCCCCTGTAATTCTGAACTTCCCCCGACAGCTTCACCGTATTTTCCGCACTGTAATTTTTTTCATCGGCGTCGCTGATATCCCAAAGCTTAGCTTCAATTTCACCGGATTTATCAGACAGATACAGCGTTAAAAACGGCTTGCCGTTGCTGGCAATTCCCTTAACGCTGCTTTTTATAAACATATAGGCATCAACTGACTCGCCGACACCGTAATGGGCAATCCCTTTTTCCATTTCGTTCTCCTTTCAATTTAAATGCTATTTCATAGTATACCATATTGATAGTGATTTAAGGAGCAGCAAGAAACGGAGTCAATCCCAATTATCCCCTTGACCTTGCTGGAAGTCTTTCATCATTTTTAAGGATGTGTACATCTCCTTCAGAAAATGTTTCAAGCAGATGACCGTGGCAGGTGAAAAAGATTACTTGAGCCTCCTCCTTTATGCCTTCAAGGAGCTGAAGCATCCGCAGCGTCCGTTCCCTGTCAAAATTTACGAAGCTGTCATCAATAATGATCGGAAAAGGCTCACCTTCCGCCGTTGATAGAGCGAGCGCCAGCCTGATTGACACATAGGCCTGCTCAGAGGTTCCACGGCTGACTTCTCCAGGCTCAAAAAGAGTCCCATTCTTGTCCTGAAGCTGAAGCCCGCCTGCCCCTCCTCCTAAATGGAGAGATGAATACTGCCCTTCTGTAAGAAAGGAAAAATACTCTTCCGCTTTCTTTATGATCTTTGGCAGCCTTTCATTTTTAAACGTATCAACCGTCCGGTCCAGCAGAGATTTGGCCGCCGCATATTCAGCCCATCTCTTAGCATCCTCCTGGAATTCAGACCTTTTTTGATAAAAAGCATGCAGGAGCTCCGAGTAGGTACCGCCTTCTTCTATTCCGGCTATTTTCAGCTGTGCCTCCGCAATCGCCTTAATAAGCCCATCTTCTTCCTGTATCCATTGCTTCCTGCTTTCCTCCAGCTCATGTACATGGTAGGGACTCACACCGATCGTTGTATATTCCTCTATTTCACGGTCTGAGAGTCCTGAATTTTGCAGCTGTCCTTTCAATCTCTTCAAGGATTTTAAGGCTTCTTCTGCTTCTGTATAAATCCTGGCAATCCTTCTGAAGTCCTCTTCCCCTTCCGCTCCAGCTGCGCGAAAAAGCTCTGATATTTCGTTTCTGACATAGGTGACTTTTTGTTCATTTTCTTTAATCTGCATTTCTGCTTCTTCCGCTTTTTCAAGGAGCTGTCTAAAGGATCGATCCAGGTCGAGGTTACTTTTCAAGACTGTTTTTAACTCTGAGGCAGCCTCCCTCCATACCGGAGCTGATAGCGAAAGCCCGGAAGAAAGACGGAGGATTTTATCCTTTTGGACAGATGCCTTCTCAAGCTCTTCTTCCATCTGTTCGCTTAATCTGCGGATTTCAAGGGAATTATCCTTTACTTTTTTTAATGTAGTAAATATGAGTCCCAGATATTGCGGATGCGTTTCACGGGGGAAACGCAGCTCCAGGAATGCCTGTGCTATTCTCTGTTCATTATCCTTCCACTCGACCTCCCATCTTTCAAAGGAGTCAATGACCTTATCGAATGCATGCTCTTGTTCCTGATATTTAATCTTTTTCTCCTGGATAGCTCTCTGCAGCTCTATGTCCCGATCGAGAAGAGCCTGCTTGGAGAAATCCCAGCCTTTGTCCCGGGAAGCCTGCTCCAATTTTTCTTTTTGGGAGGACAGCTCAGCCAGCTCCTGCTTTAATTCGTTCACTGCACCTTCCGCATTTTTCAGCGGTCGGTATAAAAACAAGGCACCCGCCGCAATTCCGCCCAGGATACCGGCAAGATACTGTTTAAAGAACAGGAGGCAGGCGATAGAGAGAACCATCAGAATTACACTGGCTCCCTGTGCAAAAAGCTGTTTTCGTTTTAGTCTCTCGACTTTCTTTTTCTGTTCCTTGAGCCTTTTATTTACTCTCTCTATCTGGCCCAGAATCAGTTCCCTCTTTACCTCTGCATGGCTGGAATCCTGGCTGCTTTTACGGATTTGTTCAAGCTTTATCCGTTCTTCCTGTGAAAGCAGCCGATGTTCCAGTTCGGAAATCGACTTTTCCGTTTCCTCCAGTTTTTCTCTGTCCTCCTTCAGCCGCTCATCCAGCTGCTCTTTCATATGAAGGCTCTTTTGATGGTTCCTTTCCAGGGTGCTTATTCGTTCTTTTGTTAAAGTCCCAGTGTCTAGACTCAGGATTTCCTCCTCTGATAAGGGACTGCCTATTTCCTGCAGGTGCTGCTCGTTTTCGGACGCCTTTGCGCGGATCTGTGCCTGAATTTGGCCGATCATGGTCTCAGCCTGAAGAAGGGCGGGGACATGATCCAGGGCACGTTCTATTTCTGCCTCCTGTTCCATAACAAGGGGGTCAGGCTTGATTTGCTCCAGTTTCATCCTTACATCCTTCAGCTTTTCCCTTTGGGCCGTAAGTTCGGCTCCGTAATGATTTTCCAGATTGACCAGTTCCTGCAGCCGGTTCAGGCCGTCTTCAGGAAAATCGATGATCTTTCCTGCTTCAGCTGCCCTCTCCTGCTCGGCTTGTTCATGGAGCAGGGATTTGATCCTTAGGTAGTCACGATACTTTATGACTCTCTGTTCAGCTTCCTGTTTTTTATCCCTGAGATTCTGGAGCCGCTCCCTGTCTTGGATTGACTGTGCTAAAAGAAGCTCATATTCCTTTTGCATGCCCATGGCTTTGTTAAGATCGGCCTGAAGCGTCCGCAGCTCCTTCAGCTTCCGATTCAATACAGGCTTAGATCCGGCGGGCTTAAACAGGGCATCCATTTCCTTCTGTAATTTTCCTTCCGCATATGTAAGCGTATCGTTCCCAATCATCCCGGCTGAAAGCAGGAACTTGCCAATATCATTTTCATTCACCTTTTGAAGTTCCTGAAGTCCGGTCAGATCAAATGAGTAAATCGATTGGAAGGTATTTTTATCCAGTCCCTTAAGCAGTTCCTTCAGGCTTTCCTCCCCTCCGGCGATTTTATTCTGGAAGGCTACTGTTACATCACCGGCCGCTTTTCCTTTGACCCGTTCAATAGAAACAAGACCTTCTGCTTCTGTTTCGACAATCAGTCTCCCGCCATACTTGGAATGATGCTTCGGTTCATATCTGGCACTATTCTGGTTCTTCGCAGGAAAGCCAAAAAGCACGCTGTGAATAAACGACATGATTGTGGACTTACCGGCCTCATTCTGTCCGAAGAAAACCTGGAGATTCTTAATATCTGTAAAGGATCGGTTCTCAAGCTTTCCGTAGCCGTAGATATGAATTTCCTTTATTTTCATTTCGCGCCTCCATTCAGCAGCTCCAGTACTAATCGTGTGGAACGGTCCAGTATTTCGTCCGCAGCCATGTTGTCAAGATCAAGATACTTCCTAGCCTGCGGGTGCTTAAAGAGAGCAGCGGCGGCCGCCTCCATTTCGAAGGCCTCCCCTTTAGAAATGCTCAGCAGTTCCTGTATAAAAGGGTTGGACTCCTCATAGACAGCTGTTTCCCGGGTTTGGATCTTAAGAGAATGCACCCATACAAAATCATCATCCAAATACTCCTCCTGGAGGATTTCCAATATTCCATCGGAGATTTCCCTGGTCTCAAGTCCCTTTGCTTTTAGTTCAATCCTTATTTCCAAAAAGACTCCCTTACCCGGTCTTCCGGCGAGCATCACCTGCTCCCTGCATACATCCAGCAGATCATCAAATCCCTGGAATTCGTCTACTTCAAGCTGCGCCGTCTCCCAGATGATATCAGAGGTTTCTATAAAATGCCGTTCCATATGGCCTTCACTCAACTTGATTAAATAACAGCCTTTATCTCCCTGCTCGTTTTTATGCCTGCCCTGGATATTGCCAGGATAGATAATTCCAGGGTAGTCATAAAGCTCCTGCCTTTTATGGATATGCCCGAGCGCCCAGTAGTCCATGTCTTTCTCAAGAAGCTCTTCCAGTGTAAAGGGTGCGTAATTTCCATGCTCTGAACTGCCTTCAAGATTCCCATGAAGCATGGCGATATGAAAATCGGCTCCCCCGGATTTTGTATAACGGGCTGCCATTCTCTCGAACACATGCCTCTCTGGATAGCTGAAGCCATAGATTTGGACTCTGGCCCCATCAGCCGTCTCAAGGAATTTCACCTCTGGTTCTCCTTTGTAAATGTGGACATTAGGAGGAAAGTCCAATTTGACCCAGCTCCCGCTCAGATGATCATGATTCCCATGGATCACATATACCGGTATGTGTTGGGCAGAAAGCCGTTCCATTTCCTTCCTGAACCTGACCTGCGCCCGTATGCTCCGGTTCTCACCATCATAAATATCGCCCGAGATCAGGACAAAATCCACCTGGCGTGAGATCGCTGCGGTTACAATCCGCTCAAAGGCCAGGAATGCCGCTTCCCTGAGCCTGCCTATAATAGGATCAGGGATATCTTTAATACCAGTAAAAGGACTGTCTAAATGTAAATCTGCTGTATGTATAAACTTGATTTCTCCCATAAAAAAGCTCCCTTCCAATTGTTCCGTGAGCTATATTTCTATTATTTTATCACATTAAAAAGGGGCAGGCCGTATTCCCGGGGAATTGGCCTGACCCTTTTTATTTTTGCGATAATGCTTTTTTTATATCTTTAAACGAGCTGGATTTACTATATAAAAGGACTCCTCCTTTATACACCTTCGCCCCGAATACAGCAAGGGCTCCAATGGAGGCAAGCAGCAGCACGATACTCAGGATGATTTCCCAGAGAGGAACATCCAGCATCCCCACTCTGAGGAACATAAGCAGAGGGCTGAAGAAGGGAATAAAAGACATGATGGTAATAAAGGATAAATCCGGCTTTCCTAAACCAAACATGGCTAGCATAAAACCGATAACAACCAGCCAGGTCATAGGGCCGATGGTCTGCTGCAGATCCTCCACCCTGCTGACGAGCGAACCAAGAAAGGCTGCGAGCGTTGCATAAAGGAAATAGCCAAGAATGGCGAACAAGATTCCGTAGAATATGGTGGCCACAGGCAATTGATCAAAATTAAAGAAAGGAATGCCTGTCTCACGTATCGACTCTAGATTTTTTTTGAAAGAAGCATAGCCCACTAGGAAGAATAAAGCCAGCTGAGTTATGCTTAACAGCGATATTCCGAGGATCTTTGCAAACATCTGCTGAACCGGCGAAACGCTCGAAACCAGTATTTCCATGACCCGTGACGTTTTTTCCTGCGCCACTTCCATTGCGATCATATTCCCATACATCAGCACCGAAATATAAATCACAAACAGGATGATGTATACAAACCCTCTCGCCTGATTAAGCTCTTCCTCTGTCTTTGCATCTTTTTTCAGAGGGACCACATGAAAATCAACCGGCTTGTAAAGGGCCGCAGCCTGTTCTTGCTGAAGATTCAATTTCTTCGTAATCAAAACACTTTTTGATTGCTGAAGAGCTGACTGAAGCTGGGAGCTGATGCTGGTGTCTGAAATCGTTTCCGATTTATAGGTACCCTTCGGCAGTCCTTCCGCATCAGATTCTACCAGCAGATATCCTTCAATCTTGCCCTTTTGCTCCAGCTTTTTTGCTGCCTCCTCACTTTCCGCTTTTATAAGCGTAAAATCCGGTTTCAAAATGTTTAGCTGCTGCTGGAGTAAGGGGTATTGTTCAGGATCCGCAGTTACTGCAGCTACCTGATCCTTGCTGTCGTCCCCTTCAAACAAATTAATGATCTTCGTGATATTAGTTGCTCCCAAGGCAAAAAGCAGCATGATCAACGTCGAAATAATGAACGACTTAGATTTGACCTTTGTTAAGTAGGTATGCCAAAAGATAATCCAGAACTTATTCATATGCAGCACCCACTTTTTCAATAAATATATCATTCAAGGAAGGCTCCTCGATTTCAAACTTCCGGATGAACCCCTTTTTCACAATATCCTTTAATATGCCCTCCGCTGCCTCTTCTCCCGTAATCTGGAGAATCACACCTTCAGTCACAGGCTTCGCCTTGACCACACCTGGAAAATCCTTCAGGAAAGATAAATCAAAGTCCGCATGGATCGATAGATTTTTTTTGCCGAAAGAGCGCTTGATTTCCTTTAAAGCCCCATGAACAACAGGGCTGCCCTTATGCATGATGCACAGATTCTCACACAGCTCCTCCACGTGCTCCATTCTATGGCTTGAAAATACAATCGTCGTTCCTTTTGCCTTTAATTCCATGACAGCGTCCTTAAGGAGCTCCACATTCACCGGATCCAGACCGCTGAATGGTTCATCCAGAATTAAAAGCTCTGGTTTATGTATAATCGCTGCAATGACCTGGATCTTCTGCTGATTCCCTTTGGACAGTTCTTCCACTTTCTTATTGAGATATTCCGGTACCTTGAATCGATCCAGCCAGTACTCAAGCTCCCTCAGGGCCGCCGCCTTATCCATGCCTCTCAATCTGGCAAGATAGACAATCTGATCTTTCACCTTCAGCTTTGGATAAAGCCCCCTCTCTTCCGGGAGATAGCCGATTTTCGAACTCTTGGAATAATCGATTTTCTCTCCATTCCAGTGGATCTCCCCCCTGGTAGGTTCAAGCAGCCCCAGAATCATTCGAAAGGTCGTCGTTTTGCCCGCTCCATTGCCTCCCAAAAAACCAAACATCTCATTTTCAGGGATGACGAAGCTCAGCGAATTGACCGCTGTAAAACTCCCAAACTCCTTGGAAACATTCTTAATCTCAAGGACCATTACATTGCTCCTTTCCCTTCCATTCTCCTATGATAATAGTAGATTATGGTAATGACTTCAATGCTTCTTTGAAATTAACTCTTTTTTGAGGGAGTTACCCACCCCGAGATCCAGGATTTCTGACCAGGATTATTTTTCAGAAAGATTTGACTCCCGGATTATCATACATGACATACCGTAAAAAGCGGGAGCAGCTTCCAAGGTTCATCTTTACAACTAAATTAATGGTATGTAAGAATAATAATAAATAGTCTGAAGAGGAGGATTTTTATGAAAATTTATAAGTTGACTGCTTTTGATGCAACAGGAGAAAAACTTCTGGATGAAACTCTGCAGGCTGCCGGCGATGAGGAGGCAAAAGCTCAAGGCACCCAGCTCCTGCAGGAAAAAGGACTTCTCGATCAAACACACCGCTGTACCTCTCCTGCGGGTAAGCTTGTGCTGTTTCACCGTTAAGATACACGGTTGTGACGTATGCTTTGCCTGCTGCTAAATCAGCGCGGATAAAATGAAAGAGGATGCGAAGGTACACATAAAAAAATCCGATGTGCCGGATGGCCATCGGATTTGGGTTTACCTGCCTATGAAAACGGGCTTCCTTTTTTGTATGAATGCTTCTATGCCTTCCTGATGGTCCTTTGTACGCCGCATCTTCAGCTGGCCGTATTTCTCCAGCTCCAGCATTTTAAGGAGATAAGGACGGTTATTTTCTGCAAGTATTTTTTTGGTCTTGATCATCGCTGCGGTAGGCTTTTGACGCCATTCGCCAATCTTGCGGTCAACTGCTTCCTCGAGATTTTCCGCGGTTTCATGAATGAGCCTTTTAGCAGCGGCTTCATCTGCCGTTAAAACTCTTCCTTCCCAAATCAATTCCTTTGCATGTACTTCACCGATCCGGCGCTCAAGGAAGAAGTGGCCTCCTCCATCCGGGATCAGTCCAATTCCTATAAAATTCATGGCGATCTTACTGTTTGTGTCGGCAATAATATAGTCACATGCCAGCGCAATGCTCAGTCCCAGTCCAGCTGCAGCTCCATGGATCGCGCATAATGTTAATTTCGGAATACAATATAAGGTTACGGCAAGCTCGCTTATGCATTCCATCATTGCAAAAAAGTCTTCTTCACCTGTTAGTTCAAGCATGGCTTTTATATCACCGCCTGAACAGAACCCTCTGCCGCTTCCCTTTAATACAACCATATCCACTTTCTCATCTACCGTAATGTCCTTCAGGCAGGCAAGAAGCTCTTTTAATAAATCTAAATTTAAGGCGTTTAAAGAATCGGGCCGGTTCAGCTCGATTACTGCCAGTCTCCCTGAATAAGAAACTGTCACTAATTCCTGCTTTGATACTGTATCCGCTTCCAAAATTGAAGCCTCCTTTATGCATTTATATCTCAATTATACACCTCATTCTTCGATTCAATGAAAGTATTCCAAAAAGTTAAGAAATTTGTCATATTTTAAAAATTCGCAAACTTACTGCTTTGGAGAGGAATCGAGGAGTCTCCACCTTCCGCTTCAATCACCTGTTTTTATAATGGAATCATCCTAGAAAGCAGCATTTTTTTAGAAAAAAGCCAAAAAAAGACTATAGACAAACCCGATTCCTGCCGGGCATGTCTAAAAGTCTGAAAGGCTCTGACGTTTTTTAAATGAGTGTGTTAGTAATAGAGAAGGTTTCTTCCAATAATCTGATCTTGTCCGCTGTATATTTTTCAAAGCTGTCGTTATAGGACTTCGGGTCTTTTGGATTGGCAAACTGCGTGATCTTCCCCGTTTCAGGGTGGATGAACTTACTCGCCGCCCCGCAGCCGATCCCGATGATGGTCTGCATTTCTTCCATGATCATGATATTATAGATGCTTTCCTGGCCAGGCATGGAATAGCCGACATTCTCGAGGTTTCCGAGGATATTTTTCTGCCTGTACAGATAATAAGGAGTATAGCCGTGGGAGGCTGTCCAATTCTCTGCCATCTTCATCATTTCCTCTGCTTCTGTCCGTCCGGCCACCTGATATTTTTGCTTATTGCGGGTCATCTCCGAAGCACGCTTAAAGGATAGCGTATGGACGGTAAGAGACTCCGGCATCAGCTTTTCTGTCTCATCGAGTGTATATTGGAATTCCTTGGTTCCTTCTCCGGGAAGCCCTATGATGAGGTCCATGTTGATGTTTTTCATTTCCATTTCTCTGGCCAGCTTGAATTTTTCAATGGTTTCTTCTACCGTATGATGCCTGCCGATGGCTTTCAATGTCTGCGGGATATAAGATTGAGGATTGATACTGATCCGATCGATATTCCATTTAGTAAGGACTTCCAGCTTTTCTGGTGTAATCGTATCTGGCCGTCCGGCTTCAACCGTAATTTCCCTGATATTTTTCACATCAGGAAAAGACTCGTACATTTCCTCATAAAGCATATCCATTTCTTCCGCTGTTATGCTCGTTGGAGTCCCTCCACCGAAGTATACAGTAGTGATGCGGATCCCATTTTCCTTCAGCCATTTTCCCATTGCCTTCATTTCATAATGGAGGCCGCCCAAAAAGGAATCCACAGACCCCTGGCGTCCGTTGATGGCATATGCCGGGAATGTGCAGTACGCGCATTTCGTAGGACAGAATGGGATGCCGATATAAATGCTGACCTCTTTTCCAAGACTGTATAAATCCGGCACGGCCTTCAGCTGAGTATCCACAATTTTCTGCATCAGCTGGATCTTTTCTGGAGAGATGAAATATTGGTCCTGCAGAAACTTGTGCATCTCTTCGATGCCGCCTCCTTCTCTCATTTTCTTATGAAGGAGCTTTGTCGGCCGGATTCCAGTCAGGATCCCCCATTTCTGGATGATCCCCTCCTCTTCCTGGAGCACTTGGAGATAGGCTTTTGATACAGCTTCTTTAATCTGTTTGTGGAGTTCATTTTCCGGTAGAGCTTCCTGCTCAATAAAGGAGGTCCACTGCCTGCTCTCTTCCAGGCTGGTCAGGACAGCTTCAGCAGATATAACATCGTCTGTCTTGATGGTAAAATCAACTGTAAAGCGGTCCTCCTCCCTTGCAGTAAAAGAAAGGGAAGATTCTTCAAAAAATAAATTCGTGATATTGGTAAGCGGCCTGATCAGCCTTTCATCTTCAATACCTTTTATATGAATTTGCACATTAATCACCTGATCTATAGGAATTGCCCAGGGTATTCTTCTGCACATGTTTTCATAAGAGAAAAAACCCCTGCCAAAGGCTGTAATAAGTGTACATAAATGCATTTTCCAGGTCAACCTCCAGGTGGATTTTGACCATGATTCCCCTTTCTGCCAAAAGAAAAATCGAAGGCTGCCTCCATCTCTGATCCTCCGGGCAGTACAGTTCCGGGAGATCACAGTGATATGGCAGCCTTTTCGCTTATTTTTATATAAGTCATTTTTTCAGCATAATCTTGCTTGTTTCTGCTGCCGGTTCAATATTCTGCTGTTTCCGGAAAACTTCTTTCAGCGTATAGGCAACACCCAGCTGGTCATTGGTCCTCGTAGCCCATGCTGCGGCTTCCTTCACTTTTGCCGGCGCATTCCCCATTGCCACTCCAAGGCCGGCCCGTTCAATCATTTCGATGTCATCCTCTGCGTCCCCAATGACTGCTATTTCATTCTTCCTGATCCCAAGGTATTCCGCAAGATAGGCAATGCCATTCCATTTCGAAATTCCTGCTGGGACCACTGAAAATTTGTTTTCCTGAATTTTGACAGTATCCACTTCATGATACATGCCTTCAATCGCTGCCATCAAGTCCTCGGCCACCTTGGCTCTGTCACAGACCACATCGATTTTAGGAGGGGCTGCCGGGTGGGATTCAAGGGTTTCGCTTAATACATCTACATATTGATGTGAATAAAAATAAGGCTCGTTTTTAGAAAAGGTCGAACGGCCAATTAAATTTTCAGGCAGGTTCACCCTGTTTCCGACCATATATTTCTCGTGATACAGCCTGATTTGACTGGAAGAAGCTTCAAGCATTTTAACAAGCTCCAAGGTAACTTCCTCGGATATTCTTTTAAGAAGGATTGGTTTATCCGGCGTTCCTACATAAGCTCCCTGATGGGCCACGAGCAGCGGCTTAACCTTCAATCCTTTAGCCACCTTTTTAGCCGAAGCAAAGTTCCGGGATGTGACTAACGTTACATAGACACCCTTCTGATGTACATATTCCACTGCCTCCCTGGTCACCTTATGAAGGCGTCCATTAGAATGAAGCAGTGTTCCATCTATGTTAACGGCTAACATGCGATACACCATGATGATCTCCCCCATCTGTTGTGTCTAATAAATTTTTATGAAGAAATTCCTTGCGGTAGAACTTCCTCCTGTATCCCGGGGAAGGTTTTCTGCATTCATCCAGATTGATGGAGAGGAAGGCGGATCTTGAACGAAGCTTCCTTTTGTAAAAAAACAGGTTGATTGGAGCGGAAGGTGCGAGGCTCCTGATCCAGCTCCAAGGCTTTAGCCCCTCTAGTCATAAGCCAATCCGTCTATGGGAAGAAAAACACTCCCCACAGCCGGCTCGTCTTATGCTTGCACTAAAGCATAAGTGCGACTAAGCTTCTGTCTTCTTTATCGGGTCTCTGCCTGCCAAGAGGTTCACTGCTTATTTTAATATAGATGAACATTGAGCCCTTAATATTGTCATATTTAGCAGGCACCGCTTTCCGCTTTTCTATGCGGGATTAGGGGGACAGGTGAGACCCCGCAGGCGCAGGCTTGAGGAGGCTCACCGCCCGCCCCGCGGAAAGCGAGCATCCTGGAGAGGAAATCAACCACCTTGTTCCAAGCCACAAAGTTTGCGAAAACAGCCAAAAAATAAAAACCCTCAGGAAAATTCCTGAGAGCTTTCATTATCCCTGCTGAGGGCTGCCGTATATTTCATCAAGCGGTTTTAATACAATCTTATTCAGTTCTGCGATGATCATGCTCATCCGCTGCTCCGCTTCCATCAAACCCGAAATTTTTGGGTTCTGCTGGACAAGGGCGACTGTTTTTTGAGCCTGCTGGATTTCATCCGGGGAAATATCCTGGCCCATCATCTGCTTCTGCTGGATGGTCATCTGTACCTGACGGAAATTTTCAAACATGCCTTTCGCAGCCGGATCGGCATTCACTTCTGCAAAACGCCTCTTTAATTCGTTATATTCTGCGCTCTGGCGGATCGTCCTCTCTAACTCATAAGCAGCATCGTATAAATTACTCATTTATAATCCTCCTTCGTCTTCCTAAAACAGCTCATACCTGAATATACTCCAAGCGGTTATATTCTATTATCACTTTTTTATATTGGCAAAGTTCCAATCCTAAATAAGGTATCATGAGGCGTTCATGATTTGCAAATTTATATCCTGCTCCTTCTTGGGAGCAATGGACTGCCAGGGAAGAAATGGATTATACTTAAGCAGGAGGGATCGACATGATAACACATTTTACGCACGAGCGATTATTCAGCAATTCCCAGCTCCCCGGCTGGAAGATTTCCTTTTATTATAAACAGAAATTGTATACAGGAATGTATCATGCGAGCGGAGAGATTGAATGGCTGACCGAGCCGCCTCATCCAGAGAAAAAGGCCAATATTGAAAGCTATATCCACGAGCTCATGCTCTATCATGTATATGAATAAAATGAAAAGGGGCTGAAAAAAGAATGCTAGACAAACTTAAACAGACATTTCAGGGTTCTTTTATACACAGCCCTGAACAGCCACCATCCTCTGACAACCTTTATATCCAAACCGAGGGCAAGATTCTCGGAATCCCAAAAGACATCATCTCAGAAAAAGAAGCCGCTCTCCTGACAGCTCTATTTCCCCTGGATCCTAAACCTGAGCAAAACTTTGGCTCTCTTTCGGAAAAAGATCAATGGAGAAAATTCCTCACTTCCCCTGAAGGCCAGGAACAGCTGCCGCTGACTTCCTGGACATATGTCCGGTTTGCTTTCTTCTCTATCCAGGGAGGCAATCCGGCGCGCAGGGAGGCCGAGGAAGCGTTTTGGACTCTTTTCCAAAGGACGTCTATCGTACTCTGGAATTCAAACACTGAGGGTGTGCTCATTGAGCCGCTGTCTGCCGAGCATTTAAAAAAGAATGAAATGGAACCGGTGCTCTCGGCAATCGAAAGTGACTTTTTCATCCGATTGAAGCTGTTTATTTCTTCTTTTTATGAAATCGATAACTGCCTGCCGGAGGCCTATGCCTTCATGAACCATTGCAGGGCAATTGGAGAACGGTATTCACCCTCCCATAAGCTTCAGACCGTCTCAAGCGTCTTTCCATTCTTGATGTCCACCGGTCTTGATGATGCATCCCTTTCACGGCTGGCTGAACATCTGCTTGGAGAAACCCTTAAAGATGAAGAACTGATCTCCACGATTAAAACCTATATCGAGTGCAGCTCAAATGCGAGCCTGGCCGCGAAGAAACTATTTATGCACAGAAACAGCCTTCAATACAGGATTGATAAATTCATAGAAAAAACAGGACTGGATATCAGGACATTTGAGGATGCTCTCACTGTGTATCTGCTGATTGCCGTCTCTTTATCCAGGATTAGCCGTTAGACAGAGCCCCATCTTGCTTAAAATCAACTTTTATTTCAAACTGGGCACCCTGCATAAAGAGTGACTGTTCTTTTTGTGCAGAGTGGACATATTCCAGCAGCCGCTTTTTCCGTACAATGTAAGTAATTAAGGAATACATAATACAGGGGGAACTGAACATGGCTGAATTAAAACTCGATCATATTTACAAAATTTATGACAATAAAGTGACAGCAGTATCCGATTTCAATCTTCACATCCAGGATAAAGAATTTATCGTATTCGTTGGTCCTTCAGGCTGCGGTAAATCTACGACTCTTCGAATGATCGCCGGCCTTGAAGAAATTTCAAAAGGCGAATTCTATATCGATGGAAGACTTGTAAACGATGTTCCTCCAAAAGACCGCGACATCGCAATGGTTTTCCAAAACTATGCATTGTATCCTCACATGTCTGTGTATGATAATATGGCTTTCGGCTTAAAGCTGAGAAAGATGCCAAAAGACGAAATTGACCGCCGTGTAAAAGATGCTTCCAGAATCCTTGGCCTTGATGCTTACCTGGACCGCAAGCCTAAAGCTCTTTCAGGCGGACAGCGCCAGCGTGTTGCTCTCGGAAGGGCAATCGTACGTGACGCAAAGGTATTCTTGATGGATGAGCCTTTATCAAACCTTGACGCCAAGCTTCGTGTACAGATGCGTGCCGAAATCGCCAAGCTTCACAAAAGACTGGAAACCACTACGATTTACGTAACACATGACCAGACGGAAGCTATGACAATGGCTACCAGGCTCGTAGTCATGAAGGATGGTCTGATCCAGCAGGTAGGTTCTCCAAAAGAAGTATACGAAAATCCTGAAAACGTATTTGTTGGAGGATTTATCGGATCACCTGCCATGAACTTCCTGAACGGAACTCTTAAGGACGGAAAATTCCTGATTGGAGATCTTGCCATCCGTGTTCCTGAAGGAAAATATAAGACTCTTCGTGAACAAGGTTATGAAGGGAAGGAAATCATCCTTGGAATCCGCCCTGAAGATCTTCATGATGAGCCTGTATTCATCGAGTCTTCAAGTGATACAGTAATCTCTGCACACATCGAAGTGGCCGAGCTTATGGGTGCTGAATTCATGCTGTATTCTCAAATTGGAGGCCAGGATTTCGTTGCCCGTGTGGATGCCCGTACAATCGTAAAAGCAGGAGACAGACTTGAACTTGCTCTTGATATGAACAAGGTTCACTTCTTTGATAAGGATTCTGAATCACGGATCCGTCCTGAGCGCCAGCCGGTTACGGTTTAATTTAAAAGCAAAGAGCCGATCGATGGATCGGCTCTTTTTTCATGGGTTCGGCTATTCTTGAACAAAGACCACCTGATCATGGCCGCATTCCGGACAAGACACAAGATGGGGACAGATATCATCCTCCGCTGTGCGGGGAAACCCGTCGCCGAGCTTGACCGTTTCTTCATCGTTATAATGTCCATAAGGATCCAGAAAATCAGATACTTTTCCCGAATCCTCCATAATCGTTCCGCAAACCGTGCATATCTTTTCCAGCTTTTCAAATCCGTTGCAATAAGGGCACATCGCCATCGTGCTTCCTCCCCCCTCCGCCGCTTTTTTACATATCCCTGTATAGTATGGCCCTATGCGTGCGGAATTATAGAGAGATCCGTATATATTCAGATGCAGGGAGAATACTAGGTACTGCTTCCATCATTGGGCTTAGCCGAGATTGGCGGCAGGAAAACCCACTTTTTCTGCAGAGCTGGTTTAAATCCAGCAAGCCCAGCCCTATTTTTTGGATACCATCTTTTCAGGGTTCACCCATTCATCGAACTGTTCCTCTGTTACATACTTCAGATGCAGCGCCGCCTCTTTCAGCGTCAAATTCTCTTTATACGCATATTTTGCAATTTCAGCAGCCTTTTCATAGCCGATATAAGGATTGAGGGCTGTCACCAGCATTAATGAACGCTGTACATTCTCTTTGATTTTCTCCTGATTGGCTTCCAGTCCTTCCATACAGTTGTCGTGGAAGGATTTTATTCCATCTGCCAGCAGCTGCACCGATTGAAGGAAATTATAAATGATGACCGGCTTGAATACATTCAGTTCAAAGTTTCCCTGGCTTGCTGCAAAAGAGATCGTAGCATCATTCCCGAATATCTGAACGGCAATCATTGTAACAGCTTCACTTTGGGTCGGGTTTACTTTTCCCGGCATAATGGAGCTTCCCGGTTCGTTGGCAGGAATCACCAGTTCCCCGATTCCTGTGCGGGGACCGCTTGCCAGCCAGCGTACATCATTGGCAATCTTCATCATGTCTGCCGCAAGTGCTTTCAAGGCACCGTGGGCATGAGCCAGCTCATCATGGCTTGTTAACGCATGGAAGGTGTTTGTGCTTGCCTGGAAAGGATAGCCCGTTTCCTCTGCAATAAATGCTGCCGTCTTACTGCCAAAATCCGGATGGGCGTTTATTCCTGTCCCTACTGCGGTTCCTCCAATGGCTAGATTTAAAAGATGACGGCTGCTTTCCTGAATCATGAGTTTGCACCTTTCAAGCATGGCTCTCCATCCACTTATTTCCTGGCCGAGTGTCAAAGGGGTCGCATCCTGCAGATGGGTCCTTCCTATTTTCAGCAGGTTTTCATATTCCCTCTCCTTTGCTTTAAGGGTTTCTGTAAGAGTATCAACCTGGGGAATCAGGTTTTTCTGTACAGCAAGGTATGCAGCGATATGCATGGCGGTAGGAAACGAATCATTAGAGCTTTGGGACATATTCACATCATCATTCGGATGTACCTTTTCCCCGCTTCCCTCCTGCTCCAGCAGGGCATTGGCCCGATTTGCCACCACTTCATTTACATTCATATTGCTCTGTGTGCCGCTCCCTGTCTGCCAGACAGAAAGAGGAAAATGATCATCATACTTTCCCTGCATAATATCATTGCATACGGTTTCAATGGCATCCTTTTTTTCCTCGCTCAAGGTTCCCAGCGAATGGTTTACATTGGCAGCTGCCTTCTTCAAACCCGCAAATGCGTGAATCAGGGCAAGAGGCATTTTCTCCTGGCCGATTTTAAAATTATTCCGGCTCCTCTCCGTCTGCGCTGCCCAAAATTTATCCGCCGGCACCTTCACTTCTCCCATTGTATCCCGCTCAATCCGATATTCCATCTTTCTTCCCCTCCTAATTTAAATCATTATTCTTTTCCCTTATATAGCTGTTATAACTCAAAATTTAGCGAACATTCCAGAAATTCAGCTTGGGAAATGCAGCCTGCCCCCCCCCTTTCCCGGTTATTCCCCGCCCGAACAGGCATACTAAGTACTTGCACAGATCATATATAAAGGAGAAATTCAGCATGAGCCTTCTGGAATTGCTGATCAGGATACCTATTTCTTTTTTAGTCATCCTTTGCCTTGTGAGGCTTTTAGGCAGGCAGGAAATATCTCAAATGAATTTTTTTAATTTTGTTTCAGCTATCACGATGGGCGCAATTTCGGCAAATCTTGTTTTCAACAAGCATCTTCCTGTCATTCATGGAATCATTGCCCTGGCTGGCTGGTCCATCTTTACATTTGGCATGGAGTTTGCCGATATCAAATCCAAACGGGCCCGCCAATTGATTGAAGGAGAGCCTGTTATCCTGATCAAGGGTGGAAAGATCATGGAACATGCTTTGAATAAAACAAGGCTTGACGTTAATGCTCTGAATGCTCTCTTAAGGGAAAAAGGGATATTTTCATTGGAGGAAGTAAATTTCGCTGTATTCGAAACGGATGGAAATCTGTCAGTCTTAAAGAAGGAAAAGCCAAAAAGAATTCATTCCTCCCTGACTGCCCCTGCCACAGAGGTCATATCAAATGGTGAGATAAATAAAACGAATGTAGGAAAGCTCAATCTTAGCAGCGAGGGGTTTCACCAGATTCTAATCAGAAATGGAGTCAGAAGGCTGTCAGAGGTATTTTATGCTGAAATAGATGAGAGAGGGCGGCTTTATGTGGACTATATGAATGACCAAGAGGCACCCGCCGGGAAGAAGAAATAGCAGCATGGCATAAACAAAAAACTGTAGACAAACTCTCATCTTACGGAGTTTGTCTACAGCTGGAACGTCCTATCCTGCTTTATTAATTTTCTTCCCCTGCTGAAGCTCATACATTTGATAGTATTTTCCCTTAAGCTTCATCAGTTCGTCATGGCTTCCTTTTTCCGCAATCTCTCCTTTTTCAAGAACGAGGATTTGGTCGGCATTTTTTATCGTGGACAGCCTGTGGGCGATAATGAAGGTTGTTCGTCCTTTTTTCAGGACCTCCATCGCTTCCTGGATGATCGCTTCTGTTTCGGTATCAATGCTTGAGGTAGCTTCATCCAATATGAGGATGGCAGGATCGAAAGCTAATGCTCTTGCAAACGATATGAGCTGCCGCTGCCCGGAGGAAAGAGTGCTTCCTTTTTCGATTACAGGCGTGTGAATGCCTTCTTCCAGATGGGTAAGCACCTTGTCTGCTCCTACACTTTTCAGTGCCGCTTCAATCTTTTCCTCCGGAATGCCGGGCTCATTAAGGCTTACATTGGAAGCGATTGTTCCTGTAAAGAGGTATGGATCCTGCAGTACAATGCCCATATGCTCCCTAAGGGACTGATAAGGAATTTCGCTGATATCCTTCCCGTCGATTTTGATGCTGCCCCTTCCTGCATCATAAAATCTGAACAAAAGATTCATGATTGAGCTTTTCCCGGATCCGGTATGGCCGACAAGGGCAACTGTTTCCCCCTGCTTCGCCTCAAAACTGATATTTTTTAACACCGGCTCTCCTTCTTTATATCCGAAGGTGACATTTTCGAATTGCACATTTCCTTTATAACGTGCAATCTTATTGTCACTTACCAGTGTTCCCTTTTCATCAAGAAGTTCGAACACCCGATCTCCTGCGACAAGTGCCTGTTCCAGATTGGCAAATTGGTTTACAATGCCCGAAATGGGGTGGAAAAGACGGTTAATATAATCTACCAGAGCATAAAGCATTCCCAGGGAAATTAATGAGCCCGCAGTCAGGGATTCCTTGCCGAAGAACCAGATGAAGGCAACAAACGTACAGTTTCTTAAGATATTCACAAGATTATGTCCTGTAAATGAATTTAAGCTCAGCATTTTATTTTGATAGTCGAAATGTTCGTTATTCAGCTTTTCAAAGGAGGCTGAGGTCTCCCCTTCCCTATTAAACGCCTGAATCACGTTCATTCCCTGAATGGATTCATTAATCGTGGCATTAATATCGCTGACCCGTGACCGGATGACATGATTATATTTGGACGCATATTTCCTGTACACAATCGTCCATACAAACATGATCGGAATAAGAAGCAGGCAAAGCAGGGACAGCTTAGGTGATAAAATAAAAACCGCAATGAAAATCCCAATAATATTGATAATGCTTGAGAAGAAGTTGGCCAAAACAGTTACATACAGCTCCCTGATGGCCTCCGTATCATTGGTGATTCTGGATACGACCTTTCCGGCCGGCAGATTATCAAAATACGAAATGTGAAGAGTCTGTATATGAGAAAACAAATCATTTCTCATCTTTTGAATGATTCGATTTGCCGCCTTCTGGAGTTGATATCTCTGCCCATACTGAAAGATTGCAGCAATGGCAAGCAGGGCGAAATAGAAGACTGCCAGCTTCAATATCCGTGATATTTCCGGTTTGTAAAACTTGAAGAGCTCATTCCTGGAAAGGGTGTCCGCCTTATATTGATGGGCTTCTGCTCCATTCTCCTTTACAGTAAGGACCCCGTTCTGAAGACTCCGTTTCCCATCCCTATTCACATCTCCATTTATAAACACAAATGAAGTTCCGATTTGAAGGATGGAAACTTTGTTCCCTTTCACTTCACCCTTTGTAAAATAAGTGCTCCTCTTATAGTAACGGCCTTTATACGGAACGGAATCTGCCCCTTTTTCCGTCTCGTTCCAGCTCTTCTCTATCCCCAGGATATGGGCATCGATGACCCTTTTTGCCACGAATGGGCCCGCCAGATCGGCCGTAACCGATATGGCCAGCATCAAGAGTGCGGCCAAAATGATTTTTTTATAAAGCGCTGCGTACTGATACAGCCGTTTTCCTGCCATTACACAGCCACCTCCGTTTCTTCCTCCACCTGCTGTCTACCGAATTGTTCCATGTACCAGCCCTTCTTTTCAAGGAGTTCCTCATGGCGGCCTTCCTCAATGATTTTCCCGTCATCCAGAACAACAATCCAATCTGCATGCTGTACTGCCGACAGCCGGTGGGTGGTTATGATAGTGGTTTTTCCGCTTCTGCCATTTCGGATATTATCAATGATGGTGGTTTCTGTTTTAGCATCCACGGCAGAAAGAGAGTCATCGAGAATCAGGATTTCAGGCTGTCTGATCAATGCCCTGGCAATCGATATCCGCTGCTTCTGTCCTCCCGAGAGGGCGACTCCTTTTTCACCGACAAGAGTATCCAGCCCCTGCGGCAGATTGGCAAGATCCTTATGGAAATCGGCAAACTGGATCGCATCCTGCAGCTCGGCTTCTCCTGCATCCGGATTCCCAAACAGAATGTTTTCCCTTATCGTACGTGAAAAGAGAAAATGATCCTGAGGTACATATCCGATCCAGCTCCGGACCTCTGCAATATCCAGTCTTTCAATAGGTGTACCCCCAACCTCGATCACGCCTGTTCCAAGAGGGTATTCCCTCAAAAGCTGTTTAACCAGGGTGGTCTTCCCGCTTCCGGTTTTGCCCACGATTCCGATTGTCTGCCCCTTCTCTATTCGCAGTGATATCTCTTCTAAATTCAGGTGTGACGAAGAGGGATAAGTGAAATTCACAGATTGAAAGGATATCCCGTCGGGAGCCTGAACAGTAAGGAGATTTTCACTGTTTTTCACATCCTCCTCATAAGAGAGGGTTTCCGTCACCCGATCAAGTGAGGCATTGCCGCGCTGCATGACGTTAATAAGCTCACCTATCGCAAACATTGGCCAAATCAGCATTCCTAAGTATACATTAAAGGAAACAAGCCCTCCCATTGTCAGCTGCTGATTAAAGATAAGATACGCACCATAGCTCAGGCCGATTAAATAACTCAATCCCACCAGAATCTTGATGGTTGGATCAAATAGTGAATCAATCTTGGCCACCTCTACGTTCTTGTGATACACATCCTCCGTCATATCAGAGAAGCGCTTTTCATCCTCACGCTCCTGCACATATGCCCGGATCACCCTCACCCCGGAAACAGACTCGAGTACATGATCATTCATTTCCCCAAAAGCGTCCTGTGCGGCTGTAAAACGTTTATGAATCCTTTTGCCATAGACGTTCATGATAATGGCCATCACCGGCAGCGGTATGATGGCGGCAAGTGTCAGCTTCCAATCTACGACGATGCACATGGTCGCAAGAATGGTTGCGGTATACAACAGGGAATCCGTAAGGGTAAGTATTCCGAACCCTGCTGTAACAGAAACGGCCTTAAGGTCATTTGTGGCCCTTGCCATTAAATCGCCAGTACGGTTTTTTTCAAAGAAAGGCGGTGTCATCTTCAGCAGATGATTCATCAGCTGCGACCTCATTCTTTTCTCAAGAATAAAAGCCCCGCCAAACAGCTGGTACATCCAGATATAAGATATTAAATAGATGGCTGCCGCAATCCCGGCAAGCATGAGCATATATTTGACAATGCCTGCATGAGTAAGGGTTTCTCCATGGATATCATCGATGGCAAGCCCTACCAGCCTTGGCGGCATTACTTCCATAACATTGACCACGCATAAAAGCGCTATGGCAATGGTGTATCTAAGCCAGTGCTTCTTAAAGAACCAGGCTAATTTCTTGTAAATTGACAGCATATTGTCATCCTCCAATTATTCATTTTTTTCAAGTCTGCTAACCGCTGTCTGGATCCCATGCTTCTAAAGTCAACCAGCTTCCTTTTCTCATCATTCATCCCTCCGGATTGTTTTATTGGAAAGAGCATTAGCCCGTATTCCTGTTTCTCTCTTTGCTTATTTTTCTGCAAGAGCCAAAGAAAAAAGACTCCACGCGCATGCGGGAGCCTTCTGCTTTAACGACAAAAAAGCGCACGCGCGGATTTCCCCGCAGCCTGCGCAGTCTTTTCCTCAAGAAAAATTCTTGATCAGAATCAACTGTATAGACGGGCTGCGTTATGTTCTGTTCGAGCTATTGCAGAAAATACTCTTACATCGGCCATGACACAGCCCTCCTTTTCACATTACTATCTACTTTGTGTACTTTACTATTAATGAAATATTTTGTCAATTTATTTCCCAAAATTTCCTTTTTACTTTGAATCATTCATAGATATGCAGCAGTGTTCCGGATTAGAATTCTTTTTTCAGCCTGCTGTTCTTACAGCTTCCTGCTGGCCGTTTTCATACTTGGGCAGCAGATAGGAATAAATGAGGGCAACAAGCATCAAGGCCCCTCCCACAATCCAAAACAATCCTTCAATGGAAAGAAAGGCAGGGAATGAAACCGAGATGACACCCAGCATAAGAGATTGTGCAAACATCATAAGAGGAGTGATCCACCCCTGCACCCGGCCCATCATCTTGGGATCGACAATTCGCGGCATCCATCCGCCAAGGGCAATATTGCAGAACGGCAGGCCAAGCCCCGCCGCAAACAATGCTGCAAAGAACCAGAAAATACTGTCCGTAAAGGAGGAAATCACCACGAAGAAGCCTGAGACAAATAGGCCCGCAACCAGAATGGTAAGCAATTTAAATTTCGCAGCGATCGATGAGGCAGCAAAGCTGCCGGCCATGACTCCGCTGCCAAACACGATTCCAAGGACAATCGAATACTCTTCATAATGATGGGGTGCCAATTTGTATTTCAGGATAAAGATCGGCATGACGGAAAACCCGCCGTTAACAAGTCCAAAAAAACAAAAGCCGCTCAGTAAGGATAACAATAGCTTATGATCCAGGATGTATTTCATCCCCTCTTTAAAATCCCTTGCGACCATCTTAAAATCAAGGTCCTTGATAGTATGAGAGCCATTTGGCGTTCTGACTGGAGCAGGAATTTTGCAGGAAGAAATCAAAAGTGCGCTTGCCAAGAAGCTTGCGGCATCCACTGCAAGAGCCCCATAGATCCCCAGATACCAGTAAAATAGGATGCCAAATCCATTCCCTACAAGCATGAATAGACTGGAAACCATCTGGTTCAGACCCGCAGCAGTCGTATAGTCATCCTTTGCCAAGACTCCCTGGAGGATGCCTGACTGGGCAGGCATAAAGAACTTCTGGACACCGCTCCTAAGGAATAGGACGGCAAAGACCAGTGCGATTACCTCTGTTTTAATAGCGGCAATCAGCAGCACAGTCAGGGCCAGACAAATCCAGTCACAGTTTTTGGCGATTTGCTGGCGGTCCATCCTGTCAGCCATCACACCGACAAAAAAGAAGACGGCTAATGTGGGCAGGGAATACATCAGTTCTGTGACAGAGGCGTAAAATGGATTATTCGCAAAGCGGTCCAAAAGAAAAAACATGAATGCTGTTACTCCAATAACACTTCCCATCTGAGAAGTGAAATTAGCGAAAAATAACTTCGTATAAAGCGGGTTTTTAAAAATCAGCCAAATTTTTTTCATATGCGCCTCTTTTCAAGAGAAACGGAAGTGGACGATCATCTGTAGGTTCTGCTCTTTATTTTATTCAAAAGTTCCTTTTACGATTGGAATACCGTTCCTCACCATCACCTGCCCCATGGCAATGACGGTGTCAATTCCTAGATGGCTCTTATCCAGAATAACCAGGTCGGCATCCCTGCCTTTTTCGATAATGCCTTTATCTTGCAGCTTCAAAATGCGTGCTGGATTTTCGGTGATTACGGACACAGCTGCTTCAATAGGGATATTTTCTTCTATTATGGCATCCCGGACTTCCTTAAATAAAGATGTACATTTTCCTATTTGCAGGCCGATAAACTCCCCATCTTCATTAAATTCCGGAAGGCTTGCCTGGCCATCTGAGGTAAAGGTAATTCTTGAAAGATCGACACCTTCATCCAGCATGATTCTAAATCCCTTTGAGCATTTCATTTCTCCTTCTTCCAGGAACTTAGGAATGGTGCTGGTCGTAAAATCTACAAAACCGCCTTTTTTCGCAAACCGGATGGCTTCTTCAAATAAATGCAGATTTCTATTAACATGTGTGGGGTAAAACTGGCGCAGCGGCAAATCGGTCGTTTCCACCACTTCTTCTATAAGCTTGAAATGATCATGGCTGTCACCAATGTGAATATTCACAATTCCCGCTTTATTAGAAAGCAGCCCGCCAAGCCTTGCCGCTGATGCTATTTTCGCCAGCTCTTCCACTGTCGGCTGGGATGAACGGTGATCGGATATCGCAATCTCTCCGGCACCGATTATCTTGTCTACAAGAATAATATCGTCCTCAATTTTTCCTGTGAGCGTTTTAACGGGAACCTGATAAGATCCTGTCTGAACATAGCAGGAAATTCCCTCTTCCTCGAGCGCTCTTGCCTTGGCGATCAGACTTGGCATGGTCCTCGTTGTACCGTCTGTGCCAATGACTCCCACAAGAGTTGTAATCCCCCCCAGCGTCGCATCCGTCAGCTGTATTTCAGGAGTTCTTGTCCTGTAACTTCCTTCACCGCCGCCGCCGATAATATGGACATGTGAATCAATAAACCCCGGCACTATGTATTTGCCATCTGCATCAATCACTTCAATCTCCCCTAATGTCTGGGGCGGTGTAATTTCATCTGCAATCCATGCAATCTTATTATGAGCAATCAGGAGATCCTTTCTCCCGAGAAATTTCGGGGCATAGATTTCCCCGTTTTTGATGATGGTAAGCATAATGTATGGCTCCTCCCCTAGATGGCGAAAAATGTCAGTTTAACATACTTCTGCACACATATTGGCATTTCCTGCCAGAATGTAAAATATTCGTTATGCTTATTATACAGTATAAAATATATCGATATAGCTCCTTTATCCAAGGTTTTATTCATTCACATCCGGGTAAATAACTACATAACAAGGATTCATTCTCATATAGAACGTTTCTTTATATTATTCGTTTAATAATAAAGGAGATCTAACAATGCCGGAAATTACTTCTGCAAATATCCATATATATGAAAAACTGCCCATGCGGAACATCCTTTCCCTTTTCCAGGCCATAAAAGCGTACAAAGGGAATGTATATCTTCACTGTGGCCACAGGACCATCGATGCAAAAAATCTTTCTAAGCTTGTATCCTTTCTTCTGACAATGAATAACTGTTCAGATGTAAAAATAATCATAGAAGGACAGCAGGTACAAAGCAAGCTGATGGAATTAAGCCGTTTATTCACTGACGAACAGCCGAGCAGGAAAAAATTCTTCCGGAATCCCTCTGAGACCATTCAGGTATAATGCTAGGGATTCAAGGAAATCTTAACTCATTGCGAACATTCCAAATTGAAAATGGGTGAAAAAATGGACAGCAAGGCAGGAAGCTCAGCGGGCATTATCAAATATGGGTCATATGCAATCATATTGGCAGGAATTGTTTGGCTGCTGGTTAAATTCATCCTATAAAATCCTAAACGCAGTCCTCCTCATCGCCGGGAGGGCCCTCCATTTATGGAAAAAAGGGGTTCAGAAAATCACATTCTGGACCCCTTTTTCTATGGATTCTACCTCTATGGAAACCTGCTCCGTCCTTATCACTATTGCTATAAAACAGAGAAAAAACTGCAGACAAACCTACGATCAGCGTTTGTCTGCAGTCTGAACCTGGCTGCTATTTAATTCTCCTGAACATCTCCCTCATCAGTAACAACGGTACCCATCCGTTTTTCAGGGATTTCCTGCGGCTGCTTAGGTTTCGTATTTCCTGCGGCTGGAGGATTGCCCGTTCCGCCAGGCTGTGTTCCTGTTCCTGGCTGTGTTCCTGTTCCTGGCTGTGTTCCAGTACCGGTATCTGCACCCGTGCCTGTACCAGATCCCTCGCCTGATCCCGGCTCAGTGCCTGTCCCCCCATCCCCGCCGCCTTGGGCAGGCGGATCGGCAGGCTTTGTGGCAGGAGGCTCCGGCTTATCCGGTTTGGTCTCCTTCTCCTGTCCGCTCCCGGCTGCAGGTTCCGGTTTCTTTTCATCCGGATTCTCCGCCGCTTTTTCTTTGTTTGTAGATGGGGCTGGGTCTGCCTTTTCATCCGGCTGCTTGGGAGGAGCCGGATGTCGATCCTTTGGCTCTGGGGCTGTCTGACTATCAGCCTTTACTTCTTCCTGCCCCTTTTCTTTCTCGGTTTGACTTCCAGAAAACTTATCAATGAATTTATTCCAGCCTTTTTTTATTCGGTCCTTCTTTTTGTTCCAGTATTCTTCCCTTGCCTTTTGCTTCTCTTCCTTTTTATATTCTTCTATACTTTTCACGTGAAAGGATGAAGTATTTGCATCCTTCAGTGAGCCGAGCAATATCTGTTTGAAAAGAGGTGCAGCACCCTCGCTGCTTGTGGTGGTCAGGTAATGGTTCTTGTCCGTTTTATCGTATCCCACCCAGACAGCTCCTACAAGGTTTGGTGTGTACCCCACAAACCATTGATCCTTCACACCGTCTATGCCTTCAATGGGGAGCTGGGTAGAACCGGTTTTTCCGGCTATTTCCCTGCCCGCGATACCTGCCGCCTTCCCTGTTCCATCATCCACTACCCCTTTTAGGATGGAGGTCATTTTTTTGGCCGTGGCTTTATTGGTTACCTCGATTTTTTTACTTTTCCATGCCGCGACTTCTTTTCCG
This sequence comes from Peribacillus kribbensis DSM 17871, assembly GCF_000430765.1. Lineage (GTDB taxonomy): Bacteria > Bacillota > Bacilli > Bacillales > DSM-1321 > Paraperibacillus > Paraperibacillus kribbensis. The sequence goes on along the minus strand of NZ_AUMQ01000030.1, from coordinate 109,381 downwards.
GATGCATCTGTGATCTTTAGGATCGTATGAGCTTCGACCCTGTAGCCTTGATTCGGGAACACCGAATAAGCTTCTGCCATCTGCTTGGGCGATACTCCTTCATTCAATCCCCCAAGGGCGAGGCCCAGCGTTCTGTCTTCGTTTGTAAGGGGAATCCCGAATTTCTTCACGGATTCCATTCCCTTATCAATCCCTATCTCATTTAGAAGCCAAACCGCAGGAACATTCAATGATTTCATAACCGCTTCATATAACGGGACCTTCCCTTGGTATTGATCATTGAAATTGGAGGGTTCATAGCCGCCAAAATCCATCTTTTCATCTGTTAATTCATCTGTTACCCCATACCCATTCTGAAGGGCTGGAGTATATACGGCCAGAGGCTTCATGGATGATCCCGGCTGGGCCTTTAATTGTGTCGCTCTGTTATATCCTCTGAACGTATGCTCCCCCCTTCCGCCGACAAGCGCATTGATTCCTCCTGTTTTCGGATTTAACAGGACGGCCCCGCTCTGGACCATATCGCTGCCTTTTCCTTCAGGAAACAGGGATTCATCCTGATACACTTTTTCAGCGGCCTTCTGCATATTTTCATCCAGCGTAGTGTATATATGATAGCCCTCTGTAAGGAGCTTATCCTGGTCCAGATGATACTTCTGGATCGCTTCATCCAGTACTGCATCAACAAAGTATGGATACTTTCCCTTTAAGGGATCCTGAACATTCTTTACATTTAGAGTCAATTTCTCATTTCTTGCATGGTTGTATTCCTGGGTATTGATAAAATCATATTTCTTCATTTCAGACAGGACCACGTCTCTTCGTGCGGCAGACCTTTCTTTATGTATAAACGGATCCAACTGTGACGGGGCCTTTACCAAACCAGCAAGGAGGGCGGCTTCCGAAACGGTCAGCGATCCGACATCCTTGCCAAAATAAGTCTGTGCGGCACTTTTTATCCCCCATGCACCGTGGCCGAAATAGATTTGATTTAAATACATGCCTAGAATTTCATCTTTGGAGTATTTTTTCTCGATCTCTTTCGCTAAAAAATACTCCTTGAACTTCCTCTTAAATGTACGGTCTGATGTCAACAGTGTATTTTTTGTGAGCTGCTGGGTAATGGTGCTTCCTCCCTCAACCACCCCTCCAGCTTTTATATTTGCTGCGGCAGCACGGAAAATCCCCTGGTAATCGACACCATTATGTTCATAGAATCGATGGTCTTCAATGGCCACGACCGCATTTTTCACATAATCGGGAATATCCTTATCGGGAACCGTCTCAACCTTATTGGCCGTAATTTTGCTCGCAGCCTTTCCATCCACACTATAAATCACGGTAGGCTCATACATGGTGCCGGCCAGCATGCTGACATCTTCTTTTGGCTTAAAAGAATAGACAAGCCCTGCTGCAAAAAGGGCAAGCACCACAGCTCCCAGTACTGCAAACAGCAGGATCCTGAGCCAATTCACCTTTTGCAATGGTATCAGAAATAAATGTCTTATCACATTCATACGAACTCTCCCCAGTAGTAGATTATCTTATCATTCCCTATCTTCTTAAAACAGAAAACTTGATATTCTATACCACTAATCTTTTAAAATGACACATTTCTATCTGATCCAATAAAAAAAGCAGAGACAATCTCATGCCCGCTGCTTCCCTTGTTACTTTCCATTTATGTAATTGCCTTCTTTTTTAATTTGGCTGGATAATTCCTGGTATAAAGTCTCCATATACATATACACGATTTGCTTGGTTTTATCGTCGGCACCTATGACAGAAAGATGTTTTAAGCATCGATTAATGGTGGGGTGCCTCTTTAAATCGCTGGTCATTCGTTCCATCATATCACCTCTTAAGTCATATGATACTTCACTCACCAATATTTAACATTGGACTTTTGGCATATTTTTCGACAAAGTCTAAATATTTCGTATATTTATATAAGGAATCATGTTATAGGGAGATGGATGGATGAAGTTTTTATATAATCCTTGGATATTTCCCGATCATTTCAGGGTATATATCCAATAAGTACCTAATTATGACAAAAAGATGATGGAAGCATCAGAAAGCAATTGTTATTTTATCAAATTTATCGGGAGAGGAGTCATCATGAATATGTTCAAACATATTGCAGTAGCCTATGATGGAAGCGATGGCGGCAAACAGGCAGTCCGCATGGCCGCAAGCCTCTTAAAAACAGATTCTGAAGCAGAACTGACGGTCCTCCATGTATATGACGGATCAAGAGATGCTTTCGGCACTGAAGCAGGCGGTTCTTCCCTTGCGAAGGAAAATCTCTATGTTGATCCTGCACAGATTCAGCCCATTATGCCGACCCCCATCAACTACCGGGATGCGGTTTTCAGTGAAGGCGCGAATCATACAGATCCTATCCTGGAGATGGAATCGAACATTAAGGACACGCTTGGGCCGAGGATGTCGCATGCTAAATTTGAAGTATTGGATGGCAGCCCCGCAGACAGCATCTGCCGGTATGCGGCTGACCATAACGTGGATCTTCTTATTGTCGGCAACAGCGGTAAAAGCGGATTGGAAAAATTCTTTATGGGAAGTGTGAGCGGATCTATCACAAAAAATTCTCCATGTTCTGTATTGGTGGCCAAATAACAATAAAATCCCCTGCAGCTGCAGGGGATTTTTATTCGATTCAGATTATAGATGTTTAGAATAGGTTTTTGCATACATTGCATTTTTAAATAGTACCCTGTGAGCGGTAGAATAAAGAAAAACAACAATAATAGCTGAAATGATAAAATTGATCGCCATATAAGTACCATTATAAACGAGTGAATAAATAGCAACTGGCTGTCCTTTAGGCGCATATGAACCGAAAAAGACAATGCCGGAGATAAAATGACAAATGAATCTTAGGAAGCTTCCCAAAAAGACTCCTGCAATCATATAAAGATAAGACCTGCTTCGGCTTCCCTGTAAAAAGTTTTTTTGAATGATTCGGGCAAATACACCTGCCGCACCTATCACCAGAAATGCCAGTGGATAATCGAGAATTCCCTGAACCGGATGGCTGATCACTGCAAAACCTGTGATAATCTGCAGGACACCCAGCAGCAGTCCTGATACCACACCGCCTTTGATTCCCCATCGGTATGCCATGATAAAAATGGGGATCATAGCAATGCTCACAGAGCCGCCCTGGGGCCAAATCCTGGAGAAGATAAAATTGGAAGCCATGTCCAGGAGCAGTGCAAGGGCTGCAAACACAGCCATTTCAACCATCATTTGTACATTATTTTTCATAAACGCCTCTCCTTAACCAGAGGAGCCAGTATACGCCAATATGAACAGAGCCGCAGGAAAATAAAAAACAATCTGCGGGAGGTTACGGATAACTCCACAAATTGCTTATCACATAACCACATCCCTACGCTAGTATTAACTAACAGGTTCATAGGGTCAGAACTCTTACGTTCACTCTCAGCCTTTGGGCTCCCCCTGTGGGTTTTTATTTTATTTTTCCATTAAAAATATACTGCAAATCCCATGTTTATTCAAGAAAAAAATTAGAAGTCCTCAATATGGTGTAATAGACTCCGGTATTATATAGAACAATAAAAAGAAATTAGAGAAAATATGGAGCCATCTGCATCGTATCATTATGGGATTTCATACTCTTTGAGTTACAATACTTAATTATACCTTACATAAGAATGAACAGCTGCTGGGTTTATCTGGGCTGGAACGGGGATGGGCGATTCTTGAGCTCCCTCATGGTTTCATCCATAAGACAAACCTTTACATACAGGAGGTGACTCCTTGTCCCGGCATCTGCCTGGCAAGGGAACTAGTTGAACGTATTGAATATATTTTTAGTTATATTGCTGATTGCAATCACGGCATTCTTTGTGGCATCGGAGTTTGCCATTGTAAGGATCAGGACATCAAGGCTGGACCAGCTCGTGGAGGAAGGAAATAAAAGGGCTATTCCTGCCAGGAAAGTAGTGTCCGACCTGGATGAATTTTTATCAGCCTGCCAGCTCGGCATAACTCTTACATCGCTTGGCCTGGGCTGGCTGGGGGAACCCACATTCCAAAGTATATTGGAACCGCTGTTCCATAAGCTTGAGCTTCCATCGCAGCTTTCCCACTTTATATCCTTTTTACTGGCCTTTTTCATTATCACTTTTTTCCATGTGGTTGTCGGAGAGCTTTCTCCCAAGACCTTTGCCATTCAAAAAACAGAGGAAATCGCCCTTGCTGTCGCCAAGCCGCTGATTTGGTTCAACAGGATAGCTTTTCCGTTTATATGGACGCTTAATAAATCTGCTTCCTTATTTACCAGGGCATTCGGACTTCAGCAGGCATCCGAGCATGAATTGGCCCATTCCGAGGAAGAATTGAGGATCATTCTTTCTGAAAGCTTTAAAAGCGGTGAAATCAATCAGTCTGAATATCGGTATGTGAATAAAATCTTTGAATTTGATAACCGCCTTGCTAAGGAAATCATGGTGCCCCGGACAGAAATCGTCAGCTTGATGAAGGATGAAACCGTTGAGGATTTCATTAAGATTGCAAGAGAGGAGAAGTTTACCCGCTACCCGATTGCGGATGGAGACAAGGACCACATCATTGGTATGGTAAACATAAAAGAAATCTTTTCGCAGCTCGTCAGCAAGAACGATCGCTCTTCAACCTTGGAGGAATATATCCGTCCGGTCATCAGGGTAATTGAAAATATCCCCATTCATGATCTGCTGGTCAAGATGCAGAAAGACAGGATTCACCTTGCGATTCTGATGGATGAGTATGGCGGTACCTCTGGTCTGGTGACAGTCGAAGATATTTTAGAGGAAATTGTCGGGGAAATCCGCGATGAATTCGACCTCGATGAAGTGCCGGAAATCAGAAAAATCAAGGAAGGCCATTATATCCTTGACGCCAAGGTTCTAGTCTCCGAGGTCAACGATCTTTTGGGAATTCATTTAGAAGAGGAAGACGTCGATACCATTGGCGGCTTGATCCTCACCGAAAAATACGAAGTAGTTCCTGGGGACATTATTGTATGGGATTCCTACAGCTTTAAAGTGACGGAAATGGACGAGCATTCCATCCGCTATGTCGAAGTCACCAGGATTCCGCCTGAACCGGAAGAAGAACCGGCTGAATGATGATGCCAAGCACAAAAAAGATGATTCCATCCGGAATCATCTTTTTTGGTGATTATTTTTTCCTCACTGTCCTGACAGGAGGAGTCTTCCTTCTTTTCCACAGAATATATATGATGATACAAATCGCGGCAATAAAAAGTAAAGGTGTTACATAAGGAGAGGCTGCTTCCTTGATATGAGACCAGTTTTTCCCCAGGACCGTCCCAAGGTAAATAAAGCCAATAGTCCATGGAATGATCGCGGCGAGGGTATAGCCTATAAATTTCATGATAGGCATTTTTGCAATACCTGCAGGAATGGAGATTGCATGCCGGACCACTGGAATGAACCTGGCCCCAAATACCACTCCTCCCCCATACTTCTCGAACCACTGCTCCGCAACATCGATATGATGCTTATTAATGAGGATATATTTTCCGTACTTCTCCAGAAAAGGACGCCCGCCATAGTATCCAGCCCAATATAAAAAGAGCTGGGCGATGGTTCCTCCTATTACCCCGGCAATAACAGCCCCTATAAAGTTCATCTGGCCAAGGTCCACAAGGTACCCGCCATACCCAAGGACGATTTCGCTTGGAATGATTTCAATCATTAACCCAAGTGCAACCCCTAAGTAGCCTAGATCCGCAAAAAAATTCAAAAGTTCATATACTATATCCTTCATGGTTTTCCCCTTTATGAACAGCCCCTTTCCATTACGAAGGAGCCTTTATGTAGATGATAAGTCAATATCACTAGCATACATCAACAGGGCTGATTTGCAAATAAGACCGCCGCTGCAATATATACCATTCAGTAAAAAACACACCTCAAGGTGTGTTTTTTCTTTTCTCATTTTGTGTTTTTCATATAATTCAAAGAATTGGAAGAGGATCTGGCTGGCAAAGCGAGCAGGGAAGGGTCCATTTGAAATAGCTTTTTGAATACTTCCAATCTGGATTTAGTCTTTTCTATTTTTACACCTTTGTTCCTGAATTTCACTATCATATCGCTTTCCACTCAATTCACCTCTCCGTTAAGGGTTCATTCATTCTATTTTCATTTTCCCATGCTTTCCTTAACTTAAACTTAACTCTGTATCAAAATATTGGTATATTCATCCATTAAATGGAATGGTGGTTAAGCAAAACATTTCCATACCTTTAATCTCCACCTTAACATTACCTAAAGGAGAAACCATCTACAAGTTACATTTACATTACGCCTTGTTTACAACTGTTATAAATGTCATGGCCCCTACGGCTGCTATAGTTAGGAAGGAATATAAAAATACACCAAATCCGACTATGCCGATTCCTCCGGAAATAACCGCTCCATCAATCAAAAAGATCAGGATTCCCACATTGATCGCGGTCTTCTTTGAGATAAGCTGCGCAAGAAGATCTGTCCCTCCTGTGCTGATATCATACCGCAGCATCAGACCGATTCCTGTTCCGATGAGAAAACCTCCAATCAGTGAACTGGTCAGCAATGAAAAATCATGTTTAAAATGGATTCCTGATAATAAATCGATGCACAGCGATGAAATAATCAGCCCGTGAAGACTGTTATAAAAGACGTTCCGATTTCTCAGCCAGGCAATGATATAAATTGGAATCGAAATAAGAATCATGCAAAGGCCGGCAGGAAAACCTGCATAATAATGTATAAGAAGGCCGAGGCCGATCACACCCCCATCCAGTAATTTATGGGGAACCAAAAAAATATTTATGCCAACTCCAATAAGAAAGCTGCCAATGAGCAGCGCTGTAAACTTTTCCGCCATTTTCTTCCCGCCCTTGTACTTGTCCTGCCTAGACTACTATATGAACCGGTTACCAGAATTAGTCAAACTAAATAATTTTTTTAGTTTAAAAACCCTTAATATCAGGTATAAAATCTCCATATATATGTAGTAAATTAAATATCTTTCTAGAGGATTTGACTGAAAGTGCAGATTTTTTTATACTTATATTTAATTCTGGAAATGAGGTGATGAGATGGGGCAATGAATTTAGCGATGATCACTAAAAGTCATGCTGCTGCATCCATTACTTACATTGCTGATTCATAAAAGATAAAATTAACAGAATATTTAAATTACTCAAGCGAGAAACCTAACATTTCAGGAGGTGACCTCCTTTCTCCTGAATTTAAGGAGAAGGAACCTTATTTGGACATATTAAACTTGGTTTTCATAGCCATTTTTATTGCCTTGACAGCTTTTTTCGTAGCTTCCGAGTTTGCCATTGTCAAAGTGAGAAGCTCCCGTATTGACCAGCTTATAGAAGAAGGGCATATGAAGGCCATTCCAGCTAAAAGGGTCATAAGCAGCCTGGACGAATATCTATCTGCCTGCCAGCTGGGAATCACAATAACAGCCCTTGGACTTGGATGGCTGGGGGAGCCGACGTTTGAGCATTTCCTCGGCCCATTGCTTATATATCTGCACCTCCCTGCAAGTGCAGCACAGCTTCTGTCCATCTTGGCAGCCTTCTCAATCATTACCTTCATTCATGTGGTAATTGGAGAACTCGCCCCCAAGACCGTAGCCATTCAGAAAGCAGAACAAATTACCCTGCTTTCTGCCAGACCGCTCATGCTGTTTTACAAAGTCATGTTCCCTTTTATTTGGGTGCTGAACGGTTCGGCTAGAATGGTTACCAGGGTACTCGGTTTTAAAACCGTCTCGGAGCATGATATTGTTCACTCTGAAGAAGAGCTCCGCATCATTCTGTCAGAGAGCTATAAAAGTGGCGAAATAAACCAGTCTGAATTCAAATATGTAAATAAAATTTTCGAATTTGATGATCGGATTGCAAAGGAAATCATGGTCCCCCGTACTGAAATTATTACGCTTTCCAATGATGATACAATAGCCGCGCTATTTACCATGGTACAGGAAGAAAAGTTTACAAGGTACCCCATAATAGACGGCGATAAGGACCATATCATCGGCATGGTTAACGTTAAGGAAATATTTACAGACTTAATATCCAACCAACAACTGCCGAAGGAAAACCTATCCCAATATGTCCGCCCTATCATCAGGGTCATCGACAACATCCCCATTCATGAGCTGCTGCTCAAGATGCAGAAGGAGCGCATCCATATGGCCATCCTCATGGATGAGTACGGCGGTACCTCCGGGCTGGTGACAGTTGAAGATATCCTGGAAGAAATCGTCGGAGATATACGTGATGAATTTGACTTAGATGAAATACCAATGATCCGCAAGTTGGATGATGCTCATTATATTATGGATTCCAAGGTTCTGATCAGTGAGGTTAATGATTTATTGGGGCTTGACATCAATGATCAGGATATCGATACAATAGGCGGCTGGGTGCTTACAGAAAACTTTGATATCAAGCAGGGCGGCATCCTCCAATTCGATACCTATGAATTTAAAGTGATTGAAATGGAAGAGCATCATATCAAGTATGTCGAAATAACAAAATTAATTCCTGAACCTGCCCCGGAAGAAACTGCTGCCATTCCGCTTTCATCAACAGAAATCGTTTCCTGACAGCCGCCTTAAGACTTCAGGCAAACTTGATGAAAATCCGGTTTGTCTGAAGTCTTTTCATTTTATTAAAGGACACAAGAAAGGGACGTATGAAGGGACATACGTCTTTTTCTTTATTTAACGAGTTATTCATTAACTTGACTGGAATATTATACAAGTAAAGAGAGGGTCAAAACTCTTAATGTTCCTTGCTGAATTCCCGCATCTATCGTCGGCGGGGAAGCTGGCTGGGCATCCGAATATAATGGACGTACCCAGCCTTTTTCTCATCCATGATCTAAATCTTAAAATTTATGCGGATCACTCCTGCCCTTTTTAAGGTATCATAGACGATTACAAGTGCCGGTCCCAGGAAAATCCCGATAAACCCAGCCAGCTTAAATCCTAAATACAGGGAAATCAGGGCGGCAAGCGGGCTGAGACCTAAATTCGTGGAATAGATTTTCGGCTCAATAATTCTTCGTACGACGGTGATGATTAAAAACAATATGATCAGCCCGATCCCAAGGCCCTGGCTCCCCTGCAGGATAGCTACTGCTCCCCAGGGTACCAGGACGGATCCCGTACCGAGGATCGGCAGAATATCAACGATGACAATCAGAACAGACAATAGAACCACATAGGGAGTATGCAGGATCCATAGTCCCAGCAAGGCCATGATAAATGTAACGAAGCTAAGAATCACCTGTGCCTTTATAAAGCCTATCCCCGCTTTTGTCAGATCATTGAATACGAGTCCCAGCTTTCTTGATGTTTCTGTTTTTAAATATGTTTTTAACCTCGTTTTAATGCGCGGAAGTTCAAGACTGAATAGAAACAATGCAACCAGGTAGATCAAAAACTCAATCAAAAAACCAGGTATGAAGGTGACAAGCCCGATGATGCTTTGTACAAGTCTTTGAAAGAACCCTTCCAGCCCATTGATCCCATTTTCCAGTGTCTTTCCGATAGATGAAATCACATCATTCGGGAGCGATTCAGAGTAATTCTCCCATTTGGTTATGAACGGGACAATGACACTCTGATAAATTCCTCTTAAGAACCCCGGAAAAACCTCCGACAGATTAATGATTTGTTTACTCAACACAGAAATGCAAAAATAAACGATTGCTGTCAGGCCGCCTGTATAAATCAGAAAGCTCGAAAGGACGGCCAGCCCCCTTGAGAGCTTTGCCCTTTCCTGCAGTGGAGCCACAAGGCTTTCGAGAAGCACAGCAGTTGCAAAAGCGAATAATAATGTCCATGAATATGGCACGAGCCAAATAATAATGCCGATAATGACAAGAGCCCAAACCCATTTAATGGATAAAAACCACATTTTCTCTTTTTCTTTGACCTGCAACGGCCTGCCTCCTTTGGACACTTCCACCGCAATACAGATTTAGTCATAGCGTGGACCTGGTATTTTTATTAGCCTGCTCTCCGGGCTGGCCGGCGGATGCTTAGAATCTTCCAGTGAACTGCATAATAAGAACGAAGAGGCCGAGCATCCAAACATACACAGCAAAAATTTTCAGTGAGTGGTGTTTCAAGTAATTGATCATCCATTTGACGGCTATGTAGCCGAAAATACCTGAGGAGATAATTCCGATCGCCAGGGAGCCCAAGGGGATGCTTTCAGCCTGTCCGTCCAGGAGGTCCTTCCCCTGCAGGACGATGGCTCCTGCGATGGCTGGAGTGGACATCAAAAAAGAGAAGTAGGCAGCTGTTTCCCGGTCGAGCTTTCTTAGAAGCGCGGCCACCATTGTTAATCCAGACCTTGAAAGGGCGGGAAATATGGCAAAAGCCTGAAAAATGCCGATGAAAAACGCATCAGTGTATGTAATATCAATCATTTTCTTTCTTCCCTTTTTAATGCTCTCAGCAAACCACAAAAACAAACCGGTTATAAGAAATTCCCATCCGATCGTTACCCCTGTTTTGGAAACTTCGTCAATAAAGTCCCCGAGTAAGAGGGCAACGATCACAGCCGGGATGGTCCCAATCACAAGCAGCCAGGTCAGCCTTCCAAATGGATTTTTTAGTATCTTCAAAAACTCATATCTATAGAAAATAAAGACCGCGATCAATGTGCCGATATGCATCATCGTATCCAGAAGCAGCCCTGCTTCTTCAAGTCCAAAAAGATGCCTCCCAAGATAAAGGTGGCCGGTACTGCTGATCGGCAGGAATTCCGTTAATCCCTGGATGATTCCTAATATCAATGCTTCAAGCTTTGTCAGCATAAAACAAATCTCCTCACTCTCAGGTTTTGCCGCGTTTTTTAAAGCTTATAAAAATAATGAGTGAACAACCATCTAATTGGACATACTTACTAAGACTTAAGCTGTTGCTTTTCTATTATGAGCAGACTAATCACAGGGAGGACCAGAAAGTGAAACTTATCGAATTATGCATCCATTGCCAAGGACGCGGTAAAGTAACATTTTTACAGATTTTCTCTAAGCCTTGTACCAGATGCAAGGGCCACGGAAAGATTGTTACAGTCCTCGAAAGGCCATTTCAGCCCCCATTTCCCTAAGTTTCTTCCATTTTCAAGAAAAAAAGATGTTTTTTTATGACTTTTTTCCCTTTTTTCCTACTCATTTCGTAGTATAGTAGATATATCTTCCAGAAAGATAGAATACTGATGAATAGGAAAAAAGAGGTGAGTAAAATCAAGAAAAAATTTTGGGTTCTTGCATGCGCCTTTGTCTTTGTCTCCATGTTTTATGCCAACTCGATCCCAGCCAAGGCTGCCTCCTATCAGAATGCAAAAATCACCGCAAGCACTCTGAACGTACGGTCCACGCCTTCGACTAAATCCGCTATCCTTTGGAAGCTCTCAAAGGGTCAAATCGTCAAGATTACTCAGACCAGTAAAGGCTGGGCGAAAATCGATGATCCCAAAAAGAAGGATGGATGGGTTTCTGCAGATTATCTGCAGCCTATGCCAGTACAGGTTAAAACACCTGCAGCCACGACTAAATCCTATTACGTTAATGCCAGCGGACTTTATTTACGGAAAGAAGCAAACACCAAGGCGCAGGCCATCACTCTTCTGCCGAATCAGACAAAGGTTGTTGAACTGTCCAGAAATGGCAGCTGGTCCAAGATCACATATAAACCCTATACCGGATGGGTTTCGAATAAGTATCTGACAGATAAAGCTCCTGCAGCTTCAAAGCCTTCAGTCCCTGTGCCCCAGACAAAGCCAAAGACGATTGTTGGAAAAACCATCGTCCTCGATGCAGGACACGGCGGGACGGATCCTGGATCGGCCGGTTACAGCCCTGCTCTGAAAAAAGCGGTGCTTGAGAAAGACCTGACCCTTATGATGGTTCAGAAGACTGCAGCGCTTTTAAAGGATGCAGGAGCCAATGTCATCCTGACAAGAAGCTCAGACACCTACCCTTCTCTGCAGGCACGCGTGGACCTAGCTGAAAAATACCATGCGGATGCATTTGTAAGTGTACACTACAATGCAGGGTCAAGTACGGCATCCGGCCTTGAAACCTATTATTATACACAGGCTAAGGATCAGAAGCTTGCAGACTGCATCCAGCGGGAAATGGTGAAAGCCACCAGTATGAGGGATCGTGGAGTCAAGAAAGAAAGCCTTCATGTAGTCCGTGAAAACAGCCAGCCGGCTGTTCTGCTCGAATTAGGCTTCATTTCCAATCAAAAGGAATTGGATACCATTATATCAAATGAGTACCAGATAACCATGTCGAATGCTATCTGCAATGGACTAAAAAATTATTTTTATTGATCTTCCTTTAGAGGCTGGACTATCCAGCCTCTTTTTAAAGAAAAAAGCACTGCCCATACGATCGGGTCAGTGCTTTTTGTTCTTTATTTAATGGGAAGGTTATTAAAAATATTTCTTCTTCCAAAAGATGAGGGTGGTTATGGCTGATAAGGAGACAGCAAAACACATGGTGATCAGAAAAGCATGCGGGCTTTTCTCGAATGGCAATGCAACATTCATCCCATAAAAGCTTGCAACCATGGTTGGAAAAGAAAGAATAATGGTGATGGATGTCAAAAACTTCATGACAGCATTTAGATTGTTAGAGATGATGGAGGCAAAGGCATCCATCATACCGCTTAAGATTGAGCTGTAGGTGTCAGCCATTTCGATTGCCTGGGTGTTTTCGATAATCACATCCTCAAGCAGATCCTTATCTTCCTCATACATTTTTAAATGATTGAGCCTGAGCATTTTCTCAAGGACAATCTTATTGGATTTCAAGGAAGTGGTAAAATATACAAGGCTCTTTTCCAATGAGAGGAAGGTATACAGCTCTTTATTTTTCATGGATTGATGGAGCTCCCTTTCTGCTTCATCCGTCTTCTTATTGATCTGCTTGAGATAGCGCAGATAATAGGAGGAAATGATAAAAAGAATCTGCAGCGCAAATCTCGTCTTTTTATTTGTAAAGAATCCTTTTATTTTATTGTTTTTAAAATCTGATAATATCGGTGTTTCTTTTAAGGAAACGGTAATGAAGCATTCCTCGCAGATAATCATCCCGATGGGAATTGTCTCATAGATCGGGAGGCCGGTATCGTCCCTGGTCACATAAGGGAAATCGACGATAATCAGTACATTATTGTCTTCCTTCTCAATCCTTGACCTCTCTTCATCATCCAGTGCATCCCTAAAGAAATCGACCGGGATATTCAGCCTGCCGGACACCTTGCTGATTTCCTCATCACTCGGCGAAATCATGTTGATCCAGCAGCCTTTTGTAATCTCGGGGATTGGTTCAATCCTGCCGTATTCATTTGTCTTAAAAACCTCAATCATTTGCTGTCCTCCTCATGATATTGAGGAAGCAGCCATACCTTTTAAAGGGCTGACATATTTGCAATAATCACTCCCACATGATAAAAAGATAAAACCGTCTTCCTCAAGCAAATTTTCCGAATCGGGTTCTATGGAACCGTGGCTACTCAAACAATCAACTCCTTTAATGGTCATTTCCGTTATTTTATGCAAAAACGCAAACCCCAGTGCTATATGCCATCAGCATATGGGCTTCCTAAAAAATTATACTCTTAACCCCTAAAAAATCAATGAGATAATTATGCATAAAATTTAATTATAAAAGAGAAACACGAAAAAGGGAAATGAAATACAGGGCTGGACTAAAGTCACGTGTTCGCACAGAAGTTGATGCTGCTGCCCCAGGCATAATAAAAGAGCATGAATCATAGACTCATGCCCCAAGACGAAATGAAATCATTCCTTTATATTAATAGCCGCTCACTGTCTCCTCATAACCTTGTGAATAATCATGGGTGACTCCATCCAGCAACAGATCTAATTTTTCAAGCATTTCGTTAATGTCGTTCAAAGTAATTTTTTCATAGTTTGCTGACATTCTAACTCCCTCCCTCATATTAAATCAATTCGCCCAGTCTGGAATCGGATGAATGAAAAAGACAAGTCTGAAATGGACTTGTCTTTATTCTTTGATTTAATTATAAAGGCTTCCCCGTGACTTTTGTATTGGGAAAATTTTCGTTAATATATTAAGAAGGCGGAAGAATTACTTCAATACGGGAAGGTTTATATATTGAAGAATCATAACCGACATTTGTGAAGGAAAATGCCGTTGCTAGTACAGCACCTAATGCTATACATAAAATAAATTTTTTCATTTAAACTGCCCCCTTCTTTGATAATTCAATATATTTATTATAAAAATGAAGTGATTTATCCATTTCATTTTTTTCCGAATACCATTCAGCAAGCTTTAAAGCTATGTCTTTAGCAGATGCAAATTGATTGTTATTTATATAGTAAGAATACACTACATTTTCCAGGTATGTATAGTATTTTTGTTGGGAAAATAATTGATATTTATACATATTTGCTAGGATAATATACTTCTTATGATTTTTTTTGTCACAAAGATCTAAGACTTCATCAATAACACTTACAATTTCCTCTTTTTCACGATTTAATTTAATAGATGTTTCAATATAAGCAAGTTTAATTATTAAATCCTCTTGACTTCCCTTAGGAAATGATCCGCTGCATTTTATTAATAATTCTCTCGCCTTTTTATATTCACCCATTTCCGTAAGCATAACCGAATAGTTAAATAGAACTTGATAAAATAAATTGTCCTGTAGAAGTAACCTAGATGTTCTCATTAAATTCCTATACATTTCTGAAGCCTCTCGGTACATTTCCAGTCTCATATAGCCTATCCCTAATAACATCTTTGTATGAATTATTCTCAAGAAATTATTTTCATTCTGATATATATTTAATGCTTTATTTGCCTGAATAATACACTTTTCAGGATCATACAATACACTTGCACATAAAGCTTTTTGATAATAGAGTTCACCGTTAAAAGTAATCGCTTCAGTTGGATTATAGGATTCAAGCCTGATAAATTGCTCATTGGCCTCGAGTATTTTATTCTCACTCATTAAGGACAATCCAATAAGGAAAGTATAAAGTAAATTTTCAAAAGGCGTAAAGTTATTTTGGAGTTTTTCAATAACCTTCTGTGTCTGATTAATTTTTTCATAGTCTCTTTTTTGAGTATAATATTTAAATAAATAGAGATGGTATAAATTAATTAAATCAGTAGAAGAAGCAAATTCCTCCATATCTTTAAGGTATGTATTATACTGTTTATCTGCTGTTTCAAAATCGTAAAATACCATAGCCTCATAAAATTCCTGTAGCGCTTCTTTTAACTCCTCATACTTCTCTTCTTCCTGCTCCAGGTTCACATTCAGCTTCTTCAAAAGAAGATCAACCGTCTCCGCGTTTCCATCATAGCTGTTGTTTTCGATTTTACTGAGATGGGAGATGGAACAAATATCCTGTGCCAATTCGGATTGAGTCAAATGCTTTTTTAGACGGTAGTATTTTATAATGGACCCCAGCTTCATAATATCCTTCCATTTCCTATCATATTATATATATATTACTATATATAATATCAGTCTTCAAAAGGTTTTCGATTCATCGATCCCCGCCTTGTTCTTTAGTACATAACATATTTTTGAATTCCTGGTTTTATACCCCACTGTAGAAATAAATAATCCCGGGAAATAATAATCCTCCAAAGTATACAAAGAAGGCTGTCCCAAAAAGTTTTATATCCTTTTAAGACAGCTCCTGGGCTTAGCCTTTGTTAAGTACGCTGTGTTTTCTTCCGTATAGGAAATAAATCAATAATCCTATCACAAGCCAGATTCCGAACGCGGCCCATGTGATTCCTGGCAGCTGAAGTGCGAGGTAGGCGCAGAAGAGAAAGGCCAGAATCGGGATTAATGGCACAAATGGTACACGGAAACCGGTCTTAAGCTCTGGATTGGACCTGCGCAGATATAGAATTCCCAAGGAAACTGTCATAAAGGCAAATAATGTGCCGATATTGGTCAATTCGGCCAGCTTATCAAGTGGAACCACCCCTGCAAAGATCGCTACCAATAGGCAGGTTATCCAAGAATTCACTATTGGCGTCTGCTTCTCTTTATGGATCCTAGAAAACATTTTAGGCAATAGACCATCTCGGCTGATCGCATAAAATAGCCGGGTCTGTCCATAGATCATCACCAGAAGTACAGTTGTGATCCCCGCAATGGCTCCAACCGAGACAAGTCCGGCAATCCAATCCTGATGAATATAAGTAAGAGCGAAAGCGACGGGATTTTTAACATCTAACAGATTATATGGAACCATCCCGGTTAAAATCAAAGACACGACAATATATAGAATGGTGCAGACAAGAAGAGAACTGATGATCCCTATCGGCATATTTTTCTGGGGGTTCCTCACTTCTTCCGCAGCTGTTGAAACTGCATCGAAACCGATATAAGCAAAAAACACAGTGGCCGCTCCCAGTGTGACTCCATTGAATCCAAAAGGCATAAATGGTGTCCAGTTCTCCGGCTTTATATACCAGACGCCTGCTGCAATGAAAAGGACAACCACTGCCAGCTTGATGATGACCATTACAGTATTAAATTTTGCGGATTTTTTTACTCCCTGCGTCAGGAGCAAGGTGATAATAACAATAATGAAAATTGCTGGTATATCAATAAAAGTCCCTTTGTCCGGGTTATACGCACTGGTGATGGCGTGAGGGAGCTGGAATCCGAATCCTGCGAGCAGACCCTGGAAGTATCCCGACCATCCGCTGGCCACAGCTGATGAAGCAAATCCATATTCCAAAAGGAGATCCCAGCCAAGGATCCAGGCGGCCAATTCACCGAATGTGGCATAGCTGTATGTATAGGCGCTCCCCGAAACCGGTACTGTCGAAGCAAATTCAGCATAGCATAGTGCCGCAAATACACAGGCAAGACCTGCTATTACAAAGGAGAGAACAAGAGCCGGACCCGCATACCTTGCTGCGGCGACCCCTGTAAGAACGAATATACCCGTTCCTATGATCGCTCCTATCCCCAGCATGGTTAAATCAAAACCGCCAAGTTCCTTTTTTAGCTGAACATCTTTCCTGCCTGTTTCTTGAATCAATTCTGCAATAGATTTCTTTCTGAATAAACTCATAAATCCTCCTGATGCAAGTGCTATTATCTAATAATACAGATTAATTGAAGTTAATATAACAATACTCTACATTATTCGACAAAGTGCAGCAACTTTATTTTCTGTTTTACCTAAAAGTTATCTCCCGCGCCATCTTCAAGATCATTTAATGTTTTATCCTGGTTACAAGGGGAAAAGATGAGTAATCAAAAAAGGGAAGGAGAAAAAGTATGGCTAACGAAGAGAAGGAACGATACTTGGAAGAAAGAAATGATACAAATAAGGCATTTCAGAAAGACCAGCAAAAGCAGCTGGAGAGAGATCAGACTCTCATGCCTGTAGATGACCTCCCCCTTGAAGATATAAAGGAAGAAATGAGAGAAGAACGCGATCGCGACGAATCCAAGAACCAGTCCTCCAGTGAAAAAAAACTGAATGGCAGCATGGGTATGGACAACGATCTTCCCGATCCGGATCGATACAAAAAGTAAAGAAAAAGAGCCACTATTATAGTGGCTCTTTTTCTTACTTATTATTCACCTTTTTTTCTGGATAAGAATAATCGTAATCTGCTGGGTTGATCTTCTTGAATCCCTGTGGATTGTAGAATCTCAAGAGATCTCCATATACAATCTTGTCAGAAAGTTCAAGTTCTGATGTTGCCTTGTCACCCATCGGTTTACATTGCTTTGCATCTATTTCCTCAGTGGTGGCATTTGAATAACATTTGCCGTCAACCTCTGTATATTGAGGAGACATAAAGTCCCCATTCCTGAATGGAACAACCTGATCAAAGCTGTTCGATAGGATATCTGATCCGAATTCTAGATAATCTTTAGAATCCATTCCTAGAAGATGCATAACAGTAGGACGGACATCTACGTCACCGCTGTACTTGCTGACTACGTTACCCTTCACACCAGGAACATGAATGAACAAAGGAACGCGCTGCAGCTGGGCGTTATCGAATGAAGTAATTTTATCCTTCCCAAGGATTTGGGCCAAGGCCTTATTATGGTTCTCTGATAAGCCATAATGGTCACCATAAAGCACAATCATGGTATTGTCATATAAACCGGATGCCTTCAGATCATTAAAGAACTGTTCAAGTGCCTCATCCATGTAATGTGCTGTCTGGAAGTACTGGTTCACTACCTTATCATTCGTCTTGGCTGCAGGGAAGGTAATATCCTCTTTATCCAGGTCAAACGGGAAGTGATTGGACAGCGTAATGAACTTGGTATAGAACGGCTGCTTCAAGCTTGTTAAGAGCGGCATGGATTCCTTAAAGAATGGCTTATCTTCCATACCATAGTTAATGGTATGCTCTTCAGTCATATCATAGTAGTTCGCATCGAAAAACTTGTCATAGCCCAGGGACTTATACATTTCTTCGCGATTCCAGAATGTTTTATAGTTACCGTGGAACACCGCGGAAGTATAGCCTTTGGTTTTCAGGATACCAGGCAGTGCCTGATACGTATTTTGTGCTTTTGTGGTAAATACCGCTCCCTGCGGAAGCGGATATAAAGAGTTTTCCATCATAAATTCAGCATCAGATGTTTTTCCCTGACCAGTCTGATGGAAAAAATTATTGAAATAGAACGTATTAGGATCATGGGTCAATGAATTAAGGAATGGTGTAACTTCCTGACCATCAAGCTTATAGTTGATCATGAAGTTCTGGAAAGATTCAAGAGATACATAAATCACGTTCATCCCTTTGGCCTTGCCAAAGTATTGAGGATTTGGTTCCGCATAGTTCGATTTAATGCTGTTCTCTACTTCAGTGATCTGGTCACTGTCCGCCAATGCTCGCTGGGCAGAGGATTTTGTGCTCTGAATCATGTCATAAATAGTATAATTATAGGTTCCTAAATATTTTACCAGGTAATTCCTGTCAAACGTCCTTGTTAACAGCTCAGGACGATCAGATTCTGCAAGCCCAAGGTTTACAAGGAAGATAATGACTGCAGATGCAAATACTCCCATGATGGTCCTTGCTTTTAGTTTTTGTTCTGTGATCGGCTTTACTTTTTTCAAGAGAAGCAGCGCAATCAGGATAATGGTGTCAAGGAAGTAAAAAATATCTGTCCAGTGTATCAGCGCGCCGATACTGTTGCCAAGATCTCCTGCATTGTTCTTTGTTTGAGTCAGTACCGGAAGGGTAATAAAATCATTAAAGAACCGGTAATATGCGATGTTGGCAAATAAGATAAAAGATAAAACGAAGTTAATGGCAACCAGGATACGGTTTCTTGCTCGTCCCTTGCGAAGCAGTGAAAAGGCAAAGAAGAACAATGCCGAACTGATTGGATTTATGAACAATAAGAATTTTTGCAAGTCATTGGTGATGCCCAGACTAAATTCTGCTCTGTAAGCTGCATACGTTTTAATCCAAAAGAGTAAAACCGCTAAATAGAAAAAGGAAAGTTTTGTGTTTAACAGGTTCCTTCCTATCTTCTTCATGCTTTCCATTCAGAACATCCTTTCTAATTTTAAAACATAGGCTTTTTTCCATCTGAAATAATACTCAATTATAAACCTTAATTCATTTTCGTCAAGGTCCGTTTTAACAATTTTTTTACAGAAGCTTAACAATACATTATGCTATGTCCTAAATAAAATTTTATTACTCTGCGTTGGTTAATAACGCCATATTGGCAAAAAGAAGCGCAGTCCATGGGCTTTTTTTACCCAGCTGCGCATATCCCATAAACCACTCCTACAATAGAAAACCAAATATTCCTTAACATTTCCTTAACCTGCTATTTTGCTAAAATTTACAATTTATTTTTACGCACTGAATTATTATATCCCTTATCAGTAAAAATGTCACATTCAAACCACAAAAAAAACAGCTGGCAAAACCAGCTGTTTTTTCTTAGAGGACCATAAATGTCTTATTGTAGGCAACCAGCAGGATAAAGGCTAGAAGAATGACGAATACTATCCAGAAACCCGCGTGCTTCTTCCCTTTTCTTTTGCGCGCTACAAGCATTTCCATAATTCCCATTAAAATGACAGCAGCTATACCTTTTATGATATAACGGCCGTTAAAGTGGCCCAGGATCAGCATCCCAATCCCGCTTCCCAGCATGATTAAGTAAAAAAGCCTTTGGATCATTAATGTTATCTTTTGTCTGCTGGCGAAATAGCTGATAAGGAAAAGAAGAATTAAGATGGCCCATGAACCTGCATGAGTATGATATAAACCTGTTAACATAATCACTTGCTCCCTTATGTATTTTTCATATAACTACCAACATTATAACAACACCGCTAAAGAATTTAAAATGCCTCCCATTAAATCAGGGCCAATTCTTTGCAGACATCGTTCACAATTTGTATACATCTGACAGTCACTAAAGGTTTTTTATAGGACAAAAGTATCTAATTGAACGAGTTTCTTCATATTATATGCTTTCATTTGATTATTTTTTCAGAACATTTCACCCCTGTCTAATTTAGCCGGCAGATCTTTACTGCATTTTCGACAAACAGGGATGATTATTTCGATAGGCTGTTTCCAAACTTTGTTGCTTCGAAACAAGGTGGTTGATTTCACGCTCCAGGTTGCTCGCTTTCCGCGGGGGCGGGCGGTGAGCCTCCTCAGCTTCGCCTGCGGGGTCTCACCTGTCCCGCTTCCGCTCCAATCAACCTGATTTTACAATGAGATCGCCTCTCAGAACTATTAAAAAAACAACAATCTTTTAGAAAAGATCCTTTCGATAACATACTAAATAAGACAGCAAACGTACTCAGATTCTTACTGAGCCAGTCTGCTGTCCTCAATTTAACGGTGCATATCCAAGGCGGTATCTCTCACCTTTGCAAACAGTCCTTCGTCAATATCAAAAACAAGTTCCCTCGCAGCTTCCCAGGCCTTCTCCTCTGCCATTCTCAGGAGTTTCCTGGATTCTGCTTCATTGGCTACTGCCAGCAGATCGGCAATGGCTGCAAGACTCTCATCGGTAGCATGCCCTAATTCATGAGCAAGTACTATTGCATAATAATTTAAATAATGGCTTATGCTGCCAAAAAGAAGCTGGCATTGCTCTTTTACAGTATCGAGGTACATGGTGATGGATCTGGTTCCGAGGTTGTATTTTCCACCAACGAGCCGTCCGTTTGGAAATCGGTTTTCGAGGGAGACCGGGACATTAAGCCCGCTGCGGGTCAAAAGTTCCGAGGTAATTTCTTCGATTGTCTTATCTAACATATCCCACTTCCAGCATAAAGATTTTTTATAAACTCAATCATTTTATATTCTATATCGGAATAATACAAGATTTTTTTACTCTTCTCTCTTATTAATATATTCACCACTCCCTTCCCTCTTGATAACAAATTTCAATTTCTTTTATGTTTAAGTTCTTTTAGCGAGGCTATATAAGTACTGTAAGATAAAAATTACTTTGCTAAAGGAGAGTGGAGTACCATGGCTAAAGAAAACGATGAAAAAATGACTGTTGAAGAAGCTGGCCGCATGGGCGGAGAAGCTACATCCAAAAATCATGACAAAGAATTCTACCAGGAAATCGGCCGTAAAGGCGGAGAAGCCACTTCCAAAAATCATGACAAAGAGTTTTATCAGGAAATCGGCAAAAAGGGTGGAGAAGCCACTTCAGAAAATCATGATAAAGAATTTTATCAGGAAATCGGTGAAAAAGGCGGAGAAGCCAGAAATAAAAACAGGGATTAAAATAAATACGGTTTTTTTTACAGAGAACCTATTACTATTTACCTAGCTTCTCCTGGGAAATGTGAACAAATGATTTAACGTATAAATCGGTCTGTACAAAAAATCAATCAAATTAAAGGAGTGCATGTAAAATGGCTAAAGATAACAATAATAAAATGAGCGTTGAAGAAGCAGGTCGCAAAGGCGGGGAAGCTACTTCTGAGAATCATGGCAAAGAATTCTACCAGGAAATTGGCAAAAAGGGCGGAGAAGCTACTTCTGAGTCCCATGACAAGGAATTCTACCAGGAAATCGGCAAAAAGGGTGGAGAAGCTACTTCTGAGTCCCATGACAAGGAATTCTACCAGGAAATTGGCAAAAAGGGTGGAGAAGCCACTTCTGAGTCCCATGACAAGGAATTCTACCAGGAAATTGGAAAAAAAGGCGGAGAAGCCACTTCTGAGTCCCATGGACGCGAATTCTATGAAGAAATCGGCGAAAAAGGCGGCAATGCCAGAAACAATAACAGAGACTAACATCCTTGCTTGAAATAAAGTAAGATAGAAGTTTCATGTTTCTGAATATTCAGTTTTTTTGATTATACTATAAAAAGGGGTGTTTTCAATGGCTAACGACAATAAAAATGGAAAAATGACAGTGGAAGAAGCAGGACGCAAGGGCGGGGAAGCTACTGCCAAAAATCATGATAAAGAATTTTATCAGGAAATTGGCAAAAAAGGCGGAGAAGCTACTTCCGAGAATCATGACCATGAATTCTATGAAGAGATTGGCCGAAAAGGCGGAGAAGCACGAAATAACAATGATAATGACTAAAGCAAAAAAAAGAAAGAAAGCACGCGATGTGCTTTCTTTCTTTTTTGTTAAAAGGGAACGATCCCGATTGGGTTGACTGCATTGGTCTTCCCCGCATTCCATTGTCCATTATGGAGTTCAAAGTGCAAATGCTGCCCTGTGGATTGACCTGTATTCCCCATGATTCCAAGCTGCTGGCCTTTGGCAACTACCTGTCCTGTGCCAGCCAGCCTTTCTTTTAGATGGGCATAGACCGTTGTATAAATCTTCCCATCGATGGAATGTGTGATAAAAATGACATTCCCGTAACTGGAGGATAGGTACGATCTGCTGACTACACCATCAGCGGCTGCTACGACCGGTACATTTGCCCCCGCATTGGCAATATCCACACCCATATGCCTTTCGCTTCCCCGCTGTCCAAAATTGGATGATAAGATTCCGTTGGCTGGAGTTGTGAATGTCCCTCTCGAAATTATCGGTCTTGGAGCAGATCCAGCTGAAAAGCCCTTCATTTCTTCCTCAGCGGCCCTTTTTCTGGCTGCCTCAAGCTCAGCAAGCCTTGATTTTTCAAGATCAATTGCCTTCTGTACAGCCGCACTTTGGGCAGCGAGAAGCTCTTCCTCTTCCTTTAAATCCATTTTATGCAGACTTGTTTCATGCTCCTGCTCCTGAAGCTCTTTCATGAGCCGGTCTTTACCAGCCTTCTGTTCCACTTGTTCTTCCTGGAGGCTCTTTAGTTCTGTCAGCATAGACTGCAGGCTCCCTAATTCTTTTTTCACCTGTTCCTCAGCTGTCTCCAGTTTGGATTTATCTGTTTCCTGCTCATGGATGATATCCCTATCAGCCTGCATCAATGTAGAAACGGCCGATACCCGTTCAAGAAAATCCCCGAAATTTTCGGCCCCAAGCAGGACCTCCAGGTAATCAACATTCGCGCCGTTTTCCTGCATCGCCCTCGCCCGCTGCTTCAAAAGCTCCTCGCGCTTTGCGATCTGTTCCTGCAGCTGAGCAATTTCATTATTTAATTCAGATATTCTTAGATTCTTATCTTGTATTTGTTTTTCCTTTTCTGCGACTTTTTCTACAGTTTCTCTCATCTTGAGCTCTAATGCCTCAAGCTGCTGGATCACTGTTTTCTGCTGGCTCTGCAGGCTTTCAATCTTTTTGTCAGCCGCCAGGACGCCAGACTGTACCGTTTCACGCTTAGCGTTAAGCTGATTTTGCTTCTCCTGCATATCTGTTAAACTAGCAGCTTGAGCCCCCCCGGAATAGGCTCCAAGGCATAATAAAGCCGCCATTAAGATGAATAATTTTTTCAATGTTTTCCCCCGCTTGTTTAAATCCTTTTTTCGTCACAAATCCTGTTAATTTCTTAAATTTATGGATTTTTTGTCACCTTTATCCAAATCCATGACTATTATACCATTTTATTTATCGATAAATGTTTCAAATATATTTCAATTTACCTAATTCACTCCGAAAAAAAAACTGGGATAATTCCGGCTTTCACCGGAATTACCCCAGTCTTCTAATCTATTTGTTCCTGATTCCGCTTTTTCAAATTCATTTTCATCACGACATTCTGATAGATTCCCATGGATCCCAGGAGAAGAATTAATGAGGAACCTCCATAGCTGATAAATGGAAGCGTAATCCCTGTAATTGGAATCAGTCCGGTTGCCCCTCCAAGATTAATCATCACCTGTATGCCGATCATGGACGAGATCCCAATCAACAGAAGGCTCCCAAATGCATCTTTACATCTGGCCGCAAGCAGGAAGCCCCTTAATACAATAAAGCCAAGACCTGCCAGAACGAAGGCTACACCCAAGAATCCAAGCTCTTCTGATATGATCGAGATGATGAAATCGGTATGTGACTCTGGCAGATAGCCATATTTTTGGATGCTTTGTCCAAGACCAAGGCCCTTCACGCCGCCTGACCCTATTGCAAGCAGAGAATTCGCAAGGTGAAATCCTTCATTTTGCTCAGTTTTAAATGGATCGCTTAATACTTCAAACCTTGACATACGCTTTTCCGAAACAACAGTCGAAAAATTGCCTGTAATAATGACAAGTATAGCAATTAGTACAAAAGCAGCCACGAGGACGCCCCCAAGCTTCGAGAGGCCTTTCAGGGACATGCCGGATGACATCAAAATCATCCCAGCAATCATAAGGATGATGACCACATTCCCATAGTCTGGCTGGAGGGCGATAAAGAAACAAATAGCACCAAGGAAAATCATGGTCGGCATAACCGCTTTATCAATATTATCAATCCGGTCCTGCCTTTTAGAATAGATGGCCGAAAGATAGATGATGACCCCAAGCTTGGCAACCTCAGCAGGCTGCAGCTTGAATGGACCGATTTCAATCCAGCTTTGTGCGTTTCCCGCAGTATGTCCCACAAAAAACACCAGCACTAAAAGAAAACCCGTCCCGGCCATGATGGCCGCGAGAAATTTAGGCTGCTTGTACAGCTGATATGGAATAAACATGGTGATCAGCATGGCGGCAATTCCAATAATGAACGCTACTTTCTGTCTTTGAAAGAAAAAGTCTGCGGACACTCCATACCGGGCCACGGCTGTTATCATGCTTGAACTGTAGACCATCATTAAACCGAAGAGACAAAGAACAATAATCGTAAAGAATATTGGATAGTCATAAGCTTTTAATATCTTTTTTAACATGTCATTCTTCCTCTTTACTGTAGTTATCTTATGTATGAATTTATCTTATCATAAATTTAGTCGAAGTCTTGTTACAAATATGTTATTTGATTGAAAGAAAAAACCGCCCAATGCATGAGCGGTCCTGCTATTCATTCTCATAATCTTCCTTTATCCGGTTGTGCTCCGGGTTGTCTCCCATCTTCTCATATACATCTTCATTATTTAAAGTGTTTTGCTGGTTTTTCGTGTTCTCATTATATTCGTATCCTGCTTTCGCTTCCGGCTCTCTGTTATTGGACATTGCTGCACCTCCTTCTTCTATCTATTACCACATGGAGCTTTTGTTAATCTCTAAAGGAACTTATGTAATGATTTTGTAAAGGGGATCCCCTCTGTTAATTCTATTTGCCATATGGATCAAAAACTTTCCCATCTTGGATTCGGGCTGGATACATGGACTGAAAATTACAGCTGTGGCTGTTGTTGTCCATGCAGTCACCGGTATGGCCCGGAATTTTGCACCCGATTTAACAAGAAAGGGTGTAGTTAAATGATGTTAAGAAAAAATTAATGCTTTTTTAATAGCTATAAATAAAAAAATTAAGAACTCACCATTATGATTGTTTCAAATAAAACAATTTTATATATGGGTGGTGGTATTTTCAAAGTGAACTTAGTCTAGGTAGAATTGTTTAATATGTATGGAGAAACAATTATATATCATCGCAAACCGATTCAACACAGGCCACATTAGGTGGACAATTAACAGCTTTTGCGAAAATTGAAAACAAAATGCTGGAAGATGTAAACTCAAATAACTTTACTTTGGCGAAAAAAGGCGCAGACGATTTGGAGCATCAATGGGATACAGCAGAACCTAAACTTAGAAATTTAGATGGAACAACATGGACAAAAATTGATGGGACAATTGATGTGGCTTTAGCAGCTGTTCGCTCTTCGAATCCTAATGCCGCCAAGTGTAAATCTGCACTTAATCATTCTCTTAATCTCATAAATGGAGCAAATAAATAAAACAAAAGGAATCGCAAATAGCGATTCCTTCTACGTTCTTATTCTCCCTTAAACCGGTATCCTGCTCCCCAAACTGTTTCGATATATTGAGGATTTGAAGGGTCTGTTTCGACTTTTTCTCTGATTTTCCTTATGTGTACTGTAACTGTTGATATATCACCAAGGGAATCATACCCCCATAATCGTTCAAATAATTGATCCTTGCTAAAAACTTGATTCGGATGGAGGGCAAAAAAAGTAAGGAGATCAAACTCTTTTGTCGTAAAGATCACCTCATGTGTATTTACAAATACCCTGCGGGAAGTTGGGTCAATTCGAAGGCCCCTAATCATGATGACATCATTCTGGGTATCCCTTCCAATCAGCCGTTCATACCTGGAAAGATGCGCTTTTACCCTCGCAACTAATTCACTTGGGCTGAAGGGCTTTACAATATAATCATCCGCACCGATTCCAAGACCGAGTATTTTATCATAATCCTCTTTTTTTGCAGTAACCATCAGGATGGGGATATCCTTTCTTGAACGGATCGATTTGCAAATTTGGAAGCCGTCTATGCCTGGAAGCATAAGATCTAACAATACCAGATCAACATCCAGGTTTATAGCCATTTCTAGACCTTCCCTTCCTGTCAAAGCAATTTCCACCTTGAATCCGTCTATCTCTAAATAATCCCGTTCCAACTCCGCGATGCTTTTCTCATCTTCAATAATGAGAACTGTTTTCATCCTGCCCACCTGCTTTTTTTAAGGTAAATGAAATCATTGTGCCATGCCCTACCCTGCTTTCTGCCCAAATCGATCCTTTGTGCTCCTCTATAATTCTTTTTGCAATAGATAAACCAAGGCCGCTTCCTCCCTTTTCCGTTCCTCTAGCTAAATCAGCACGGTAGAAACGGTCAAAAATTAAAGGAAGATTTTCTGCAGATATGCCAGGTCCATTATCTTTAATACTTAACTGAATATGGGACTGTATGTCAGATAAATGAAAGGATAGCTTTTTGTTTACTTTTTCATTATATTTTAAGGAGTTATTTACAATATTGGATATAACCCTCTTAAGGTGCTCTCGGTCGCCCAATACTGAATAATCTCTATTTTTCTCGATTTCCAATGAGACTACCACATTCATATCTTCCACATCAAATTGAAGCTCTTCTACAAAATCCTGAATATAATGATCAAATTGTATGAACTCAAAATGAAATGGCAGCCTCTGTAAGTCCAGTTTTGAATATAAGAATAGTTCGTCAATCATATGGTCAAGATCAATCGCTTTATTGTAGATCGTCTGGATATAACGTTCCATCCGAGCAGGACTATTTGCCACCCCGTCACGAATACCCTCAACATATCCCTTAATCGTGGTAATAGGAGTTTTTAAATCATGCGAGATATTAGCAATCAGTTCTTTACGATTATCCTCATAAGCCGATTGCAGTTCCATTGATTCTTTAAGTCTTACTCTCATTTTATCAAAACCCAATGCAAGTTGTCCCAGCTCATCCTTTGACATTGGTTCAATTTTATCGTCTAAATTTCCATCCTTTATTTCTTTTGCAGCCTTCTGAAGCTCTCTTATCGGCCTGATAATACTTCTGGATACGTAGTATGTTAACAAGCCGTTTGTAATAATTAAAATTAGAATTAAACCAATAAATAATCCTGGAAAAAAAGAACGTACAAACTTAGCAAGGCTGCTAGCATCTGAAATAAAAAACAGAGAACCTTCTGTCCCCCTAGGGAAGAAGAAATCAAGCTTTTTTATGGAGTAGAATTGATGATCAATTCTTTCAATAGGGTCTATGTCCTGATAAACCCCAAACTGTGGCAGGTCCTTTGTATCCAGCCCCTTTAAAGAAGAGGATAGATAAGTAATTTTTTTGCCTTTGCGTATGACAAGTGAAGCTCCAGATTTTTTTAACTTTTTTTCCATACCGGTTAAGTACGGCCGATCTAAGAATAATCCCGGGTCTTTGACCGATTGGCGGCCCAAATCAAGAAACAATTCATCCTTAACCGATAGATCTCTTTGATGCTCAGGCGGCAGATAGATATTCCGAAGCTCCTTTACATCTCCCCTGAATAGCAAAGCAATCAATAAGGCTGATACCATAGCGAAGAGAATTGGAATAAAAATCATCGCAATATAGGACAGCAATAATCGTAGGCGAATTGACATTTGTTCCACCGCTTTCAAAACTCAAAATTCTTTCCTGCTGAATTTATAATAGCCCAAAGTATAAAATAGGACACTCCATGACAGCAGAAATAAGGTTCTTCCCATAACAAGGACACTTAAGCCGCTATTTATCCATCTTTGATACCAGTTGCTATCGTATGTAGGAAGCCATCGTGCCAGTCCGGGAAATAGAAAATTAACAACCATCAAGGCCAAATATAGGATAATAGAAAATGTTAAGGCCCGGCTGCTTGATCCTATCCATTGAACCAGGAATATAAATAACAGACCTAGAGCCATTAATGGAAACCATGATAGTAGAAACGATGCAACTGCCAGCATTAATCCCTGCATTGTAAAGTTTTCAAGCCAGATTGCACCTGATAAAAGAGACGTAATACAAATAATAAGAAGCAGCAGTAGTAAATAAATTCCGGTGCTGATCATTTTGGATTTAAATATGTTCATCCTTGAAATAGGGCGTACCAGCAAAAAAGCAAGTGTTTTTTGTTCTTGTTCTCCTGAAAATAATTCACTAACGGCCAAAGCGAGTAATAATGGTAAATAAAAAGAAACAGCCAGACTTAGCATCGCAAGCGGAAAGCTTTCCCCATCAAACGCCGTGAAGCTGAATTTATTCTGCAAAATCTTGATGACAGGACCAGCGATTAAAGGTAATACTCCGGAAATTACAAGCAGCGTTATAGCAGACCGTCTACGGGTTAATTTCATCCACTCATTTCTTAGATTTAACATTACCCCGTCTCCTTCCTTTTCTTAATACAATCAATATAAAAGGATTCAAATGTCTGATTTTGCTCTAAATCATTTTTTGATGATTCTCCAATAATTTTTCCTTTTGAAAGAATAGCTACTCTATCACATAATCGTTCTACTTCATCAATCAGATGTGTAGACAAAATGAATGTGACTCCTTCTTCTTTTGCCAATTTGGCAATCAGGTGCTGAAAGTCCAGTTTTCCTTCTATATCCAGTCCATTTGTTGGCTCATCCAGTATAACAAAAGAAGGTTTAGCCAGTAGTGCTGCAGCTAAATACAGCCTTTGCCGCATTCCAGTGGAAAAGGACTTAATCTTTTCATTCTTGTGCTGTTCCATTCCAACCCATTCCAATACCGTTTCGATCCTATGAGTTTCTATTTCAGGATATAGACGGGAAATGAGCAAGAGATTCTCATATGCAGTCAAATAATCAATCGCTTCTACTCCGCTGATTAAAGTACCTACAGATTTAAGAGCCTTTTCGAATTGTTCTCTTACATTATAACCCTGTATAAAAATTTGTCCGCTGTCAGGCTGGCATAAAGAAACGATACATTTCATTAATGTCGTTTTCCCCGCACCATTTGGGCCCAGCAGACCAAACACTTCTCCCTGGTTAACGGTTAAATTGATGCTTTCTATTCCTCTGCCATTTTTATATCTTTTTGTCACATTTTGTATCTCAAGGATTTTTTGCATCTTATCCCCTCCTTTAATAAACCCGGATCATAAGAATAGTAATTACGCTGGAATAAGACATACTCGGAAAAGCTGCACGTTTTTCTTCATGTGAGGAAAAAGCGGCAAAGCCAGCCGTTTTTAGGTCCATGTCTTCAGGAAATTTATGGAATATAAATTATAATTAGCGAAAAAAAGGCAGAGAGAGAACCCTCCTCTGCCTCTAATTTAAAGGAAAATAACTAATCTTCATGCCCATCATGGCGATCCTGTACTTTGACAACTTGCTTGCCTTTTAAATCTACAGTATCTGCATTTGTCTTATTCAAATTGTCCAGATTGCT
This sequence comes from Peribacillus kribbensis DSM 17871, assembly GCF_000430765.1. Taxonomy (GTDB): domain Bacteria; phylum Bacillota; class Bacilli; order Bacillales; family DSM-1321; genus Paraperibacillus; species Paraperibacillus kribbensis. The sequence continues at coordinate 79,011 of NZ_AUMQ01000030.1, read as the reverse complement.
TATAATATGGAGCACTACGTTATGTTCTGTACCATCGGGATCTTTTCCTGAAACATATACGTCAGCCTTTTGGCCTGTTAAGTATTGGTGTGGATTTACTTCGCCCTTGAGTACTACCCTCGATACAGAAATATTGCTTGTTAATTGAGGGATAGCCGGTTTCAAGTTCGCATATTGAAGTGGTCCAAATCCTTCATGAGCATTTTCTGATCTCTGCTGGTCAATGTTTTTCAGGAAGAAAGACATTACTGCCTGACCAACTGCAGGAATCTCATTCTTTGAAAGATCCAGTTTAAGTTCTGTATTGCCGTTAGACAATTCCTTGCTAGTCACACTATCCTGATAATTTTTGGTGAGGGCGTCAAAAATAGCCTCAATATCTTTTTGTTTTCCAGCAGAAAATTGTTCTTCTTTATGGTTGTCTTTAGAATCTTTCCATTTGTTTTCATTATCCTGCTTGACATAATACTTGTTGTCACTGCTGCTTTTCACCACAGTCTGCTTTTCATCGTTGTAAAAATTCATCTGTGACTTTTTTCCATCATTAACAACTAATACGTTGCTGCTGCCATTGTCAGCTTTCAAGTTTTCTTTACTTACAGAATCCACACTGTAAATAGTGCTGCCATTGTCTTCTAAAGAAGCCTGAACATGGGCAGTAAAGCTATTTACTTTTTGCGTCTTCTTTACGGATGTTTTAAAAAGATCATAACCCGAAGCGGACGCAGATGCAGATAAAACTCCACCTGCCATAAGCAGGCCGCTGATTCCCACGGCAGTAAGAACTTTTGAATTCATGGTACTTCCTCCTTCTTAAAATTTTTTTGGTACAGATTAACAATAGCCTTCATGTCTAAATAAACTTTAAAATAAATCTTAAATTTTTGTTAAATTTATCCGTGCAAATACTTAGTAATGCTTAACCGATTTGCTCCGTTCTGCTTGTTGTTAAATTCGCTCACGCACTCTCTTTTAGAGCCCTTAGCGCTTCTGCGTATCTTCCTTTATTGGGAACCTGAACAAAAAGAGCCCTCTTGGTATGATGCAGGGTGTCAAATCGACGCGGATTGACCCCTAATTTGATAACCAAGGAGGACTCCCTATGGAGATGAACTCTATTATTTTTAGTTCCTTTTAATTTATGTGCTTGCCATCTGAAGAGAAAATCTCTAATGGTAAGCCATGGCCTCAATTTTATTAAAACGGCACAATGCCTATTGGGTTAATGGCATTGGTTTTCGCTGCATTCCATTCGCCTTTATGCAGTTCAAAATGTAGATGCTGTCCCGTAGACTCACCCGTGCTGCCCATTACTCCGATCTGCTGTCCTTTTTTCACAGTCTGGCCGGAGCTTACTTTTCTAGATTTCATATGTGCATAGACAGTCGTGTATTTTTGACCATTAATAGAATGAGAGATAAAGACTGCATTTCCGTAGCTGCTTGAAAGGTAAGAGCGGATGACTACCCCATCTGCAGAAGCCACGATAGGGACATTGCTTCCCGGATTTGCAATGTCTACTCCCATATGCCTTGTACCCCATCGGGCACCAAAATTAGAGGAAAGAACTCCTTCAGCCGGCCTTGTAAAACTTCCACTGGAGATGGCCGGAACTCCTCCATCCCCATGGCTGCTGTCCATTTTGGCCGCCCGATCCGCCGCGGATTGCTGGGAGGCAAGAAGCTCCTCCTGCTCCTTGAGGCTCATTTTCTCCTCGTGAAGCTCTTTTTCCTTTGTTTTCAGCTGCTTCATTGTTTTCTCCAATTCGGATAGCTGCTGCTTTTGCTGCTCTTTCTTCTGTTGAAGGCTTTTCTTCTGATTCTGAAGCTGCATCACTCTATCCGCCAGTTTCTTTTCATCCTGCTCAAGCTTCTTTTCGTCCGATTCTTGTTCCTTAAGGATTTTCTGGTCCGCCTCCATGATGGTAGATACCGCTGACATTCGCTCTACGAAGTCTCCGAAGCTTTTAGAGCCAAGCAGGACTTCCAGATAATCCGCATTCCCCCCGCTCTGCTGGATGGCACGTGCCCTTTCCTTTAAGAGCGCTTTCCGCTTAGCCATTCTCTCTTTAATTTCCGTTACTTCTTTATTCAACTGATCGATGTCAAGCTTTGACTTTTGCACCTCAGCTATATTGGCATTGATTTCCCCAGTGGTTTCGGAAATCATTCCTACTAATCTTTTAATCTCATTATTTGTATAACTCTCTTTTCCCTGCAATTCCTGTATGCCAGATTGAATCCGACTCTTCTTTTCCTGCAGATCCCCGCTTGTCCCGGCCGCTTTCGCAGGCGGCACGGCAGCAATTGCCATTAGGATTGCCGCCAGGGCAATATGTATAATTTTAAACATCCCGCTTTCTTCCCCCTCTAGATGCTGTCTTTTCTCTATTTTCATGAAGCACTTCTGCTTGATATCCAGGCAACAGGCTCATTATAGCAGAGGCCTTCTTCACCAAGGTTACAGGATTATTTCAATGTAGGTAAACGCAGGGATGTTTACTGGGAGCGGGGGAAAAACATGGTTACATCCGGATCTTTTTCCTAAAGCAACATTCTATATACAGAGAAAACCCGCAAGAAACAAAAGGCGGTTCTTGCAGGTTCTTTTTGCATCCTGTCAGCATTTATAGATGAGTCTTTGTCGGCTCGGCATAACCATCTTTATACTTCTCATCTAGGTCCAGTTCAAGGTTTCCGCTTAAAATCATTTAGACCCAGCCAAAAGCCTTTGCAGCGAAAGTGGTCATAAGCGGCACTATAACAGCAATAACGGTTGGAATCAGAAAGGCCATGAAGGTCCATTTTTTACTCTTAGTTTCTTTATATATATTGATCAGTGTGGTCCCGCATGGATAATGCAGAAGTGAAAACAGCATCATATTCAGGGCTGTCAGCCAGGTCCATCCGTGCTCTGAAAGGATGTTCTTAAGCTCAGCCATACTTCCGGCTTCGGTCAGCGAACCTGTCGATAAGTATCCCATCAGCAGGATGGGCAGGACTATTTCATTTGCCGGAAGCCCGAGTATAAACGCCATGAGAATATAGCCGTCAAGGCCGAGAAGTCTTCCGAATGGATCCAGGAACTGTGCGACATGCTGCAGGACACTGGCATCGCCAATATAAATGTTTCCTGCTATCCAGGTCAGAATGGCTGCCGGTGCTGCCACTTTTACGGCACGCATCAGCACTGCCCATGACTTTGTAAGTGAGGAGCGGATGACGGTATCAAATATTTTAGGCCTTCTATAGGGAGGAAGTTCAAGCGTATAATGTGTCGGAACTCCCTTTAAGGCGGTTTTTGACAGAATCCAGGATACCAGGAAGGTAATGACAATCCCAAACATGACCAATCCAATAATCACTAGTGTTGTGATCAGGGATTTAAATCCACCTGTAAAATGGGACGCCATGAATAAGGAAGATAAAAGGATGAGAGTTCCCCACCTGCCATTGCATGGCACAAAATTATTGGTCAGGATGGCAAGCATTCTTTCCCTTGGTGACTCAATGATTCTGGTGGAAAGGACTGCGGCAGCGTTACAGCCAAATCCCATGGCCATGGTCAGTGACTGTTTGCCATGTGCCCCGGCACTTTTAAAAATGCGGTCCAGATTAAAGGCAACCCTCGGCAGATATCCGTAGTTTTCCAAAAGTGCAAACACAGGGAAGAATATGGCCATCGGAGGCAGCATGACACTGATGACCCAGGTGGTGCCCCGATAGAGCCCGGCAACCAGAATGCCGTATATCCAGTCAGGAATATGAAGATATACAAACAGATTCTCAAGCGGCCCTTCAAGCGAGCCAAAAAAATCAGCGAGCAGTGAGGAAGGAATATTCGCACCGGCAATCGTAATGTAAAAGACTGCCCCGAGCATAAGGAGCATGATGGGAAAGCCCAGTACAGGAGAAGTAAGGATCGCGTCTATGCGTTCTGTCCTCACATCCTTCTTCTCTGGATACTTGACACCTGCTGCACACAGCTTTCTGCTCCTTTCATAGAGCCTGTGTACAATTTCATCTCTCATTTCCGTGGATGACTGTTCCCTTGCCTCAGTCCATAACCCTTGAAGATTCATCATTCTCCTCCCTCCCCATCCGTTTTTCCATTTCCCTCATCAGATCCTCATCTCCGTCCAAGAGCCTTAGAGACACCCAGCGGGATGAGGGGCCATCTTTCCACAGCTCTTTTACTTTTGGCTCCAGCCTGCTGATTTTCTCTTCTATTTCTTCATCGTAGATCGTTGGAACCGGATTGCACTCTATTGCTCTGGTAATGATCCGATCGATTGTATCCAAAAGCTTGGGAAAGCCGAGTTTATTGCGTGCGGAAACTTTTATGACCGGTACTCCAAGCTGCCTTGTCAAAAGATGTTCATTAATCTTGATGCCCTGCTTTTCTGCTGCGTCTATCAAATTAATACATATGATTACATTTTTCGTCATTTCCAGTACCTGCAGAGCCAGATTAAGATTTCTCTCCATAGACGTGGCATCCAGTACCACCAGAGTTATGTCCGGCTTTTCAAATACGATATAATTTCTGGCAACTGTTTCATCTGCTGAATTCGAAAACAACGAATACGTTCCGGGCAGGTCAATCAGATCGTAATGATTCCCTTTATGCTGAAGGCTTCCTTGCGCAACGGAAACCGTTTTGCCGGCCCAGTTCCCCGTATGCTGCCTGAGTCCTGTCAGCGCATTGAATAAAGTGCTTTTGCCTGTATTCGGATTTCCAGCCAGGGCTATACGGTAAGCATTATTCATCATTGAACAGCTCCCCTTCAATTTTTGAACTTTCTTCTTTTCTTAGCGCGATCACGGCCTGGCTGACTTTAAAAGCCATCGGGTCTCCCAGGGGGCTTTTCCTGACAGCTTCAACAAGAGCCCCAGGGACAAACCCAAGATCAAGCAGCCTCCTTCTCATCACTCCATCAAGACCTAAAGAAGAAATTTTGATAACATCCCCTTTTTCTGCATCCGCCAGCGTCATTTTAGACTCACGCATATTAATTGCCCCTTTTTAATAGTTTTTCCCTTACGCAACTTTTTCTTAATTATATGCCGGCTTTTTCCAGCATGCCACTTTTTTATAACAGTCTTGTTAAAATGGGGATTTGTTTAGGAAGATGATTCAATTCCAGAGAAGATAGGCGGGAGCAATAGAAAAACGGGTCCAAATGACCCGCTTCTTCCATACTATCAAGGGCACTGCCTGTCTCTTTTAATCAGCAGTCCGGTTTGATCCGGACTGGCATCAAGGAACATTTCCTCTGCTAAATCTGCTGCAGATGGTTCAATCGCTGTCTTGATTCCATTTATCGTCAGAATATGATCATTGATTTCAGGCTCATCCAGAGCCAGTCCTGCCTGCCTGCCGCCTCAGCCATAGCCTGCAAAATATATCCGGATATTTTGTGCATGATATTTATGGAACATATCCAGCAGGACCGTTTTGGCCTCATCCGTGATAATCATGCGGTTCCCCCCTTCTTCCGTCATATAGCGTTATACCTCTCCCCTGACTTTTACCCCGGCCTCCCTCCTCTGACACTAAAAAGTTTACAGTATTTAGGGCCTGGGTATAGTTGAAGAACCATTCACGGAGTCCCCCTCTCAAAAAAAGGATGAAGGAACCGCCATTTATATAAAGCGCTTACAAATGTATATAAAGGAGAGGTTTACATGGCTGAAGCAAACACACTATCAAGCAGTGAAATGCCTCGTGAGTCAGTTAAAAGAAAAAATCCCTTTAGAAGCATTCCTTTTCCCTACTGGGTTTTCCTTTCCTTGGCAGCAGGATTTTCATTGGGCTTGTTCCTTCCAGACAATGGGGTGGTCCATGGAATTGCCAAGAGCGGCGAATATTTTCCTAAGACGATTGTAACCTTTGCTACAGCCATCATTTTCTTCCTTCTTTCAGGTGCGACCGTAAAATTAATAACCCTCCATAAAGAAAAGGCAGGGAGTCTTTTCGGGCGGATTTTCCTATTATATTTAACGCTTGGAATTACTGCTCTTGCCTGGGCCTGCTTATTCATATATGCTCTGGCAGGAGACAGCCTCCATCCCGAAGGAGCCCATGCAGCGGGAGCCCATGCATTCTTTTCAGGAATTTTCGGGACGTTTAAAACCATTATCACCCAGCAGCCCCTTTTGCAGATTCTTGCTGCATCAGTCATCATCGGCTGGATTGCAGCCGTAAAAAAACAGCTGGCAGGAATGGCAGGCTGGATTATGAAAATCAGCGATGTCATCCTGGCCATATTTAAAAATCTAATGTGGTATTATCCGATCATGATCGGCTGCCTCGCAATCAACATACCGCTGAAATTTGGTACGAACGGTGTAGCCTCCTATGGAAAAACCGTTTTGTGGGTACTGGCCATGGCCATCACCTGGACCTTATTTATGCTTCTTGTAACAAAGCTGCTGACAAAGAGAACCTGGAAGCAGATCATGTCTTACTATATCACCGTATTTTCTGCCGGATTTGGGACAGGAGGCTCTTATGATACTCTTGCTGTCAATATCATTTCCGCAGAAAGAGATTTAAAGCTTAAGCCTGAATTTGCCGAAACCTCCATCGTTTTCGGCACAGTATTAAATAAAAGCACTGCCACTATGGCCATTCTGATTGTTACAGTGACAACCTGTGAGATGATGAATATTCCCCTGTCCTTTGCCGAAATCCTGCTGCTTGTTTTCCCGCTCTGGATTTTAGGCCTGGAGTCTCCCGGGGTGCCCGGCGGAGCAGGGTTTTTCATGTCTCCGGTCATTGCCTTGATCCTTCATGTCCCAAATCCTGTCTTATTCACAACTACTTTTGTCACCATGTATTCCGGACTGATTCCCATGATCACAACAGCCGTTAATACTACGGATGATGGTTTAATCGGAGCCATGGTACAGGACAGATTTGCACCAGACAAGTAAAGGAGTTCATAAACATGAGAATACTGGGATGTATATTATTTACTGCCGGTTTTTGGATGATGGTTTCTCCTCAAGCGGCATTGGGAGTTTCCGAGCTAAAGTGGATGGCAGATTACTCTTTTCCGGGTGAAGCCCTGTTTGGAGCTCTGTTTTGCTCCCTTTCCTTATTGTTATTCAAACCATATGACTATAAAATAAAAGAAAAATAAGGAAAACGTGCTGGTACACAGCACGTTTTCCTTATTCTTCTACATCATATCCCTGATCATCAATGGTTTCTTTGATCTTGTCTAATGAAACGGACTGCGGATTATATTCAACTGCTACTTCTCCGCCCTTTAAGTCAACCAGTACTCTTTCTACTCCTGCAAGATCGCCTACACTGCCTTCAATTGCCTTGACGCAATGCTCGCAGGACATGCCCTGCACCTTTAAAGCTGCTTTTTCCATCTATGATTCCTCCTTATTTTCTCATTAATTTATCAATCGTAACAAGAACTTCTTCCAATACTTTAGTATCTCCCTCATTGATTCTTTCCAGCACACAGTTTTTCATGTGCCCTTCTAAAAGAATCTTTGCGACGGAGTTCAGTGCCGATTGGGTGGCGGCAATCTGGGTAATCACATCATCACAATAGGTATCTTTTTCAATCATCCCTTTGATTCCCCTGATCTGCCCTTCTATTCGGTTTAATCTGGCGGCCAAGTTCTTTTTCACTTTTTCAGAATGATGGCTTTTTCCTTCAATAGAATGTTCCCCGCATTCCTCGTGACTCAAGTTTGATTCCATCCAGTTCCCTCCATCCTTTCACTATACTATACCCCCGGGGTGTATGTAAAGGAAGCGGATTGAGATGACAGGGGTTATGTCCTCTTTTACTATTTCCTCTTCCTAACACCTTAAAACTATAATTTGGTGACTGCGGCTAATCTAGTTTTGTATTGAAGAATTCCTGCATATAAAGCCCTGCTATTTCATATTCAGTTATTTAGGCCTCTGCTTGATTTCACTTTAAAAAAATCTCCGCCCTTTTGTTTCTCATCATCTGTTCCCCAATCAATTCTCTTATCTAGATGCTCTAATCTTGGAATATGCTTTGAGCAATGTATATAGGCTTCATCTATGGTAATGTGTACCCAGCGCTCAGCTTTGGGGCTTTCCTGCTCGAGAAGCATTGCTGCCAGCTCACCCGGGAGGTCTAAAGAATTAAGGTCGTGATTTTCGATGATTGAAGCTTTTCCATTAACATGGAGACCCATTGAGCTGCCAAAAAAATCAATGAAAAGCAAACCTATATGCGGATTCCCCATAATGTTTCCAAGGCTTGCCATGACCCCATTACCACGGTATTCAGGATATATAATGGTGTTTTTATCGATTACCCTTACAAATCCCGCTGAACCTGACCGAAAGGAAGAATCACAGTTCCCCTTCTCATCCGCCGTCGAGATAAATACCATCTCCTGCTTTACGATGAACTTGATCATTTCTTCATTTAAATGGCCGATCATCTGGTTATCATAAAAGGATTGGGCTCTTTTTTCTGTTTTGTATTTTTTTTGAAGATATCTCTCACCTTCTGAAGCAGACATAAATGAATCTCCTTAATGAAAATTAGTTTCCTTTAAAATTATAGAGTTCCCTTTTATTCAATCTTAATAAATGTTGTGGATGGAAACCATATTATTTTGATGAAAGGCAAATCTTTTTAAGTACTTTTTGGAATCCCGCTAAAAGGCAAAAAAAAAGAGCAGACCAGGGTCTGCTCTAGTTCATTCTTATAGAGGTACGATTCCAACCGGATTAATTGCATTTGATTTTGCATAATTCCATTCGCCTCTGTGAAGCTCGAAATGAAGATGCTGTCCAGTTGATTCGCCCGTGCTGCCCATAACGCCGATCTGCTGGCCTTTTGCCACTACCTGGCCAGTTGTGGCCAATCTTTGTGACATGTGAGCATAAACTGTAGTGTATACCTGTCCGTTAATGGAGTGGGATATGAAGACAACATTTCCATAAGTGCTTGATAGGTAAGAACGGCTTACCACACCATCAGCAGCTGCTACAATTGGAACATATCCACTTCCTGCAATATCAACTCCAGGGTGGTTCTCTCCCCATCTAGCTCCGAATCCGGAGGAAATATAGCCTGCGGCCGGCCTTGTAAAGCTGCCGCTTGATACTGCCGGTGCCGACTGACGCGGCTCTGGAGTATAAGAGCTTGAGCTGTGGGTTTCAGTGCTGGCTGCTGCCTGTGACTTATGCAGCTGGGCAGGCTGCGACTTATGCGGCTGGGCAGCCTTTGCTTTGGCCGCAGCAGCAGCAGCTGCACGTTCTTTCGCTTCCGCTGCAGCACGCTGTCTTGCTTCCTCTGCTGCACGCTGTCTTGCTGCCGCCAATTCAGCCTGGCGTGTTTTTTCTAGATTGATAGCCTGCTGGACAGATTGCTGCTGAGCGGCCAATAGATCTTCCTGTTCTTTCAGATTCATTGCATGTTCATGCTCGTCATCTTCTTTTTGTTTCAGCTGCTTCATCAATTCACCAAGCTCTGCAACCTGCTGATTTTGCTTGTTCTTCATGTTCTGAAGATCCGTCAGCATCGTTTGCAGGTTCGCAAGCTTCGTTTCAACGCTCTTTTGGTTCTCTTCTAATTGTTTCTTATCAGCTTCCTGCTGACGAAGAATTTCCTGGTCCGCATCCATGATGGTTGCTACCGCGCCTACACGCTCGATGAAGTCCCCAAAGCTTTTGGAACCAAGAAGCACTTCAAGATAGTCGGCATTACCACCGCTTTCCTGCATCGCACGGGCACGCTCTTTAAGCAGTGCTTCCCTTTTTGCCATTCTATCCTGGATGACAATGATTTCCTGTTTTAGTTTTTCAATTTCTGCTTTTGTTTCATCAATTTCTTTTGTTTTATCATTAATTTGGGAAGTAGTTTTTGTGATCAGGTCAGAAAGATTTTTGATTTTTTCAGCAACCGTCTGCTGTTTTCCTTGAAGGTCTTTAATTTTAGTATAGCTATCATTAATTCCTGAGTTGATTGTACTTCTCTTCTGCTGGATCTGCTGTTTTTGAATTTCCATATCATTAAGTGATGCAGCCTGTACCGGTGGAACTGAACTTAAAAGTCCTAGTCCTGCAACTAAAGAAATATTTAGGATAAGATTCTTCTTTTTCAACATATTCCCCTCTAACTCTGTTTTATTTTATATATGTAAGCCGCATTTTAAGACGACAAAATGGATGATTTACCAAGTTTTTTTGACAACAGGCTCATTATAGCAGAGAATTTATCCAGCAAAGTTACAAAAATATTTCAATATGGTTAAAATATGTCGCAATATGTTTACTTTTCCATCTACATGGAATGAAAGCGATTTATTTATTGCAGCTCTTTTTACCCATTCCTGCTGATTACTTAAATACACATATTAAACGCCGAGGAGGAAATAAAAGTGTTTATCTCGCTATTATTGTTTGTTCTTGCTGGTCTTGCGGAGATAGGAGGCGGCTATCTTGTGTGGATCTGGCTTCGTGACGGCAAACCTTTCTGGCTGGGGGCAGCAGGTTTTATCACGCTTTGCATATATGGCGTCATTCCTGTATTTCAGGCCTTCCCTTCATTTGGAAGAGTGTATGCTGCCTATGGAGGAATTTTCATTGTGCTTTCGATTCTGTGGGGCTGGCTGGTTGATAAGGCAAAACCCGATTTCTATGACCTTCTGGGAGCTGTTATATGTGTAATAGGAGCATCCCTCATTCTGTGGGCTCCCCGGCATTGATCAATTGTATCCTGCATTCAAGGAATCTTATGAGTCGTTGGATGTAAAAAAGGACCTGAAATTGACAGGCCCTCTTTTTCCTAAACGATTATTTGTATTCCTTAAGCCCCATCTCCCAGAAGCCTATTGTCATTAGCCTTTTTCAGTTCTTTTTCATTTGACACATAGCTATAACCTAATTTCCGTTCTGTAAAAGAAATTACAAAATATTATTCTTCTAAAAAGAAAAAACAGACAGCAGGAAAACCTGGTATCATCTTAGTGTTCCTGCTGTCTGTTTGTACCTTTTTAGCGTTCAGCAAGGCTGCCTTTATGGACAGCAAGTTTTTCCACGAGCCTTTGGCTCTCGGAATCCAATCCAATAAGATGCACGGTGGTCCCGTTTTGATGGTACTTCATGACCACCCGATCTATTGCACCAACCGCTGAATCATCCCAAATGTGGGCACGGGTTAGATCAATCTCAATGTCCTTAATGTCTTCTTTATAATCAAAACTGTTCATAAAGTCAGTCACAGAAGCAAAGAAAAGCTGGCCCTGTACTTGATATATCCTTCTCTGCGCTTTTTCATCCAGATGGCTTACCACCTTCACCTTGGATATTTTCGCAGCAAAGAAAATCGCACTAAGGATAATGCCAATCATTACACCAATGGATAAGTTATTCGTTTTGACGACAGTTAGAACCGTCACTATCATTACGATGGTATCTGTGACAGGGATTTTCTTAAAAGTTTTGAAGACCGACCAATCAAAGGTCCCGATGGATACCATGAACATAACCCCGACAAGAGCCGCCATAGGAATTTGAACCAAAAGATCCTTCAAGACAACAATGAGTGTTAAAAGGAACGCACCCGCCACAAGAGTTGACAGCCTTCCTCGGCCTCCTGATTTCACATTGATCACGGATTGCCCAATCATTGCACATCCTGCCATCGCACCGAAGAAGCCTGAAACGATATTGGCAATCCCCTGACCGCGGGCTTCAACGTTTTTATTACTTCCTGTGTCCGTCATATCATCGATAATGGAGGCAGTTAAAAATGTCTCAACCAATCCTACGGCTGCAATGGATAAGGAGTATGGAAAAATAATCTTCAATGTCTCCAAATTAAATGGTACATCCGGAATTGAAAGGACAGGGAGTCTAGATGTTAATTCCCCTATGTCGCCAATAGTACGGACATCGCTGCCTGAAAAGATTGAGATTGCTGTTATCCCAATAATGGCTGCTAACGGAGAAGGAAATGCTTTGGTAAAGCGCGGCAGAATATAAATAATGGCAAGCGCGCCTGCTACCATGGCATACATCACCCAGGTTGCACCTGTGAATTGAGGAAGCTGGGCCATAAAAATCAGAATGGCAAGAGCATTAACAAATCCAGTCATGACTGATCTCGGAACAAACTTCATCAATCTGCCGGCCTTCAATGCTCCCAGAATGATTTGGATCACTCCTGTCAAAATCGTAGCCGCAACCAGATAAGGCAGACCATGTTCTTTGACCAATGAAGTCATAAGCAGCGCTGTTGCCCCCGTTGCCGCAGAAATCATACCTGGCCTTCCGCCGGTAAACGCAATGGTCACTGCAATGCAAAATGACGCATAGAGGCCGATCATCGGGTCGACTCCGGCGATAACGGAAAACGCAATGCTTTCAGGAATCAAGGCGAGGGCTACGACAATACCTGACAGAATATCACCCTTTATATTTCCAAACCAAGAATATTTAATTGTATTTACCTTCAAACAAGGCACCTCTTCCTTAATATTCTTTTTTTAACTTTCAACTCTCATGAAAGCCGGGGCCGTTTCAAACAGAGACAAGTATACCTCAATTTAAATAATTTGGGAAACTCCTATGTAAACGGAAACATCCTTTTAATTCTTTCTATTTCTTCTCCATTCGTGTCTTTCCGCCTATTTATTTAAAAGACCGCCGTCATGTCTGTTTTTTCTAACCAAACAATAAGGTATATAATAGATAGAACCAAATTTTAGTTATCCAGAGGTGTTATTTGTGGTTTATTTTCTAGTAGGGATTGGAGGTATAGCCGGGGCTCTTCTGCGATACATGGCTGGTGTTTTTTTCTTCCGCCATTCTCTTTTTCCTTTTTCCACTCTCATCATCAATCTCCTTGGAAGTTTTCTGCTTGCCTATCTGACAACAGGATTATTCAAGAGACTCTCAATTTCCCAGGAATTAAAAACAGCGATTGGCACTGGCTTTGTCGGCTCGTTTACTACCTTTTCTACTTTAAGTGTTGAAACAGTAAATTTATTCAGGAACGGACATTGGCTCCTTGCTCTTGTATATATTGCTGCCAGTATCTTTCTCGGGGTTTTGGCAAGCCGGCTTGGACATAAAACAGTAGAGGGGGCACCGTCATGACAGTCGCGGGGATTTTGATGGTCGCAGCCGGGGGATTTTTCGGTGCAATTGCAAGGTATTCTCTCAGCAAATCACTCAATGCAAGGGGAACTGCACTCCCGCTTGGAACGCTTCTTGTAAACCTGCTGGGGGCACTCCTGCTCGGATTCATTACAGGAATTCACGCTCCCAGGTATGCCGCCCTCCTTTTTGGTACAGGATTCATGGGAGCTTTCACCACCTTTTCGACATTAAAGTTAGAAATGATTGGACTGCATTTAAAGAAGTTCAAAAAAGAATTCATTCTTTATACCTCCATAACTTATGGAGGCGGGATTCTCCTCGCCTATCTTGGGTACCTTGCAGGAGACCTGATCAGATAAGCTTATCTGAACGGAAAGAAAGTCTTAAACGTTCAAAAAGCCTGCTGATCCTGCTGTTCTGCAGCAGGGAGTAAGCAGGCTTTTTCTATGTTTATTTTAAGAACCATGAGTTGAGACTGGGATCAGACTGGTTTTATTTGCTGCCAGGTGCCGGCTGGTCAACCCCCTTTACCCGATGCCTGTGGCCGTCATTCAATGTTGTATAAAAATCATAGTAATGGACATGCATGCCATTCCCAACCGGAATGGCAGGGCCTGAATAGGCTTGGTAATGATGGGTGTGGCCATCCTCAAAAACCACATAGCCCTCAGTATAGTGGATGTGGCTGCCATCCGGAGTCTGGACGGGTGGATGAGTGACATCCAGACACTGATGCACATGTCCGTCCGCAAGTCCGGTATAGTCTACAGACCCATGTGTATGGTTCGGAACAAAGCCCTGAACAAAATCATCTTTACCTGCCATCTTTCCACACACTCCTCAAACCAAAATATAAGTCCTATCCTTCACCTATTTAAGGACTTAAGAATTAAATATGCCGAGCAATTGCAGTTCATGAAAACTTCCAATAGAAAAAAGCCGCCTTAAGGCAGCTTCGATGTTTTTCTTCTTATAATGATCATACAGATTGTTATTATAGTAAAAGCAAGAAGAGCAAGAAAAGGAATGGTCATAAAACCAAGCCAATTGATATACTGTCCGGAACAGGGAACTCCGCTTGAACAGACCTGGAATTCCTTCATGAACGGAATCTTTTGGACAGTATAATGATAGACAGAGACAATCATCCCAAGCGAGGAAAGCGGGAGTACATATCTATATACGTTCGTATCTCTCTGATAGACGGCCATCCCAAGGATGAATACCAGCGGATACATCAGTATTCTCTGGTACCAGCAAAGGGTGCATGGGATATACTTCATGACTTCGCTGAAAAAAAGGCTGCCCAGCATGGCAATAACGGCTGCCAGCCAGGCTAATGTCAGAGATCGATTCATCCTATTTACTCTCCTTTGCCGCCTTGTTCACCATATCCACCAAATCCTGGTAGGTGTCTCCTTTGAACTGCTTCCCATTGACAAAGAATGTGGGAGTGCCGGTTACTTTTAGATCCTCCACATATGATTTATCCTTGTCTAAAGCTTCCTTGTATTTCCTTTTGTTAAAGGCTGCTTCTACCTTACCTGCTTCCTTGTCAGAGACTGCTTCTTTCAATGTTTCTGTAAGAAATTCTGTTTTATAAAGATCCATTCGTTCATATTTAGGATCTTCCGGCTGTTTATTGTACAGTTTGTCATGGAATTTCCAGAAAGCATCATTTCCTAATTCATGATAAACCGTTTCACCAAATTCAGCTGAACGATCAGAATCCGTATAGATAATCGGATCATTCATGAAATATAGTTTTGCTTTTCCTGTCTGGATTAAATCCTTATCAATGCCCGGAAAAACATTCACTGTGAAATTCTTGCATACAGGACACTTATAATCTCCAAACTCTACAATATTGACAGGTGCATCCTTTTTACCCAGATAAGGCTGATCCTTATAATCAAATACCGCCTCTTTTTTAGGCAGATTGCTTAATATCACAATCAAAATAATTCCCACTACAATTAAACCCGCCACCCAATAAAAAAAGGCTCTGGATTGCTTTGGTTCGTTTTTCTTTTTGGCCATTCTTCCACCTCATTAGTATTCAATGTTAGAATCTGCTATTTCAGCAATCTCCTATAGAGCCTGCTCTCTACAAATTGTAGAGGCATTTGGCTCTGGAATCAAGTCTGATAGTTTCATAGTAAACTGAGTATTCATTCGGTAAAAGCCTTTTGAAGAATTGAGATTACTAAATCCCTGGATTATAATATGTAGAAGAACAAAGAGAGAAGGGCACTAGATGAGAGAGAACGATCAAAAAAAAATAAACCAGGATATCGATGAGGAAACCTTATTGCTGGTATCTCAAACCTTCAAGGCTCTTTCCGATCCGACCCGCATCCGCATCCTGCTTCTGCTGTTTCAAGGAGAGCATTCTGTGAACCAGATTGCAGAAAGTCTGGAACTGCTTCAAAGCACCGTTTCCCACCAGCTCCGCTTTCTTAAAAATCTCCGGCTCGTCAAATCCAGAAGAGAAGGAACTCACTTGTTTTATTCCCATGATGATGACCATGTCATCGGCGTACTTAAACAGACCATTGAGCATGCCAGGCATAATTGAAATAGTTGGATGGGAGTTTTAAGCCCCCATCCTTTTTATGAATCCTTTGGCCTGTGTACCTGCTCAGATTTTATCCTCTGCAGACATGAAACAATCGAATGTTCCTTTTTCAATCTGAATGGTTGGATGTTCGATACCAAATTGATCATGAAGTTCTTTGGTGACTTTCTGGATGAGACTGTCATTGTCCTCAATCTCTGTCCTGATTAAGTGCACAGTAAGAGCAGCTTCCGTAGTGCTCATCGGCCAGACATGGAGGTCATGTGCATTAACGACAGCCGGAAGGCCTTCAAAATATCTTTGTAATTTATCCATATCAATTCCCTCAGGAACTGCATCAAGGGATAAATTAATGGAGTCACGCAGCAATCCCCATGTGCCGATCAGAATAACCAGGGCGATGAGCAGGCTGACAGTTGGATCCAGCCATTCCCATCCGGTATAAACCATAACGATTCCCGCGACAACTACCCCAAGAGATACCAGAGTATCTGCTGCCATATGCAGGAAAGCCCCGCGGATATTCAAATCATGCTTCCTTCCAGACATAAAAAGAACTGCTGTCACCCCGTTAATCAAAATACCTATAAGGGCCACAATAATGAGGGTCTTCCCTCCTGTCGGCGAAGGGACAAAAAACCGCTGGACCGCTTCCCATGCAATGGCTCCAATGGCAACCAGCAAAAATATAGCATTAAAGAGCGCAGCCAGAATAGAGCTTTTCTTTAAGCCGTATGTCCTATTCTTAGTGGGTGCCTTTTTCCCCAGCCATACCGCAATCCAGGCAATGACCAGCCCAAGTACATCACTTAGATTATGTCCTGCATCCGCCAGCAGGGCCAGTGAATCTCCGATCACCCCATATATGGCTTCGACAATAATGAACAGCGTATTTAAAATGATGCCAAATCCAAATGCGCGGCCATAATTTACTGGTGCATGACTATGACCGTGGCTGTGTCCATGTGAATGTCCCATTTTCTCCCCTCCTATATGAATATATGATCATATATACATTGTATTTGAAGCAAGATAAAAAAACCATCGTTTTTCTATTTTTTTTGACATGTATTATCCATTCCCTAAATTCATAGACTTAATGAAGATCTCGAGCAGATTTTGGGCACAATTTGCAGAATTTCAGGCTTTGGGTGCAGCACGGACCATGTTATGGAAAGCTAAGCCACATGGGGGTATTGGGACGAAAATTAAGGGCGCCATGGTTGTGAGGGATAGTACGCAGTTTAGCGATTTCATCCGCTTTTTCAGGGAAATTTCTTTGGGCTGAAGTCTGACAAAAATAAACAAGATGAGCTGCGAAAGCAAAGGGGGCATTCCTTCTGGAAAACCCCTTTCATTTTATTTATCTTTTAATCGGAGCAGCCGCAGACCATTCAGGGTCACTATGAGTGTTGCACCCATATCCGCGAATATGGCAATCCACAACGTTAACCACCCTGGTATGACCAGGAGAAGAGCCAATAGCTTGATGCCAATAGAAAAAGTAATGTTTTGCTTGATGATCCTAAGAGCTTTTCTGCTGAGTTTTATGGTAAATGGAAGCTTGCTTAAGTCATCTCCCATAAGGGCAACATCTGCGGTCTCTAAGGCCGTGTCCGTCCCGGCGCCTCCCATGGCAATACCCACTGTTGAAGCAGCGAGTGCCGGGGCATCATTGACACCGTCCCCTACCATGGCAGCACGGCCGTACTCCTTCCGTAAAACTTTGATTAACTCAAGTTTATCCTGCGGCATTAGTTCTGCTTTGATATCGGAAACCCCCACTTTGCCGCCGATTGCTTCAGCGGTGCTGCGGTTATCGCCAGTCAGCATAATGGTCTTTTTAATTCCTAGTGAATGGAGCTTTGAGATGGCTGATCGGCTGCTTTCTCTGACTTCATCTGCCACAGCGATAAGAGCCAATACTTCTGAAGAATTCCCGCTGACCATCACTGTATTCCCCTTAGACTGTAATTCTTCAATATAGCCTTGAATGGAAGGAGACATACTGATTCCTAAGTCTTCTAAGAAATAATTGGGACTGCCGATATAAAGCAGCTCACCATCTATACGCCCTTTAATTCCTCTGCCGGTAACCGAGGTGAATTCTTCCACTGATATGTCTGCATAGGAAAGGTTTTCTTCTTCGGCTTTTCTCATTACTGAGGCGGCGAGCGGATGCTGAGAACGATGCTCTAAAGCCGCAATCCTGGCGAATAACTCGTCTCTATCTATGCTGGAATCCGCCATCATAAACTCTGTGACAACGGGAATACCTCTTGTTAAGGTTCCTGTTTTATCAAAGGCGATGGCCTTTAATGATCCCATCTCTTCAAGATAAATACCGCCTTTAATCAGTACACCTTTTTTCGCTGCATTTCCGATTGCTGTGACAATGGAAACAGGCGTGGAAATGACCAGGGCACATGGACATCCCACCACAAGAACAGACAAGCCCTGATAGACCCACGTGTTCCATGATCCATCAAACAAAAGTGGCGGAATGATGGCAACAAGTAAAGCTGTAAACATGATTACAGGAGTATAATACATGGCGAATTTTTCAATAAAAGCTTGTGAAGGGGCTCTTTCACCCTGGGCTTCTTCTACTAGATGAATGATTTTTGAGATTGTCGTATCCTCAACCTTTTTAGTTACCTTTACTTCCAATAATCCTTCTTCATTAAGGGTGCCTGCAAATACCTCATCGTTTATGTTTTTTTCTACCGGCACTGACTCACCTGTGATGGCTGCCTGATTTACGGAGGATATTCCGCTTATAACCATCCCATCCAATGCAATCTTTTGCCCCGGCTTAACGACCATGATATCTCCCACAGCGATATCATCCACTTCAATCAAAACTTCTGTTCCGTTCCGGCGGACAAGGGCTTCTTTAGGAGCAATATTCATGAGTGAACGGATGGACTGACGAGCTTTCTCCATGGAGAATGATTCAAGGACCTCGCTTATGGCAAAGAGAATGACTACCACTGCCCCCTCGCTCCATTCTCCTATAAGAGCCGCTCCAATGATTGCGATGCTCATCAGCGTCTTCATATCAAAATCCAGGTGAATAAGATTTTTTACACCTGCACGAAACAGAGAATATCCGCCGATCAGGATTGCCAAGGCAAACATTAAAATGGCCTGCGCGCTGTCTTCTCCATACGTATAGTATGACAGGTATCCCATTAAGACAAAGAATAAGGATATGACCACATTTCCATGTTTCTTTAAAAAAGGAATCTTTTCCTGTGGGATCACTTCCTTTTCAGGGACCACTTTTATATTTTCAAAAGCCCCGACTTTCTCGATTTCTTGAATGGTTGTATCTCCATAAACAGTAAGCTTTAACGCACCGAAATTAACCTTTGCATCCTCAACACCATCCAGGTGCTGCAAGTTCTTCTCGAACTTATTGGCACAGCCTGCTCAAGAAATACCAGAAAGGCGGTATACCTTTTTACTCGCTTCAGACACGGCTTTTCACCTCCATAGAGTGAGTAAAGGCAAGCTGGACTAACTGGATTACATGATCATCATCCAGTGAATAATAAACCAATTTGCCCCTTTTCTGATATTTGGCTAGACCGAGGTTATGAAGAAGTCTCAGATGGTGGGAAGCTGTTGCTGTAGAAGCTCCTACAATATTTGCCACATCACAGACACACAGTTCGTCTTCCAGGGTTAATGCATAAGCAATCTTTAGTCTTGTTTCGTCAGCAAGAGCTTTAAAGATAGAAGTCACTTCTTTTGTATTCTGCTCTTTTAACTTTGCTTGAACCCGGCTGACTGTATCCTCATGGTAACAGTTCACCTCACATACATCATTCTCCATTAGATTTCACCTCGGTTTTATTCAAATAATCGTTTGACTATTAGTATATGAAACGATAATAAAACGGTCAAATGATTGTTTGAATAATCAGAAATAAATAAAGAAAAAAAGAGCCCGCTCTAGGCTCTTTTTGATGTTAACAGCAATTCCCTGTATTCCCCAGCAGTACAAGTCCTGAGTTGTCTCCAGCTAAATCAAGAATCAGTGTTTCTGTGTTAAGCTGAATCCTTGGGTCGATTGCCACAAGTATTCCATTGATTGTTTCCTTAATATCATCCTGATCTGGCTCATCCAGAGCCAACCCAACTCTTGGCTGTCCTCAGCCATAGCCTGCAAAATATACACGAATATTCCTGGCATTGTGTTTTTCGAACATCTGCTGCAATATGTCGCGAGCCTGATCTGTAATATTCAATTTCATCTTCCTCTCCATTTAATGGATTATGTCTTATTAGTTCCTACCCTATGGGGATGATTATTTACCGGTTTCAGAAAAGGTTTTAATGCGGTCCCCAATTTCATCGCGTACACGTTGGAAGAAAGCCCATTTTTCTTCTTCGGAGCCCTGAGCTTTAGCCGGATCATCAAAGCCCCAGTGATCCCGCTTTACATGAGGAGGAGTCATTGGGCACTTATCAGCGGCATCTCCGCACAGCGTAACAACAAAGTCTGCATGATTCAAGATTTCTAAATCAATAATATCTGATGTCTGTCCTGAGATGTCGATTCCGGCTTCATTCATTGCCTTGACAGCGTTTGGGTTTAATCCATGTGCTTCAATACCAGCACTAAGGACCCGCCACTCCTCCCCAAGATATTTTTTTGCCCATCCTTCCGCCATTTGACTGCGGCAGGAATTTCCCGTACATAAGAAGTAAATGGTTTTTTGTGCCATAAGTGAATTGCTCCTTTAAAGTAAGATTGATTAATGAAGAATCAATAACCAGATATATAATCCGGCCAAAGTAATAAATAGAGTGGGAATAGTTAATATAATGCCGGTTTTAAAATACCTTCCCCATGAGATTTTAACTCCTTTTTGAGATAAAACATGCAGCCAAAGCAAGGTGGCCAGCGAGCCGATCGGTGTGATTTTAGGTCCTAAATCGGAACCAATTACGTTGGCATAGATAAGTCCTTCTTTAACAATCCCAGATGTATGTGTATGTGCAATGGCCAATGCATCGATCATAACAGTAGGCAGATTATTCATGATGGACGAAAGGATAGCAGCAATAAATCCCATTGAAATGGTGCCTATAAATAATCCCTGGCTGGCAGCTCCATGAATAACATCTGCTAAAATATTCGTTAATCCTACATTACGCAGTCCATAGACGACTACATACATCCCTATAGAAAAGAATACGATGGCCCATGGCGCCCCTTTTACAACGGTTCTGGTATTGACAGCTTTGCTTTGTTTGGCCATCAGTAAGAAAAAGACCGCTATAATACCGGCTATAAAGGAAACGGGAACGTCCACCCATTCACTGATGAAGTATCCAGCCAGGAGAAGGGCCAGGACGAGCCAGGACAATCGGAACATCCCTCTATCTTTTATGGCATCAAGAGGATCTTTCAATTCAACTGTATCGTAATGCCTCGGTATGCTTTTTCGGAAGTACAGGTAAAGTACAAGAATACTTGCGATTAATGAGAATAGATTAGGAACGATCATCCGTGAAGCATATTCTGCAAACCCAACTCCAAAGAAATCCGCAGATACAATGTTGACCAGGTTACTTACTACAAGCGGTAATGATGTTGTATCAGCAATAAATCCGCTGGCCATGATAAACGGAAAAATAAATGTATCTTCCAGCTTTAAGTTTCGAACCATGGCTAAAACAATAGGAGTTAAAATCAGAGCTGCACCGTCGTTCGCAAAAAACGCTGACACAAGTCCTCCTAAGATGCTGACGTAGATAAACATCTTAATGCCATTCCCTTTGGCTGCCCTTGCCATATGAAGAGCGGCCCACTCAAAGAAGCCGATCTCGTCCAAAACTAATGAAATAATAATAATGGCTATAAACGTAAGTGTTGCATTCCAAACGATATGAGTTACGCTGACAACATCATGGAAGTCAACGACTCCAGCCACAAGAGCAAGTATAGCCCCGCCGCAGGCAGTCCATCCGATCCCCAGCCCCTTTGGCTGCCAAATGACAAGCGTCAAAGTGATCAGGAAGATCACACACGCTAAAATTACAGAAACCACTATATGTATCCTCCTATTTAGTCACAGCAGATCCGTTTTGCTTGTGCTGCTAATTCATCTAATTTGTATGTCTGATTCGGAATCCGTTCAATGATGGAACGAACAAACCCAAACTGTGGATGGTCAGAATTCAAGGAATAGAAAATCCATTGCCCTCTTCTCGTTTCCCTTACTAACCCTGCATCCTTTAATTTTCTTAGATGCTGGCTGACGGCAGGCTGGGTCATCTGAAAGAGCTCCACAAATTCACAAACACAGCATTCCTGTTCGGAAACGACTTTCATGATGCCTAGACGGGTTTTATCGCCCAACAGCTTTAATAGGTTCGCGGCCGTTTCAATATCAGCAGAAGCTGTTTGCATATAGTTCACCTCCATATAAGCAGATCATATTTTCCTGGAGTTATTCCGTTATCATTATATAAGTATATGCTTATTTATTGAAATTTGGAAAGTAAAGGAGTCACTGCAAGACACGGGCAGCGCTCTCCCCTGCAAATAAAACAGCGGCAATAAGGAAATGTTCCTTATTGCCGCTGGATTCATACGTTTAAATATACTTCCGATGAACACCCTTGCCCTCATAACTGAACACGATATTCCTTCCCTCAAAAACACTCTCCATGTGGACCGTCCTTCCCCAAAGCTGATGCAGGTACGGCAGCACTTTTTCTAGGTATTTAACATCCAGTTCAATATCCTCATACCAATGCTTCAAATACAGCTCCCCATTTTTTAAATAATCCCCGTCATTGACGGTTATATAAGGAAAACCGCCATTCACGCGCATGCCTACAAGCTGGTCCCTGACATGCTCCCATTCCTTGTCAACCACTTTGTATTCCTTGCCCTGTTTTTGGAAGAGATACATATCCTCGCGCATGACGAGATCTTTGGTCAGGTAATTTCTTAGGAAGGAAATATCTGATTCAATCTCCCTCACTTCGAACATTTTTTCCCGGCCAGATCCCTCTTTAACGCCTCTTTCCTTCATTTGCTTGGTCGGCTTATCATACCGCTCTTCAATGTCTTCAAATATCTTAAGCCCCAGATAATAGGGATTAATACTGGTTTTAGAGGGCTGTACGACTCCGGCGTTCAGCTTGGCAAATTCAATTGATTCGGAGCTGGTAAGGTCAAGCTCCCTTAAAATCCTCTGATGCCAGTAAGAAGCCCATCCTTCGTTCATGATTTTAGTTTCGAGCTGAGGCCAGAAATACAGCATTTCTTCCCGCATCATCGTAAGAATATCACGCTGCCAATCCGTCAGTTCGCGGCCGTACTGTTCTATGAAAAGAAGAACATCTTTCTCAGGCTGCGGTGGGAATTTTTTTATTTTTTTCTTATCTTGATTATTCTTGCCCCTCTCATCTATAGACCATAAATCATCATAAGGAGTTGCTGGGCGGGCATCATCATCCTCTTCTTCTACAGCATCCTTCAGGGTCCATGAAAGCTTGGGCCTCATGAGGGAAGGATCAATATGCTCCTCCACGGCAAGAACTGCATCAAGAAAAGATTCCACCTCGTCCTTCCCATGCTCTACCTCATACTGCCTGACCCGGTCAGCCGTCGCAGCCATACTCTCTACCATATCCCGCTTCGTATTCTGGAACCGGATATTATTCTTGAAAAAATCACAGTGAGCAAGCACATGAGCCACAATCAGCTTATTCTGGATCAGCGAATTCGAATCCAGCAAAAACGCATAGCAGGGATCCGAATTGATCACAAGCTCGTAAATCTTGCTTAATCCTAAATCATAATGCAGCTTCATCTTATGAAACTGCTTGCCGAAACTCCAATGGGAAAAACGAGTAGGCATTCCATAAGCACCAAATGTATAAATAATCTCAGAAGGACAGATCTCATAGCGCATCGGATAAAAATCCAGCCCAAAACCTGTAGCAACCTCCGTTATCTCATCAATCGCATACTCAAGGGCCCTTTGATCAACCTCTTTCAACAGCCTCTCCCCCTCTTCTCTCCTTACCACAATGTATGTGAAAAGATAGAGATAATACCACTAAAAGCGGAAAGCGGTGCCTTCCTAATGTTACTAGTCAGAAGAATAATGCTGCTGAAAACCATTAGGAAATTAACCTAAGAGGAAGGCAGACACCTGACAGGCATAAGACAAGCGGCACTAAAAGGCGCTTTTTGCCTTTAAGTGGCGATTGGCTTATGACCGAAGGTGTCAGCTTGGAGCTGGATACCTAAAAGCGGAGAACGGTGCTTTTCGAATAAAACAAATGTAAAGCAGGATGATGTATAGCTTTTTTAAAAACACGACTCTTTGAAAAGCAGCCTTCCGACTAGCATAAGACGGGGTGGCTATGGGAAGTGCTTTTCCTTCCCATAGACAGCCTGGCTTATGACGGGAGGGAGGCAGTTCGCAGCTGGATAATACCACTAAAAGCGGAAAGCGGTGCCTTCCTAATGTTACTAGTCAGAAGAATAATGCTGCTGAAAACCATTAGGAAATTAACCTAAGAGGAAGGCAGACACCTGACAGGCATAAGACAAGCGGCACTAAAAGGCGCTTTTTGCCTTTAAGTGGCGATTGGCTTATGACCGAAGGTGTCAGCTTGGAGCTGGATACCTAAAAGCGGAGAACGGTGCTTTTCGAATAAAACAAATGTAAAGCAGGATGATGTATAGCTTTTTTAAAAACACGACTCTTTGAAAAGCAGCCTTCCGACTAGCATAAGACGGGGTGGCTATGGGAAGTGCTTTTCCTTCCCATAGACAGCCTGGCTTATGACGGGAGGGAGGCAGTTCGCAGCTGGATAACCCTAAAAGCGGAGAACGGTGCTTTTCAAAAGCGGACAAGTACGCAGCAGGATGTACATTAGATTATTTTCATTTTAATAACAATTATTGAAAAGCAGAGACCTGAAAAGCATAAGATGAGCGGGCCGTGGGAAGCGCCCTCCTTCCCATGGACTGATTGGCTTATGCTCGAGGGTCTCAGTTCGGAGCTGGATAACCCTAAAAGCGGAGAACGGTGCTTTTCGAATAAAACAAATGTAAAGCAGGATGATGTATAGCTTTTTTAAAAACACGACTCTTTGTAAAGCAGCCTTCCGACTAGCATAAGACGGGGTGGCTACCGCATATGGCCTCATTTGGACAACTTTGAACCCTAAAAGCTGTCCGTATGCGAGGGCCTTTCGGACAGCTTCTCCTGCCGAACCATTTCAAATACCGTCTTCATACCTAATTCCAAATGCCGCCCCATGCACACATACATGCACACATATTGGTATCTCCCGGCCATCCAGTCATTAAAATTCCCTGCCAGCAGCCATTCTACTCAGCCAAAAATAAGCAATGCCCTTTTGCCGGGATGTCAACATTTTCTGTGAAAGCATTGCAAACAACCGCATACACTAGTAACAACTCCTTTAAAGGAGGAACCAACATGGGTAAAGTGGATTATGATCGTGCTTTGTATTATACTCACCGATCTGAGTGGGATAATCTCCTTATTTTGATGGTGAGGACCAAGGATCAATTTTTATCCAAGAAAATTGAGATGTTCCTTCACTCCTACCATTTTGAGAAGGATTATTCCATTATTGAAAAGCACCTTTACGGGCTGCTGAGATATATTGATCATGCTTCAGCGCAGTTAACCGGCTCCATTGCTTTATACGGGTGATCTTCATGCTTCTTCGGCATCCGAGCTTAAGCTGCTTCATATAAATGAGTTGGCACTCCCTTATGCCTCGTTTGCGAAGGAAAGCCAATTTAAAAAAACTCAGCTGGACCGGAGCCAGCTGAGTTTCATTTTATAGATAGCGGGAGATTGCAGGAAGGCCGATAAATGCGCTTTCGAGCTCTTTTATCTTTTCTTCTGCTGCTGCCCTGGATGAGTCTTTCACACCAAAGTAGAATTTGATCTTTGGTTCAGTGCCCGAAGGTCTTAGGCAGATCCATGATCCGTCTTCCAGGAAGTATTTCAGTACATTGGACTTCGGAAGGTGGATTTCATCTTCTGTCTTGTTCTCAAGATCATAACGCAGGCTCTGCTTATAATCCTCCATAGCCGTTACCTTGAGGCCGATCAGTTCCTCTGGCGGGCTCTGGCGGAAAGAGGATAAAATCTCCTGGATCTGCTGTGCCCCGTCTTTTCCTTTCAATGTCAGTGAACGAAGTCCCTCAAGGAATGTTCCATACTTTTCAAATATCTGCAGGAGGGCTTGGTACATCGTCATTCCCTGCTCTTTATAAAACGCGGCCACTTCCGCGGCAAACAGGACGGCCTGGACAGCGTCTTTGTCTCTCGCAAAATCACTGATTAAATAGCCATAGCTTTCCTCATATCCAAAAAGGAAGCTGTGATCTTTTGTTTCCTCATAGCCTTTGATTTTTTCAGCGATGAATTTGAAGCCGGTCAGGACATCCTCGGAGGCCATTCCATAGGCTTCAGCAATAGCCTTGCCGAGATCTGAGGTCACGATGGTTTTCAAAACAATGCCATTGGCAGGGAGAGTGCCTTTTTCCTGCTTTTGGGAAAGCAGGTATTCCAGAAGGATGGCGCCGGTCTGATTTCCTGTCAAAACCTTGTATTCCCCGCTCTCATCCTTTACTGCAACCCCAAGGCGGTCAGCATCCGGATCTGTCGCAATGAGGATATCCGCATCCACGTCTTTGCCTTTTTTGATCGCCAGTTCAAATGCTGCATGCTCTTCAGGATTAGGAGAGGCCACTGTGGAAAAGTTTGAATCCGGCTCTGCCTGCTCGTCCACAATGTAGACATTCTTAAAGCCCATAGATTCAAGTCCTCTCCGTACTGGCAGGTTCGCAGTTCCGTGAAGCGGTGTAAATACAATTTTGATATCTGATTTTTTTGCGAGCTCTGGATTCTGAGAGATGGTCATCAGTTTCTGATTATAAGCTTCGTCCAGCTCGCTGCCCACGATTTTAATCAGCCCTGCTTCCTTAAGCCCTGACTCTTCTTTCACCGAAATGGTCAATTCATTTTCAATGCTGTTTACATGGCGGATGACTTCATCAGCTTGAAGCGGCGGCAGCTGGGCTCCATCCGGCCCGTATACTTTGTATCCGTTATATTCCGGAGGATTGTGGCTGGCCGTCACCACGATGCCTGCATAGGCATTCAATTCCCTGACTGCAAAAGAAAGTTCAGGTGTCGGTCTGAGGCTGTCAAATAAATATACCTGAATTTCGTTGGTAGCCAGGGTTTTGGCTGCCTCCATGGCAAATTCGGGAGACTTGCGTCTGGAATCATACGCAATGACAACTCCCCTTTTTTTCGCTTCGTCCCCAAAAGAAGCGATATAACGGGAAAGTCCTTCAGTGGCTTTGCGGACCGTATAGATATTCATTCGGTTTGTCCCGGCTCCGATTTCCCCTCTCATGCCTCCTGTGCCGAATTCCAGGTTCTTATAGAAGGCATCCTCCAAGCTTTTCTCGTTTTCCTTTAGGATTGCAAGCTCACCTTTTATTTCCTCGTCCAGTCCAGAAAAGGTCTCCCATTGCGAAGCTGTTGTTTTGTAATCCATCCAAATCATCTCCCAGTATAAATCGTTTTCATATTGTCTATTATCCTATATAAGTGCTCATTTGATAAAGCAGAAACCCCTTAAAAAAGGAAAGAAATTAGAATGCCAGGAAGAATGGTGGAATCCACCCTTCCCAGCCGGTCATTTCTTTTTATACTGAACTTTATACACATCATGGCGGCGGTCTTTCAACTGATTGACTGTTCCAGACTGGCGCTGGCGGCGGAGGATCTCAAGATCAACATCCCCAATCATCACCATTTCAATATTCGGATTGGTCTCCCCGACAATGCCATCTCTTGCAAATTCAAAGTCTGAAGGAGCAAAGATTCCCGATTGGGCATATTGAATATCCATATTTTCTGTTTGCGGCAGATTTCCGACCGTCCCGGAAATGACGGTATAAATCTGATTTTCCACTGCCCTGGCCTGGGCGCAGTATCGCACGCGCAGATATCCCTGCCGGTCCTCCGTGTTGAATGGCGTGAAGATAATCTTCGCCCCCATGTCTGTAGCGATGCGGGCAAGCTCCGGAAACTCGATATCGTAGCAGATTTGGATGGCAATCTTTCCGCAGTCGGTGTCAAATACCTTGACTTCGTCTCCAGGGCTGATTCCCCACCACTTTCTTTCGTTCGGTGTAATATGAATTTTATATTGTTTCTCAATGGTTCCGTCTCTTCTGAAGAGATAGCCGATATTATAGATATTATCATCGTCCTCCATGACAAAATGGGAGCCGCCGATAATATTAACGTTATACCTTACTGCGAGATCTGTGAACAATTCAATATACTGCTCTGTATACTCCGTGATTTTCCTTACCGCCATGCTCGGCGTTTTTTCGCTGAGGAAGGACATAAGCTGGGTGGTAAATATTTCTGGAAAAACAGCAAAATCGGCACCCGCATCTGAAGCTACATCCGTAAAATATTCTACCTGGTTCGCAAAATCATCAAAGGATTCAATCTGGCGCATCATGTACTGCACCACACAGATCCTGACAGGCTGCGATGTCTTGAAGAATCTGTTTGTTTTCGGGTGATAGTCAATATTGTTCCATTCCATCAATGTCGCATATTTCCCGGATTGCTTGTCGTCAGGCAGGTAATTGGGATTGATCCTCATCAGTCTGAATTCATTGAGGAGCTGGAAGGACAGCACAGGATCATAAATTTTATGAAGGATGACTTCCTGAACATATTCCCGCGGGGTATATTCAGCAGCAAATTTGTGGTAATTAGGAATTCTTCCTCCGATGATGATGCTCTTCAGATTCAACTGTCTTGCAAGTTCTTTTCTCGCTTCGTACAGCCGGTGGCCGATCTTCATCCTGCGGAAATCCGGATGGACCATGACTTCGATGCCATACAGATTATATCCGTCTGGGTTATGGTTGGTAATATATCCGTTGTCGGTGATATCATCCCATGTATGGCGGTCATCATATTCATCAAAGTTAATAACCAGGCTGGAGCAGGATCCAATAATTTTGCCCTCGAATTCCGCACAGAACTGCCCTTCCTGAAATAAATCCAGGTGACTTTCCAGGTGCTCCCGCTTCCATGGAGTCATTCCAGGAAAACACAGCTGCTGCATTTCCAGGATTTCATCTATATCCTCTAACTTTATATTTCGTATAATCAGCTTTTTTTCAAATTTATGCAAATCAAGCTCATTCATTATTTTTCTCCCCTTAAATCTTTAAAGTTCTTCATAAATACATTAAATACCCCCTGCAGGGATGATTAAAACTATGCAAAAAGATGGCATCCATACTATAATTAGACTTTCCTTTAAAGCGTTTTTTATTGACTCAGTTTCGTACTATCATTCATACATAGAATATGACCTTCCATCCTCTTTCGGCCTGATCTTACAATGACAAAAAAAAAGACGCCCTGCACGGCAGGACGCCTTTAAAGTTCCGTGTCTATTTATCATGTCAAATAAGCAGCTGATTAGCAGGAGCAGTGAATAAATTCAAATCTTTTGCTGGATTATGTAAATAGCTGAATTGATCGAAGGAAAGCGGAAAATAGATTCCGTACTTATTCAGCAGACTGGCATTGGTAAAAAAAAGCTCCTCCAAACGGTCTTCAGCACAATCCAGGTTATCCAGGTTCATTCTCTTTTTTTCAAGGACTGTCAAAATGACATTCAAGCTGGTCATTACATGAAAAGCATCTTTCAAGGTACCGAAATAATCATATGTCTTTGTCGTCGTCTGTAAAACACCCATCTCTTTAAACTTCATAATGTCTTTTTTGGTAAAATAAAGCGGGAAAACTGATTCATAAAAAAATTGGACAAGTTCAGCAATTTCCTGTTCCTGTTCAGTCGTAGAAGCATAAACCACTCTCACGAAAAAAACCACCCTTAAGCATATTCCTGTTTTTTCTGTATATTAAGATTCCTTTTTTCAGGATAACATAAAACCATTCAAAAGTAGGGTGGAAATTTAAACCACATGGGAATTTTATAGTCAAATAGACTCTAAAACCTGGTATATATCTGGTTATTTATTGACTTGTTCAGGAAAGGAGCGGCAGCATGATAAAGGCAGTAAAAAAAGGCCCGATACTCGAAATAACAGTGCCCAAAAAATGGGCGGGCATCACACTGAATCATCTCTTCCAGGATGACTGGCATGCACCTAAGAAATTGGTCCACGAATGGAGGATGTCCAGGACCGCCGGAATTAAGGGGCGTACAGAAGGATGGGAAGCCCCTCTTTCACCAGGTGACATCATTCAGCTCCCTCTTTTCTATTCAGAGCAGCCCCCCGATTTTGCTGAATTTATGGACATAGATGTTCTGTATGAGGACGATTTTGTGCTTGTTCTAAATAAACCGGCAGGTATGGATACGCATCCCTCCCAGCCGGGAGACAAAAACTCGCTGCAGAACGCAGCTGCCTTTTACTTGATGATGAAAGGTGAACCCATCCTTCCCTTTCACATTCATAGACTGGATAAAGATACGACTGGAGCCATATTATTCGCAAAGGATCGTTTATCAGCTGCTATTCTCGACCAGCAGCTGGAAAAAAGAGAAGTGAAACGGACCTACCTTGCCCTGGTGCACGGTCTTATGAAAAAAAAGCAGGGTACCATCAAAGAGAAAATCGGGAGTGACCGCCATCATGGTTCAAGAAGGCGGGTTTCTGCTTCAGGAAAAGATGCAGTTACCCATTATGAGGTGGTTAAGCTCTTCCCGGAAAAAAATATGACGCTTGTCAAGTGCCGGCTCGATACAGGCAGGACCCATCAAATCCGGGTGCATTTAAGCTTTATCGGGCACCCTCTTGCAGGGGATGTCTTATACGGAGGCAGGCCCATACTTCCCCGGCAGGCTCTTCATGCCTGGAACCTGAGGTTTCCGCATCCTCTAACGGAGGAATGGATCGAGGTGCATGCGCCTGTTATGGATGGGATAATCCCAGAGGAACAAAACTAAAAAACTGGATGGCAGCAAAAAAGGATCCTCATGCTGGATCCTTTTTTGCTGTTTGCATAACCTCGCCTGCAGTCCTATTGTTCAGTTATTTAATGGGTTTTACAGCTTCTTCACAAATGGCAAACGCTTACATTATTTAGCTATCTTGTACCTGTCAGTCTTAAAGGATAATACCTCTGACGCAGGCTGCATTTTTTTCCCGTATACCTCTTCTGCTTTATGGCAATGTATCTCCGAATATATCTCTCTCATTTTCGAATAAATCCATTCCTCGCTTTTTCTCTGGGGTGCCCAGCAATAAATTTCCATGTCATTCAGTTCATCGGTTATCACATGCCTCCGCTGATACAGAATGGTGCCTGCCCGTTTAAAGCCGTTGCGTTCATAAAACTGGATCCGTTTTTTGGAATCCTTATCTGTGTCATTCTCTGGTTCTACTTCCAGCAGGATGGGTTTATTTTTCTTTTTTAAACGGCTGATCAGGGAACTGCCCATCCCGTTTCCCCGGTATCGCCCGCTGATCAGAATATAATCCACAAAAATAAAATCTTCCTTTTCCTGATAAATCAGTACATATTCCGGCCCTGCATCACGCTTATATGTTTCATTATCTGCAAATAGCTGCAGCATCTGCTGCTCTGATTTCATCTCTCTTTCCGGAAAGTATTCCCTAAGCTTCGCATACCAATCGGCCATAGTAAGGTGCACTCCTTAAAATGTTTTTTCACTTTTTACATACCTTTTATATCCAAAAAGTAAACCTCTTACATTTTGAAGTTTAGAATTTAGAAAAAAAGGAAATATAATCCTCGTTATCTATCTTTTACTTTATAAAAAGGCAGGGACTGTGGGATGGCAAATAATCAGGATGGAAAAGTAACGGCAATACTCGGGTGGAGTCTGCCCGCTATCGAGGCAATCGATAAACTGGACAGGCCATACGTGGTTGTAGGCCCTCCAAGCTTCCAGGAGTTTGCGGATAAGAATGGGATCCAGTTCATACCCTGGGATTTTGAGCAGCTGAATGAGCGCTCCATTGAACTCTCAGAAAAGCTTGCAGCTTTAAATACAAAGGTGGCTGTACCGATTTATGAGGAGACCGTAGAATGGGCGGGGGCTGTAAACGCTTATTTAAATGACGATCCCCGGATTTTCAATCGTTCACTTCTCTTAAGAGATAAAGGTCTGATGAAGCGCAAGGCACAGATGGCCGGCATAAGAGTCGGAGTTTTCGAAGAGGCCTACACGAAAGACGATGTGTTCCGCTTTTTAAAGCGAATGAATGAAGCCTTGATTAAAATGGACGGGGATGTGAATGATCCCATCCATGTTAAGCCTCTCAATAAGGCTGGAACTGTAGGACACCGTCTAATCCGCGATGCGCATGATATTGATTTAATGAGCGAGCAGGAGTTTCCATGTTTGATGGAAAGCCATCTTGATGGCCAGGAATTCTCCTGCGAAGCCTTTATCCATGAAGGAAAAATCATGTTCTTAAATATTACGGAATATGTCCAGCTTGGCCATTCCAACTTCATTCCAGCCTCCCCGGCCCTTGAAGAGTGGCGGCCGCAAATCCACCAGGAGGTGCAGAAGCTTGTCGATGCTTTTGAAATTAAGTATGGAGTGATTCACCCCGAATATTTCATCGCAGCTGACGGTACGCTTAACTTTGGCGAAGTTGCCGCACGGGTTCCGGGCGGACACATTTTTGAATTAATTGAACGCGCTTACGGCTTCAGCGCTTTTCAGGCACAAATCCTCTGCAGCGATCCCGAGACTGCCCAGGAGGAGCTCCAGGATTTCTTCCCTGAGGAGGTTACGTCTGCAAAAGGCTATGCCGGAAGCCTGATGGTATATCCCCGCGTAAAACTGATCGAAAAGCTTAATGTACCTGAGGA
Source organism: Peribacillus kribbensis DSM 17871 (assembly GCF_000430765.1). Lineage (GTDB taxonomy): Bacteria > Bacillota > Bacilli > Bacillales > DSM-1321 > Paraperibacillus > Paraperibacillus kribbensis. The sequence goes on along the minus strand of NZ_AUMQ01000030.1, from coordinate 46,356 downwards.
GCTCAAATCCAATCCATATTTTGAGCGTCACGATATGTTCATTCCTGTCACCTCAAAGGTTGCAGAACGAGTCGGCTTCGGGAACCATTACGGGACCATCTTCTTCTTCGGCCAGGACAGCGAGAAAATGCGCGGCCTTTTGAAGCAGTATGAAAAATATGACTTCTATCTATAAGAAACCTGCTTGGAAACTGTTTTTAAAAATACGATTGCCAAGGATAAAACATTTATTTACCACAAACCATCCAACTTTACTTATAGCGAATGGAGGACATGAACCAATGGGCACTGAAACTATGAGTGTGGCCGAAAAATTCCAAGCAGCCCTTGAATCTCTGCAGCAGGCGAAGCCGTTTGCAAAAAGCATGTATCAAACCAATGTTTTTCAATTGGCCATTGAGCTGGCAGAAACCGATGAGGGACTCGATATTCTTTATCAGCAAGCTCCGATGTTTGACGAAGCCGGCGTATTCCACAGCGGTCCGTGGGAAGATGCTTCCAAACTCCAGCCGCCGCTTGTAGGAGGCTCCCTTAAGGTAAAAGGCGTAAACTCAATCATCGAGCTGTTAAGTGAAATGAGAATGCTCTCCATTGCAAAAGGAGACTATGAACATAGCAGTCTATCCCAGGAAGAAGCTAAATCGTTCCTGAACGAAGTACTTGCCCTGAATCTCGACCTTCTTTTCCCTCCTGAAACAGAAGCCGCGCGTGTAGAAGGCGGAGAGCATATGCAGCGCGCAGAGAGGCTTTTTAAATACTTAGGTTCTGAGCTTTCCTATAATGCAATAGCTGATAAAATTGTAGGAGAAATTGAACGCCTGACTGTACAGCGGCCGATCATGGTCGACAAGATCAAGCATATGATCGTTATGGCAAAAAATATGGTGGATTCCAATATTGATGAAGCGGTCAAAGGGTCACTCAAGAAATTCCAGAAAGCCATCGATGCACCTACACCTTTGAGCGAAGAAGCCGAAGGGATCCGCGAATATCAGAGCAGCTTAAGAAATATGGAGGCATCAGATCTGGAAAGTGAAGCAAAAAGCTTTGCCTCTTCCATTCGTGAAACCGGGCTTGTATCACCCTACCATGCAACCTTTATCCGATTTATTAACCGGGCAGATCCCGGCTTGATTCCAGCAGCTCTTGGTTTATCTGAAACAGGCACCGCGAGCTTTAATCAACAGAAGGATTTAGTGCATGACATCATCCTTCTGGCCATATTCCCGCAGACGTGCCAGGCCATTTATGGTCTCGGAAAAATGCTCGACAGGGGTGTGCTGACCCAGGATCCAATTGTTCCGGCTCTCCGCCGCTTATTGGAGCTTGATATTCACCAGAGGGTCAAAAGGGTCCTGTTAAAACCTGAATTCAGGAAAGCAGGCATTTCCGCAAACGGCATTCTTGTTGCTGGAACGATCAGTGCTCTCGGACAGCCCCTCGGGGTTGGCCAGGGTTTAAATCCTACATGTCAATCTGCAAGGGCAATCAGTCTTTGGGCCCAGCATGGAATCGGCCAGCTTCTTGAAAACATTGCCCGAGGAGCCCGCGACAATGATATCGACATGACTTTTGAAGGAGAGGTCATCCACTCCAGCGAACTGGAGGATGGTGTCGCCGGCGGAGACATCCACCAGGATTTAGATCCTGTTTCCAAGGTCCTAGTCCCGCATCTGGATAAAATCTACAATGAAATGATGAAGAAAACTCTTTTGCGCGGAGAAGACGGCCATAAATGGGTGAATCCTGAATTTTATGGAGAATGGATCCCTAGAGGCTTCTTGAATTTGATTGATCCTATAACCGGCTATGTAACCGAGTTTGACGCATTTGTCCGATTGTTTTATGCCACCCATCATCCCGACTATAACGAAGGCTACCAATTGATTTATCCGAACCCGGTGGGTATTTATATCACAAATGTTCACGCAAGCCTGCTCGGGCTCCATGCAGTCTCCATCCAGCGTATTGCTGAGGATCCGTCAGGGGAATACAGGATTTATTTCTACAATCCTAACAATGACAGCGGGCAGAATTGGGGGCAGGGTATTGAACCGAGCGTAGCAGGAAATGGAGAAAATGAGGGCGAAGCCTCTCTTCCGTTTCACCAATTTGTCTCCCGTATGTATGCCTTCCACTATAACCCGTATGAACAGGGCGATACCTATATGGTCGAGGACAGCATCGTCGAGGAAATTAAAAATATTGCGAAGGAAAGCTGGGGCGAATCCTATACATGGGCTGAATAAAAGCCAAACTTTATATGGCGGCAAAAGGGTTCAGAATGAGACCATTCTGAACCTTTTTCTTTTTCTTTTTATAGGAACAAAGGAATTTTCTTTAACTGCTTTGGCAAGTCTTCTTACAGGAGACTTGCTTTTTTTAATCAAGAAAAACATAATTTAGGAATTATCAGAAAATTCTCCTGTAGATTTTCTCTGCGTGATGTCTATAATATAATAACCTTCCAACTGAAAGGAACGAATTCTAATGGGCCTGAACCAATTCCGGGAGGAAGAACTCCCTTATCTGATAAACCTATTCATAACGGGAAATGGGCCCCATCGCATTCGCAATCAGATTCTTGCTAAAGCCCATGAACTCCTCCACAGCCGTTCAGGAATGGAAATTCTTTATAATCATGCTCCCGAGCTGGACCGCCATCATTTCTTTTCGGGCACTCCCTGGCATGATATAAGAAGTCTGAATCCTCCACTTGTCAGAGGCACTTTGGAAGCAGATACAGCAGACTCAGCCGCAGAAGTTATCAGCAATCTTAGGATTCTCGCAATTGCCCTGGGCGCATACAGCCATCACACAGTTTCGCCGGGGGAAGCCCAGCTTTATCTTGATAAAGTGATCGCACTGAATATAGATCTTCTTTTTGAAAAGGAAACAGAAGAAGCAAGAGTTAAACAAAAGGGGCAAAGGCATCCCGGACGGCTCATGATGGAGTTTATTACGAAACGGTATTCCAGCCTCGAAGTCTTAAACTCAATCATAGAAGAAATAGAAAAACTGGAAGTACAAAGGGGAATTACAACAGCGAAGATCGAGTCCCTGATTTATTCCGGCCTGGAAATGCTGGATAAGGGCCGTGACTGTCCCGAAAAATTCATCAAGTATGCAAAAGCAGTGAGTTCTCGTTCCGCCTCTTTTTTGACTAAAGAAGAATTCAAGATGGAGGCCCTGCACTGCAGTAAATCCATGCTGGATACAGGAATTGTGTCAGCAAGCCACGTGTCCCTGATCCAATTTATTAATGTTCAGTACCCGGATCTTCTCCCTGATGCCCTGGGTTTGACTTCATGGGGAAGGGATAACCTTCAGAAGAATATCCCTCTTATCAAAAAACTGATAACTTCTGCGGTTACTGTGGATACAAAACAGACAGTTTATGCTTTATCAAGAATGCTGGAAAGAGACATTTTGACGGATGAGATGGTTTCCCTTCTTGAATTGCTCCTGATCACGGCTCCCTGCTCCTCTGTTAAACATCGTTTAGAACTCATATATAGAAATGAGAAAAATGCTGATATTCACGCACATCTTGTTTCAGGCATCATTCTGGTTCTGGGCCAGCCGCTTGGTGTCGGGCAGGGGTATAATCCATCCTGCCAATCGACACGGGCAATCAGTTTCTGGTCTCAGACGGACCCCGTCCATTTGGCTAGGCTTTATCTCAAAGCCATTTCTGACAATGAAATCAGCCTCTTCTTCGAGGGGAGCCTCCTTCTCTCCTCCCAATTAAGAATGGAAGAATTAAATTATTCGATCCCAATGGACCCGGTTTCAATCGTTCTGCTCCCGCATCTTAATGCCCTGTATGGGGAGTGTCTGAGGCTGGCAGGATCCCGGGATGAAGATCCCCATAAATGGGTCAATCCTGCTTTTTATGGCCCTGGAGTATTGGCTGGATTTGCTGATTTGCACAGCTGCCCTTCCTTTTTGACTCTTTTTTATCGATACTACCATCCAGCCTCCTTAGAAAACATCCAGCGCATGCTTCCGCAGCCAGCCGGGATCTTGATTTATGATAGGGACGAGAAAGCATTGGGAGCTCATGCAATTCTGATTCAAAGAGTAGCTCCAGACCCTGAGGGAAATATAAGAGTTTATTTTTATAATCCGAATAACGACAGCTCACAGGTTTGGGGCCGGGATATGGAAGTTCAGGTGCAGGGACATGGCGAACTGCCTGGCGAGGCTTCCCTGCTTTATTACCACTTCACTAGATGCTTGTATGCATTTCATTACTAATCATTCAAAAAAGAGGCTATTCCTCAGGGTAATGCCAGAAGAACAGCCTCTTTCTTATTTATTCCTTTTTAAAACTCTGTAAAGCTTCCTTAATTGCCTTCCCGCCATTTATAAGATCGAAGGACGCATTGTATACGGCTTCCTCATCAAGGGCCGCCATGATCGTACTGGCCACATCATCCCGTGATATCGTTCCCCGCTCAAGGTTTTCAGCTGCTTCAATCAATCCTGTCCCCGGCTCATTCAAGAGTCCTCCCGGACGGATAATTGTATAAGTCAGATTACTCTGTTCCAGAACCTTGTCCGCATAATGCTTTGCGACGTAATATGGCTTTATATCCTGATTCCAATTTTCCCTCTTATGTGCCTGAAAGGCACTGACCATGATAAAGCGGCGGATACCTGCCTGCTCAGCGGCTTCTATTGATTTTACTGCTCCATCCAAATCAATCAGAAGAGTTTTATCGTAGCCTGTTTTCCCGCCTGATCCTGCGGTAAAGATGACGGCATCGCAGCCTTCCATCGCCTTTGCCAGCTCCTCAGGCTTCCCTTCTAAATCTGCAAAAACAGCCTCTGCGCCAATTCCTTCAAAGTATTCTGCCTGTTCCTGTTTCCTGACCATAGCACGGACTGAATGATCCTGATTTTCACTGAGCAGCCGCATAAGATGCTGCCCGATCTGCCCATGGGCTCCTATCACTAACACCTTCATGGATTATGCCTCCCCTTCTCTCGGCCAAGCGATATCGGCCGCGAACTTTCCTGTTTATTTTTATACAATCCCGAAATATTATCAGCCTTGTATCAGCTTTGGGACATTATTAAGACATTCTTTTTCCAATACCCTGTCATTCCCTTCCTATAAACATACAGAGAAGGATGGAATATTTTGAATTGACACTACTATTTGAAGTACTCCACTATTGGATAGTCACCTTTAACCAAAACGATAATAGTTTTTAATACATTCTTACACAGCAATACAAATTGAGAGAACCTGTTGATTGGAGTGGAAGGTGCGAAGACTCCTTGATCCAGCTGCGAGACTTTAGACCCTCGAGTCATAAATCAAACAGGCCATGGGAAGGAAAACGCTTCCCACGTCCTGCTCGCCTTATGCTTGTCGGGTCTCTGCTTTTCAACATGTGATATTTTCTAATTAATTTACATGTTCATCCTTCCCTCCATTTATATGGTTAGAAAAGCACCGTTCTCCGCTTTTCTCAGCGGGATTAGGGACAGGTGAGACCCCGCAGGCGCTTGCGGCGAGGAGGCTCACCGCCCGCCCCGCGGAAAGCGAAGCATCTGGAAAGGAGATCAACAGCTCTTTTAAATGATCATACCAGTCTGTTTTAGGAATTCTTACTTATCGTAGTTTAATATTGATTTAAAATTCTATAAACCATAACAAATCCAAGTAATCCTTATCAGTATAAAATCTGTTACCTTCTCTCCCGGCAGCATGGGAGAAAAAGTGCCTTTTTTCCTTATAAACTAAAAATAAATCTGCGACTTTTGAAATAGAAGAAGGTATTTTAGGTCTTCTTGTCTAACTAGGAGGATGATAGACTTTTATGGTTTGGGGGAGGGAACAGAATGGATTATCAATCTAGTTTGATTGGTAAAAAAATCAAAAAAAACAGCAGGCACTTGGCCGAAAAAACCATGGAAGTTCCAATCGGGGGGATTATTTGCAGCCTTATCAATATTAAAATCAGCGACAGGGACTCTCTGCTTGAAGAAATGTTTTATCATATCGGGGATTATATGATTTCCCGGGATATAGAGGTTAGAAATTCCCTGGCATCCTGGGCGGATGTCCTCGGGCAGAAGGCAATCAGTTCTGATGTCTCGCTTGATCTATTAACTTCTTTTGGATCATGCATCCGTTCAATTCTTTTAGACCTTCTTGAGGAAGAAGCCGCGTCCATGCGGATTTCCACAAAGGCTCTCTTTGATGTCATCCGCCAGGCTGATTCATTAATTGAACTTGTGGCGGGGACCATTACAAAGCTGTACATAGACCGCTTTTCCACGACCAAATTCGCATTGGATGAATCAACCGAGGATCTTAATATAACGCTAAAGGAGCTGGCAGATTTTAAAAATGCCTTAAATGAGGCAACCATCTTTGCCATCACTGACAGCCTGGATGTGATTACCTATGCGAATGAAAAGTTTTGCGAGATTACTAAATATTCAAGAGCAGAGCTTATTGGCCAGGAGCATGAAATTCTAAATTCCGGCTTTCATCCTCCCTCTTTTTTCAAGGAAATTCGAAAGTCCATTACAGAGGGCAAGCCCTGGAAAGGAGAGATTTTGAATAAAGCGAAGGATGGGACGCTCTATTGGGTGGATACCACAATTGTCCCCTTGACAGACATCCATGGAAAAACCTATCAGCATCTATCGATTCAGTATGATATCACCGAGAAGAAGCGTACAGAAGAAATGCTGAGGAAGGCGGAGAAGCTTTCACTTGTCGGTGAATTGGCAGCCGGAATTGCCCACGAAATAAGGAATCCCCTTACAACCGTTAAAGGCTTTGTCCAGCTCCTTAGCACGTCCCATTCTGAAAAAAAGCTGCTGTATGCCGATACCATCCTTGAGGAGGTAGACCGCATTAATTTTATCGTCAGTGAATTCATGGTATTTGCTAAGCCTCACGCCACTAATTACAGTGAATGCAGCGCACCTGAAATTCTCCGGAGCGTCATCAAGCTTCTTGAAGCCGAGGCTGCATTAAATGCAGTGATTATCAGCAGCGACCTGCCTGACGAGAACATTTACATATATGGAGAAAAGAATCAATTAAAGCAGGTATTTTTAAATATTATTAAAAATGGAATTGAGGCACTTCCGAATGGCGGAAATATTATCGTCTCAGCCGCCAAGACTTCTTCTGAAATGATCATCTCAATCAGGGATACCGGGATTGGTATGACACCAGAGCAAGTCAAAAAGCTTGGCGAGCCATTTAATACAACCAAGGATTCCGGCAATGGGCTCGGCCTTATGGTCAGCTATAAAATTATCCAAAACCACCAGGGAAGAATATTAGTACATAGCGAGATCAACAAAGGAACCACCTTCCAGATCATTTTTCCTGCTGTCAATGGGAATCAGATTGTGAATTGATTGATTCATATGTAAAATTGGAGCAGTCCTCCAGCCTGGAATTAAACTTCATTCTTAATGAAAAATGTTCTTTTTGTAAACATAGTCACTCGTTTACAAAAAGAGCATTTAGGTTAACGTAATTTATTTAGCTGAACAAGCTGTCTTTTTACAGCCAGGACTGCCTCCAAGTTTTCTTCTTCATCACTCAGCAATTCAGCGAGCTTCAGTTCCAGGAGAATTTTCTCATTGGTACGCTCCTGTTCCCTGGCATCCCTTTTTTCATACTTTTCCCATTCTTTATAGCCGCCTGTGAAATCCTGTAAGTTCCCTTGATTGATGTGAAGAACCCTGTTGGACACTTTGCGCAGCAGATACGGATCGTGAGAGACCATGACCACTGAGCCGTGATACCCCATCAGGGCCTCTTCAATCTGTTCTCTCGCATGAATATCGAGATAGTTGGTCGGCTCATCGAGGACAAGAAGGTTCGCGTCGGAGAAATACAGCTTTACAAAGGCAACCCTGCACTTTTCTCCCATACTGAGCGACTCAATTTTTTTAAAAACATCATCTCTTCTGAATAAAAAGCATGCCAGGATGGTCCTTGCTTCTTCCTGGGTCATTTCTTTTATACCCAGGATTTCTTCAAGGATGGTATTTTCTTTTGACAGTCCCTCAAGCTCCTGCATAAAATAGCCAATTTTGAGCTGGGGATTCAGGATAATGATTCCCTTATCCGGCACAAGTCTTCCAGATAATAGCTTAAGCAGGGTAGTCTTTCCTGAACCATTCCGGCCGGTTACGGCTATCCTTTCTCCGCGATGGATATATAAATGAATGTTTTCAAATAAAGGAGACTCATTATAAGAGAATGTTACATCCTTGAAAGCAGCCATCTGCTTCCCGTCAAATGACTCGCTTTCAAACCCGGCTTCAATTTTCTTTTTTTCCCTCGGCTTTTCAATCCGGGCCTGGTCCAATTTCTCAAGCGCCTTCTCCTTTGCCTTTACCTGTGCTGCCTGCCTGCCCGCCTGCTTTTGGGCGTAAGGATCCCTGACACTCGCTGCACCGGATGCCTTTTGATAGTACTGCTTATATTGCTGGATGATTTCAATCAGCTTTTTACGCTCCTGCTGCTGCTTCTGATAAAGCGATTGAGCAGTTTTGATTTCCTCATCCTTCAAGGTACGATATGCCGAGTACCCTCCATCATAGCGATGTGTGCCTGTTTCGGTAAGTTCATATACAGCCGTAGCAGTCTTATCAATAAACTCCCTCTCATGCGAGATAAATAACACGGTGCCCCTGTATTCATTCAGCCAGCCTGCCAGCCACTCCACTGATTCAACATCCAGGTGGTTGGTGGGCTCATCCAGGATCAGGAGCTTAGGCCTCAATACCATCAGCCTTGCGAGCTTTACCCGGGTTTTCTGCCCTCCGCTCAAGGATGAATAGAGATTTCCCCAGAGATCTTCGCTTACTTTTAATTCTTTTAAAATACGCTCTATGGATAGCTCCCAGTCATATCCATTTACATCACTGTACTGCTGGAGAAGATCATTATATTCCTCAATAAAGAGTTCGTCCCCGCTTCTTTCCGTCCATTGGGTGTTTAATTGCTCAATTCTTTCCTTCAGTCTGGAACAGGTTTCATTGCCTTCCCGCATAAAATCCATGACAGTTCCTTCAAAAGGATGATCGTCATCCAGCATGAGGCCTATTTCCTCCGCGGACAGCTCCCTGGATATCGTCCCTTTCGCTATCGGCAGCCTGCCCAGTATAGCAAGCAGAAAAGTGGTTTTTCCAATTCCATTGCTCCCAATCAAAGCAATCCGCTCTCCCTGGCGGATATGAAGGGCTGCATTTTCTATAATTTTCATTCCGTTCAATTCTACGGTAACATTTTCGGCTTTTATCAAACTCATATCGATTCCTCCCGTCTTTCTTGTTTTTCCTTAAAAAAGGGAAAAAGCACAGGCTCTGCCTGTGCTTGGTTTGATTAGACGGGTAATATGCCTATGCAAAAAAATGCAAAAGGCTTCCATTACATGAGGTGATGTGATCTAAAAATAGACATATTGGTCCCGCTGCTCTGACCACAGGCAGAGTACTTTATTGCTATAAAATTCACAGCTAAAAAGTTATCGGATATCCATAGCGTCTATTTTAGATGCCTCCTCACGTTTGTTATTTCTATTATATACAAATCCCCTAATAAAGGATACCTTTTTCCATTTTTAGCTTCCCATTTTATCCGGTCTCCGGCAGGAAGCTTTATTTTTTCTAATGTGTTTATATGGCAGGTATAGGGGAAAGTTTTAGATAAAAGGCAAGTAATCCTTTGTAATACCTCCCGGAAATGTAAAGCTTATGTAAATATACGAAATTTTCTGTCCCCTGAATGTTAAGATTGTGTAAATTTTTTGTCGAAAGCTATCTTTTTTGTCGACGGATTATATAAAATAAGTTTGCAAATACTAGCATTACAATTCTTTGGATGAAAAAACGGGGGTAAATAGTATGGTTTTTAAATCAAAACAGGATAAGTTTGCAGCACTGCTTATTAATATTTCGGAAAACCTTAAAGTAAGCGCGGATTATTTCGCCGACTTCAAGCTGAATAACATCAGCGACCTTAAGGTATTTTCAGACACCATGAAAGATTATGAGCACAAAGGCGATTCCTTTGTCCATGAAACTATCAAGGAATTAAACAATGCTTTTATTACTCCAATCGAGCGTGAGGATATTCTCCTTCTTTCGATGACAATGGATGATGTACTGGATGGACTTGAAAGTACATCTGCCCTATTTGAGATGTATTCAGTCATTAATGCTGATGAATACATGCTGAAATTTGTGGATGCGATTAAAGATTGTGCTTATGAAATCGAGAAGTCCGTCAGCCTCTTAACGAATAAAAAGAAGTTCACTCAGATCCGCGAGCATGCAATTAAAATTAAGGATCTGGAGTCACACTGCGATACCATCCTTAGACAATCCATAAAAAATCTGTTCACAGTTGAAAAGGATCCGATCCGCATTATTCAATATAAAGAGATTTATGAAAATCTTGAAGATATTGCAGACAACTGTCAATCAGTCGCCAATGCACTTGAAACCATTGTCATGAAAAATGCGTAAGGAGCTTTAACTCGATGAATACTATGTTAATCTTAACGATTTTGATTGTCATTGGCGCATTAGCTTTTGACTTTATCAATGGATTTCATGATACCGCCAATGCCATTGCAACCTCTGTCTCAACAAAGGCATTAAAGCCTAGACATGCGATTATCCTGGCAGCCGTAATGAACTTTCTGGGTGCCATTTCGTTTACTGGGGTTGCCAAAACCATTACATCCGATATTGTGGATCCATTTTCCCTGCATAATGGTTCAATCGTGATCCTGGCGGCATTGATCGCAGCGATTGCCTGGAACTTGATCACATGGTACTTTGGCATACCCAGCAGCTCATCACACGCCATCATTGGCGCGATTGCCGGAGCTGCCATTGCAGCTGAAGGATTTGGGATATTAAAGTGGAGCGGTTTCGGAAAGATCCTTGAAGCCCTTATCATTTCCCCTATCCTGGCTTTTGGATTAGGTTTTATTGTCTACAGTATTTTCAAGGTCATTTTCAAGGGAGCCAACCTGCCAAAGACCAATCAAAGATTCCGTCTGGTTCAAATAGGAACAGCTGCCTTGCAGTCATACACACATGGAACGAACGATGCCCAAAAAGCCATGGGGATCATCACCATGGCCCTGATTGCCAATAAATATGTATCTAGTACAGAAATTCCGCTTTGGGTTCAAATTGCCTGTGCCACAGCCATGGGTCTTGGTACATCGATTGGCGGCTGGAAAATCATTAAGACAGTCGGCGGCCAGATTATGAAAATACGCCCTGTTAACGGAGTAGCGGCTGATCTGACAAGTGCAGCGATCATATTCGGAGCAACGTATATCCACCTTCCTGTCAGCACGACCCACGTTATCGCCTCCTCCATTCTCGGTGTGGGTACCTCCCACCGTGTTAAAGGGGTTAAATGGGGCACTGCACAGCGGATGATCATTACCTGGGTAATTACCCTTCCTATCTCAGCAACCATTGCAGGATTAGTATTTTTCCTGCTTGATTTAATCTTTTAAGCAGCTTTAAGCCCGGATTGTTTTTCCGGGCTTTTTATATAGGGATAAAAGCCTGAATAATTAATAAAATATGATACAATGATTAGGAAACTTAGCACGGGGGTTTTTTATGCCAAATAAAGAAAATATGCAGGCCCTCTTTCAGGGGCTGCATGGAGATCTTGAGGATTTTGCCGACAGAGTCAGCACATACTTAGGCTGCCCTATTACAATAGAAGATGCGAACCACCGCCTGCTGGCATACAGCATGCACGATGACAGGACGGATAAAGCCAGGATTTCCACGATCATCGGCCGGAGGGTGCCTGAAAAGGTCATTAACAGTCTGTGGAAGGATGGAATCATTCCCGCCCTTTTAAAAAGCCCCGATCCAGTTAAAGTACCGGCTATTTCAGATGTCGGCCTCGGGAACCGGGCGGCTGTGTCGATTTGGAAAAACAGGGATGTTATTGGCTTCATCTGGGCGCTTGAAGTCGATAAGCCATTTACCAAAGAAGATCTAGAATTTCTTCAATATGCAGCAAAAGAGGCAAAAAACCAAATTCTCCAGCTGCAGACAAGGAAGCACCGTAGACTCGCCAGTGACCAGGAATTTCTTTGGCAGCTCCTCACTGGGCACCTTCAAGACCCAAAAGAAATAAAGGAACAGCTGATCCAGCATGCCCATGTCATTCCTCAGGCATTTTCGGTACTCGTTTTTACATTTCCCAGCGATATCTCTTCCGAAGGAGAACGCCAGATTGCTTATTTGCTCACTACTACCCAAAAAATAAGGCCGATTCTTTATACCACAGATGATAACAAGCTGATTCTTTTTGCCTCTCTTGAGGAAGATAAGGGCGCTGCATTATCACTCTCTTCCTTTATTTCCAGTTTTATCAGCCAGATGGACAGCAGATTCCAGGTCCAGCCTATCTTCGGCGCATCGGGCCAGGTCTATTCTGAATTTTCCTTGGTGCAGCAGAGTTATCTTGAAGCCCAGGAAGTCCTGTCTATCAAACATTTATTTCCTGTTGAGACGGAAGGCATCTGCTTGTACAGCCGCCTTGGGATTTATAAATATCTTGCATTTTTGAGCAGGCAGAAAAATAAAAGCTCAAAAAGCGACCAGCTTGCCCGGATCCTTCTCTATGACCAGAAGCACCAGACCAATTTGTTTCAAACCCTGAGAATATATCTAGAGAAAGACTCCAATCCAAATGAAGCGGCCAAAACCCTTCATGTACATGCCAATACTCTTACATATCGTTTGAAGAGAATATCAGAAGTCGGTGATATTAATTTAAAAGATTCCGTTCAAAAAACAGGCTTATTCATCGAAATAAAGCTTCTGCAATATGAGGAAGCCCAAAGCCTTGCCTCCCTGGATTTTGGGGAGTGAATTTCCTGTAAAGCGCATTTGTGGAATTTCACAAATGCGCCTTTTTAATTTCTTCGCTTCACACAAACAAAACAAGAGTGAAAGCGCTTATACTGTTTGTACAATGTATGATTTGTTTCAAATAGGAATCCCCTATTCATATACCAATGGCCGTCTAAACAGGCCGTTTAGGAGGAAAAATCAATGCGAATCGGTGTACCTAAGGAAATTAAAAATAATGAAAACCGTGTGGCTCTGACTCCAGCTGGTGTCCACACATTGACAAGAGGCGGACATGAAGTGCTGGTAGAAAACAATGCAGGTCTTGGCAGCGGATTTACGAACGAGCAGTACCGCTCAGAAGGTGCAACCATTGTCGAGTCAGCTGCAGACGTCTGGAAAGAAGCAGAAATGATCATGAAGGTTAAAGAACCGCTGCAGAGTGAATATCAGTATTTCCGCAAAGATCTGATTCTGTTCACCTACCTGCATCTTGCTGCAGAACCTGAGCTTGCCAAGGCTTTAAAAGAGAGCGGAGTATTCTCCATTGCCTATGAAACCGTATCCGTAAACAGGACCCTTCCGCTTCTTACGCCGATGAGCGAGGTGGCCGGAAGGATGGCTGCACAGATCGGTGCCCAATTCCTTGAAAAGCCGCACGGCGGCAAAGGCATCCTGCTTGCAGGCGTCCCGGGGGTAAAAAGAGGAAAAGTAACTATAATCGGAGGCGGTGTAGTAGGAACAAACGCTGCCAAAATTGCTGTAGGTCTTGGTGCAGATGTGACCATTATCGACTTGAGCCCTGAACGTCTCCGCCAGCTGGATGATATTTTTGGCAGCCAGATCAAAACGCTTATTTCCAATCCATTCAATATCGCAGAAGCAGCAGCAGAATCTGATTTGGTCATTGGTGCTGTATTGATTCCAGGAGCAAAGGCGCCTAAGCTGGTTACAGAAGATATGGTGAAAGCAATGAGCCCGGGCTCTGTCATCGTGGATGTCGCCATCGATCAGGGAGGAATCTTCGAAACGGTCGACCATATTACCACCCATGATGATCCGACATATGTAAAGCACGGTGTTGTCCACTATGCTGTTGCCAATATGCCTGGTGCAGTCCCGCGTACCTCTACCATCGCTCTAACCAATGTGACTGTTCCATATGCGCTGCAGATTGCCAATAAAGGTGCGAAACAGGCTGTCCTTGATAATGAAGCCCTTGCACAGGGAGTGAATGTCGTGAACGGCGAAGTGACCTTCAAGGCAGTCGCTGACGATCTTGGATTTACCTTTGTGGAATTAAAGGATGCATTGGATAAGGAATTTGTTCAGGCATAAGAAAAAGCAGGCACGGATGATATCTCCGGGCCTGCTTTTCTCTTTTTTTGATTCTTAAAATGCATTAATTAGCGAATGATCCCTGTTGAATGGATCTTCACAGTAGTGCGGACTTCAAATTCCGCTTTGGGATACATCCTGGACCAAGCCTCCCTCTCCCTTTTGCTCCAGTGCGTCGCCTGATATCGGAGCCCTATTCCCAGGGGATCCACTCCATGCTTTTGGAATTTTACCAAAGTGGATTTTATGCGTTTATTTAAACTCTTTTCAATAATTTTGCTTGCTTGGATTTCCTTGTCCTTATCAAAAAAACCCGGCGTCCGGTCTTCCTCCAGGACACCATTTACTTTTACTTGAAACTCGATTTTTGGACGCGTACCTGAAATGATTTTATATTTAGCCTTTGAATTTTCGGAGTGGATCGTATATTCTATTTTTCCCTTTACCCTCGCCGTATAACTGGATGCTATATTTTCATTGGCAAGCAGGTTGTAAAGCCTGGTTTCATCCGGGGTCAATTCCGCCATAACTTTATCGTCGTTCATCAGTACGGCCCTTTCGATCACTAATTTGTCTTTCTCTGCCTTCACAACTGGCAATACTGGGTCCCACCCATACTCCATGATCTTTCGCTGGAGATCAAATAGGTATTCATTGACGACAAAAGGAGACTCACTGCCTTCCCGGCTCATAAGGTTTCTGAGATATCCTGCCGGGCTTCGCTCAGAAACAGGCTTTACGGCAAGAACATCTTTTGCTGTCGGCTGCCCAAGCCCGATATAGGAAATCATTTGAATATCCCTTCTTCTTTGCGCCCAGAATATAACCGGTCTAACATTTTCCCTCAATAGGTCCCTGCCCAGGATTATTACGCTCGTATGACCGAAATCAAGCTCCTTATCCAATCTGGACTTAGCGATTCTCACAGCCTCTGCCACACTGCCTGCCTTCACCGTAACAACTGAAAACTGATTCAGACCGGCCTTAGGATCTCCGCTTGGCAATGCCGTTTTAAAGCTCACTAATACCTTATCTTTTTCTTTGGCTTTGTCGACCCCGAGTGTTACTACAAAGGCCCGCTTTTCGACATCACGGATATTACAGCCCGACAATAATATCATTACACAAATGCTTACTATAACTTGTTTCATGCTTTTTTTACCCTCCGTACTGCGTAAAATAGGACAAAAAGCAAAAAGATTTCTGAGAAAAAACGTATTCGGATAAACCAGGTACCAATTTGCAAGAAAGTGAATTGATCAAGACTGACCATATAGTATGCAAAAGCTGCAAATACCCCTAAAAGCACGTAATTTTTCAGTTTAAACTCATTGGAAGTCTTTTTAAAGAAAATGCTCTGCAGCATCCTCAGACCTACATGCCAATAAAGAATGATTGCCGTCAAGGCAATGGTTATGTAAAAAAGATAAAAGACGAACAGAAGGCGTTCGATAATGGAAAACACAACCCTGACCGAATCGGCCGTACTGATCCATGGATAGATTAGATGTCTTGACCCATGTATGCCGTTATAACCGATCGGAACCAGGAAAGACAGCAATAATAGCAGAAATCCCACCAGGGAAATGATCCATAGTTTTTTGACTTTCAACTCTTTAAAAAGTCTGTTAAAGACCACCAGGTTAATATATCCTGTAAACACAAAGGTACTCGCGGCAATTGAACTGTAAGGCGGTATATCCGCTGAATTGGTTATAACCTCCATGACCGTTTCCCAGCTGAACCACTCATTGATCAGCATTTTAATGAAAAAATAAAGGATGAGCGGAATATTGATGACCACAATGGTCTCAGCCATGGATAATACGGAATATGATTCTATCTGGCAGGCCAGGATGACCAAAAGAAGGAGCCCGGTGGTCAGTACATACTGATTCACATCAGGGGTAATGAATCGGTGCGTGATATCTACCAAAGAAACCAAAGTAATAGCCCCGAAAATATACCAATGCATGGAGAAGATCAAGATCAGCCCATTTTTAATCAGTTTGGGAAAGACTGGCGTCAGTATCTCTGGCAGGTCCATTCCCGGGAAGTGCCTTATGAGTTTCGTGAAGAAGTATATTAACAGAGTCCCAATCACCACTGATATAATGATGGCCACGAGGCTGCCATCATTATTAATCAGTGTTCTCGGTATAAAATTTATGGAATTTACAAGCGCGTTCAAAATCAAAAGATAATAAAAGTATCGATTATTAACCATACGTCTTACCCTTTCGGCTGTCAGTATCAGCAAGCACATTGAAATAAGGACGGTTATAACTTCTTAATTCAGATAAATAGGCAATCAGTCCGACAAAACCAAGGACAATCCCAACCAGCCCAAAAAAGAAGCCGAGCGCCAAAAATCCGTATCGAAGAACCCTCACAGTAAAGTTCATCATGTTTATGGGAATAACAAAATTCGTGATGGCCACAGCTGAAACGAGGATGATCATAATACTGCTCACTAGCCCCGCCTCCGTTGCCGCCTGCCCTAGAATCAATCCCCCTACGGTTGTGGCGGTTGGGCCAATCGTTTTAGGAAGCCGGATACTGGCTTCAATGAGGAATTCAACCATTAGCAGCATAAATAGCACTTCCATGATCGCCGGGTACGGAACGTTGGCCCGGCTTCCCGCAATCATCAGTGTGACCTGCACCCTCAAAATTTCCGGATTATAAGAAGAAAAGGCAACATAAAAAGCAGGCAGGGTCAGGGTAGCTGTAAGTCCAAGATATCTGATTCCCTTTAAAAAATAACCGACTAACGGAAGCTGGATCCGGTCATCCATGGCTGAAAAGAAGTCATAAAAGATGGAAGGCGCGATAATGGCAAATTTAGTTTTGTCTATAATCACCCCAATCTTTCCTTTTGAAATGCTCTTAACCATCCGGTCGGGCCTTTCCGTTACAAGCGATGTAGGAAAGATATCTAATTTCCTTCCGGACAGTTTCTGCTCAAGCTCACCGGCAGCTATCAGTACATCTACCTCAATATCCGACAGCCTTTTTTTCAGTTCCTTAAGCACCTGATTATCCACCTTAGTAGAGTCGTACATAAGGGCTATATTGGTCTGGGACAGGCTGCCAATCACCTGGATCTCGGCCTTTAGGTTCGCTGTCTGATACCGATGCCTGATTAAATTCATGTTTACTTCAATGTTTTCCGTAAAGGCGTCCGGAGACCCCTGAACATTGACCTCTGCTGTGGCTTCTGTTACAGCACTTCCTGCCACCTTTTTCATTTGAATAACAAATATGTTTTCCTCCGTAAAGATGGCCGCATACCCTTTGAGCATATTTGAAAGTATTTTATGCTGATCCTTAGGTACCTCTTCTCCGGGAAAAGACCGGACATAATCCTCAAACTTTTTTATATCCTTGATTTCAAAAAAAGGACTGATCACATACCGATAAATGATGTTCGAGTCACATACACTTTTCATAAATAGGAGCTGGGCACTCTTATCATTGACGCTTAGCTGCCTATCTTCCAGATCCACACATTCACTAAGCTGTTCTCTGATCCAATCCGCCTGCTTTTCGATTTCAGTTTTAGTTTTTATAGCCATGAAAACCCCTCCAGACAAGAACATGAGCTGTCCTCGAGAAAATACTTTCCTTAAGGTTCCCTCAACATCCCAAAATACACTAAAAAAACAGCTTTATTGAAAAGCTGCTTTTTTAGTGTATACTTTCTTGTTCAAGAAGATGCTGCAGCAACTCCTCCCCCCTTTACTAGCTTTCAAAAACTATTCTTAATGCCAGTTCTTCTAGAAAACCGTTATTGACGTCTTTTAATAAGAACTCTCCCGAATGAGCATAATAAATGATGGATTATTCCCTATCGTTATATTTATATAATAATTTCGAAAAGAAATAATTCTATAACTAGTTTATCTTTTAAGGATTACAAAGAAAATAATCCTTGTTTTATATAGTCATTTAACTGTTTTTTATCTAATAGTCAAAACTTTCTAATTGACCGTTATATTATAAACAATTATATTAGTATAAGTATTCGCGATTGAATTAAACGAATTATTCAGAAAATTTAAGCACGAAGCCATACTAAAACTCAGGAGGAAACATCCATGGAAGCTGCTATACAAAAAAGACAAAAGCATCCTAAGGGCTTATATTTGCTGTTTTTCACAGAGATGTGGGAAAGATTCAGCTATTATGGAATGAGGGGAATCCTTGTTCTTTATCTAACCAAGAAGTTTGTAGAAGGCGGACTCGCCATGAACGAGAGCTACGCCTTATCTCTCTACGGGTTTTTCACAGGAGCCGTGTATTTGACACCGCTGATCGGCGGCTGGCTGACTGACCGCTTCATACCAAAGAGATTAGCCATCACTATCGGCGGAGTGACCATGGCTTTGGGGAACATCGCGTTGTTCTCAAGCCAGACTTATACAGCCTTTTATATCGGACTTGCCTTATTGATTATCGGGAATGGCTTCTTCAAGCCGAATATATCCACCCTTGTCGGTGAGCTGTACAAGCCTGATGATGCCAGAAAAGATGCTGCATTTACGATTTTCTATATGGGGATCAATCTTGGGGCGTTCATTTCTCCACTCTTGATCGGCTATTTTGCGGATGATCTTTTTGCTTATAAAACAGCCAATGGTACGCTTGTCCACGCTTATAACTATGGATTCCTGGTATCTGCGATCGGTATGATTATCGGACAGATTTTATTTAATGTCCTTGGAAACCGTTATTTAGGAAATATCGGGAAAACTGTTGTTGCAAAAGATAAAACAGCCGCAGGTCAATCTGCAGCTGCTGATAAACCGTTAACTAAAAAAGAAAAACAGCGCACCACTGTAATTGTCATTCTTACTGCATTTGTTGTGTTTTTCTGGGCAGGCTTTGAACAGGCCGGAAGCTCATTGACCATTTATACAGATAAATTTATCGATAGAAGTGTGTTTGGCTGGGAAGTTCCCACTGCCTGGTTCCAATCCATCAATCCAATTTTTATCATCATTCTTGCGCCAATCATCTCTTCTCTTTGGCTGAGCCTTTCTAAATCCAAGCGCGGCGATCTAAAGATCCCAACAAAGATGGGACTGGGAATGATCTTGCTGGGAGTGGGATTTGTCGTATTGATTCTGGCTATCACAAGGACGGGAAGCGATCCGGATCATGTGATCCACAAAGCCAATCTTCTCGTGATCATCCTTACTTACTTCTTCCACACAGTCGGGGAACTTTTCCTATCACCTGTTGGACTATCTCTGGTAAGTAAAATTGCTCCAGTGAAGCTGGCATCCCTCCTTATGGGGGTATGGCTCGCCTCTTCAGGTATTGCCAACATTCTTGCAGGGCAGGTCGCTTCTGTAACCCAGTCATTGGGCTATCTGGAAGTCTTTGCGGTTATAGGCGGAATGGCCATTCTACTTGGCCTAATCCTTCTGGCGATCTCTAAAAAACTGAATCAAATGATGGAATAAAAGCGGACCGCCTCCCTTTGGAGGCGGTCTTTTTTCATTTGGTCTGTTTTCTAAAGCCTTTATACTTAGGGACAAAAAGGAAGAATCCCGGTTTCGGGACCCCTGCGGACTGAAAAAAGATTAAACACTGTGATGTTAGGTTAAATATAAGAATACACAATTGGAGGCCGAAAATAGGAAGGTAGAAGAATGGAAAGATATAAACCGCTTGATTTTGAATTTTATACCCAGCCAACCCTTGAATTGGCTCGCAGCCTGCTTGGCTGTCTTCTGGTTAAAGAGACTGCTAAAGGAACGGCTTCAGGCTATATTGTAGAAACAGAGGCCTATGCCGGCCCGATGGACCGGGCTGCACACAGCTATAATAATCGCCGTACAAAACGCACAGAAATCATGTTTGGAGAGTCGGGTTCTATTTACACCTATGTGATGCACACGCACTGCCTCGTCAATGTGGTCTGCGGCGGACTGGATAAGCCGGAAGCCGTCTTAATCCGGGCTGTCGAGCCTGTGGATGGAATCGAGCTCATGTTTGACAGAAGGGGAACTTCCACCCTGAAAAGCTTAACCAGCGGCCCGGGAAAGCTCACAAAAGCCCTCGGCATCACCATGGACGACTACGGAGGCACCTTCACAATGCCTCCCCTTTACATAACAGAAGGCATAACCCCCGATTCCGTATCCATCGGGCCAAGAATTGGCATCGCCAACTCCGGCGAAGCAGCCTCCTACCCATGGAGATTCTGGATCACCCGAAACCCATTCGTATCCAGGTAATCGGGGACTGTCCCTAACCCGGGACCAAACCTTAAAAATACCAAATGGGAAATGGGGACTGTCCCCATTTCCCAAACTTTTACGCATACATTTTGCTATCGTCTTTTTTGAAGAAGCTTTTCATGGCGTTAAATACATCAGATTTTTGTTTGAGGATATAGTAGTTGAATTTCTCATTGTTGATGTTTTTGTAGGCTGACATGAGTGTGGAGTGTCTGTTGTATTGGTTGACTTCTCCATACCCGAACATGTTGGACAGCTTCATGATTTCATTGACGAGTTTCACACAGCGGGCGTTATCCGAAGTGAGGTTATCTCCGTCTGAAAAGTGGAATGGATAGATATTAAATTTCTGGGGGCTGTATTTAGTGTCAATTAATTCCAGTGATTTCCGGTAGGCTGAAGAACAGATGGTTCCGCCGCTTTCTCCTTTTGAAAAAAAGTCCTCTTCGGATACTACCTTCGCTTCTGTATGATGGGCAATAAACTCTATTTCCACCGTTTCATACTTCGTGCGCAAAAAGCGGGTCATCCAGAAGAAGAAGCTTCTCGCCATATACTTTTCCCAAAGTCCCATAGAGCCCGAGGTGTCCATCATGGCCAGGACCACAGCCTTGGATTCAGGCTTCACGACTTCATTCCAAGTCTTAAATTTCAGGTCATCCTTAAGGATTGGATGGAAACCCGGCTTTCCGCTCATGGCATTTCTCTTAAAGGCTGTCATCATCGTTTTCTTCTTATCTATATTTCCCATTAATCCGGTCTTTCGGATATCATTAAACTCAATATTTTCGACTGTATTTTCATCTAGTTCTTTCTTCTGCAGGTTGGGCAGCTCAAGCTGCTTAAACAGGGCTTCTTCAATTTCCATCATAGAAACTTCTGCTTCATAATAATCCTCTCCAGCCTGGTCGCCTGCGCCCTGCCCTTTCCCCGGCCCCTGCTGCTGCTCTCTTCCATCTCTAGCTACGACATCACCAATCTGACTGTCACCGTCTCCCTGGCCTACATGTTTATTTTTATCGTAATTGTATCTTATTTTGTATTCATCAAGTGAACGGATGGGTATCTTCACAACATCCCGGCCATTTGACATGATGATGCTTTCTTCAGATATTAAATCCGGGAGATTATTGCGGATGGCGTCCTGCACCCTTTCCTGGTGCCTTTGCTGATCGTCATAACCTTTGCGGTGGAGGGACCAATCTTCCTTGGAAATCACAAACTGGCGATTAGGGTCAACTGTCATAATCATTTCCCCTCCTAACGTTTTCGCTTGCTCATTAAATGATTAAAAATACGAAAAAACTGCTTTTTCATAATCCTGAATCCTCTGGATAAAAAGGGATTGGATTACTCTATCCTATGCGGCTCCAGCTAGAAATTTACAAATTATTTCGACAATTAAACACTAATCCATGCCTGTTTATTTTCCGGTGTGACAGCCCTATTTTGAATTCTGATCATTCGAGTAACCCTTGCTTTCAAGTCCTTTCTATAATCTATTAGCCTGGCCCTGTTTTTATGTACATCATAGTGCACAAATAAAAAAGCACCCTCATCAAGTAAGGCTGCTTTACATTGAATCCATACAGGACAGGTTACCGGCTGTTCAATTCTTCCTCATGCTGGACGGGATCCGGTCTTTTTCCGTATCTCACAAGCTCTTCATTGCTTCTCATGTTTTCCATCTGTTTACCCAGATTCTTCATTTCAGCAAGATTACTGGCCATAGAGCTATTTTCCGGTACAGGCTCAAAAGATTTATTCATTGCCTTCACCCCTTTTCCTTCATTTACCCGGGGTACGCAGCGAATAAACTTTATAAGGTGAAAAAAACACCTGCTCTAGGCAGGTGCAGATATTATCTATTGAGCAGGCTGCCGACATAGCGGAGAAGCTCATTGGCAGATGTCGTGTTGTAACCATGCTCATCAACAAGCCTTGCTACAACTTCATTAATTTTCTTCAGCTGCTGCTCATCCGGGGTCTTGGATGAAGTGGTGATTTTCACCACATCCTTTAAGTCGGCAAACAGCTTCTTCTGGATGGCTTCTCTCAGCCGGTCGTGTGAATTATAATCAAATCTCTTCCCTTTGCGGGCATAGGCAGAGATACGGATCAAAATTTCCTCCCGGAAGGACTTCTTGGCATTTTCCGATATTCCAATCTGTTCCTCGATGGATCTCATCAGCTTTTCGTCCGGGCTGATTTCTTCCCCGGTCAGCGGATCGCGGAGCTTCGACTTGTTGCAGTACGCTTCCACATTATCCAGATAATTATCCATCAGCGTTTTTGCACTTTCCTCATAAGAATAAACAAACGCCTTTTGAACCTCTTTCTTTGCGATACTGTCATATTCCTTGCGGGCTACAGAAATGTAGTTCATATACTTTTCCCGCAATTCGCTTGTAATCGATGGATGCTGGTCAAGTCCTTCCTTAAGCGACCTTAATACATCCAGTGCATTGATGGACGGAACCTCTTTCCTGATTATGGTGGAGGAAATCCGGTTGATTACATAGCGGGGGTCGATACCGCTCATTCCCTCATCTTGATATTCCTTTTTCAATTCTTCCAAATCTGCAGAATTGTAGCCTTCCACATTTTCGCCATCATACAGCCTCATCTTCTTGACCAGATCGATATCGCCTTTTTTCGGATCCTTCAAGCGGGTCAAAATGGAGAACATGGCTGCTACTCTTAATGTATGCGGCGCCACATGGACATTCTGAACATCGCTCTCATGAATCATTTTGTCATAAATCTTTTCTTCTTCCGTCACTTTTAAATTATAAGGGACAGGCATTACGATAATCCTGGAATGCAGGGCCTCATTCTTTTTATTGGAAATAAAGGTCCTGTATTCCGTTTCGTTCGTATGCGCGACAATCAGTTCATCCGCGCTGATGAGCGCAAACCGGCCAGCCTTAAAATTCCCTTCCTGAGTCAGGGAAAGCAGATGCCAGAGAAATTTCTCATCACACTTCAGCATCTCCTGGAACTCCATAAGTCCCCTGTTCGCTTTATTCAGCTCGCCGTCAAAGCGATAGGCCCTCGGGTCTGACTCAGACCCAAACTCCGCAATCGTGGAAAAGTCGATGCTTCCTGTCAGGTCTGCAATATCCTGGGATTTCGGATCAGATGGACTGAACGTACCGACCCCAACACGCTTATCCTCTGAAAGAAAAATCCGTTCAACCTGTACATCCTCAATTCTTCCATTGTATTCCTTTTCCAGCTTCATTAAATTCAATGGCGATAGATTTCCTTCAATCCTGATTCCATATTCTTTATAAAAATCATCCCGTAAGTATTGGGGTATTAGATGGAGAGGGTCCTCATGCATCGGGCAGCCTTTTATGGCGTAAATCGAGCCATTATCTGTCTGTGAATATTTTTCCAGCCCCCGCTTCAGCATGGCCACGAGCGTTGATTTCCCGCCGCTGACCGGTCCCATTAAAAGCAGGATTCTCTTTCTTACATCCAGCCTCTTGGCAGCAGGGTGAAAATATTCTTCAACAAGGCGCTCTAATGCTTCTTCAAGTCCGAACAGCTGGCCGCTGAAGAAATTATATTTTCTCTTGCCGTCTACCTCTTCAACCCCTGCATCTTTTATCATGTTGTATACCCTGGAATGTGCAGACTGCGCGACCCATGGCTTTTCTTTAAGAAGCTCCAGGTAATCCGCAAATGTCCCTTCCCATTTAAGCTTGTGTTCATCTTCGCGGTATTTTTCAATCTTTTTTAATATATCCATTAGGGGATCCTCCTCTGTTCTTTCAGACGATTACTTCAATGTATGCAAAGTCGCCTAATAAAATGAGCCCAAATGAAAACCAGCCCTTCCCGAAACCCAGCTTCAACCCGGCAGACAATCAGCTCCACGCATCCAATCCCTGACGAAATCACCCCATACCTGCTTTGTCCAACATCTGGCCCAACAACAGCCTGTAAGCTGCTGTTTTGCTTAGTCTATGATGAAGATCAGCCAGAAAGAACAGTGATAAGCTTTAGTTTTTCATTCACACCCAAACCAGTCTGGGTTATAATAGCTGTATAACTGGGACAGTATCCAGATTTGGATATTCCTCTCATTTAAGGGGAAGAGAAAATAGCGGGAGAAAGAGGCAAAGGAGGATTTACAAATGAACACAGTACTTATTATTGCTGTTATCATCACATTCCTGATTTCCATCTTTACAGCGGGCTACAATGACAAACCAGGTGTAAAATAAGCAAAAAAAAGCTGCCCTGCCGGCAGCTTTTTTACGTCATTATTTTGTATTCAGCTTTTTCGATTCCACAAAATCCTTCATATACATTCTTCTAGGCACGGAAAGCATCTTGGCCATCTGGCCAGTCCATGTATCATTGCGCCTGCCTCCAGTGCGGCTGCTATAATAGTCGGAAATCATTTCATTATAGCCTTCAAGCTGCTTTTTGTAAGCTTCCTTATCCTGCAGATACTCTTCCTCCATGTACACATGCTCCATTGGAAGCCGAGGTTTAAGATCATTGACTTCATCAGGATAGCCGATGACCATCCCAAAGAGCGGGATGACCCTTTCAGGTGTTTTCAATACTTCAGCGACTCCCTTAAGGTCATTCCGGATTCCCCCAATATAGCAGATTCCGAGCCCCATGGATTCAGCTGCGATTGCAGCATTTTGGGCAGCAAGTGAAGCATCAATGCAGGCAACCATGAACTTCTCCGTGCTCAGCAGTGATTCCTCCGCGTCTGTCTGCTCCATTTCAGAAATCAGTGTATGGCGGTGTAAGTCCGCACAGAAAACTAGCAGATGACCGTTATTCGCTACATAGTCCTGAGAGCCAGCAAGCGCGGCAAGCTTTTTCTTTTTCTCAGGATCCTTGACTCCAATAATGGAATACGCCTGGATAAAGCTTGATGTCGAAGCTGCCTGGGCGCTCTGCACGATGGCTGAAATCTGCTCGTCACTCAAAGGACGGTCTTCAAAGGATCTTTGAGATCTATGATTTAAAATCGTTTCAATTATCTGATTCATACAAATCTCCTTTATGATATGTCATTTCCATATCATTTTACACTTATTATCAACCGGAGCAAAAAAATTAGATTACGTTGTGGTTACATAATTCTTTTAATGGTAATTTGTTATATTATTTTTCATTAACAAACTAATTATTATTACTAGGTCGATTTTATAAATCTAAGTTGATCTACGTTCCAGGCACGAAGACTCCTGCGGGAGCAGCGGGACAGGTGAGACACTATGCTCACCGCCCGCCCCGCGGAAAGCGAAGTCCTGTAACGGAAATCAACGATCCCATTTAAACTCAAAAAAATGAACCGCCCTATAAGGCGGTCATAATAAATCGGCATATTCCTGCTGCCTCAAGGCTTCATACACCAGGACGGCGGCCGTATTCGACAGGTTCAGAGACCTGATTTTGTCTGTCATAGGAATTCTCAGGCACCGATCCATATTGTTCTGGATCAGGTCCTTGGGAAGTCCGGTAGTTTCCCGGCCAAAGATGAAATAATAGTCTTTTTCCCTGCTGTGAAAATCAAAGGTCGAGAAGGTCTTCTGTCCGAATTTCGTGATATAAAAGAACTCTCCGTCTTTGTTTTTTTCGAAAAATTCCTCAAGGGAATCATAATATGTAATCGATACGTGTTCCCAATAATCCAGGCCAGCCCTTTTCAGCATTTTATCATCTGTTGAAAATCCAAGCGGCCGTATCAGATGGAGTGCCGTGTCAGTCCCTGCGCAGGTTCTTGCAATATTGCCGGTGTTTGAAGGAATCTGCGGCTGATATAAAACGATATGATTTGCCAAATCTGTCACCTCTTAATAACTTACTATCAGTTATTATATACTCTTTTGAGCAAATCATAAAATATACTAGCTTTAATCGATAATTGTAAAGAAAGCATACCTGATATTCGGGGTATATGCACTGGAATCCTCATACTTCCAATACCTCATCCTGCTATTGGTGGTATGGGCATTCACAAGCGGCTCCCCATAGGCATCCTTCCCTGTCACCATCGTATTATGATTGAATCGTCCATCCCCTTCAAAATCATAGCAAATAATATCCCCGATCTTAAGCTGTTCCGGGGAATTCACTTTTCTGGTCTTAAGCCCTGAAGAACTCTGAAGATAATTTTTAAGAGCATGAGCGACGGCCCAGCTGTAGCTCCAGCTTTTCCCTGAGTACCACCAGCCCTTGGAGCGGTTCGGGCTTCCCCACATGGGGGCGCTTCCTGCCCTCAGGCATTGGGAGATAAAGCTGGTGCAGTCATCTGTGAATTTTTTATAAGCAGGATTGAATTCATTCCACCATCTTTCGGCATACTGTACCGCTTTCAGCCGGTTATATTTGTAACTAATTCGTTCTCCCTTCCTGCTGAAATCACCATCTGCCGGTTCAGCTGATGGGATATAGGGAACTTCCCGGTCCTCAAAAAGAATATCCCCCCTGGCCAGGGCTTCCCGATGTTCAATTTCTTCCTCTAAATACATGAAGCCTCTCTGCTTGATCAAATACTTAAAATGAATGTCGTATTTTATGGAGGATACCCCATCCTCTTCATGTACAGATTGAACATACCCCTTAGCTTTGACATTCACTATTTCAGCCTTCCTATCCTTTAAGGACCGGACTTTTCTATCTGTCTTTGTATTTTCTGCCCGCAGTTCCGGAGAAACATATATTTTCACTCGTTCTTCCAGCAGCTCTTTTAGAATCTCCCTCATTACCAGCCCTCCCATAACCATCCTTTGTTATTTTTATGACGGGAATGGGAAGTTCATTAGTGGGAGCCTGAAAAAAGCTTGAAAATAAAAAAACCGGCAGGGCCGGTTTTAGTTGCTTTGAGTCAGGAGCTCAAGGCCTTTATTTATTTCAATCAATACCTCTTCATCCAATTCATTTGATTTTGCTTCCTTAAGCATGTCCTCTGTCCGATTTCCGCCAATCTTTCCGATGGCCCAGGCAGCAGTGCCCCGGATGACAGGACGCGGATCCTTCTGCAGAACTTCTTTTAAGTGAGGTAGCGCGGCTTCTTCTTTATAATGGGCCAAGGCCAGGATGGCATTGCGCTGAAGCGGCTTTTTCCCTCTCCAGGAACCAGAAATCCGGCCGAAGCGCTCCTTGAATTCCTTATTGCTCATTTGCAGCATGGGAATCAGAAGCGGTTTAACAACCTCCGGATCAGCCTCCATTTCTTCATGAAAATGAAAGTCCTTTCCTTTGTTCTCTGGGCAGACTGTCTGGCATGTATCACAGCCATAGATCCGGTTGCCTAATTTTGTACGGAATTCATCAGGCAGGAATCCTTTGGTTTGAGTGAGAAAGGCAATGCATCTTTGGGCATTCAGCTGCCCGCCCTTCACAAGGGCGCCTGTCGGACAGACATCCACACACTTGTTGCAGCTGCCGCAGCGGTCTTCCATAGGAGAATCAGCCTCAAGCGGAAGGCTGGTGATCATTTCCCCAAGATACACGTACGAACCAAACTCAGGAGTGATGATCGAACAGTTTTTTCCGCTCCAGCCAATACCCGCCCTCTGGGCAACAGCACGGTCTACAAGCTCCCCTGTATCAACCATAGACTGGCATCGGGCATCGGGGACCAGCTTCTTGATATACTCCTCAAGCTTTCTCAAACGGTCCCTTAGTATGACATGATAGTCCTCTCCCCAGGATGCCCTGCAGAATATCCCCCGTCTTTCTCCCCGTTTGCCTTGCTTTGCATTTTTTAATTTCGAAGGATAAGCTAAGGCGATGGAAATGATTGACCGCGGCTTATCATGAATAAGTGCTGGATTCACCCGTTTTTCAATATCCGGTTCCTCAAAACCCGACTGATAGCCCAGCTCCTGCTGCCTGATCAGCTTATTTTTCATATCATCAAATGTCGCTGCTGTCGTAAAGCCAATTTTATCAATGCCAATTGTCCTGCTGTATTCAATGATATCCTGTTTAAGTTTTGTATAATCCATGTGTTTGCCTCCCTTCTCAAGGCGATGTGCCGGTTTTTAGAGTTTCTATATGATAAACTGTTTATAAATTTATTTAGGTGGAGGGTTTAACTATGCAAAGCAAAATCAGTCCTCAGCTCGGAGAAAAAGTTCCAAATTTCAAGGCTGGTGTGATTCACTACCGGGATATTACGATTGGCGCCTCTCCGCAAATGATAAAGGGACGTCTGCAGCTTTTTCAGGAATCTCTTTATTTCGACCTGCTGGAAAAAGAGCTCTCAGAATTTCCGGGAATAACCGAATGGAGAAAGGTGCTCAAACAGGCAGGCACAGATCCTTCCAGGTACCGTCATTCAGCTGAAGCCCTGTATCGGCGTGTAAAAAAGAGCAATTATCTGCAATCAGTCAATTCTGCAATCGATTTAAATAATTTTTTCTCGCTTCAATATGAAATACCTTTTGGCATCTATGATGCAGACACCATCCAGGGAAATATCGAACTCACGGTTGGAGACTCAGCCGATGCCTACACAGGGCTTAACGGACGGGAAAACAACCTAGAAAATATGATTATCGTAAAGGATGAAATCAGCCCTTTTGGATCGCCTTATGTGGATTCTGAAAGAACGAAAGTCACGGAAGCGGCAAAAAACGCCCTGCATATAATTTATTTTAGGCCCTCAATGGGTATAGACGAGGCAGAAAGCCTTGCCGATGCCGTGAGGAAGATGTTCACACAGGTTCATGGCGGCAGCTCTGAATATAGTCTTGTCACTATATAAAGGGGCTGCCCTTTTTAATGTTTTTTCACATTAAAAAACGCAATGCCTCGTACTTTTAAACGAAACACTGCGTTGTGACCTATGTATGGAGCGGGTGATGAGAATCGAACTCACGACATCAGCTTGGAAGGCTGAGGTTTTACCATTAAACTACACCCGCATATGAAGTTTGTCGAAATTTGTAATATCAACTTACAAGCTCAATTATACACAGGTATTTACCGTTTTGCAAGTCTTTTTTTATAAAAATTAGTCTACCCAGATTCTTTTCTTGATATACCCTCCTAAAACCTCCGTGCAAAAAAATAACCAGCGCCCTTCGATTCGAAAAATAGGCGCTGGTATATGCGATATGCCTTTAACAAGAACAGGGTTCCATCAATGCAATTAGGATTACTCCTTAACCGCAACAATGATCTTCCCGTTTTTTATATCATCCTGGTATTGGCGTGATTCTTCTTCACTGAGCCCTAAATCCTGAAGGGCCTTGGTCAATCCCCCGGCGTTGGTAGCCATGCCGGCCACAGCCCCGCCCAATACAGAAATAATCGGACCGGCAGCTAAAATTGGCCCGATTCCAGGGACCGCAAGATAGCTGAGACCTAAAAACAGGCCGGTCAAGCCAACCGCCCCTCCGGTTGCCGCACCCGCAATCATACCGTCTGATTCCTTCGGCTTCACTTCATCCGCAGCTTTCCCCAAATCTTCTATATCTTTCGCTACTATCGAAATATCTTCGTATTTATATCCTTTATTCTGCAGATCCTCTACAGCTGCCTTCGCCTCATTCGCATTCTCATATACACCCACAACTCTTTTTTCCATAATTATTATCTCCTTTTACTTGATGTACTAATTAAATACCCTATCTAAAAAAATTCAATCTGGAAAATTGAGTGTGAACTATAAAATGGCAAAACAGGTGTGGTAGAGATATGCTTGACACCGTTCAGCAATCCCAAAGAGTATGTCTTTGTTGAATGAATAGCTGGTAGGCCAAGATCAGCAGAACAAGGGAGTGCTGAATGATTATGATCCGGAATGTAAAAATAATGATCCGTTTTTTCACTTTTATGATCCGATTTTTTTGTTATTGATCACTAAATTAATGGAATGATCCGGATAGCCAAAATATGATCGAGGATTCACCTAAACGATCCTATTTTCTACTCAATGATCCCGAAGCTGATGTAATGATCCTTTTTCCCGCTTAATGATCCAATTTTCTCTTTAATGTGATGCAGCACCATTTAACTTCTGCAATCGGCAGGAGGCTCACCGCCCGCCCCTCGGAAAGCGCAGCGCATGGAATGGAACTTATGCAGCCTCATTTTCGAATCAGACTAAAAAACTGCAGGCAAACTCAATTTTCATCAATTTTGCCTGCAGTCTATACCGGACTCTTATCAAGCCCCATTTTTAATTTCTTATCCTTTTACAGATCCAGCGGCAATTCCTTCTACAATCCGGTCGCTCAGGATGAAGAAGGCAATCAATACCGGGATGATGCTGATTATGAGGGTTGCACCGATTGCGCCCCAGTCTGTTAAATACTGTCCAACAAAGTTATTCACGCCAACCGTGATGGTTTTCCATTTATCAGAGCTGATAAATGTGTTCACGAATACAAATTCATTCCAGTTATAAATCATGTTGATAATGATGGTCGTGGAAAGGACAGGCATCGTCATAGGAAGTGTGATCTGAAAGAATATCCTATGAATGGAGCAGCCGTCCATGACAGCCGCTTCCTCGATTTCGCGCGGCAGTGTCCTGTAAAATCCGGAAAGAATCATGATCGTAATCGGCAGATTGAACGCCACATACGACAGGATAATGGACAGCGGGTTGTTGATTAAATGAAGCGTTTTGAAAAAGCTGAATAAAGGGATCAGCGTAGAATGAAGCGGAATCATATACCCTGCCATAAATAAGCCGAGCACCAGGCCGCTTAGCTTCCAGCTCATCCGTGTAACCGCAAATGTCACAAAGCTTGCCAGGATCACCGTTAATACTACTGCTATGACGGTATACAGGACACTATTGAAAAAGTAAAGGTTGATGTGCCCCTGGGTCCATGCCTTGGCATAGTTTCCCCATTGCGGATCATGCGGAAAGGAAAATGGGGACATCCCAAAAACTTCTTGATTCGTTTTTAGTGAAAAAAGAAACAGCCATATCAAGGGATAAATCTGCACTACCGCAATAATGCCCAATATCAAATAGAGGATGCCAAA
Source organism: Peribacillus kribbensis DSM 17871 (assembly GCF_000430765.1). Classification (GTDB taxonomy): domain Bacteria; phylum Bacillota; class Bacilli; order Bacillales; family DSM-1321; genus Paraperibacillus; species Paraperibacillus kribbensis. The sequence goes on along the minus strand of NZ_AUMQ01000030.1, from coordinate 14,881 downwards.
GCCAATTCGTTTTCCTAGTGTGCTGCTGGTTTTATAGGAATTGGGAACGGTTGTTTTCGTTTGTAAATCATAAGCAACATTACTCATCCTGTTTCACTCCCCTTGTTTACATTTAAAAATCTTCTTTTGATGATAAAAGCTTTTGGATCAGCCAGGTCATGATCAGGCAGATTACAAGCAGGCCAAATCCTATGGCGCTTCCGTATCCAAAATTATATTTGGTGAAGGCTTCGGTATACATATAGGATGCCATTACCTCACTGGCATGGTTCGGTCCGCCTCCGGTCAAGACAAAGATTAAATCGAAGTATTTCAAAGATCCTACGATGGCGAGAATCACCATGACCTTAATAACTCCTGATATCAAGGGAATCTTAATCCGATAGGCAATCTGAAATGGATTGGCGCCATCAATTTTTGCTGCTTCGATGAGTTCTTCCGGAATATTCTTTAATGCTGCATAGAAGATAATGATATAAAATCCTGCATACTGCCAGACAATTGGAATAAACAGGGCGTATAATACGAGCTTGGAATCTGCCAGCCAAAGAGGCGGATTATCCACTCCAAACATCATGAGCAATCGATTGATCATACCGTTTGAAGGGTCAAAGATTTTAGCCCAGAGCTGGGCAATTGCAACAGATGATAATAGCATGGGGACTAAATAGATCTTCCTTAATATATTGGCTCCCTTGATTTTACTTGCCAAGATCAATGATAAAATCAGATAGCCAATGAGGCTGATCGTGGAGAATATACCTAAAAGCAATGAATGCCAGGCGCTTTCCCAGAACATCTTATCCTTTACCAGATTGATGTAGTTCTCAAGTCCAATGAACTTCGCCTGCCCAATTCCATTCCAGTCTGTTAATCCATAATAGCCAGTAAGGACGATCGGGATATAAATGAGGAGCAAAATAAGGGCTAATGCAGGAAGTACATAAAGGCTGATTACTAATTTGTTTGACATAACGCTTTTCATTTTCTATACTCCCTTCAAAATAATATAGAGGGCATATCCTGTATGCCCTCTATACCGAGAAAATGGAATGCCGGTTATTACTTTTGTTCCTTTGCAAGGGCGTCTGCTTGTTGTTTAGCGAATTCTTTTGGTGTCACTTGCTTTCCGAAAAGTGCTGTCATCAGGTCATGATGCAGCTCGGATACAGCCGGGCTTGATTGAGTATCAAAATAAGTGGTAACGTTTGATGCACTGCTTAGATCCTTGAGGATTTCCACATACATCGGAGAAAGCTTCAGACTGGCTGTATCAACCTTTGTTGCAGGGATGACGCCAGCATCAGTGACAGATTTCTTGCCCCACTCTTTTACAAGATAACCAACAAAGTCTTTGGATTCTTTCTTAACCTTTGAATCCTTGGCTACGAATAAGCCTACACCAGGACCGCCTACATAGCTGTTGATGTCCGTCCCTTTTCCGCCTTCATACGTCGGGAATTTAAAGTAACCGATTTTATCCTTGAATTCCTGCTTTACATCAGGGCTTGTTGTATAGTTCGGCAGCTCCCATGTTGCAGTCAGGAACATCGCTGCTTTTTCATTCATAAAGTAGCCTTTTGCATCTTCATTGGACAATGCGCTGCTTCCTTTTACAAAAGCCCCCATATCCACTAGGTTTTGTATTTCCTGTGCCGCTTTTACAATCGAAGGATCCGTCATTTTTGCTTTTCCATGAATGACGTCAGTCAGGATCTTAGGTCCGCCGATACGGTCAGCCAGATACATGAACCAGAATGATGCCGGCCATCCATCTTTTGCTCCTACAGTCGCAGGGATGACGCCGTTGCTTTTAAGAGTCTTTACAGCACTTACAAATTCTGAATAAGTCTTCGGCACTTCAATGTTGTATTTTTTGAAGATTTCTTTGTTATAGAAGACATAAGAGATATTTAATTCAAGCGGTAAACCATATGTCTTTCCGTTCACAGCGTAGGATTCCTTAACTCCAGGGATAAACATATCCTTAAGCTGTGAGTCAGCAATATCATCTAATGGCTCAAGCATATTTCCTTTTACATAAGGCTGAATGAATCCGTCTGACCAAGTCATCCCTATATCAGGCAGCTCATTGGATGAAGCTAAAACCTTTAATTTATCTCTATATTGATCGGGACCAAGTATTTCTGTTTCAATCTTAATATTCGGGTGCTGCTTTTCATAATCGCCGATGATATTCTTTACGATGGAAAACTGAGCGTTAGAGCTTCCTTCCGGCCATAGGTGCATGAATTTGATTACTTTCTTGCCATCCTTGCTGGCATCTGCAGAGGAATCTGAAGAAGAACAGCCTGTCAGCGCTGCTGCTGCAAGCATAAGAACTGCCACCAGTAATGAAATCGTTTTCTTTTTAAGCAATGGTACGCCCCCCTATAATCTTTCTTTCATATTGTTTTTGTGCACATTTTTAGTCTATCATCTGCCGAAATTTTAAAAAGGGCACAACCATTAGGAAAAATACTATTATTTTTAGAAAGCCCTTTCATTGTTGTTTTTCCGGTATGCGCTCGGTGTCACACCCTCTAATTCTCTAAATATCTTAATAAAATACTTTGCTGTTTTATAGCCGGCTTCCTCTGCAATATCCGCTACAGGAAAATTGGTGGCGACCAGAAGCTCCTTTGCCCTTTGGATCCTGCGCCTTGTAAGGTACTCGCTGAAGGTCACCTTGGCATGCTCTTTGAATAAAACACTAAAATAGCTGGGATTCAAGTGCACATGATCCGCTACCTCCTTTTGGCTGAGTTCATTCTTTAAATTGCGGTTCATGTACTCCATAGCTTCGCGGATTGGCTCCCGGGCAGAGTAGTTTTGAGAATTGGCATAAATCAGCTTATCATCCGCCACTTTTTCCATGATTCCTGCCCTTTCCCGCTTCTCACCCACCTGGACCGCTTCTTCTACTGCCTCGATTAGCCCTTTTTTACTGATTGGCTTCAGCAGATAATTGATGACCCCTAGTCGGAGGGCTTCCTGTGCGTAGGTAAATTCAGAATAAGCCGAAATCGTAATAATGACAGGGGAAAGCTTCATCTCCTTGATCTTCTTTAATAATTCAAGTCCTGTAATTTCCGGCATCAGAATGTCTGTTAGTAAGATGTGGACTTTTTGCGCCTGCATGATTTCCAGTGCTTCATTGCCATTTGAAGCGGTCAAAATTTCATGTTGATTTTCCGCCCAGCTGTCCAGTGTCTTTTTAAGCCCCTGACGCGTTCTCGGTTCATCATCAACAATTAATATCCTTTTTCCCACTGGCTCTCCCTCCTTAATTTGGTATCACAAAAGAAACGGTTGTCCCTGCGTTTACCTCACTAACAATCTCAAGTCCCTGCTTTAATTGAGTCTGATAGTATAATTGAAGCCGTTTTTCTACATTGGCAAGGGCTACTCCATTCCCAGACGAGGAAGGACTGCCCCCTCCGTCCAGCGACTTTTTAATCAGCTCCAGCTTCTCTTTGCTGATTCCAGAGCCATCGTCCTGGACCATGACCTGCAGGAAGCCCTCTTCCCTATCCTGCTTGATCAAGACGGTGATCGTGCATGGATGCATTGTGTTCCCTGCTCCATGCAGCACGGCATTTTCCACTAAAGGCTGGATAATCAGCTTTGGAATTTTCACCCGCTCCAGTTCCTTCGACAGGATCAGATTCCATTTTAAATGGTCCCCGAATCTCATTTTAATGATTTCCATATAGTCCCCGATATGCTGGACCTCTTCCTTTATCGTCACCCAGTCCCCAGCTATTGGTTTGGTGATGGTATAGCGGAATAAATTTGCCATAGCAACAACAACCTCCGCAAGCTCCTCTTCCTCTTTATCCTCCAGCCACCATCTGAACGAATCCAGAGTATTGAAGAGGAAATGGGGATTGATCTGCGATTGAAGTGCCTTTAGTTCACTTAAATTGCGTGTGATTTCCTTTTGATACACCATGTTTATAAGATGGTTGGTTTCCTTTACCAGCTGATTATAGGTGCTGTTCAATTCACTTATTTCATTGGCAGATGGCACCTCTGGGTTTATGGCCAGATTGCCTGCACTCGCCTGCTGCATCGTTTTCGTCAGCTTTAATATAGGTTTAGTGATGATAGTCGTAAGGAAGAGTGAGCAGACAAAGTAAATGATAAATCCGATGATTCCGGAAATGATGATGCCCATCCTGAGCATCATTACCCCCTTTGTCAGGGCTTTATAAGACGTTAGGATAATGACAGTCCAGCCTGTTTCAGCCGACGTCTGCTTCGTGACCATATACTCCTGTCCATTTTGGGTAATGACCTGCTGTTTACTCCTAATGATAGATCCAAGAGAATGATGATAGTTTGAAAGAATCGGCTGCATTTGTTTATCCAGCAGAATGGAGTATTGCTTTTGATCTTTGGGCTTGTTTTGATTGGGAAATTGAAAATAGCTGGGATAAATGCTAATAAGCAGATAACCGCCCCTCGCATACTCATGGCTCATTAGATTGACCCTTCTTAAAGCCATCAGATAATGGGGGCTGTCCGGACTTTCTCCTATCCATACAAGCTGCCCCTTCGCTTGATCAGCCCGGTAGATCCACTCCCTGTTTATTTTGGCTGTTAAGTTGGTGTCATCCAGCGGCAATAACCGCTCCTGATCATTGGTGTATAGCTCAAAGGAAAATATCCCTTCCGAATTAGCCTGGATCCGATTCATAATGCCCATCAAAGCCTGCTGCTCTGAAAAGGAAATAGACTTGTTTTCATACTTATTATTCAATGCACTTTGGATGGAATTATTGGTCGCAACCAGCTTGGAGGCATTATTAATCTGCTCATAGAGAGATTCCAGCCTGCCGTTTGCCTCGACTGCCGTCTGCTGAATCTGCTCTTTGGCATTCTTTTTAAGCAGGCTCGAGACCTGATTGAATGTTAAAATGCTGATAATCAGTAAAACAATCGCCATAACAAATAAAAAGACTACTAGCATCTGATTTCGTAATGTGTTCCACTTTTTCATGGTTGAGAACATGGTAATCGCCCTTTATAGTAAGATAGCTAAACTATAGCTCATGGTGGATAGAGAGGTACATGGTTTAGGCTCTTTTTAAAAGTACTGTAACTGTGTCCCAGTTTTTTTAGTGCATGCCATATTCAAAAATGAATGAATGTTCTATAATTAGTGCAACAAATAATGAAAGCGCATAAATATGGAAGGGAAGTATGAATCATGTATAAACGATCAATGAACGGCCTCTTTGCCCTTACCGAATGGATTACCAGGTTTGCTTATGTAAATCTGCTTTGGATCGGTTTTTCTATAATCGGACTGGTCCTTCTTGGATTTTTCCCAGCAACAGCCGCCATGTTTACAGTCATAAGGAAATGGATGATGGGAGAGCGCGATATACCTGTTTATAAAACCTTTTTGGGTGCTTATAAAGGGGAGTTCCTAAGAAGCAATGGCCTGGGCTTTATTTTAGTATTGGCTTCCGGATTAATCATGGCGGACTTGTACTTTATGAAAAATAACACACAGATCGCAAGTATTTTTCATATCCCTCTCTATCTTTTTATGATCGCGGTAATCCTGACATCCTTATACGCCTTTCCAGTCTTCGTTCACTATAACGTCAAGTCATTCCAAATCATTAAAAATGCATTTTTTATCATGCTCATCAACCCAATCCACAATATCATCATGCTGCTTGGGCTTACAGCCATTTACTTTATTGTAAAAACTCTCCCCGGCCTGCTTTTCTTCTTTGGCGGAAGCATTGCCGCTAGCATCATCATGTCTTCCTGTTATCTAGCCTTCCAAAGGGTTGAGAGTAAAAAAAAGGAAACGCTATCCCTGTGATGGCGTTTTCTTTTATTCTGGCTCTGTTATTACTCCTTATTGCCTGCAAGTTTTAAAAGCTCACTGACTGTGACTAATTGATAGCCCTGTTCGATCAGCTCTTTAACGAGTATCCGCACTGCTTTTATGCTTTGAGACCGATCCCCATAGCCATCGTGGAAAATGAGGATGCTCCCATTCCCCACGCATTTCCGGGTGACAGATAGAATATGGTCCACACCAGGCTGATCCCAGTCCTGTGCTTCTGTATTTAAGGCCCCGATCATGGGGTATCCCTTCTCTTTCATAATGGAAAGGGTTTCCCCGCTATAATCAAGATAAGGCGGACGCAGGACAACAGGCTTCACACCTGTGAGTTCCTGTACAAGCTTCTCATTGCCTTCTACTTCAGCCAGGCATGACTCGGGGCTCAATTCAGAAAGCTTCGGATGGGTATAGGTGTGATTTCCTATTTCATGACCCAGCGCTGCGGCCTGTTTTACAAGTCCGGGATTTTCAGCCATTTGTTCACCGATCATAAAAAAGGTTGCTCTGCCCTGTACTTCCGAAAAGATTTGAAAAAGCTGCGGTGTAAAAATTGGATTGGGGCCATCATCGAATGTTATAGCAATGACCCTTTCTGAGGTCTGGACCTCATTGATCATTTCCACTTCTGCCATAGCCAGTCCCTCCTTCCCTTTTTGATTAGGCTCTTTTCTAAAAAGATTGTTGTTTTTAAAAGAGTCTGAAAGACAGTCCCATTTTTAAACAGGTTGATTGAAGCGTAAGGTGCAAGAATCCTGCGGGAGTAGCGGGACAGGTGAGACCCCGCAGGCGAATCTTTGGAGGCTCACCGCCCGCCCAGCGGAAAGCGAGCATCCTGGAGTGGAAATCAACCACCTTGTTCCAAAGAAACAAATTTTAGGAAAACAGCCTTTGATTAATAAGGTCCCTTGATAAAGCTTTTGACTTTAGTCTCATAATAGCTTTGAATTTTTTGTTTTTCATCCTCTGAAAATGATTTTGTCTCCAATGCTGAAAGATTATCCTGTACCTGCTTTACGTTTTTAAAGCCGGGAATAATACAGGAAATCTCCTCCTGATCTAAAATCCAGCGGAGGGCTGCACTTGCCATGGAACCTCTGTCTTCCGAAATCCATTTAAGCCCTTCTGCCAGTTCTACACCCTTTTGGAATCCAAGTCCGGCAAAGGTTTCCCCAATATTGAAGGCCTCCCCATTCTCATTAAAATTACGATGGTCATCTTCTTCAAAAACATGATCCCTCGAAAACTTCCCTGTCAGGAGACCGCTTGCCAGCGGCAGTCTGACCAGGAGCCCGACACCATTCTTATATGCTTTTGGAATCAGTTGTTCCAAAGGCTTCTGCCGGAACATATTGAAAATGATCTGCAGGCTTTTGACATTAGGATATTCCAGGCAAAGAAGCCCTTCCTCCACAGTCTCTACACTTACTCCGTAATGGCGGATCTTCCCCTCCTGCTGCAGGCGGTCCAGCACTTCAAATACACTTCCATCCCTTAGGATTTCCGTTGCCGGGCAATGTATCTGGTATAAATCGATGGCTTCCCTGCTCAGACGTCTGAGGCTGTCTTCACAATATGCCTTAACCCTTTCGTAACTATAAGTTTTGGGATCAAAAATGTCTCCCTGGCGGCAAAACTTTGTGGCTATATGAATTTGATCTTCCTTCCCTTTTGCAGCCTTGGCCAGCAGCTCCTCACTATGTCCGTCTCCGTAAACATCCGCCGTATCAAAAAAGTTGACCCCCTTCTCTATGGCAAATTCCAGTGACTTCAGGGCCTCTGAATCCGTCGTCTTTCCCCACGAACCCCCGATCGCCCAAGTCCCAAACGAAACCTCACTAATCTTTAATCCTGTATTCCCAAGTTCACGATAATTCATTTCACACTCTCCCCTTTCTCAATTTTTAATTTTTCTGCCTGCGTTCCCAATTAAAGCGCATTCTCTAAATCAGTTAGACCTGAGCTCCGCGCTTCTCATCCAGTCATAAAATGCTTGTTACCCCGCGCGGGTAGTACTTGCTTCCGGAAATGTTCCCTGAAATGATCTGGTCACTCCAGCTCCAGATGGATAATTCCGGATGAGTGAGCCAGGCCGCATGGGCTGCATCTGCCTGGGCTCCTTTTTCGTCCCATTTCCAGCCGAGAATTTCACGTGCGATAAATTGGCACAAGTAAATCTTGCCCAGGTGAGCTAAAAGCCTGCTTAAGTATGAAAGTCTACTTAATTTTTATGTAAGCGGATTCATATTTATATGAACGTTAAGACTAAACCCAGGAGGCGTTATCTCTTCTTGTAAAAAATAAAAATCCTTTACAAAATGGTTTTTTGTTTTCTATTTGTTCTATAATCTTTCATATAAGAGCTTTTTAATAAGCATAGTATATCACGCTAATAAACGTTTGTGTACCGGGTAAACTAAGTGAAGATCACAATTTAACCACTACGTTAGGAGAATAGGAAGTGCAGACAATTACTTGGAACCAGCAAGTTGTTAAAAGAAATAATAAATCTCTTGTATTACAGATGATTATGGAAAAGGAGCCTGTCTCACGGGCTGATATCGCGCAGATTACAGGATTAAACAAAGCGACCGTGTCTTCGCTTGTGAGTGAACTTCTCGAAGAAGATTTCGTCTACGAGTCCGGACCTGGAGAATCAAGCGGCGGCCGCCGCCCTGTGCTCCTCCATTTTAATAAGACTGCAGGATTTGCGGTAGGCATTGATATTGGCGTGAATTATATCCTGAGTGTCCTGACTGACTTAAAAGGCAATATTATTATTGAAAAAAATCAAGCCGTGGAGGATGTCTCCTTTACATCAGTCTTCCAGCTTGCTACTAGCATGGTCCGCTCTCTTCTGAAAGAAATGCCGGGCAGCCGCTATGGTGCAGTTGGAATCGGAATCGGAGTCCCCGGTATTGTAGACAAGGCCGGAACTGTACTGCTTGCCCCTAATCTAGGCTGGAAAAATATCTCGCTGAAGCAGGCATTTGAAGAAGAATTCCATTTGCCGGTCATTATTGAAAATGAAGCAAATTCAGGCGCCTACGGTGAAAAGCAATTTGGGGCAGGACAAACTTACGAGGACATTATTTATATCAGTGCAGGAATCGGAATTGGGGCAGGAATCATCCTTAAGGGAGAGTTGTTTCAGGGCAAGAATGGCTACTCGGGTGAAATGGGCCACATGATCATTGAAGCAGACGGTAAAAAATGCAGCTGCGGGAGCAGAGGATGCTGGGAAGTATATGCTTCCGAGCATGCGCTCCTTTCCATGTCCCAAAAAGAGAAACTCTCTCTTGAAACTCTGATATCCAGGGCAGAAAAACAGGACCCGGAGGCAATAGAACTGTTTAAAAAAGTGGGGGTTTATCTCGGAATAGGGATAAACAATATCATTAACACATTTAATCCTGAACAAATCATCATCGGGAACAGGCTCGCCCGGGCAAAAAAATGGCTGGAGCAGCCTATATCTGACACCATCCAAAGCCATACACTTCCTTTTCATCAAAAAGAAGTGAAGCTGCACTTTTCCAAGCTCTCTAGTTACTCGGCAGCTTTAGGGGTATCGGCATTTGCGGTGGAAGATTTTATCCGCACTGGCATAATATCTGCATAAGAAATAGGCCGTCTTTTTGACGGCCTATTTGAATTTCAGTTTTTGATGGCCAGACAAGGTATAGGCCTTTCAGTTTAAGTGGATATAGTCCCAATGATTCATTTTTAAAAATACTTTGTTTGTATACTATACAAACAAATATTACCTGTTATAATCGATTTTGCAGATGCAGATATTTTTTTAACTCTTCTTGAAAACCCTTACAAACTGCATGCGAGATTTAATAAGGAGGCTCAGAAAGTTAGCTTTACTATAGTTCCCCTATTTCTTCACAAAGACTAAGTTGAAAGGATGATCATTATCAAAAGGGCATTCGGTTTCCTCTTCGCTGTCTTACTGTTAGTTGTTTCCGGCACAGGCATCTCGGCATCAGCCAAATACAAGGAAAACATTGAAATTCCGGTCATGCTGTATCATGTTGTCAAGCCAGAAACTGATCCAGCCAATCCATATCAATATAACCTCTCAGAATTCAAAAAAGAAATGGCTTACCTGCACCAGCAGGGCTATCGCACCCTAACCATGAAGCAATACTTCAACATCCTGGATCATAAAGCTTCCATGCCAAAGAAACCAATTTTACTTACATTTGATGATAATTCAAGTGATTTTTATCAATATATCCTCCCTGTCTTAAAAGAATATGGGATGAAGGCAACCGAGTTTACCGTATCAAGCTGGATCAACGGCAGCTGGAACATGACGGCCAGCCAGATGCTTGAGATTATGGACAATGGAATCAATATCCAAAATCATTCTGTGACTCATTCCTTTATGGCGGATTTAAGCAAGGAGCAGCAATATGCAGAAGTAAACAATGCCGCTGCTGCCCTAAGAGATCTGACCGGTCAGAAGCCACAGGCGTTTGCCTATCCATATGGCAATTATAATACCGACACTATTGCGGTTCTCAAAGAGTCAGGTATTAAAGGGGCGTTCAAAGTAGGCGGCGGCATCAGCAATGATGCAAGCAGCCGCTATGAGCTGCCAAGGATTATCATGCTCCAAGAGCATACCCTGACCGACTTTATCAGAATGGTGAACACGGGCTATTAAGATTAGCTGATTGAATGGAACAACTTAGTAAAACATCTGCCAATATCACATTATTAAAAAAATAATTCATTTTAAAAGGAGAATACTCATGTTAAAAGTTTTGCGTAAACCTGTTATTGCCGGAGTGGCTTTAGCCATGCTCCTTCCTATGGGAGCTGTCAGCCAGGCATCAGCCTCTTCTGAACCGGTCAGTGCGTTAAAAGTAAAGCCGCTCGATGAAAGGTATAAAAAATTCTTTACAGTAGGGACAGCAGTGGAGCCGTATCAATTAACCGGCCAGGATGCCCAGGTTATAAAACGCCATTTTAACTCCATTGTTGCCGAAAATGTGATGAAACCCATTAATATACAGCCAGAAGAGGGGAAATACAACTTTACTGAGGCGGACAAAATCGTGAAGTTTGCTAAGGAAAATGGCATGGATGTCCGCTTTCACAACCTCGTATGGCACAGCCAGGTTCCCGACTGGTTCTTCCTTGATAAACAAGCAAAACCAATGGTGGATGAGACAAATCCATTAAAACGTGAGCAAAATAAAAAGCTGCTGCTGAAGCGTCTGGAAACTCATATTAAGACCATCGTTAAACGATATAAAAATGACGTGAAGTCCTGGGATGTCGTGAATGAAGCCATCGATGATAATCCGCAGAATGCTAAGGGGCTGCGTGAATCTCCTTGGTACAAAATCACTGGCACCGATTATATCAAGGTCGCTTTCAAAACAGCCAAGAGATATGCCGCCAAGGATGCTAAGCTATATATCAATGATTATAATACTGAAGTAAATTCGAAGAGAGACAACTTATATAATCTAATCAAGGATATGAAAAAGCAGGGAGTCCCTATCGACGGAGTCGGACATCAGTCCCATATCCAGATCGGCTGGCCTTCCATCAAGGAAACCGAGGATTCTATCAATCTTTTCTCAAGCCTTGGACTTGATAATCAAATCACTGAGCTGGATGTCAGTCTTTACGGCTGGCCGCCAGTACCTGCTTACCCTACTTACGGTGCCATTCCACAGTATGTCTTCCAGACCCAGGCAGAGCGGTACAATGCTCTGTTCGAACTGTATGAAAAATTAGGCGATAAGATCAGCAACGTAACATTCTGGGGCATTGCAGACAACCATACATGGCTGAACGACCGTGCAAAGCAGTATAATAATGGAGTGGGTGTAGATGCACCTTTCGTATTTGATACAGATTATAATGTAAAACCTGCCTATTGGGCCATCATGGACTAATAAAATTAATAGCCCTTATCTCCGGCTCTATAAGCAGCCGGGGAATTTTTTAGTAAAAGTTTGTTTGTTGACTATATTAAGTTTGCTATAATGAATGAGAACGACAAAACTAGCTATTGGAGTAGCGATATGAAAAAAAATAGTAAACCAAACGAACCATTAGTAGAACATATCTACACAGCTGACCCGTCTGCCCATGTATTCGAGGGCAAACTCTATATCTATCCCTCTCATGATTTGGATCACGATAACTTGTCCACTCATGACGGCGACCACTATGCCATGGAGGATTATCATGTACTTTCCATGGAGGATATCGATTCTCCATGCATAGACTACGGCGAAGCCCTTCATGTAAAAGACATTCCATGGGCAAGCAGGCAATTATGGGCACCTGATGCAGCCTTTAAAAATAATACATATTATTTATTCTTCCCTGCCAGAGACAAAGAAGACATCTTTAGAATTGGTGTGGCCACAAGCGCATCCCCTGCAGGTCCTTTCACTCCGATGGACAGCTGCATCCCTGGAAGCTTCAGCATCGATCCTGCCGTTTTGGTGGACGAAGATGAAAGGGCTTACCTCTTCTTTGGCGGCCTGTGGGGCGGACAATTGGAGAAATGGCAGACGGGCACCTTCCTTCCTGAAGCGGACGGCCCGGCAGAAACTGAACCTGCTATAGGACCAAGAGTTGCTGAGCTGTCGGAAGACATGCTGTCCTTCAAAGGAAAAGTCCAGGAACTACAGATCCTTGATGAAAACGGCAGCCCGATCTTAGCCGGTGATGAAGACAGAAGATTTTTTGAAGGCCCATGGGTCCATAAATTCAATGGAAATTACTATCTCTCTTACTCAACTGGAACTACCCATTGCATTGTGTATGCAATGAGCAAACATCCAATGGGGCCCTACACGTTCAAAGGAAGAATCCTTTCCCCTGTGAGTGGCTGGACCACCCATCATTCCATCGTCCAATTTAAAGACAAATGGTACTTATTCTACCACGACAGCTCCCTATCAGGCGGAATCGACCATAAACGCTGCGTGAAATATACCGAACTAACCTATAACGAAGACGGATCCATTCAGCCGGTCGATCCTTACGAAACAGACAAAAAATAACGGTGAACACAAAAAACAGCAAGGTTTCTTCCTTGCTGTTTCACTTTGCTCTTCATACGTCCATACTTGTGTCATGAAAGCACCAGAACTTTTTTGAGCAAAGTCATTACTCAGAGAATAGTTGAAACTTCAGGAATCACTTCTGCTATCTTTTTATCTAATTCCTGCAAAAGCGCTTCAATTAAAGTTCCATGGGCAGATTTCCATCAAATCCTGGACAGCCTGAATTTAAGAATGAACCAAAATCTTTTCAAAAAACTGATAAGGAAATTTACGGAATGAGTAGTGAATTTCCCCTACCACATGATAGCCGGTACGTTCATACATTTTTATTGCAGCTGGATTGGCTGTATAGGAATCAAGTCTAATGCTGGTATAACCCAGCGACTCAGCCCCCCTCCGCATGCAGAAGAAGCTGCTTGCCAATGCCTCTCCCCTGCGAATCCGGATGCACTGCTAACCGATGGATGACTGCAGTTCTCCCTTTTTGATCCAACCATGGCAGACCTGCGTATTTAGTGCTTTGGGTATCACTAACTACTACTGCCCCTATGAAAACACCATCATTTAATATGGCATGCAGATGCCCGCGTTTTAGATCCTTACTAATCACAAATCGGTTTGGGTAAAATCAGTCCCATTGAGTTACGCCACGTTTCCTTAGATCGCCAGTGACAGCAGTATTGATTTATAAATTTCAAATCGTTTATTGAGGCAGTTTTAATGTTCATATAGCTCACTCCTTCAATCATTTGAATGATTACTTTCCTTGGAAGATTGTTGTGCAATTAGTTGATTAAATGGGCATAAGAAAAAAGGTCCCAACATTTAAGTTGAGACCTTAATTCATAAGTATTTCGGATACCGGTGGCCGGGGTCGAACCGGCACTCCAGAGGAACACGATTTTGAGTCGTGCGCGTCTGCCAATTCCGCCACACCGGCATATTATTTGGAGGCGGCAACCGGACTCGAACCGGTGGTAAAGGTTTTGCAGACCTCTGCCTTACCACTTGGCTATGCCGCCAGATATATAAAAGCGGAAGACGGGATTCGAACCCGCGACCCCAACCTTGGCAAGGTTGTATTCTACCACTGAACTACTTCCGCATAATGGCTGGGCTAGCTGGATTCGAACCAACGCATGACGGAGTCAAAGTCCGTTGCCTTACCGCTTGGCTATAGCCCATTAATGAAAGATATTATTATGGGGCGACTGATGGGAATCGAACCCACGAATGTCGGAACCACAATCCGATGCGTTAACCACTTCGCCACAATCGCCATAATATTGGCAGGGGCAGTAGGAATCGAACCCACACCGGAGGTTTTGGAGACCTCTGTTCTACCTTTAAACTATGCCCCTAAAATGGTGGAGGGGGGCAGATTCGAACTGCCGAACCCGAAGGAGCGGATTTACAGTCCGCCGCGTTTAGCCACTTCGCTACCCCTCCATGATCAATGCCGGCAAGAGGACTTGAACCCCCAACCTACTGATTACAAGTCAGTTGCTCTACCAATTGAGCTACACCGGCATGAATGGTGGCTCAGGACGGAATCGAACCGCCGACACAAGGATTTTCAGTCCTTTGCTCTACCGACTGAGCTACTGAGCCATAAAATTTATTGTTTCGTTTGATGCCATCTTAAAAGGCTGTTCGTAAAAATGGCGGTCCCGACGGGAATCGAACCCGCGATCTCCTGCGTGACAGGCAGGCATGTTAACCGCTACACCACGGGACCACTGTAGATATAAAAATTCGTTATACTAATAGATCCTGCTTAACTGTCTCTTCCTCTTCCAGTATACTCACTGAAGTAAATCCGTCGAGACAACTCGCAGATGAGTCACCGCAGCATCGCTCGTCGCTACACCACGGGACCACTTATTGCGGGGACAGGATTTGAACCTGCGACCTTCGGGTTATGAGCCCGACGAGCTACCAGACTGCTCCACCCCGCGACGAT